>NZ_JAUOPE010000001.1 GCF_030546755.1 Colwellia sp. 1_MG-2023
GCGGACGCGGCAGGAGTCGAACCTGCGACCGCCTGGTTCGTAGCCAGGTACTCTATCCAGCTGAGCTACGCGTCCGCGGTAACATTTCTTTTATATCCGAGTTCAGGATAGCATTTATTTTATCAGCTTTAATACTAGCTGTACTACTTATATTTACCACTTTACTAAAAAAGAAAAGTGGCGGACGCGGCAGGAGTCGAACCTGCGACCGCCTGGTTCGTAGCCAGGTACTCTATCCAGCTGAGCTACGCGTCCGCAATATACTATGTTTTACATCTTAGTCTAAAGATGACGAACTATGTTCGTAGCTGCTAACACAAGATAAGTCTATCCAACTAATCTATACGTCCGCAATATACTATGTTTTACATCTGAGTTTAAAGATGACGAACTATGTTCGTAGCTGCTAACACAAGATAAGTCTATCCAACTAATCTATACGTTCGCATAATCAATTTTACATCTAGATAAAAGATGGCGGTGAGCGAGAGATTCGAACTCTCGATCGGGTTTAACGCCGATACTCCCTTAGCAGGGGAGCGCCTTCAGCCACTCGGCCAGCTCACCAGTGGGTGCGAATATTAATGGATCTTAAAAATAAGTCAAACGATTTTTTAGCTTTTATTTTTGTTTGCTGAGAAATCAGCCAACAAGACTATAAATCAGCCATTTTTTTGCTATTTTCATCACCATTACTGTTATGTTATTTTCTCAAACATATAAAAAAGTCGGCTATTGCCGACTTTTTTATTGAATGCGTTATTTTAGAACTTATTGCCAGAAGCTTCGTTATCCCCTTTTTCTGACTGAATTCGCATATAAATTTCTTCTCGATGTACTGAGACTTCTTTTGGTGCATTAACACCTATGCGAACTTGATTACCTTTAACACCCAAGACAGTGACAGTAACATCGTCACCGATCATCAAAGTTTCTCCAACTCGACGCGTTAATATTAACATTCTTCATTTCCTTTATGTTTGTATACGGGATCTACTAAAAATATAAGCTAGTAATAAATTTAGTATAACAACTGGTATTTAGCACGATAGTTACTAAGAATAAGTTTAATTTATAAACCAACAAAATAACCGATACATCAATTAAATAAATAAACAAAACGCTAGTATTTTCTGTCTACCAATCAATTAATTTCACACCAATTACTTTTATTTTAGCAAGGTTATTGGGATGGTACAGTTAAAAAGGTCTTTTTTTACAATTAAATGTAACTATTAATGAAACAATAAATGACTATTAACGAAGTATTAACAACTCTTCACAAATAAAATGAAGTTCGCTACTTTAAGTTTTAACTTTCAGGCAATAAAAAAGGAAACGAAACTCGTTTCCTTTTTCTATGGATAAATAACCCGTACTGTCATTAACTTAATTTATCTGACAACCAGTCATTTACCGAAGCAAGGGCTTGAGCAATGTTCTCAGGTTGGCTACCACCTGCTTGTGCCATATCAGGACGACCACCGCCTTTACCACCTACTTGCTGAGCGACCATGTTTACTAACTCGCCAGCTTTAACTTTTCCGGTTAAGTCTTTGGTAACACCCGCTATTAAGCCAACTTTACCATCATTGGCTGTTGCAAGCATAATAATACCCGAGCCAATTTTTACTTTAAGTTCATCGAGCATACCGCGTAAATCTTTCGAGGCAACGCCATCAAGTTCAGCAATTAAAGCTTTAACACCATTAATCTCAATAACTTGATTAATTAAATCAGATCCTGCTTGGGCAGCTAACTGCTGTTTTAATGCAGCGATATCACGCTCAAGTTGTTTATTTTTACTTAACACTTGTTCTACTTTTTCAACAGATCCCGCAACATCAGATTTAACTAACCCTGCAATGGATGCCAGTGTATTAGCTTGTTGATCAATATAAGCCAATGCTCCTTCGCCTGAAACCGCTTCAATACGACGAACGCCTGCTGCAATACCTGATTCTGAAACTAATTTTACCAGACCAATGTCACCGGTTCTATTAACGTGAACACCGCCACAAAGTTCTGTAGAAAAATCACCTAAAGTCACCACCCTTACTTCATCGTCATATTTTTCACCAAACAGTGCCATCGCACCTTTTTCTTTCGCTTCGTCGATTTGCATCAATTGTGTATCACGCGCATGGTTTTGACGTATTTCTTGGTTAACTAAACGTTCCACTTCATTCAATTCGGTTGGCGTTACAGCTTCAAAATGAGCAAAATCAAAACGTAGCTTTTCAGCATCACATAGCGAACCTTTTTGCGTGACGTGATCACCTAATACTTTTCTTAACGCTGCATGCAATATATGCGTAGCAGTATGATTTTTAACGATTGCTGCTCGGCGAGCAGTATCAATCTCTGCATTAACGCGAGCATTTAACTGAATTTGAGCTTTAGCAATACCTCGATGCGCAAAAGCATTGCCTACTTTTACTGTATCAGTTACTTCAAAAGCGCCTTGCTCGGTAATAATTAAACCACTATCGCCAACTTGGCCGCCTGACTCTGCATAGAAAGGGGTATTATCTAACACAACAATCCCTGGCGTACCCGCTTCCAGTACATTTACACTACCTTCATTATCAAAGAGTTCAATCACGGTCGCAGAATATGAAGCATTGGTATAGCCTTTAAAAGAGGTATATTTATCCGATTTTAATTGCTCATTGTAATCGGTCCCAAACTGACTCGCTTGTTGAGCTCGTTCACGTTGCTGTTTCATCGCAACATCGAAACCATGTTCATCAATTTTTAAATCACGTTCACGAGCGATATCGGCGGTTAAATCGGCCGGAAAACCATAAGTGTCGTACAGTTTAAAGACATCTTCGCCACTGATGGTGTCACCATCTAAATCCGTTAAAATATCTTCAAGTAACGCCATTCCTCTATCTAGCGTTTTTTCAAACTGTTCTTCTTCAATACGAAGGATCTTTTCAATAATGTGTTGTTGTGCAACAAGTTCAGGATAAGCATCGCCCATTTGTTCTATTAATGAAGAAACTAAGCGATAAAAGAAATGTGATTTAGCTTCAAGTTTATGACCATGTCTTACTGCTCGACGAATAATACGTCGTAATACATAACCTCTGCCATCACCTGCTGGCATTACGCCATCAACAATTAAAAAGCTACATGAACGAATATGATCCGCAATAACTCGTAATGATTTATGTTCAAGATCATCGCAAGCTAATAATTTAGCAGTGTCTTTAATTAATGCTTGAAAGATATCAATTTCGTAGTTGCTATGAACGCCTTGTAAAATTGCCGCAATACGCTCTAGTCCCATGCCTGTATCAACAGAAGGTTTAGGTAATGGGCTCATTTCACCGCTAGCTTGACGGTTAAACTGCATGAAAACGATGTTCCAAATTTCAATAAAACGATCGCCGTCTTCTTCTGGAGATCCTGGAGGACCACCCCAAATATGTTCGCCATGATCATAGAAGATCTCGCTACACGGGCCACAAGGTCCTGTATCGCCCATCGACCAAAAGTTATCAGACTCATATTTTTTATCAGGCGACTTATCACCAATACGTATAATTTTTTCTACAGGAACACCAATTTTATTCGCCCAAAACTGAAAAGCTTCTTCATCAGTTTCGTAAATAGTTACCAACAACTTTTCTTCAGGTAGATTTAATACTTTAGTTAAAAATTCCCAAGCAAAAGTTATCGCTTCTTCTTTGAAATAATCACCAAAGCTAAAGTTACCTAACATTTCGAAAAAAGTATGATGACGAGCAGTGTAACCCACGTTTTCTAAATCATTGTGTTTACCACCGGCTCGAACACAGCGTTGTGAAGACGTTGCTCGCGTATAACTACGTTTATCAGCGCCCAAAAATACATCTTTAAATTGCACCATACCGGCATTGGTAAATAGCAACGTGGCATCGTTTCCAGGAACAAGCGAACTACTAGAGACAATTTGATGTTGCTTTGATGCAAAAAAATCTAAGAATGCTTTTCTTAAATCGGCACTGGTTTTGATCATAGGGATATCCAAATATTTAAAATTAAATCTGTTAAGTCAATTAACTAATATTTATCAAATAATAATTAGTTAACCGTTATTATGTTCTTCTTCATTTATTACCGTGAAAATTTCATCGATTGAAAAACCACGGTATTGCAAAAACCTAATCCGTTTTGCTTTCTCTTTTTGTTCAGTAATTGGCGCATGGTCAAAGCGTTTTTTATAAGCCACTTCTACTTGATGATACCAATTTATGTTTAGCGCTTGGGCAGCCGCGTTAATATCAGTTGAACTTACCCCTTTTTGCGCCAGTTCATTTTCAATAAAGCGTTTACCATAGCCTTTATTTAGCCGAGTGCGATAAACACTGTCTGCAAACCTAGCTTCATTCAAATAATCATTTTCCACCAGAAAATCAATTACTGGCGTGATTTCACTGTCTTGAAAGTCACGAAGTCGTAATTTATTTCGTAGTTCAAGTTCAGAATGCTCTCGCCTAGAAAGTAAGTCTATTCCTTTATGTAAAATGGCTTTGTTCAAAGTTTTCTAATTATTGTGCGCTTAATCAACAAGGTCGACCAATTTAGTGCAAAACCTCTAACTATTCTACCCACAACGCAAGAAAAAATCATATTTGATGAATAAATTATGATAAGTTTTTACATTAGCGAAAGAATCGCGCAAAATATTAGAAAATGATACCCGATAAGCTGTTAACAACAATAGGGAAATGTATGAAGGAACATCTATACAATTTAATTCGTATAACTTTATTTTTCACTTTAGCAACTGTGCTGCAAGCCTGTGGTGGCTCTAGTGATAAATCTCCAAAGTATGCCATTTCAGTTGATACTTCAGTGGTTAGTTTCGCCAATGAATTTTTACAAGTTTCTGACGACACCTATAAAGTTGATATTACTTTTGAAGGAAACGGTTTATTAGTCGGCTTTGCTCCTGATGCTGTACCCGCTTCTTGGTTAAGTTTTAGAACAGAAAACGTGACAGCAACTTCAGCAACTTTATATATCGATGTTGAAAATGCCGAAAACATAATTCCCAACCTTTATGCGACTACCCTTAGGTTATCTACGGGTGATGTTGATAAGGTTAATTTGGTACATCATGATATAGACGTATCATTATTAGTGTGGCAATTGATCACTGATAGCGAACAGTTAAGCTTTCGCGGAACGTTAGGTGATACAACAATAGCACCACTATCACTTTCAATTGCTAGCGAATCAAATGAGTGGACAGCAGAAGCTGATGTTGATTGGCTGACATTAGACGTCACGGAAGGTACTGGCGATGGTGTCATCGTGGTAACGCCAAATATTACCGACTTTAACAATGCACAACTTTACCAAGCTAACATCACCTTAACCGAAACAACCACAGGTGATAGCAAACAAATATCGGTAGAGTTAGGGCTAGACAGACATTATCTTTTCAGTAACCAAGCGAGCGTATCATTAAGCAAACTTAAGAATATTAGCGCAACATCGAAATCATTAATTATCAATTCAAATAGCCCAACAGCCATTAATTGGCAGGCAAGCAGCGATGTTGACTGGCTTACCCTAACTAAAGTAGGTACATCAGGTGAATTATTGGTGAATGTAAAAACCGACTCTACGTTCACCGAAGCGCAAAATAATGCAGAGATCACCATCAACGCCATTGATGATGAAGGTATGATTGACGACAGTGTGATAGCTGAAACTATTTCGGTGTCTTATTATCAATCAGATGAGATGAGTGAAAACATTACCCTTGATGAATTAACGGCAAATGCGAATGCTATAATTACCTCGCCTAAATTACCTCATATTTATATAGGCACGGATAATCAATTACGTGTTTATCATCAATATAGTGGAGCGTTATTAACAACAATTGATATTTCACCCGCCGAGACCTTACTAGAACAACTGATTATTCACCCTGACGGCACAAGGTTATTAGCAAAAGCTGATGAAACTATTGTTGCTGAAGATGAAACAACAAGTACGGTTACCCATAGATATCAAATTAACTTAAGTGATTATTCCGTTACTGAAATCACTGAAGCAAGTATTGAATATGAACCAATTCAGTTTGTCAGTTTTTCCGGCCGTCATTTTGTTGTAACGCAAGCATTAGAATTTGCCGATGAAAATTTACAACGCATTTTTTGGGATGGGCAAAATGCTTATTTTACCAATCAAGTAGACCAAGCTCGTAATAGCCAAGCGTTCTACGCATTAGATGTATCCGATTCAAGTTTTAAACGTTACACAGCAAAAATTAATGATTTCACTACGCAATCAATCGTTGTTGAACAAAGTCATCAATATCGACCTGAATTATTAGCGGAAAACCAAGCGGTTAATCGTTTTATGGTTGATGATAATGAAACCGGTATTTATGCCATTAGCCCAACAAGCGAATGGATCAGTTTTGATGGCGAAACATTTACCGACAATGGCTTACTTCCACAAGCTGAAGATAGTGTGACATTGGCATTATCTAAATCCCACAATAACCGAGCTCATTTTGCTCGCTTTACACAAACTACTGGTTTTTTTATCGATATTTATGATGAAGAACAAGCCTTAATTAATACCCTAGCAACGCAAGGACAACAACCTACAGATATAGCCTTATCTTATGACGATAAACGCGTTGTGCTTAATACAAGTAACGCCAACCAAATTGAAATTATTAACCTTGAACAAATACAATTATCTACTAATAGTCTTGCTTTTGAGGCCACTTTTGGTGATAGCAATATTACTAGTCAAGACATTCTAATTTCAGGAGTTAGTGATTTATGGCAAGCTCAAGCCAGTGAAGATTGGTTAGTTGTGACAACGTCTGAGGTTGATAGTCAGACAATATTAACCGTTAGTATTGATGAAAATAATCTCTCAGGTTGGGGAGTATTTACTGGCACAATAACCGTCACTGATCCTCAAAGTAATAGTGCTAGCATCATTGCTGTTGAAATAGCCATTGATGAAGTAAGACTTTATTCAAGCTTCCCTGCACTTGCGTTTAGTGCTCATGCCGATAAATCAACACTTAGCCACACTGTAGATATCCTTACGAATAAAGCAAGTAATGTTAAATGGCAGGCACAAACTGATGTTAATTGGCTAATATTGACACCCGATACAGACAATAACACGTTAACAGTTACCGCAGATCCTACTATGTTAACTGATGCAGGATTATATACAGCAAGCATCACATTATCTTCGCAAACGCCAGGAGAGAGTATCGATGGGCAAATAACTGTAAACCTAAGTAAAGGTGATTTTAATACTAGCGAATTTGACGAGTTAGTTATCGAAAATATAGATCCTAATAGCAATGGTGTGGTATTAGATACGCTTCGACCTTACTTATATGTAGCGCAAGCCGATAACATTGATGTCTATAATATTATCGATGGTAGCAAGGCCACCTCAATTCAATCGCCTCTTGCTGACGTTGATTTAACTAACTTAGTGATTCACCCTGATGGCTCTCTTTTATTAGCTTCAAATATAGAAACATACCTTGATGAAAATGAAGAAGAGCAAACTCGGACGAATTATTATCAAATCAATTTAGCTGATTTTTCTATCAGTCAACTAGACAGCGATGCGATTGATATTCAATATTCGCCATCAAAAATCATCAATGTTTCAGGGAAGTCTGTAGTTGTTACTGAAGCATTGGAGTTTGCCGATTTGTCATTAACAAGACAATTTTGGGACAGTGAAAATGCTTATTTAACCGCTACTTTCGCTGATATTCCTACGAGCAATACCTTCATAAGTTACAATGCGACAGAGTTTAATTTACAACATTTATCGCTTGCTTATAATGCATTTACTGATAGCCCTCTAACTATTACAAATACGCTTGATTATATTAACCCTGCGCATTCTAATGGTATTTCAGGCGTTGCAACGAGTACTGATGGCAGAAACATTTATACAGTTAATAGTACTTCTGAATGGTCTACTAATGATAATGGCGAATTTGCCGAGCAAGGTTTGTTAGACGGTAATACGTTAACTAGCCCTGTGGCCGTTATCACAGATAGTCAAAATAATAGTTATTTTTATCGTTTTGATTTCTCTATCGGCTTTTTTACCTTAAGTAAATATGATGAAAATCAAAGTACTATTTGGGCAACCGGTTATACAGCAGGCTCAGCAGATATTTATTTATCGGCTGATTACCAACGAGTCATTCACTACAATGATACGGATAAAAAGTTAGTGATTGATTTTATGCCGGATTAATCAAACCCCTCAACCGCATCAAAAAAACATTAAAAAGCCCGCTAAATTTAGCGGGCTTTTTGTTGATAAATGCTTTTGAGATTCAGGTCTAATCAATCAATTAAATAACTTCCATAAAACGGTATTGATAGTTACTTAAATACAATGCCTGTCATACTTTTATAAAGCTTATATTAAATAACAGTTAGAAATTATTGTAAGTCTTTTACCAGAGTTTTTAACCACTTCTCTTCGGAAATAAAACTCCATGACTTGCTTTTATACCGTTCTCCAATCCCCATTTGTAAAATATCTGCTTCACTTTTCCCTTCAGACAACGCTTTTTCGACTCTTTTGATACTGAAATCTATCATCTGGGCAAAGGCTTTAAATTCCGCCTTATTTGTTAGTTTCCCATGCCCTGGGATCACCACCACATCATCAGGGATCTGTTCGATAATTTGTTTTACGTTCGCTAAATAGCCTTTCACACTACCACCACTGCCTAAATCAATATAGGGAAAGCCTATCTCAAAAAATAAATCACCTGTGTGTAAAACATTTGCTTCTTTAAAGTAAACAATTGTGTCCCCATCGGTATGTCCACTAGGTAAATGCGTTAATTGAATATTTTCATTTGCAAGATAAATGTTAATACCATCTTTATAAGTCACAACCGGTAAAGTATTCACGTCATGATTCTCTTTAGCACTTAAACGATGTCGGACATTTTCATGTGCAAAAATAGGTGCTTTATGCGAAAAATAACTGTTACCTCCGGTATGATCACCATGATAATGAGTATTGACCACATAGCGTAATTCATTATTGTTGATGCTTTGCATGGCAGACTCTATTTTTTCAGCAAGCGGCTGAAATTGATCATCAACTAAAAGTAAGCCATTTTCAGTCGCAAGCACACCTATATTACCGCCAGCACCGGTCAGCATATAAACATCGCCAGCCGCTTTTTGTGCCGTTATTTCAATTTCCGATATCTGTTGTGCATATATATTTATGCTGCCAAGCACTAACGTTAGTCCTAATAAAAATTTTTTCATGCGAAACCCTTTAAAATTTTGATTTATTGTTTTTGTTATCATTCAACGAGTAAACCTAATGAATAGGTAAAATTAACTGCTGACATTCACTCTCTAAACTATTTTTTGTGCTAAAACCTAAGGTTATACCTACTAACCTGATAGCCCGATTATTCGCCCTTAACATCGCTCGTTGAAATAAACGACTAAACACTTCAACATCAACCTCATCACTGCGCTGTTCGACGGTTGTTTGATTAAAGTCTGAAAACTTTAGTTTAACTCCTTGTTTAACAATAAGCTTATCTTCACATTTACTCAAACGATACTTTAATTTATCGAGTAAACTTTCCATAACTTCTTGAACTTGACCTATAGTCATAATATCTTGGCTGAGCGTTACTTCAACGGCGAGTGATTTTCTTTCTCTTTCTGGTTCGACTAATCGTTCATCTTTACCAAAACTTCGATGGTATAAGCTAATAGCTTGCTTTCCAACAATATTTTGTAAATAGACTATTGAGCTATTTCTGATATCTCGACAAGTTTCAAAACCATGTTCGGCTAAACGTAAAGCCGTTTTAGGACCAACTCCGGGTATTTTCTTTAAAGGTAAATCAGCAACAAAGTCGTCAATTTTTTCTGGAGGGATAACACATTGGCCATTAGGTTTATTTTCGTCGCTGGCAATCTTAGCTAAGAACTTATTAGGCGCGACACCTGCAGAAGCCGTTAGATTTAATTCATGAAAAATATCCGCGCGAATTTGTTCGGCAATTAATGTAGCGCTGCCACTAAAAAGCTCGGTATGCGTCACATCAAGATACGCTTCATCTAATGAAAGGGGCTCGATTAGATGCGTGTATCGTTGAAAAATGTCTCTAATTTGCTCAGATACCGCTTTATAAACAGACATACGTGCATTTACTATCAGTAATTCTGGGCAAAGTTTTTTAGCATGATGATTAGGCATTGCTGCGCGAACCCCATATTCACGAGCGATATAATTACAAGTGCACAATACCCCTCTTGCACTATTTCCTCCTATCGCAATCGGGATGTTTTTATAGGCAGGATTGTCACGCATTTCGACCGCGGCAAACTCAAAACCTAGAGTGAAAAATGTAAGCAAAGCCAAAACAACAAACAAAATCGCATAAAAATCAACAGACTAACAAAAGATAATCACTTACAAAAACTACTTACAAAAAATATGAAGAAAATGAATACAAGATTAAATGAGGGTCTCATGACCTCAATTAAACTTGTCACCAAATTCTTACTCCTAATAAGCTAAAAAATTTGTTATCTTGATGTTCTGTACTAGGTATTAATACCATTACACACTTAAGATTGCCTGCTACATCAGCCCAAACTTATTTGACCAAGAAATCAAAAATACCTAATAACAAAATACAAATATTAACATTGCTACATATATTGTAACCATTAATTAAATTAAACTTATCCCACTCATCCCCTAACACACTACATCAACGGAAGCACTATAAAAACCGATTTGAAATTTATAAGCAAATCTCAAAACGGACATTGGAATAATCTATGACCAGATAAAATAGTATAAAGACTCTATCTCGCTTTCGCCCCCATAACGAGATAAAAAGCCTTTTAAATCACAGTTCAATCAATCATAACCTCATAAACCATTCGTAATCAGCTCTACTATTTAATTTTTGTGAAAGGTACAAACCTAGCTCTTTTAATTGCATTTTATCTTGATAACCCATTATCAACTGCTTAAGTTTATCGATTGATAGTTGGCTTTGCCCCAGTCCGTCAAGCGCCAACACATAAGTATAAGCATATTGCGCATTATCAGCCGTTAATTGCATAGCTTTGTTAAAATAATCAACAGCTTGGCTGAGCTTTTTTTGGCGAACAAGGTGTAAACCAAAAGAATAATTGATCCCTCCCGACAGCGGAACATTTTCTAAGCCTTTTTTAAGAACTGAATTCACCAATACCGTTCGCTGCTGGCTTCGATATAAATCAGCTAAGTTTATATAACCTGCATCAAAATACGGCTCTATCTCGATAGCTTCTTTCAGTAATTTTTCAGCGCCTAAGATATCATTCACTTCCAGCGCTAATATTGCTTGATTCACTCGTCCTTCGCCCCGCCAATTGCTCGTTTCATTTGCGACAAATAGCTCATTTAACGCTCGTTCAAAAAAAGATTGATTTACCGGAGAAATTTCACGTGAAAGTAAACTTCGTGCTGCCGCTACCCTAATCGCTTTTAATGTATCTTTTAAAAGAGGCGCAACATGTTGCTCTCTTTCATTAGGCGAAAGCAATGAACTCACTTGCGTCGCACTTAATCTTAATAAAGCTTCTTGATGCGTTAAATAGGGTTTTAAATTATCTATTGAAATAGATTGTGTTGAAAACGGTAATAAACTCAACGCGCTCGCTCGATGAATAACCGCTATATTTTCATCAGACACAATCGATAAATGTTGCTTCAGTGAAATTGCCTCCCCTGAATTTAATGCTATTAAGTATTTATTATTCGTACTCAATAGCTTAGGTTGACCATGCCATTTATTTAGATTTTCACTAGCCCATTGGTTCGTTTGATTTGTATGACATTTAACGCACGCATTCGGTGTATTGTATTGCAGTGATAAGTCCGGTCTTGGTATTTTAAAACTATGATCACGTCTGTCATCTACCCCCATAAAACGACTATCCGGCATATGACAATTGACACACTGTGCGCCGGTAGAATTCTCTTGATGTTGATGATGTGTTTTTACATTAAATACTTCATTACTATGACATTGCAAACATAAACCATTACCATCAACTTTTAACTTCATCGTGTGTTTATCGTGGCAATCTAAGCAATTCACTCCTGCTTTGAACATTTTACTTTGTAAAAATGAACCATAAACATACACTTCCTCTTTAATTTGTCCGTCAGGATAGTAGTTAGGAGATGAAGGTAATTGCGGGGTAAATTGCTCTAAAAATGGCTTGTGCGGTTTAAAACCATCCGTTAAAGGAGAACGTAAAGCATGACACGAAAAGCAGGTGTCCATAAAACGGTTATCACGTTTTACACCTTGCCAATGTGCGGTTTTATCGCCAATTTCTCTTAGCCATAAACCCACTGGTTTTGACACGGTACTTCTTGCTTTTTTAGTCGCGCTATTTTGCTTTTTTTCATGCTCAGGCATCTTGCCATGACACGATAAACAACCAACATTGATATTATCAAACTGGGTGTTAAAGCGATTATTCTCGCTATCGTAATGTCGTATCAATCCATCAGAATGGCAATCTGCACACATGCCATTCCAATTTTGCAAGGGTTGTCGCCAATGTAATCTATCTTCAGGACGAATTTCTTCATGACTATAGTTATGATACCAACGTTGTCCTTCCTCTTTTTTCGCTCTGCTATCCCACGCAAACGGTAGAACCTGTAATTTCCCATGCTCTGTTTCGACTAAATATTGCTGAAGTGGAAAATGGCCAAATGTGTATTTTATTGGATAAGTATCGGTGTTGTTATCGTAGGTTATAGTGACATGATGTCTATTATTCTGAATGAAAAAAAATGCCTTTTGACCATAATGTTCAACTGAAACATTATTAAAATTAGCTAGAACCGAATATTCATCAGCTATCGCCATCGCCTTCGCATGGTCTGATTTTCGCCATTGACTTGCTTGTTCAGCATGGCAACCAATACAATTTTGAGTAGTTAATGATGATACTTTTTCATTTGCCTGTAGGGGAATGGAAATAATAAGCAGTTGAAATATAATCCAATAATAAAGCACTAAACACCTTTAGTTTAAATAAATATCAAACAGGTAAAATATGATACTACACATTTAACACCATATTTTACGATTATTCCCATACCATCTTTGAATATTAAAATGTTAACAAGCGGTTAATTTTAACATCTTGGTTATTGTAAGTTTCACCGTTTGGCCAACGAACTTCTACTCTTTCTATGTTTTTACATTGTCCTAGACCAAAATGTATAACAGTATCGCTACTTTGAGAATATGCTGCACTTGAAGAGCCTACTCTTCTAATTTGAGATTTATCACAAGCAGTAATTTTAACTATTGCACCAATCGGTGAACTTGCATTTACAGAATTTTTCACGGCAATATTTATATAGTTATGCTTGCTTGCTAACGTATTTTTGTATAAATGCCAATTACCACGATCATTAGCAAAAATTAAATCTAACTTGCCATCTTGGTTATAATCAAGTGATTCAGCACCTAAACCAATAGCGCCCAAATCGTTTGAATATATATCATGCGTTACATTTTTTTCAAATTTACCATTACCTTGATTTAACCACAAAGTTTGTTGAACAGACTTTGAAAGGTTACCTCTATCAACAATAAAAATATCTTGATATCCGTTATTATCATAATCCCCTATTGCAGCAGCGTTACTATGAGTTAATTCATCAAGCGCTGCTCCTGTAGTTATATCAACAAATTTTTGATTTCGATTTTCTAGGAGAATATTTTTTATTCCTTGCTCATGAGCGTATGCAGGATAACTTTTAACATTACGTATAACACCTGTTGTTGGAGACCATGTATTACCCGCTATTCGCCATGTATCATTACCAATATAACCTATATATAAGCCTTTTTTGTCTAGTTTATCTGGCCAACCCAACGCGTTACTGTTGACTAAACGTACATTTTGGCCTTGATGATACTCTCCTGGATGTTCATATTTATACGCACTTTCACCAATATAAATATCCTGCATTGGCCAAGAAGATTGATAGTTTTCTAGCATTAAAATGTCATCGATCACTAAATCTTCAAATTTAAATGGCCCACGTTTGGTATAAAAAGAGAAAATGTTTTGTTCTTGGTTATAAAAAGTTTCACCTATTTTTAGTTCTTTGCCTGTCGTTAAAAACAAATCAAAGTCACCATCATTATCGTAATCAATTTCAGAAATACTGGTAACATGATGAATATCACTCTTTAGCCACTTGTCGGTCACGTCATTAAACGTTAAATCACCATTGCCTTGATGCAACGTTATTCGAGCATTACCATATAGAATAAAGTCACTAATCTTGTCTTGATTAAAGTCGGTCACTAATAACTTTTGTCCATCTTGCATTGTTTTCGGTAAATTAGACGATAATATTTGCTGACCATTTCCATTGTTTTTATAAGAATAACTAGGAATTTCTGCTTCACCTTTATTTCCAGGAAAGCCAAATAGTAATAAATCTAAATCACCGTCATTATCACCATCGTAAAATTTGGAAGTTCTGCCTCGCATCAATTTTAGAGGGTCATCGAACTCTTTTCCTTTGGTAATATTTCTTTGATTATCGATATGGAAAAGCTTAGCATTGCGAGCATTATCACCTGAACCTCCCCCACGTGAAACTAGTACATCTGAAATTCCATCTTTATTAAAGTCTCCCACAGCAATGCCATGAGTATCGCCAACAAGTAAATCAAAGCCTTTTCCAAATACACCCTTGTTATTCCAATAAAGCTTTATTGAAAAACCATGATCGGTAAGTAACAAGTCTTGAAAACCATCATTATCTAAATCTGCAATTACCGCATTGCCCCATTTTCGTCTATTAGCATTTTCCAACTTAATATCATCAACTGCTTTCATAAAAAAAGCCGCGTTTTCACCTGTATTTATAGCCGGAGTGTGTGTACACGCAACAGTTAAAACGCCAGTGGTTAGTAATAATAAGCCTGAAAGGCTCGAATTAATGAAACGCATAGAAAACCTTTCTCTTCAATCGTATAAAAATGAGTGCAAATTTAATTTTAAAAAAATATAAATTAAATTTGCACTAGTAAAAGTTAAACATCATACTAATGCATACTTAGTATGAATAAAAGTATTTTTCTTTTGTTCTTCCATTTATTACAAATTAGCGATTTAGCGTGATGATTTTAACATTAGAAAAAAAATTTAATTTAAACTGCGGTTTAGCTGAAGGTTGTATTTGGTCAGAAAGCGATAATTCGTTTTACTGGATTGATATAGTTAAATCCCATCTATATATATATTCACTCACAGATGATTCTTTACACTGCATTGATACGCCTCAACAACCGGCAAATATAATGCTTACCAAAACCCCTCATGTATTATTAGTATCGTTGTTCGATGGCTTATACCTATTGAACACAAAAGCCGAAACTTGGCAATTATGGTTAAAAGTAGATCCTAACGATACCTTAAGGCTTAATGATGGTTGCGTAGATATCAATGGCAACATTTGGCTAGGTAGTATGTTAATGAGTCCTGATAAAAATGGTAACGAAATTGAAATGGGCAAGTTTGGTCGATTATTTAAAGTGACCCCAAATAAAGCTGTCACCATTGAAAAAGAAGCAATTGCTATATTTAATCTCGCCACATTTTCAGCCAATAATAAAATTTTTTATTATGCGGATTCATTTACCAATGAAATATATGCCTGCGACTATGATCAAAAAAACGCAGCATTAACGAATCACCGATTATTCTGTCAATTAGACTCAAAATATGGACACCCTGACGGCGGCACAACTGATAGTCAAGATCATATTTGGAGTGCCCGATGGGATGGAAGTGGCATTGCACGCATCTCACCGAACGGTGAATTATCTCAGTTTTTCCATTTTAATGCTTCTCAAGTCACCAATATTTGTTTTGGCGGCAAAGATTTAAAAACGATGTTAGTTACAACCGCTTCGTTAACAGAACAACAAGAGGAAGATGGGGGTTCTGTGCAATTATTTCGAAGTGATGTAGCTGGGATAGCGCCAAACATTGTGCCTATTTAGCAAATAGGCCAGCTTTAAAAGTTCACGTGATTTAGTCAAAGAACCATTTGTTAAGAAATTAAATAATGTCATTTATAATCAAAATAATACCGATTGCGGCAATTTGTATTCTACTTTTTAGTAGTCAAGTGAGTGCAAATACTTCACATACTGCTTTAGTAGAACAAGATATTAAGAACCGGTTAATTACCTTAAATACACTTATTAATGAAGCTGAAAACAATCACATTGATATTTCTCGTGAAAAAATGACATTAGCGCTAGCTTCTTTATTTACAAAGTGGATAACGTGGGATGAAAACAATGTTGAAAAAAATAGTCAATATTATCTCGACCACCCTATTTATAAAAAAAATGCTTTAGCGCTAGCAAAATCACTACCCGACTTTCAACGAAAATCTTTAATCACAGTGCTATCTCAGTCAATTGAAGAGCTTAGAATGGTGATAGATAAATCTGTGATACGTAAATCAGTACCTGATATCAATTGGGAAACGGTAAGCATAGTAAATAATGAATTTATCGATAAAGGGCAATCGGTATTTTTAGGGGCTTATACTTGGAAAACCGACGAAGAAATCTCTAATCAGTATTTTGGAAATCTAAACAGCGAATATATTGCCCCTTCTTTCATCGTTGATAATAAATTCAACTTCAAGAACAGCAAATATCAGCAAATAAAAAATGATTCAGACAAACGCATTGGTCAGGTATTTGTTTCGCATAAATCAATCCCTGATTGGGCGTTCCAACAATCTAACGATTTGTCCGATGGAAGTCGACTATTTAGTGCTTACGACATTGATAATCCATTAGCAGAAAAGTTGTTTTCATCGTTATTTAAACATTATGTTCCAATACTCAAAGATAAAAGATCATCAGACTTAGGCTACATGCTCTTTAATGAACCAAGTTTTTTCACCCAAGCAGATACATGGAACAATGGTGATGTTTCCACTCACACCAAAGAAAAGTTTAAACACTGGTTAGTTGAAAAACATAAAACTATCGAGCAATTGAATAATCTTTGGCAAAGTGATTTTGATAGCTTTAACACTGTCGATATTGAAATTCCAATGCAAGGAAAACTAAGAGGCTCTCCTATTTGGTTTGATTGGATGCGATTTAATCAACAGCGTGTCACTCAATGGTTTACGTTTTTAGATAAGGAAATAAAGCATTACGACTCTACTGCTAAAACCCATATAAAACTCATGCCATGGTTATGGAACACTGATATACGGGATCATGGCCTTGATTTTGAATCTTTATTAGAGATAACCGATATTATTGGCTTTGACGCAAACTCTGAGTATAGCAATTTCAGAGGAAAGCAAGACTACGAAACTAACTACAGTTTTGACTGGCAAAGTGCAGCTATGTCTTTTGATTTTTTTAGTTCAATTCAACCCGAGCAATTGTTATGGGATTCAGAAAATCATTTTTTCAATAATGTTAAGTTTCAAGAACGTAATATAGATCCTGACTATGTTCGAGCGATTTATTGGCTAGCGGCAACACATGGTTTAGCAGGTTCATCTACGTGGTTATGGGGTAGAAACCTTGATGGTTCAATAATTAAAAGAAAAAGTCATAATTCAGAATTTATTACAGAAATCACGCATCAGCCAATAGGCTTTCATGCCCTAACACGAACACTAATGGACATAAGTGCACATGGTGAAGACATTCAACGCCTTAGGAAAATAGCGAAACCCATTAGAATATTTTACTCAGAAACCAGTGCAATCAATCAAGCTAACTATATGAAAGGTATTAGAGATACCTACGAAAACTTATATTTTGAAGGGAGTGGCGTAGGTTTCGTGACAGAAAAAATTATTAATAAAGCGCTTAATGATTGGAAGGTCATTATCATCACCAATACCCCGAATGTAACAGCGAGTGAACTAAGTTCATTAAAAAACTATGTTGAAAATGGCGGTACAATATTAATTGATGAGCAAAGTTTATTATTCAATGAATACAATCAAAAACATAAGCAAGGAAGCTTTCCCTTTAATGAAAAGCACAATAGCTCTGTTTTAGTTTTACCCCACATTAGCGCAATACAAACTAAAGTAAAAGATGTACTGAATTCGGAGCATATATCACCCAAAATAATGCTAACTGAAATACAAAATGATTCGCTTCATAAACAACCAAAAACACTTGCCTGGCGTATGGCTGAAAATGAGCAAGGAAAATTGATTATATCAATCGTTAACACTGGCCACTCGACAAAATCATTTTCTTTAGTGAGCAAAGATACCCATTCCAAAATGAACATTACAAACCTTCTCACAGGACAAAAAGAAAAATCATTCATGACATTAGGTAAAAGAAAAACGTTATTTCTTGAAGTAATTATCGAGAATATTAATAAGACAACCTCGCTTTTACAAAATAACTAACCCCCTCACCCCAAAAACGTGAAACAAGAAACAAGAAACAAGAAACAAGCAATCATTGAGAAACGAACAAATGAATAATAAAAACAGATATAAAAATTTGATCACTAGCGCCATGCTATTAACAAGTATTTCTGGCTGTACGGTTAATGCCGTAAATTCAAATGATAATACAACCAGAGAAAACAAAACAATTCACGAACAATTAAATTTACAAGGCGCTAAATTATTCGCTAACTTGCCTGAGAGTTGTCCGACACCAGATGGCTTAGCAATTGCCCCTAATGGTTCACTCACATTAGCTTGCACTAACTACGCCAATAAGGGTAAAAAACCTGGTACGTTATTGTCTATTGCTTCTACTGGCGAAATCACACCTTTCAGTCAAACTGCCGATAAAAAGAAAAAAGGGGTCAATCGCCCTATGGGCATCGCATACGCACCTGACGGCTCTCTTTATATTTGTGATAGTGGACGAGTCCTGCGATTAACATTTATAGAAGGTAAAATTGCCACCACTGAGGTAGTTGCACATGGTTTAACCTCTCCAAACGGAATACGTATTCATAACAATTCGGTTTACGTGAGTTTGCTGCAAATGAAAAATATTAAAAGTGCTAATATGACTAGTGCAATCTACCGTTTTTCACTTGATGATAGAGGAATTAACGTAAAGAGTACTAAACAAGACGAACAAATGATTTTTTCAGTTGAGACGAAAAACCCTGCTCGCCAATTTGGTCTCGATGGTTTAGTGTTTGATAAAGAAGGTCATTTATATACTGGAAATTTTGGCGATGGTGAAATTTACCAATTAACCTTAAGTGAAAATGGCAAAGCAGTTATCAAGAAAGAAATTTATGCACAACTGCCAAAAGATACAGGCTTAGATGGAATTACGATTGATGAAAGCGGTAACTTATACGTTGCAGGCTTTCTCAAAAATCAAATTATAAAAGTTGATACCAATAGAAATACCTCAGTCCTAGCTGAATATCCCGATAATAACGGAGAAAATGGTGAGCTTGATCAACCTTCGGAAGTACTAGTTTACGGCGATAAATTAATAATATCTAACTTTGATTTAATGGCAGGTAAAGGTATCGTAAACTCTAAACATAGTGCTCCTTACACTCTTTCCTATATCAATTTAACTAATTGATATTCAATAAAACATATACGAAATTCCACTTGAAAGCCAAAGCTAACCTAGCTTCGGCTTTTCAAAACTTCATTAAACTTACTTTAACGCTACACTTAATAAATAATCATCTGCGGTTATAAATAAATACTCTTCGTTTGTCGTAAATGTACAATTTGATGTTAATAAGCCTGTTTTGATTTTAGCTAAAACGTTCCCTTTTTCATCGAATAACCAAACACCTCCGGGACCTGTGGCAAATATAACACCACTAGAATGCACTGCCATACCGTCTGGGTATCCTTGCTCGCCCATTTGTCCAATAAGATGTTGTGCGTCGTAAAAAGTCTGCTTGTTTGTTAACTTGCCATTTTCTTGTATGTCAAAAGAATACCAAGCTGATGCATTTTTATCAGAAACAGCGACATATAATGTATTTTCATCTGGTGATAAACCAATACCATTAGGTACCGTTAAAGATGAATCAAGTAATTCTAGACGCCCTTTTGCCGATAAACGATATATACCAGCATAAGGAGTTTCCTGTACTCGTCTTGCTCTATTTAATGGCCACTTATATTGTTTTTCTACGAGTTTTTTATCTTGATTAAACACAGTGTCCAAACCGATTGGAGGATCTGTAAAATATAAATTGCCTCGATTGTCAAAAACGCCATCATTTGTGCCGTTTAATCGCATATCGTTATAACCACTAACTAAATCAACAAAGGTATTCTGTGGATTTAAAATATCACTATCCAATAATGACACGGTTCTTTTGCCAGTTCGCATTAACACCAATTGGTTATCTTGATTTACCAACAAACCATTAGCGCCTGGGCCTTTATCACTTGGTTCATCAAAACCAACATTTCGTAAATAAACGCTTACCCCTTGCTTACTATCAAATTTTCGGATGATATTTTTTGGAATATCAGTGAATAACAAGAAATTATGCTCTTTAATCCATACTGGACCTTCTACCCAATCAAAGCCTTTTCCTCTCACACTAATTAAGGTTTTTTCGTCGAGATACTTATAGGCACGATTGTCATAGATTTCGATTGAGCCTATTGATTCTTCAGCCCCAGGCAACAAAAATACTGACTGACTTCTTTTTGTTAGCTGGGATGACTGACAAGCACTAACAACAAACACTAGTAATACAACTTTGATAAATTTCAACATATCTTTATATCGCTTCAATAATATAATTAATTTTTTAGTTTTCACTCTTTATATACCCACTAAACGTTCGGTCTTTATTTATTAAATACGCTTGATGGTTATAATCCTCGGTAAATGAGAGAATTGAATGACAATTTTTTTATTGCTGTTTTCTATGCAGCCCTAATTCACATTGCGTCAATGTTCATAAATAGCTTTCAGAGTAATAGTGATTTTTCTCTTAATAATAAAACTTATCAGAATAAATAATTCAAAAAACAGACTACCACCTGAACTCGTTTCATCGATTTCTATTTGAGGAGGTTCAGGATTAACTTCAGGTGTGATATCAATAGATTCTTCAACAGAACGTCCTATGCTTATTAAACGAACATCCATTGGTTTCATTGTTATTTCAGCTGAAAGCTTATTTTGTGTAATAACATCAGTGATATCTGATGGTATTCCAAGTTTAGATTTAAGCTTTACGGTTATATTTTCTTGGCTAACATTTACCAACGAAACAATAGTTTTATTAGCGTTTTCATCATCATATTGTGCCGACAATATTCCGTAAGATTTTTCTCTATTCTCATCACTAATTTCTAATGTAATAGCCTGCTCAGCAGTGACATCAAGTAACGTTTCTTCCAGTTGTTTTGCCATGAGGAGAACATCAGTAACTTCTAACGTTGACATTGCTGTGAAGCTACTTGTGCTATTTCTTGTTTTTCCTAATTCTGTTTTAACAAAACTAGTACTTTTATTAAAAAGAATAGTATTACCTCCGCTATCAACAAAGGCTTCTAAACCAGTTAAATCTTGATCTGAAATATACATTGTTGGAGGGATAACAATGACTTGATTTTGAAAATCGACCTTTGCTAACTCTGCTGGAGTAGTAAAACCAGTGGGAATATTCAGTAACTTTAACGCTTCATAAATGTCAGACATTTTATCAGTATATTCAGGATCCTGAATCGCTGAGTCTTTATTATAATAAATGAGGTAATTACGCTTAACTGGCACTAGTGAACTAATCTTATTGCCATGGGCATTAAGCTCTTTTAATGTACGTCCATATGCATCAAGTTGTATTGGCTGTGTGACTGAAGTTCCAATAAAGTCTGCTCTAGGATCTATAGAGCCATCTTCTTTTCGATTCCAAACCCATGACGTTAATGAGCCTAACCCATGAGTAGCTGCAATCCATAATGTACTTCTTACATATTCTGGCGACATATGAAAATCACGCCACCTTGCACCCGATAAACCATGCCATTCAGAATCATAAAAGTGTTTTTCTGGGGCAATCGACTTATTAAAATCTAACATCATGGTTTGAGCACGCCATTCTAAGCTATACCTTTGTTGCCAAGACATTTCGTGTCTAACATCCCAATCGGCAGCTAATGAACTTGATTGGTTATCTGCGCCTGGCATATCAACAAGCTTAGCGATAAATTCAAAATCTAACCCTTCATCATGATAACTCGTGTGGATTGAACGCTCTCCCATTATTTTGATATGAGTTTTAGCATTAGGATCAGATTTATGGACTGCGTTATGCAAATAAGTGAACCATTCATTTACTCTATCCATATTAAAGCGATTCCAGTCATACCAAACAGGGCCACCTTGATAGCTCAATGATAAAGGAATGGTATACGTCGTTTTTAAATCACTAAATTGGTTAAAGTCTGATGAATAAATATTGTTTAAATGCTCAATGGTTTGATATTTTTTTTCAAGCCAAGAAACATATTTATCTAACGTGTAATTAGATACTCCTCTGTCTGCATCGACACCATTTTCTCGAATAGAAAATGTTGGTTCATTAGCTATCATATGAACACGCTCAGTATTACCTAGTTGCTCAACTGCGACAGATAACTGCTTATCAAATAAAGTATTCAACCAAAACTTTACGTTCGGGTTATCAATATCATAGTCAGTAAACAGTCGACTGCCGATAGTAAACGCTTCAGGGTAGCTTTCTCTTAACCAATAAGTTGTCGGGACAATATGACCAAGAAAAAACTGAATTGGCGACCGATTATTAACATTTTGCTCTTTTAACTTCGTGAGTAAGTTATTTTGTCGCCAGCTTTTTAAGGTTGTTTCGGTATTTAAATCTTGTACAGAATAATAACCTTCTCCACCGTAGCCATAAGCTTCCAAAATATCACTTTCATTGGGTTGCCAGAAAAACTTCCCTGCAATAACAGCATTGCCATCAAGTTCATAATTAGGGCCTTTTAATCGTAACTTTCCTGTTTTAAAGTTTGGCGGAGGAGTTAAAAGAACAACACCATCTATTTGTTCTTGTAATTGCGTAATTGCCGCATCAGCAACTTCAATACTATCGGCGAGCTCATCAAAAGGTAACCCTTTGGCTCCAACTGGATCATATTGACTAAAGTATTTCGCGTCATACATTTCTCGTACTTTATCTGGATTTTTCTTATCCCAAGGTGCAAAAACATCTTTAAATAATCGAATGGTCGTTTGTGAAACTTGTGCGTAATCTGTCGTTAGCCCTAACGCCTTTGCTTCTGAAATTTTGTCAGCTAATAATTCACTTTTTGTAGTTGCTTCTTCTAATAGTTGTAAAAAAGTTGCATCGTCAGTAGCTCCTTTATAAACCCCTGCATATAGAGAGGGAGATATAACTAAGGCTCCAAATAACATGGATAGTATTAATTTTTTAATATTCATATTTATACTTATATTTATTAAATGCTTATGAAGAGGGGCCTAGCTATTTAAATTCAATAAAAAAATTAGCCGATAATCGTCCTGTTTTAGGATCATTACATACATCGCGTTGTGGATTATCAATAAAAGCAGAATGTAAAATAGTCGACGGATAAATCACTAACCGATTAGGTTTATAAGCAACGTTGTGAAGAAGTTCATAGTGCTCTGTCGATTCGGTAAAATAACGCTTTTCAGGTTGGCCATGTGTATCTATATAATTTTGAGCCGCTTTTAAATAGTCTGAAACACGCCCAGCAGTTATATTTTCAAAACCAGTAGGTTTATGGCGATAAAATCCAGTGCCGCCAAAATCCCCTTCGTTGAGATAATGTAACATGGCAAAACTAAAAGTATTATTATTGTCAAAATGTGGGATACATTGTAATGAATCCATATCATTTTCTGCTTTAGTGATAAGTGAGTAGCTACCATTTTGAGGGAACATTGTCAGTTGATTAGGCACCTGAAATATTTTATAAAAAATCGCCTGCGTATGTCTCAATAATGACATGCCATACTCGGTACCTACTGGAGCCCTTATACCAGGATAATATGCCCCAACACTTTCCTTATCTGAGGCATATGACAATTTACTTGCTTCGTCAATCGCATCTGAGTAATCCCGCATAAAATTGTCAACAACGAATACTGGCGTACGTTCATTACCAATAAGAAATGCTTGTTGAGTTAAATTAGGATTCAGTGAAAACATGGCTTAGTTAATTTTTACCTTCACTCTGTTTTTGCTTTTTAGCTAGAGTGAAATGTTTACCGAACTTATCACTGATAGGCTCAGACTTGCCTTTTTCTGCGACATAAACAACCCAAGCGTAATTACCTAACGGAAAATCTACCGTTAAATTACTTAATGGTAACGTTAAGTTCCCTGGCTCTGTCACTGGAAACTTCAAAGCGCCATGCTCTTTCCAGTTATCACTATCTAAAAGCTTTACGTGAATATCTCTAGGAGCTTGGATATCATATTGAATCGTCAAAGTTGCTTCTTGATTGCCGATAACTCGTTTGGGCCATTTAACAAACTTAATTTTATCTTGGTCACTAAAAACGGTTTTCTTTACGTACTTTTCTTCATTGATAACTTCAAATTCAAAAGGTTGAGCTTGAGTGATGCGATCATTCCAATCTTTTCCTCTTGGTGTTAAATAAGCGGCAATACGATAATTTCCCTCGTCTATTTTGTCTAAAGGAACTTCAAAGTGATATTTACCCGATTTTTTAATACGCTTCATGGTTCTTTTAATGGTATTAAAACCATTCATATTTTGAAAAGCGACATGTAAATCTCTCGTTTTATCAACTTCTAACTCGACATAAACAGTGGGTGATTCTTTAAAACCAATTTTTTTATTAGCGGTTAAACTAACAATCGAATCATCAGCTTGCACACCTAAAGTAAGCAGTGACGTTAATAAAAAAACTCCAAACTTAAAGATTATGTTCAATATTGAAGGATTCATCATTTCCTCTCTAATGACTGTTTATTTTTGAAATATTTATGTTATCGATAGCTAAGGTATTATTTCCCTTTGCAAACCATTCTTTTTTAAATACAACTCTCATGCGATCATTTTCAGCAGAAATCGCCGAACGGCTAAACGTTTGCTTCAGCGTTACCCATTTTCCTTTTTGAACGTGAGATAAATCTATCGGTGTTATTTCTAACCATGGGTTTTCTAAAACAATTTGTATTGCTTTGATAAATGAATCCTCCTCGATAAAAACATCAAAAGACAGCTGATATTCTCCGCTTGTTAAGATAACTGAACCATCAGGAGAAAATGCTACGAACTCTTTAGCCTTCTCTTTATTATCAGCATTAAGTTGAAGGCTATGTCGACCCGTTGAAAAATGGTAATCACTCGCCTGAGAAATCTTTAATTGCGTTGACAATTTAGGATCAATCCACCATTGCTTAGCGTACTTTCCTCGCAATTCGGGCTTATTCACAACGTGTGGCATATAAGGCCCTTCAAAACCAAAAAATGCAGGCTGTAATAAATTGCTATCTGGTTTTTGCCAAACTCTCACGTAGTCAATTTCAAAATTTGCGGGTAATTCTTTTTCTTCAGGAATGCCATGCCAAGGAAAAACCTCTGAATCGAACCATAGTTCTAAGGGATTATTTAGCACCCATGCATCCCCCATTTCTTTTTGTGTCACTTGATGAACTAGCTCACCTTCAAAATACATATTCAGTCCATCTGGTTGCCATTCAACTCCATATGCATAAAAATTTTCAGCTGTTCTGCCTGGCGTAGGATGTGGATGTTTCCAAACTTTATTCTTTTTTGGATGCCCAGGACGCCAATCATGAATTGACGTTACAAACGTTGTCTCAGGTTTTCGGCTACCTTTTTTAACACGGCCAATTAACTCAAAAACATCGAGCTCTTGTTGATATCCTGTTCCCCAAAAAGCTCCTGTCATAGCAGCATCAGGTATTTTCACTCTCACTTCCATATAGCCATATAAAAAGGTGTTATGACTAATAATTGCAGCTGTTGTTATATTTTCGTATGCATCAATTTCTTGCCTTTTTGGCGGTTTTCCAACAAAAGCATAGTTAGGCTCCCATTGGGTTCTTAACTTTAAAAAGCCATCTTCAAGTAACACATTATGGGGAGCAAATTGAGATGGAGCTCTACCTTTCCATAGATAAAACTGCTCATTCTCACCTTGGATATACCATTTAAAGCGATCAAGTTTTGAACCATTAAATTCATCACTAACAGACGGGTTTAATACCCACCCATCTTTATTTTCACTATCAGATAATGGAAAAAAGTCTTGTGCAAAACTTAGCAATGACATGAAATACACTATGGTAAAAATAACTATGTTTTTAATATTCATGCTCTGCTCTAATTATTTTTCTTGTAAACTCTGACCCAATCAACTTTCATTGCACTTGGATAACCTTCAGGGGTTGCTTTACCCGGAACTGTACAACGTTCTAAACCATCAGGGCAGTTATTGTAGGTAACATGTGGGTACCTTAATCCTAAAGATAAGGTGACATGCATAGGTAAATGCCAATAAAGATTTGGCTTTTCTGCAACTTTTTTACCATCTATATACCACGTGATTTTTTCTGGAGAAACATCTGCGCCATATACGTGAAACTCATCTCTTGCATCAAAATCTGCACGAATTTTGTTTTGAGTTAACTCTGGGTATTTTCCAGGGCGTTTCCAAATTTCTTTTCCATTCTCAATAACACGAGTATGAAGATTCATATCAATAATATTCGCACCATCGTTTTTCTTTGTTTCTTTATCCCATTCAGCTTGTTGAAGCTCAACAATATCAACTTCAGAATAAGTAACGTCACCTTCATTTGTTCCTTTTAGGCCCATTTTTTTTATTTCTTCATTGAGGCTGTAAATCCAAAAGGCAGGGCTTGAACCAGGAAACGTAGGTATACCTTTCATCCGAGCTTCATAATAACCGTATATTTGATAACCTTTGGAGCGAACAATGCCTGATTTATAAAACAGGTCGACATCCACTTTACGTCTGCCATTTTTATAGGAAAAACGTTTAGTTCTATGCGGTTCATAGGTAAGAGCAATATTTAGATGTCCATCTTGCAAGCTGACATTGTCTTTTTTCCAAGACCAAGGCCCCCAGTCATTACTGGTATTGTTCCACTTGCTTAAATCAATAGATTCACTATTAAATTCATCCGAGAGTTCTTTTACATAAACCCATTGATTTAAATTTGTATTTTCAATGGTAGGTTTTATATTATTTTCTGATGTTAGTTGAGCGGGTTGCTCTGTTGATTGACACCCAAACAAAGAGGTGAAAACAACTGAAATCGCAACTAATATTGAAGTTTTATAATGGTTTGACATATTTTAGCCTTAGAAAAAAGCCACCCGTAACAGATGGCTTTTATTATCGTTTTAACGGATTACTCTACTTCTACAATCGAGTAATTATCTAGCATGATGCTGTCACCATTAGCGAAACCATATAAATCCCAAAATTGAAATGCTGCAGTAGCTACGTTCCAATTTGAAGGAACGGTCCATTCCATCGTGCCGGTTAATGGATTAATGAATTCAACTAGTTGCCAATCAGTAGTGTGTTTAAGCTCAGCAGTAACTGTTCCTACAACACCGCCTTCATAACGACCAGGGAAACCAGTTAAACCATCACAACCATCACATAACCAAGGTAAAATAGTATGTTCTAATTTGATTTCATCTGTAGATTCAGCAGGTAATTGATTTAATTTCGCCCAAACCGAAAACTTAAATGTTCTACCAATAGACGCATCTCCACGTCCAAAAGTAGCAGCATGGAAGTTGTTATTCTGATTCCAAACTTGTCTTGTAGTATTAGCAAATTGTGCGCCGTCATTATTAGACGTAATTTGTAATGCTGTACCATCGAGACCACCGGCAACATGAGTTGCATTAGCACCCCAACCACCTGCATTTAATAATAAATCTGACGGACCATTTGGAATTTCGCCTGGCTCACATGCATAGTTTCGTTCAGCGGTAACAGTAACCATTTGCTCTTGAACATCATCAATACTTGTAGCACCGGTATAACCATTGTCCAAACCTACAGTGATAGTTGCACTTTCACCTGTTGCAAGACCGTTAAGAAAACGCCCTGTAGCACCAAAACTACCATCACTTTCTTCATTAGCGAATGTTGCGTTATCTGACATCCAAGTATAATGGTAATCCCCAGATAAAGTGTCAGCGACAATTGTTGGTTTAACACTCACTCCAATAGCAGAACAAGTAGGTACAAGTTTTGTTCCTAATGGTGCACCTAAATCATTAAACTCTTGGTTTGTAATCGCAAGGTTAAATCCTGGAGTCACATTAACAGTCGCAGAAGCACTTAACTCAGGGTTTTCTTCACTGGTAACTGTGATCGTGGTTTCACCTTTATTGTTTCCTGTGACATTGCCACTTTCATCAACACTGGCAGTCGTTTCATCCGCAATCTCAAAAGTTAAGTTACTATTACATGCATAAGTAGGTAATGTTGCAGATAACATAGGTGTTGTATCACCTGAAGCAACATTCATATCAAATGCTTGTACACTCGTTACAGGATCAGTAATTGCATTTATAGTTAACACTAATGAGCGTGTAGGATGTTCTTGTCCAGGTGCTAATTCAAAACCATTATCAACAACATAGCTAATATCGTATGTGATCGATGTTGGAAAATCACGTGAGCCATTTCCAGTTGGATTACCATCGGCATCAGTAGCACCACGAACATCAGTGGTATCACACATTCTTAACGCTTGAGCATAAGCATCCGTCAAGACTAAAAGTGTCACGCCATCGTCAGCAACGATAAAAGGTGAAATTCCCTGATTATTTGAAAGCCCTTCAGCTTGCGGTGTAATAAACTCATCGTTACGAGCAGAGAATGAGAAATCTCTAATGTGAATAGGCGAAGTAGAACTTTCTAATGTTAACGCTTCCCCATTTACCATTGCCCCTTCTAACAAGTTAACTTGTTGGATACCCGAAACTTCATCATAAGTAACATTGATTGAATCTGTTGAATATTCAACACTGTAGTCATTTTTAAATTTGTGGCTATAACCTTCATCAGTTCCGCTACCACACCCGATTAGTGCTACAGATACGGCTGTAACTATCGCTGTTTTTTTCAGTAAGTTATTCATCTTACATCTCCAAATATTTTTTATTATTTGGTTGATGTCTTGCACCAACCATTTAATTTAGTTCAAAGCGTTTAATTAAAACGTTCCACGAATGCCAATACGATATTGACGGCCATTTTTGTATACAGCAGCAGTACGACTTTTGGTCACATTGCCGTCAAAAACGTTGCCTTCGTCATATACAACATCACCATCTGAATTTTGAATGTCATAAGCAGTGTAGAAATTGCGATAGACCTCATCAGTAAGGTTGGTTGCCTGGAAGGTTACCGAGAAAGTTTCATTAATTTTATAACTAGAACTAAAATCAAAAATACTCGTTGATTCTTGCCAAATTGCACCACCAGTTATACCGTCGTTTATCAGCTGAACCCCAGAATATCTATGAGCTAAACGCATGGTAATAGCATCTTTTTCATAAAATACGGTGGTATTAGCTGAATGCTCTGGTGTATGTTCTTGTGGAAGTGGTTGAGTAAACAAACCTGTTGTACCTAACTCTTCAGGATCTTTCTCTGAATGTTGGTAAGTGTAATTAACGCTTAAACCAAGCCCTGACCAAATACCTGGTAAGAAGTCATAGTTTTGCGTATAGCCAATTTCAATACCTGATATTTCAGCTTCTTGGCCATTTTTTTCAATAGCGATAAGTGCTGTATGGCATTCAATTTTCCATGAACTAGCACTAAAACCTGCGTAATAACGATGAGGCATACATGGCTCTGCTCCTCCTGGAGTACGATTTTCATCATAATCCATTAATAAATTAGCATCGGCTAAGTCATAATCAGAACGAACATCTTTATAATGAAAAGGTGTTACAACTGTTTCAGGGAAGTCTGTCATTTGTTTATAAAACAAAGCCGTTGATAACATGCCCGACTCGTTGAAATACCACTCAAATGATAGATCTAAATTGTTTGACTTAAGCGGTTTTAAATTAACATTACCCGCACGACCTTCAGCAGTAGGTCCCCAAGGATTTTCTCTAATCGTTAAACTAGGATTAAGTGAATCAAAACCTGGACGTGTCATTGTTTTTGACACAGCAAAACGAGCAATCATGTCGTCATTAAGCGCATAGTTTATATTTAAGCTCGGTAACAATAATGAATGACTTGCTGTACCGCTGGTAGGTGCTTCACGTTGGTATGATGTGGTTTGATCGCCATTAGGTCCAACAAAAGAGGTTGAACGATCTAGGTAAGGCCAAATTTCACCAGCGCTACTAAATTGTCTATGTGTTAATGCACTAGCGTTTACTAAATTACCATTGATATCAACAATTTGATTAGGTAAATCAATAAGAGTAAAACCATCCGTAGCATTCCCAAACACTAAACGGTTAGTATCTACGCCACCTGGTAACACCCATTCGCCATTAATAAATGGTGTTGTGTCGTCATTCCAAAAATCATAACCATGTGAAACAGCCCAATCAAAACACCCGGTAAGTTGATCTTCATTTAATGGTGCCCAACGCGTATCTGGAAGACCATTACTTGGATCAAGGCCTGATATTGGCTCAGGACAAGCTTCTTGCCCTTCAATCGTACCTAATCCACGTTCAACAAGGAGGTTATAAGGATCTAATAAATGAGGGGGTCTATGGTAAGTTATACCGCCGTAACCAGCAGCTTTATTCGCATCTTTAATATAACGTAAACCAATGTTACCGGTTAAACGTCCGTCAAAACCTTCAAAGTTAACTTTTAAGTAGGCTGCATTAGTTTCTGTTTCTATTTCACGAGTGCCTTGGTTGTTAACTCCTGTACCTACCGTACCAGGATCTCGGCCAGAGAATTCAGCGATAGCTTTATTCGCATCTAACATTGGCCAACCGCCAAAAGCAAGATTACTTCGATCAGATAATAAGTCTTCACCAAAATTATCATATGGGAAAGCATCACCTGATAACATATCAATCAGGTTAATAGAGTCCATACCAACTGTCGAATAACTAGTATCAGGAATTGAATTATCAATTAATGCAGTACCAGTATTTACCAAGGTATTTTGTGTATAAACATCTTTGTTTCGTTTTGCGTATTTATAACCAAATTCAACCGTTGTAATATTAAAGCGGTCAACATCCCAATCAAAATCTAAGTGTACAGATTTATTGGTATCTTCCTGATTATTATCACGAAAATTAAGTGAGCCTAAATGGTTTGCTTCTAAATCAAAAGGATTAAATTTACTGGTAACAAAATTTACACTACCATCAAAAGGGTCAAAATTAGCAGGTGTCATCCCCATACTGAAAGAACATTCACCGTTAGAGCTACAATCATGACCAACAGGTTCAAGTAATTCTAAAGGAACCGCTTCGATTATCGTATTGCCGATTGTTCCCCAAGTTGCTGTTCCTAATCCTACATGACCATCAGTTTCATCTGTTGTCCCAGAATAACCGAATCTAGCATTCATTTTTAAGACATCACTAAAGTCATGGTCAATTTCTAATGAAACTACATTGGTTTCTAACTCGCGTAAACCTTGTGTACGGTTAAAGTTACCGCCAGACTTTCGGTTGTATGATTTTTCTAAAGTTCGAGTCTCTAAATTTATTCCATTCCAGTCTGAAACAGGATCAGCACCCGATACACCTGTTAAAGGAGCAAAATTCAAACGGATATTATGATAATCTGTATCTACTTCTTGCTTAGTATGAGTAATATCTAATTGAATATTAGTCGTTTCTAAAGGAGCCCATTCTAAACCTGCAGATACTGAAAAACGGTCTCGTTGATCGGCAGTTGTTGAAATTTGCGTATAGTTTCTTGCCATTACATCTAAAGGACCTTCATGAGCAATTTGTGTCTCAGGATCCCAATTTAAAAGATCAGCAGTTGTTTGACCTTCTTCTAAAATACGAATGTATTTACCTGTTGCAACATCATGCCCGGTACGACCTGAAGTTCCGTACAAATCAGAAATTGAAATTGCTGCATCAGTCCAGTCAGTTTGCAGTCTATCTTGACGCGTTGTTTGTGTATCTTTTGCTGCAGTAATAATAAATCCGAGTGTGCCATCTAAATAGATATCAGAGAAACTACCGGTTATGCGTGAATCATTTGCTCCAGCATAATCATTTATTCTGCCTTCTACGTTTAAAGAACGGCGTGGCGTTGATAATGACAACGGTTTCACTGTTCTCAGTACTACTGTTGCACCTAGAGAACCTTCATCTTGATCCGCTGAGGATGTTTTAATTACATCAATAGAAGATAAAATATCAGATGAAAATGAAGATAAATCAACACTTTGATCAGAGGTAGGATCATTGCCTTGATCACCAGAGAGTCCACTGGTTAATGCGACGCCATTCATTTGAATTTGATTCATAGAAGGACCTGTACCACGTACCGATATACGCGTACCTTCGCCACCTTCAGATTGAACAGTTACCCCAGTAACCCGAGAAAGCGCATCAGCAATATTTTGATCGGTTGATTTACCAACATCTTCAGCATGAATCGAATCACTAACATTGTCTGAAAATCGTTTTGCGTTGATTGCTTTACGAAGACTTCCTTTAAAACCTGTAACTTCGATAACTTCTATTTCATCTACTTTTTTAGCTTTTTTATCTTCTTCCTGTGCATGTATTGGCGATGTTAAGAATGTCGCTATTACTGCAGCAGAAATCGCTGATAATTTAAAATTGTGACTCATATAGTCCCCCAGTTTCATTTTATTTTTTATTCAGATCGCGAGTAAACTCTCAATCTGGTGTTTTATATTTAATTATAAAATTTCAGATAAATTCGATTTATAGCTCTAATTCGCCTTTATCCACTTTCTTCTCAAGAGGTTTATCGTGATATAAGTCCATCCGGTTTATATCGTAGTTTTCAAATTTTCGTTGTAATAACCAACGAGGTCTTTCTAAGGTCGATTCCCATTCAAACAATTTTTTGAACATCATTTTCACTTTATCTGGATGTTTTGCAGCAACATTGTAATGTTCCTTTAAATCATCAGGTAAAAAGTAAAGTTCTGCAGGTCGGTCAGGAAAACGCATCATTTTCCAATCTCCTACCCTAATTGTTGCTCTGACGTCTTTCTTCCAATAAAGAACATCATGTGGACGGGCATCAGTTTTACTGGTGATATATGGCATTAGATCTACGCCATCTAAATCTTTAATTTTTGTACTATCGCCACCGGCGACTTCATAAAAAGTTGGTAATAAATCAAGTAAGCTAATAGGATGAGTAAAGTGTGTACCTTGCGCTAAGTGGTTAGGCCATTTCATTAAAAATGGAACGCGAATGCCCCCTTCTAGGTGATTTGATTTCGTACCGCTTAATGGTGCATTATCGGAAGCATTTCTATCTGAAGGGCCACCGTTATCATTAGTAAATACAACGATGGTGTTCTCAGCGACACCAAGTTCTTCTAACTTTTTCATGATTGCACCAGAGGCTCTATCTAATGCTAGAGTCATAGCTGCAACAGTTTTTCTCTTGCCTTTAAGCTGAGGAAATTGTGCTAAATCTTCTGGCGTTGCATCCATAGGTGTATGCACTGCATTAAAAGACACGAAGGTAAAAAATGGTTTATCTTCTTTGACTTGTCTCTCGATAAAGTCGATTGCTTCATCAGCAAGCACATCAGTTAAGTAACCTTTGTGTTCAACCATTTCACCGAAATTACGTTCCATTAAATCTAATTCACTTGGTGGCGCTTTTGAATAGGCAAAATAACTTCTCGCACCACCTCTGAACCCGTAAAATTCGTCAAAGCCACGTTTTAATGGATGGAAACGATCTGCACCACCGACATGCCATTTACCGTAAAAAGCCGTAGCGTAACCTTGTTTCTTAAGATAATCCCCCATCGTTTTTTCATCGAGAGGGATTCCCATATCTCGGCCATCAACGCCTGAGTTTTTGCTCATGTAACCTGGAACATTGTTTTCTTCAAAACCAAATCGTTGCTGATATTTACCCGTTAAAAGACCTGCTCGTGAAGGACCACAAGTAGGATCTGAAACATAAGCTTGATTAAACATTATGCCTTGTTTAGCAAGCTCATCTAAATTAGGGGTTTTCATGACTTTACTGCCATGAAAACCAAAATCGGCATAACCGGCGTCGTCAGAAAATAATAAGACAATATTAGGTTTTTTAGTTTTTTCTGTTTCACCTGCAAAGCTAGTTAAGCTAAAGCTTGCAGCAAGAAATAATAATATAATGTTGGCTATTGCTTTCATATCTTTCACCTAGGACTAATCTATTGTTTGTGGTTTGGCTATATGGAACGTTTCATGAAATCTCGGCATGGATTTTTCACGCCATTGAAAACCTTCTTCATGAATATGAAACCAAAGCGGTTGAACATGAGACCAGCTCCAAATTTCCATTTCTGCTACCATTTCACGTAGAAGTAGCGGGTGTTGTTTACTGAGATCGTTCTGTTCATTGATATCTTTTTCAATATCAAAAAGTTGCCAAGATTTGTTACTGTGTTGAACCACTTTCCAGTTGTCTCTTCGTGCCGCTGAATCTGAAAAACCATTCCTATGTCTCATAGCAAAAATCATTTCACCCGCACGTGCATTCTCGTTTTTAATCACTTGAGGTAAAATATTTTTACCATCCAATTTTTTAGATTTTGGGATAGGAGCATGGGCGATATCAGCAAATATTGGAAATAAATCTAGCGATGAAACTGGGTACTTATATACTTGTCCCTCAGGTACTCTTTTAGGCCAATGAAATAACATAGGCGTGCGGTAACCACCTTCTAACACGTCGCCTTTTCTTCCTCTAAGCGGAGCATTACTTGCCCCTAATTTAGGTTTCCCACCGTTATCACTAAAGAAAACAATTAAAGTGTTATCAAATTGGCCCGTTTCTTTTAATGTTTTAACAATTTCATTAACACCACGGTCAACCGCATAAACCATGCCTGCGTATGTTTTACGTTTCTTATCTTTAATCTCTGGAAACTGATCCATATCCTCTTTTTTAGCCTCCATTGGTGAATGTGGCGCGTTATAAGCAAGATATAAAAAGAAAGGCTGATCTTTATTTTCTGCTGATTTCTTTATGAAACGCGTTGCTTCACGTGATAAGCCATCCGTAATGTATTCTTTTTCATCCACTTCTTTACCATTATGTTCAAGTGGTCGAAGATAATGAAAAATGGAATGTTCAAGACCTTGCGCTTTTTGTTTTTGATATCTCGCTTTAAATTGCTTAGGAAAATAATGATGACCGCCATTTAAGAAACCATAGAATTCATCAAAGCCACGGTTATTAGGATGAAAATATTCTTCTTCACCTAAATGCCACTTCCCTATTGCTCCCGTAAAATAACCAGCGTTTTGTAAGACAGAACTGATGAACGTTTCATTTTTTGGAATACCAATGCCACCAGAGCGGTTGCTGGTTGGTAAATTAAATTGAGATCCAAACTTATGTGGGTAACGCCCTGTCATAATACCTGCTCGGCTTGGTCCACAAAAAGGATGGACATTATAGGCTGATGTAAAAACCGTCCCCTTATTTGCAAGTGCATCTAAACTTGGCGTTTTAATGTCTTTAGCACCATTAAAGCCTACGTCTGCGTAACCCATGTCATCGGTAAGGATAACAAGAATATTAGGACGCTCTGACATAGTACTTGCAGTAACCTGACCTGAAATTGCGAGTATGGCTAAAGTGAGTAAAACGTTAAATTTTTGAATATTAATAAACATGTGGATGCTCTACTCATTTACTAATACTGAAACGCGTTTAAGCGTTAGGTATTCTGTCAAACTATAAGAAGAACAATCTTTACCCACACCACTTTGTTTTAAACCACCGTGAGGTAAATGTGCCGCATAATGTACTTCATTTACACAAACACTACCTGCTTCAATGTTTTGCGCTGCTTGTAATCCACGTTGTAAGTTTGTTGTGTATACATATGCAGCAAGTCCGTATTCACAATCATTTGCTAACGCTATAACATCGTCTTGATCTGAATATGAAATAATAGGTAAAACAGGACCAAATATTTCATCTTTAGCAATCGCCATGTCTAACTTAACATCGGCTAAAATTGTCGGTTCTAAATAGTAGCCTTTCGGTTTATCCGCAGGAGTTTTACCGCCAGAAACTACTTTTGCGCCATCTGTTACTGCTTGTTCAATGGAACCAATGATTCTTGCGCGTTCTTTATTGCTGATTAATGGTCCCATAATTCGACCATCTTGACGCCCAGCAGCAAGTTCAATACCTGCGGCATGTGCTTTTGCTTCTGAAATGAAATCGTCATAAATTGATTCATGAACAAAACAACGATTTGGCGAAACACAAACTTGACCAGAATTAGCAAATTTAAGATCAACAATATTTTGTGCTGCTTTTTTAACATCGGCATCATCATAAACAACAACCGGTGCATTACCACCAAGCTCAACTGAAAAATGCTTAACACTTGTACACGCTGTTTTCATAGCGCCTACACCCGCTTTCGTTGAACCAATCATGGTAAATAATTTCGTTTTGTCACTGGTTAATAGTGGGTTTGTTATATCGTAATCATTACTTGTGATCATATTGATCACACCGGCTGGAATACCCGCTTCGATTGATAATTCAGCGCAACGTAAGCTTGCTAAAGGAGTCACTTGAGAAGGTTTAATTATTGCCGTACAACCAGAAGCTAATACAGGTCCAAGTTTGTAACCAACATTTAATAATGGAAAATTCCACGCTAAATACCCAACAACAACCCCTAAAGGTTGACGCATGATATAATGCAAAAACCTGCCATCAGGATCATTAATTACTGGCTGGTCAATACGTTTTGCTTCTTCTACAAAATAGCGTAAGCATGTTACTAGCATGCCAAAGTCATACTCAGCATTATCGTAAGGTTTACCAGTTTCAGAAATTAGAATATCAATGATTTCTTCTTTATGACTTTCTAACACATCTGCATAAGTGAGGATTAACTTCTCACGTTGACTCAATGGCATTTTAGACCATGTATTAAACGCTTTATCAGCAGCCTCAATAGCTAAATCAATATGACCTTCTTCAGCTTGCGGCACTTGCGCCACGATTTCTTCTGTTGCCGGATTAATGACAGGAAAAGTTGCTTCAGCGCCTACTAAATCACCGTTAATAAGCATTTTATAATGTAAATTACTCATCGTGTTTCTGTATTCCTAACGTTAAATTCTTTTAATTTATCAATGTCAATTTTGACACCAAGACCCGGTGAGGTGGGAACTTTCGCTCCATTGCCATCAACATCCACAATTACAGAGAAAAGTTCGTCTCGAAGTGGGTTTTCAGTGCGATCATACTCAAGGTATAGTGGTTTTTCTTCTGCTCTACCAGGCTCATGGTATGCCGTTGCCAAGAAGTGCGTAGCTGCAGCTAAATTTAACTGAGTACCCCAAACATGTGGAATTGCATTAATGCCATGAGCAGATGCTAATGTTCTAATTTTTAACGCTTCGCTTGGACCACCACAATAAGCTAGGTCAGGTTGAATTATTTGCACGCCATTACTTTCAATAAGAGCTTTAAAACCAAAGCGTGTTTGATCACATTCTCCAGTAGTAATTGGCAAAGTTACTTTGCTTTGCAATCGTTCAAATAAATGAAGGTGTTCAGGTGAAAGCGGTTCTTCAAACCAGGCATAATCATGCTTATCAAGTAGTTGGCCAATACGTACTGCTTCAGGTAAGTCATAAGCATGATTTGAATCAGCAGCTAATATAGTATTGGGTAAAGCTTCTCGCATTGCGATAATGAGCTTTTCATCAAATGGTATATTTTTACCAACTTTAATTTTCATCGCTTTATAGCCACTTTTAGCGTAACTAACCGCTTCTTCAACTAAAGAGTTAAGCAATAGTTCTTCTGGCATGTCTCTAAAATACATACCTGTGGCATAACAAGGAACAATTTCACGATGTTTCCCCCCCATCAAATCACTAACACTTAAACCAAGAGCATGACCCTTCAAATCCCAAAGCGCCATATCAATACCTGAAATAGCTGCAGTCATTACCCCTGCACGAGCGAAATCTAATGAACTACGCCACATGTGCTGCCAAATAACATCAGTTTCTAAAGCATTCATGCCTAATATGCGAGGAGCGTAAAATTTTTCTGCTGCTGCCTGAATAACATCTGCAGGACCATAGCACTCGCCCCAACCTGATAAGCCAGTATCAGTAATAACTTGGATAAGAAGCACATTTCTTTGATCGTAAGACCATTGAGAAAATCCAAAAGGTATTTCTAAATGACAACGAACATGATGAGTTTTAATACATTCTATTTTCATATTTTTATTCACAGTGAAAAGTGGCTAAAAGTTAAGCCAGGAAAATTTAAAGCGACATCAAATTCTTGTTGGTGAGTAAAAGCGGTTAATAAACCTTTTGCTTTCATATGATGTCTAAACATAATAATTGACGGATCACTGACTCTAACGAGCTCTTTTTCTAACCGTTTTGCCATACTGTTAAGTTGTTTTTTATATTGAGGGTTATCAATTAGGTTGTTCATTTCATACGGATCGTTTTGAAGATCGTATAATTCATCACGGCTATCGCCAGGATTCCAAACAAATTTCATTTTAGGGGTACGAATAGCGCGAATACCAAACCATGAACCGTTGTACCATTCATAAGCATAAAGTGCGACGTCGTCTCGTCCTTCGTCTGCTTTATCACCCTCTTTCATTAAAGGAATTAATGAACGGCCATCAACATCACCATCTGGTTTTAGTCCCATCCAATGAGCAAGAGTTGGCGTAATATCTAACATTGAAACTTGACGATTTACTACTTTAGCTTCAACGCTTGGATCTCTTATTAATAATGGCATACGCATTAACTCATCATAGGCGTAAGGTCCTTTGTCATATAGACCATGTTCACCTAACATACTGCCTTGGTCACCTAAAAGTACGATGCGTAAACTATCGTATATTCCTTCATCTTTTGCGGTTTGTATTAACTCCCCAACAATGCGGTCAACCATCGCAATTGCGCCATAATAATAGGCACGTGACTTACGCCAATCTAAATCTGTCATATGACCTACATCGTGCCAAGGCCACCATATACCACCTTGCGCAAGCGGCTTATTTATTCTTTCAGCTAAATGATTTTTAGGTAAAACGAGTTCAGTAGGGTTAAACATGCTCGCATAAGGTTCAGGCACACGGTACGCTGGATGAGGTTGATTGAAACTTACTACTCCAAAAAATGGTCTCTCATCCTTTGCAGCTTGTTTAATCATCGCCTTACCATGCACTACTTTTTTATATGCATTGGTATCTTCGTAATCACCTGGAAGTGTCATCCAATATTCATGCTTTTCGCCATGTTTATCTGTTTTCCCTTGGTAGTATCCTGCTACCTGTGGAACTTTCGAATATGGCGTATAAGGGCGTGTAAATCGTTCTCTAGGTTCATGACCATGGCCTAAATCAATTTCAGCACCTCGCATTTCAGTACCGCGAGCACCTAAATGCCATTTACCAACATGTCCTACTAAATAGCCAGAATCGGAAGCTCTTTGGAGTAAACCACCCTCTTTTGGATCTAATTCAGCTAAACGAGAATGATAAAGCTCGACATTATCATCAAGCCCTGTTTTATGTCCCCAGCGCCCAGTATACATAGCGGCACGAGATGGAGAGCATAACCCCGTCGTTGTCATAGCATTATCAAAACGAACTGACTGTTCAGCTAATTCATCAATATTAGGAGTGTTTACTGGCCCCCCTCGGTAAGAAAACGTATCAAAACGCATATCATCAAACATGATGACTAGAACATTTTCTTTTTTAGATAATATTTGGGGATCGTTTTCTGAATGACTATTCGCAAAATTGGAAAATAGTAAAGCGATTATACTTGCCGTTAAAACAAGTAAATTACTCTGATTAAAAATAACTAAACTGACGTTCCTTGTCGATTCAGCTACCTCTTGAGAAGATGGTTGCGTAGAAAATATTTGTCTTAGAGAGAATTTCATTTTTCGCCTTAAATATTTCGCTGCTTTATTTAGCTAAGTTAATTACGACTTAATATTCATGATGACGTTTAACTTTGTTATACCTATATAAACATATGATGTTTGTATTTACAATAAAAAAATTTGTTTATTATTACGAAGCATCAATTAAAGGTTAATGTCATTTTTATAATTTGAATTAATCAATGTAATATAAACCAGAGGATGAAAAATAATACCATCCTCTGGAGGTTACTTCGTGTTAACTTAATTCAATTAACGTACTAATGATCAAGTTTATAAGTCATATGTTCAGGTTTTTGCCAAACCCTTAAGTATTCAACTTCAAAATCAACAATTCCGTCATCTTTTTCGCCTTCAGGGCTATTAGCTTCTAAATCAGCTTTTGAGTCTGGAAAGCCACGCCATGGAAATGATTCTGAATCTAACCAAAGGTGCATTGCTTTATCAATAACATATCCTCTGTCACGTCCTTTTTTCTTAGCAAACTCTTCAACTTCGGCAACTGAAACATCAGAAACCAGTTTACCATCAACGAAATAACGCATACCTGTTTCTGTCCACTCAAAACCATAAGTGTGGAATTTTTCTGCAACTCTAAAGCCTAAATCTTTCGTTTCAGTATATGTAACATTTTTACCGTTTTCATGACCGTATTTTGGATCCCAATCATGAACTGTCCACCATAAATCTCTATCGCGATGCGCTTGGCCTTCCATACGATGGCTGCCAAAATGTTCAAAGATATCAAGTTCTAGTTCCGTATCATTACGTTGCCCGTTTTTTACTTCGTGGCGAGTAAACCATAACGCACTTGAAACTTCCGCATCAGCGGCTTTAGCTCTGACTTCAATATAGCCATAGCGAAATAAATTACGGTTTATTATCGCGGCCGTTGTAAAATTTTCGTATTTATAGTTAACGTTGTCTAAACCCTGTTCAGTGGTAAATGGAAAATCAGGTTCCCAACGGGTTGAAATTTTTAACATGCCATCTTCTAGGCGTACATTACGACCAGAAAACTGTGCTGGAGCACGACCAATCCACACTTCACGGTCAGGATGGTCAGGGTCTTTATAGATAGGGTTACCTTCCTCATCAAGTTTACCAACGATAAACCACTTATCTTCATCTAACGCTGCTCCGTCAAACTCATCACTTACATCAGTATTTAAAATCCAACCATCTTTGTTTTCACTATCCGTATGAGGATATATATCGGGTTGCTGATTCACTTCAGTTGCTTTTGACACAACCTCTACTTCTGATTGAGAGTCATTACACCCTGTTGTTAGCAATGTGGCTGTAGCAATAGCTAACAAACCAAAATTTGATAAAGAATTTTTCATGAATAACGCCTCCGAACGGCATTTAAGTTGTTTGTAAATTTGGCTAAAAAACTAATAACCCATTTACTAAATAATAATTTATATAATACGTATATAAACATATGATGTTTGGGTGTGCAATAAATATTTTGTAATTTTTATCCTCTAACAACCTCATAAATATTTCTTGTTGATTTATATGTATATTAATGCTTTGATCGTACGTACTTAAACATCATACGTTTAAGTACGTATAATAATTAAATAATTAGTTTTTAAATAAGGGAGAAAAGGAATACATGAAAACACAAAAGTTTAGATTAATGCCGCTAAGCCTAGCAATCGCTACAGCATTAAGTGCAAATTCAGTCATTGCTCAAGAAAAGCAATTGAGTGAAATCGAAACTATTCAAGTGACAGGGATTCGTAGTAGTTTAACAGAATCAATGGATATGAAAAAAAATGCATCATCAATCCAAGATAGCATTGTCGCTGAAGATATTGGTAAATTTCCAGATCAAAACGTAGCCGAATCATTACAACGTATAAGTGGCGTTATGATTTCAAGAACTAATGGTGAGGGATCAAAAGTTACCGTGAGAGGTATGGGGCCGAAATTTAATGCAGTTAAAGTTAATAACAGAACCATTGCCACTACTGATCGTGGGAGGGAATTTGATTTTCAAGCATTACCTTCTGAATTAATTTCAGGAGCAGATGTAATTAAAGCTTCAAGAGCAAACATCTCTGAAGGGAGCTTAGGGGCCTACATCAATGTAAATACAGCTCGTCCTCTAGATAATCCTGGCTTTTCCGCTGTTGGTTCATTCGATCTTATTTATAATGACCTTGCAGAAAAGTACGATCCTAAAGGCACAGCTATTATTAGTAATACTTTTTTAGATGACAGTTTCGGCGTTTTAATTGGACTTACTAAAAAAACAACAACCAATCGCATTGATGCAGCAGGAACTACACATTGGTCATCATTTCAAGCAGATAACACTACAGTTGCTCCTGGTCCAATAACTAATGAGGCAGGTACTACTATAACAGAAGGAACAATTTGGTATCCAGGCCGTGCTACTTATACCATGGACACTGAGGAGCGTGAACGTACAAGTGCTAATTTAACATTACAGTGGGCGCAGAATGATGAAATAATTCACACTTTTGATATGTTGTATTCAGATTTAAGCCGACAAGCATTAAGTAATGGAATGCAAGTACCTCTACAATTTTCTGGCTGGCAAGATGTGATTGTTTCTGAAAACATGACGGCGCTAAAAGCAACTAAATCAGCTAGTCCTATTGATGGCTTATTCCAAGAGCGAGGTCAAGACTCTGACACTTTAGCTTTAGGCCTGAATAGTATTTATTTATTGGATAATTGGACTCTCTCCACAGATATATCCTATTCAAAAGCGACTGCTGACCCGCGTGGCAATACCCTTGTTACAAACTTCGTTAATAACAATGTTGATCAAAGTGTAAAACCAGGTGATGAAGGCTATCAACCAGACCAACATAAAGGTTTTATCGTTGGTCAAGATTATATTGAATTTGACAGTCGTCATGGTGATGTAATTCAAATTGATTCTACGATCGATTACTCAGATCCTGCTTCAGTTAGAACCCATTGGAATGATATACAGCACAGCCAAATTGAAGATGAGGTTTTAGAAGCAAAATTCGATGCGAACTATGAGCTCGATGATGGTTTTATTAGCTCAATTGACTTTGGTATTTCATATTCAGACAGAGAAAAATCACAAGAAACATATGGTGTAGATGGCTGTGGGGCTATCGTTAGTACTTGTGGGAACTTTTTAGATCTTGAAGATAGTCTATTTTCGATAAATGATCGTAGTGGCTTCTTAAATGATGTAAACGGTGATTTCCCAAGATCATTTGTTTTAGTCAATGATATCAATGATTATAAAGAAGCTATTGGTGCAATTCGTGGTGAACCAAATTGGACAAATGAAATAATCAGACCTGAGCGCTCTGTCGCAAACACTGAAGAAATTCTAGCCGCATATGGGCAAGTAAATTTGGTGGGAGAATTTGAAACGTTTTCATGGAACGGTAATATAGGTTTACGCTATGTAGATACAACAAATTCATCTTCAGGACATAGCATAGAGCGTATATCATTAATTGAAAAACCTATTCAAGATGGTGGTGGGTTAGCATTAGAAGCTACTTACACAGAGCCTGCGGTTATTAAAGTATCAACCGATTATCAGAAATGGTTACCTAGCTTTAATATCAACATGGATTTTGGTGAAGGTTTCTTTATCAAAGCAGCGGCGGCTAAAGTCATTTCAAGACCCGCTTTAGAAGATACTGGTGTTAATAAAAACTACCAACAAAATCCACGTGCAGGTGACTTAGCGACAAGTGGTGGTAATCCTTATTTAAACCCTTATGAAGCAAACCAGTTTGACACTTCATTTGAGTATTATGATGAATCAGGTAACGCTTATTCTTTAGGTTTGTTCTACAAAGATATTACTAGTTTCATCTCAACTCAAACAATGAATGTAGATACAGGATTAGTGATTGAGGGTTGGGGGTCTGTCTATGAAGCTATTACTCAAAAATCTAACCGAAATGGTGGTACCGTGAGTGGATTTGAAATAGCTGGTCTTCATTATTTTGACTACTTACCGGGTTGGTTAAGTGGATTTGGTATACAAGCAAATTACACCTTTACAGATAGTAAAGATGATGATGCAAGTGAATTTGATCGACCAAACGTACAATCTCCTGGAAGTGGCTTAGAAGGTTTCTCAGAAAATTCTTATAATATTATCGGTTTTTATGAAATAGACGGTTTCCAAGCAAGAGCTGCCTATAACTGGCGCGAAGGTTTCTTAGCCTATCGTTCTGGTCCAAGAATTGGCAGTAATGGTTTACCTCAACATGTTGATGATTATGGTCAATTAGATTTAAGCGCATCATATGACATAAATGACAGTTTTACTGTTTCTGCTGAGGTAATTAATGCAACAGATGCTCATATCTTAGAATATGCTGATGTTAGAGAACGAGTAACTAAACTGCAATACTCAGGTCGTCGTTACCAGATTGGTGTTACTGCACGGTTTTAAACAGGATTGAATTAACTGATGAATCAAGCCCTCATTACTTTTAAATGTAACGAGGGCTTTTAAATTAGCAATCTTTGCTTAAACATGAGATTAAATTCGAATGATAAAAACAAAAAATGACCCTATAAATTCTTTCATCGTTGTAGGTGGAGGAACAGCTGGTTGGATTTCAGCAGCAATACTGGCTAGATCACTAACCAATTCCAACAGTAGCATTACGGTTGTAGAATCTCCGAATATCCCAACTGTGGGCGTTGGCGAAGCAACCATACCTTCTATTGTGGATCTGTTAGAATACCTACGCATACCACTGAAAGAATTTATTTTAGCAACAAACGCCACCTTCAAATTAGGTATCAAATTTATTGATTGGCAACAAAAAGGACATCATTATTGGCACCCATTTGGTTTTGTTGGCAATAAAATAGATGGTAAACCTTTTTATCAACATTGGTTAAAACATCAATTTAATAATCCACAATTTGATTTTACAGACTTTTCCCCTGCGATCGCGTTAGCAAAAAAAAGTAAGTTTTATATCCCCGATCCTAAAGTAAAAAACAACCTTTCAAATTCCACTTATGCTTTGCATTTTGACGCTTCACTGGTCGCAAAGTATCTCGCTGAATATTGTAAAGGGATGGGCGTGACCTTACTCCAACAACACATTCAATCAACGACTTTAGATAAACAAGGAAAAATTGAAACACTTCATCTAGATAACAAAACATCTATATCAGGGGACTTCTTTATCGATTGTAGTGGACAGCAAGCATTATTAATACATAAAGCCTTGCGCGTTGGTTATGATAATTGGCAGCACTTTTTACCTGTTGACAGAGCTATAACCGCACAATCAACTATTGAAGAAACTATTCCTCCTTACACTCAAGCTACTGCACATGAGCACGGCTGGCGATGGAAAATACCACTCCAGAATAGAACAGGAAACGGTTATGTTTTTTGTAGCGATTACTGTAGTGATGATGATGCATTAAATTTATTAAAACAAAATAGCACTGACTTTATAACTGAGCCTAGGTTTATTTCCTTTACCACAGGAAAGCGCGATAAAATTTGGCACAAGAACTGTTTGGCCGTTGGATTATCTTCAGGTTTTTTAGAGCCTTTAGAGTCTACAAGTATTTATTTAATCATGAAAACAATGCTAAATTTTGTAGAATGTTTACCAAATAAACAATGTGAACGCCCAACAATTGATGAATTTAACCGATTGATTGACGATGAATATCACGCTATTAGAGACTTTATCGTATTGCATTATTGCACTACCAAACGAAAAGATTCAGCTTTCTGGCAAATGTGGCAACATATCAACATCCCTGACACGCTGAAAACAAAAATTGATTTGTTTAAGTGCCAAGGTAGACTATACGAAAATAAATATGACTTATTTTCAGCCGATAGTTGGTACTCAGTATTAGAGGGGATGGGGGTAAGACCTAGAAGCTACGATCCTCTGATAGATGCGTCAAATTACAATAAAATAAACCAAGCATTTACATTAAGTGTTACAGAACTCACCAACAGTGTTAGTAAAACCTTAACTCATAATGAATATATAAACAGGTTAAGAACGACATAATACTAAAATAGCAATTCCTGCCACGCTAATACTTCCATATACAGCAGTATAAATGCTGCTGTAGTAAAATTTATTCTTATCCCTTTCAAAGTTATTTTTCAAACGTTAGTAATGCTTAACATTTCAAACTATGGTCAGTTAAAGCGGGTCAGTCAAATTTAGTTTCAAACTTTATAAGAGCCCCTACTTTAATTGTAATAATAAGGCTATTGAATTGAATAGTTTAAGCTATATAAAAATAGCGCTTTTCGATTATCAATATCGGGAAAAAACCTAAAAATATTGATTTATAAGCTATTGACGTTACTAATCAAAGATAATTCACGTAGACAGAAGTCAAATAGAAAAACGGAGTGTATTTACATTAATTTATGAAGAAAACTCACTTACATAATATTTTTAATACAAGTGAGCTTTGTTATTTAGCCTCTAAAATTATCGCCAAACGCTTCTTGTAAACGTCTGATTGCGTCTTTTAGTAATTTCTCTGTTAATTGTTCAGCTAATGCGCCATCCTTATCTGCTATGGCTTGGTAAACTTCACGGTGAAAAGAAACAGATGAGCTATTTTCTCTAGGATCTTTATTGGTAATTTGAGCACTAATTAATAAAGATGAATAAATCACGCCTTCCATTGCCGTTAGAAAATCATTCTGTGCTGCTCTAAACACTGAGCGATGGAAAATAGCATCAGCAATTATGAACTTCTCAACAGAGCCTTTTTCAATCTCCATACCAATACAAGCAGATTCAATTTCAGCCAAAGCTTCAGGCGAAGCTCTTTCAGCAGCCCAGCGAGCAGCTTTAGGTTCAAACGCTAATCGAATATCCATTAATTGATTAATTAAATCTTTACTCGGTGGTGCACTTACTAACCATGCTAAAACATCATCATCCCATAGAACCCATTGACTTCGTGGTTTAACACGAGTGCCAATACCACGTCTAACATCCAAAAGACCTTTACCTACCAATATTTTTACCGCATCACGAATAACCACGCGGCTTACTTGGTACTTTTCAGTTAATGATGCTTCATCATCAATTAATGTACCTTCTTCAATAGTACCAGCCACTATCCGACGACCAAGTTCACGTGCAACTTGAATAGGCATACTCGGCGTCATAGTCGCCGCTCGTTTTAAGTCGTAATAAACTAATTCACTCATAATAGATACACAAACATTATACGTTTATAAAGTTAATAGGTAATGAACGAAATTTTACTTTAATCACTAATAGAACACAATGTTAACCATTTATTATTTCAAGTAAAAACGGCTTTAATTAGCCGTTCAACTTTTTACCAATTGGTTACGCTGCCATCGTCACGAGTTAAATGAGGTGCTTCGGTGAATGTAGCACTTTGTTCAGCAATTTTATCTTCATTTACTTCAACACCTAACCCCGGTAACTCAGGAATAATAAAATTTGATCCATGCATAGTCGCTTGAACAGGAAATAATTCGGGATTATCAAAGCCAAGTTGTTCAAAGGGTGAAGATCGACACTCAAGCCAGCTAAAATTAGGTACAGCAGCAGCCAGATGAATAGATGCTGCTGTGCATATTGGCCCTAGAGGGTTATGCATCACTAAATCAATATAATGTGCCTCAGACCAACCGGCCACTTTAAGCGCTTCGGTAAAGCCACCAACATTGCAAATATCCAATCGATTATATTGCATTAACTCTCGTTCAATAAAAGGCATAAATTGCCATTTTGATGAAAACTCTTCCCCAATAGCAAAAGGTATATTTGTCAACTTTCTAAGTGTTTCATAGGCTTCTGGCGTTTCATCTCTTATGGGCTCTTCAAGAAAATCGAGAGTCCCTGCAGGAATTTTTTGACACAAAGATGCCGCTTCAGCAACACTCAAACGATGATGAAATTCAAGACCAATCACCACTTCATGACCTAAAGCTTCACGAGCTTTAATCAACCAAGGTACTGTATTATTTATAGACTCCCTTGGTTCAAAACGTGCAACACCGCTTGAAGAGTATGCAGCGCCCATACCATCAGCGATAAAACGAATACACTTCCAGCCCATTTCTTTTAATTGTAGCGCTTGCTCAATCATTAACTCACTTGGTTCTGCGGGTACAGTTGCAAAGGCAGGAACAACATCACGTTGTTTACCGCCAATTAATTGGTAGACAGGTACACCAAGTGCTTTTCCTTTAATATCATGTAATGCAATATCAATTGCCGCCATAGCAGCAGTAACCACTCTACCCCCTTCAAAATAATGACTTCGATAACATTCCTGCCAAATTCGACCAATATTCATAGGGTCTTGGCCAATGATAAATTTTGCGAAGTGCTCTATCATCATTGCTACAGCTTGTTCGCGAAAAGAAAAGCCTGCTTCACCCCAGCCATAAACCCCTTCATCTGTTTCAACTTTTACGATTAATTGGTTTCGAGTGCCCACCCAGATAACATATGGCGTTATTGCGGTAATTTTCATAAATGCTAATCCTAATGTGTTTACTTTATTTATTCATCTAACAATTGATTGAAGGTGCGAACAAACGCACTCGCCGCTTTTCGAATATCATCGTCGGTCATAGTTGGTTTGAATAAAGAAGAACCTAATCCAAACCCTTGAGCTCCAATATCCATTAATGGTTTCATACTTTCAACTGTAGGATCTATTCCACCAACGGGAAAACACAAAGTTCCTTTAGGTAAAACTGAATTTAATGCTTTAAATCCGTCATTTCCAAGTGCTGATACGGGAAATAATTTTAATCCAGTGGCACCTGCAGCCAATGCAGAAAATGCTTCTGTTGGAGTAACAACCCCAGGAAAAGTAGCACAACCAGCCGCAACCGAAAGTTTAATAACTTCTTCATTCATATTAGGTGTAACAATTAAATTAGCGCCAGTCGCAATAACTTGTTTTGCTAATTCAGGTGTTGTAACTGTTCCTGCACCTACGAAGTATTGCTGTTTATGCTCCCCTAAAAAGTGTTCGACGAGTTTTTTAATACTTATAAACGCATCAGGGCTATTTAATGGAACTTCAATCATAGTGAAACCTTCTTCAATTAAAATTGAAGCAACTCGAATCACATCTTCAGGTAATACGCCACGAATGATTGCGATTAATGGAAATTGTTCTTTAATATTAAATTTTTTAAGCATTATGTATTACCTTAGTTATTTCAATCATACCAGCAAGAAAGCAGTCATCTCCGCTATTAAAAGTCGATCCAATGGATAAAATATCACAGGCCATTTTATACTTTTCACATAGCTTTTGACCGCCAACTAAAAACACATGACTACTATTTAAACTTTTCAATTCATTGCCAATAAGTAATCCAGAAAGATAATCATGAACATCAGTATCGGCTATGTTATTAAACAATCGATGAGTTCTAGCTGCGAATATTGCACTGGTTAATTTATCAGTTTTACCTTCAGTAACCCCTAAAACAAAAGCATCCTTATTTTCTATTTGTTTAGGAAGACCTTTACCAAGGATCGTATGTTCAGTAATGACAGAGAAAAGCTCTCCCGTCATAAATGAAGATAATTCCGTGATTTCAGAGTTTACTACTCGAATATGCTTACTATGGGTACCCGGAAGTATTGCATTAAATAAAGGTTTATTAATTAATTGTGCAAGACCAAAAACTTGTACTTCTTCGCCTCTCATGACATCAAAAGCACCAGCTTTTGTTCTATGACTAACACCGGGAATAATTGAACCAGAGGCCCCCCAGGGTAAGGTAAACGAATAGATTTGAGAGGCTAGTTTTTCTTTATTTACATCAGTTTCTACATAATCAACATTGAACCACCCAGTAAGTGAGCCAACCATGCCTGCCATTATAATTGGCAGTTTTTTATATGATGGCAACCACTCAGATAAAACATTTTCTAGGGCTTTTGCAAAGTTTCCATCTTTTACGTGCAGCAAGCCTAATGGAAGCTCCTGCTTTTTAATTAGATTACTATTTTTGTCCATCAGGAAAACTCGAAAGTTAGTCGTCCCCCAATCAACAATAAGGTATCCCATAGATAATTTTTTTATATTCATTTTAATATTCTTCTTCATTTCACTTAACAACATTAATATCTATATTATTTTAAGTTGTTACTAATTCCTTTTCGATTGCTTCAATGGTTTTCCCTTTAGTTTCAGGTAGCATGAAAGTCATTACTACCAAGCCGAAAAAACCTATAGCTCCATAAATCAAGAAAATAGTAGACACGCCTAAATGTTCTAATTGCCATGGAAAGAATTCACTCACAGACCAAGACGAAATGGTTTGTACTAAAGCGGCAAAAGGTAAGGCGACGCTTCTCACTTTATTAGGGAATATTTCAGAGAAAATCACCCATAAAATTGGACCAATTGAGATATTAAATGCAGCAAGAAAAGCAAATATGCCAAAAAGCACCATCAACGAATTAATACCTTGAATACTAGAATTAATAATAATACCGCTGACTAAAGGTAATTCTTTTTTCGAAAATATTTTGGTGAGTTCTGCTTTTAATTCAACATCAGTTGAATACACCTTCCCTACTAAGGGTTGTAATCTGGATACATCTATATTTTGTTGGTCTACTTGATGTTCTATTTTAGAGAGTACCTCTTCACTAAAAACATAAGTTACTTTGCTAAAGCCGTACCAAGTTGAACCATGAGCAACAACAACCAACAATAAACCTGCCAAGGTTAAAAACCTACGTCCTAATTTCTCGACAAAACTAATAGCAAATATTGTTGAAACAACACCCACTAAGCCCATAATAACGGTTTGTAAAAATGTATCTTGAACACTCATACCTACCTGTTCAAAAACGAGTGGAGCAAAAAATAAAACTGCATTCATACCTGTAGCACCTTGTACAACTGCATATACAATTGCGAGTGAAAGAACAAAACGCATTTTTTTGCTAAATAATTGTTTCAACTGATCTAACGTACTATTTTTTTCTTCTTTATTTAGATTTTTTGTCACTTCCACAATGATCTCATCCGCTGCCACTGAAGAAGATATTTTTGTTAAGATGGCTTTCGCTTCATCACTTCTTCCTTTCAATATTAACCATCTTGGCGATTCAGGAATAAACAAAATTAAAGTGATCCAAACAGCGTTAGCAATAAGCTCGGCGCCAAGCATATAACGCCATATATTTTCATTATCCAACCAAGCGATGTCGTCCATGACTTTGATAAGGAAGTAATTGATTAAGAAGGCAAGTAATAGTCCAATAGCTATCATTAATTGGTTGACTGAAACATACTTACCACGTTTATCTGCCGGTGCAACTTCGCCAATGTACATTGCTGAGACTGTTATAGAAGCAAATGCGGCACCACCAATAAAACGACCAACTATTAGCATTTCATAATTAATAGCAAATGCAGAAAGCAGAGTTGAAATCGCGTATGCGATCGCAATTGATAATAGTATTTTTTTACGACCAAATCTGTCGCACAGCGTACCAGTAATAAATAATGCACAAATAACACCAATTAAAGCTATACCAGCCACAGTACCTGTTTGTGCGCTCGTTAGTTCAAATAGAGAACTGATAAATCGGATAGCTCCAGAAATATTAGCGGCATCTAAACCGAAAACAAATCCACCAAAAGCAGCAACTAATGAATAAAATGCTACATTTTTATTTATACCTGACATCATATGTACCTATTTAACTTCATTGAAATGAAGATTATTTTAAATATCTAGAATCAATTTAACATCACAACGGCAAAGATACAATAAATATAAACATATGATGTTTATATTTTTCATTTTATATATTATCATCACCTCATTACTCATTAACACATTTATAAAAATATGCCTTTAATTAAATTTAAGGTATTGTTTTTTAAATATATAGGTTAAAAATGAATTCTCGTTTAAATAAACAGGTTGCAATAATAACTGGTGCCGCTGATGGTATTGGACAAGCAATAGCTCAATTATTTTGTCAAGAAGGCGCTTTAGTTTGTATCGCAGATATAAACGAAATACTTGGTCAAGAGGTGGTTAACTCATTAACAGCACAAGGTGGAAAAGCCATTTTCGTAAAAACAGATGTCGCTGCTCATGAATCAGTTAAACATATGGTAAAAACAACAGTTGAAGAACTTGGTGAGCCAAATATATTAATAAATAACGCTGGCATTATTTATCCTAATGAATCCCCTCTTAACACCACTAAAGAGCAGTGGGACAAAAGCTTTAATGTTAATCTCGATGGTATGTGGAATTGCTGTAAAGAGGTACTTCCCTTTATGCAAGCTGCAAAAAAAGGCGCAATCGTTAATATAGGCTCAGTACATTCATTTAAAATTGTGCCGAATCATTTTCCTTATGCCGTTACAAAACATGCTGTTATTGGGTTAACTAAAAACTTAGCAGTTGAATTTGGTGCTGATAATATTCGTGTAAATGCTTTATGCCCTGGTATGGTAGAAACACCAGCCGCTTTTAGATGGTTTGAGGAGTCCGAAGATCCTGTTGCCGCTAGAAAATCTTTAGGCGATATTCACCCTTTAAAACGTAACGCAAGTTGTGAAGAAATAGCAAAACCGGCATTATTTTTAGCCAGTGATGATTCGAGTTTTATGACTGGTCAAAGTTTAATTGTTGATGGTGGACGCTCTGTCGTCTATCACTTATAAAGTGGTTCAGCTGAATTAAATAGCTAAAAATTCAAAGGTAATATTTTTTTGATAAACGTTTTCAGGTTGTAATATCCGCTCTGGAAAATGTGGAAGATTGATGGCATTGCTATAATTTTGGGCTTCTAAGCACACACCTTGATATGGGATAAACGGCCCTGACAAACCGACTCCTGTATAGAGTTGAATGGCGAGTTGATCTGTATAAACATTCATTTGTACATTATTTTGATGAGAAACAAGTGATGCTTTAAGTTTATTTTCATTACGATTTAGTACAAAACAGTGATCATAACAACGCATTTTTTTGAGCAATTTATTTTTTGCAGTATTTTGACTTTCACCTATGTGTTTAAAACTGTTGAAGTCAAAATCTGTATTCTCTACAGTGACGATTTCTGCGCTGGGTAACCCATTACTTTTTCTATCAAGCATATATTGTGCATGGATCTGTAATTTCAACGATTCACAAGTTTTATCCCCTAGATTGAAATAAGCATGATTAGTTAAACTAATAGGGGTTGCTTTATTACTCTTTGCGTTGAAGTCAATGCTTAATTCATTTTCTTCAGTTAGTTGATAAGTTACAGTCACTATCAAATCACCTGGAAAACCTTGATCACCGTTTGGTGACACCAGCGAAAGTTTAACTGAATTATCACTTGCCTCAATTAATTCCCAATATCTAAGAGAGAAATTATCTTCGCCGCCATGCAGGCAATTGGGCGCTTCATTAGAAGATACAACGTATGCTTCACCATTTATTTCAAACTTGGCATTTTCGATACGATTTGCCACACGTCCACAAATGGCTCCTAAATAAAAGGGATCATTTAAGTAATCAACAGGATCAGAATACCCAACGGTCATTTCCGCACCTTTTCCACAAACGGGAAACAAAATAGATTTAATACGCGCACCAAAATTGACGATTTCAACTCGCATACCATTTTGGTTCTGTAAACGGAAAACTTTTAAAGACTTCACTTAATAAGTCCCTAGAAAAATAAGAAAACTAATTATATTAAAATTTTTTATGCACAATCCATAAGTTTCAATCAGTTAATGAATTTACTTTAGTGATTTGTATATTTTAAAAATCATTGGAGTTTCTATGGCGCTATATGCCCCACAGCGAGATAGAGTTTTGAAATTTTTACTAAACAAAAAGTCAGATAAACAGAAAATCTAATTTCGATTTTCAATTAGACATTAGAATTAATTATCCAAATATCAAGATAAACATCTTAGAATTATTTTATTATCTGATGAAGGGCTGTTTGTCGGCTCACTTGTTGCCTCAGTAAGCTAAGGCTTGCGCCTGCTTCTTATCTAGATGAACATCAACAAGCCTAATTTAAGTGTTTCTGGTTAACTTTGTACGATGATTAAAAGAGACTGCTAGCGTTGATACTCCTGATACGAGATTTTATCTCTGCATGAGAAGAAATAAATGCTATTACTAACTTAACAAGAGTAGTTAATTCAATGCTGTAATAATCTAGCTTGCCAAATATAGGTGTAATATTTATTCCTTGTAGAAAGGTTCTAACTTCTGTTTCTACATATAGTGCAAACTTGTCACTTGCTCTCGACTCTAAGCAAACGACAACACCACAATCATTTGGTTTAAACCTAGTTGAGTTATCAGCAGCACCTATTTTAGTAATGCTTGCACCTGCGAATTTAACATAAAAGTATGGTGAATCTCTCTGAAGTGCTGGGATACGTTCAAAGTAATTAACATTCAAATTATCAACCTTTAAGTTAATCCACTTATTTTGAAAACCAAGCTTTTCTCTCTCTATGAATTGATTACAATGAGTAGTAACTTCTTTTCCCAACCGCTTTTTTAACTCATGTCGTGATAAGCAGGATATTTCTGAAGTATTCATTAATTCATTCAACAGTAAAAACACTCGTTTTACTCGCGCTGGAAAAAAGTGAGATGCAGGCAAATTCAATACGATACCTTTGAGCTGCAACCATCTTACTAACTCTTGATTAGGCCAATTTCTTCTATCACCTACAGACCAGCCTTGCTGCTGCCACCCCCTATATAATTCTCTGACGGGAATATTGATCAATGTTCGCTGTGTTGCCATTTGAAAACCGTGTGCCGCACTATATAACAATGGCGACATATGAATACCTTCCGGCTTCATTGATAAACAACATTTAGCATGCTGAGTTGTTTGTACTCGTAAAATATCTGCAATATCTTGAACAATGTTTTTATTTTGATTCGCGTAATCACAAGCATTTTTTGGGCTTAAAGTGACATTGGCTTTAAGTTGCAGTAGCTCGGATATAATACTCACAGAAACACAGTTCAAGTGAACCCCGTTTTTAGTCGCATCAAGTAAAGCATTAGACAAGTATCGAACTAATTGGTCGTAATCGTTGCATCTAAAACCAAGCGTACTAGCAGCAGACTCAAGCTTTGTCATGGTTGTTTTCATTGTTGATGGCCTGTTTCGTTGTAGTAGTTAACAATTTTGTATTGCTCAATGAATTCTACTATTTCTGAACAAACTAGCGACGGTACACATAGCCTTCCCAACATTTCATTGGCAATTTGCATAATTAAGACGAATTCACGCGTCTTTTGAAACTCTCCAAGAATTAGTCTGGCTTTCTTGTCATATCGGAGGTTAATTGCAATTTCAACAGCTTCAAACATGTAAGCTTGTGACATTTCATAAGAAACAATAGGCCAGGTTGGCCATCGATGTGGATATAGTGAAGCGGCAAATCGAAAGCACGAGATTGGGCAAGAAATATTAGCAAAAATATTGATTATGACTTGTGCATCAACTGTTGGCTTTATCAACTCTATTTCATTAAACATTGAAGAGGAAATAATGCACCTTTTCCCATCAGATTCTTGCATTTTTTCTTGAAAAAGTTTTTCGCACTCCTCTGCAATGTTTTCATTCAATCTACTTAAATCAATACTTAACATTATAAGCCACCTTCCGAATCTAGCTCGGCAATCACTTTAATGTCAGATGCCAATCTCACCTCTCCTGTCAACCTCAAGCAGAGCTTTGTCGCTCCTACTAAAGTAAGTGTCGGACAATAAAGAAAACACTTATTATCTAAATCAAGCTCAGCCCTGCCACTTTGTCTGCATTTGATATTTACAAATTCATTAAGTTTTAACTTTCCAATAGTTTCTTTTCCAGCGATATCATAAATTACAAGTTCAATCCTAAACTCCTCGCCAAGCACTAAATTTGCATTTATTGATTCAACTAAAACGAGTCGAGGTCCGTATACTAAAGGGTAATCGAATACAGATTTTTTAACTTCCTTTGATATTCTTCTGTAAGCTGTATAACAACTTAGCTCTGCAATTTCTACAAGGTCACTATGCTCAAATCCACTGGTATATATTTTATCCTCGTTAGCACGATAAAGTTTCAAAAACATATCAACAACATTGACGCATTCATTTTTAGGAAACTCATCTATTTCAATTAACATAAATCTTAAAAACATAACAATATCCCAGAAAAAAAATCAACATAAGAAAATAAATAGACCACAACAAGCAATAGATCAAGTTACTGATAAATATAACTATTTAGCTTTTTTGTTGTTATTAAAACATGTCATCAGGAGAGAGTTTTAATTGCTTTATTATGTTGCAATGTATTTTGTTATTATGTGGTGTTATTACATGGAAGTGATATAGAAGCTGTATTATATTGCAATGTATTTTATATATTTTGAGTAGCGATTTACCTAGATAATATGAGGGGAGCTTGATCATCCCTGATTTTCACTAAATAGAAATGAGATAACCCTTTATTCACTTATTTCTTTAGTTGTCGTTGTAAATCGAGAGGAAGCTGGCTCAAGAGCAAGTTCAATGTTTCTCTTACATTGAAACACTCAAGCTTCCTTACTCGATCACGAAGATCTTGAACATCTTCAACTAATTCTCCTTTTTTCTTACTTCTAACACCTTTCTTCCTTATTCTGGACAGCTGCTTTTTTTGTTCCGTCTTATGTGTATCAAGAAGATCCGAGTTAACATCATTAAAGAACCTTAGAAGATGTCTACTGAATGACGAAGCATTAAAAATACTTTGAGCAGAAATTCCTACAACTTTAGATACTTCCGACTTCTTAATCTGGTATATGCTTTTGGCCGTCTTATTGTCAGCAACTTTGCCTAATGATTTTATGCTTACTTCCTTCTCAGCTTTTAACGCCAAAATAGCTTCCCACGCCTTCCTTGTAGTATGCGCCTTGTCGTTACTAAGCCAAATTGGAATTGCGTCCTTTCCTGGTTCCTTTGAGTGTTCTGGATCTTCCAAGCTATTCAAAAATTCATCAGACATCAACTCATCCAAATCCCTGTCAGACATATTGAACTTCCTCTTCAGCGAGTTTTGTTTCTATATTGCTAATTGCTCTTTCAATAACGTTGAGAATTTTAATTACACTTTCGGCATTACTTTCATTTTGTAACTCTCTTAGTCTTCTATATCCTGATTTCAAAATTGGCAAATGAGACTCAATCATAAACCCCATGACATGCTCCTGTAGCGCTTCTTTTACAAAAGGTTGAACAGTCATCCAAATCCCCTTTAGATTACCTTCTGTTATAAGAGCGTTTGTACACCCTAAACAAAATGTAGGCTTGGCGTTATACTGATTAACATCCCCAAACTCAGAACACTTAGCCCGGCTTTCAGACCCTTCCCGCGGAATACAGGTGGCAAAGTGTGAGGAGTTGATAGATATTACACGCCCAGATATATGCTCTTTCAAAGCGCGAAGCTCATCCGATGTGATAGCCTTAGTAAGACTAGCTGCTTTACTAACAAACCGTGAAAAACCACCAAGATACATACTACCAATTTCTATATTTTCTACTAGTAAGTTGTCGACGATGGAGTTCAGCACTTTCGCACGAGCCACCTTGAGTAGATCACTTGCCTCTTTATTGCGTAAATATGCCATAAAAAACGAGTTGTCCATATGACAGAATTGGTGTCGTATTGCCGCTCCTACATCGCCTTGGTACCTAGTCAAAACGGCCTCAGCCCAAATATGTCGGAATGCGTGTGGTGTTGGATAGCGCACTCCCCGCAAAAGCTCTGTGGATATATCACTCATTGCTTTGACGTCTAGGTTGATAATATCTGACCGCAGCCAATTTTTTGTTTCCGTTGAAAGATATTCATTGGCTATTTGTTCATGTTCAGGATCAGAAATACAGCCATTGTGATGAAATTCTAATAAGGATGCTTTGAATTTACTTTGCCTCTTCCCACCAAACCCCGTGCAATTGATTCTAACAATGTCTTTTCTAACCTCTTCACAAGTATTCAAGAGGTGTTTAGCCCTAGCACTAGATAAATCATACTTTGAACTTAATTTTATTAGTGTTTCATTTTCCTGCTGGGTTAAATTCGATCTCCCCGGTTCCGATAATTTCTTTAACTCAATAATTTCTTGGAAAGGTTTATATCGCCTTACAAAGGCCTCCCAGTTGAGTCTGACACGAGTCTCTATGATTGCTCCAGACTCATTGCTTGCCACAGTACCTTTTTGACTTCCCGTCATAGTATACAAACAAGGGGCTCCTTCTGGAGGTTGAAAAAGTTCATTGAGCTGAGCCGCTATTTGATAGCATTGTGACGTGATTTCACGGTCTATTTTGGTTTTGCTATTTGTTTTAGGTACTACCCATTTGAGCTTAAATCGAAAAGGTACATGAGAGTTATCTAATATGTCCAAGTTTTGTTGCGCATGAATTGCACTCAATGGAAATCCAAACTCACTCTTACGATACCCTAACCACGCCACCATAAGACTTGTCATAGCACCTGAAACACGCTCAAACTCTCTTAGCAACTGTCTGTAAGTTATCTTTGCTTTTTGCTCAACCAACTCATTAAACCAATTATTCAGTGAGCTAAGAAAAGCACTTTCAATTAACATGCCTTCTTTTAAAACATTCGACATCAATGAATAAACATCATTGGCAGTAACCGCATTTAAACTCTTGTTATCTATTTCAGTTTTATTCAGTGAGCTAAGATACGACTCCCAAACCGCTTCTGGAACTTTAGTTGTCTCAATAGGATAATATTTTTGTAGCATTAGAATTCGAATGACTTCGACAGCATCAAACCGCAACTCTAATCCTAGAGCCTTTACCACTTTATAAATATTTTCTTCTTGAAGCGATTGCACTTTTTCAAAATGACTTTTGTATTCATTAAACAACGATTTTTTAAAAGTGCTATTTACCTCATTAGTAGAAAGGCAGGTTTTTCCATACTTCCCATTGTGAGGCTCAAAAGAGCCATCAATTGTTTGAACGAAAACCTTAGTTATATGAGATAAACTGTTGTTTTTTCTTCTATCTAGCTCAAGCTTTTTCCAGGTCAACTTCAGTGCTCGCTGACAAACCAAAGTGTAAAAATAGTCGGAATCATGCACTTGCCTCAAAAAGTCAACATAGTATTGCCCAAGCTCAAGAGTTAGGAAGTTGTAACTGCCCCCTTGTTTGTATTCATTAAGGGTAATCCCCATTACAGCACGGCAAGCACAGTCTAAAACAGCTTCGACTTTTCTTACGGTTAAGCCATTATCTATTACTCCTGTGATCCCCTGAGACTGAAGACTATTTCTATTGTTGATAATATTGAAATTGCCGTACGTCCCATTGTAAGCCATTGGCGATAGACGAGAAAAAACACCTTTATCATTTATATTTTCAGTTAGATAGCTGAGATGGAATGCTTCTATATTATTTGATGACAATGATTTATCACCTTGACCTTTTAGAAAATACGCCATATGTACCAATATCCCATAAACACCATAAAGTGCCCCAAGGGATCGCGGCATAATACTGTTAATAACAGCAAGTTTTGCGTACTCTTTAATTGAAAGCGAATAACAACCTACCTTAAGGGTCACTGTGGCAATGTTTTCATCTTTCAGTAATGGCATATCAAATATTGAGAAATTTAGCTCTATAGCACCTTTAGAAGGATGTTTAAAATAGAGGACATCAGAAAACAAATTACCGCGTTCTGAAATAAAGGCGTCATTGGCTAATAATTTTTTATTTTGATCTTTCCAAAATTCGCTAAGTTCTGATTGAACCTGATAAAGTTTCATTTTTCACTCCATTTATGTTTCATGAAAAACACTTACTGACAAACCCGAGCGCAGCATATTCTGGAAGAGTTCTTCTCCGTCGTTCAGTGACCTCTTACTCAATTTCGTCAATACTCGTTCCATCCACTCAACATTTGAAAATACAGTCTGATAAAGGAAATCAGGATTAGCACCAAGCAACTTTTTGTAGTGTTTTCTAAATTCATGCAAGTAATTAAGAATTTTGAAGGCCGTTACTTTACTGTCCAATACATAAATTGGTTGAAATACATCCTCTTTGTTACCCGATAATGCCAATATACCAACCTCATTAATCTTTCCTTTTCCTTGCTCCGTTACTATTTTTAAGCGAGACAATATTTCACCTGTTTTGTATGAAATGGCTTCTGCAACATTTCCAAATTCATAATTAAAAGCAGCTTTTGCTTTATCTCGTTCCTTACCACTCAATTCATCAAAACTTATATCGTAAACATTATTTATCAGGTCCTGCATGATGCTCCGTGTGATACGGCCGGCTGAATTCATAAACTCTTCGTTGTCGGGACCAAGATAGTGTAACTTCTCTGTATTGTTTGTATGTGAGTTACGATTTATCAAATAATGCAATGTATAAGGATCACTAAATGCATGAACAGCAGAGTTCTTTATTGCTTGCAATGTGAGGATATTTAAATGGCTTGGAGTTTCTGACTCTAAAACTAATGTTTGTCGTTGTTCAATGCTGTAGTCTTTTGGATTTGAGACTATGTTACCCGTATGCTTGCCAAATGAGATAACAGCATTGAGTGCCGTCGGTATTGCTAGAGGTAACTTTCCGTTTTGTCTGTGAGCAATGGAAAGTTGTTCACTCATAAATGGTAGTTGTAATATTGCATTAAAAAGCCCGCATCGGCCATCTAATGTAGATGAAAGTGTTGGTCGAGTGTCTCCGATATTTTCACTTACCTTAAAGATATTTTGATTTAGAAGAGTTAATAATGCTCGACCTTCCAATTTTCGCACAGATAGAGTTCTTGTGTTGTGAACCGCATTTGACCTTCCTTTAAAGTACTCACATTCAATGTGCGTTACTCGCGTCCCTACTTTTAGTAATCGAAATGAGCGTTTTGATAGTTTGGGAATATCACTTGGTTGCACAGTTAAACTTGCCATTAACCAATGAAACATCCATACCTCTATGGGAGTAATTGGTATTGGCGCATTGCTGTCTGCCAACTGTTGCAATAATTCAAAAGAAAAAAACTCCCCCTTTAACAGAGCTTTAAAAGTTTTGTCAGTAAACCAATTGGAGAATCGCTTACTGTGGCGAACCTTAGTACAAAACGCATCATTGAGACTGCTCCTGCTATCGAGGCCTTGTCGAACTAGATCATAGTTTTTTCGGTTTGTGACATTGGACAACAGAATAAAATCTATAGCATTGGTTAAGTAAGCCCCCTTTTCATTCCCATCGTGATACTTACACAACAACTCATAAATACACTTCCCTATAACTGTTTTTCTTTGAGACCTCGTCAAATTTTTAGAATTTTGAAAATTAAAATCATTTGCAGAAAAGCCACTGTCATTTAGAAATTTCCTTAGCGCCAATTTAGCCTTATATGACTCAATAATTAAAACAGAAGCTGTAGCTCTTAAAGATTTAATTGTTAATTTGGCTGAAGCCAAAGTTAAATATAGTTGATTTCCAATACCGACTTTGTCACTACGCAACCAGTCCAATGCACCAAAATAGCTAGCGATTGATATTTGTTGCTTATTAACATTTGGGCTGATTTTTGTCTTTCTTAACTCAGCCAAATAGCTTGCTTCTTCGGCTAACAGTGAAGACACAAATTTCTGATACTGATACGCATAGCAAAATAAGCTTTTAACTGCCTTTAATTCACTATTACCGCCATGGCTCTGCCGTTTATCAAACATATAAGACTCGTATTCTTTTAGGGCCGAATATCGATTAGATATCTTGGTACTATTCATCCAACACACAAGAAAGTGCACTGCTGAATTAACCAATCTTTTCGCAGTTGCAGGTGCGAACTCATCTGTATAAGCGTAATTAATAGCAGCGATGCAGAGCCGAAAGAGCAAAGTTTTGTCTTTATCTTCAGTGAACTTAAGTTGCAAGTGACGTGCTGGTAAACGCTGTTCTGCGGGGATAATTATCGATGTATTATTTAAAGGTAATACAAACGAAGTTACACTCTGTTTATTTGAAAAATCCTTAAGAATTTGCTGTTCCAAATAAACTGATCCAGCATCAAAGTTGTTGTTTAATTCATCCATTATTCACAACTTCCCTTAATAAACGCTCACGCAAGCCGCAAGAATGAATATATCTTTTAGTTACTTCTCCAGCATGTCTTGAATCTACTTTATGTCCTAGACGCCGGGCAGTCTCTATATAGACAGAAGACGTTGTTGTTATTGTTTCGTACTTTTTATTAGCTCCCTCGCAAGATTCATAAAAAAAGTCAGTTCCAAACGAATGTCTTAAGTGGTGATATTTACTTCCGGAAGTAATCTCCTGGACATTTACATAAAACTCGGGTTCTACTTGAATCTTACGTTTTAATTTATCTCTAATTTTCCTAAAAGTATCCGAGCCATATGCTTTAGATATGCACTGACCAAAGGAGTTAGGAGCTGAAGATACTAAAAGGTGATTTGAATCAGATTTTGGCCTCTCAATCTCATAGTATTCTTTCATCTTGCTCAATAATTCTCTGGGAATATAGAGCACTCGTTCTCTGCCATATTTAGTATAAATTGAAGGTAGTGTGTATTTGAATTCAAGTTGTTCAGAATTTGTTTCATAAAGCTCAAATAACGTTAAAAGACCGCTGTGATATTTTTGGTTCGCTTTATAGGCGTTTAGTAAAAAACCTTGATTTTCCTTTGTTCGGCAACCTAACTCTCCACCATTTCTTAACACTATCTCCTCAAGCAATGACTCTGCATTCCTATAAAATAGCTGACGAGTCTGAGGTAAAAGATATTTAACAGCTAGATCGCCTTTATTGTTATTTCGAGCTGTTTCTCGAAAGGAAGATTTTATGCCTACTTTCTTTTTTCTGACTTTAAAAAAATAGAAAAGCCAGTCATAGTATGCCGTTAATGAATTAACAGCTTGATTGGCAACAAACTCACTACTTTCGCATTCACCAATCAAATATTCGTTGATGTATTCGTTAATAACTTCATTTGGCAAAGCTGTATGAGTAGGTAAAGTAACTAGGCTACTATCTTCATATTCACTAACCCATTCAAGAAATCTCCCTAAATGATTAGTAATTTTGTAACCAGCATCAGCTCCTATTTCATTCTCGAAAAAAACTTCCTCTTTTAGCTTCGTATCACTATTGAGCCTAACCTCGAAATCAATTCTTACTCCTGAAAGCTGCGTATACCTAGCGAATAAACATGGCAATAACAAAGGGGTGTTTGTTTCATCTAAATAAACATAGTGTTTGTTAAAATCTGAATCATTGAACCTTCGCATACATAAAACCTCTGAATATCAATATTGTGAGTTCAAACATTTTTCAGGTAAGTAAATTCAGCCCGTATTTTTAACGTAAAAAGAGACAAACGAATATTCCCTTAAAGGATATAAACTCGAAGTGTTCACAAAACAATTTTTACCCTTTCGAATAATAAAATTTTGTTATTTCGGTAAACCTGCGCAGCTAACCTGTACCAGCTAACTATAATTAAGGTTACCACTAGGGCAACAAAAACTCCAACAACAAAAATGCTAAATAACAATAAGTTATGTGATTTTCTTAATGTTTACGATGCTGAATTAAGATTGCTTTATTATGTTACGACGAAGTTTGAATAAAACCTGTTTTTAATTACCTTGATGAAGTTATAAGGGAACTGTTATAGCAAAATATTATATTAAAATTCTTTATGCAGTTAATGTCTGATCATGATTGATCAAACAATTTAGATAATGTTGAATTTAGATTGAATGACTTAAAACCGCTTGAATAACCTACTCTAAGTTTAGCCCTAGCTGTTCAGCATCTACTGATATTTTAGGGTCTTCTAATCCAATGTGGATCCCAAGCAATCTGACTGATTTACCATTTCCCCTTTTTACAGCCTCTTTTAGAAGCTCTTGCAGCGTTGCTGAGTTTATTCCTGACGACTTTAGATCTTTGGTTGTTTGCTTAAAATCACTAAACTTTACTTTTACACCCAGCTTATTCATTGAACGAGACTTTAAATATTTTGACGCGCGTTTATCGAGCTCGGGGAGTAAATACTCTTCAATGATTGACTCTAATTCATCAATACTGCTAATGTCTTTTTCAAATGTTCGTTCCACCCCAACCGACTTTCTTACCCTTGTAACTTGCACATCTCTCTCATCAATCCCTTGGCTTCTACTCCACAAAACATGTCCGTATTTACCAAACCTACTAGCCAAAAACGCTTCATTGGATTTCCGTATATCTCCGCATGTTTCGAAACCTAGCTTATTCAATTTTTCGAATGTAACTTTGCCTACGCCTGGTATTTTTTTAAGCGATAAAGTTTCCAAAAAATGACTAATTTCACTCGGTGCAACAGTTAGCTGTCCATTAGGCTTATTCATGTCAGAAGCTACCTTAGCAACAAACTTCAATGGTGCTATCCCAGCTGATGCAGTTAAGCCAGTTGTTTGAAATATCTTCTCTCTAATTTCCTGAGCGACCAACGTTGCAGAACCTTGATGAAGTTTACAATCAGTTAGATCTAAGTATGCTTCATCCAAGGAAAGAGGTTCGATTTTGTCAGTGTACTCCTCAAAAACGCCTCGTATAATTTGGCTTGTTTCTTTGTAAACCTCCATTCTGCCAGGTACAACAATTAAACCGGGGCACTTCTTCATTGCCAATGCTGTCGACATTGCAGAGCTAACGCCAAATTGACGAGCGATATAATTACACGTAGAAAGCACACCTCTACGGTTTGATTTTCCACCTACAGCAACAGGTTTATTAATTAACTCTGGATTATCTCTAATCTCAACTGAAACATAGAAAGCATCCATATCAAAAGATCAGAAAATAAAGTTCCTTACTCGCTGTACCGTAGATAGAAAGAGGCTTACATAAAAAAACAAGTAGGAACTTTTTTTTTGCCAAATTTGATCATAGTTCCTTACTTTTATTATAGCTATTTCCAACTAACCCCACCTTTTTGTCTTATCTAAAATTATCTTAAGCTGCTTCGTCATAGTCAATGCCTCTGAAGAATACTTCATTTTGCTTAATCGCACGTTTCATAATAACCAAATATTCATCAGGTAAGTTCATTTTTTCAATTGATGCAGGTAAAGCGGTAGGTAACATTTCAGCGATAACATCTTCAGATTCTAACCTATTAACAGTACGGATATAATGCTCTGTTGTTTCAATACTAGCATGACCTAACTGTTTCTTTAACCAAACATGAATAGATGAACTTTGTTTTACATCAAGAGTAACTTTATGCTGTTCACTATATAACCATAGCAATTGAGTAGCGCCTGTATGCCTCATTGAGTGAGCTGTAACATCAAACCCTAAGGCTTCACTGGCTTTTATAAATACAGCTTGAAGCTCTTTCTTTGAAACTGGAGTGCCATTTTTATTCAGCCATAAAAACTTATCTTTGACTGTTCTTACTTTATTTCTAGCATGCTTTGATTTCACATATTTACTTTCATATAGACTTCTTCTCTCCTTGTAAAATGGTTTCATATATTCACTTTCAATTAACTCCATAGTACAGAGATGAACCAGGCATTTAGCTCTCCTTTGGCCTTTTTTGATATAATTTAATTCTTGAAATGATTTACTGCCCTGCTTCAATTGAGCATAACGTTTCCATTTAGGATTTTGCTTTGTCGGGGCCATTGGGAATTGAAATACTCCTCCAATGCGTAAAAATGTTTGCAGCATAGTGGCAGCCATAATTGCGTATACAGGATCTTCATCATATAAATATGAATAAAGTTCAAACCACTGATCCATTGAAATAACTTTCTCTCTGTAATCATCTGTAAAAATTAGGTACTCAGTCGGAACCATCGTTTCTCGATCATTATCATAATAGTTAATACTACCTGCTGCATGAGATAAAAATTGATCATCCTTCCTAACTTTTGATGATACTTTCAGTTTCTTCGGCATAATCATATTATGCGAAACATTGATTTTAGTTAAATATGTATAAAATAAACGCCAACTTCCAGCGTAAATAATTAAGCTGCTACCTTTCCATTCCTCATCTTCATATAGGCTTTTTATTACTTGTGATAACGTTTCATATGTAGCCTCTAGATATGAGATTCCCTCTTGCTCAAAAATATTTATTAAAAAACTAATATGCCCTGCAATATCATCAAGCCGACTAGCTCCTACATCTTTCAACTCAGATTTAATCTGTTCTGGATAAGCATTACGAGCAACTAAAAAACTTAGCAAGTTCTCCTCTATTCCGCCACCAACATAGTATGGAATAGGAACAACGCATGGGGTATTTCTATTAAATTCAAGTACTCTCATTACATACCTCCTTTCAAGGTTCTTACTTCAGGTTATTCTTTAGCATTTCAGATAAATACAAATGAGCATGCTCATGTCTAAACTGTGAAGCCGACATAGGAATAAACTTACTAGAAGATGGAAGAAAAAATGGTTGGAAAGCTTCTGATCTAGAGCAATTAAGAAGGGCTTTCAAAATATACTGTTCTGTCATGTTAACAGTCATGAGATCAATTTTTAAATCTTGAGGCTTTACACATGAAGGTTCTAATCTGGAGAAATTTTGGCATGCCTTAACGTACCGCTCTGTCATATTGACTGTCGTGTGACCAACTCCTAAATCATGAAGCTTTAAACTTGAAGGTTTTTTGTTCTGAAGGATTATCTTTTCTAAAATATTATTTAAAGATGTTTTTGAGTTTTCATTTTGTTTGTAAGTCATGTCTATTACCTCTTTTTTAAAGACATATGACATGATAGTAGGTTTTTTATTTTTTTATAATTTTGTGCAAAATTAGTTACTTTTCTATGTCAAACGGGCTGAAATAATCAATATAACCATTAAATACACCCGTTTAGTTCACTATTTAAATACTAGCTCTACTTACAAACTCATCCCTGCACCATTAAATTTCAGCCATTTCTTGGCTTCATCATAGTCAGGCATTACCTTTTCAATGGTACGCCAAAATTTTGGGGAGTGATTTTTATCTTCTAAATGAGCAAGCTCATGAACAATAACGTAGTCTAATACGCTTAAAGGTAACATGGCGCATTTCCAGTTAAGGTTAATAGTACCTTTAGATGTGCATGATCCCCATCGGTTTTGTAATTCCATCACACGAATATTCGTTGGGTTGAGCTTCATTTTCGGCTGATAGAGCTTAAGCCGTTCATCCAGTCGTTTTTGTAGTTTAGCTTTATAAAAAGTTTTAAAGTGTTCAGGAGCATTAATGACTTCTGAACCTAATAACTTAAACTGTCCATAATGAAAAGAAAGTGGCTCTTCTTGCTCAGTCACTAGCTGCAAGCGATAGCTCCTGCCAAAGTACAGGAAGCTTTCTCCATTTACATATTCACGATGAATCCGTGTGCGATTAAGATCTTCCCATTCAGCAAGACTTTTATAAATCCAACTCCTTTTAGACTCGATAATTTGTTCAATTTTATCGACATTAAAAGGAGCTGGTGCGATAACCAAAACAGTGCCATCACGCTCAATATAAATGCTTGTTGTTTTTCGGTCACTTTTCTTTAATTGGTAGCTAATATCCTTATATGTGCTGACACTTTCGGTATTAACCACTAATGATCACCCTTCGATTTTTTACTTGATAAAATATCTAACTCTCTTCTCTTAGCTAAGTTTAAAAGCTCTACTGTGACTAGTTCAAATGATTCTTCTAAAGCAGGAATCTCACTCAAGATAAATATTTCCTGAATTTTTCCTTCCAGCTCATCAACCATATTGGCTCTATCCCAAAAGTTAAGCCCTTCAATTTTATCAGCCATCGTTTCTAGAATTTGCTCAACGATCTTCTTAATAGCTGTTAACTCATTCGCCTGACAATTCCCATCAAAGGCTAATTCAATAATAAGGTCAGTAAACGGATCTCCAGCAGTAGTGTCCTTACCTCGACCTTCATCAATTTCTCCTCTCAAGGTTTCCAACTCAAGCAGCATTTGATCCCAGTTTTCATTGTATTTTTTAAGAATGTCTTCAAGCTTTTCACTAAATCGCTTGTACATCACAGGGTCATCAGCTTCATTAACCTTACAATGCTTGCGGATGGCGTGTTCCATCTCACTTGCCGCTGCGCGGTCATCTTTATGCTCGTTCAGCGTTGTTATAAATTTATCTGAAAATAGCTCTACAGGCGGTACTTTTGGGTTGATACCTAAACTTACCAAGTGCTCACTAACAAGCTTTCTAACCTTCTCACCTACACCACCAATATTGATAGAGTCATCTTTATACCTTTCTCTCGCTTTAGCCTGCAAATGGCTAAATTGATACATTGGAATTTTGTAAGGATGAGCTAATTTATTAGGCAAAATTATATCCATGCTTTGCATGAACTTCTTAAGGTAAACATTAAAACTATCGCGTGTTTTTACATCTTCTAAAGATTGAATTACCGCTTCTGTTACCTTGTACCTTTCAATATCAGAATCTAGCTTTTGTTGAACTAGGCTTTCAATTTGATTGATATTCTTATCTTCAAACAATTGAACCAATTGTCTATAACGGCTTTGCAATACTGGCATTTCAGATTCTACTGATTTGAACGTATCTAAAATATCTTTTTGATCTTTACCAGAATATAGAGATAAAGCTTCTTTTAAGTTTTCTGTTAAACCAATGTAGTCCACAACATAGCCAACCGTTTTACCTGGGTAGGTTCTGTTAACACGCGCTATTGTTTGCAGTAGATTATGTTCTTTAAGCTTTTTATCAATATACATAACCTGCTCAATTGGTGCATCGAAACCAGTTAACAGCATGTCACAAACAATTAGAAATGCGATACCAGTATCTGGCTTTTCATAGTCAAATTTCTTTTTGAAATTTTCAACAGCATTGCGTTTACGAGACTCGTTCCGAGAAGCGACAAATGCAGCTTTTTCATTGGTGCCATCAGAAGAGATAACAACCATAGCATCAAGAAATTCTACCTGCTTTAAAAGCTTACTTTCTTGCTCAATAGTTGGCTTTTCCTTTTCTTCTTCAGCCCATTGTTTTAGTGCTTTTCTTATATACGTTTGATAATGCAGTGCCGCTTGTTTTGAAGAACAAACTACCTGACCTTTATAACCGCTAGGTAATACTTTTTGCACGTAATGTTTAACAAGATCATTGGTAATCTCTTCAATACGCTCTTCTGCTTCTAATATATCTCCAGTGGCCCCGTACTTTTTGCGAATTGCTGCTATTTCTTCATCGCTTCTATCTTTGAATAGGTTTTCAAATTTTGTATCAAAACCGTGTTTATCATAGATTGCAGAATCTGCCGTTTTACCTTCATACAATATTTGCAATGTTGCACCATCATCTACCGCATCTTGAAGCTTATATTCATCAATATAAGGTTCATCAGGGTTATTACCAAAGCGCTTCCATGTAGGGTCGTTATGGTGATCTGCTATTAGTGGCGTACCAGTAAAAGCAAGACGAGTAGCATTTGGAAATGCATCAAACATATTGTCAGATAAGCTTGATTTATCTTGGCCTGTTTTTTGTGTACGGTGCGCTTCATCAATCATGATAAGCACTTTGTCTGAAGGGTTAACTTCACCAAAGCTTTCGAATAATTTTACAATATTATCCTTATCGCTTTTAGCAACGTATTCAGATGCTGGTTCAGCAACAGACTTGCCAAGAGCTTCATTTAAATAGTCTGGGGTATTGCTATCATCAGCTTCTCTAAACTTATGTACCATCACCATATTTAGTGTCGAGCGGTCATCACTCAACTCACTTTTGACTTCATCGCTACTTGATATTTTATAAACTTTTTCACCCGTCAAATCAGCCGTTTCACCTAACTGTTTATCCAAGTCTTTTCGGTCATTTACCATTAACACTTTATAGTCTTTTAAGTCTTCAGTACTTCGCATCTTGCGCACTAAAAAGACCATAGTTAATGATTTACCACTACCTTGTGTATGCCAAACTACACCAGAACGCTCATCACCCGTCTCACCAGTTCTGATACGTTGAATAATTTTATTCACTGCTCGATATTGCTGGTAACGTGCGACTACCTTAATTCTTTGTTTACCTGCATCCATAAACAAAGTGAAGTTATTGGTTATATCAATCAGGTTTCTTGGGTGTAACATGCCCTGAACAAGTGTTTCTTGCTTTCGGTGCTTTCCTGATGTTGGATCTACGTAAGGTGTATCATCTGGATAGATGGTCTTCCAATTAAAATAGTATTCTTCTGTTGAGGTAATGGTGCCGAATTTTGCATCATCACCATACATTCCTATCATCAATTGGTTGGTATAAAACAGCTTCTCTTCACCCTCAATTAGCTGAGAGCCTTCAGGTTCGCGTAGGTCAGCATAACGCCTTAACTGTTCAACAGCCTGGTTCATTGGGTCTGAAGTAAAGCTATTCACATCTTTACACTCAATCACAACCAGTGGAAGACCGTTAACGAATAGCATTACATCAGGAATTATGCATTCTTTAACGCCAGCCGGGGTATCAATTCGGTACTGGTTAATTGCAATAAAGGTATTAGCCTTCCAGTTATCAAAATCAATAATTTTAACCGTAGGGTTTTGCTCACTAGTGACTGTATTTTCATCTACTTGCCACTTCTTTATGCGATCCATAAACTCTTGATTATTTTCAAGCAGGCTTTTTACACCAAAATCAGTAAAATCGTCATAAAGCCCATCAAGTTGCGCATCTGTTAGCCAGCATTGTTCATCAATGGTATTAAGCGAGCTGATAGCCTTTATAAATTCGCGCTTAATCACATATTCTCTAAAGTTATCGCGAAGGCTAATATTAGGGTCTGTAGGAATAGCATTCTGTGGATGTTCAATAATCAGCCATCCCATAGCGGATAATTGATTCAAAAGTGGCTTTTCTACAAATTGATATTCAGACATACCTATCCTTTAATAATCCTTTGGTAAAGCGCTACAACCGCTTCATCATTAATTCTTATGTATATATCATAGATTTCTTTAGCGACTGCACTACCATCTTGTCCTAGAGATATTAGATTCTTGAATATTGTTTCCAAAGGATCTAGTTCATACATATAAAAAGGGTTTGAAAGTGAAACCTTCCATATATCAGCTACATCCAACGCATGCACTTCACTTAACCTTGCAAGCTCTTTCATGAATGACATACCGTTATAATCATCATTGATATACGGTGCGACAGCTATTAACCAATGTTTATTTTGATCATTCAATTCTTCTATGTATTCAGCCCACGATGCCAATTTTGAAGCTAATGGTCTTCTTTCACCAGCTTGCTGCTCGGTTATTTGAACTAAGTCCGGCCACAAAGCCAAAACAAGTTCTTTGGTCATGTCTATATCTTGATCTCTTATCGACCACAGAAACCAAATCACTTTGCTTAATTCATTATCATTATTACGATTTAAAAGAAGCTTTAACAAACTATCATCATCAAAGTCTTCTCTTTTTTGAATATGCGCAATGCAAATGTATTCAATAAAACGACCTTTAACAGTGTCAGATAAATCATCGTGATCTAATAACGCGGTATAGAAGCCTTTTTCCTTAAACATCTGATGTATTTCAGGGATAAGCCATCCTACATATGAGTATGCTTGAACTGCGCAAATCCACTGAAGTGAATTTACATTACCAAACATTCTCTCTAAATTGCGGTGAGTCCAGTCGTTAGATAAATAAAGAAAGTTACGAACATACATAAGTAATATTGTAATGAATTCATACTCATTAGCTGACTCTGGCTTAAGCAATTCACTATCAAACGTTGGTAAATATGTAGCCCAAATTTCTTGATGTTCTGTTGAGTTTTTCTCAACGTTTCGACACTGGTACAGAGCTAACTTTAAGTAAGCTTCTATACACCTACCTCTTGGGCTATTGATTGCAATAGATACAGCGTCAGAATCTCTACCAAAGTCTTCTCCCGATGCGCGTTCAAGAATTATTTCTAGGGTATTTTTTACAGCATCAGCTAAATCTAAATTAAAAGCTCGCTCATCTTTTTCACATCCTGATTCAATTAAACGACAGTAAGAACTAATTACCCAGTGCTTATCACCTATGAAAGGGCCTGATTCAGTATTGTCATCCGACTCCCAAAATGAATCATCGTTAAATATTGTTGAAGAGAAGCCTAATATCTTTGGCCATAGCTCATGCCATGAACGTTGTGCTTTGTCTGACCACAACTTTAAATAAGCCGTAAATATCTGATTTAAATAGTGTGGTTTTAGGTTAATGAATGCTTCTAAATTATTAAGCACTTCACAACTATCAAGTAAGACTAATTCTTCAAATGTATTAACTAACCCCTCAATGCCCGGTTCATTAAAGTGGCTAACTACATTATATTTATTTAAGAAGCTAACTAACTCATCAGTATTTTCAAGCATTACGGCTAATTCTGATACCGTTACAGGAGAAACATTTACTACATTGCTAACCCTCATATAGTTTGAAAAATCAGGATGGTCTGGTTCAACCCCCGTAATATCAACACAAGCTTGATACTTAGCTTGAGCTGTCTCACTTAAGTCCTTAATGGCAGCAAACCAATTTGATTGCTTGTAAGCAGTGGGCTTGTCTTGAACAGCTCCTGTTTCTTCACTTAGGACTGACAGCGATTCTATTGCAGCAATAATAGATTGCTGTCGCGGTTTGCTTAGATTCAAAAAGTTCTTATTTAAGAAATGCCAAAGCTCATGCCGATACTTATCGTTAAAATTAGTAGGCTCTATAACTAAATCTATTACTTGCTCATCAAGTTTATTAAAGCATTCACTAGCGACATGTATACCAATTCGCTTAATGGTCTGGTAATCGCTATTGATAATCTCGGTAAGCTTTTCTAAGGCATTGGGATCAATAGTTGTTTGAACATAGCCTAAGAAAGAATCTCTAAAAAGCTTTAAAACGATATCGTCTGCATCATTGTGTCTGCTATTTTGCTTATGTTCAGGTATTGCATTACGCCAAATGTTCGACCACTTATCATTACCATTAATATCTAGTACTTCTTTAAGCTTTTGTTCAAACAAGTTTATAGCTACCAAGCCAAGTTTTTCGCCTATCTCTACCGCTGAATTCTCAACAAATTTACCAGCTAAATAATCATCAAACCCAAGTACAGCTTCTTTCCTATTATTAGAATATCGCCCTTCGACACTGTTAATTGCGAATAATTTATCTAACAGGTTTAATGCAAAAACAATTGATTGCTCGCTATTCACTTCAACAAGTTCAATAACCCATTCACTAACTTCTTTACTAATAAGATATCGATCAAACTTGTCACTTAACCAATAACCAATGCAATCAAGATCATCAACCGTTAAAACCTCTAATGGTATGCTTCTCAGTATCTTACTGAATTGCCACCATGTTCGATAATTACTGCGCTCGTTTGCAATGGTATACTGAGTTACCTCTTTCATAAGAGTTAAATATTTTTGTGCCATTTCCACATCATTCTCTTCTTTTAACTTTAGAGATGATGCAACTAGATATTCAGTCACAGGCCAAGAAGGTATATGAATCGTACCATCACTTTTTTGTTCAGGTGCGGGATTAAGCTCAGGGTTTAAGTAACCAGAATCTAAGAAGGCATCAAACCAATTTAAATCATCAACTTTTTTAAATAACCAAGGCTCTAATGCAGGTTCATTTTTAACACGCTGTAGCGCATTTCGTTGCTTTACGGTTAACTTATTGCTCATGATAAATCATCATCAAGCCCAGCCAGTTGTTCGGCTAAACTTGCTCCACCAAAATCAAGAAGTTTTACCCACTTCTCAATAATGCTTGTTTGTTGCTCAAAGTTTTCGTGATCTCTTTCAAATCCAACCAATTTGGCATTAAACGAATTACGATAATATTTATTTAATTTTTCAAACAATAATTGTTCTGCACGAAAGAAGCCTTGCAAGATAAACAGCTTAGTTTCAGCCGAGCCTGCTTGGTTACTCGATTTCAGTACATACTCAAGAATTTCGGTTTCTTCTAATCCATACCCCAAAAACAAGACTGTTTTATTAGAGAATAGCTTTTGTAGGAATTCAGGAACCTCTCCTGAGGTATAGTGATTTAAATAATCTTTTGTAGTGATAACCATGCTGTTTGGTTCATCAACGCAACCATGCAAATGAACAACGGCACCTTTTTGATCCAAGTTGGCACTTAACAAATCTTTTCTTTCGAAGTACCGCCATTCATCTTCGCTTATACGTTTAGATATTTCAGGTACTATTAACTTGTCATAATTGGTGGTTACAAACGTACAGCCAAATTCATTGATACTCTTGTAAATATCACTATGTTCTTTTGATAATGTGAATATTTTTTGGTAATCAACCTGAGTACCATTGTCACTTTCTTCATCAAGTATTTTTGCGATAGACAAGCGTTTTCGAGGGTCAGCTAAAGCATTGATCATTTCTTTTTCGTAATGATTGATAACTTTATTGGTAACTAATTGCTCAACGACTCCATATGCAAAGCCATCCCAAGACTGATGCCCAACAAGCCGTGATATACCTGCGCCAATAAATAGAACAAGCGAACCTTCTTTAGCAGCAGTGAGTATTTCAGGATCTAAGTCAGGCATTTCCCTCAAAATATCAGCCATTAGTTAACCTTTACTTTCCCGGTTAACAAATCTTGCATCAGGCCCTTTTTCTTTAGTTTTAATTTTTCTAAATACCTTGTTTCATCATCAATTAGTTTTCTCGCTCCAATGATCTTATCTAATGCAGATTTTTGCTCACCAATTGAAGGTAAAGGTACTAAGAAAGATTTTAACTCTTTTACGTTTACATGTTTAATCGTTGATCCTACAAAAATCTCTTCCATTCGATTCATACCAATTGCAGAGTTCAAATAAAATGATAAAAATTCTGGAAGTATTTTAGATTGTATTAATCTAGTTATAATTAGAGCATGGCAGTTGGCTTCACCAAAGTTTTCAGGGACTATTGCAGTAGTTCCAATATGGCCTGATTGAACAGTAAGCATATCACCATGTTTTAATTGTGATTTTTGAAGCTTTTGGTGAAATTCAGGTTTTATTTTTAATACAGTATCAAGCTCTAACTTGTCTGCTCGAACATTATTTCCATAAAGATACCTAATTCCAACTTCATTTTCATTGGCATAATGTGGTGTCGCTACTCCAACAAAACCATTGGTCATTTGAGTTGATATATCGTCTATTTTTACAACTTCCCAATCCTTAGGAACCCAACCTAACTCTGTTTCTTGGTAAAGCTCCGGTGCATCTTCGAAACTTGGGCGCAACTGTCCGTAGTTTTCGTTGGTGTCTGCTTTACCAGAAAGGTCGATACCACGAGAAAATAAATCTGCCATCATGCCTTGTTTAACTGCGGTATATTTGTCGATAAGGTTTTGGGTTTGGTCAATTAGGTTATCAACAGTGCTTAATACTAGGGCAATTTTTTTTTGGTTTTCTAAGGGAGGGAAGTTCAGTTTAAGAGCACTAATATCACCTAAATTAATTCGTGGAGGTGTGCTAATAATATTTTTTTCAAACTCTCTAAATGTTGGCTCACTCATTAATATGTAGCAAAAGTAAACTGGATCAACTTTAGATTCATCAACATTAATTTTTACTGTAGCGGCATTACTATTACATTCACCAAGAGATCCATCATATATAGCAACTCTGCCTAATGCACCGATTTTTGTATAAAGAATATCTCCTTTACGAACAACAGATTTGTGAAGCTTTTTGTGGACATCTGGATTTATAAATGAAATATTTTTCTTTTCTATAAAGCCCTGTTTGACAGATTCTGACTTTATAAATGGGACACCATCTTCAACAAACTCTATTAAGTTAGTTAATGAGAAGCTACCGAAATCTCTAAGTGGGGCAGACAAAATTTCCTTGATAGAAAAACTATCCCATTCATCTAAGCTGGCTGGTCTGTTACTCATACCCTAGCTCCTGCAAAAAACCATTAAATAATGCAGCTTGCTGATCACGCTCTGTAAGAATGTCCTTAGTTGTAATAGCATACTTGTTATGAATATTTTCAGCAGCTTTAGCTAGTTGTGTAACAAGCTGACGCAAGTAGTGGGCATAACTGGCAACCATCTGCTGTTTAAAACGTGCTTCAATGAGTATTTTAGCTTCCTCAGATGTAATTTTATCGCGAGCTGTGTCAACTAGCTCTTCTTTTTTCTTTTCAGCTTCTTTAATGCCTGCTTTAAGTTCTTTTAGCTCTTTTTCAAGTGCCGTATGCTGCTCCAGTTTGGTATCAATCAAACCGTTAGCTGTATTTAGTTTTTCAATTTCACCTTCAAGTTGCAGTGCTCGTGCTGGATCTTCTTTCTTCGCAAATTTTATCTCTTTCTTCAAATCACGAAGTTGACCATTATTCTCTTTTTTCGCATCTTTCAAGGCTTTTACCTGAGGTTTTGGCAGAATACCTGATTCTGATTCAGTCTGTTCTTCATCAACATCATCTTCAGGCGTTTCATTTACCGCAGCAAAGAGTGCTTCAAGTTCGGTAATTCTGGCAGCATCTTTTTTCAAACTAGCTAATACTTCAGGAAATTGTGATGCTAGAATTTCTTCATCAGGGATCAGCTCAGCGTTCCAACCAGAGTTAGCAATAGACTTTAGATCTGCCTCATGTTGTTTGAAATTGCTCGCCATCGCCCCACGAACTTGATAAATCGATAACAAGTTTTCAGGTAATAGCGCAGTCACAATACTATTTAACGCATCACGCCTTAGGGCAAATACGCCTTTAGACCCTAATTTATCATCACCAAGCTGGTGAAATGCTGGTAAGAATTGCGTATCCCACCATTTTCCTAATTGAGCGTTGAATGCATCATGTTTGGCAATAAGCTGAGGGTGACTTTCAATTGCTGTTTTGATGTCGGCTTTACTTTCAATCGCACTATTAAAAGAGAAGTAGTCACCGTCAACTTGCTTAGGGTGCCCCGAAGTAAATAAAGCTTCTTTTAGGTTTAAGTAATTTTGCCAATGAGAATCAAGGCTGTTTACTTCATCAGCAGGAACTCCACCGTTTAAATGTGCTTTTACATCATGTGGCTCTGGTGCTGGGCTGTTATCAACAAAACGCCTGATATTTAAGTTGAACTCTTCGTCTTCAAGCTCGCTAACAGGCACTGCTCGTGCGTACTTCTCGATTTCATTTTCTGTGTTTGATGTTAAAGCGCCATAAACATGTGTAATTTTTTCAATGTCTTCAGGGCGAAGGCTATTCTGATTTTTACCTTCTTTGTATTCGCGATCAGCATTGATAAATACAACGTGTTCTCGCTTAGCTGCATTTGCTTTGTTAAATACTAAAACACACGCTGGAATGCCTGTACCGTAGAATAAACCTTGTGGTAAACCAATAACGGCTTCTAGAATGCCTTCTTCAATAAATCGTTGGCGACAGAGTTTTTCTTCACCACCACGAAACAAGACTCCATGTGGCATTACTATCGCCATTTTTCCGTCTTGCTTGAGTGAAGCAAGCATGTGCTGCACAAACATGAAGTCAGCTTTTTTGCCACCTTCAGGCAACCATGTATGAAAACGACCTTGGTGGGTCATACCATCACGACTGTAGTTCTGCGAAAATGGTGGGTTCGCGATCAAACGTGAAAAAGTGCGTATCTCGCCATTTGCATCGACATGTTGGGGTTTAGCAAGTGTATCTTCATTTTGAATATTCGCACCACCAACACCATGTAAGATCATATTCATTTTACAAATAGACCAAGTGGTGCCGCTATCTTCCTGCCCAAATAAATCTATCTTGCTTACGTCACCGCCAGTTTCTTCAACGTACTTTTTACTTTGAATCAACATACCGCCACTACCAACCGTGGGATCGTATATTTCCATGCCTTCACCGGGCTGTAAAAGCTCTACTAGTAAGCGAACCACCTCTGATGGTGTATAGAATTCACCACCTTTTTTACCCGCGCTATCGGCAAAATGCTTGATTAAATATTCATAAGCAGCGCCAAGCAAGTCTGGAAATTCAAAGTCATCATTAGTCAGAGGGATAGTATTAAAGTGCTGAATGAAGTTAACTAGAACACTATCTTCCATAGGCTTTTTGCCTACTTTCTTGTTGAAGTTAATGTGCTTAAGTACGTCTTCTAGACCTTTTTTAATATTCGCATCTTCAAGCGCAGCTAGCGCTTTATTTAGCTCAGTACCGACATTCTTTTTAATGTGTTTTATAGTTGACCATGCAGCCTCTTCGGGCACAAAGTAATCAAACTGTGATGGTAATGAAACGAGCTTTTCAATTGCAGCCTCTGACTTACCTTCTTTTGCTAAGCGCCCACGAATTGCTGCTTTATCTGCTTCGAATTGATCAGACATACGTTTTAAGAACAACATACCAAAAATATATTCTTTATATTCTGATGCATCCATTTTACCACGCAGTATGTCACACGCTTTAAATAGCAGGGTTTCTAGCTTGTTTAGTGTCAGTTTATGTTTCATGTAATCGTTATTCTCTGTAATTCACTATCAAAGTTTAAAATTGGATGACCTTGATATCTGTTATTTATTGTTAGTTCGTTTTCTATTTCGTACCCACGAAACAGAACCATTTGTTTGCTTCATTTCAAATAAATCTATTGCAGCGAATAAATCGCTTACTTTTTTATATCCATAATTCCGTTGATCAAAAGAAGCATGGTTAGATATATGATTACCAATAGCGCTTAAATTAGCCCAACCGTCATTATCTTCAGAAGCTTCAACAGCTTGACGAAGCATATTCATTAACTTGGTATCACTTTTTATGTGTGGTTTACGCTTTTGTTTTGGTTTCTCTTCAGTATCTATGTCATCAAGAAATAAGAATTTTGAACAACTATTGACGAAAGCAGTTGGTGCTTTACGTTCACCAAAACCAATAACAAACTTACCATCGGCAAGTGCGCGAGTAACGAGTGGTGTAAAGTCACAATCTGATGAAACTAGGCAAATGGTATCAACATCTTTTGTGTATAGGATATCCATTGCATCAATAACAAGTGCAATATCGGTGGCATTCTTACCTTTAGTTAAATCAAACTGTTGAATTGGTTGGATAGCATACTCATGAAGGACATCTTCCCAAGGCTTGATACAAGGGCTTTTCCAGTTTCCATATGCTTTACGAATATTAACCACACCATACTTAGCTAGTTCAGAAAGTACGATATCGACTTTTGCCGCAGGAGCATTATCTGCGTCTATAAATAATGCAATTTTTTCCTTATCCTTCAAACGGTAATTCCTTTTCTACTTAACGAACTATATTAACAAGTCATTTATGACATACCCCAATGAAATAGCAAACTATTTCATTGAATTATCTCTATATTTTTATTCTAAAATAACTTTATAAGGTCACTCTGGTATTTGTTCAATATCAGGTAACAGTACTGCTGGATTACATTCAAGAGATGCAGCCAACCTATAAAGCGTTTCAACGGTAATATTTACTTCACCACGCTCAATTTTACCAATGTGAGAAGAATCAATATTCGCTGTTTGAGCTACATCACTCTGCGACATATCTTTCTCAACTCTCATTAATTTAATTTTTTTGCCAAGCTTTTTAGCAATGCTACTCATTTAATTTTCACTTAATTAAATAAATAAATTCTTTCATGTTTAAATATTTTTATCGAGGTATTGAAGCACCACAAAAAGGTGTTAAACTACCTTTTTGTGGTATTTTAATGATTAAAGGTTATTGGTATGAGTGTTGATAAAAAGATCTTACAAATAATTAGTGCCCCATCTTTTGATCGTTTTACAACATTTGAACTAAAAAAGGCTTATGAAGAAAAAGTTGGCGAAGATCTTTTAGCGCTCCCCGACATGTTCAAGTTGATATTTGCTCAAGTTAAGCTATTAACCCAAAGTGGAATGATTGAGAGATCCCCTAGTGACCCTGTGTTCAGTGGAATCTATATAAAGACAGATAGATTTCATACCAACCAAAGTAAAAAAAGCGACTTTTCATCAATAGGAGTTAAAGAAAAACATAGAACTTATAAGCAGCAGTTACTAATTGGCATAGGTGAAGCTCAAGAGTACGAACAACTATGCATAGAATACCCAGAACTAAAGAAGGAACTTCAAGATAAGTACAATAAAATTCGAGATCAAAACAGTAGACTTTTAGGCAGAATTAAAGTCATTGAATCAATACTTAATAATACGGATTTAAAACAATGATGAAATTAAGAAAATGGCAGCATGAATGTATTGAACTTGCTTTAAAAAAGTATAAATCAGGACAAGAGCATTTTTTGGTTCAGGCTACACCTGCGGCAGGTAAAACATTTATGACTGCTAATTTGGCTAATCGATTACTGAATAATGGCTCGATTGATTTAGTGCTTTGCTTTTCTCCTTCCAGCATTGTAGCAAATGAATTCTCGACTGTATTAAGTGATATTACACAGTGCTCATTTAACGGAAGAATAGGTGATAAAGGACAATCAATTACTTATCAGAAAATGGGATATCTTGATGAAAATTTTTGGGCATTATTCGAGAAATTAAAAGTTCTTGCTGTCTTCGATGAAATTCACCATTGCAGCGGAACTCATGATGAAAATTCGAATGAATGGGGCAAACAAATTATTAACAAAATTCAATCTAAAGCCACTTATACATTGGCTTTAAGTGGGACACCATGGAGATCAGATGCTGCGCCTATTTCTTTATCTAAATACTCTACAACTAAAGGTCAGATAAAATGTGACTATGTTTATGGTTTATCTGATGCGATAAATGATAATGTCTGTCGAATGCCCAAGATCATTGCTATTGATAATGATGAAATAACACTGAGATCTTCAAATACCACAAAGTCATACAATAGTTTTGATGAGCTATTATCAGGCTCATCATTTTCGTATAAAGCACTTATACATAATGAAAATATTATTGTAAGCCTAATAAAACGAGCAGATAAAGAATTGAATTTAATTCGCCAAAGTAATTCAAATGCGGGTGGTTTAATTGTCGCTTCCTCTGTTGAGCATGCTTTAAAAATTGTTGAAATAATTGAGCAAACGTTGAATGAGTCTGCTGTCATTGTTAGCTATAAAGAAGACTCTCCTACAGAGAAAATTAGGCAGTATAAAAATGGTTCAAACAAATGGATTGTTAGTATAGGAATGATCAGTGAAGGCACTAATATTCCACGCTTGCAGGTCTGTTGCCATTTAACCAATATAAAAACTGAGCTTCATTACCGCCAAATACTAGGCCGTATATTACGTGTAACACATACGAAAAACCAAGAAGCTGCGCTATTCATGCCTGCTGAAACTAAACTAGTTGAGTATGCTTATAGGATAAGTGAAGACATTCCAAAGCACGCAAACATTGTGTCGTTTGAAAAAATTGAAAACTTGAAAAATGAATCAACTAGAAAGGATGATATAGTCGAAGATGAAGGTTCTTCAGAGGAAAGTAACATTGAAGAATTAGTACTTTCAATTAAGGGTAATTTTACAAATAACGTTCTGACAGAATCTTATGAAGCGATGACAGATATTTTTGGAAAATACAGTCAGGAGATAATTAATTTCGAGGAAATGCCAGCATAATAATAATAACTTTACTGGCTTGAAGATTATTGTGTCTACCGCGCTGCGCTTACTAACTCACAAAAATAATTCAGAACCCGCTGCGCGAAACCTAAATCTATTTTTGAGAGTGCCATTAAAATAGTTCTAATTGATCAACTGAGTCATCGCTAGTTTCATTTAATCCGATATGAACGCCTAACAATCTAATTGCTTTACCTTGGCCACGATGTACAGCTTCGTCTAATAGAGCGTCAAAAATTCCTTCATCCATTGAGCTATGTTTAAGCTCCTTCGTTGTCTGAACAAAATCATTAAATTTAACTTTCACACCTAGCTTAGAAATGGTTCTTGTTTCTAAGTGTTTTTTAGAGCGAGCCATCAATTCTGGAATTAACTTTTCAATCATCAACGCTTTAAGATCTGCATATTCACTAATATCTTCACTGAATGTTCTTTCAACGCCTACTGATTTTCTAACTCTTGTGGTTTCTACATTTCTTTCATCAATACCTTGGCAGCGTTTCCAAAGTACATGACCATAATTCCCTAAATTATTTACCAAAAGCATCTCGTTTGAATTTCTGATATCTTGACCCGTATACAAACCAATATCGTTGAGTTTTTTCAACGTAACTTTACCTACACCTGATATCTTTTTTAATGACATTTTTTCAATAAACGGAATAACATCATCTGGTGTAATAACAAATTGACCATTAGGTTTGTTTTCATCACTTGCTACTTTAGCCAGAAATTTAACGGGGGCAACTCCAGCAGAAGCAGTTAAACCTGTTTTATTGAATATTTCTTGACGAATTTCTTGGGCAATTAACGTTGCAGAGCCATGTAAAATATCACACTCAGTAACGTCCAAATAAGCTTCATCTAATGAGAGTGGCTCAATTAAATCTGTATAGCGCTCAAAGATTTCTCTGATTTGTTGGCTAACTTCCTTATAAACATTCATTCGACCAGGCACAATAACTAAATGAGGGCATTCTCGAAGAGCATTTGCTGTGGCCATAGCAGAACGAACACCAAATTTTCTGGCTTCATAATTACATGTAGCTATAACTCCTCTGCGATCAGATTTTCCGCCAACAGCAACAGGTAAGCCTTTCAATTCGGGGTTATCACGAATTTCAACGCTTACATAGAAAGCATCCATATCTACATGAATGAGCTTCTTTTGTCGGTGATCTTCCTCAACCATTTACCTTGCCGCTACAGTTTAAATTAGGTTCAATATCATATTAATTTGAGTTTATCACTTGAACATGTGGCTGTATATAAAAACAGTACCCATAGAGAAGGAGTTAAATACTGGAATAATATTCGTTTCGATCATAAATATAATCCGGCATTTATTTCTTCAAATGCAAATCCTCTATCTATTATTTGTTGAATTAGATCTGTTTTTGTAAGAATGACAACTCTTTTTTTAGCACGTGTTATCGCTGTATATAACCAGCTTCTTTCAAGGTATTCAGATGGTTGAAGGATGATTATTACTACATCAAATTCACTTCCTTGCGCGGCATGACATGTCAGACCATAAGCATGCTGTAAAATATAATCTCCTCTAAAGGTATTTTTTACCTGATCAAATCTTAATGCGGTTTTACCCTCAATATCAAAATCAACAACCAAGTCGATATCACCATCATTTCCGTCTGAGACTATTATTCCTGTACTTCCGTTAACTAAACCTAACTGCTTATTGTTCTTCTTGTATATTACGCTGTCATTAAGTCTAAACTCAGGCACAGCTTTTATGTATTTGTCATTTTTCCGTAATTCTTTGTGTAATATTTGGTTCGACTCTGACACCATTTTTTTGGTTGCTGCAATAATATGCACAGAGCCATAGCTTTCAGCTTCATTATATTTAGTCAGAAGTATCTCATTCAGTTCTATATTTTCATCATATTCAATAATTTCAACTTCATCGTTGGCTGTTATAATTTTACCAAGCTTCACTTTATCAGCAGCATCAATAACACCACTGTTATTCCTATAGTTTTCATTAAGCTCAACTTTAGAAAGACTCTGGCACTGCATTAAACGATGGAATACTAATCCCGGTCCTATTGGTGGTAATTGTGCCCAATCACCTATAAAAACAAGCCTAATAGCTTTACCTTCAAATGCTTTAAGTACTTTAAACATTGTTAAAAGATCTACCATGCTAGCTTCATCAATATGAAAAACGGGTAGCTCTAGGCTATTTAGAAAACTCTTATCAGCTTTAATTTTGCTTAATAAACTTGAGATAGTTAGTGCGTCATCATCAGTTTGTTGTATAAGTCTTTGAGCAGCCTTTCCTGCTATGGCTACTTGTAATACATGATGACCTGCTCTTTTGATTAATTCATTCGCTGCGATGAGCACGGATGTCTTCCCTGTGCCACCGCCACCGCATACTAAAGAGACGCTATTAGACAAGATAGTTTCAACGGCTAACTTTTGTTTGTTATTTAGTTTGTGACCACTTGGAAGTTTATATGATGAAATATCACTTTCTAATACTGGTATATTCTTTATTTTTTGTTCTATTCGGTATGTTAACTGCTCTTCTACATACCTTTCAATTTCAGCCGTACCAGGCAAAGCATAAGCCTGATTATATAATTTGATGAAATCAGGATGTTCATGTTGTGCAGCCAGGTTGAAGCCTTCGCGAGTAAATTGACTCTGAACTGGGTTTAGATGTTCTTGATTCCGAATTATTAGTCTAGGATGGTTATGTTTTGATGAATAATTAGCAGCAACAATCGCCTTAATAACATTATCAGCACCAACACATTTTTCTAGTTCGTCTAAAAACTGTAGAGGGTACACCTGAGTATGTCCCTCAGAAAGTTTTTGATAAACAACATCTTCTACAGCACAGATTAGCCGTCTATTATCATTACTAGCTATTCCCATAGCTTTTGCGAAAGCATCTGTATCCTTGAATGAACAAAAACTCCATAATCGGTACGGATCTTCTTTTAATTTTTCAACAGTGTTCCCTTTATAGAACTCATAACTTTTTTTCACTGATGATTTAATTCTATTTCGTTGAGCTACAGGGGCGTTTTCCAAGACGGACTCGACAAAAGGAATTAGAGCCACTTTTCCGGCATGTGCATGCCATTGATTTATCACAACAAGCGCTGTCGCTCTTGTTATACGCTCTATGCTAGTTAATGCATTAACATCTTTCCTTTCAAGGACTTCAATTAAATTATCTGGAAAGGCCGCTATGATACGTGAAGCAATTGCTTTTCCTATACCTGTTCCTTGCATAATAAAATCATAAATTAAGCTAATGGTAAGTGAGACATAAGACAACTCAGAAACATGGAGTTGTTCTCCATAACGTTCATCAAAAACAAGGCTACCTTTTATTTTAATATGATCGCCTTTCATTACAAAAGGTAGAACATTATTTGAACGTACTTTAATTGTTTTATTTTCAGTTTTTAGGTTATAAACTTGGAGTGAATCAGATTTATATACAAAGCTAGTTACAGTGCCAACCTCTATACGTTCCAACATTTCAACGTACACTCTGAAGTTTGATATCTGACTTTTTGTTTAGTGAACTTAAGCTTTTGCCTTTTTGCTTATACAGGTTTAATTCATTCTCAAGTTCAACTTTACCTTCTTCTAATTTGTCATTTTCTTTTTCTAACTTTTTGTTCTCCTCTCGTAACGCTGCTTTTTGTTCTTGTAACTTTTTAATCTGTTGCCTTGCGGCTCTTAATGCCGAAGAAGTCATGCAATCACTCATTTCATCTAAAGCAGATTCTGAAGCATAATCCAATGTTTTTAATAACTCGCCACAAGCTAATTTAGCATCTATATCTGCAATTAGTGCGCGTATAGGTTCATCATAGAAAAAGTTTGGAGCTGACTTTATTTGTTCAATTGGTTGGTCTAAACACATTGCCCAGATTACTCTTTGGAATAACCTACCGTTGTTATTTACAGGCCAAAAATATGCTGGTTTATTCATTTCTAATCTAGCTTGAATAAAAGTAGTAAAACCTTCGATATTTTCGCTATGTACTTCTTTATTAGATTTTACAACGCCAGTAATAACCCCTCGATTTCTTAATACACTTTCAACTTCTTCAATTTCATCTTTATATGTTTGCCTTAAGCTATCTGTAGTAGTCCCATAGCCCATTAACTTAGCTAGTTTTGCTCTATCTATTTTTGATTTGTTTAAACTAAGGTAACCAGCAATATCATCGCTGTTACATTGTAGAATTTTATCAAGAGTTTCTTTCAGGCAGATTCGTCTGAGTTTACCAAGATCAGCTTTTGATATTTCTTCGCGATTAAACTTTTCAATAAGTACTTCTTTGCTTAAAGTTTTAATAGTCATAATTACTGCCTCACTATGATGATTTCATCAAACAGTTCAGAGGTTGTTGGTGACTCTATACGGTTATAATTATCAGTAATCAACTGGTCTGGTAACCTTTTAGTGGCTGGTCGTTCTTTATTTCGTTGAATTAACTGCAACAGGGGCACATCGAAAAATACAGCACAAACTTTAATATCTTTTTTTGATTCAGACTGAACTTTCATAATTTCCAGAAAAAACTCTGATCTTTTAGCGACAGTCAAATTAGTGGCATCAATTACAATTGGTTGTCTATCTAAGAAAAAATTGTTTCTATTCTCTCGCCATTCTGTTTTACCTGAATTTTGAACGCCAATAAGCATATAGATTCTCATCGAAATTCGAGTATTAAGTATGCTTTCTTTTAATTTATGTTTCGCTGAGCGCCATGCATTATCAATTTTTGTCTGATTTGAGTAATCGTAGTTATTATCTTTATCAACTAAGAAGTCATCTGGGGAGATAATTTTAGGTTCATTAAAACTAACAACATTTGATCGAGATGTGTTGCTATTGACCTGTGAAGCTGCAATGGCGATAGCATTATTTTCAGTTTCTTCTTTTTGCCTCCTATAGTTGTTTAAGTCATCAATAAGCTTTTTATTCTTTTCTGTGATTTTAGCTGTTAGAAAGTGTGCTTCATCACGCTCTTTTTCAAAATTATTACGCTCTAAAATAGCTTCACCTAAAGCAGTCTGCTCTTTTATTCCATCAGTTCCTTTAAAGGTTTTCTTAAATTCATCTACATCCTCTCGGATTTTTTGATATCTAGCATGAATGGCTTGATCTACACGGTCTTTACCGTAAAAATAGCTGTCAGATACATTTACTTGTTTTCTAACTTTCTCAAGACTACATTCATTAATACTTCCAGTCGCGTTAGCTCGTGCTTTGCACTTTTCAAACGAAACCCTCAAGTCAGCTAATCGCTCACTATGGCTTCTTTTTTTAGTCTGTTCGGCTGTTTTAACAGGCTTAATTGTACCATTAGTCAAAATAAGCCTCCTCACGTTCATCTATGTAAAGATCTTTTAGTACTGGTGCATATATTTTTACAACTTGTTTAGCTAAGTTTTCTATATCAACATTTTCATGTCCTTGCCCTTTTAGTAGTTTGATATAATAGTCAAAAGAATAAAGGATATCCCGTGACCAATCTCTACCAAGCAAAGCGTCCGAACAGTCTTTACCAATACAATGCGCTGGATTTGGTAATGTTGCTAAAACATCAGTTACATCTTTACTAATATTTAATACCTTTCTCCGCTCATGGTTACCTCGTTTAGCACATGGAGAATCAGTACTATCGCTTTGGCTTCTCATACAAATAACACCAACAGGGGTATGTAAAGCATAAATATCTTCACCCAATATCCTCATCAATAATATTTCTTTGATTCTTTCTTCAAGACAAACATGAAAGTCCATTTCTGTAAGTGATTCATTCTTCAATTCGTTTTTTAGCTCCTGCTTTATATGCTCAACCCCATCAAGTAACTGATTTCCTTTAACGCCAGAAACAGTAGCTCTAACTAGGTTTTTAGCCATTATTGATGCTTGCTCTTTCTGTGCACTGAGAATTCTTTTTCTTCTATCCCTTACAATAATGGGGTTATTACAAAGGTAAGCATCTGGCATCAAATTATTGCTATGCCCAAACAGTCTTTTTAATAATATTATTGCAGCATGACTTTTTGAGCCAATATAGCCAGCTAGTGTTGCTCTAACACAATGAGCTGTGGCTTCATCATCGTCATCTTCACTGATTGTTTCCAATTGAATATCAAAGTGTTTAGCAAAGTTTTGAATTAAGTTGTTGAAGCCTTTACAGCTACCTATTTTCTTTTTGTCTGAAGAAGTATTATCAGTGGAAGATGCCATCCTTTGGTTTAATAGCATATGGCCAGTTCTATCTATCTTGGCACTAGTGGCTAAATCTACTGCTTTTTTAATAAGTGGAGGTACTGGAATAACATAATTTTTTAAATTTGTTTTTTTTATGTCTGTTATCAGATAATAAAGCAGATCAAATCGTTTACTTTGTTGGCAACAGCCTTTCACTAAGTTACGCATGTCTACATTACGCAAGCCCGTAGTTAAAAGGATTAACCATGCTACTGCTCCTTGAATCAACTGTTCAAATTCATCAAACCATCTTGTTGATAAAGCATTATCTTCATTATCCCTGCTATAAAATAAAGGAACGATTAAATTGAGCTGCTCTCCATATTTATCCTCAATATCTCGCCTTACCTTTTCATGTATTCTTCCTTTCCCATCTTGATGACTAATATTATTTAACTCTGAAAATTTGTCTATTTCATCAAAAACATCATTAATTAGTCCTATATGCTCATCAATAAAAAGCATAGCCTTTTGAACTATTGCATCCACAACCTCCATTTTCAAAGGAGAGTATGATTTTACTCCATCATTGTTTGAATCAAAAAAAAACCCATCTGAATTCTCTTGTTCTAAAGAAGAACATATATCTATAGCCCATTGGGATATAGGCTCATTACCCCAAGGCATCGAGGTTTTGCTGCCTGAAATTAAAAACTCTGCATTAGGAAAGTTGCTCAATTTACATAAAGCTAGGTAATTTAGCCCTATTAAAGGCGCTGGGTGTAATGTTGATGTACTGGCAAACTGAAGCTGACATTGATGGATAACATCACTTTTCGTAAGGTATGACAGGTTTTGGAAAGGTTGGTTATACTCAGCAACAAGAATAGATTTCGATTCAAACATCTCTTTAAAAAAAGAGATGAATTCTCGAATATTGTTTAATACTGTTGAAATTTTTTTGTTCTGGTTTGTTACCTCAAAGTAAGCCATTACTTTGCAAACTAAGAGTAGAGGGTAATGTTTTGACTCAGGCAGCCATTGGTGCCAAACAAAATTCATATTAGCTCCACCATGACCGTCCCACCTGCCGGAGTGAAAAGTTGATACTGGTGATATTTTATCCATATTTTTATCTTTATAATGATCTGATAAAGAATCTAAACAAGTCCACATTTCTTTTCCTTTAGTGAATGCAGAATCAGCTTGTGTTGTGATTTCTAATACTTTATTTTCTTCAATCATCATTTATCCCCCAAAGCTCAAAATAGGTGGTAAAAGTCTTTCACCACTGTTCATAGCAGCCGTTGCTATTACGTAAGCTTCCTCGACTGTTTCCATACCTTTTGAGTGATTATTTTTAAATTTCTCAACAACATCACGAGCAATAGTCAGTTTATCAACTAATGTAATATTAAAGACTTCGGGAGTTACATCTTCTTTCTCCTCATACTCCATTATTCGATAACAAATAGCGGGTAAATGCTCTGAATATACTTCACTACGCTCACAACCTAGGCACATATCATATTTTAAGCACTTTTCAGCAATAGGTAGGCCATGACTTGGGTTTGAAGGGTCACTACAGTCACAAAGAAATACAGGAATGTTTTCCTCTGAACGCTCGCTATCTTCTTTTATTTTTCCTTTAAAAGTCATAGCTTCTTCTAACATTTCTGTTGTTAAAGCAACGATAGCACTATCAACTACCATCCGAGCCATGCCTGATTTCATGATATAACTGGAGAAGGTTGTGTCGAAACTTTTGTGATTAAGTGCTTCACGTAAGTTGTTAACTAGATCATCTGCACTTTTTACACCTTTAAGTAGTTTCAAAGTTTTATAGCCAATGTAGCTTTTTCTAAACTTTCTTGTCTCAATACTACTTAACCTTTTGTCATCATCATCAATAATTGGGTAATGCTTACAAAAAGCAGCAAATATTCCACCTGTACTACCAAATTTGAAAATATACTCTCTGCCCTCAGGTCGAGTTTTATCTAGGAACTTTAAGTAACCATAAAGTGGGCTATTAACAGAAATACTCTTTAGAACTGGTGTTTGCTTACCTCCTTTGCTTTTTATTCCTTTCAACACAATTTTCTTATCGCGAGGGGGAGAATTATGATTTATCCCTAAATCAACATCATAATTTTCGTACCAAGGCCGCCCATTAACTTCCCATTTCCAAGACAGGGCCACTTCTTTATTTATTCCAAGTGTAATAAGCGCATAAAGTAAAATAGCCAATTCATGATGCTTTGAAGATAAAGATAAATAGCTAAATAGTGGTGATTGCTCACTCGTAGGAGTAACCGACCAATTATCCGGTTGAGACGAAATACAGAACGCTCTGAAGTTTTCAATTTTATCTTTTGGGTTATCACTATCTTTATTTAAGCTTTTTGAAATTTCAGAAAGTCTGGTATTAAACCAATGATAATTAGGCTCGTGTTCGAACTTTCTAATGCCATTAACTTCATCATTAATAAACAGATAATAATGGTAGAAAATCTGCTTAAAACCTTCTTCCCCACTATTTAGTAATCGTTCTATGGTTGGATTTTTCTTAACGAGTTCGCTTAAAGGAATATAATCGTCCCTTAGAATATCTACCGATGCTTCTTGTAGGTTTTTAAGCCTTTCCTCAGCCAATTCGATTTCATAATAGATAAAAGCTAAAAATTGAAAGTGAACTTTTTCACTATAATCAGACTCTTTAACAATCTCATCAAAATCTACTTCTTCAAGCGCTTTAGATTCTTTTATATCATGTGAACAACGGAGATCAGTCATATCTAAGGCATTAGACATAGGGTGCAGATCCAAAAGGCTAGTTAAAGCTTTTTTAAGTGTGGCACTAGATCCTTTAGATACTTGTGATAGCCAACCAGATAAATGAATAATGGTAATTTCTTCAAACTTTTGAGGTGAAGTTTCTAGTGATGCCAAATAACTAAAAAAACTCTTAATTGCAGAATGCTCTTTATCCCCAGGGCGAACTGGATTTGTTGCATATCCATTCATTACTTTTCTCATCAATAGACGAGAGAACGTTCTAGCTATGTCGTCACTAACAAGATTTTTACCGTCTTGCATTAACAAAAATGGGTTATGATTACTTTTTTTACGCAGAAATTTTTTATTAGGTCTAAGTTCGTCTATAACCTCATCAATAGATTTAGGGTATTCAAAAAACAAACGAAACTTGTGATCTGGGGAGTCTATAAAATGATGATATGCTGGAAGTGAATTCTCAGTTATCAGTACAACATTAGAGTTATCTGGTTTAGACAACTTTATCTTTAACTTTCCTTTTCTCTTCTTAGCCATTTAGCACCTATGATCAAAAATACAGTAGTTTGTATTTAGACATCATAGTAAATTATTTTTTTTCTTAAACTTATTTAAAAAATAATTTTAAAAAGTAAGGAAGTTTTTAGGATATTACCTTTATATCAACATGTATTATTTTTCTTTGCTTCATCACAAAAAACCAGAAACACTGTAAATATAAACAGTATAATTGGTTTTACCTTAACATCAAGTTGAAATCTTGCCGTTAAAACTAAAAAAGCTACCAAAAGGTAGCTTTAAACAAGAAGGTGTTAGGAAATTACTAGATATTTTTAATATTGATTGAACAGCTTTTATCACGCTCTTGAGCAGCGATACGTTCACGTTCTTGGCGTTTTTCACAAGGACTATCACAGTTACAAGCTTTTTCAATACCAACAGAGCCTAATCCTCCACAACTTCCTGCTAACGTTTTTTGTTGAAAGATATACCCGACCGCCATTCCAGCAGCAATTATAAGAAAAAAACCTAAGGTCACTAAAAAAATCATCATAATGAAATTACTCAACAATTAACGAATAAAAAACTAAAGCTCGGTCTAAAACTAGTATTTTGTTTACCTTCTACTAATTTTTTATTTTAGATACGGGATAAATTTTACCGTGCTTTGCTCAACAAAGCCATTGTCCGTTTTAACGATAAAATACGCAGCCAAATTATTTTGCTCTGCAAAAGCTAACGCTTTTTCTTCACCCATAACCATCATAGCCGTAGATAAGCCGTCGGCAGTCATCGATGATGGATGAATAACCGTTACCGATACTAACTTGTGATTAATTGGCTTGCCTGTAGCGGGATCAATAATATGAGAAAAACGTTGACCGTCTACTTCATAATAGTTGCGATAGTCTCCAGAAGTTGCAACGGCATTGTCTTTAGGAACAATGACTTGCTGCACAGCTCGTTCAGTTGTCACAGGTTTTTCTATCGCAACATGCCAGAGTTCACCGGTATGCTTAAAACCTTTTAGGCGCATTTCACCGCCTATTTCCACCAAATAATTTTCAATACCTTGCTGTTCGATATACTCAGCAACAATATCAACGCCATACCCTTTGGCAATGGTTGATAAATCAACGTATAAATCAGGGATTAATTTATTTAACGTGCCATTTTTTAAGACGAGTTTATCTAAACCAACACGTTGGCGAGTCGATTCAAGTAACTGTTCAGAAGGGCTAGTTTCAGGGCGAAAATCTGGGCCAAACCCCCATAAATTCACTAAAGGCCCCACAGTAATATCAAGTTTTCCTTCACTTAACTGCCCTAAACGAATCGCTTCAGTTATAACTCTATCTAATCCTGCTGAAACTTTAACTGGTGATAGATCCTTTGACTGATTAAATAGCGATAATTCAGAGTCTTTAATATATGTCGACATCTCTTGGTTTAATTGTACTAATAAATCATCAATACCTTGATGCATTTGCTTCATATCTACTTGAGATTCGCTACCGACAACCACTTTGATATTATAGGTGGTCCCCATTGTTTTACCTTGCAAAAGTACTTCTTGCTTTTCCAAATCGTTACTAGGAAAACACCCGCTTAACGCTATCAGTAATGTTAAGACAAAAATTGATTTCAATTTATTCATTTTAAAACCCATCAAATATATTATTTATGTAAACAGCTTTTTTTACTTAATAGTTAAAGCTTCTTATATAAATAATATTTACTAAACTATCTTCATCTAAAGAAAAAGGTGACCTCAGTCACCTTTCTAGTATTAATTATAACGGCTAAGTTTTGATTCGAATTTTGGTTATTAATCAAGGAAGAAGCGCGGAGCCTAGTTTACTAGGTGAGCACTTCTAACGAAGAGTAAAAGCCAAAAGGCCATCAAAATTAGTTGTTATCCGCCGAAATCATCCAACATGATATTTTCATCTTCGACACCTAAGTCTTTCAGCATATGAATAACCGCAGCATTCATCATTGGTGGACCACACATGTAGTATTCACAATCTTCTGGTGCTTCATGATCTTTTAAGTATTGCTCATGTAGTACGTTATGAATAAAACCTGTTAAGCCATCCCAGTTATCTTCTGGTTGAGGATCAGATAACGCAACATGCCATTCGAAGTTCTCATTATCAGCCGCAAGACCGTTATAGTCATCTTCATAGAACATTTCACGAAGTGAACGTGCACCATACCAGAAGCTCATTTTACGTTTAGATTTAAGACGTTTTAATTGGTCGAAAATATGAGAACGCATTGGCGCCATACCAGCACCACCACCAATAAATACCATTTCATTGTCAGTTTCTTTCGCGAAAAATTCACCAAATGGACCTGAAATAGTCACTTTATCGCCAGGCTTAAGACTGAAGATATATGATGACATTTTACCTGCAGGTAAATGTAACTTTCCAGGAGGTGGCGTAGCAATACGCACATTCAGCATGATAATGCCTTCTTCTTCTGGGTAGTTTGCCATTGAATATGCACGTAACGTATCGGTATCAACTTTTGATTCAACATCAAAGAAACCAAAGTGATTCCAGTCACCACGATATTGTTCGTCAATATCAAAATCGCTATATTTTACATGATGCGCAGGCGCTTCAATTTGAATATAACCACCGGCTTTAAATGGTACTGATTCACCGTTTGGAATTTTAAGTTTAAGCTCTTTAATGAAAGTCGCTTTGTTATCATTAGAGATAACTTCACATTCCCATTGTTGAACACCGAAGATTTCATCTTCAACTTCAATTTCCATATTTTGTTTAACAGCCACCTGACACGCTAAACGACAACCTTCTTTCGCTTCACGTTTCGTAATATGACCTAATTCAGTTGGTAAAATATCACCACCACCTGAATGCACTTCAACACGACACTGACCACAAGTACCGCCACCGCCACATGCTGAAGGAATAAAAATCCCTTGTTCAGCAAGTGCGCCTAATAATTTTCCACCCGCAGCGGTTGTTACTGATTTATCAGCATCGCCGTTGATTGAAATAGTTACGTCACCTTCGGCAACCAACTTTGATTTAGCAAATAAGATCACTAGTACCAAAGCTATAACGATTGCAGTGAACATGCCTACGCCGAGAATAATTTCCATCGACTTTTCCTTACACTTTTCTAGGAGAAGGCGCTCTACTCAATGAGTAGCGCACACCTTCTGCATTAATCTTATTATAACGAGATACCACCGAAAGAAAGAAAGCCAAATGCCATCAATCCTGCAGTAATAAACGTAATCCCTAAACCTTTCAGGCCATCTGGTACATCAGAATATTTCATCTTTTCGCGGATACCAGCAAGTAAAACAATTGCTAATGCCCAACCAATACCAGAACCAATACCGTAAACAACAGACTCACCTAAAGTTAAATTTTTCGCAACCATAAAAGATACGGCACCAAAAATCGCACAGTTCACTGTTATTAACGGTAAAAAGATACCTAATGCTTGATAAAGTGCTGGAAAATACTTATCAAGAACCATTTCAAGGATTTGAACTAAAGCTGCAATTACACCGATGAAGGTGATAAAAGATAAAAAGCTTAAGTCGATAGATTTCGCTGGGTCAGTAATTCCCATTAAACTATCTAATGCACCAGGTGCTAATATCGCTTGATAAATAATTTGGTTTGCAGGAACCGCAATACCTAAAACCACTACGACTGCGACACCTAGACCAATTGCCGTACTAACTTTCTTAGAAACCGCTAAGAAAGTACACATTCCTAAAAAGAATGTTAAAGCTATATTTTCAATAAAAATGGTTTTTACTAATAAACTTAAATAATGTTCCATTTGCTTTAATCCTTCTCAACTTGTGCTGGTTTCCATTGGCGAATTGCCCAAATGATTAAACCAATGATGAAGAATGAACTAAATGGTAACACTAATAAGCCATTCGCTTGATACCAACCACCATTTTGAATCAATGGCAGAATTTCAATACCAAATAACTTACCAAAACCAAATAATTCACGGAAGAATGCAACCGTCAATAAGATAAAACCATAGCCTAAACCGTTACCAATACCGTCCATAAAGCTTACAACCGGCTTTTCTTTCATCGCAAAAGCTTCTGCACGCCCCATAACAATACAGTTAGTGATGATCAAACCAACAAAAACCGAAAGTTCTTTCGATAGTTGATATGAAAAGGCTTTTAGCACCTGATCAACCACAATTACCAATGAAGCAATAATTGCCATCTGTACGATGATACGTACACTTGATGGGATCATGTTGCGGATCATTGAAATAAACAAGTTAGAAAATGCTGTTACAACGACTACTGCTAACGTCATTACTAAAGCATTCGCCATAGAGCTTGTTACCGCTAATGCTGAACAAATACCTAGTACTTGTAACGCAATAGGGTTGTTATCAACAATAGGACTCGTTAATACTTTTTTAGTATCTGAAGACATTATTTAAGTCCTCCACGATTTTTAGCAATAAAAGGACCATAGCCTTCTTTACCAAACCAAAACTGTAATGTGTGTGTTACACCGTTACTGGTTAACGTAGCACCAGAAAGTGCATCAACACCATGAATATCATTTTCTTTAGCGCCACCTTTAACAAGTTGCACTTTCACATCACCGGCATCGTTAAAAATTTTCTTACCTGGCCATAAAGCTTTCCAAGCAGGGTTTAATACTTCAGCCCCTAAGCCCGGAGTTTCCTTATGATCAGAATAAATAACACTTTTCACGGTATTTAAATCAGCTTTAAGTCCTACAAAGCCATACATTAAATCCCAAAGGCCAGAGCCAACAATAGGAAGTACCACCGTTTCAACTTCGCCACCACCATTACGTACTAAATAAATAACGGCAGTATTTGAGCGACGGTTTATGCCTGCTAAATCGTTTTCAGGTTTACTTGATTTTTCGGCATCACGTGCATTACGACGTTCATCGAACATATCGATTTCTTGTTGAGATGCATCTTCAATATATGCACCTGTATCAAGGTCAATCATTTTTGCTTCAACAAAACGATTATACGTAGCAACAATATCATCACCGGCAAAATCTAATAAATTAGAGGCTTCTAAAATTTTAGTTTGCTTATCAAGCAACTTATTTGCTGTTTGTAGTGGCTTTAATTGTACCGCCGAAAACGATACTAATAATGCACAAACAAGACAAACAACAAAGACAAAACCAACCGTTCTGCCAAAGGTTTCTTTAGAACTAGACATTACGCGCAAGCCTCCTTTTGATGTTACCTTGAACAACAAAGTAGTCGAACAACGGTGCAAATAAGTTAGCAAACAATATCGCTAACATCATACCTTCTGGGAAAGCAGGATTCACAACTCGAACTAATACCACCATAATTCCTACTAACGCACCAAACCAATATTTACCTGTGTTAGTAAATGAGGCTGATACTGGGTCCGTTGCCATAAACATCATACCAAAGGCGAAACCACCAACCACTAGATGCCAATACCAAGGCATAGCAAACATAGCATTAGTGTCACTACCAATAGCATTAAAAATAAATGAAGTAACGACCATACCGGCAAACACACCTAATACGATACGCCAAGAGGCAATCCCTTTATACAAGATATACGCACCACCCAATAAGATAGCGGCTGTAGATACTTCACCCACAGATCCTGGCATGAATCCCCAAAAAGCATTCCACCAATCAGCGTTTATACTGTAATCAATCAAACCTTGGTTTGCAGCACTTAATGCCGTAGCACCTGAGAAGCCATCAACGGCTACCCAAACAGAGTCACCCGAAATTTCTGCCGGATAAGCAAAGAATAAAAACGCACGACCCGCTAAAGCTGGGTTTAAGAAGTTTTTACCTGTACCACCAAAAATTTCTTTTGCGATAACAATACCAAAAGTAATACCAATAGCGACTTGCCATAATGGAATACTTGCCGGCAAAATTAGTGCGAAAAGTATAGAAGAAACGAAGAAACCTTCATTGACTTCATGTTTACGAACTGCCGCAAATAATACTTCCCAAAAACCACCAACAATAAAAGTTACTGCGTAAATAGGTAAGAAAAACATAGCACCGTAGAACATCATGCTAAACCAGCCAGAATCAGTCGTTAGGGTTCCACCTAACATATGAAAAAGGCCTACTTGCCATGTATCAGGCAATGCATAGTTAAGAGCTAATGCTTCTGTCGCTTGGTAACCAATATTGTACATACCAAAAAACATGGCAGGAAATACCGCTAACCAAACCGTGATCATGATACGTTTTAAATCAATACTATCACGAACGTGAGTTTTACCTTTGTTAACATAACCAGGGGTAAATAAACCAGTAGCTATCGCTTCATATAAAGCAAACCACTTTTCATGTTTGCCGCCTTTTTCAAAATGCGGCTCAATATCTTCTATAAACTTTTTCAAGCCCATGACTAACCTTCCTTCTCAATTGTGGTTAGGCAATCACGAAGGAGTACGCCGTAATCTGTTTTGCCTGGGCAAACAAATGTACAAAGCGCTAAATCTTCTTCGTCTAGCTCTAAGGCACCAAGTTGTTGTGCACTGTCGGTATCACCAGCAGCTAAATCACGTAACAACATAGTTGGTAAAATATCTAAAGGCATAACACGTTCAAAGTTACCAATTGGTACCATTGCACGAGCACTACCATTAGTCGTTGTTGTCATATTAAATAACTTACTTGGAAAGAAGTGAGACATATATGCACGAGTCACCGAGAATTTATTCGGCCCTGGGTACATATAACCAATAAATTCTTTCTCACGACCTTCTTTCAATACAGAAAGTTGTACATGATAACGACCAAGGTATGCATGAACACCTTGTGCTGTAGCTCCTAACAAAACAGAGCCAGATACAACACGCGTTTCTCCATCGTTAATTTCACCTGCCACTAAATCATTAGTATTCGCGCCAATGATAGTACGGATTAAACGAGGGTTCTTCACTTCAGGTCCCGCAAGGGCAATCACACGAGAGCAATTTAATTCACCCGTGGTAAATAATTGACCAATTGCGATAACGTCTTGATAACCAACATGCCAAGCAAATTTTTCAGCGCTAACAGGCTTCAAAAAATGCATATGCGTGCCTACTAAACCAGCAGGATGTTTACCGGCAAATTCGTTAACATTCACATTTTCAGCTACAGGAATATTAGCTCCAGGTGCTTTACTAACAAACACTTCACCTTCAGTTAAACGCGAAAGTACAGTTAAACCTTGTTTGAAAGCTTCAGCTTGTTCATTAATAACCACCTCTGGATTTGCTGCTAACGGATTAGTATCCATTGCGCTAACAAAGATAGCGATTGGTGATGAATCAATAGCAGGAACTTTACTAAATGGACGTGTACGAATTGCGGTCCACAAACCTGAATCAACAAGATTTGAGACAACATCTTCACGTTTTAATGTATTTAGTTCAGTGGCTGGGTAGCTAGTAAACGTTTCTTGTTCATCGCCGTCAACTTCAATAACGACAGACTGTAAAATACGTTTTTCACCACGATTGATTTCTTTAACAACACCGGCTGTTTGAGCTGTGAATTTAACGCCAGGATTCTTTTTATCTTCAAAAAGAACTTGACCTTTTTTAACACGATCATCCACTTTAACAAACATGGTTGGTCGCATACCCACAAACTCTTCACCTAATGTTGCAACGGTTTTGATGGCATTGCCATCATGGATTACCTGCTGGGGAGAACCAACTACAGGAACATCCAGACCTTTTTTTATTGTAATCATAAACACTTGCACTACTTTTGATGGGAGTATCAAAATCAACTATTTACTTACCTAAACAAGCTATACCTCAAAAGACTTATAATTCAATTAGGTAAAGTAAATGATCGATTTCAGTGTATTTCAGTAAGTTACTTATTTTTATAGTAAAAATTAAAAAATAAGACCTACCGGCTCTAAGTTTAAATTTCTGGCGCGATTTTAACACAAAAGCTCTAAATGATTCTATCCTCTGCGTTACTTTAAATTACAATTTAGACGAATAAATTTGATTTTGCTCACAAAACCAACAAAAATATATTTTTAATCAGAATTTTAGTCAATTATCCTGTCTCAAGAATACTAACACCTTGTAATATAACGCTTAATACGATTGATTATCATTACCCTTTAAAATAAGGTAATTAGCTGCTGATAATGATAAAAACAGTGATTGAAAGGTTATTTATATTGCATACTTCAAGCATAAAAAAACCGACGATAAACGTCGGTTTTTTTTAGTTTACAGTGAATAATCACTTACAATAAATGATTAATTTCGGTTACTGGATTTACGTCAATATCATAATCAACACTATCAATACCGAAACCAAACAAACGAATAAATTCGTTGTGATAACTTACATAATCAGTTAATTCGTCAATAGTTTCTGTTTCAACTTTATTCCAAATGTCAGTGACACGTTGCTGAACACTATCTTCTAGTTCTTTATAGTTTTGACGGTACCTATTTTGATCATCAAGTCTTGGCGTATCACTGTAAATATTTTCAATAAATAAATTTTGAATCTGCTCGATACAACCTTCGTAAGTGCCGTCTTCTTTCATCACTTTGAACATAGCAGAAATGTATAATGGCATAATTGGAATAGCTGAACTTGCTTGCGTAACAACTGCATTTAACGACGTGACATGAGCAGCACCATTAAGCGATTTCGTAGATTCATTTATCGCTGCAGCAGCTCTATCTAAATCTTCTTTTGCTTTACCAATCGTCGCTTTACCATAAATTGGCCACGTTAATTCTTTACCAATATAAGTATAAGCAACACTTTTAAAGTTATTTGATAGAACACCCGCTTCATTTAAGGCTTTTATCCATAACTCCCAATCAGCGCCACCCATTACATCAATGGTCCCTTGAATTTCAGCTTCATTCGCTGCTTCAACAGATACCGAATCAATAATACGCTTCGAAGTGTTTAAGTTCTTAGTGGTAACACTTTGTCCGATAGGCTTAAGCGTTGAAGAGTACACTTCACCAGTATCTGGATCAGTACGTCGAGGAGAGGCTAAGCTATATACTACTAAATCAATTTCACCTAATTCAGCTTTAATTGTTTCAATCGCTTTCGCTTTAATTTCATGAGAAAACGCATCACCGTTAATATTCTTAGACCATAATCCTTCAGCATCCGCCGCTTTTTGAAAAGCTGAGGTATTGTACCAACCCGCACTGGCTGTTTTCTTTTCTGTTGGTGGTTTTTCAAAGAAAATGCCTAACGTATTAGCTTTACTACCAAAAGCAGCAGTAATACGAGACGCTAAGCCATAACCTGTTGAAGAACCAATCACTAATACGTTTTTAGGTTTAGTGTCCGGTTGAGCATGCGCTTTAACATAAGCTATTTGCTCATTAACATGAGCTTCACATCCTTTTGGATGTGCATTAGTACAAATAAAACCACGAATTTTTGGCTTGATAACCATAAGAAAACCTTCTTAGTAAATCGATTAATTCGGCTAGTTGCTCGAAAGTTGCCGCATAGTTTACTCTGCTGAGAAAAATAAGAGGTACGAGCAGTTAGGATAATGCAGGTATTTTATCTAAAAACTTGAAATACCTGCTATTTTTTTAAGGGTTACTATCTATTTTTATAATATTCTTTCAAGGTTAAATCGTTATATTCACGCATAGATTGTAAAAATTCTGAATATGATGACCAGATCTTAGCAAAACTTTCATCATTTTGTGCTTGTTCTGCAATAACCTCTTCACTATACCCTTTTAAAGCTTTCATCACTTCAGGTGGAAACTGACGTAACTTTACTTGATGCTTTTCTACAAGATCTTTTAGAGCATTGTTATTTCTAGCATTATATTCATCAAGCATGTCTTCATTTACCGCACGAGCAGCAATTTCGACAATTTTCTGTAAATCTTTAGGTAAAGCCTTTAACGCTTTTTCATTAACAAGAAATTCCAATGTAGTGCCTGTTTCATGCCACACTGAAGAATAGTAATACTCTGCCACTTGATGAAAACCAAATGCTAAATCATTATAAGGACCAACCCATTCAGAAGCATCAATAGCACCACTTTGTAATGAAGAAAATATTTCACCGCCCGTTAAGGTAACTGGTATTGCACCTGCGCGCTTTAATACTTCACCGCCAAGTCCAGGAATACGCATCTTTAAGCCTTTCAAGTCTTCAATAGAGTTGATTTCTTTTTTAAACCAACCGGCAAATTGCGCGCCAGAATTACCACCGGCCATTGGTACTACACCAAAGGGTTGATATAATTCCTGCCAAAGCACCAACCCGCCGCCGTAATGCAACCAAGCGTTAAATTCTGTTGCAGTCATACCAAAAGGAATGGCACTAAATATAGGCGCTGCAGGCATTTTTCCTTTCCAATAATAAGCGCCACTATGTCCCATTTGCGCCGTACCTTGTGATACGGCATCAAAGACTTCAAAACCAGGTACTAATTCACCCGAACCATAAACCTTTACCGTTAAACGCCCGCCACTCATTTCATCAACATATTGAGCAAATTTTTCTGGCCCCATTCCTAAACCTGGAAAATTTTTCGGCCAAGAAGTCACGAGTTTCCACTCAAAGCTTTTAGCTTTTTCAGCGACTGTAGAGGCAGTGTTTTCTTTTTCACCACATCCTGTAAGAAAAAGAGAGAACGCTACTAAAGCGAATGATTTAATTAATAATTTTTTCATAACTTATCCATAATTTTTTTATTATTTTTACCTGAAACGCTGTGACAAATATTCATATAAAATGATTGATTCATCAACCATAAATAACGTTTGGTAACCAAGTGATTAATTCAGGCCATTGGGCAAGCGCTAATAATAACAACAATTGCATGATAATAAAGGGAATGACTCCTCGATAAATCGACGAGGTTTTCACCGCTTTATCGGCAACGCCGCGCAAATAAAATAACGCAAAACCAAATGGCGGTGTTAAAAAAGATGTTTGTAAATTAATGGCGATCATGATGCCTAGCCAAATCGGATCTAATCCCATTGCAAGTAAAATTGGGGCGACAATTGGCACAACAACAAAAGTAATTTCAATAAAGTCTAAAATAAACCCCAGAAGAAAAATGACCAACATGACAATTAAGGTTGCTCCTACCACGCCACCTGGCATACCTTCGAAGAAGCCTTGTACTAATTCCTCGCCTCCAAAACCTCGAAAAACTAATGAAAATAAACTAGCACCTATTAAGATTAAAAATACCATAGAGGTAATTTTAACCGTGCTTTGCATGACTGCTGTTAAGTTTTCACGAGAAAGTTGCCTTTGAAATAGTGCTAAGATTAACGAGCCCATAGCACCGACACCTGCTGCCTCGGTAGGTGTAGCATAACCTAATAATATAGAGCCAAGCACAGCAAACATTAACAATAATGGTGGCACTAATGCAGATAACATCAAGGACGTTTTCGATCTATCCCCTTGGATTTCTTTTATATCACTAGGCGTTAAGCTTGGCACTTCATTAGGTTTCAAGAAAGCATAAACCATGCAGTAAGACATATATAACAACACTAGAATTAATCCAGGAATAACCGCCCCAGCAAATAAATCCCCCACAGAAACGGTTTCGGGACTAAATATCCCCATTTGGAGTTGAGCTTTTTGATAAGCACTAGATAAAACATCTCCTAATAACACTAAAGCAATAGAGGGAGGAATAATCTGCCCTAGCGTACCCGTGGCACAAATGATCCCCGTGGAAAATTGAGGATTGTAACCTCGCTTCAACATCGTCGGTAATGACAATAACCCCATAGTAACAACCGTCGCACCAACAATACCGGTACTTGCCGCTAATAACATGCCCACTAACGTAACAGAAATACCTAAACCACCATTAAAACGACCAAACAAAACAGACATGGCATTGAGTAAGTTTTCGGCAATTTTAGAGCGTTCTAGCATTGCCCCCATAAAAACAAATAATGGCACGGCTAATAACGTTTGATTGTTCATTACGCCATAAATTCGACTTGGTAACGCTGTTAAAAAAGAAGCTTCAAAAATATTAAAAACACTGCCTAAACCTGCAAAAAGTAAAGCGGTTCCTGCTAATGATAGTGCAACAGGGTACCCCAACAAGAGTACCAAACACACAACAACAAACATCAATAAGGCAATATATTCCATTAGATGCCTCCTTCTAAATCAGTTTTAGCAAAGTTATAGCTTGTAATAATCAAAAGATTACGCCCGATTTCAGCAACGCCTTGTAAAAGCAAACTGATAACAAATAATAAAATTAATGATTTATTAATAAAAACTAAAGGTAAGCCACCCGCTTCACTCGACTTTTCCATGATTTCCCAAGAAACAGCGACATAATCGAAACTAATAATAAAAATGGTAATACACACAGGTAAAAGTAGAAATAAAGCACCAAAGAGGTTTACCATCGCTTGTTGCTTTTTTGAAAATCGTTGATAGAAAATATCCACTCTGACATGGCCATCAACTTTTAAGGTGTAAGCTGCTCCAAGCATAAAGACGATGCCATGGAAATAGAGCACAGATTCTTGCATAGCTACCCAACCTAAGTTGAATACATAACGCAGCACAACTATGGCAAAACTAACAACGACCATGGCAAAAGTTAGCCAAGCAATGAGTTTACCAGTAGTGTCGGTAAATTTATCTATAGATGAAATGGTATTTTCTAACCATTTAAATGACATGGATTCTTCCAGAAACTAATTATTGTTATTATTAAGTGAACAAATACCAGATTCTTCAACCGAAAGAAATAATTATTAAGTACTAAGATAAAAAAAAGACGACTAAACATGCAGGTTATGATGCTAAACGGTAGCTTTCTAAGACGTTGAATAACCATTAAAATAGCTTGTATTGAGACGGTCTCAGTCATTCCTAATGCGTAATTTATATAAACTACTCTTTATTAAAATGATGCATCACACGCCCTAATTAAAACGAGGTAAATTATATTTTATCTTCACGAAAGTCTTGAGTTTCATAATATAAAGGCGTCATGGTTCCACAATTAACAAACTTATACAGCAATTCATTTTCTTTAGGCACAGCAGAACTGGTATTAAAACGCCCTAAACAACTAGCTTCCACGTCAATATAAAGAATATGATCAAAACTCGGTGCTTTTTGAATTTTATGCACATAAATTTTGTAATTTTTGTTTAAGTTAATCACGTCATACGCTTGCTGACGTGAAGACTCTTCTAACTCAATCATTTCTCTAACATACAAACGTTTAGCAAAACTCAATGGAATATTTTCATAAACCAACATGCCATCACGCTCAAAATGTCCCGAATAAACATCAACATTAATGATCATTTTTTCACCGCGCATTAAACGCTGTAAATTAAAAGGTTTTGGTTTGATGGTTACTAACCCGCCATCTCTTACACTTTGCAAAAGCGCTAGATTTTTATTCTCTAATTTATAAATTAGCTGCACATTATGCGGTTTGTGATACAAAGGAAGATGAGAAGCATAAATACTTGATGATTTAGTAAACAGTACCATGCCATGTTCGCCCACATAACTTGGGTCTAACGGCGGCAATTCAGCAACCTCTTCGGCAGACAACTGAAAAGAACAGATAAAAACAACGAAAATCATTACTATTTTTGGCATGAAAAGTACTTCTTAGAGGTTATTAATTTATATTAATTGTCCAAATTAACACTAAGCAATCGCAGCTAACTTGGAAATAATTAACAATACAAGATTGAGTATAGAACAATTAAACACATTGAAAAAAGCCATAGAAAATAAATTTTCTATGGCTTTAAACTTTTGAACTATTTCTAAATGACTTAGCTTTTTAAATCATCAAAAAAGTTTTTTACACTGTCAAAAAAACCCGTTTCTTTTGGATTATGTTTCGTTTGATTTTTACCCATTTTTTCTTCAAGTTGGCGTAACAAATCAGCTTGATCGCCTGAGAGATTAACAGGAGTCTCAATGACCGCTTTACACATCAAGTCGCCAGTTGCATGACTTCTTACAGACTTAACCCCTTTACCTCTTAAGCGGAACATTTTACCGGTTTGTGTTTCTTTCGGTATTTTAAGCTTAACTTTACCACCTAGGGTAGGCACTTCAATTTCTCCCCCTAATGCTGCAGTTGTAAAGCTGATCGGTACTTCACAAAATAAATTGTTTTCTTCGCGAACAAAAATAGGATGATCTTTGACGTGAACTTGCACATATAAATCACCTGCCGGAGCGCCATGCTCACCCGCTTCACCTTCGCCTGATAAACGAATACGATCACCCGTATCAACACCTGCTGGCACTTTAGCATTAAGTGTTTTGGTTTTTTCTACACGACCTTGACCACGACACGAAGTACATGGGTCACTAATCACTTTACCTTTACCAGAACAAGTTGGACAAGTTTGCTGAACAGCAAATAACCCTTGACGCATTTGTACTTGCCCATGACCATGACAGGTAGCACAAGTTTTAGCACTGGTTCCTTTTTTAGCACCAGAGCCGTCACATGGCTCACAACTAACATAAGTAGGTACTTTAATTTCTACCGATTTACCTTTTACGGCATCTTCTAACGTCATTTCAAGGTTATAGCGTAAATCACTGCCACGACGTTGGCGCGATTGCCCACCACCACGGCGGCCACCACCAAAAATATCACCAAAGATATCGCCAAACGCATCGCCAAAGTCTTGGCCACCGCCAAATCCGCCACCACCGTGACCACCTTGTTCAAAGGCAGCATGACCATATTGATCATATGCCGCACGCTTTTGATCATCATTTAGAATTTCATAAGCTTCTTTAATTTCTTTAAACGTTTCTTCTTTCGACTTATCACCCTGAGTTCGATCAGGATGATATTTCATCGCTAAACGTTTATAAGCTTTTTTAATTTCTCGTTCGCCAGCGTCTTTAGCAACACCAAGCGTTTCATAATAATCGCGTTTTGACATAATTCTCTTTACTTCACATCTATTGATATCAATTTTATTAATTATTTTTTTGGAATATTTATTTAAAACTTATGTAAACATTAGATAAATAACCAATAAAATTAATATGTTAACAACTAAAGCTAAAACATAATAAAGCGCCGATATCGATCGACGCTTTAATGTTTCTATATGAAACAAACTAATAAATAAATTAGTTGTTGTTGAATTGCTTGAAAGCGAGGCAGAAGCACGGAGCCTAGTTTACTAGGTGAGTACTTCTAACGAAGCTATCAAGCTAATCCGTAGACAAATAATTATTTATCGTCTTTTACTTCTTCAAACTCAGCGTCAACTACGTCATCAGCTGGAGCCGCACTATCTTCAGGTGCAGCACCTTCAGCAGCGCCACCTTGTGCTTGTGCTTTCGCTTGCGCAATTTCCATCAACTTAGCTGACGCTTCGATAACTGCTTGAGATTTAGCTTCAATTTCAGCTTTATCATCACCTTTTAAAGCTGTTTCAAGTTCAGCTAAAGCCGCTTCAATTTTCTCTTTATCTTCAGCAGGTAAATCATCGCCCGCTTCAGTAATTTGAGTACGAGTTGCGTGGATCATGCCATCAGCTTGGTTACGTGCTTGAACTAATTCTTCAAACTTCGCATCTTCATCAGCATTTGCTTCAGCGTCACGTACCATTTGCTCTACTTCATCGTCCGATAAACCAGAAGAAGCTTTAATGGTAATTTTTTGCTCTTTACCTGTGTTCTTATCTTTGGCAGTAACATGCAAGATACCATCAGCATCAATATCGAAAGTTACTTCGATTTGTGGCGTACCACGAGGTGCAGGATCAATACCTTCTAAATTGAACTGACCAAGTGATTTGTTTGCAGATGCTTGCTTACGCTCACCTTGAACAACATGTACTGTTACCGCAGCTTGGTTATCATCAGCCGTTGAGAACGTTTGTGACTGTTTAGTTGGGATAGTGGTATTTTTATCGATAACTTTCGTCATCACGCCACCCATAGTTTCAATCCCTAATGATAATGGCGTTACATCTAAAAGAAGTACGTCAGTCACATCACCAGAAAGAACACCTGCTTGAATTGCCGCACCAGAAGCTACTGCTTCATCTGGGTTAACATCTTTACGAGGCTCTTTGCCAAAAAATTCTGTTACCGCTTTTTGTACCATTGGCATACGTGTTTGACCACCAACCAAGATTACATCATTAACATCACTTACTGATAAATCAGCATCTTTAAGTGCTTGCTTTAATGGTTCTAAAGTTGCTTTAACCATATCTTCTACAAGTGATTCTAATTTTGCACGTGTCACTTTAATGTTCATGTGCTTAGGACCAGAACCATCTGCGGTGATGTAAGGTAAGTTCACATCAGTTTGTTGCGCAGAAGAAAGTTCACATTTCGCTTTTTCTGCCGCTTCTTTCAAACGTTGCATCGCTAATGGATCTTTAGTTAAATCCATGCCTTGGTCTTTCTTAAATTCTTCAACTAGATAATTGATTAAGCGGTTATCAAAATCTTCACCACCTAAGTGTGTATCACCGTTAGTTGCTAATACTTCAAACGTGTGCTCGCCTTCAACTTCATCAATTTCAATAATTGAGATATCGAAAGTACCACCACCTAAGTCATAAACCGCAACAACTTTATCGCCTTGTTTTTTGTCCATGCCATAAGCAAGAGCAGCAGCCGTTGGCTCGTTGATGATACGTTTTACATCTAAGCCCGCAATACGACCAGCATCTTTCGTAGCTTGACGTTGTGAATCGTTAAAATATGCAGGAACTGTGATTACTGCTTCAGAAACTGTTTCACCTAAAAAGTCTTCAGCGGTTTTTTTCATTTTTGCTAAAACTTCTGCTGATACTTGTGGTGGAGCAACGTTTTTATCACGTGCTGTAACCCAAGCATCACCATTGTCAGCTTTAACAATACCAAATGGCATAATACCAATATCACGTTGTACTTCACTGTCATCAAAACGACGACCGATTAAACGCTTAATTGCAAATAATGTATTTTTAGGATTTGTTACTGATTGACGTTTCGCAGGTTGACCTACTAACGTTTCGCCATCTTCTGTATATGCGATGATTGAAGGTGTTGTACGATCGCCTTCAGCATTTTCAATAACACGTACTTTGTCGCCATCGAGTACAGCAACACAAGAGTTTGTTGTCCCTAGGTCAATACCAATAATTTTGCCCATCTTGAGGATCTCCGAATACTAAATGTAAATTAATCTGTTGTTGAAAACTAAATTGGGGGCGGGAAAATTGTTTTCAACTCTTTTTTGTTAAAAAAAGTAAAAAAAATGACATATTGACTCAAAATGACAAATAAAGCAGAAGAACGACCAAGATTACGCAAAAAACGTATGCTTTTCCCTCTATTGTAATAAGTTATTTTCAACCAATAAAAAAACCAGACATAAGGTCTGGCTTTCTTCAATACGACTATATGAATTTATGCAGAAGTATCTACTGCAGGCGCAGCTTTTGAAACCATTACCATTGCTGGTCTGATTAAACGGCCGTTTAATTCATAACCTTTTTGCATTACCGCAATAACGGTGTTTGGCTCGACACCTTCAACTTCTTGCATCGACATTGCTTGGTGAAGTTCAGGGTTAAAAGGTTGATCTTGAGGATCTACGGCTTTAACACCAAATTTCTCTAACCCCGACAATAAACCTTGCAGGGTTAAATTAATCCCCTCAAAAGTCGCTTTCTGCTCTTCCGCTTCCGCATCTATGGTTGCTAAGCCACGTTCTAAATTATCAACAACGGTTAACATTTCTGCGGCAAATTTTTCTAAAGCAAACTTACGTGCTTTTTCTACGTCTTGCGCACTTCTACGGCGAACATTATCAACTTCAGCCTTTGCTCTGATAACAGAATCTTTTTGATCTGCTACGGTTGCTTGAGCTACTGATAAAGAGAGTTCTAATTCATTAATTCTTTCTTGTTCAGGGCTAATGTTATCTGCTGCTGCATCTAATTGAACTTCAACTTGCTCCTCAGCTTCGCCAATAATTTCTGCGGCTAAATCTTCTGCTGAAATTTCTTCAGCACTCTTATTCTCTGTAGACTTGTTAGTCATGAAAAACTCCAAGATAAATCGTAAAATGCGACTAATTTAAACTAATAATCTGCTAATTATGGGGTCTTGTTTGAATGATTCAAGCAGATTTGTGAAACATTTATAAAAAAGTCAACTTTACAAGTTTCAAAAATAGCGCCAAACTGCTGTTAACAGTGAAAAATCCCTAAATATAGCAAATATGAGTAAACTTTATAAAACAATTGGCTTAATTGGCAAACCAAACCATAAAGGTGCGGGTGTGACAATTAATACTCTATACCAATTTTTAACAACGCAAGGTTATCAAATTCTTGTGGAAAATTCTGTAGCTAGCTCGCTTGAATTTGACGATATCACTATTTGTTCTGTCACTGAAATAGGTGAACAAGCAGATCTTGCCATTGTGGTGGGTGGTGATGGTTATATGTTAGGGGCCGCTCGAGTTTTATCCTGTTATAACATAGGTGTATTAGGGGTTAACCGAGGTAATTTAGGTTTTTTAACTGATTTATCGCCCGATGATATCAATGAACCATTAACAAAAATATTGGCTGGCGAATCTCGTTCAGAACAACGATTTATTATCGAAGCTGAAGTATATCGGCATGGCAAATTAAAAAGTTCTAATAGCGCAGTAAATGAGGCGGTATTACATGCTGGTAAAGTGGCTAGCATGATTGAATTTGAAGTTTATATCGACGGCAGCTTTATGTTCAGTCAACGTTCTGATGGTTTAATTGTTTCAACGCCAACAGGTTCAACTGCATATTCTATGTCGGCTGGTGGTCCAATTTTAACCCCAAATTTAAATGCATTATCGCTAGTGCCGATGTTTCCTCATACATTAACCAGTCGCCCGATAGTGGTCGATGGCAACAGTGAAATTAAATTAGTGCTTGCTAATGAAAACTATGAAAATCTACAAGTAAGTTGTGATGGTCACGTTATTTTAGCTGTGATGCCTGGTGATGAAGTGATCATTAAAAAGAGTAAAAATACGCTTCGATTAGTACACCCGCTTGATCATAGCTACTTCAACGTTTTAAGAAATAAACTCAGTTGGGGGCATAAACTTTATTAAATTCATGAGAGTTTTTCGTTTCGCAAGCTTTTTTCTCTTCATACTTATAGGATTTACTACAGGTATTGCAAGAAGTGCTCAATCCCCCAAAATTGATATTATTTGGGCAACTGATACATGGGAGGGTTTTACCAATCGAGATGGTACAGGCATTTATCACGAAATATTTAGTAAAATTTTCGAACACTCTCCCTACCATGTATCAATACAATATTTGCCTTGGAAAAGAGCATTACACCAAGTTGTAATTAACAAAGCTCAGGTCAGCGGCGCCCTACCGAAAAGCAATAAATATCTTTTTGCCGACCTACCGATACTAACTCAACCTTTAAGTATATTAACGCAAGCTGATCAATCATTATCTTTAGCTCAAATTCAAACGTTAGTAGGAGTATGGCCTTTGACTTATGCCGAGGAGTTGATGCAATCCGATATCTCCCAATATCTAGATGGAATTACCGCGCAATATCGGGCAGATGCCATTGCTCTATTACAAAAAAACAAAGTTGATTATTATTTAGATATTAGATCAATACTGGAACTTCACTTGGCTAACTTACCCCTTGAAGAGCAAAGTAAATATCATATTCAAGATTTATCAACACTTAACTTATATTTAATTTTTAGTGATGACGAGCAAGGTCGCGTGTTAAAAAAATATTACGATGAAACCACACAACAGTTATTAGAAAATAATACCCTCCAACCTATTTATAAAAAATATAACCTTTCTTTAAAACTTGACGAAAAAATTAGTCATTCACATTAAAGTAATTTCTGTTAAAAACAGAGACGACAAAAATAATTATTGCAAAAAACCGAAACACTGTATAAATTAACACCTAAGTATTTATACAGTGCAATTAGGTTGATTATGTTATTACATCTAAACATTCAAAATTTTGCGATTGTCCGAGCGTTAGACATTGACTGGCGCAATGGCATGACAACAATCACAGGTGAAACTGGCGCAGGAAAATCAATTGCTATAGATGCATTAGGATTATGTTTAGGTGATCGCGCTGTCACCAATGTTGTAAGAGCTAATAGTAAAAAAGCTGAACTGTCTGCCACGTTTGATATTAGTGACAATAAAATGGCTATGCAGTGGTTAGAAACTAATGAGATTTCATTTGAAGATCATGAATGTATACTTCGCCGATTGATTTCTGCAGAAGGTAGATCAAAAGCATTTATTAATGGTAGCCAAGTACCTTTAGCGCAATTAAAAGAAATTGGAGAATTTTTGATCAACATTCATGGTCAACATGAACATCAACTTATTGTTAAAGCTGCGCAACAACGTCAGATTTTAGATGACTATGCTGATCATAAAAACTTAATCGACACTTTGCAGTTTTACTTCAAACAATGGCAATCATTAAACCATGAAAGTAATAAGCTTCAAGAAAATCAATCTCAACGAAATGCTCAACGCCAACTACTGCAATATCAAGTGAATGAACTCGATGAGTTTGCTTTAGCCGAAGGTGAATTTGAACAGTTAGAAACAGATTATAAACGACATAGTAATAGCCAACAGTTATTAGATATTTCGCTGCAAGCATTACAAAATTTATCAGAAAATGAACAATTAAACATAACCGATAGTTTAAGAACAACTTGTGAGCAGCTAAATACCCTTGCTTCATTAGATCCAAATGTCAGCCAGTTATCTGAGCAACTTAATGAGAGTTTATTACAACTTGAAGATGTAAATAGCGAGCTTAGACACTACTACGAACGTTTAGAGTTAGATCCACAAACTTATCAGATCATTGAAGAGCGATTCTCAACGGCTGTTCAACTAGCTAAAAAGCACCATGTTTCTCCTGAGAACTTGACGCATTTCCACCAGAGTCTTAAACAGGAATTAGCGCTAATCTCTGACGACGAATCTCGATTAGATGTCATTTATCAAGAAATTGAAACTGCAGAAGCCAATTATGTAGCCAGTGCAAAAGCGTTAACTAAATCAAGAATGTCTGCTGCTAAAGTGTTAAGCCAAAAAATTACTGAGAGTATGCGCGAGTTAAATATGGAACACGGGCAGTTTCAAATTAGTGTTAGTCAAAGTGAAAACGAAAAACTCACTTCACATGGCTTAGATAACATCAATTTTTTAATCAGTTTAAACCCAGGTCAGCAATTAGCTGCAATGAATAATGTTGCTTCAGGTGGTGAGTTATCAAGAATAAGCTTAGCAATGCAAGTGATCCTTGCCGATAAAGTCATTACTCCAACATTAATATTTGATGAAGTGGATGTTGGTATCAGCGGTCCAACCGCAGCAATGGTTGGCGCGAAATTACAACAATTAGCATCAAACACCCAAGTTATTTGTGTAACCCACTTGCCTCAAGTAGCTTGTAAAGGCCATCAACAATTATTTGTCACTAAACTTACCGATGGTGAACATACTGAAACGAAAGTTACGGAACTAAGTAACGATGGTAGAGTCCAAGAAATTGCTCGTTTGTTAGCTGGTGATAAAATTACCGATAACAGCATAGCAAATGCCGTAGAATTACTAGCAAGTTGATCAGAAAGTGAAATAAACTAAAAAACTTTTGTATCTGATGGCAGGCTTAGTTATTATCCCCGTTCACAGTTTATAGGATATATACATCATCATGTTGTTTCGAGTTTTAGCTTTAAGTTTAGTTTTATCAATTTCTGCTTGTTCAAGTTGGGTCTTTCGGATTGATATTCCACAAGGTAACTATTTAGAGCAAAAAGATGTCGACAAACTTCAAGTGGGTATGACGAAAGAACAGGTCAAATTTGTGCTCGGTAGCCCAGTAGTATTAGATTCATTTAACCAAGATACTTGGCATTATGTTTATCGTTTTAAATCAGGTAGAAGTGAAAACTTAAATGCGAAAAAACAATTTACGGTAAAATTTGAAGATAATAAATTAGTATCTGCCGAAGGTGATTTTGAGTTGCCTGAGAGTTATCACACACCTATGGTGAATTAATCACCTAATTTTAAAAACAAACTTTCCAACTTTTGAGGAGCTTAAATTAAGCTCCTGTAATGTCGAGATAATGTTAAAACTTAGTCGTAAGATATAGCCAAAAGCTTATTCAGATTTTGAACGTCTAGGATCAACACGGCCGCCGGTTACTTTATCGGCTCTACCTTCTTCTTTAGCTTTTTCCGCACGACGTTTACGCACTTCTTTTGGATCAGCAATTAATGGGCGATAAATTTCAATTCTATCCAAATCTTTAACCGTATCCGTTAGCTTAGCGGTTCGATTCCAAATGCCTACTTTGTTAACCGTTAAATCTATATCCTTAAAACTTAGTAAAATGCCCGATGCAATAATAGCCTGTTCAACCGTAACTCCCTCTTCGACTTCTAAGGTTAATAACGCTTGCTCTGTCGGGATACCATAAACGACTTCAATCTTTATTAATGTTTGTTTTTCATCAGCTTGAGAGCTGTTCATAGTTAAGCTATCCAATTTTTGCTCCATAAACTTCTTTAGCACGTTGTGTAAACGCTTGAACCATATTATTTGCTAAGCTATTAAATACTCGTCCAAAAGCTAAATCAAATACCTTACTCGAAAATTCATAATCTAAGTGTAAACTTATCTTACATGCTTCTTCAGATAATGCTGTTAACTGCCAACTTCCTGTTAAAGTTTTAAATGGACCATCGATTAGCGTCATTTTGACTTCACTGTTTGATATTAGCGTATTTTTAGTGGTAAACCACTTTTTCAATCCGCCTTTGGCCACCAGTAAACCGGCAACCATTTCATGCTGATCCTCAGAGATAATTTTACTATCCCCACAATCAGGAATAAATTGAGGATAAGCAGCAATATCGTTTATTAATTGATACATTTGTTCAACACTAAACATCACTAACGCATTACGACTAATTGACGCCATTTAACCCCCTAAAAATAAAGCGCCATCATAACAAAGCTTATCAAAAAAGGCATTAACCTAAATCAAGTTAGGAAAAATCAAAAATAGTCATTTAATTAGCGATAATTCTCCGTATAATGTCGCCGTTAACGATGGAAAGATAATGGCAAAAAAGAAATTAAATAAATCAAATAGCAATACTATTGCACTCAATAAAAAAGCGCGTCATAACTACACTCTCACTGATAAGTTTGAAGCGGGGTTAAGTCTGCAAGGTTGGGAAATAAAAAGCATTCGTAGCGGAAAAGTAAATATTTCCGATTGTTACGTACATATAAAAAATCGTGAAGCTTATTTGCTTGGCGCTGAAATCATGCCCTTAAACGCCGCATCAAGTCATGTAGTTTGCGACGCTAACCGTGATCGTAAATTATTATTAAACCGCCGAGAGTTAGATAAACTTATTGGCGCAGTAGATCGTGATGGTTATTCATTAATCGCCACTGCTATGTATTGGAAGGCTTGTTGGGTCAAACTCGAGTTTTACTTAGGTAAAGGTAAAAAAGACCACGATAAACGTGCTGATATTAAAGATCGTGAATGGGCTGTCGATAAAGGCCGTTTAATGAAAAATAAAAATTTAGATCGTTAACACGTCTATCTAAACAATTCTGCCAATCCCTTGGACAATTTTTCGGTTAACTAAAGCCTATATAACCCATATAAATTGTCCAATCTTAACTACCTCTCGCTTTCATTAGTATCATAATTATTTGTTTAACTAAATATTCTAACATTTTTTTGTAATCTATAAATTGGACACATAGTCAATTTTCTTGCTGGCTCAAGGTTAAAAATGGTGCTATTTTTAAACCTTAAAAATACCTATGTCATCAATTTAACAAAGACTAAAGGCCACAAATATGAAAGAACAATCGACTCAAATTCCACAAGAAGCATTTGATTGGTATGACGACTATGCACATGGTGGTATGGAACGACGCGACTTTATGAAAAAGTTAGGCACTTTAGTTGCTTTAGGTTACTCAATGACCACACTAACCTCTGCCCTTTTGCCTAATTACGCTTTAGCTGAGCAAGTCTCTTTTAATGATGATGATATTGTTGCCAGTTATCAGGAGTTTGATTCACCTCAAGGGCACGGCAAAGGTCGAGGGTATTTAGTTAAACCAACAACTAAAAAGAATACTTACCCTGTGGTATTAGTAATTCATGAAAATAGAGGCTTAAACCCCTATGTTAAAGATGTTGCCAGACGACTAGCTAAACAAGGTTTTATCGCTTTCGCTCCCGATGCGTTATTCCCCGTTGGTGGATATCCAGGTAACGATGATGAAGGCAGAGCAATGCAACGCGAATTAGATCGAGCTAAGATTCAACATGACTTTGTAGCAGCTGCCAACTTTTTAAAAGCGCAGCCATACAGTAATGGAAAATTAGGTGCTGTCGGATTTTGCTTTGGTGGCTACATGGTAAATTATTTAGCTGCTATCGATAGCAAATTGTTAACTGCAGGCGTGCCTTTTTATGGAACCCCTGCTACGAAAGAACTACGAAAAAATATCAAAGCATCAATGATGATCCAACTTGGTGAACTAGATGAAAGAGTGAATAAATCGTGGCCTGAATACGAGCAAGATCTGAAAAAGCAATCTGTTGACTATCAAATGTATATGTATAAAAACGCAAAGCATGGTTTTCATAATGATTCAACGGCCAGATTCGATAAAGAAAACGCCGAACTTGCTTGGCAACGCACGATTGATTTCTTCAAAAGTAAATTAGCCTAACGTTAATTTTTGACTAACAACAACTCATCAGTAAGAATAATCATGGGTATAAGTTACTCAGTTACTAGTCAGCTAGATATGAGAGTATTGTTTTAGATTTCTCTTTTACTATCAGTATAGCGATAGATAACAGATATTTTAGAAAGGTACTCTAAGTTGCATTTGGACCTGGGGGGAATCGAACCCCCGTCCAGAAAGCCTAGACCTTCGGTACTACATGCTTAGTCGATTATTTATTTAACCAATTAGACGCCAACCGACAGGCTTCGTCATGGTGAGCTTAATACTATTTCGCGGTTCAGCCTTAAGCGTGCTTCCCTCGCTATCCTATTTGGGGTGACCATCAATCCTCTAAACAACAGGACAATTTATGAGGTGATGGCTAGCCTTAAGCGGCTAGTGCGAACGTTTCGTCGTTTGCAATTATAGTTTTGCGGCTTTTTACCAGGCCAACCGCCCCTGGGCATGCACCTCAAGCTTCGTGAATCCTGTCGAATCCTAGATCAAGCCCGTTGCAACGGAGCACATGTCATATATAGTTATATACATGTCAGTGCAGGTCCAAATGCAACCTAGATGTGCAACCATTCTATCACAGTAAATTGAGCCGACAACGGTTATTTAATCTATTTAACGCTATTCGGCTAATTTACGAACAATGTTAACCATCGTAATTTGAATGGCTATTTTCTATTTTATAAAACGTTGCTTGAACATAGTCTTTAGGATCACCCGAATTGTTTTGATTATATACCCCTGCTTTAAAATACATATATTGACCGCCTGCGTCATACCCACTATTGCTCATATCAATCACTTCAGTAATATCTGCTTGACCATCTCTCGTTAACGTGAATGTTAATAAGTTGCCAGCAACTGAAATTTGATAGCCAAACCGTTCATTTAATTCAATACCATTTTCAGGGTTCTCTGCACTTTTTGATCGCGTACCAATTAATTCAAAATACGTATCATCGCCATCTTTTATTTCATGAGCTAAATAAATAGCGCCCTTTGAATTATTAGGTAATTTACGATAATAAACACGAATGGGCTCATCGTCATTTGCATGAATTTGACCTATGATCACTCGTCCTACTTGTGAGCTATCCCCTGTCTCTGTAACATAATTTACTGACAATTCAGCAGTAAGCGTACCATCAACCCCACCTGCCTTTGATTGATCGCTTGCTGGTGCACTAGAGAATACCCAATTATTTTTATTTACCCCTTGCGTGCTGATACTCGTGTTGCCACGCCTTAACATTTCCCTTAACTCTGTACGAGTATATTTGGTATTAGTCGAGGTTTTAGCGCCTTCGATAGGTGATCGAAATACCATGCCGCCCTCTTTATCTAAAAAGAAAAATTCAGCATTAAAATAATCATCGTTGAGCGTAGATTCATAGATACTTTTAGCTTTTGAATTGCTGCTTTCATCCACAGGAATACTTAAATACCAATCGTTTAGTTCTATCGACGAAGTTATATCTTCTCGACAACCAAAAGCTTCAACTTCAACGATATGATTACCATCATTTTTATCACTTCCATTGGCAATAATTTTGATATATTTGGCCGAGCTTTCAGTTAACTCCACATACTCACTACGGGTGGTTGATGGGTTACTTATTGCCGATGTTAAAACCGCTTGCCAGTCTTCTTTATCTTGCGAAGTTGCTATGTCAAAACTATAGCTTCGTTCATCGGTATTCAACCAATTAATTGAAATTCCTTTGACTAATGATGTTTCATCGAGTGTTAAAATTAAATCATGCTGATTATTGTTGGTTGACCAACGATTTGTTTCAATAAATGAGCCATCAATCGCTTTACTTGCTTCAAAACCTTGCATTTGTGATTGTACTGATGCTTGTGTTAATTCAAGTTTATTTAAACTTGAGCAACTAATATTCTCTATTATTACTTCTGGTGTTTCAGGCGTACTTGGTTGCTCTTGAATAGGGGGTTGAACCTCCTTTTCTGATGAAGATGATGAACCACAGCCTTGTAGTAAAAATACTATACTGAATAAGGTAAAATAGTGTCGTAAAAGCACTTAAGCCTCCAACATTGTAAAAACAATGTATGTTTAAAGTTGCTGAATATAAAACCTTTATTCGCTATTAAAAATCCTAATAATTAAAAGGAAGTATTAGCGAGGTTCTGATTACTCTTGATTTGTACTGCTGAATTACTCATCCAGCAATATGTGTTTTTTTTAGAAAAGTTCTAGAGTATAAAACTTATCGTTTTTTGTGATTGTTTTCTAATTGATAAAAGGTAGCCTGTACATAATCAGTTTTATCGCCGGTATTATTTTGATTGTAAACACCTGCTTTAAAATACATATACTGATCACTCTTGTTATAGCCACTTTCACTCATATCAACTTCTTGTACTACATCGGCTTTTCCTGGACGCATTATAGTAACGGTTAATAAATCACCCTCAACATGAATTCGATAACTAAACACTTCGTTAAGAAGCACGCCATCAGGATCATCTTTAGCGTTACTCGCACGTGAACCAATTAAGTCATACCATTGTTCATCACCCGTTAAAGGTTCATGAGCTATATAAATGGCACCATATTTATTTTCAGGCAGTTTGCGATAATATAATCTGACAGGTTCGTCATCTTTCGCATGAATTTGACCTATGATGACACGACCGACTTGTTTCTCATCTCCCGTTGTTGTGACGTGATTAACCGCAAGCGTCGCATCTAATGTGCCATCAACACCGCCAGACTTTTTCCTAACGGATCTTTTGACCGTGCTAAATACCCAATTATTTTTGGTAATACCTTTCGTTTTAACTCTAAGATTACCGGCTCTGAGCATTTCTCGTAATTCAGTTCGAGTATATTTAGTGTTTTTCGAGGTTTTTGGTCCATCAATGGGCGCAGTAAAAACCATTCCGCCATCTGTAGCGGTATAAAATATTGGTGAAATGGTTAATCCTTTTGATAAATAATTTTCTGGAATATTATCAGCGATACCATCTTTATTTGTATCAACAGGTAAACTAATACTCCAATCAGATAAATCAAAGTTTTTAGCAGGTGTTAACGTAGGATCAAGTTTGATCACTTCGTTACGGGTATTTCTAATTTCCTCAGCTTGAATCTGTCCGACAACTGAAATAATTAGCGCTAAGCTCATTAATTTTTTAACTGAAAACAACATTATTTTTTACCTTTGATATATTCAAAATAAAAAATAGCGCTACTAATAGCGCTATTTTAATAAGTTGAGTTAGCCCGATTGTAATACCAAATTAACTCAACTTAATTTTTCAATAGCTGCCTAATTATAGTCTGTCGGCAACAACCGCTTCAGCAGTACTTGAGTTATACGGTGAAGCTGAATTATCCGTATCTAAAGAGTCACCTACTGTGTAACCTTCAAAGTCATCTGAGAATACTTCAGTTGTACCTTCCATATCAGAATAGAGTTTAAAGTCATCAACTAAGAATGCTGCATCAGTTACACCACCATTGTCTCCAATTTTAAAGATCACCGTTGAAACGCCATCAGTCGTTAAATCAGGACCTTCTTGTGTAGCTGAAAGAAATGGACCATACATCACACCATCAATAGATAAAGTTAATGTTGTTACTTCAGTTGTACTTGAAGAATCCCATGTCATTTCAACATCATGCCACTCACCTAAAGTGTAAGTAACTTCGCTTAAAATACCTTCAGCGTTATTACGAATTTCAAACACACCATTTTGAATTCTTAAATCAATCACAGCATTATTTGTACTAGTTGAGCTACCGTATAATCCTATGTAAGCATCTTTACCGTCATCCATTGTTTTGTTAAATGAAACAGTCAGTTTACCTTGCTCTAATGTTGAATCTTTGTAACGTAATTCACCGGCATCATCTGTCATAGTATCTGTGATAGAAGCAAGTTTGAAGTTTGGCTCAGCTGGTTCTTCAGGCTCTTCTTCAACTAAACGCTCAGCTTCAGCGACAACAGCTTCTGCAGTGCTAGAGTTATATGGTGATGCTGAATTATCAGTATCAAGTGAATCACCTACAGCATAACCTTCAAAATCATCAGAGAATACTTCAGTAGTTCCCGCCATATCAGAATAAAGCTTAAAGTCATCAACTAAGAATGATGCGTCAGTTACACCACCATTATCACCTAATTTAAAGATGACTGTTGATACACCATCTGTAGTTAGATCTGGACCTTCCTTCGTTGCTGAAAGAAATGGACCATACATCACACCATCAATAGATAAAGTTAATGTTGTTACTTCAGTTGTACTTGAAGAATCCCATGTCATTTCTACGTCATGCCATTCACCTAAGGTGTAAGTCACTTCACTTAAAATAGCATCTTCATTATTACGTATCTGAAATACACCATTTTGAATTCTTAAATCAATCACCGCATTATTTGTACTAGTTGAGCTACCGTATAATCCTATGTAAGCATCTTTACCGTCATCCATTGTTTTGTTAAATGAAACAGTCAGTTTACCTTGCTCTAATGTTGAATCTTTGTAACGTAATTCACCGGCATCATCTGTCATGCTATCAGTAATTGATGCTACTTTAGTGATCTCTACTGCAGGTGGAACAATCACTTCATCAGTAACAGGGCCAACGCCTTCAGACGTTGCCATTTCATCAAACCCGTCATTATCAGTATAAACTACTGAAACTGTGATAATCGAACCTAGCTCAGCCGCAGTTAAGGTATAAGTTGAAGCATTTGAATCAGCAATATCTGAACCATCAACCATCCAAGTGTAAGCGATTGGCGTTGCACCTGAACCATTTGGATCGGTAACCGTTGCTGTAAGCACGCCATCAACAACTGCATCACCAGAAATAGCAACAGTACCTTCAGTGTTCACAGCTGGAAACTCTACCGTGCTTGAAGGGTTAGATTTAGCAATTTCATCATAGCCATCGTCATCTGTATATGAAGCAGAAACCGTGATTTTCGTAGCAGCATCTGCATCTACAAGCGTATATGAGCTTGAAGTTGCACCCGAAATTACCACATCGTTAGCCATCCAAGAATAAGTTACCGCAGCAGCGTCATAACCATTAGTGTCAACCAAATTTGCTGACAATGCTGAACCCACTATCGTGTCACCAGAAATACTTATTGAGCCAATTGAGTTACCTTCTTTATTGCCTTCAAAGTCATTATCACATGCACTTAATGCCAAAAGAATTGGCAAACTCATTAATAATTTCGTTTTCACAATCATTATTCCCCTAATAAATTATTGTATGAACCATTTAAGTACTAAAAAAGAAAACTAATTTTGTTATTTATATTTCTTCAGTACTAAATACTATATACGATACTCTCAACAGCTTACCAATTTGTCAACCAAAGTTTTAAAAATAACTGGATAAAAATAAGTAATCGGTAAACCAAAACGGTTAACAATGGCAACTTACTATTATTATTTCGCAAGTTATATTTATAGTAGGGCGTGTTGATCTTTCGCGATGATTTTTGCAACTGTTTGTTTGGTATTTATACAAAGCATTGCGAATGTTATGTGGTTATTCCACCTCAATGAGCAAAAATGCAGTAGAAATGACAAACAAACGTTGCCCGAAGGGTTCAATTAAAAGCCATTTTTTATTCGTTGCTCGCTATTTACATGGAACAACCATGCTACTTAACTCACGCCTTGAATAAATGACTTTTATTTTGAACAAAATTTAACCTCGAAAGGTCAACACGCCCTAATAAAGAGAATTGAATTGATAAAGTTAGCTAAGTTAAATTTTATTTAGCTTATTATCTCAAACAAGAGTTATATGCTTTCTTTGTACTTTATTTAGCTAGAAAATCGTGGTTATAGGTATGTAAAGCAATACCTTAATTGTTTTTTATCATGATCAAAGGGGGAAGTTAAGAAGAAAAATATTTGGTAAGCTCACACTTAGTTTACTATTAGCCAAAACAACAAACTTACCAATACCCTTAATATTGGTAACCACTAGAAATGTTTTTTTAACGACATATTAAAGGATGATAAAAACACTTCGCATGAGAAATGTTTTTATCATTAAGACTGGAGTTTACTGGTTTTCCAAGTATGAAAAAACCGTTTGAAAGGCTGTCTCTTGAAGATTTTTTAATCCTGTATCTCTAAAATCAATATTCACTTGTGACTTTGCTAAGGTATTTTTGACATAACTTGCCGACAATATTTCAACCGGTAAATTATTGATTAATTGAATAGCAGCTTCTAATTTAAAACCAACTGGGCCACCAGAAAACTTGCCTTTTAAAGCTCTACCTTTGATAACAACTTTATCAATTTTGTAATCTTCAATTAATTTTGCAAAAGCAAATTGAAAATCTCGTAAATGATCAGCGTCACCAGCATCTTTTATTGATATTTTAGGCACTCTAATGTGTGGAATATCATATAAACCATTAGCTTTTGACATCACACAAATAATGGCATCACTACCCTTTAACTCTACACCACAAACTTTCATAATTTTCCTCACGTATAAACTCGCGTTATTATAAGTGAGATTACCAAGGTCTGCTGCTTTTTATTAAAATATTTAGGAAATAATTACCGCCTGATATATAAAACGGTTTAGTTTTCTTTTTTCAATTTTATGATTAAATCAATATGAGGAATTAACTCTTCTATTTCTCTGATATGATCACGTAACGACTTCCACTGACCTAACTCTAACTTTCCTGAGTCTAAAATAGCTCGTTTTAATTCACTCACTAATGAATTTTCATCTTGCTGGCCAATAAATTCATTTATTCGCAGTAAATCATCCAGATCAGATTGTGAAAGGATTTTTAATTCTTTTTCAGCTGCCACAATAAATACCTCACAGTTTATTCAAAATAACTTATCTGTTTCAACGAAATAAATAAGGATACTGTTGAGTATAGCTTACACTTTACAATTTACACATTATCATTAGGATAAACAATTGATTGCTGAGCTCTCACTTGCTCTAGTACCTTTAATACATTTAACGATAATTGCCATGTATTAATGGGCGACTCTATACGTTTTTCAGAAATTAAATCTAAAAAATGCTGACATTCATACACCATTTTATTGCTATGCTGCTCAACTGAAAGAATCCGTTCTTCACCATCGTTAAGCACGAGCTTTACTTGATTGAACTCGGATGAGTGCTGCCAAACAAGTCTTCCTTTTTCTCCTTGCAATTCACCTATATTTTCACCCGAACTCACTTTTGAATGGCTTATTATCGCCTGAACTTGTGACGATTTTTCATAACTTAATAACACATCTCCGCAACCATCTACACCAGAAGGTAATTTAGTGCATTGACTTTGGATATTGTCTGGCATGCCAAATAGTGAAACGGCAGCATAAAGTGGGTAAATACCAATATCAACCAATGAACCGTTCGCGAACGTTAAATTAAAGGTATTAGGGTTTTCACCATTTAAATATGCTGGATAGCGTGATGAATATTGGCAAAAACTAGCAGTAAACTTTCTTAAATGACCAATTTTATCGAGAGAGTTTTTAATAATTAAAAAATTAGGAACAAATGAACTTAACATGGCTTCCATTAAGCAAACATGATTTTCTTTAGCCGTTGTTACCATCATCTGAAACTCATTGCTATTAACTGCAATAGGCTTTTCACATAAAACATGCTTACCTGCTTCCATCATTTTTATCGCTTGTTTTGCATGTAAACTATTTGGAGAAGCGATATAAACAGCATCAATGTCTGCACAAGAAGCTAATTGGGATAAATCATCAAAAAAGGTATGAGCATTATGTTCTTTAGCAAATAATTGTGCGGTATCAATATTGCGAGAATACACCGCGTGTAAATGAAATCGCTCGTCATGTTTAGCCGCAGCTAAAAACATTTTCGTTATTTTACTGGTACCGATAACCGCAAACTTTATCTTCACATCATTGCCTATTTAATTTTTTATATGGTTTATTTATTGATAGTAAGTGACTTTTTCATTCTCTCTTTATTCACTCTTCATTCGATTTTCATTCACTGTTCATTAGGCAAAAACCGATACCCCACGCCATAAACTGAATGAATTAACTCTTCGCTGGGACTTAATTGATGGATTTTTTTTCTTAATTTTTTAATATGGCTATCAATTGTTCTATCACTGACAATGCGGTTATCTTCGTACATATTTTGCATTAATTGTTCACGAGAAAATACTCGGCCAGGCTCAGCGCACATTGGTTTGAGTAACTGAAATTCAACCGCAGTTAAATCTAAACTGTTACCTTGATAATTAACTTGATAGCGGCTTTCATCTAATTCCAACGTTGAACTAGATTTTAAAGGGTGTTGACTAAATTGTGTTCTTCGCAGTACTGCTTTCACCCGTGCCACAACTTCTCTTGGACTAAATGGCTTACAAATATAATCATCTGCACCAAGCTCTAGGCCTAATAGTCGATCTATTTCTTCAACTTTCGCGGTGATCATTAAAATAGGCACTTGGGTAAACTGACGTAACTCACGACAAATTTGCATACCATCTTTATTGGGTAGCATTAAATCAAGTAATATTGCCGCTGGATTATTTTTCTTTACCCATTCAATGACATCATTACCGTCATGAATGCAATGAGAGGTAAACTGTTCAAGAGAAAAGTAATCTACCAATAAGTTAGCCAACTTCACTTCGTCTTCAACAATCAAAATTTGATTTGACATAACACCTTCGAATTCATAGCTTTCTGACATATCTACTGTATAAAAATAAAGGGAAAAATAACAATAATCTTTATTGTAGTGGTAAACATATATGAATAGCTAAACCACCTAAATGAGATTTTTCTGCGTATATTTCACCCTGATGAGCCTGCACAATATGCGCGCAAATAGATAAACCTAAACCACTCCCGCCGGTTGCTCTATTACGAGAGCCTTCTACCCGGTACAAATGTTCAAACAATAAGGCCAAATGTTTATCTTCAACACCAACACCATCATCTTCTACGATAATTTTAATTTTTTTATCTAGATGGTAAATTTGTAATGATAGCCGAACTATCGTGCCTGACTCGGCATATTTAATACAGTTATTGATTAGGTTTTCCAATAACTGACATAAACGAGTTTGATCGGCAAAGATCATTGCTTTGTCATGAGGGATCTCTTTTTCTAATGTAAAACCTTTTTGAGCAAGATAACTGCCTAGTTTTTCTACTTGTTGGTCGAGGAAAACAACCACGTCGATAGTTTGCTTCCTGTAGCTCATCCCACCAATATCAGCACTCGTTAATGCGTGTAAGTCACTAATTAATCTTTGTAAATGAGTAACTTCCTGATGGGCTGAGTGTACATGCTCTAACGATAACTCTCTTACGCCGTCAATAACCGCTTCAAGCTCACCTTTTAATATAGCAACTGGCGTTCTAAGTTCATGTGAAATATTAGCTAACCAACGTTTTCTCGCACTTTCATTCTCCATTAAGGTTTTGGCAAGTTCATTAAAATCTCTCGATAACTGAGAAAACTCATCTTTTCGCTCAATAGATATGTGTGATTTATACTGACCTTGAGTCAGTTGACGCATTCCTTTAGTAAAAGTACGTATTGGCGATATTATATGCCGCGCGAACGGGTAAGTGATCATCATCACCAACAGCATAACCGCAGCAGAAATATACCAAAGATAGTTTTTTTGTTGCTCAACAAAGTCAAACTCATAACCCTGCGCTAACCGGTTTCTTTTTGATATAGCCATAAAACCAATCACTTGCTGATTAATCTTTAACGGCGTATAGCTATATTCCCGCTCTTTTGGAAAATAACCAACCACATAATTTTTATTCGCATCTAATAGGGCATAACTTACCGCATGCTTTCTAACCGGTGCTCGAAGATTATCTGTTTGAACATTATTACTCATAGGATGAGGAATTCCCTCAGCTTTACCCATAGGCTTTTTCGGAGGTTGACCGCTTCTAGGATGCGCTTGTCCATTGTAGGGTCTATGTTGAGGATGTCCTTGTCTACGGGCTTGTTTTTGCTCTTGTGGTGGTATTTTACTTTCTTTTCTATGGTCACTTTCACCATAAACTGACCGTCTTTCAAAGCGCTTTTTTTCGTGAAAGCGTGGAGCTTGTCCTAACTCAGAACGAAAGCGAGGCATTCCTGCTGAGTGTGGTGGCAGTGCAAAGTCACTATTTAATAATGCTTCTCTGAGCATAAAATCAAAATCACGATCAGCCCCTCTTAAACTTTCCCAACTACTATTTTGTTGATAAATAATGGCGAGTTGCTGCATAAAAGGACGAAGTTCACTAATTTCTCGCTGATTGACATACTCAATCATGCCTTTATCAAGACTCCACTTCATCAAGCTCACTAAAGACACCACTAGAACTGTGGCAAATACAATCAAAACACTGAATAATTTATTTTGTATTCTCATTAATAACCTTGATTGTTCCTTTTACATTTTATTTTTAAAAAGTGTAACTGACTTGTTTTCTTAGATTTTTATCATTTAATCTTTACTAAGATTACTATTTCATCACACGATTACCTAGTGGTAATTCTCGCTTCCTTAAAATTTGCCCTTTATTTACACATTTGCTGCACATTTGACGAGTAAATTAGGGGCTGTTGATCTTTCGAGATTGTTTTTTCCGCATTTTGTTGGGTATTTAAACAAGGCAGAGCCTTTGTAATAGGGTTGTTCCACATAAAAAGGCGATTACGCCGTAAAAATAACCAACAAACGCTGTCCGAAGGATTCGGCTAAAGATCAACAGCCCCTAAATGATGACGAAATAATATTAGCGATAAGTGAGTAATCATATGAACATAAAATCAGTAACAAACGTTATTCTATTAAGCGGTATACTCATTAATCAAGGTTTTGCGCAAGAAGGCCCAAGACGTCCTCCTCCACAGCAGCCCCCCGGTCAACCTCAACCACAACCGCCTGGCCAACCACAGCCTCCGAGCCGAACTGAACCTACTAATGAAAATATTGATGAGCAATTACAAAATATTATTAGTCAACAAAATATTCTCCCCATTGAGCTTAGCAATATTGATGTTCTTCCCGTGTCAGATCAAAAAGTACAATTGGGAAAAAAATTATTTTTCAGTAAAAACTTAGGTGGGGAACAAAGTGCCGCATGCGTAAGTTGCCATCATCCTATGCTAGGTGGCGGTGATGAACTATCTCTTTCTGTTGGCGTTGATGCTGTTGATGAGTTAGATAATCAAGCACATGACTTACTTGGTCATGGCCGATTTAATGAAAATAATAATCACCCTGTCGTTCCGCGAAACGCCCCTTCACTTTTTAACATTGCGCTATATAACCAAGGGCTATTCTGGGACAGTCGCGTAGAAAGAACACGAAACGGCGCCATACTCACGCCTGATTCAACCATTGATCAGCAAGGCAGAAGACGTCCAGATCAAAATATTCCACCAGGTGCCACATTAGTGAATGCTCAAGCAAGATTCCCAGTCACTTCAGGCGAGGAAATGCGTGGCAGTTTTGCAGCATCATCCAATAATCAAACGTTACGCTCAGCACTTGTTGCTCGGTTAAATAATGACATTGGTAACATATCAACAACGTGGCCAAGTGAATTTTCACAAGTATATGGCGATCAAGAAGTAACCATAAACCGCGTGTTTGATGCAATAGGAGAATATGAACGCTCAATGCTATTTGTAAATAATCCATGGCAGTCCTATTTATCAGGAAATACTCAAGCGATTACTGACAGCCAAAAACAAGGCGCAATATTATTCTTTACGCCTAGTCAACAAGGAGGCGCCGGTTGTGTCGCTTGCCATAATGGCAATAACTTTTCAAATTCTCGTCATCACTTAGTCGCATTTCCTCAAATAGGAGTCGGTAAAGGAAACCCTAGTACCACAGAGACAAGTCAGGATTTTGGTCGTGAAAATATCACGGGAAACAGTAATGATAGGTATCATTTTAGAACACCAAGTTTGCTAAATGTGGCCGTTACTGCACCTTATGGCCATACCGGCGCCTATCAAACTCTCGAAGAAGTGGTTGAACATTATAATAACCCTAGACGTGCAATAGAGCGGTTGTTTGCAGCAAGAGACAATCAAGCTCCTATCAATAATAATTCACCTTTTTGCCGTTTACCTCAAATTGAACAATTAATGGTAAAACATAATGTTAATTGTGAAGATGTATTTTCAGATTCGTTCGCCAATTCAATTGAAATAGCAAATTACTTACAAGCCGCTCGAAATAACAATATAATCGCTTCAGCACCTTTACGTGCAAGGCCTAACTTATCGCCATTTCAAGTAAGTTTAGTGGTTGATTTTCTGCATACTTTAACGGATCCATGCGTTGAAAGTAGAGAATGTTTAAATCCTTGGCTTCTCGATGATAATGATTTAGCTACTTTTCCTGACTCTCAAGCATTACCAGCAAAGGATAAATTTGGCAATGTGCTTTAACAACTAACCTAAAGGTCGGGAATTCTTTCATCCATCAAAAAAAGAGCTTATTTATTAAGCTCTTTTTTCGTTTTAACTAGCCGTTATTTGGCAAAGTCTAGTAACGTTTTTCCAGACATTCTATAGCCTAGCCATTCATGTTGTGGTTCAGCACCCAGTGATTCATAGAATTCACGAGAAGGAGTATTCCAATCTAAACAACTCCATTCAAAACGACCACAACCTTCATTTAAGGCAATTTTCGCTAGTTTTTTTAGTAATGCAACCCCTGCCCCTTGGCCGCGATATTCTGGAGAAACGTATAAATCTTCTAAATAAAGACCTGGTTTTGCTAACCAAGTAGAGTAGTTGTAAAAATACACTGAAAACCCGATGGCTTTGCCATCAAGTTCACAAATTAAACCATGTACACCACCCTTTTCACCAAACATACTTGATTTGATTGTTTCTTCTGTCGCAAGCACTTCATGTTCCGCTTTTTCATAAATAGCAAGTTCACGAATAAAGTATAAGATGGTTGCTGCATCATCAATCGTTGCAGTTCTAATATTTAGGTTTGACATATATTGCTCGTTTAAGTGTGTTGTTTATATAAATGTGACGATAATAGCGTATTTCAAATACTGACGTTTTTTCACTTATTGCTATTATCAAATTCTGTTTAAAGCTTTATCTAACTGTATAGGTTTATTTTTTTATTTATTGTAGCTGTTTTTACCTTGAACCAGTTAATATATTAGAGGTCTACGTTATCAGTTTATATTTGAGATCAACCATTACTATCAAATATTGTACGTTAACTGATTTGTTACTTTATTAATATCTGAAAGGAAATCTTGTGTTAAAAAACTTGAAAAATTCATCCTTGCTATCACACGCTTTATTGGGAATAACTTTGCTGATATTCACTAATAATACTATGGCAGACACAGTGAGTGACCTAGCAAAAAATACTGCACAATACGCAGTAGAAACCTACAAAAAAGACATGATTGACAGCCTCAGCCAACTGGTAAAGCACAATACAGTTGCTGTTGAAGGAGTAAAATCTACTGATAACCCAGAACATATTGCCTTTAAAGCAACATTAAAAGATCAAGCTAAGCACTTAGGCTTAGATTATCACGATGACGGTTATGTGGTGATAATCGGTTTAGGTGACAGCGAAGATAGGGTTGGCATTATCACTCATGGTGATATTCAACCTGTTAATCCTGCCAAATGGGCTAAGTCACCTTTTGAATTAGATAGTACCACTGAGCCTGGCAAGTTAATCGCTCGTGGCAGTGAAGACGATAAAGGGCCAATTTCTACTGTACTTTACGCCATGAAAGCAATTAAAGACAAAAACATTAAATTATCTAAACGATTAGAACTTTATATTTATATGGCAGAAGAATCTGACTGGGGACCATTACAAGCGTATGTTAAAGAGAACCAGTTACCAGAAATCAATATTACCACAGATGCCGAATACCCTGTTGTTACCGCAGAAAAAGGCTACGGTACGTTGAAAATAGCATTTAACAAACAAAATAAAGCTAACAGCTTAGACCCATATATTAGTCATTTTGAAGGTGGATATTTTGGCAGCCAAATACCTGAAGACGCTAAAGCGATTATCGAAAATGCCGACATATCTTTACTGCAAAAATTAATGAATAAAGTACAATTTTATCAAGGAGTCTCATTTGATCTGACGTTAAAAGACAATCAATTGATCATTACTGCTTTAGGAAAATCGGCACATTCTTCTAAACCTCAAGAAGGTGTGAACGCTATCCCTTATTTAGCGGATTTATTGTCGAATACGCGTTGGCCAAACAATGGTGCCGGAACTTTAGTTAATTTTATTAACGACAATATTGGCTTAGGCCTAGAAGGAAAAAAATTCGGCAGTATCGCTTACGCTGATGACTTTATGGGACCGATGACAGTGTCACCAACAGTAATCAAACAAAATAAAAACAATGTCGAATTAAATATCAATATCAGACGACCAAAAGGTAAGAGTGCACAGCAATTGCGAAATGAAATTAATCATGCCATTGCCAGCTGGAAGTTAAAGAATATGGCAGATATAACTGAATTAGATCATTATATCGGCGACCCCTTTGTACAAGATAAGGCACCACAAACTGAGACATTGTTAGCCGTTTTTTCTCATTTCACGGGTATAGACGATGCTAAGCCAATTTCAATTGGCGGCGGTACAAACTCTCGTTTATTTCCTAATGCGGTTTCTTTTGGTCCGTCTATGCCTGGCGCTGAATATACAGGGCACTCTGAGCATGAGTTTATAACGGTAGAACAATTTGTGCTTAATTTAAAAATGTATACCGCGGTATTGGTTGAATTAGCAAAATAAGTTTATTTGATTATTTATCTAACTCATTAATTACACTAATAAAAAAACAAAATCAACAAACAAAAAAGGCGAGTCAGATGACTCGCCTTTCCTTTAAATATTACTGCTTATCAGTATTAATACTTAGTTTGCGCGTCTTGGACGCTCAGTTCTATTTGAACGACGAGGACGGTCTTTAACCAAAGCCGCATCTGAAACTGAAATTTCTAATGCTTGACGTCTAATGCGAACATTCTTTAATTGTTTAAATGACTTATCAGGCATACCTTTTGGTAATTGCACAAAAGTATGACGTTCATGTAAATTAATTTGGCCAATGTAACTGCTATCAAGTGAAATTTCATTAGCAATAGCACCAACAATATCACCAGGTTTAGCGCCATGCTCTTTACCAACTTCTAAACGGTAAGTTTGCCAATCTACATCGTTACGTACTTCTTTTGCTTTACGAGGAGCACGTTCAGCACCATTATCACGACCACCGCGGTTATCTCTACCACGACCTTCGCCACGAGCATCACGACGAGAGTCATTTCGACCACGTCCATCTCTATCATTGCGATTTTCTGAACGCGCATCACGACGAGGTTTAGGATCTTCTTTCGGCTGTAAAGGTTGCTTTAATTGTTTTTGGAACAATAAAGCTGCCGCTAAATCTGTCATAGAAAGTTCAGACTCTGCAGCCATACCTTCAATAATTTCGCGCATTGCTGATAAATCTTTTTCAGCAATTATTTCAGCTATTTCAGTGCGTGTTCTTTCGATACGTTTTTTACCAATTTCTTGAATATTTGGTAAGTCGTAAGGTTTCACTACCCCTGAAGTTAAACGTTCGTAATGACGTAATGAATACATTTCACGCGGACGAACAAAAGAGATTGATGTCCCTTCACGACCCGCACGACCCGTACGACCAATACGATGAACATATGATTCATTATCGCTCGGTAAATCATAGTTAATAACTAAAGAAATACGAGGAATATCTAAACCACGTGCCACTACATCAGTAGCAACTAGAATAGAAGAGCCACCTGATTTTAATTGGTCAATCGTACGTTCACGCTGTTGTTGGTTCATATCACCATTAAGCGCTAAAGCCGGATAACCTGCACGCTCTAATTTTTCAGCCACATCAACTGTATCGTTACGGGTACGTACAAAAATAATCATCGCATCGTATTCAACGATTTCAGCAATACGTGTTAAGGCTGTAATTTTTTGAATGCCGCTAACTTTCCACGCATATTGTGTAATGTTAGCTTTTTCTTTCTTAACCGCGGCAATTTTTACATGTACCGGATCTTTTAAGAATCGATTAGCAATTTTACGAATACCAGCTGGCATTGTTGCTGAAAATAAACACATTTGTGTAGATTCAGGCACATGATCTAATGTCCAAGTAATGTCTTCTAAAAAGCCCATGTTTAACATTTCATCAGCTTCATCAAGCACACAAACTTTTAACTGGTCTAATTTAAGACTCTTACGACGTAAGTGATCCATTAAACGGCCAGGTGTGCCAACAACTACTTGTGCACCACGCTCTAATTGCTGAAATTGTGGGCCATAAGATTGACCACCATATAAAGTAGCAACCTTAAGTCCATTAATATTTTTCGCGAATGACTCAATTGCTTCTGCAACTTGCATGGCTAATTCACGTGTTGGTGCTAACACCATCAATTGTGGTTTTCTAATTGAAGTATCTATTTTAGCTAAGGCAGGTAAGCCAAAAGCCGCCGTTTTACCGGTACCAGTTTGCGCCTCACCTAAGACATCATAACCTTCTAATAAAGGTGGAATTGTCTTTGATTGAATGGGTGTTGCATTATCAAAACCAAGTGTTTTAAGGGCAGATAATAGATTTTCAGGCAAACCAAGGGCATCAAAGCCTACAGAGGCATTGTCAATATTTAACATAAATTTTGTCTTCTCAATGGCAGGTATAGCTGTAAACTAACAACCCCTGCGTTCAATAACGAGGAAACCACCGGAAGACTCAAGGCACATTCTAAAGCTTAGTTAGGAAACTAGCTGGGCAAGTCTATTGGGATAACCCCACACTATAATAAATATATCAGGTACATCCAACGACCTGATATCGAGGCGCGCATTATACAGATGTTTAAAATAGAAGCAAGTAAAACCCAACTAAACGCTAAATTATTGCAATTTAGCGTTATTTAACGACACAATTAAGTTAATTACCGACTAGCTATCTATATTAAATCCGCCTTTAACATTATCAACTGTTAAGCCACCTGAGCCTGATTCTAAGATTTTCAACCCACCGACATTATCGACCGTAATACTGCCTGAACCATCATCAATGGTAACCATACCGGTAATTTGTTTTACGGTTAAATCACCAGAACCATCATCAATATCAGCACTACCTTGAATATTACTCACGTAAATAGTTCCTGAGCCATCATCTATTTCAATATTGCCTTTAATTTCATTAATATTTATTTCACCTGAGCCATCAATAACATGCAAATTACCTTTAACTTGACTCACGTCTATTTCCCCAGAGCCATCATTAATATTGGTATCGCCTTCAATATCTTGAACCAATACACCACCCGAGCCATCTTTTATATCCAGTTGACCAAGTATGTTTTTCACTTCAATATCACCAGAGCCATCATTAATCGCTATCGACATAGACTTAGGCAGATGAATAACTACGTCAATATGCGGTGAGTTGCCTACCCAATAGCCTGATGTACTATGATTTTTCGCCACAAAAAAGCCAGAACTTCCCGACTTATTTAAAGAAAGTTCATAGTTATCGGTATATTTTTTATCCATATAAATATCAGCAGTCACTTGAATTTCAGTTAACTCTGCATCACCAACCACCGTTAATGAACCACTACCTGTTTCAATATCTAAAGCCGTTAAAGAACTAGCGTCTAAGGATAGTTCTTTTTGGATATGAAAATCTGCGCGAGAAGGTGAAGAAGCGATCACTACGCAACCACTCATTAATGTTGCAAGCGTAATAGCTGTAATTATTTTTATATGTTTCATTTGCAATATTCCTTGAATAATAAATAAAAGATCATCGTACGGATCAATTTACCAAGGATGTATACAAACATCGCGCCAATATAATTTTTATAAATTTAACAATGAGTTAAAAATAAACTTGTATTAACTGATTTATTTAACAGCCTATAAATAGTCAAGAAAACAATAAGTTTGTTAAATTAACCAAGTCATTATTTTATAAAGAATTAAATCGCCTGTAATACACTACCGATAGCATCAGGAAAAATACCAATTGCTAAGCCAGTAAAAATAAATAAGGTAACGACAAACTTTTCAAGCAGCGACATAGAAACGGTATGTTTATCATCACTCACTTGATCTTGCGAAAACAACGAAAATATAACCGGTAAATAATAAGCTAAAGCAATACCGCTACCGATAATCAGCGCAGCTAATAATGCCCAAAGTGATTGATTAGCCGCTAAACTGACTAAATAAAACTTACCAATAAACCCAGCTGTTAAGGGGATGCCTGCAAAGCTTAACAAAGAAAAGATTAACAAGCATGCTTTCAAAGGCTGCTGCCAAAATAATCCACACCAATCGTTAATCGTAACATCGAGGTACACATCACGGTCTCGATCCATCAAAGTTATTACCGTAAAAATTGACGCATTCGCCAAAAGGTAAGCAGTTAAATAAAACAACACACTCTGCCATGCCATATTAAGTCCACTGCTGTTACTGATCAGCACTACAATTAACAGATAACCCATATGTGCAATTGAAGAATAAGCCAGCAAGCGCTTAATCGATTGTTGTTTTAATGCCAGGCTATTACCGACAATCATCGATAAAATGGCAATCCACGATATAAATTCAAAGAGCTTTTCATGCTGTAATACCGCCAAGTTTGTTGCGGTATAACAACATTTTAATAACACGATAAACATCGCACACTTAGAAACAGTCGCTAATAACATAGCTACAGGAGAACTTGCTCCTTGATAAACGTCTGGTGTCCAAAAATGAAAAGGCACCAAAGATAACTTGAACGCTACCCCTGAAAAAAACAGCATAAAACCAATTTGGTAAAGCAAAGGTATAGTCAAACCAGTATTTTCTATACTTGACTGTGTAAAACTTAAATCACCCGTTTGAGCATAAATAAATGCAATGCCAAGTAACATAAAACTCGATGCACTGGCACTTAAAATCAGATATTTAAATCCGGTTTCAACGGCATTGGGCGCTTTTCGGCAATAACCAACTAAACCAACCAATGCGATGCTTAATAATTCAAAACCTAGAAATAAACTAGCAAAATGATCACTAACAACTAAAATTCCAGCCCCTAACACCACTAATAATAATAATAAGTAATATTCGTCATGTACGTCTTCGACTTGTTTAAGCATTATTTTGCTCAAATACAAACAAATCATAGTTGCCGATAACACTAAAATAAAAGCAAAACGGCTATAATCATCAACCGCTAATAACTGAGTGACCGATAATTTATCGACCCCAAAACCATTAATCGTCGCAACCAATGAAAGTATTAAAATAAACAAAGTGAAGTTTGCAATAAGTTGCTGACTTCTTCGCCATGCCACTAACAACATAGCTAAAACAATACCTGCAGCAATAATTAATTGTGGGATAATCATACTAAGGGCAAGTAAATCCATGGTTATAGCCCTCCATTATAAGAATACTGCAACACTAAATTTGGAAATAGTCCGAGTACTAACAGAAAAATAAAAAGACTTGCCGCGATAAATCCTTCTCTTATCGATAAATCAATAAAACTGTTTTTTACCGGCCCCTGAAAACTCGACTGAAACAGTAACATGCCATAAATCGCTGAACCTATAATGCCTAAAGCGGCAAGGATAGTGATCAAAGGAAAACGTTGAAATGCGCCAATCAAACTATAAAATTCACCAATAAAGTTCGCCAAGCCCGGCATACCAAATGCCGCAGCAGCAAATGCTAAAGCAAAACCTCCCATCACTGGCGATGATCGCCAAAAACCTCCCATCTGCCTTAAGTCTCGTGAGTGAATACGCGCATAAATCATGCCTGCAAAGGCAAATAATGCCGCACTGCTTAAACCATGAGCAACTAAGGTAATAACCGCCCCTTGAAAGGCATTAGCATTAAAAGCAAATAACGCCAACATTACAAAGCCCATATGACTAATACTGCTGTAAGCGACTAATCGTTTAAAATCGGTTTGTGCAAAAGCCATTTTCGCGCCATATAAAATACTGATTAAAGCTAACACCGCAGCAATTGGCGCAAACTCAGCACTCGCTTGAGGAAATAAGACGATCACAAAGCGAATTAAACCATACGCCCCTGTTTTTAATAAAATACCGGCAAGTAAAACACTGCCTGCCGTTGGTGCTTGCGTATGAGCATCAGGTAACCAACTATGCACAGGAAAAGAAGGCAGCTTAACTGCAAAAGCAATAAAAAATCCTAACATTAAATAATAAGAATAATCTGCAGTAAGGGTTAAAGTTAACCAGTCTTCATAAGCAAAACTTAACTGACCTACTTGTTGCTTATGAAGAAAAGCCATCATGATAATAGCAATGAGCATTAATAAACTACTCACTTGAGTGAATATGAAAAATTTAATTGCCGCAAATTGACGATTTTCATGTCCCCATATCGCTATCAATGCAGTCATCGGTAACAGCATCACTTCCCAGAAGAAGAAAAATAGAAACATATCTACTGCAGTAAATACCCCAATAATACCTGCAATAGTGGTTAATAAATTAAAATAGTAGAAACCTTGTCGATGAGTGATCTCACGCCATGAAATTAAAATAGCCACAACAGTTAGTATGAACGTTAGTATTAACAACAAGTTACTTAAGTTATCTAAAGCGATCATATAACGGATATTAAACACCGAAATCCATGTCACATTGGTTAGTAACACTAAATCGGCAAAACTATCAGGCGAGGTAACAATATAAAGGGTAAAACTAAATCCTAGTACTAGTGTTGCTAACAAGGCAATAAACTTTGCTTGACCTGACCGTTTTGTTTCCATATACCAAGCAAAACCACCCGATAAAACAAGCCCAATCATCAGTAAAGAAATGATCATAATAACCAGCCTCCAATAAAGCAGACCAAACCTATTGCAAAGGCTGCAGCATACCAACGCATTAAACCATTTTGACTATATACTAATACGTCTCGCCATAAGCCAATATACCAAGTAAGACTCATCACTAATTGATCAACCACATCACGTTTATTTAAACGAGCAATAGCAACAAAAGGTTTGATCAAAAGTATTTCATATAAACGATCAAAACCAAGCCCTGAAAAACAAAAGCGAACAATCGGGTTTTGGTTTTGTTCAGCCTTTTGGTAGTTCATAGGCTCTACACTGCGATACTTGCTAAAATAAAACCAAGAAAACACAATGCCAATGATAGGTGTCGCAATAGCCACAGCATGTAACCATTGAGGCTCAACCATATGACTCACCTCTTGAGACGCTTTAGCGAAAACGGTTGATAAATCAGGAGCGAGAAAACCGCCAACAAGGGATAAAACAGCTAACGTAATTAACGATATTTTTAATCCTACACTTGATAAGTTTTCAACTTGATGACTGAACCGCTCTTTACTTAAAAAAGCAATAAAAAATAGCCGACAGCTATAAATACTGGTTAGTAATGCACCTAAAATGGCACACCACCATAAGGCCTGCCCCGCAGTTGGTGAAGACCAAAGATGAGCAATAATGGCTTCTTTTGAAAAAAAGCCAGACGTTCCCGGTAACGCCATCAGACAGATCAAGCCAATAATAAACAGACCTGACTCAAACGGTAACCGCTTTAACACGCCTCCCATTTTAAAAATATTTTGTTGATGATGTAATGCATAAATAATCGCACCTGCAGTTAAAAACAGTAACGCTTTGAAAAAAGCGTGAGTCATCAAATGAAAAATACCCGCAGACCAAGCACCAGCACCTAAAGCTAACATCATATAACCTATTTGACTCATGGTGGAATAAGCTAAAACTCGTTTGATATCAGACTGTACCAGCGCAGCAAAGCCGGCTAGAAGTAAAGTGCTTGCTCCAATCCAGGCAACATAATTCATCACTTGCGGTGACAAGATAAATAAGCCGTTCATCCGCGCAATTAAATAAACACCTGCCGTTACCATAGTTGCCGCATGAATCAAGGCGCTTACGGGTGTTGGCCCAGCCATCGCGTCAGGCAACCATGTTTGTAAAGGTAGTTGCGCTGATTTTCCTACCGCGCCACCTAGCAACAATAAACAAATCCAATAAGCGTCATTATTCCCAACTTGCCATTGAGCCGTGGCAAGCTCATTCACTTCAACAATATTTACGCTACCTAAGGAGTTAAAGAGCATAAAGAGCCCTATTGCCATTGACGTGTCGCCGATGCGCGTGACAATAAAAGCTTTTCTTGCTGCTAATACATTGGCTTTTTCTTGATACCAAAAACCAATCAGTAAAAAACTACACAGGCCAACGCCTTCCCAACCTAAATAAAGCAAAACTAAATTATCGGCTAAAACCAAAATCAGCATCGCAACGATAAATAAATTCATATACGCCATAAAGCGAGAAAAATTCTCATCTTCTTTCATATAAACAGCGGCAAAAAGGTGAATAAGAAAACCCACACAAGACACAACGCAAATCATCACTGCAGATAATGCGTCAAGATAAAAAGAAAAATTAACACTGGCAAAACTATCGCCATCACTTAATGAAAACCACCGCCATAAATGAGAGGTAATGACCCCATCAGGTGCTTGATTTAATGTATTTAATAACACTAAACTCGTAATAGCGCATATCAACATAGCACCAACACTTAGCACGCTAGTTTGCCACCATGACAGTTGTTTTTTTAATAGAACTATTAATAAGAAACTGATTAACGGATAAAAAGGTAACAGACTTAATAACATGATCACTCCTACCCTTTTAATTGGCTTAAACAGTCGATATCGAGAGACTTAAACCTTTGCTGTAAACGAATAAGTAACGCGAGTCCAACGGCCACTTCTGCTGCCGCCAATGTTAATATTAAAATAAACATCACTTGTCCATCTGCTTGCTGCCACACACTGCCTGCACCAATAAATGCAACGCCGACCGCATTTAGCATTACTTCTAAACTCATCAACATAAACAACGTGTTTTTTCGAACGATCACACCAAAAAAACCGATGGTAAAAAGAATGCAAGCCAAAATTAATACGTGCTCAAGTGGTATGGCTGTCATAAATGACCTCCTTGGGCGTCAGGTTTTGCATAATGATAACCAGCGACAAGACCGGCTAATAAAAGAAAAGAGGCTATTTCAACCGCAAGTAAATACGGACCATAAAGCAGAATACCCACTTCTTTAGAGCTTATGACGGTTGCATTGAGTTGCTGCTGAATATCAGCGCTATCAAAAGAAAACAATAAGGCGACCAGCAATAATACCGCTAATACACATGGGCCAAGCCAAATCGTTAATCCTTTACTTTGCGGGGCATACTTCGTTTCATCATTTTTTAAACCAAACATCATAATGGCAAAAACAAATAACACTAAAATTGCGCCAGCATAAACAATGACCTCTAAACCGGCGGCGAAAGGAGCTCCCATCAAATAAAAACAAACGGCAACAGCTAGCAAAGATACGACTAAATATAACAAGGCATGCACGGTATTTTTTTGCGTCACCACTTTTAAACTGGCGATTATGGCAATCAAGGCCGCTAGATAAAATAACGATTCAATTGAAGCAAAACGAACAATCATGGCATTAACCCCTTCACATCAATCGGCGGTTTCTCTTGTACGCCTTCCCCTTTATCTTTGTCTTTTATTTTGATACCTGACTGTTGATAAAAACTATAATCAGGATATTTACCGACACCTTTTATTAACAAATGTTCTTTTTCGTACACCAAATTTTGACGGTCATATTCGGCTAACTCAACATCTGGGGTTAACTGAATGGCATAAGTAGGACAGGCTTCTTCACAAAACCCACATAAAATACAACGAGAAAAATTTATCCGAAAAAATTCGGCTCGCTTTCTTCCGTCATCATCAATGGTTTGTTGCAAAGCGATACAATCAACAGGGCAAGCTACCGCACATAAATTACAGGCAACACAACGCTCTTCGCCATTAGGCTCTCTTGTTAAGACAATACGCCCTCTATATCTTGGCGCTAGGTATGGTTTTTGTTCAGGGTATTCAACCGTATCCGCCTTAGTAAATGTATGTTTTAGCACTAACCACATGGTTCTTAATTGACTAAACATTACAATACCTCCATCAGTTTGAGTGCTGCGGTGGCCAATAAATTAAAAAGCGCCAGTGGTAACATCACTAACCAACCAAACGCTAATAACTGATCGAACCTTGGCCGTGGTAATGAGGTGCGAAGGAGAATAAAAAATAAAATGAAAAAAGCAATTTTAACGATAAACCACACTATCGCTGGCAACCATGTATCTAAAGGTGCGGGCATTAACCAACCACCAAAAAATAACACCACTGACATTGCCGAAATTAATGTCACGCCTAAATATTCTCCTAAAAAGAATAAGGCGAATTTCAAGCCTGAATATTCGGTATGAAAGCCTGCGGTTAACTCCGTTTCAGCTTCTGGTAAATCAAATGGCAAACGATGACTTTCAGCAATACCCGCCACTAAAAAAACAAAACAGCCAATAAATTGTGATTGAATAAACCACCCTTCCGATTGCGCTAATACGACCTCGCGTAAATTAAAACTCCCCGAAAGTATCACCACCCCCATCACGGATAAGCCCATGAACACTTCGTAACTCACCGTTTGCGCCGCCGCTCTCATGCCGCCAAGTAAGGCATATTTCGAATTTGAAGCCCAGCCCGCCAATACAACGGAGTAAACTGCCAGTGAAGCCATCGCGAGAAAAAACAACAAACCGATATTTAGATCAGAAACGCCAATATCAGGGGCAAAAGGGATCACCGCAAAACTCATCAATACACAAACGGCACCAATAATTGGTGCTAAGGTAAAAACTAACTTTTCACTAAAAGGTGGGATCCAATCTTCTTTGCCGAGAATTTTTAATAAATCGGCAAAAGACTGCAAAATCCCAAAAGGCCCTACTCGATTAGGTCCTAAACGGTCTTGCCATATACCTATCATACGGCGCTCAACCCACACTAACATGGCTGCCATAGGGATCAATAAGGCAATAATGATAGATATTTCAACGAGTTTCCAAATCATTTCAGGCATTATCTAACCCTCCTGAGACTAATCGAATTGGAATATAAGCGTCTTGTACTTTAAGTTTTTCAAGGATCAACGCTTTATCTTGATTTGCTTTTTGTCGTAATTGTTGACACCGGTTTTGATAACTTTCTACTTGTTGTGCACTTGCAATTGAGACACTAACCTCGCTATAAATTCGATCAGGCAATTGGTCGATATCACCATAAATTAAATCACCGGTTAGTTTTTCATCCAGCAAAAGTTGCGCAATATATTGTCTTTTTTCACCGGTACACGCAGCGGTAAGTTCAAGGCTCACCCAATGATTTTCCATTAATTGTCTTTTCGCTATTTCGGTTGATGACATAAAAACCTTATTTACTTGATGTAATAAAGCAAATTCCGGATTCAAACTCGATTGCAAACCGCTTCGGTGCCATGGTATTTGCGGGTAAAAACATTGCTGATGCTCACTTAAAGGTGTTCGAGGCTCTATTACACGTTTAATGTCAGTGAAATCAATAAACTGGGCGTTTGCTTGATGGGTTAACTGCCCGGCTACCTTTCGTTGAAATTGATGAATTGATTGATTTGAATTCCAGCCAGGAGACCAAGTAAAAGGCATTTCTGTAGCATGATTTAAATCTCCACCTTCCATTGAAAATCGATAATTGTCTGTACTTTGACTAACTTTCGCTTCATGAACACTGATATTGGCCATTTTAGCCGTGCGACCGCTAGCTCGATGAGGCTCTCTTGCTATTGCTTTAATAGCCTTAGCATCATTAGCGTTTGCCGCTGTATTCAGCGGCCAATTTGCATCTTGTTGAAAAAAGAGCTGATGAAGTTCTGCTAATGAATCAACTTCTTGTGCAAGGGCATGTTTAGGGTAAATAGCTTTAGCAATTAATGATAACCAACGCCAACTCTCTTGCACCGGTAAAACACTTGGATGGACTTGATAAAAGGCTTGGATTTGACCTTGATAATTGACCAAATGCCCATCACTTTCTGTGATCGGCGCAGCAGGAAAAATAATATCAGCCAAAGCCGTTATTTGATTGTCACTGTGATCTAAACAAATGATAGTTTTATCCGTTTCTTTTAAACAATTTAGCTGTGCATCATTGAGCACCGCAAAGTCATTTTCTAACAGGATAAGACCATCGATTTCATCTTCTGTATCCATGACCTTATAGAGGACTTGTTCAATCGATAAACTGTTTTCATCCATCAAGGCTAATTGCCCAATACTATTGGCTTCGGGCGGTAATAAACACGCTCGTAAAGTATGTTTAGCCTTAGACAACACCGCAATAAATTCAATGGTTGCGCTAAATAAAGCGGATGATTGATGACTCCAACCACCTACAATTAAAGGCTTTTTAGCCGCTAATAATTTATTCAACAACGAAACATTATCATCACTTAATTTTGACAATTCATGATTATTTTGAAGCAAGGTGGTAAACAAATGTAGCAGTTCAATGGTGTCTTGCGTTTTTTGCAATATCACCGCTTCAGCAACATCGTCTAATTTAGTTGCTTTACTTTGCAGTAAATACAATGGTGAGAGGGTGTTACCTCCTATAGTTCTCACGGCACTGTCTTGCCATGAAGGCACGCCCAGTTTTTCAGCTTGTTCAATACTTGCATTACGTAATGCTTGACGCACCGAAAGCGCTATTCTTGGAGCAATTTGGGTAATATCTTCATCAATAATAAGCACAAAATCGCTTTGCTCAATTTCAGCTAAACTAGGCGCTTTATGATGCTTTAAAAATTGTTGATGTTGCTCTGCAAATACCATTTCATTGTGGCTATAACCTAGAGAGAATTGTTTTTTTCCAACAAGTTGTTGCAAATAATAGTTTGCTTCAAATGAAGCACGGGCAGAGCCAACACCGATAAAGTGCTTTCCTTTAAAATGTACTAAGGCTTTACTTACATCTAAGCGGCTCAGTTTATTAGGGAATTGTGGCGAGATCCCTTTGGTTTTTCTAATCCGAGTCAACCCATTAACAAAACCAATACCAAATCGTCCTTTATCACATAAAAAATAACCATTTATGTCATAGTTATAACGATTCATCACTCGTCGAACACTGCCATAACGCTCACCAACGCTAGTATTACAACCAACGGAGCAAAATGAACAAATGGAAGGAGCCGATTGTAAATCCCATTTTCGCGTATAGTGGGCAGAAAAGAGTTTATTGGTGAAAACACCCGTTGGACAAACTTCAATTAAATTACCGCTGAATTCGCTTTCAAGTTGCCCTTCTTCTTGGCGACCAAAACACACTTTATTACTTGTGCCATACACACCGAAATCAGTACCGCCAGCATAATCTTTGTAATAACGAACACAGCGATAACAAGTAATACAACGATTCATTTCATGACCAACAAATTCACCCAAATTTTGATTAACAAAGGTGCGCTTGTCGCCTTTATATTCTCGTGTGCTATGACCTGTCATTACCGTCATATCTTGTAAATGACATTCACCACCTTCAGCGCAAACCGGACAATCATGCGGGTGATTAGTCATCATGGCTGAAATAACTTGCTCTCTAAAAGTTTCAGATTGACTGTCTTTTAAACTAATGCGCATGCCGTCTGTAACAGGTGTTGTGCAAGCCATGACTAAACGGCCGCGTTGATCATTTTCATCTTGATATTGAGTAACAGCACATTGTCGACATGCGCCAACAGAGCCCATTGAAGGGTGCCAACAAAAATAAGGTAGGTTTAGTTTTTGTGAAAGCACGCCAGCCAATAAATTATCGTCGGTACTCACTTGATAGGGTTGATCATCAATATACACAGTAACTGTATTTGGCGTGTTGTTATCATCACTCATCTTAGTAAGCTCCATGATAAGGGCAACAACCATGTTCAATGTGTTGCATAAATTCATCATTAAAATACGTTAACGCGCTTTTTAATGGCTCAACGGCACCAGGGGCTAATGCACAGTGGGTTTTGCCTATCCACATAAAATCACATAATTTTAACAGCGAATCGATGTCGTCAATGGTGCCTTTTCCTTGTTCAATACGCGTTAATATTTCAACCGCCCATGGAGTCCCATCACGACAAGGTGTACACCAACCACACGATTCTTGTGCAAAAAATTGTAAAAGATTTAACACCATAGCCACAGGACAATTCTTATCATCTAAGACAATTAAACCACCGGTACCTAATCGGCTTCCTGCTTTAGCAATAGAGTCATAATCCATCGGAGTATCTAAATGTTCAGGCAATAGAAAGTCTGTTGATGCGCCGCCTGGTAACAAGCCTTTAAGCTTCAAGCCATCTTGCATGCCGCCAGCATGTGTATTAAGCACTTCACCAATCGTGACCCCCATAGGCAATTCCCATAAACCAGGATTTTTTATCCGACCACATGCACCATATATTTTACTGCCGGCATCACTATTAGGGCTGATGTTAATAAACCAATCAGGACCATTTTTAAGAATATGAGGAAGGTTACTTAAAGTTTCGACATTATTAACAATTGTAGGTTTGCCAAATAAACCTGCTACTTGAGGAAATGGCGGCTTAGCACGAGGATTAGCACGTTTACCTTCAAGCGCATTAATCAAGGCCGTTTCTTCACCACAGATGTAACGCCCGGCACTAGTATGTAAATATAAATCTAGCTGATACTCACTGCCTTGAATATTTTCCCCTAGCCAATTAGCTTGATAAGCCTCTTTCAACGCAGATTCGATACGTTTTGCCGCGAGATGATATTCGCCACGTAAAAATATATAGGCTTTATTAGCGCCTATGGTATAGGCAGCTATAATCATAGCTTCAATTAATTGATGAGGCACACCTTCGAGTAATAAACGATCTTTAAAAGTGCCCGGCTCCATCTCATCAGCGTTACAGACTAAGTATTTATTATCTTGGCTGCGTGCATCTGATTCATCATAATGTGGTACAAAGCTCCATTTCATCCCAGTTGGAAAGCCCGCACCGCCACGGCCTTTTAATTGTGAATTTTTCACAATATCGAGCACTTGCGACGGGCTATACTCTTTCAACGCTTTTTCAGCGCCTAAATAACCACCTTGTTGAGAATATTCATTTAAATTCAAAGGCGATTGTAAATTAACTAAATGGGTCAATGGATGAGTTAAGGCATTCATAATTCAACCTCAACGTTTTCATTTTGATTTTGATTTTGCAAAGCTGTGATGATTTCAACGGCTTTTTCCGGGGTTAAATGCTCATAGTGTTGTTTGCCTATCATCATCACAGGCGCCTTATCACAGCCGCCTAAGCAAACATTTGATAGCAAAGTAAAAAGGTTATCTTCAGTCGTTTGTCCATAGCCAATATTAAGGTGTTGTACTATGGCATTGAGCACTTGTTGATAACCCGTTAAGTGACAACTCACACTATCACAAAGATGGATCACATATTTGCCAACAGGTTGTCGATAAATCAAATTGTAAAATGTTGCGACACCCTCCAATTCAGCTGACGACATCCGTAAATAAGTCGCGATAACATGTAACGACTCGTCACTGATCCAACCGCGATGTGCTTGCACAACTTTTAACGCTTCAATGCCGGCCGCCTCGCGAGTTTCCATAATGCTAATTTCATGATCAATTTCTGCCAATTCTTGTGAGGTTAAGTAATCTTTTGGATGTACTGTAATTGTTTTAATGATTTCCAATGCAACTTCCTCCTCTATCTATCAACATCAGCCATGACATAATCAACACTGCCTAACGTGGCGATTAAATCTGCTACCATTTGCCCTTTGCAGATCACCGGTAGCATTTGTAAATGAGCAAAACTTGGCGTGCGAATACGGGTGCGATAACTCATGGTTGAGCCATCACTAATCAAGTGATAAGCCATAATGCCTTTTGTGGCTTCAACACTCATTGAAACCTCTCCTGCTGGAATAGTTGGTCCCCAAGAAACATTGACAAAGTGTGGGATCAAACTGTCGATATCTGTCATGGTATTTGCTTTATTTGGCGGCGTAGTTTGCGGATGTTCTGCCTTGTAAGGACCTTCAGGCATATTATTTAAGCATTGCTCAATAATACGAATGCTTTGACGCATTTCCTCAACGCGGACACGACAACGATCGTAACAATCACCTTTATGACCAAGTGGCACTTCAAAATCAAATTGCTCATAACCGCTATAGGGTCGTTGTTTACGTAGATCCCAAGAAAAGCCGGTAGCCCGTAATCCAGGTCCTGTAATCCCCCATTCAATGGCTTCTTTCGTTGAATAAGCGCCAACATCAACCGTTCTTTTTTTCAGAAGACTGTTTTGCATCACCATTTTTTCATATTCATCGAGTCGCTTAGGCAAATAATTAACGTAATCACGCACTAAGCTATCCCAACCTTTTGGCAAGTCTGAAGCTATGCCACCAATACGAAACCAACTTGGATGCATTCTTGCCCCAGTAAAGGCTTCAATAATGCCAAAGAGTTTTTCTCGATCGACAAACATATAAAATATTGGCGAAAGTGCACCAATATCTTGAGCAAAGGTGCCATAGAAGAGTAAATGAGAAAGGATACGAAACATTTCAGAGGTCATAATGCGGATCATTTTCGCCCGCTCAGGTACTTCAATTCCCGCTAATTTTTCCACCGCCATCACATAGGGAAAATTATTCATCACGCCACCGAGGTAATCGATACGGTCGGTATAGGGAATATAACTATGCCAAGATTGACGTTCGCCCATTTTTTCAGCACCGCGATGGTGATAACCGATATCAGGAACACAATCGACAATTTCTTCGCCGTCCATTTGTAGCACAATGCGAAACGCGCCATGAACACTAGGATGGTTTGGACCAAGATTTAAGAACATAAAATCATTATCTTGGCTCTGGCGTTTCATTCCCCAGGCTTCAGGGTTAAATTGTAAGGCTTGTTGCTCTTCATCTTGCTTATGAGGAGGAAGTACGAAAGGATCCATTTCAGTGGCACGAGCAGGATGGGTTTTCAATAGTGGGTGACCTTGCCAGGTATTGGGCATTAAAATTCGCGTTAAATGCGGATGTCCCTCAAAAATAATACCGAACATGTCCCATACTTCACGTTCATACCAGTTGGCATTTGGCCAAAATGAACAAACGCTTGCTAAGGTTTTATCATCGTTAGTTAGGGCAACTTTAATGCGAATGTCTTGGTTTCTTTGATAAGATCGCAAGTGATAACTAACCGTAAAATCACTGACGAGGCCTGCAACATGCTGCCTTTCAGACTCATCGATAGCGCTGATATCAAAACACATATCAAACGGCTCTGATAAGTCAAACCTAAGTACTTGCATTAATTGTGTTAATTGCTTTTTATCCAGCCAAAATGTCTCTATACCATCAACAATATTTTCAATCGCTGTAACCGGCGTTAACACTAAATGATCGGCGATTGCTTGTATTTCGTCACAAATAGGTAACACGTGAGTCGGTTGCCAATCTTTACTGGCTTTTAAGTCTATATTCGCCATTAAATTGAATCCGGCTCATCAAGATTAGTGACATTCATGCGATGTTCGTGTTTGATGTCACGTAATGAAGGTTTCGCGATTTGTGACACAGATTGTTCGCCAACCACCCAGCTTAATGGTCTTGGCTGATGGGCAATAGAGTTTTGCAATAATAATAACGCCTCCAATAAGGCTTCAGGTCTGGGAGGACAACCGGGCACATAAACATCAACAGGGATAAATTTATCAACGCCTTGCACAACACTATATATGTCGTACATACCGCCAGAATTTGCACAAGAGCCCATTGAGATGATCCAACGAGGTTCTAATAATTGTTCATATAGATGTTGGATCACAGGCGCCATTTTTCGAAAGCAAGTGCCAGAGATCACCATCAAATCGGCTTGTCTTGGTGTTGCTCTGATGACTTCAGCACCAAAACGAGCAATATCATGTCGAGAAGTAAAGCTGGTTGCCATTTCTACATAACAACAACTTAAGCCAAAATTAAATGGCCAGATTGAGTTTTTTCTCCCCCAATTCACCATATCATCAAGCTTGGCCATAAAGACATTTCGCTTAAGCTCTTCTTCAGAAACTTGTTGAGCTTGCGCCATGGCTTCATCTAATTTAGCTTTTGTTAACGACCACTCCATTAAGCACCTCTCGAATTATCAGTAAATTGATGTGATGATTTAGGGGGGGTTGCACTAGGATTAGTTAATTGTGATAGTCGATAAGGTAAGTGACGCTTTTTCAGTGATAAGCCACCAATGCGCCAGATATAGATCAGGGCAACCAGCAAAACGATTATAAAAATGCTCGCTTCAATAAATCCTAACCAACCCACTTCATCAAATGCAATTACCCAAGCGAACAGATAAATCGTTTCTAAATCGAAAATAACAAAGAAAATAGCGTAGAGAAAAAAATGGCTGGTAAAACGTGTTTTGTTGTCTGACACTGAAATGATGCCAGATTCATAAGGTGTGTTTTTTGCGCGACTTTTAGTTTTAGGCCCCAAAAAGTGAGACAATAACATCATCACCGCCAGCATTGCCGCCAATATTAAAAAATATGCAGCGATAGGCCATAACTGATCTATTTGATTCGATTTATCCACGACGCCCTCACAACTGACAGTATTAACTACTGACAAAAACGATAGACAACTGACTTATCGTACCCAAAATAAAGAATGCTACGGTTTTATAATTGAGTATTCGTTTACTTTTTAACCATCTTTATTAAATGATAAACCAAAGTCAAAAAATTGCAAAATATTCTTAAAATTCAACAACTTTAATAATTTAAGGCATGCATTAGTCGGGGCGTCAGAGCGAAAGTGACGTCAAGTGAAGCGGCAAAATGAGCATGCCATATCGGATAAAGACCTTAATGCGTTTCACTGAAAGCAGTAATAGCGCGTTACTCAGTTTACAAGCAGTTAAGGGTATTGTTTTTTATTATTGTTATAAACCATCCTTCTCTACAGAGTATTGATAATTTTTTAAAAACGCAGTTATCTATGAATTAAATCAATTATCAATTTAATAAAACGATAAATGTATATTTTGATCTCAGTATAGAAAGAAAAACTTTATTTGCTTAATTTTTAAACAAATAAAGTTTTTGAAGTGATTGAACGTACAAGGGGAATTTATTGTACGATTGAAGTAAAGCTTTGGCTGGACTTAACCTTCGCCACCTTCTAATAATTCTGACAAATGAGACAACTTGTTTAGTACTAAAGCGTGAATTGATTTTCTTGGATATCGCCCTACGCTATTCATCACACCAGCGCTTTGTCCCATCAATATTTCTAATGATTGATCAACATTATCAACCGCATAAATATGAAAATCATCGTTTTTAACCGCATTAATCACTTCATCACACAACATTAAGTTAATCACATTAGTTTTAGGAATGATCACTCCTTGTTCACCTGTTAAACCTTTATCTTTACATAAACGATAAAAGCCTTCGATTTTTTCATTTACGCCGCCAATAGATTGCACTTCACCATGTTGGTTCATTGAACCCGTAATCGCGATACTTTGATCGATAGGCAAGTGAGAAATAGCAGAAATAAGCGCGCAAAGTTCAGCCATTGAGGCACTATCTCCATCAATATGACCATAAGATTGTTCAATGGCGATATTGGCAGATATTGCCACGGGTAAGTTTTGTCCATATTTATGGCCAATATATCCAGACAGTAACAATACACCTTTTGAGTGGATTGACTTGCCTAAATCAACTTCTCGTTCAATATCAGTTATACCGTGGCTACCAGCATAAACAGTTGCAGTTATTCTTGCCGGTGTGCCAAAAACACTATCACCAATTTCGAGTACGGTTAAACCGTTTACTTTACCGATCTGCTTACCTTGCGTGCTGATCAATACTTGTTCTTCCTTTATTTCAGAAAGCCATGCTTCACTAATTCTTCCCGTTCTTCGCTGTTGTGCATTTAATGCTTGAACAACAAATTCAGGTGTTAGCATGTTTTGCACCGTTTGCTTTTTCCAAAAATAAACGGACTCATCCAATAAGTCATTAACCTGAACAATATTGGACGATATTTTATGTTGATGCTCAGCTCTTCGTAAGGCATATTTTACTAATTCTTTAATGGCAGCATCTGAAACCTTAGGATAATCATATTTTTCGGCACGCTGTCTGATCAATTGCGCATACTCAATCAAATTCTGATCGGTACTATCTAAATAACGGTCAAAGTCTGCTAGCACTCTAAATAGTTCAGTAAATTCTTGATCGTAGTCTTGCAACATATAATAAATTTCAGGATCACCTAATAAAATTACTTTAACTTTCAGCGGGATTTTTTCAGGTTGTAAACTAAATGCCCCTGGCTGTGAAAATTCAGAGTAAGGATTTTCAATGGTAATTTCTTGGGTTTTAAGCGCCAACTTTAATCGTGACCATACCAAAGGTTGATTCAGCAGTTTTTCCGCCTCCAATAGTAAATAACCACCATTAGCTTTATGTAACGCGCCCGGTCTAATTAAACGGTAACTGGTATAAGAGCTTCCCTGAAAACTAGCAAAATCAACATGGCCAAATAAATTTTGAAAAGTTGGATTTTGTTCATAAACAACAGGCGCTCCCTCTTCGGGTTCACGCGCAACAAGTAAGTTTGGTAAAAAGCGTTCTTGCATCAACTTACGAGCATCTTTGTCGTTTTGGTTTTCGTTACCTTCATCGACTAAAATTTCAAGCACCGCATCAACCACATGCGCTTTAACTTTTGAAAGATACTTGAGTACACCAATATTGCTGGCAAATTCATGCTCTAACTCTTTTAAAAATGGCCGAATACTTTGTTCAGCCGTTTCATGTTTAAGTTTGCGCATTTTATCGGAAGAAATGCGTTTCCAAAGGGGTAACTCGATCAATTGCTCAGACAATAAGTTTTCTAATTTTTCCAATAAAACATAAAAATCATTACGTTTTTTTTCATCTAAATTAGCAAATTCTTTATCGCCTAACGGTTTACCATCCACTAATAACGAAAAGCCAATTTCACCATTTTCTTCAAATAAAATGACATCATTTTTTAAAGCTGTCTCTTCAACTTTACTGATCGCTTCGTCATACTTTTGATTAAACTCGCGATCAATAGCCGCTTTTTGTCGTTGATAGCCTGGATTATCAAATATTTCAGGAAATAAATCTAACAACTCGTCTATAAATGTGTTGATTCGAGTAAGTAACTGCTTACCATCACCAGGACTTACATAGAGTTTATAAGGGGCATGTACATCATCAAAATTATTAATGTAGCACCATTCAGAAGGTGTTGATTGCTCACTGGCTTTTGCACTTAACATTTGTCTAATTAATGTTTGACGACCTGTACCATGCTCTCCCATAGCAAAGACATTAAAACCGCGAGATTCCATAGACAAACCAAAATCTAAGGCTTCTTTAGCACGATGATGACCAAGAAAAATATCGTTGTTATCGCTATTTTGCTCCGATAACGAAAAAATATCATCACGTAAATCGGCCGTTAATTGTTTTGGAGATAAACGCCATTGCGTTGAATGTTGAGTCATGAATGAATCACCGTAAGCACCTAAAGCATATTTTGCGAACATAGTTAATGATGGATGATTGTACTCGCTAAGCGTTTTAATTGGAAAAAGATCTTAAGCTATTCAAACAATTAAGGGGTTAAACTTTTTCTTAAAAATTGATTATGTCCACAATGCAAACAATTATTCACGATAGAGAAGTGAGTGATTTGTTGGGTTTTCGAGCATTTTTGACATGCTAATAAACCAAAACCGATCACATCATTGGTTTGATAAATACCATCATGCTCAAAGTCTTCGCATAATTCTGCCCACTCCACTTGAGATTTATCGGTAATATTAGCCATAACAGCCCAGAAAGATTCTTTCATTAAACCTAAATAAATAGAATGTTTGGCCTGTTCTTGATTCTGCTGATAAAACTCATGTAAATCGTATTTAAAATTATCAATAAATTGTTTAAGTTTTTCTTCTGGAATTTCCTCAGCGGCTTTAATTAAAACTTTAGCATGTTCAATTAATTCAACGGCTTGGGTGACTTCGTGTTTTTTAACATCAGTTAGCCATTGCGCCAAGTTTTGATAAAAATCTGCTAATATATTTTTATTCGCCATCACTCGCCCCTTATTCGTCTTTAATTAATTTATAGCTTAATTAACTCACGAATACCTAACTAATACCGCATTAATAGGCCAGTAAGTTGGTTGTTCAGTTATTTAAGCGATAATTTTGATGAAAAACCACTCTATATCACGGATTAAACTTGTCGACTGTAGGGGTGTTCATGTATTCTATGGCGATTATTTTACTCGCCATATTTCCTGACTACTGACACATTAAGTCATGAGTGGCTCCCACATCAATTTTTGAGAAAATCGTTAATGGAATCCATTTACAACCCCCAAGCAATCGAAGCTGAAGTACAATCTTTTTGGACTACAAATCAAACGTTTAAAGCGGTTGAACAACCAGAAAAAGAAAAGTTTTATTGTCTCTCTATGTTTCCCTACCCAAGTGGTAAATTACATATGGGTCACGTGCGAAATTATAGTTTGGGTGATGTTATTTCTCGTTACCAACGCATGCAAGGTAAAAACGTCATGCAACCTATGGGATGGGATTCTTTCGGTTTACCTGCTGAAAACGCCGCAATTAAAAATAACTCAGCCCCTGCCAAGTGGACATATCAAAACATTGATTACATGAAAAACCAATTGAAATCATTAGGTTTCGGTTATGATTGGGATCGTGAATTAGCAACCTGTAAAAAAGATTATTATCGTTGGGAGCAATGGTTTTTCACTCAACTTTTCGAAAAAGGCTTAGTGTACAAGAAAAATGCCACCGTAAACTGGGATCCTGTTGACCAAACAGTTTTAGCCAATGAACAAGTGATTGATGGTCGCGGATGGCGTTCTGGTGCAATTGTTGAGCGTAAAGAAATTCCACAGTGGTTCATCAAAATTACCGACTATGCCGAAGAATTATTAACTGATTTAGACCAACTTGAAGGCTGGCCTGAACAAGTTAAAACCATGCAAAAAAATTGGATAGGTCGCTCTGAAGGGGTTGAAATGACCTTCCAAGTTGCCGACTCTGATGACAGCTTTGATATTTATACCACTCGACCTGATACCTTAATGGGCGTCACCTATGTTGCCTTAGCAGCTCAACACCCTCTGGCGTTAGCCGCTGCAAAAAACAATGCTGAACTCGCTGAATTTATTAACGAATGTAAAACCAATAAAGCGACTGAAGCCGATATGGCGACAATGGAGAAAAAAGGGGTTGATACTGGCCTTAAAGCTGTTCACCCATTAACGGGTGAATTAGTGCCTGTATGGGCAGCTAATTTCGTATTAATGGATTATGGTTCAGGTGCGGTCATGTCTGTACCAGGTCATGACCAACGAGATTATGAATTTGCCAAAAAATATGACTTAGCAATTAAACAAGTTATCGAAGGCACTGATGCAGATGATATTGCCAAAGCTGCTATCACCGAAAAGGGTAAACTAATTAACTCAGGCGAGTTTGACGGTTTGAACTTTAAAAAAGCATTCAAAGCAATTGCTTATAAATTAAAAACGGAAAACAAAGGCCAAATAAAAGTTAATTATCGCTTACGCGATTGGGGTGTTTCACGCCAACGTTATTGGGGAACACCTATCCCAATGATCAATTTAGCAAATGGTGAATCAGTTCCTGTTCCTGCAGATCAATTACCCGTTGAACTGCCTGAAGATGTGGTAATGAACGGTGTAACATCACCGATTAAAGATGATCCAGAATGGGCAAAAACTACCTTTAATGGCGAAGCAGCGTTTCGTGAAACGGACACGTTCGATACTTTTATGGAGTCATCTTGGTATTACGCACGCTATTGTTCACCAAGTGATGATAAGCAAATGCTTGATCCTGAAAAAGCCAATTATTGGTTGCCGGTTGATCAATATGTAGGTGGTATTGAACACGCTATTTTACATTTACTTTATGCCCGATTTTTCCACAAGCTATTACGTGATTTTGGTTTAGTAAACAGTGATGAACCTTTTAAAAGTTTGTTATGTCAAGGCATGGTATTAGCCGATACTTATTATCGTGAAGCAGAAAATGGTGCACAAGATTGGATTGCTCCTACAGACGTTGAAGTAGAACGTAACGAAAAAGGTCAAGTCATCTCTGCAGTAAGTAAACTAGACGGCCAACCTGTTATTTCAGCAGGCATGAGCAAAATGTCTAAATCTAAAAATAATGGTATTGATCCTCAAGAAGTTATTAATCAATATGGCGCTGATACCGTACGCTTATTTATTATGTTTACTTCACCACCTGAGCAAACATTAGAATGGTCAGATTCAGGCGTAGAAGGTGCTCACCGTTTTATCAAACGTGTTTGGAAATTAGTGCATGATTTTCAGCAAGGTGACACACCGGTTTCACTTACAGGATTAACGCTCAATAGCGCACAAAAAACATTACGTCGTGAACTGCATAAAACCATTCATAAAGTCAGTGATGATATTGGTCGACGAAATACCTTTAATACCGCGATTGCAGCCATTATGGAATTAATGAATCACTTATCAAAAGCGAGTATTGACAGCACTGAAGATCGCGCTGTGATGCACGAAGCGATTCAAGCATTAGTGTTAATGCTTACGCCAATCGTACCCCATGTTTGCCATCATTTATGGCAAATGGTTGGTGACGGTAGCCCTGTTGAAAATACACTTTGGCCACAAGTAGACGAAGCAGCTTTAGTAGAAGATGAAAAACTCATTATTGTTCAGGTTAATGGCAAAGTGCGTGCAAAACTTACCGTTGCTGCTGATGCCAGTAAAGAGCAAGTTGAAACAATGGGACTAAATGAAGAAAATGTCGCTAAATTTATTGATGGTAAAACGGTACGTAAAGTAATTTATGTACCAGGTAAGCTATTAAATATTGTAGCGAATTAATCCATTTTCTATAAGAGAAATGATCGTTAATATGAGTCAAGTAAATAAACATTTAGCATTAATTAAACGTTCGGTTTTATTAGTTGCTCGCGCTAAATTAAGCACTTTCAAACCTAATCAGTGGTTACTGCCACTGGTTATACCACTGATGGTAACAGGATGTGGCTTTAAATTTCGTGGTGATTATTTACTTGCTCCTGAGCTACAAACTTTGTATCTCAGCTCGGTTGATAAACATGGCGAATTAACCCGATTAACTCGCCAACATTTAACCCGAAATCAAGTAACACTAACAGAAACATTTACTCGACAAACCCCAGAGTTACGCATACTAAAAGATGAATTAGACCGCCGCACTTTATCCGTGTTTCCCAATGGGCAAGTGGCTGAATATGAATTAATTTATACCGTCAAATATCAATTACGTTTTGCCAATGAAGAAATTCAGTCATTTAAATTTGAAATCAATCGTGATTATCAAGATGATCCCGATATTGCGTTAGCTAAAAGTCGTGAATTGTCATTAATGCTAAGAGAAATGCGACAAGAAGCGGCTGATAAAATATTAAGAAATATGGCCACCATTCAACGATAACACACGAGTAATACAACTAGTTTTTCCGTTGAATTGCCAAGGTAATCAATATGCGTATTTATCATAACCAATTAATCAACACATTAAATCAAGGCGTTAAACCTGTTTGGTTGATATTTGGTGATGAGCCTTGGCAAAAAAACGACAGCCTTTCAAACATTAAAGCTCACTTTAAACAACAAGGGTTTGATGAATTAATTCGCTTTAGCGTGGATGATAAATTTGATTGGTCTTTGCTATTACAAGAATACCAAGCCATGAGTTTATTTTCGAGCCAGCGCATTATCGAGCTTGAGTTAATGACTAACAAATTGGGTGATAAAGGCAGCAAAGCTCTAGCTCAAATCAGTGAACAATTACATCCTGATGTCTTGCTTATTTTACACGGCGCGAAAATGGATGCTGCGGGTCAGAAACGAAAATGGTTTAAGGCTTTAGAAAAAAACGGTTGTTTTTTACCGCTTTATGATATTGAAGGTAAACAATTAACCCAATGGATTCAACGCCAGGCCAGACAAAACAATCTTAATTTACACCCTGATGTTTTCCTCATGTTAGCGGAATTATTTGAAGGTAATTTGAACGCCTTAACGCAAGAAATTCAAAAACTCTCAATATTATTCGGACAACAATTAATTACAATAACTGATGCAGAAAACTTACTGGTTAAACAGGCTAAATTTAATCCATTTCAATTAATAGATGCGATGTTAGTAGGTGATATCAATAAGTGTGTAGCCATGTTAGATCAGCTGCAACAAGATGGAACGGCCATTAATCAACTTATTTGGTTTATTCATAAAGAAATTAAACAGTTGTTTGTAATACAAGAAAAAATGGCGATGGGAGAATCGTTCGCTAACCTGTGTAAAGAGTTTCGTATTTGGGATAAAAGAAAACCTTTATATCAACAAGCCATCAATAGCATTTCTTCACATAACTTAGCCTATGCACAAGCAAGAATTGCGGATGTTGATACTATCAGTAAAACCAATAGTGAATTTAATCCCTTTGTATTACTCGCTGATGTGCTTGTCAGTTTGTATCATGGCGAAACAATGAAGCATTATTCATTAAATTATGACTATGGATAAGTTTTTGAAACAAAAGTGCCAAAAAGATAAAAGTGAACAGCAAAGCACTTCAGTAAAATCGAAAATTTCTCCTATGGCACGTATTGGTATTTTAGGTGGTACGTTTGATCCTATTCATCAAGGTCATATTACCCTCGCTTTAGAAAATGCTAAATGGTTATCTTTAAATTCAATTTACCTCTTACCTGCGCATATTCCGCCGCATAAAACACAAACAACAGCCAGTGCAATTCACCGTAAAGCTATGGTTGAATTAGTTTGTCAGCAATATCCCATCTTGCAACTTGATGAGCGTGAGTTAACAAAAAACACACCTTCTTATACAGTAGAGAGCTTAAAAGAGATCAAGGAGCAAAATCCAAATAGCCAAATATTTTTTATCATTGGCATGGACTCATTATTAACCTTTACCCAATGGCATCGCTGGTCTGAAATACTCCAATATTGCCACTTAGTGGTGAATACTCGACCAGACTATGATTTAAAAAAACTTAAACAAGCTTGCCACCAATCTTTATCACTCTACTTTACTGATGACCTTAAAATATTGGATTGTGTAAAATCTGGAAAGATCATCTTTTACCAGAACACGCATATCGACATTTCTTCTACCGATATTCGACGTGAACTGAGCCAAGGAATATTTGCTCAAAACAAACTTTCAACTAAGGTAATCGACTATATCAAACAACATCAGTTATATAGCCAATAATAAAGTTGCCAGTATAAAAACGCGATGTGTGAATCCTAAATGCGTAAAAATATAGCGTCGCTATTAACCTAGCTATAGAATAGTGATATTATTAAACAATATATCCGTTTATAAATGATGAAGAGAATTTACTTTGCAAATTGAAGCATTAACCGCTTTTGTTATTGAAAAAATAGAAGACATGAAAGGGCGTGATCTTATCACGTTGAATATTGCCGAAAAATCTGACTTTGCAGATGTTATGATCATTGCGTCTGGCAACTCAAACCGTCATGTAAAATCAATCGCACAATCATTAACAGCCGAATGCCGTGCTGCTGGTACTGAGCCACTAGGTGTTGAAGGTAACGATGTTGGTGAATGGGCTTTAGTTGATTTAGGCGAAATTGTGGTTCATATCATGACAGACACCACCCGTGATACTTATCAACTAGAACAACTGTGGGAATAAGTTAAACACATGCGTTTAACCCTATATGCTGTAGGCAATAAAATGCCTACATGGGTCACTCAAGGTTTCAACGAATATAGCCGTCGTTTCCCAAGAGATATGTCATTTCATTTAGTTGAAATTACCCCAGGAAAACGCGGTAAAAACGCCGATATCGCCCGCATATTAGAAAAAGAAGGTGAGCAAATGCTCGCCGCTATTCCCAAAGGTAGTCGTATAGTTACGCTAGAAGTTGAAGGCAAGCCTTGGACAACACCGCAATTGGCAAAACAACTGCAAAGCTGGCAACTCGATAGTCGCGATGTGGCATTATTAGTCGGTGGCCCTGAAGGTTTAGCACCCGCTTGTATTAAAGCATCTGAACAAAAATGGTCCTTATCACCATTGACACTTCCTCATCCAATGGTAAGAATTGTGCTCGCTGAAAGTTTATATCGCGCATGGAGCATTAACAATAACCACCCTTATCACCGAGAATAAAGATGCCTAGGCAAAAACGTGTCGTTATTCGAAATCATAGTGCTGAAGCAAATTTATTTGCCCGTCGAGCATTTATAACGTTACTAGGTGTGATTGTTATCATTCTTATCTTGTTCAATAATATTTATGAACTAGAGATCAGCTCTTATGAAAAATATCAAACACGTTCAAATTCTAATCGGATAAAACTCCTCCCTGTTGCGCCTAACAGAGGGCTAATTTATGACAGAAATGGCGTATTGCTTGCCGAAAACAAGCCTATTTATAGTTTAGAAGTTATCCCTGAACAGGTTGAAGATCTTGAAAAAAGCATCAAAGAAGTCAGTGAATTATTAGACATTCCGCAAGAGAAACAAAGCAAACTGTTTGAGTCATTGCGCAGTAAACGACGCTTTAAACCATTAGAGTTGATTTCAAGGTTAAGTGATCAACAAGTTGCGTTATTTTCAGTTAATCAACATAAATTTCCAGGCTTGTTTATCGATGCTCGATTAAAAAGATACTATCCTTTTGCCGATTTAACGACACACTCGTTAGGTTATGTAGCTCGCATTAATCGCCGAGATGCTATTAAATTAGAAGAACAAGGAAAAGAAGAAAACTATGCTGCGACGCGAAATATAGGCAAGTTGGGCTTAGAAAAGTTTTATCAAGATATTCTCCATGGCACCATTGGTCACCAAGAGGTAGAGATAAACAACCAAGGTCGCATTATTCGCACGTTAAGCTTTACTCCACCAGTGCCGGGTAAAGACTTAACTTTAACACTTGATATTGAATTACAAATGATTGCTAAGCGTGCCTTATCAGGCAAACGTGGCGCCATAGTCGCTATTGATCCGCGCGACGGCGGAGTGCTCGCCATGTACTCTAACCCCAGTTATAACGGCAATTTATTTGTGCACGGCATCAGTAGTAATAATTATAAAAAATTACTCAGCTCTCACGACCGACCACTTATTAACCGGACTGTACAAGGTTATCCCCCTGCTTCAACCATCAAGCCGCTACTTGCTCTCACTGGATTAGAAGAAGAATTAATAACCCCCGAAAAAGAAATTTATGATCCCGGGTTTTATCAACTACCGGGTATTGAAACTAAGCGTCGTGATTGGAAAAAATGGGGACATGGTAAAGTCAACCTATCTAAATCTTTAGAACAATCCTGTAATGTTTATTACTATGATTTATCTTATAAATTAGGGATCACACGTATTGCAAGGATGATGGAAAAATTTGGTTTTGGTGAATATACTGGCATAGATATTTATGAAGAAAACCGAGCAATAATGCCTAGCGTAGAATGGAAGCGTGCTCGTTATAACCAACCTTGGTATACCGGTGAAACTTTATCAGTAGGTATAGGGCAAAGTTTTTGGACTGTAACCCCACTGCAATTAGCACAAGCAATGTCGATATTAGTGAATAAAGGACAAATCAAAGTCCCCCATTTATTAAAAGCAACCACAGAAATTTCATTAACACCCAATGAAAATCAAGATGAACAGCCTCATCGCTCAGAAATAGTCCTTGAAATGCCAATTGATGAAAAACCCCCTATTGTGCTAACAAAAGACAGCTATTGGGACATCGTCCTTGATGGTATGCATAATACAGTACAGAAAGTAGGGGCTACCGGTTATTCTGCCTTTAAAGGAAGTAAATATGATGCCGCAGGTAAAACAGGTTCAGCACAAACAGCCAACATAGGGCAAGATGAAAAATACGATGCTGAAACAATTCAAGAAAATCAGCGAGATAATGCAATGTTTGTCGCTTTCGCACCTTATGAAAAGCCTGAAATAGTCGTTGCTGTTGCCATAGAAAACGTGGCAAAAGGTGGTGGCGGCACCAATGCTGCTCCGGTAGCTCGTCAAATAATGGATCAATACTTTGGTAATCGAGTTATTATTAGTAAAAAAGCTCATCCACATCATGAAGAAACCTATGGTGAGCAATATCTTGAAGTCAATAACAATAATAGCTCAGGAAATAACTAATGCGTTCTATTGGTCATGATCAACAAAAACAACGCAGTATTTGGTATCGATTAAATATTGATGTGCCCTTATTAGTGGGGATTTTATCTTTACTTACCTTAGGTTTATGTGTGGTTTACAGTGCTGGTGGTCAAAGTGCTGATATGGCAATTAGGCATGCTAAACGAATTGGTATCGCATTATTTGTTATGTTCTTTGTCGCTCAAATCCCCCCGTTAGTTTATCGTAAATGGGCGGTTCCAGCTTTTATTGTTGGTATTGCCTTGTTAGTGTCAGTTCTCTTATTTGGTCATGTGGGCAAAGGTGCACAACGTTGGATAGACCTAGGGTTTACCATGTTTCAGCCTTCGGAAATTATGAAATTAATCGTTCCTATTATGATCGCTTGGTATGTCAGTCAATTCAATTTACCTACTAAAATCATACATATTCTTGCCGCATTTACTTTAGTATTGATCCCAACATTATTAATCGCCAAACAGCCAGATTTAGGCACATCATTACTTATTGCTAGCTCAGGCATTTTCGTGATTTTTTTAGCGGGCGCAAGCTGGAAACTCATTGGCACATGCGCAGTGATAGGCTCAGCTTTTGCTCCTATCTTATGGTTGTTTTTAATGAAAGATTACCAAAAGCAACGTGTACTTACGTTTTTAAACCCTGAGCAAGATCCGCTTGGCTCAGGTTATCATATCATTCAATCGAAAATAGCGATTGGCTCTGGCGGCTTGCAAGGCAAAGGTTGGCTACAAGGAACTCAATCGCAATTAGAATTTTTACCTGAACGTCATACTGATTTTATTTTTGCCGTATTTAGTGAAGAATTTGGCTTAATAGGCGTTACTTTATTACTGTTGGTTTATTTAGCAATTGTGATGCGTGGTTTATGGATTGCCATCAGCGCCGAGCATGCGTTTACCAAACTGTTAGCCGGCAGTCTTACGCTTACCTTTTTTGTTTACGTTTTTGTCAATATTGGTATGGTATCTGGCTTGTTACCCGTTGTAGGTGTACCACTGCCTTTAGTTAGCTACGGCGGAACCTCAATGGTAACCTTAATGGCTGGATTTGGTATTTTAATGGCAATCAGTACTCATCGACGCTTTATCGCGTAGCAACAATTAGACATGACAAATAAAATCTCACTTTCTCCGACTATTTTCAGCCTCAGTATATTACTCATCATTGCAGGGTGTAGTAATAACTACGGTCGATATCAGCAAAAAAATGACAGTACGCCAACAAGATTCCCCACTGAAATTGAATTACGAGATGCTATACCTCGTCCTGAAGCCAATAGTAGGGGCGGAAATAAACACTATCAAGTGAGAGGAAAAAACTATCAAGTTTTAAGCACTGCTCACAACTTTAAACAAACAGGTATCGCTTCTTGGTACGGTAAAAAATTTCATGGTCACTTAACGTCAAACGGTGAAATTTATAACATGTATGCGATGAGCGCCGCACATAAAAATTTACCGCTACCTACCTATGTGAAAGTAACTAATAACGATAACCAAAAAACCGTTATTGTTCGCGTCAATGATCGAGGCCCCTTCCATCATAACCGAGTGATAGATTTGTCCTACAGTGCGGCATTTAAATTAGATATGCTAAAAACAGGAACGGCCAATGTCACTATTGAGGCAATTTCTTATTCAACAGATACCTCTCCTAACATTATCATTGATAATAAAAAGCAATCAGGCAGTTTTATTCAGGTGTTTGCCACCCGTAATAAATTGTTAGCAGATAAAACCGCACAAACAATTACCACGTTATTTAATCACCCTGCCTCAAGTCAAGTAAAACAAGCGCTTTATAAAGTACAAGTTGGCCCCTTTAAGGATGCAACTTTATTAGAAAACGTGTTAATTCAGCTCAAAAACAATGGTTATCCTGGAGCCTTCAAGGTCAGTCGTTAATTTCTCGAAATAAAGTTTAACATCAAAAAATACATTTGCTTTATTCCCCCCCATAGCAATCAAAGTTAAAACTGGTATACTGCTGAAAACACTTATTTTCCATGTAGCGTTTTTTCATCAAAACGATTACGTACAACTTTTCACAGGACAGTTATGCCTCAGCAATTGGCCAAAAAAATGACCAAAAAACATCGCAAAATAATTAGCCTTTTAGGCTCTATCGCATTTACCCTTTCTTCATTATCTCATGCGGCTACTATTATTCCTTCGCCGCCGCAAATGAATGCAAAAGGTCACATTCTTATCGATTACACCACAGGTAAAGTCATTGCTGCGGGCAATGAAGATACGCTATTAGCACCAGCGAGTTTAACTAAAATGATGACAAGCTACATCATAGGTAAAGAGTTAGAGTCAGGTAACATTACCAAAAATGACAAAGTTAAAATTAGTGAGAACGCCTGGGCGACAGGCAATCCTGTTTTAAGTGGTTCGTCATTAATGTTTTTAGAAGTGGGTAAAGAAGTCGAAGTCGATTTACTCAATCAAGGTATTATCGTTGCTTCGGGAAACGATGCTTGTATCGCTATGGCAGAGCACATTGCTGGTAGTGAATCAGCGTTTGCTGACTTAATGAATGCTCATGCAGAACAATTAGGAATGAGCAGTAGTTATTTCGAAAACAGTCATGGTTTAGATAGTCAAGAACATAAAACAACCCCACGTGACATGGCAACATTAGCTGTGGCGCTGATTCGTGATGTCCCAGAAGAATACGAACTTTATAAACAAAAATCATTTACCTTTAACAATATCAAACAATATAACCGTAATGGCTTATTGTGGGATAAAAGCATGAATGTCGATGGTTTAAAAACAGGCCACACTTCTCAAGCTGGCTACAGCTTAGTTACTTCAGCAACGAAAGGAGATATGCGTTTAGTCAGTGTCGTAATGGGTACTGAAAGCGATCGAGCTCGTAAGGTTGAAAGTAAGAAGTTGCTTAACTATGGTTTTAGATTTTTTGAAACTTATACACCATATAAAGCAGGTGAAAAGTTTGTTTCTGATCGCGTTTGGATGGGAGATGTTAAAGAAGTTGATCTTGGTATTTTAGAAGATACCCCGATTACCATTCCACGTGGTCAACGTAAAAATATTAAAGCCAATTTTGAATTAAACCAACAGTTAATTGCACCGTTATCTAAGGGGCAAGTTGTGGGTAAAGTATTTTTACAACTCGATGGTGAAGATATTGGTCAATATCCACTCGTCACCCTGCAAGAAATAAATGAAGGTGGTATGTTTGATCGTTTAATGGATTATGTAAAACTACAGTTTCAAAATTAATTAACGAAAATATCCGCCATTAATAATATTTAAAGCTCAGTTTTAACTGGGCTTTTTTTATTATCTAAAAAAACTTGATTTATAACAAAACGTCACCATTTTTCTTACCAAGAAATAATGTTAAAATAATGCCCTTAACGCCGTTATTGTAAAGTTATACTCAAGATTGAGAGCTTAAATGAAAACCAAATTTGATGAACTACTTGAATTTCCAACTGTTTTAAACTTCAAAGTGATGGGAGTTGCCAGTGATGATCTACCAGATATTGTCATTGCTGAATTACAGAAACATGCCCCTGGAGATTACTCACCTACAATAAAACCAAGTTCAAAAGGGAATTATCATTCATTATCGATCCCTGTGACCGTCACCAGTAAAGATCATATTGAAACTATCTACAAAACCTTAACCGCTCTTGAACAAGTAAGATACGTGTTGTAACAAGCAACAGTTCAGTACAAATAGTACAGATATTTGAGCTAATTAATTCAACAAGTAAAACAAAACAGCGCCGCCTAAAACAAGGTATATTTTGAAACACTCGCTTATAATTCGGCAACTTAACCAAATGGATTATGTATCCGTTTGGCAGGCCATGCAAAATTTTACAGATAACCGTGACGAATCAACTCAAGATGAACTCTGGTTAGTTGAACACCCAAGTGTTTTTACTCAGGGGCAAGCAGGTAAAGAAGAACATTTACTGATGCCGGGTGATATTCCTGTGGTAAAAGTTGATCGAGGTGGGCAAGTTACCTATCACGGCCCCGGCCAACAAGTTATTTATTTTATGATTAATTTGCGCCGCCGTAAAATGGGTGTACGCCAACTGGTTACATTAATCGAAAATGGCATAGTACAGGCGTTAGCGGATTATAATATTCAAGCTAACGCTAAACCCGATGCTCCAGGGGTTTATGTGAACGGCGATAAAATTGCTTCATTAGGACTAAGAGTGCGCAAAGGTTGCTCTTTTCATGGTTTAGCACTAAATGTTGATATGGATTTATCACCATTTTTACGGATTAATCCATGCGGTTATGCCGGACTAGCCATGACACAAACGGCTAGTCTGAGTACATTAAAAACCCTGGATGAAGCAGGAAAAGCATTAATCAAACACATGTCAGCCTTATTAGACACTGACACTATTAGTTATCAAACGGGATTGGAGTCATTAAATGACCACTAAATCATCACGCATTGCACCGGGTACAAAATTACGAGACGCTGAAAAAATGGCGCATATCCCCATTAAGGTAGTGCCTTCAGAACGTGAAACCATGTTAAGAAAACCAGAATGGCTTCGTATTAAATTACCTCGTACAACGGAGCGTATTGATAATATTAAATCTGCTTTACGTAAACATGACTTACACTCGGTTTGTGAAGAAGCTTCTTGTCCAAATTTATCAGAATGCTTTAACCACGGCACCGCCACTTTTATGATTTTAGGTGATATCTGTACAAGACGTTGTCCTTTCTGTGATGTTGGTCATGGTCGTCCGTTAGCACCGAATGCTGAAGAGCCGAAAAAATTAGCGCTAACGTTAAAAGATATGGCATTAAAATACGTCGTGATCACCTCAGTTGACCGGGATGACTTACGTGATGGTGGCGCACAACAATTTGCTGAATGTATTAAAGAAATTGCCGTACATGCCCCGAACACAAAAGTAGAGATCTTAGTACCAGACTTTAGGGGTAGAATGGATAGAGCGTTAGAAATATTAAATGCTCACCCTCCTCACGTTTTTAATCATAATTTAGAAACAGCGCCGCGTTTATATACCAAAGCTAGACCCGGAGCGAACTATCAATGGTCGTTAGATTTATTGAAAAAATTTGGTGAAGCAAACCCAACGGTCAATACTAAATCAGGTTTAATGGTTGGCTTAGGTGAAACCAATGAAGAAATTTTACAAGTCATGCGAGACTTACGTGCCCATGGCGTTAAAATGTTAACAATTGGTCAATACTTACAACCGAGTAAGGATCATCTCCCTGTTGAACGTTATGTTCATCCAGATGATTTTGACATGTTCCAAGCAGAAGCCATGAAAATGGGCTTTGAACATGCCGCTTGTGGACCATTGGTGCGTTCTTCGTATCATGCTGATAAACAAGCTGCCGGTGAAGAAGTAAAGTAAACAAGATAATGTGACGTTAAAAGGTGATCTCTGATTTAACGTCACAATTTCAAGGGGCAAGGAAGTTACTTAACTAATCGACGCCACAATGTTATGCGTGCGGTCATTAGCCAATCGACACAAATAATGCCTATTAATGTGACTGCTGTCATAGGGAAAAATAGCGAAAACACCATCATAATTATAGCTACATTTCTGGTATTAATTTTAGCTGCTTTAGGTGCATTTACGCTAATAGTATGCTGACGCTGTCGTTTTAACCACATGACAAGTCCAGACACCATTAACATAAAAATAATCACGACAAAGACAATATTTAATAACCAATTCCATCGCCCAAGATTGCCTTCGTGGAACGGGATAAATGCAGCCATCGCCTTCCCCATTGCAGGGTAATCATCAAAAGTGATATTGGCTAATACCTGTCCAGTACTTGGATCAAGATGGACAATATTTTCAGCTAAAGGGTTAGTGATATCTCCTGCCATAGTTGTTGCTGATATTGTCCAGACACTATGGTGACCTTGTGGTAAATGCACCCTAAACCCTTGAAAACCAAATTCTTTAGCAATCTTAGTGACCTCATTAAGCGTTAAATGAATATCATGGCCATGCGATTTAGGTAGTGGTGTCTGTTCTAGCGCCCAAGGTACGCGATGCGCGCCGTGATCATTTAAGTCACTATGGTTAGCTTCACTGGTTTTAAAACTTGTTCCCGGTAAAGAATTCCATGGTTGGATTAACTTACCTCCCCAAATATTTGTCCACGCTAAACCAGAAATTAAGAAGAAGAAGAGGGGAATAGCAATAAGCCAACCTATCGTTTTATGTAACTGTCGCCAGTCAGCTCGCGATTGAAACTTTTTAGGTGGTAATAATGTTCGCCAACCTTGCACAGGCCAAGCTAAATATAAGCCAGTAAACACCAACATCACCGCAAAACCTGCAGTCACTTCTATGATCAGGTCACCAATGTCACCTAAATATATTGAACCATGTAAAGTCTTGACGGTTTCATACCAAGAATCTGATGAAACGCGATCGCCTAAAACCTTACCTGTATACGGATTAACATATACCAATATACTTTTAGGGTTATGACCGCCATGTCCTTGAGTATGTGCAGGCTCTAAAGAAAATACCGCGGAAGCATTTTCATGCTGAGCAGGAATATACAACTTAACGCTATCATGTTGATAATTTTCTTTAACTTTATTCAGTAATACTGAATCAGCAAGCCTATTTTCTTGAGATTCAACAATTAATAAATGTTGATTTAATGCATCATCCACGGGCTTTGCTAATAACATCAACAAACCTGAGATGGTTAATAACATTAAAATCGGAATCACCATAAGTCCAGCGTAAAAATGCCAACGCCACACTGCTTTATATCGCTTATTATGATTTTCCATAGGTAAATTTTCCGTTGTCATCACCTGCCCTTAACAGCTTAAAATATAAATAAGATCAAAAACGATACTTAACGCCAGCATATACAGAACGTGGCTCACCCGCTTGTAAAATTTCTGCACTTGGTAATGTGGTATCTTTTACACTAAACACAGATACGTACTCTTGATTTGTGATATTTCGAAGTTCGGCAAATAATTCCCAATTATCTCCCGAAAGACCTGTCCTAAAACCAAACAAGTGATAACTATCAATCAGGTAGGAATTACTAAAATCAGCATAACGACCATCAACAAAGTCAAATGTAGGGCCGGCAAAAAAACCACTGGCATGACGATAAATGACCTCACCTTTAATCGCGTAATCAGGAGCAACTGGTAGTTTGTTGTTTTGGTAAATCACGTCATCATCAAACGAAAATTTATTATAGGTAACATTTAAAACAGGCTCAATTACATGAGTTCCCGCAGAGTTAATAGCAAAACTACCGCCTAACATAACCTCTATGCCAGCATGAATAGTACTTTCTACATTGGTAGATAAACTCGTACCAGGGGCCATAGGATCATCGATGGATAAAATTTCATCGCTCAGCTTGCCATAGTAAAACGCTAATTCCCAATGCCATTGATCATATTTATTGAGCATTTTATTACCTCTAGAGCCAAACTCGATAACATCGCCATTCATGGCCGCCAGTGTTTTACTATCTTGGCTAGCATCATCTTCTAACTCATAGGTTGTGGGTGGTTCATATAATCTACTAACATTGGCAAATAACTGATGACTATCTGAGAGTTGATAAATAACACCTAGGCGAGGATTAACTTGTTGATAATCGTCCTTTGGGTTATAGAGTGAAAGGTTGGCAACATTAGTATTACGGACTTCTCGCGTTGCAAAAACAAACTGAAAACCGTAAATAAGCCTCCAGTTAGTGGCAAATTGCCAACGATCTAATAAGAAAAGCTCTAAGCTATCGGCATTATTGTCAACTATCGTACTCAGCTCTTTGCGGATGCCCGCCGATTGACGATAATTGCCTCCCTTTACTGTTGTTTGCCCGTAATTCAGACCAACTAAAAAATCATGTGTGTTTACCTTAGCTTGGTAACGTATCGATGTTCCTAACGTGTGTTGGTCAGTGTCAATCAACAAGCTAAAATAAGGATTCTCAACAATGGGATGATATAAAGATTGTTCTTCATATGACACGCCTACTGATAGGTGACTGTCTTTATTTAACTGCCAGTCAGTAATATTCGCTAATCGCCATGTTTCCACATTATGTTGAAAATGTCCTGCTATTGAAGAAGGGTTACCTTGATAAGGATCTTCGTTAAATTGACTTGCAGATAACGCGCCTGGTAACTCTTGATCATTATGAATATAGGTTCCATAAAATCGTGTTTTGATTGTATCATTGAATACCCAGCCGGCATTAGCATACACCCCTTCTCTACTTTGCTGTTGATGATCCCTAAAACCATCTGTTGTTTTCTTTTCAACTGTCACTAAACCATCAAATTTATCAACCACAGTACGAGCAGTGAATCTACCCTGAAAATGGCCATGACTTCCTACATTTAAATAAGTTTCTGGTGTTTGAATATCGTGTGCGGTAGGCGTAATAAAATCAATTGCACCACCTAACGTACTTGCACCATAAGCTAACGCATTGGCGCCACGAGCAATGACAGCGTAACGAGCACTTAATGGGTCTACAACACGGTTGTGATTATTACCATCTGCTGCTGTCACGGGTAAACCATCTTGAAATAGTTTTATACCATTACCATCATAACTCGTCGCGTCTAAATTTGAGCCGCGACTTGAAAAAAAGGTAGAGTCTCCAGTAGAGCCACTTGCAACCCACATACCCGGAACATAACGAAGCATGTCACCTAAATTAGCTACATTTCGTTGGTATAATTCATCACCATCAACAAGGCTTACACCACCAGGTGTTAATGCAGCTTCTGACGCTATTTTTAATTTCTTTTTCTGACCTAGAACCTCAATATGCTCTACGTCAACTAATGCCTCTTTATCCTCTGAATATTCAGCACTAAAAACTTGAAATGAACAACTTATGAAAAATGCAATGCTGACAACACGTAATGGCTGTTTCACAATTAGCATGAAATATCCTTTATTTATAATATGTTATAAAAGGAAATTTAACGTAAAACACCTAGAGAAAGAATGTGGCAAATTGTCGCAGTTTGTTAAAAATCTATCTTACTTTAATTGAAGAATGCTGATTAATATTTATAAAACAAGCTAAGCCACTTGCAATTAAACACATGATTGCGGCGAATTCGAATGATTGTACAGCGCCAAAGCCATCTTTCCATAGATAACCGGAAACATAAGCGCCAATCGCGCCACCAATACCGTAAACACCTGCAATATAAATCGCTTGGCCACGATTTTGTTGGTTGCTTTGAAAATGTTGTTGAACAAACTGAATTGAGGCACTGTGATATAAACCAAAGCTAGCAGCATGTAGTAATTGAGCAACAAATAAAATAAAGACATTATCGGCAAAGTTACCAGTGATATACCAACGAATCGCGGTGACGAGAAAACTGAAAGCAATTAACAGTCGAGCACCAAAAAGTTGGTATAAGCGCCCTGCGATAAAAAATACGCCTATTTCAGCGACAACGCCTACACTTATAAACAAACCAACCGCATAACTTGGGTAGGATAAATCTCTTAAAAATAACGCAAAAAAGCTGTAATAAGGACCAAAACTAACCTGTAACAATAAACCAGAAATAAAAAATAAAATGAAGCTTGGCAAAAGTAGTTTAGATAAAAGAGAATGATTTTCTGATGCTTTTTTATAAACAACTCTGGGCTGTTTTAACCGTAAGCTCGATAAAAATAATGCCAATAAAATTAACCAACCAATATAAGTAAAGGCTTCTGAGCTAAACTGTTCTATGACTTTTCCGGCAGTTATTGCTAAAACAATAAAACCGACACTACCCCATAAACGAATACGCGCGTATATTTTGGCGCTTCGACGAATAGACGTCATTGTCATCACTTCTAACTGCGGCAAAATAGCGGTCCAAAATAAACTAAACAGCGCTAACGCAAAAGTTATCGGCCAATATCCTGTCATCCAAAATAGTAAAGTAAAGGAGAGCAATGCCAAGCCTGAGCCTAATTGAATAATCGATAATTGTTTACCAGACTTATCGGCTAACATGGCCCACAAGGTTGGCCCAACTATTTTAGTTGCGGTAAATATTGCTAAAATTTCACCAATTTCCATCGAGCTATAATTGCGGCCATCAAGAAACACAGACAAATAAGGGACGATAAGACCTAAAATGCCAAAATAAGCAAAATAGCTAAACGAGAGCTTAGTAAAAAGTGGTGAGTTCATTTAAATATCAAGATGAGAGTTGCTCTTTCATGCTTCATGTTAGCATAAAAGAGCAAGGAAATATTACTGACAAATATCAGGGGTAATACAAGAAACATCGGCATTTTGAGCACGATGACGTAGATAATGGTCAACTAAAGTTAACGCTAGCATTGCCTCGGCAATAGGAACCGCGCGAATACCCACACAAGGATCATGACGACCTTTAGTAATAATATCGGTAGGCTCTCCTTGAAGATCAACCGTTTTACCACTGACGCCAATACTAGAGGTGGGCTTCATCGCAATATGAGCAACAATAGGTTGACCAGATGAAATCCCCCCTAAAACACCACCGGCATGATTGCTACTAAAACCTTCTGGCGTTAATTCGTCACGGTGTTCTGAACCTTTTTGATTGACCACTTCAAAACCGTCGCCAATTTCAACGCCTTTTACCGCATTGATACTCATTAAACCATGCGAAATATCGGCATCTAAGCGATCAAATATCGGCTCACCTAAGCCAACCGGAACATTATTCGCCACCACAGTAACTTTTGCGCCAATAGAGTCTTTTTGACGAATAATACCCCGTAGTAATTCGTCTAGTTGTTCAAGCTTTGACTCATCAGGAAAGAAAAAAGGGTTGTCTTCAACAATATCCCAATCAAATTTTTCCGCTTTAATATCACCAATTTGCGTTACACACGCTTGAATAGTAATACCAAATTTTTCCGCTAAATATTTTTTAGCTACCGCACCAGCCGCCACTCGCATTGCCGTTTCACGTGCCGAAGAACGTCCGCCGCCTCGGTAATCTCTTAAACCATATTTTTGCCAATAAGTGTAATCAGCATGACCTGGGCGAAAACTTTGCGCAATATTGCCATAATCTTTTGAACGTTGATCGGTGTTTTCTATCATCAAACCAATTGGCGTACCAGTAGTTTTACCTTCAAAAACCCCGGACATTATTTTCACTTGATCAGGCTCTCTGCGAGCTGTGGTATAACGAGAAGTGCCAGGTCGTCTTCGGTCTAAATCATGTTGCAAATCCGCTTCTGATAATTCAATCCCAGGAGGGCAACCATCAATAATCGCTCCTAACCCTAAGCCATGGCTTTCGCCAAATGATGTAACTGTAAATAATTTTCCGAATGTATTACCTGACATATTTATTTCTCAACATATTTATTACTCGACACAGCTAATTTTTCACTCACTATTTTTTAATGCATAGTTAAAAATTTCTTGAAACTCAACTAACTGCTGTTGCGTTAGCATAAAAACTCCATGGCCACCCCGTTCAAAGGTTAACCATTGAAAATCAACTTCCGGATAAAGCGCTTCAACATGTATTTGTGAATTACCAACTTCACATATCAAAATACCATCGTCATTTAAATGTTCAGCACTTTGAGCCAAGATTTTACGAACAATATCTAAACCATCAGCGCCACAACCTAACCCCATTTCGGGTTCATGAGTAAACTCAGTTGGTAACGAGTCAATATCTTCTTGATCAACATAAGGAGGATTAGTGACAATTAAATCATATTTCTGCCCTACTATCCCAGAAAAAACATCAGATTGAATTGGAATAACTTGTTCTGTTAACCCATGATTTTCAATATTTATCTGGGCAACATTTAAAGCGTCAATTGATAAATCGACCGCATCAACTTCAGCTTCTGGAAAATAACTCGCACAAGCAATTGCTATACAGCCACTACCTGTGCATAAATCAAGAATGCGACCAACGCTTTTTTCATCATCAATAATAGGAGAAAAACGCTTTTCAATCCATTCACCAATGGGCGAACGAGGCACTAATACGCGCTCATCGACATAAAAAGGTAGATCAGCAAAATAAGCTTGGTTAGTAATATAAGCTGCCGGAATTTTTTGCTCAATTCGGCACTGAATAATCTCCAATGCTTGCCTTTTTTCTTCAATGGTTAATCGACATTGCATGATATGTTCGGTTAATTGGTCCGGTAATTCGAGAACAAACATGATTAACGTAATAGCTTCATCCCATGCATTATCATGTCCATGACCAAAAAATAAATCAGCACGATTAAATTCACTCGCCGCATATCGAATATAGTCGGCTACGGTATGCAACTGCTCTGTTATATCTGTTGATTGCTGTATAACCACTCAACTCCCCTAAATTTAAATTAAAACTATAAAGATTGAGCGAAAAGAAGGTAAAATTCACTCATAAAACTCATTTATAGTGCTATTGTACAGGTAAAATTTTAGACTGCGCATATGAAATTTAAAGATATTCTCTCAAAACAAGAAAAACAGCTCTTTAAAGACGCGATAGGTAAAGTAAAACCTATGGTGCAAGATAAAATACCGCCAAGTAAAAAAAACATTCAAGCAAATAAAACTCCCACCAAACACAAAAACGCTAAACAACAAGCAAGCTTTTATTTCTCTGATGAGTTTGAACCGAATCTAAACGATCAAGGCCCGACAAAATATGTCAGAGATGACGCTAACAGTTTTGAAGCTAAAAACTTACGCCGAGGTGTTTATGCGCCTGATCTTATCCTTGACCTACATGGCTTAGATCAAAACCAAGCAAAACAGGAAATAGCCGCGTTATTATATGCTTGCCAAAAAGAACATGCGCAATGTGTTTGTATTGTGCACGGTTTAGGTGGCAGAATTTTAAAAACGAAAGTGCCGCATTGGTTAGTACAACATCCAGATGTGATAGCTTTCCATCAAGCTCCTTTGGAATGGGGAGGTAATGGTGCGCTACTAGTATTGATTGATTTACACGATAAATTTAACGTAAAAGATTAGCTCTGTTAAATATTTAAACTTAAACAAGATCAGCAGGAGAGATAAGTTTTACTAAACTACCCGCCATTTTTTCAACATCATAGTTAATGTGAGCAATTGCCGCGGTTTGAAAAATGGGCGATTGATGTTCTAAGGTCAACTCTGCAACTAAATAGCTCACCAAAGGCATATGCGAAACAATTAACAGATGCTCAATTTCTGACACACCACATATACCATCGATAAAATCATGTACTTGCTTTGCGTTATCAAGTGGAGTAATAAAATCTAGGGTTTCTGGTTTTACTGAATCGTTCAGTTCAATGAGCAATGTTTTAGCCGTTTGTTGAGCTCGGGCATATGGACTCATCAAAACTTTATCAAAGACAACTGCTTGGTCGTTAAACCATTTTCCCATACATTGTGCTTCTTTATAGCCAACAGGTGTTAATTCACGTAAATGATCAATGTTTCCCATTGGATCTGCTTGACCATGACGCATGATATAAAGCTGCATATTCTTACCACAATGCTAAAAAGGTTTAATGAACTTGTTATTTGCGGCTATAGTAAAGGAATCTAAGCAATTGTTATAACATCCGTTAAGAATAAAATAGACTCACCTTATTCCATAGGGTAATTTAGAAGACCAATAATGATAATTTTTGCTTATGTCACTCGTAAAGGAATCCGTCGGAGCATGTATTGAAACAAAGTCCTAATGATCACAAACAATATTTTCCATTTACCTTGGAAAATGGTTTAAGGGTTTTAGCCGTACATAATAAAGACACGCAAAAGTCTGCAGCTGCCTTAGCCGTTAATGTCGGCCACTTTAGCGATCCTATTGATAGACAAGGTCTTGCTCACTTTTTAGAACATATGTTGTTTCTCGGGACAAAGAATTATCCTGATGGTAGTGAGTATCAGAAATTTATTAGCCAATATGGCGGTAGCAATAATGCATGGACAGCAACAGAACACACCTGTTTCTTTTTTGACATCCATCATCAACATTTTGAACCAGCATTAGACAGATTCAGCCAGTTCTTTATTTCACCACTATTATCTGAAGAGTTCGTCAATAAAGAGCGTAAAAATATTGACGCTGAATTTAAATTAAAATTAAAAGATGATATCCGACGTTTATATGACGTACACAAAGAAACGATTAACCCTGAGCACCCTTTCGCAAAATTCTCAGTTGGTAATACCGAAACACTTTCAGATCGTCCAGGTAAACATTTAAGAGATGAAGTAGAAGATTTTTTTCTACAACATTATGTCGCTAAAGCAATGACGCTAGTCATTGAAGGGCCACAGTCATTAGAAATATTACAACAATTAGCAGTAGATAAATTCAGTGATATTTCAAGCAACGACATAAGTCAACGCAAGCCAGACATTCCTCTTTACCTACCAGAGCATCAACAAATATGCCTGCAAGTAAAACCGGTTAAAAATGATCGCCAGCTAATCCTCAGTTTTGCGATGCCAAGTATTGATGAATTCTATCGAGAAAAGCCTGAGTCGTTAATTTCCTACTTAATGGGCCATGAAGGGCCGCATTCAATTTTATCTTTACTGAAAAAAAATCAATGGGCACTAGGCTTAACTGCAGGCTCAGGGGTCAATGGCTATAATTTTAAAGATTTTAATATTAGTATTCGTTTGACCCAAGCAGGCGAAAAACAGGTAGACGAAATTATATCTATCGTTTTTTCATATATTTACTTACTTAAACAAGCTCCGCTGGCCGAATATTACTATCAAGAAAAAAAGCAAATAGCAGAGCTATCTTTTCATTATCACGAAAAAATGAAACCGTTAGATTCGGTGAGTCAATTAGTCATTAACATGCAGCATTATCCTCAAGAAGATTACATTTTTGGTGATTATGTCATGGAGAACATGAATCAGCAGCAGTTAACTAATTTACTTAATTATTTAACTCCAGAGAATATGCGCACGATTTATATTAATAAAAATGTGCCCACCGACAAAGTTAGTCGTTGGTATCAAGTGCCATATCAAGTGGAAAAAATTGCAAAAAATCAGATAAACAAATGGCGTGAATGTCAATTACATCAAGAACTAGCTTTGCCACCTAAAAATAAATATATCGTTGAAAAACCAAAACTTTATGGATTAAAAAAACCAGATAACTCGTTAACGCCACAATTATTTAAGCAAGAGAACGGTTTACAATTTTGGTATAAGCAAGATCATACTTTTAATGTCCCCAAAGGCTATATTTACCTTGGTATCGATAGCCCTAAAACATTAGAAAACGAAACGAATATAGCCATGACACGACTTTTTGTTGATTTATATACAGAGTCGGTCATTGAAAAACATTATGATGCGGAATTAGCCGGTATTCATTATCATTTGTACTCTCACCAAGGTGGCTTAACGCTGCAATTGTCTGGAGTTAGTGAAAACCAAGGCTTTTTACTCAAACAACTTTTAGCTGAGTTGCAAATGTTTTCTTTTTCTGAAGAAATTTTTCACTTGATGAAACAGCATTTAATTAATCATTGGAAAAATGCAGATAACAGCAAATCAATTTCACAGTTATTTTCGGTTTTAAGTTCAACAATGCAACCAAAGTGCCCAAGCTCTGAAACGCTAGCAAATGCATTAATAAACGTTGACTTTCAACAGTTTAACGATTTTTGTCATACTATATTTAATGAGATTAATTTAGACGTGTTAGTCCATGGAAACTGGCGTGAACAAGACGCTGCTGAAATACATTCGATTATTAAACAAGCATTCAATGGACAATACGCTCAACAACACCAAGTAAAAATTCCTGTTTTAAATATAAAAGATCAAGCAAGTATCCAATATCCTCTGCATCTTCCAGAACATGATTATGCGGGAGTTATTTATTACCCTATGGAAGAAAGAAGCTTATTGACTGTGGCTAAAACTATGATAGCGAGCCAAATTTTATCACCGCAGTTTTTCCACCAAATGCGTACTGAAAAACAATATGGTTATCTTGTTGGTGTAGGATTTGTCCCCATTAATCGCTACCCTGGCATCGCTTTTTATATTCAATCACCCAATTTTGAAGCAAACCTTTTACTTGAGGCAATGGATGAATTTATTAATGAATGCCATTTAGTGGTTGAAAACATGCCTGAAGCAGATTGGCAACATTTACAACACGGACTTGCCAGTCAATTACAAGAGAAAGATACGAGTTTACGTATTAAGAGCCAACGCTTCTGGACATCAATTTGTAATAAAGAAACTGATTTTAAGCAAAAGCAACATCTTATTGAAACCATATTGTCATTATCTAAAACTGATATATCTGAATTTTTATTTTCACAAATAACGAATAATCAAGGCGTTATCGATAGATTCTGTTTGCTGTCGACAAAACAACCAAAAGAAGAGCAAAATTCAAACACCTCATTAAATGACTCACAATTACTTGAATATATTTTCAAAAATTGCTCAATAAAATATTAACTTTGCCGATAAGTTATAGACAACTAATTTAGCCGTTAAGCCATAGCTACTGCTTTATGTCTAGCTAATAAGTTGACTTAATCGCTGCCATCCTTTGTAATAGTGGCTTCCATAAGAATAATTATAAGTTAAGCAAGGTCGTATTTGTGCAATTTTCGTTTAATAGCTCTGCTTTTTTCCTACGTAACTCCCTGATTTTCTTGCCGCTATTATTTATATTTCTAATAGGTTTAAGTTTTTCTGCTTTTGCTGCTCCTGCCAATTATGATGAAAATTTAAAATTTAAGCATATTACTGCCGCTGACGGCCTATCACAAAGCTATGTTTTCGATATTATTCAAGATGAAGAAGGTTATATTTGGCTTGCCACTCAAGATGGTTTAAATAAATACGACGGAGCAAAATTTAAATATTATCGTAGTAATATTCTTGATGAACATTCTTTAGCAGATAATTATATTCGAAAATTATTTAAAGATAGCTCAGGCGTTATTTGGGTTGGAACGCAAAATGGTTTGAGCCGTTACAATAAAAAACTAGATAGCTTTGACAATTTCACTTTAAATATCAACGAAGATAACACACTAATCGATAACACTATTTGGGATATTTATGAAGATAGAGCAAGCGAGACCACTAACTTAGATGTTCCTAATAATATATGGGTGTCTACCGCAAAAGGTTTGCATAAATTTGATGTTGCTAATCAAGAGTTTATTAGGACTAAAATTCGACAGCCGAGTAATAACACCTCTATTAGTCCGCAAGAAATCAAAAGCATCTTTCACGACAAAAATGGCAATTATTGGTTTAGTAGCTACGATAATGGCTTCTATGTCACCAATAAAAATTTATCTATAGACAACTCTCTTCATAAGCAAATTCAAGCACAAATAGGCAATGAAACGACACAAATCAATAAAATTTTACTGATTGAAAAAGAATACTGGTTAGCGACTAATACCGGCGTATATGTTTTAGATGAGCGATATGAATTAACAGAACAATATTCACTTACAGAAGCTGATTCACCAGCCATTCTTGCTAGAAATATAGCCGTTGCTAGCGATTCTCATATTTGGATCGCAACAGATGAAGGTTTAAAGTCGATAAACCCATTAAATGAAACATCAAAATCGCATCAATACAGTAATGTACAAGAACAAGAATATAATGATTATACCTATGGGTTATTAGTCGATAATACCGAAAAATTATGGGTTGGCTCTTTAAATGGGTTGTTTGTTCTAGCTCCAGAGTACAATATAATTAAAGAAAGTAAGTTTTTAAGCGAGCTAACAAATACTAACATCACATCTTTTACTGCTATTAGTGACTCCGTTTGGTTTTCAAGTGACAATGACATTTTTCAACTAACGCCTCAAAAACAAATCAAAAAAATAAATTTAAAGATAGATGGGCTCATTACACATATCCAAAGCAATGAAGCTGATATTTTTATTATTACCGATAATAATCAACTATTTACTTATAATATTGAAAACAAAACCATAAATGAACATTCAAATTGGAAAACTAAATCAGACCACAACGGAATAGCTCCTATCTTTTATGGTGCTGAAAAGATTTGGTACTTAAATCAGTCAGGTGATCTTCGCAGTTATCACCCAAGCACAGAAAACTTTTATTCAACTCCCGATGTTGATATAAAATTTACAAATTTATACTTAAACAATGATATTGAAATTTGGCTAACTTCAAAATCAGATAAAATAATTCAGTTCGATGTTAAAAATAATAAATTCAATGAATTTAATCTTGAACACAACTCAAATTATCGTATCAACAACACAACTACGATCAATGTTTCTAAAGAAAATTTAATACTTGGTTCATATAACCAAGGTGTATTATTAATCAATAAAGAATCCCATAAAACTCAACTATTTAATGAAGATAATTTACTTTCTAACAATTTCGTAGCTGACATCGTTAAAGACCAATCAGACAATTTTTGGATAAGTACAAATAAAGGCATAAGCGTTTTTCAAAACAAAAATAGAAAAATTCAAAGTTTTTACATGGATTTTTCTATCAATAATAATGAATATTTAAGTAAAAGCTCATTTATAGCTAATAAAGTAGTTTATATCGGCGGTAACAATGGTTTCCATTATTTCTCTCCTAAAGAATTACTCTCAGTAGAGCAATCCATCAATAAACCGGTATTATCTAATTTGCTTATTGCGAATAAAAAGATAAATATCGAACAAAAAAAACAAATTGAAAATTATACGCTTCCAGAAAGTTTAAATAATCTATCAAGCATCAAACTCAAATATATTCATTCCCCCTTTAGTATTGAGTTCGTGTCACCTAATGCTAAATTGCCATCGCAAATTGGTTATAAATATAAACTTAATGGAGTAGATGAAAATTGGTTAGAAACGGATAAAGATAACCTCAGAGCAACTTACACAAACCTAAGTGCCGGCTCATATACCTTTGAAGTGCAAGCGTTCGATATTTATAATCCGGCAATTTTTAAATCTAAATCCATTGATGTGAAAATATTACCTCCCTGGTGGTTATCAAACAGTGCTGTATTAATTTACACCTTAACTATATTTCTCATTATCGCTTATTTACTGCAACAATTTCGTCATAAACGTTTATACCACTTACAGATTAAAGCCAGTGAAGAACGCTTGAAACTTTCACTATGGGGAAGTGGTGATGAAATGTGGGATTGGAATATTAAACGAGGAAAAATATATCGTTCTAATATTTGGGGTATTTTAGAGTTCCCACAAGACGGAAAACGTAACTTAGGTAATGACGGAGATAATGAAACCAATATAAATCAAGATGATATCGCCCGAATTACCCAATCATTACAAGAGCATTTTGATGAAAAAACCGAGCATTTCGAAGCTACCTATCGAGTAAAAGATAAAGACAACAAATGGATATGGGTACTCGACCGAGGAAAAATAGTCGAACGAGACGAAAACAATCAACCTTCTCGTATGACAGGCACATTGAAAGACATTAGCCAAATTAAGAAGGCGGATGAAAGGCTTAAATTATTTGCTAAATGTATCGAAAATATTTCCGATGCTGTCGTCATTTACGATAGAAAGTTTAATATTGTCGATGTTAATAAATCATTTCAACGAATTACCGGTAAAGCAAAACGACAAATGATTGGCAAACACATAGCTTTTAGCCGTTACCCTGACAGTTTCACTCAAGATGTAAAAAAACATTTACTTAATAAAGGTGGTTGGCACGGCGAGATTGAAAGTAAACGTGATAATGGTGAATTATATTTAACTGATTTAAACATTGATATCATTCGAGACGAAAATAACAGTATTTCGCATTTTGTCGGCGTGTTTTCAGATATTACTAAACGCAAAGAAACCGAAGCAGAGTTAAGAAAGCTCGCCAATTCAGATACCTTAACAGGTTTACCTAATCGTTCTTTCTTTCAAGCGAACCAAGCACGTTTAGTTAAAAATAAAATTTCGCATGCGTTATTAGTTTTTGACTTAGATAACTTTAAAAAAGTCAATGATTCAATGGGTCATGAAGTCGGTGATTTACTGCTGTGTAAAGTGGCGCAAAGAATAAAAAATATTGGCCGTCAACTTGATACCGTTTACCGTTTAGGTGGCGATGAATTTAGTATCATTATTGAGGATACTAATGATATTCATACTATAACCACCATAGCAAAGAAAATTTTAAGCACTATTGCTCAGCCTTTAAAACTGAAAAATCAAGAAATAGTACTTTATTCTAGTATCGGTATTGTACTTTATCCTGAAGATGGCACATCTCCTCAAGAGTTATTAAAAAATGCCGACACAGCCATGTATCACGCAAAACATAATGGCGGTAATCAATACCAATTCTTTAACGGTTCAATGAATAAGAAAGCGGTAAAACGCTTACAAATTGAAGGCTTGATCCGTCATGGTTTAAAAGAAGATTTTTTCTCTGTTTATTATCAACCCAAAATAGAAATATCAACCGGTAAAGTCGCGGGTATGGAAGCCTTGGTGCGTTTTGAAACACCAAGCAAAGGTATTATAAGTCCTGTAGTTTTCATTCCTGTTTCGGAAGAAACTGGACAAATCATAGATATTGGTGAAACAGTATTGAGAAAATCATGCTTTGCAACAAAACAATGGCTTGATGCTGGCTTATTTGATGGACGTATTGCCGTTAACCTTTCTGCGGTACAATTTACCCAACCTAATCTTGTTGGCATGATTGAAGGTATCTTGAAAGAAAGCCAATTGCCAGCGAAGCACCTAGAATTAGAAATAACCGAAGGAACGGTCATGGACTCTCCACAAAGAGCCATAGAAACCATGTTGCAAATTCGCGCGATGGGGATTCATTTATCATTAGATGATTTTGGTACCGGTTATTCGTCCTTAGCCTATTTGAAAAAATTCCCTTTAAACACCTTAAAAATAGATAAAGCTTTTGTCGACGACATAGAGTCATCTGAACAAGGTCGTAACATGGTTGCCACCATTGTTACTATCGCACATAACCTCGGCTTACAGGTTGTCGCTGAAGGGGTAGAAACTAATCAACAGCTAAGTTTCTTATCTGGATTACGTTGTGAACAGATGCAAGGCTATTTATATAGCAAACCATTACCAGAAAAAGACTTTCGCCGCTATTTACTTTCTCATCAGATCACTGACAAATCTACGACTTTTAATAAAAATTAATACTCATCTCTACTGACAACTTTCTGACAGTCAGATAAATCCATCGCAAAGCCAATAAAAATAGAGCTTTGCGTATTGGCACACTTATCGCTTTACTTCCTTCGAGTTATTTAACCAATCAGAAAGGAATATATAAATGTTAAGTTCAATAATTTTATCTCTAGCGATGAACGCAGCTCCAGTTCCAAGTGTTGATGTAGTAACGTTAGATATAGAACAAGTGGGTACTAAGCGCAGTGAAATCAGATTAAATAATAAATTTGAATCAATTGAAGTTGGTACAAAGCGCGGTGAAATCAGATTAAACAATAGATTTGAATCAATTGAAGTTGGAACAAAGCGTGGTGAAATCAGATTAAACAATAAATTTGAATCAATTGAAGTTGGAACAAAGCGTGGTGAAATCAGATTAAACAATAAATTTGAATCAATTGAAGTTGGTACAAAGCGCAGTGAAATCAGACTTTAGGAGATAATTATGATCAAACTAATTAAGTCATTATTTGTTGAAACACCTAAAGAAAACGCAATTGCTGCAACAATTGTAATTAAAGAAATGCCTGCTAAATCTTTGTGGTCTTAATATAAGAATTAAAACAAGAGATTTAACTTAGATATTCGCTACACGGACGGTAGCGGCTATATTTTAGCTAAGAAAGGAAGCATTAACAGCCTAAGAGCTTTATCAACCTCCCTTCCCTTAACCGTCAATTACGCTCTGAAAATTAAACAATTAAATCCGAATAATCGATTTATTTTCATGCGCTTTTTCATGTTAAACATTGGCCAAATAAATGGGCCAAACATAAAACCTGCAAACGCCCAGCGCTTACGCCCTAAACCGTTTGATAATGCTTGGCAATAGAAAAATATAGAAAACATTAGTGCAACGATAACAACAAGTAACGACAACATACTTTACCTAAGCTTTAATGATTAAAAGTTAAAAACCCCGATTGCGGGGCAATATAATGCAATTAGAGTTTTTATTCAAATAATTCGCAATTAATTTGATAAAACACAATTAAATATCGCATAAAAAAGAGGCAAAAACTTGCCCCTCTTTTTACAATATTTGCCACTACAATCGGAAATAAATTTCCTCTTATTCGACTTTCAATTTGGTTGCTTTTAGCTATAAAACTTAGCGTTACTTTCAGCCATTTCGACAAGTTTAGAGCAAGGAGCAAATCGTTCTCCACACTCATGCTTAAAAGCATTCATTTGTTTTACAACTTCCGCGGCACCTAAGCTATCAATGTAGTTAAAAGGACCACCTAAAAACGGTGGAAAACCTATACCAAAAATGGCGCCAATATCACCATCTCTAGCATTTCTAATAATTCCCTCATCTAAACACCTTACCGCTTCATTTAACATCATATAAACGCAACGTAAGCTTATTTGCTCAGCTGATAGCTTTTCTTGCTTAGTAATCGATAATAATGGATACACCGTTTCATCAACGACTTTCTTTTTGGTATTGTACTGATAAAAACCTTTTTTCACTTTTCTCCCTAAACGACCATCAGCAATTAATTTATTAAATGCTTCTGGCGGAGAAAAACGATCGCCCAATTCCGCTTGTAAAATAGGACCTATTTTCGCGCCAATATCAATACCAACTTCATCTAACAATTGCATCGGACCAACAGGAAAACCAAACTTCACTAAAGCTTTGTCTAATTTTTCAACAGGTTCACCAGCAAGTAACAATTGAGCCGCTTCGTTCATATATGGCGCAAGAATACGGTTAACATAAAAACCCGCTTTGTCTTTTACAACGATGGGGGTTTTACCTTGTTTTTTCGCTAACGCAACCGTCGTTGAAATCGTCTGATCTGAGGTTTTATCATGCGCAATAATCTCAGCAAGCGGCATTTTATCAACCGGTGAAAAATAATGTAGACCAATAACATTTTCGGGACGTTGAGCTAATTGCGCAATCTGACCAATAGGTAAGCTGGAAGTATTACTAGCGAAAATCGTAGTCTCTTTACAATGACTCTCAATATCAGCCACCATATTTTGTTTTAACGTTAAGTCCTCAAATACCGCCTCAATAACCACATCAACATTTTTAAAACCTGAGTAATCTGTGGTACCTGTGATCATCGCCAATTGCTTTTGCATTTCGCTTTTCATCATAAAGCGACGTTTAACTTTTTTATTTAATAAGTCAAAGCTGTATTTAAGCGCTGAATGTATTCCTTTTTGATTAATATCTTTAATGCGAACCGGAAATTTAGCCTTCGTTGCCGTAACAAATGCAATACCGCCGCCCATCAAGCCACCTCCAAGTACACCGACATTATTGACAGCAGCAGCTTCAACGCCTTCAATGCCTTGCTCTTTTTTCATATCAGTGGTTGCAAAAAATATTTGTCTCAACTGCGCTGAGACATCTGTCATCGCTAATTGTCCAAAATTGTCCGCTTCCAGTTGATAACCTTTAGCTTGAGATTGCTCGACACCAGTTTTAATACAATCGATAATTTTTAACGGGGCAGGATAATTGCCTTTGGTCTTTGATAACACCGTTTTAGTGGCTTGATTAAATAACACTTTACGGCCAAAAGGTGTGCGCTCTAAAATTTTACCAACTACATTTAATTTAACCGTTTTAGCTGATTGAGCACCGGCTTTAACTTTACCAGATAAAATAAATTTCTCGGCGACTTCTACCAATACAGTGTTAGGCACCACATCGAGCACTAAGCCCGCTTTCAATGCTTGTTTAGCACGAAGTTGTTTACCCGTTAGCATCATATCTAATGCTTTTTGAATACCTACCAGTTTAGGTAAACGTTGAGTACCACCACTGCCTGGCAACAAGCCTAACTGAACTTCAGGTAAACCTAATGCTGTTTTAGGGCTATCGCTACATACGCGCGCATGACATGCCATTGCTAGCTCTAAACCACCACCTAAACATGGACCATCAATAGCAGCAATCACCGGGATAGTTAATGATTCAATTTGATCAAAGATCATTTGACCTTTGCGTGATAAAGCGGTTGCTTCTTCTGCGCTTTGACAACCGGCGATCATATTAATATCAGCACCAGCGACAAAAGAATCTTTTTTACCACTGATTAACACTAAACCTTTTAAGCTTGTGTCGGCTTTGATTTCTTGTAAAACCTCGGCAATTTCTTCTGCAAATTCTGCTTTTAAGGTATTCATCGACTCATCGGCTACATCCATCATCAAATGAGCAATATTATTTTCTTGACGAATAAGCGTGAAGGTATTTGTTTTTTTGTTAGTCATTAGTCTGTCTCCACTTATTAGTCTGTTTCAACGATCATGGCTGCGCCTAAACCACCAGCGGCGCATGCTGTCGTTAAGCCTGTTCCACCGCCACGACGTTTTAATTCATTTAAAGTTTGTACGATTAAACGTGTCCCTGTTGCCGCAAATGGATGTCCATAGGCAAGTGAGCCCCCCATCACATTGAATTTATCCATATCAATATCACCAATCGCTTTATCGCGACCAAGATTTTCCTGAGCAAATTTCTTACTGGCAAACATTTTCATATTGGCCAAGGCTTGTGCTGCGAAAGCTTCATGCATTTCAATTAAATCTAAATCTTTGAGTTCCATGCCAGCACGTTTAAGTGCGATTGGCGTGGCATAGCTTGGCCCCATTAACATATCTTGCCACACATCAATCGCGGCAAATCCATAGCTTCGAATATAGCCAAGAGGTTGATAACCCAATTCTTTCGCTCGCCCTTCTCGCATCATTAAAACGGCTGAAGCACCGTCAGTAAGCGCTGTACTATTTGCGGCGGTAACGGTGCCGTGTTTACGATCAAAACACGGACGTAATTTTGCGTAACCGGCTAATTCTGAGTTATCTCTAAAACAATTATCTTTATCGATGAATGCTTTATAAGGCTCAACATGAGCTGCCATCACTTCACCGTCAAGTTTGCCTTCTTGCCAACTTTTCGTAGCTAGCGTGTGAGAGCGATGCGCTAATTCATCTTGCGCTTGACGAGAAATGTTATGAGTTTTCGCCATTTGTTCAGCCGTCTGTCCCATAGAAATACCCGTAGAATATTCAGCAACTGCAGGAGGTACAGGTAAAATATCTTTAAAACGTAACGATTTTAAAATCGACAATTTTTGCCCTAAGGTTTTTGTTTTACTTAAATCAAGTAAAGCACGTGCAAATTTTTTCGATAAACCAATTGGCGCGACAGAAGAAGAGTCTGCACCACCGGCCACACCAACATCAACCATGCCTGCCATAATAGATTCAGCTACATTCACCGTTGATTGAAAACTAGTCGCACAAGCTCTTGATACGCTATAGGCGTCTGTATGAACATTCATTCCTGTACCTAACACGATTTCACGGGCAATGTTTGGTGCTTCTGGCATTTGTACGACTTGACCAAACACTAATTGATCAATAATTGCGGGATCAACATCATTTCTTTTAATGAGTTCATTTACTACCAACTTACCTAAATCAACTGCGGGTACACCGTGAAAAGCCGTAGCTTGTTTAGCAAAGGGTGTTCGCAAACCGGCGACAATGGCGATGCGTTCACCTTTTGCTGTTTGTAATTTAATTGTCATTGTTGATCCTTAAAAATTATTGAGCAAACAAGAGGTCAGACCTCTCAGCTTTTATTCCATTCTAACGTGTAAAATTGATATTTCAACTTAAAGCAGATGATGTGAGTCATTTTTATCCATATGATGCTCCCTATTACCTAAATTATTCGTAATAAATTTACTTACAATTTTATATTGGTACTTGTATTTCAAATGAGGAACCATATATAAATCCTAAGGTCGAAACTTTCTCGTAACACTTTAAACAAATAAGAATAAACCATTATGGCTATTGAACATTTTTCTTCACTAAAAGAACATTTATCAAAACAAATCATCGGACAACATGCATTAGTAGAGAACTTACTCATTGCCTTATTAGCAAATGGTCATTTAATTGTAGAAGGTCCTCCGGGTCTTGCAAAAACACGTGCAGTAAATTCATTAGCACAAGGTTTAGAAGCGGACTTTCATCGCGTACAATTTACTCCTGACCTTCTACCTGCCGATTTAACAGGAACTGACATCTATCGTCCTGAAGATGGCACCTTTGTTTTTCAACCGGGGCCTTTATTTAGAAACTTAGTCTTAGCGGATGAAATAAACCGCGCACCGGCTAAAGTGCAATCGGCATTATTAGAAGCAATGGCCGAAGGGCAAATAACGGTTGGCCGAAACACTTACCCATTGCCCGATTTATTTTTAGTCATGGCAACTCAAAACCCTATTGAACAAGAAGGTACTTATCCATTACCGGAAGCACAATTAGACCGATTTTTAATGCACGTTGAAATTGACTATCCCGATGCAGCAAGCGAATTAGAAATACTGAAGCTTAATCGTGGCGAAGCCATTAAACATGAGCAAGAAAAAGTTCAAGAAATAACCCAAGAGAATATTTTCGCGGCCCGTGAAGAAGTCATGAAAATTCATATGGCGCCTGCAATAGAAAAATATATTGTTGATTTAATCATGGCAACTCGCCAACCCGAAAAATATGACGATAATCTTAAAAAATGGTTAGCGTTTGGCGCAAGTCCTCGGGCAACTATTGCTTTAGATAGATGTGCTCGTGCACGCGCTTGGCTACAAGGCCGAGACTTTGTTGGTCCTGAAGATGTTCAAGCCGTTTTCCATAATGTATTACGTCATCGTATTTTATTGACATATCAAGCAGAAGCCGAAGGGATCAGCAGTAATCAATTACTCGATCACTTATTAAGTTTAGTGGCGATATCTTAAATAAAAGGATTATTTAAGACATGTGGTTAAAACAAACACAGCAACCATCATCAACCAGTGCTGAAGACAAACTTGTTTATTTGTTGTCTTCTGGCATTGATTTATCTATCGATGAGTTGATCCAGTATCAAAACAAAGCTTCATTGATCAATTTAACTGCGGTAAAAAACATTCAAAGTCAAATGAGTGGTAATTACTTAGCCCGCAGCAAAGGTCGAGGTATGGAGTTTGATGAAGTTCGACATTATCAAAATGGTGACGATATTCGCGCAATTGATTGGCGAGTTACGGCCCGTACCGGCACCACACATACTAAACTTTTTCGCGAAGAAGTAGAAAGACCGGTTATTATTGCCACTGACTTAAGCAGTAACATGTTGTTTGGTAGTCAATTATTATTTAAATCAGTACAAGCGGCTCATTTAGCAGCGCTAGTTGCTTGGCATGCAAAAATACGAGGCGATCGCGTTGGCGGTATTGTATTTAATGAATTTCAGCACAGTGAATTAAAGCCCCGTAGCCGCCAACAAGGTGTTTTGCATTATATTCATACCCTGATGACCTGTCATGAACAAACAATTGCTCACGTTCAAAATAACGAACCAAACAGCAATCAATCGATTGATGACAAAACAAATAATCAACTCGCTTTTGAACAAAACTGCCTACGGATCAGACAAGTATCACGTCCCGGTAGCTTAGTGTATTTGATCACAGACGGGCATTACATTAGCCAAGAAGCAATCCGACATTTAAGTCATATCACTAAACATTGTGAATTAGTGGTTTGTTTAATTTCAGATCCGCTTGAACATCAATTACCCAAGAGTGATAAAAAACTCAACGTTAGCATTACTGATGGTCAGCAAAAGCAGCAATTAACTCTAGGTGATGAAAAAATAGCTCAACGCTATCACCAACAAGCTCAAGCAATGCTTAACGAAAAAGAGCAATTATTAGCAAAATCAGGGGCTAGATTACTGCATTTTTGCGCCAGTCAATCATTAGAAGAACAACTAAAGAACGGAGTAGCTTCATGGATCCGTTAGCCGATTTAAAAACGATACATTTACCAGAACAAATCAATAATTATCCGCTTGCGTATGGATGGTGGATATTATTGGTTACTTTATTAATCTTAGTCGTTTGGGCATTAATAAAATACCGTAAACATCGCCAACATTGTCAAGCCAAAAAACAAGCAATGCAAAGCCTTAAAGAAAACACCTTAGATACTGAACAATTGATTTCATTGATAAAATGGGCTGCAATGCAATACTTTCCCCGAGAACAAATTGCCAGCTTAACAGGCGATGCTTTGCAAGCATTTCTGGTGTCATGTTTGCCCATTAAGCAGCAACAAACTTTTATAGTGCGTTTTCAACCTGCACTCGAAAAAAGATACCAACGAGATGAACCACTCGACAATAATGATGATTTAGCTGAAGCCGTCATGTTATGGATAAAACACGCTTTGCCAGCTAAAACATCCGTTCAAGTCTCGCCGCAAAATACCAGTAACAACACTTCGTTAACGAAGCCAGAAAAAATGGCAGGTGTAAACTAATGATTGAATTTGCACTTCCATGGGTTTTTCTTGTCTTACCTTTACCTTTAATCGTGTATTGGTTACCCGCGAAAAAAAATACCGAAGCAGCTCCTTTGAAAATGCCAACCATTATTCAAGGCATGAATAGCAATGAGCACGGTAGTTCTCGTAAAAAAACACCGCTATCGTTATTGATCAGTGTTTGGCTTTTACTTGTATTAGCAGCAAGTCAGCCACAATGGTTAGGTGAAGCAGTTAACATTCCTACTCAAGGTCGAGAGATGATGGTTGCCGTAGATTTATCTGGCAGTATGCAAGTAGAAGACATGAGTCTAAATGGCAGCACGGTAAACCGCCTTGATATGTTAAAAGTGTTATTGGGGGAATTTATTGACCGACGTGTTGGCGATAGATTAGGACTGATTTTATTTGGCGATGATGCCTATATGCAAACACCGATGACATTTGATAGAAAAACGGTTCAACAAATGCTTGATGAAACCGTGTTAGGACTTGTCGGTAAACAAACAGCAATAGGCGACGCCATTGCCCTAGCGGTAAAACGCTTTGATGAAAAGAAAGAATCAAACCGAGTGTTATTACTATTAACCGATGGTCAAAACACCGCAGGTAAAATCACGCCTGAACAAGCACTTGAACTAGCTGTAGCCAAAAAAGTCACTATTTATTCAGTCGGTATCGGTGCTGATGTTATGATCCAACGGTCTTTATTTGGTAAAAGACGTGTTAACCCGTCCAGTGAATTAGATGAAGATACGCTCACGCAACTTGCCGAGCAAACCGGTGGTAAATATTTCCGTGCAAGAAGCAGTGACGATATGAGTGAAATTTACAACCTGCTCGACCAACTAGAGCCTGTTGAACAAGAACAACAACAAATGCGTCCATTAACCGCGTTGTTCTTCTATCCATTAGCGCTAGCGCTTATTTTGACTTTTTTCTATATTTTATTGCTTAACGTACCTAATACATTATTTTCTCGCAAGCGTAAGCAAAATTCAGCTCCAGTAGTAGGCGGTGATCATGGCTGATTTTCATTTTATTAGACCTTTATGGTTAATCGGCATTGTTGCATTGATATTCGCGTTATATTTACTGAAAAAATATCGCATCAATCAATCAGGCTGGCATCAACTTTTACCTGCTCATTTATCGAAAGTGTTAGTCGATGGCTCAACTAAAACACAGTCAGCTTCTTTAATGCTGCCTTTTATCATCGGCTTACTAACGATAATTGCACTTGCAGGGCCAACTTGGAAAAAGTTACCGCAACCGGTTTATCAATTAGCACGCGGCTCAGTAATTATTATGGATATGTCGTATTCGATGTATGCGACTGACTTATCACCTAATCGATTGACACGTGCCCGCTATAAAGCGATTGATCTATTAGACCAACTTAATGAAGGTGAAATAGGTTTAATTGCTTATGCCGGTGACGCTTTTACAATAAGTCCACTCACTGAAGACATCAATAATATCAAACTATTATTACCCTCATTAAGTCCAGATCTTATGCCTGCATTAGGCAGCAACCCATATTCAGCACTCGCATTAGCCAATGATATGCTTAAAAATGCCGGTCATTTAGAAGGTGATATTTATTGGTTTACTGACGGCATAGATCGTGAAGACCTACAAGACATTACTCAATGGAATCGCAAGCATCCCTATCGACTAAACATTTTGGCTATTGGCACCTCTGAAGGCGCGCCAATTAAGTTAACAAACGGCGAATTAATGAAAGATGACAATGGCTCAATTGTTATCCCTAAATTAACAGAAAAATCGTTACAAGGCGCAGCAAGCAGTGGCCAAGGTTATTATGCCCGTATTACCAATAGTTCTGCCGATATTAAACATTTAGTCAGCCAACCGATTGTACAAGATGATGATAAAAAATCGGAAAGTGCACAAACGGGCGATCAATGGCAAGAATTCGGTCCTTATTTATTATTACTCGTGTTGCCGTTAGTGTTGGGATATTTTCGACGTGGCAATTTATTAGCCATTATTCCTTGTCTATTCCTTTTAACACCGACACAACCTGTGCATGCTGACTTTTGGACTGACTTATGGAAAACCAAAGACCAACAAGGCCAAGCTCACTTTAACAATAAAGAGTTTGAACAAGCAGCCGAGCAATTTGAAAATTCTCAATGGCAAGGCAGCGCTCATTACAATGCCGGCAATTATGAACAAGCTTTAGCGTCATTTCAAAAAGGCAACGATGCACAATCACTTTATAATCAAGGTAATGCACTAGCAAAACTACAAAAGCTTGATGAAGCAATTACAGCCTACGATAAGGCCTTACAACTAAACCCTGATCACCAAGATGCACAAGCGAATAAAGCTTTATTAGAAAAATTAAAGCAACAGCAAGATCAACAGCAGCAACAAAACCAAGAACAGCAAAACGATCAAGAAAACAGCGATCAAGAAAATCAGGATCAGCAGCAAGATCAAAATGGTGATCAACAACAAGAGCAGCAAGAGCAGAGCGAGCAACAACAGTCTGATCAAAACCAACAACAAAACTCAGATGAAAACGCAGAACAAGACTCAGAGCAAGATCAGCAACAACAAAACGAGCAACAACAAAACGAGCAACAAAGCCAAGAGCAAAAAGAACAAGAAGAGCAAGAGCAACAAGCCGAGCAGCAAGAAGACGAATCGGCTGAACAAAGTGAACAACAGCAACAGGCTCAAGCTATAAAAGCCCAGCAAGAAAAAGAAACTGAACAAAAACACAAACAATTATTGAATAAAGTGACTGATGATCCTTATTTATTATTACGCAATAAAATGCAATTGGAATATCAAAAGCGTCGTCAAGACAGAAGTAGTGTAGGAGTTAAGAAAAAGTGGTAAGAATAATAGTAACATTAATCGGCTTATACGCTTTATTGCTAACTAAAACCGGATTTGCTTTTGTTAATGTAACCGCAACCGTTGATAAAAACCCGGTGGTGGTATCCGAGTCATTTGTATTAACGGTGACCGCTGATGACGACATAAATACCAATGCATTAGACACCTCTCCTTTGATGCAAGATTTTATTGTCGGAAGAACATCCGTAAGTACGCAAACAAGTATGATTAACTTTAAAACCACGCGTACCACAAAATGGTCAACGGTATTAATTGCGCGAGAAGCAGGCACAAAAACAATTCCAGCTTTAACAGTAGACTCAGCAGTAACTCAGCCAATAACACTTAATGTCCTTGCCGCGAGCGATCCTCAAGCAAGCAAACAACAAGATTTATTTATTACTACGGATATCTCTGCCAAAGAGGTTTACGTTCAGCAACAATTAACCTTAACCGTTAAATTACACTTTGCGGCAGAATTAAAACGAGGCAGTTTAACCGAGCCTTCCTTAACTGGCGCGAACATCACGCAAATAGGCAAAGACAAAGAAGCAGATACCATCATTAATGGACGTCGTTATCGTGTCATTGAACGCACTTATGCCATTAGCCCGCAACAAAGTGGAGAGTTCACGTTAAAATCACCGATATTTTCAGGTGAAATTATGCAGCCATCTACCAGACGTAACGGCTTTTTAAGTTTTGCCGAAACCAAACCCGTCAGTGTCATTGGTGAAGAAATACCGTTAACTATTCGCCCCATTCCTGCAGATTATCAAGGTGCTTGGTTACCGAGCGAATTATTATCCATTCACCAAGAGTGGCAGCCATCGCCAGATAGCTTTATCGTCGGTGAACCTATTACGCGTATTATCACATTAACAGCAGCAGGGCTTTCTGAAGAACAATTACCTGATATAGAAATGGCGATGCCTGAAGGTTTAAAAGTATATCCAGACCAAGCCGAATTACATACTGGTTTAAATAATGAAAGATTGGTCAGTCAAAAAGTGAAAAATTTTGCCATTGTTGCTAATAAAGCCGGGGTTTATCAATTACCTGAAATCATCATTCCATGGTGGAACACAGTGACCAATCAATATCAACAAGCAGTTATACCTGCGCAAACAATAACGGTAGCAGCAAATCCAGAGCAAACAGCACAAGCACCTATTTCATTAGCTTCAGAAATGCCTGATTTAAACACACAACCGAGTACGGCAACTAAAACTGTCACCGTTTATCAATCCTCTTGGTTACAGTGGTTATTTTTAGCCTTGTGGTTATTAACTTCTTTCGCATGGTTTATCACTTATATCCGACGAAATAAATTATCATCTTCAAAGCAAAAAACGTCTAACGTAAATGATAGCTACTTAGCACTATTAGCCGCATGTAAACAACATAATGGCGAGCAAGCGTTAGCCCTTTTAGTCCCTTGGTATAATTCAATGGTGAATCAAAAAATATCGACCATTGCTGATGTTATTCATCATACTCAGCATGAGACATTAATAAGTGCGATTAATGATTTACAACAATGTACCTACAGTAAAGACACGCAACCTTGGCTAGGTGATGATTTAATGAAGGCAATAACAGAGGTTAACAAACAACCGAATATTTCTGCTTCACCCACCTTTGCGATCAATCCTTAAGTCCCTTTTGATAAGCTAGTAAGTTATCCAAATTTACTAGCTTTTATCCGCTATTTTTCCAAATTCAAGATGAATGCCTAAAATTCAGCTAACGTTAACCTTTAAAGAGCAACCACTAGAAAATAACCCCAAATTAACGAAAATAAAAAATTAATTTGGAAATAAAAAATCACCAGCTCGGGTCTCTTCATATATGGCGACAAAACAAGTTAGATACGAAGCACTAGTAAAAGCCTTACATAGCGATTTATACCGTTATGCTTATTGGCTCTGTCACGAAAAACAAGTGGCTGAAGACTTAGTGCAAGAAACATTTTTAAGGGCATGGCGAGCTTTAGATTCTTTAAAAGATGAAAAAGCCGCTAAGTCATGGTTGATCACAATTTTACGGCGTGAAAATGCACGTCGTTTTGAACGTAAACGTTTTGAAATGAGTGAATATGAAGAAGCAACTATCACAGACACGCGTTCAACAAGTTCAGAACAAGAAATTGAAAACCATTGGCTGCGAGAAAAAATAGCGCAAATGCCTGAAGAATACCGAGAGCCTTTAGTGTTACAAGTTATTGGTGGTTTTAGTGGTGAAGAAATAGCTTCAATGTTATCACTGAATAAAAATACCGTCATGACTCGACTCTTTCGAGCCCGTAATCAATTAAAAGAAGCTTTAGATGAAGAACCCAAGCTAAGAGGTCAATACAATGGATGATTTGCTATTTCGACGCAATATTTATGCAGATCCCAAAACACCTGATCCAGATGTTATTTCTGCAATAAATTCAGATCCAGCCAAGCAAAAGTTTGCGCATGAGCTTGAACAATTAGATCAAAAGATTTTTGATGCGTTAAATGTTCCTGTGCCTGAAGAATTAAGTGAGAAACTTATTTTACGTCAATCATTGGCGAGTCATCAGCAACAGAAGAAATCGACGAGAATAAAATTAGCCGTTGCCGCTTCCGTTGCCTTTGCTATTGGCTTAACCGTCAATCAATTACAATTCTCCCATGCGTACAGCTCTATTGGAGACTATGCAATTGCTCATACCAATCACGAAGCAAAACAGTTTAGCAATAATGCTGAAGCTAACGTAACCCTGACAGCTTTAAATAAAAAAATGGCAAGTTTTAATGGTCAATTTTCTGCTGATTTAGGCGAGTTAATAATGGCGGAGTTTTGTCGTTTTGATGGCATGAAAAGCTTGCATTTAGTGCTTAAAGGACAAAATTCACCGGTTAATATTTATGTGGTGCCTGCTAATGATCACCTCGCTTATATGAAAGAATTTACTAACGGTGAACTTAACGGAGTAGTTAATGACTTTAAAGCAAGCCAAATCATTGTGGTAGGCGATACTCAAGAACCATTAAAACAATGGCAAGAGAAAATTAATCAAAACATTCGCTGGTCAACCTAGGGCGTGTCAATCTTTCACGATGATTTTTTGCAACAGTTTGTTTGGTATTTATACAAAGCATTGCGAATGATATGTGGTTATTCCACCTCAATGAGCAAAAATGTAGTAGAAATGACAAACAAACGTTGCCCGAAGGGTTCAATTAAAAGTCATTTTTTATTCGTTGTTCGCTATTTACATGGAACAACCATGCTACTTAACTCACGCCTTGAATAAATGACTTTTATTTTGAACAAAGTTTAACCTCGAAAGGTCAACACGCCCTAGTGTATTCAAGATTGAATAAATATATATAGATAAAGAGAAAAGCCGAACGATTGTTCGGCTTTTCTTTTACTGTTTAAAAAGTTTCACGAAATAATTAAGGATGATGCGTTAACATTTCATCGAATTTACCTTCGATATCATCTTGTGGCTTATACGTTAATTTACTCACAATAACCACAGCCAAACTACACACTATAAAGCCAGGTACAATTTCATAAATAATAGAACTTAAACTTTGACCATCAATAGTAATTGGCGCATATATCCAAAACAATACAGTTGCTGCACCACTGACCATACCAGCTAGCGCGCCGTTACGATTCATTTTTCTCCAATATAAACTAAAGATAACGATTGGACCAAATGCCGCGCCAAAACCTGCCCAAGCATTACTCACTAAACTTAAAATAGAACTGTCTCTATCGTAAGCTAAATAGATAGCAACCAATGCCACCACTAACACAGATATACGTCCTACGAAGACTAATTGTTTTTCACTGGCTGTTTTATTTAAAAACGCCTGATAAAAATCGCCCGTTAATGAACTTGAAGTCACTAATAACTGAGATGAAATGGTACTCATTATCGCCGCTAAAATCGCCGCTAATAAAAAGCCAGAAATAAGGGGGTTAAAAAGTAATTGTGATAAAAGCACGAAAATCGTTTCAGGATCCTCTAATGGTGTACCTGTTTTAGCAATATAAGCAATCCCAATAAAGCCTGTCGCCATCGCTCCGCAAATAGAAACTATCATCCAACTCATGCCTATGCGGCGTGCAGTCGGGATATCTTTTACTGAACGAATTGCCATAAAGCGAACTATAATATGAGGTTGACCAAAATAACCAAGCCCCCATGCCATGGCTGACAATATTGCGACTATCCCGACACCATTAAATAAATTTAATAAATCTGGGCTGATTGATTCAACACTTGCCGTGACTTGAGAAATCCCCCCCATGTCATTTAAGACAACGACCGGCACTAAGATCAAAGCAAGGAACATAATACAACCTTGAACAAAATCCGTTAAGCTAACCGCAAGAAAACCACCAAACAAGGTATACACAACAACAACCCCTGCGGTAATGTACAAGCCTAACTCGTAATCAAGGCCAAATGAACTTTCAAATAATTTACCACCCGCTACAACACCTGACGAGGTGTATAGTGTGAAAAACAAAATAATAACGATAGAGGAAACTAAACGTAAGGCTCGAGATTTATCACCAAAACGATTTTCAAAATAATCTGGTAGTGTAATAGAATCATTAGCAATTTCGGTATACGTTCTTAAACGCGGAGCAACAATTAAATAATTTAAAAAGGCACCTATAACAAGCCCTAATGCTATCCACATACTGCTTAAGCCGGTTAAATACATGGCACCAGGCAAGCCCATTAACATCCAGCCACTCATGTCAGACGCTCCTGCTGACAAGGCAGTCACCGAAGGGCTCAAACTACGCCCTCCTAGCATATAACCTGAAACATCACTCGTTGATTTTCTATACGCGTATAAACCTATTGCCAACATCGCAATAAAATAGATAGCAAGTGAAACTAAAGTACCTGTAGCCAAAAGAGCCTCCTAAAGTGTATCGTTTTATGAAAATATTTATTATTTGTTAGAAACAAAACTGTTACACACAGAAAATATATTGAGTGTTATTATGCGGATCTCAAAATGCATTACCATGCTTTTAGGAAAATAATCTGACTTTTGGTAAAAAAAGAATGAAATATCAATGCATTTCTCATATATTCATACTATAAAAAGGTAAACAGGATCTTCTATGTATTTCTACGCAGCCAGACAACCTATTCTAGACAAAGAAAAGAACCTCTTTGCTTATGAATTATTGTTTCGCGACAGTATAGATAATGTATTTCCAGATGTTGATGGTGATGAAGCCACCAGTAAAATGGTTGAAGCAAGTAAGTTCAATTTAGGTATCAGTGAATTTACCGGCAGCAAACCAGCGTTTATCAATTTCACGCTAGAAACCATCGAACAAGGTTACCCTGAAATGTTAACCACGGATGAAGTAGTGGTTGAGATTTTAGAAACCGTTAAACCTGGCAAAAAACTGCTGTCCTTATGTAAAGATTTGGTCGATAAAGGTTACACCCTCGCCTTAGATGATTATATTCATCAGCCAGTTTGGGGACACTTTTACCCTTTCGTAAAAATTATTAAAGTAGACTGGCAAGACACTAGTCTCGAGCAGATCAAAGAAATCAAAATCGCAATTGCCAATCATCCACATATTCAATTATTAGCGGAAAAAGTAGAAACCTATGAAGAATATAATCAAGCATTAGAGTTAGGTTTTGAATTATTCCAAGGTTTTTTCTTTGCTAAGCCAGAAATGGTGAAAACAAAGGCATTATCGCCTTCGCAAATTGCCATGGCTGAATTATTATATGAAACATCGAAGCCAGAATTAGACTTAGCAAGTATCACGTCTGTTTTCGAACGTGACGTTTCTCTTTCATATAAATTATTACGCTATGCAAACTCTCCTATTTTTAGACGGAGAAGTGAGATATCGACGATTAAACAAGCCCTCGTGATTTTAGGCTCAGGTGAACTTAAACGCTTTTTAGGCTTAATGTTTGCCACGAATGTTAATCCTGATAAACCGACAGAATTAATTAACGCGGCGATGACTCGTGCAAAATTTTGTGAGATGGTTGCTCAAGATATTAATGCACCAGTAGATACTTCCATAGCTTTCTTAACCGGTTTATTGTCGTTAATCGACGCTATACTTGATGAAAGCTTAGAAAGTATTTTAGGCAAGCTTCCTCTCGCTCAAGAGATTAAAGACGCCTTAACCACGAAAAAAGGTGTGTTAGCGGCTTTAATTACCTTAGTAAAATTAATTGAACATGCCGATTGGGATAAAACAGCCACCGTGATGGAAAAATTAGGCTTGAGTAAAGAAAAAGTGGTTAAAGATTACAATGAAGCTATTGCATGGGCAGATGAACAATCTCAGCTCGCTCAAAGTTAATGCTTTTCACCGTTGAGCTCACAATTTCTCATATTGTTTATTAGGTCGTGTTGATCTTTAAAACAAAAAAGAGCCGAAAGGCTCTTTTTTTGTCGGCTTTTTTAAGTTTACGATAAGTATTTTACTCAAAACCATTCGGATTTTGTGATTGCCAACGCCACGTATCAGCTATCATAGCATTTAAGTCTCTACTCGCTTGCCAGCCAAGTAACTCATTCGCAACACTCGCGTCTGCATAAACCGTCGCGATATCCCCAGCCCGACGCGGCACAATAGTGTAAGGAATATCTTGGCCACTAATTGCTTTAAATGCATTAACAATTTCAAGCACGGATGTTCCCTTACCTGTACCAATATTAATCGGCTGACAACCCGATATTTTAGTTAAACTTTCAAGCGCTTTTACATGGCCAACGGCTAAATCAACTACATGAATATAATCTCTAACTCCAGTACCGTCTGGCGTATCATAATCATCACCGAATACTTGCAACTGAGGCAATCGGCCAACAGCAACTTGCGCCACATAAGGTAACAAGTTGTTAGGTATACCGTTTGGATTCTCACCAATTAAGCCAGTTTCGTGTGCACCAATTGGATTAAAATAACGTAAACAAGCAATTGACCAAGCATCATCGCTTTTGGCTAAATCCTGCAAAATATGTTCAACCATTAACTTAGTTTGACCATACGGATTGGTAGCTGAAATAGGCATAGTTTCTACAAGCGGTGCAGGGTTATTTTCACCATAAACCGTTGCCGAAGAGCTAAACACTAAATTTTTAACATTATGCTTTGCCATCACTCTAAATAAAGTTACTGAGCCAGCAACGTTATTTTGATAATAAGCCAAAGGTATTTCATTAGACTCACCCACCGCTTTTAATCCTGCAAAATGAATAACAGCTTCGATACTATGCTGCTCAAAAATACTGTTTAACGCAGCTTCATCGCAAATATCCGCCTCAATGAAAGTAACTGTCTTACCGGTAATTTGCGTGATACGGTCTAACACTAATGTGGAAGAATTCGACAAATTATCAACAATGACGATATCTTTATTTAACTGTAACAACTCTACAACCGTATGACTGCCAATATAGCCAGTACCGCCGGTGATCAATAAACCCATAATGTTCCTTATCTAATTGTCTTATCAAAGATCGCTATAAAGTAGCCATTAATAATAAATGATGGCAAATGAATGTTTGATTTCTATATTAAGTGTAATATTGTGCCACGGCTTTAATAAATGCGTTAATCATTTCTGCAGGTAATTCATTCACCCCAGCTGCTGCGGCTCTTCCTCCACCTGTGGGGAATTCGGCACAAATATCGCCAGCACCTTGTTTATTATTCATTGGTGCTCGTAAGCTAACGGTATAACTCGCATCACGGTTTATCGTGAAAACAATATGCGCTTTTTCCGGTGATTGATTAGCTAACTCATTGCCAAATACACCACTTACTCGCCGTGCCCACGCTTCATCAGGTAATTCGACCGCCTTACATTGTTCATTATCAGCCAATATTTTCGCATTGATCGCTTTGTCCATATCTTGGTGATAAGCGTTCTCTAACTGATGATACACAGAATCAGTTTCAGCAATTAATGTTAGTGGGTTTTCGTACTTTACTAATTGCTGAAACAGTTGATCAGGCGCAAAATGCAAATCATCAACACTGCGTCCATAGCCATTGTAATTAATATAAATACCCAAAGCTTTTAGTTGCGATTTTTCCAAGGGCGTTAACCCCATTTGATTAGCAAGCGCTTCAGCAGATGCAAGCATATTGTCGCCATAGGCAGCAGCAATCGCCCAATTAACATATTGATTTTCAAGATAAGTGTTTACAAGCAAGCTAGTACAAGTATTGGCATCAGTATCAATGATCGCGTGCAACTTATCGGTTTGTGGAATATCACCAGCTCTATGATGATCCACATAAAACACATCAACATCATGATTTAAAAGTTGAGTTAACGCTGTAATGTTTTTTTCCATGGAAACATCAAGTATGGTGACAGACGTTGCCTGTTCGGTAGACACGTTCTCTACCAAAGCAATATCACGTTTTACACCAGTGATCAGCGTTGATTTTTTCGGCTCAGCTAATCGTAATTGTACTAACGCAATGATGCCATCCGCATCACCGTTAAACACATCAAAATGCATAAATTAACACTCTTCCTTTTCAAGTTTAAAGATAACTCGCTTTTCTCGTTCAACGTTCAACCTAGTGATGATTGTAACGACGAGATATGTCTCTTCTAAACTATTTAATATATTGATTATTCAGTAAGTATTGAATGATTTGCTCCGCGCATTGACGAATATCTTGTTCTGCAGTTTTCACATGAATCGTTGGATTCTGAGGAACGTCATAAGTAGAATCTATACCTGTGAAGTCTTTTATTTCACCCGCACGTGCTTTTTTATAAAGTCCTTTAGGATCACGTTGCTCACAAATAGCAATTGGCGTGTCGATAAAAACTTCAATAAACTCGCCTTCCACTAATAAATTTCTCGCCATTTCTCTATCTGCAGCAAACGGTGAAATAAAGGCAGTTGAAACTATCGTACCAGCGTCGATAAAAAGTTTTGATACTTCGCTAATCCGGCGAATATTTTCCACTCTGTCTTCGTCACTAAAACTTAAATCACCATTTAAACCATGACGAACATTGTCACCATCAAGTAAATAGGTATGACAACCACGCTCGAATAGTAATCGGTCGACAGCATTTGCCACGGTTGATTTACCTGAGCCACTTAAGCCGGTATACCACAGCAAGCAAGGACGCTGCCCTTTCATTTCAGCACGCTGCTGTTTATTGACTAATTGCTCATGCCAAACGGTATTTTCAGTTTTCATATTCATTATTTATTCACTATTAAAATTTGTTAATGCAGAATGTCTTCTCGCCAAATCAATTGCTCACCTATTGATTGAAGCTTACTAAAAAGGAAAAACATATGGCAATAGTATTAATACAACCGAGCTATATGCCAAAGATACCGGCAAGCCAAAGCAAACAAAGTCTTTTAAGGTATAATTACCAGCGTTATACACCATAACATTTGTTTGATAGCCAAACGGACTGATAAAGCTGCCACTGGCAGCAAAGGCCACCGCCATAACAAAAGGCAAAGGACTAACTCCTAAACCTAATGCAATGTTATAAGCGATAGGAAAAACCAAGGCAGCCGCGGCACTATTAGTGATCAACTCTGTGATTAATAAGGTAGTAATAAAAATAACCACTAAGGTGAGATAAGCGCTTTGGCCATGTAAAAAACTTTCAATATTAACAGCAATTAATTCAGCTACACCGCTAGTTTCAAGTGCATTAGCAAGCGTTAATGCTCCCACCACAATCATCCAAATTTCTAAAGGAAAACGGCGCTTTATTTCATTAACCGTTAAACACCCGGTAAAAATGAGCAGTGAGATATAGAAAATTAAACATTTAAGTAAAGTAACATTTAGCAAAACGGAAACAAGAATACTGGCAATAAAGCCAAACAAGGTTAAATTATCGCGCCATCCTGACAGCATATTATCGGGTTTATGTCCCGACAAAATATAAAAGTTTTTCGTTAAGTTAGTACGTGCGCTAAAGTCATTACCCACCGCTAAAACAAGAAAATCACCAGGTTTAATGACCATTTCACCTAGCTTGCCTGATAAGGAGCTTCCTTCGCGCTTAATGGCAACAACAGCAGCATCAAATCGTGCTCTAAAACCCGCTTTTTTTAAAGTTTTCCCAACGATAGTCGAATCAGGCTTAATTAATACTTCGGTTAAATTATCTCTTAATAAACCACTTTTTTCAGCGTATAAGGTTAATCCGTCAAATTGCTGTAAAATTAATATTTTCGAAATATCACCTGAAAAAATAAGCTTATCATTTTTCAAAATAATCTCGTCAGGTGACACAGGTGAAATCAACCGGCTATTTCGAATAATTTCAACTAAAAACAACGAGTCTAAATTTCTTAAGCCATTTTCTTCGATAGTCAAACCGAGCATTTTTGAATCAGGGCTCACTTGGGCTTCTAACAAATAATCTTGGTTAGAAGCATGTTCTTCTTTAATATTCGGCAGTTTATTTTGACGGACAATGATTAATATTAAACAAATCAGCAAGGCAACAATGCCTATCGGAGTAAAATCAAAAAAGCTGATCCCTTCATGACCTTGTTCAATCAGCATTGTATTGACGATTAAGTTTGTTGATGTGCCCACTAACGTTAAACTGCCACCTAAAATGGCAGCAAACGACAAAGGTAGTAATAGTTTTCCGGGGTTAATTAAGCGATTATTTTTAACGGTAGAAATTAACGCTGCCACCACCGCGGTGTTGTTCATTAAAGCAGAAGAAAATGCGGTATAGGTTAAGGTTCTCACGGTTGATTTAAACGGCGAGCCATTAATCATTGTTGCTGACAGGCGACGTAAAATACTCGTTCTTTCAAATGAAAAAGAAGCTAATACCAATAAAATTAGGGTCACTAAACCAGAATTAACTGCATTGTTGAGAATATGCTCAGTATCAACGAAAGATGTGGCCAAACAGGTTAGCATTGCCGCTGAAAATACCCGTTCTGGTGTCCGTTGAAATTTTAAAAGTCCAATAAAGGTACCGATAAAAATGACTATTAAAAGCCATTGCATTGCTACCATTTTTATTTTCCTTTTCGAGGCTTGTTTTTCAATATAGATCAGTCGTTGATAATCAACCCTTTGACTATCAACGACTTCAGTAAGAATAAATCTATATGTTTAACTTGTTTAATCAACAGTTATTTCAATTTAGAAATATCACGTGCTCCCCAATGTGGGAAGTGTTTTCTGACAAGCGCATTATATTCAAGCTCAAATGCTGAAAATTCAGCTTTTTGATCTTTTGAAATGGCTTTATTGATCATACCGGCACCAACGGTGATATTACTCAAGCGGTCAATAATAATAAAAGCACCTGAGGTTTTATTATCGTTATATGCATCAAAATGAAGAGTTTCTGCGACTTCAAAATTTACAGAGCCTATTTCATTTAACGCCAATTGGGTCACTTCACTGGTTTCCATGGTATTGACATCAATGCGATGGTCAATATCAATAACATGTCCCGTTGTGGTCTTGCTACCATGTTTAATATAATATTCACGACCAGCTTCTAACTCATCTTCATGCATCCAAACCACTGACGCATTAAATTCTTTCGATGACTCAGGTAAAGCACCTTTTTTAACGATCATCTCACCACGGCTAATATCAATCTCGTCATCAAGCGTTAACGTAATAGCTTGACCTTTATCAGCACGCTCTAAATTACCATCAAAGGTTACGATAGATTTTACCGTACTTTCTTTCCCTGACGGTAAAGCAACAATTTCATCTCCTACGCGAATATGACCAGAACCAATCGTGCCAGAGAAACCTCTGAAATTTAAATTAGGACGGTTAACATATTGTACTTGTAGTCTAAATTGCGTGAAGCTTTCATCGTTATCTACAGAAATAGTATTTAACAGCTTCATCATAGTTGCGCCCGGATACCAAGACATATTGGCACTTTCTTCAACAACATTATCACCATTTAACGCGGAAATTGGTACAAATCGCACATCGCTAAATTCAAGGCCATCGGCAAAATCGCGATACTCTTTCTTGATTGACTGATATCGCTCTTGGCTATAATCAACCAAATCCATTTTATTTACCGCCACTAAAACATGCTTAATACCAAGTAATGAACAGATAAATGAATGACGACGCGTTTGAACTTGTACACCATGTCGAGCATCAATCAATATAATTGCTAAATCACACGTAGAAGCACCAGTTGCCATATTACGTGTGTATTGTTCATGACCTGGAGTATCAGCAATAATAAACTTACGTTTATCCGTAGCAAAGTAACGGTAAGCAACGTCAATGGTAATACCTTGCTCGCGCTCAGATTGTAATCCATCAACTAATAAGGCCAAATCAACCGCTTCACCCGTGGTGCCTGACTTTTTGCTATCATTTTCAATCGCGGCTAATTGATCTTCAAAGATCATTTTTGAGTCATGTAATAAACGCCCAATAAGCGTACTTTTGCCGTCATCAACGCTACCACAGGTAAAAAAGCGCAACATTTCTTTATTTTCGTGTTGCTTTAAATACGCTTCTATATCTGTTTCAAGCAAATTTGTTTCAAGTGAGTCTGATTGATTACTCATTTTTTTTCCTTTGGAATTCATTCTTATATCAGGATTAACGCCTGATACGGATTAATATTGTCAGTTGGATAAATCACTAATGAAAGCTTAAAAATAACCTTCCATTTTTTTCTTTTCCATCGAACCTGCTGAGTCATGGTCAATTACACGTCCTTGACGCTCAGAGGTTTTGGTTAACAACATTTCTTGAATAATTTCAGGTAAAGTCGTGGCATCAGATTCAACGGCTCCGGTTAACGGATAACAACCTAATGTTCTAAAGCGAACATTTTTCATCATCACTTCTTCACCCTCTTCAATCGGCATACGATCATCATCAACCATGATCAAGGTGCCGTCACGTTCAACAACAGGACGTTTTTCAGAAAGGTATAACGGAACAATTTTAATATTTTCTAAATATATATATTGCCAAATATCTAATTCAGTCCAGTTTGATAATGGGAAAACGCGAATACTTTCACCTTTATTTACTTTACCGTTATAAACATTCCACAACTCTGGACGTTGGCTTTTAGGGTCCCAACGATGATTTTTATCGCGAAATGAATATACGCGTTCTTTAGCACGTGATTTTTCTTCATCACGACGAGCGCCACCAAATGAAGCATCGAAACCATATTTGTCTAACGCTTGTTTTAAGCCTTGAGTTTTCATGATATCGGTATGTTTAGCACTACCATGCACAAATGGGCTGATATTCATGGCAAGACCTTCAGGGTTTTTATGCACTAATAGCTCAAAACCGTACTCTTTTGCCATTTGATCACGAAATTCAATCATTTCTTTGAATTTCCACGTGGTATCAACATGCAATAACGGAAAAGGTATTTTTCCTGGTGCAAACGCTTTTCGGGCAAGGTGAAGTAAAACAGCAGAGTCTTTACCGACAGAATAAAGCATCACTGGGTTATCAAACTCAGCAGCAACTTCGCGCATTATGTGGATAGATTCAGCTTCTAACTTTTGTAAATGAGTTAAATTCATTGGCTTCTTAACGTTAAATCCCTATTAAATATGCCATGAATTTTGACATAATAACCTAGTACAATCCAATATAAGAAAGAAATTTAATAGATAAAAAATGAATATCAAAACCATTCATACAATTATTTGGTATTAAGTCATGAATTATTTAGGGCGTGTTGATCTTTCGCGATGATTTTTGCAACAGTTTGTTTGGTATTTATACAAAGCATTGCGAATGATATGTGGTTATTCCACCTCAATGAGCAAAAATGTAGTAGAAATGACAAACAAACGTTGCCCGAAGGGTTCAATTAAAAGCCATTTTTTATTCGTTGTTCGCTATTTACATGCAACAACCATGCTACTTAACTCACGCCTTGAATAAATGTCTTTTATTTTGAACAAAATTTAACCTCGAAAGATCAACACGCCCTAGTTTGATTGAACTTAGCAATGAGTGCCAATGATGACGTAGATAATAAATCGCTATGCTCGCCATTCATTACTTTCAATACTTGATTACCTAACTGTTTGCCTAATTCAACGCCCCACTGATCAAAAGAATTAAGCTGCCACAAAGCGCCTTGAACAAATATTTTATGTTCATATAAAGCTAACAAGGCACCAAATGACTGAGGCGTGACACTATTTAAAAGCAAGGTATTACTTGGTGTATTCCCTTTCATGGTTTTATGCGGGGCTAAGTTGTTAATATCTGCTGGGGACAAACCAGCAGCTGATAACTCGTCTTTTACTTGAGATAAGGTTTTCCCTTGCATCAACGCTTCACTTTGCGCAAAACAATTGGCGACTAACACTTGATGATGTGCTTTAAGTTGGCTAGTGCCATTAAGCGCGATGATAAAATCGGTTGGGACAATATCATCACTTTGATGCATTAACTGCATAAAAGCATGTTGACCATTAGTACCTTCTTGACCAAATACAATTGGCGCTGTATCCCAAGTAAGTTTTTCACCCGACAAGGCTACAGATTTACCGTTACTCTCCATATCTGTTTGCTGTAAATAACCGGGTAACGCACGTAAGGCATGATCATAAGGCAAAATAGCTAAACTAGAATACGCTAAACCGTTACGGTTCCATATGCCTAAAAGCGCTAATAAAACGGGCATATTTTGTTCAAAAGGGGCGGATTTAAAATGCTCATCCATTTCGCCAGCCCCTGCTTTTAATTGCGAAAAGCCTTGGTTTCCAATCGCTAATGCCAAGGGTAAACCAACCGCAGACCATAATGAAAATCGACCGCCAACCCAATCCCACATAGGTAAAATATGTTGCCTTGAAATACCGAACGAGATCACCGCATTAATATTAGTACTAATAGCAAACCATTGTTTTTCGATAATATCTTGATTGTCAGAGGCCGACAGCATCCAATTTTTTATCGCAGTAGCATTGAGTAACGTTTCTTGAGTGGTAAACGTTTTTGATATCACCACAACTAATGTGGTTTCAGCGGGAAGCAAGTTAATTTTTTCGTCAACTGCTCCGCCATCAACATTCGCTAACACATGAACATTTAATCCGGTACTATGATAGGGTTTTAGTGCTGTAAGCGCGACTTTTATACCGTAATAAGAGCCACCAATACCAATCGCTAAAACGTCAGTGAATTTTTCTCCAGATGCTGAAACTAGCTTACCTGAGCAAACATTATCGACAATTTCAGCCATTTGATTTTCAGTATCAATTACTTCTTGTGCTTTTTCTTTTAATACTGAATGTTTTAAGGAATCAGGCGCTCTTAATGCCGTATGTAAAACCGCACGATTTTCTGTTTCATTTATCTTTTCACCTGAAAACATATCGTTAATCGTGTCAGATAAATGGCAATGTTCTGCCCACTGGACCAAAGCAGACAATTCATCATCGTTGATATTTTGTTTTGAATAATCAAGAAAAATGTCACCAACAGTGACTGAAAGCTTATCTGCACGATTAGTATCGGTGAATAAACTCAATATCGATCGGTTTTTCACTTTATCTGCTAGCAGACAGATATCATTTAAATCTTGAAACACACATATATCCTTATTTAAACCATGATAATTCAACGATTTTTAACAGACACTCAAATGACAATCGTTCATTTTAGTGACGACCATTGCAATTATTTGAAGTAGCACATTGCTGAGGTATTAATGCTCAAATTCATACAAACATTAACACCTCAATACTCTTAATACGTTTAATATAAACGAGATAAAAGCTTATTTTAACAACTCAATTAAGTGTTGTTTAAAGTCATCAGCAAGTTCTGGATGTCTTAAACCATATTCAACATTCGCATTCATATAACCAAGTTTAGAACCACAATCATGCGATTTACCTGTCATATGAAACGCTTCAACGGTTTCTTTTTCCATCAGCATGGCAATAGCATCAGTTAACTGAATTTCATCACCCGCTCCAGGAGGAGTTAATTTAAGTAAATCCCAAATTTTTTCAGATAAGACATAACGACCAACAACCGCTAAGTTTGAAGGCGCACTTTCTACCGGCGGCTTTTCAACGATTGCTGTCATGGTTTTCGACTCACCAGGCGCTAACTCATAGCCACCACAATCAACAACACCATAGCTGCTGACTTTCTCCATAGGTACTGGCTCAACCATAATCTGGCTATAATTACCCACTTCTTTATAACGGGTAAGCATGGCAGAAAGGTTTTCTGTTTTTAAATCGGCATGAGCATCATCAAGAATAACATCAGGAAGTACAACGGCAAAAGGCTCGTTGCCAATAATAGGACGTGCTTTTAATACCGCATGCCCTAAGCCTTTCGCTTCGCCTTGGCGCACATGTAAAATAGTGACATCTTTTGGACAAATCGCTTGAATTTCATCTAATAATTGACGTTTAACACGCTTTTCAAGCGTGGTTTCTAATTCAAATGATTTATCAAAATGGTTTTCAATGGCATTTTTAGATGAATGAGTCACTAAAACAATTTCTTTAATACCCGCGTCAATACATTCATTAACAATATATTGAATTAATGGCTTATCGACAATTGGCAACATTTCCTTTGGAATAGCCTTTGTTGCCGGTAACATTCTCGTGCCAAGTCCCGCTACCGGGATCACTGCTTTGGTAATTCTTTTATCCATATTGTCCATCTTTATATAATAAATTTATGTTAGCTTAGTTAAATATTACTATTAATTAACAATTAAACTCCAGTTTAATGTTGTTTTTTCAGAATTTAATCCATTTTTAAACGAATTATTCCGCGTAAAACATCAGATAACTGCGCGATTAACTTGCGCTTAATGGCTATCAAAGGTATAAATGCCGCTGATTTATTATAAAAAGCGTCGACATCGCCACGTTTAATTAAACCATTAAACAACCACACTAATAATAAAAATAGATGTACGTCGCCCCTTACGAAGGAAATTATATATGACAACGCAAACTGACCATTCATTCTTTGGTCATCCTAAAGGCCTGCAAACTTTATTTATCACAGAAATGTGGGAACGTATGAGTTATTACGGCATGCGCATGCTACTTGTACTTTTTATGACGGCTACATTACAAGAAGGTGGTTTAGGCTTAACCGTCGCTTCAGCAGCTGCCATTTATGGTTTATATACCGGTAGTGTTTATTTTATGGGGTTACCTGGCGGTTGGATTTCAGACCGTTTACTCGGTGGACAAAAATCTGTTTGGTACGGCGCTATTATCATTATGATCGGCCATATCATTTTAGCGATCCCAAGCGAAGATACTTTCTTTATCGGTTTAATCGTTGTTATTTTAGGTACCGGTTTACTTAAACCAAATATTGGCGCTATGGTAGGTCAATTATATGCAGATAAAGATGTTCGTCGTGATAGTGGTTATGCCATTTATTATATGGGTATTAATATTGGCTCAGTCATTGGTTACGGTGTTTGTGGTTACCTAATGGAAAATGTCGGTTGGCACTGGGCATTTGGTGCAGCTGCAGTTGGTATGGCATTAGGTTTAATTCAATATAAAATTACTACCCCTAAACTTGCCGGCGTAGGTGAACACCCTGTTTATCCAATGTCAGAAAAAGCACAGAAAACGAGTTGGTCAATCATTACCGCTGTTTTAGTAGGCATCGCGATTGTTACCGCCTTAGTTTTTAATGGCACTATTTCGATTAATCCTGTTGCTGTCGCTCAAAATGTTGCGATTGCCTTTTCACTTATTTTTGTCATCTATTACGCCGTTATTTATTTTTTCAGTAATTTAACCGGTAATGAAAAGAAAAGACTGTGGGCGTTATTACTTATCTGTATAGCTTCTGCCTGTTTTTGGTCTGGCTTTGAGCAAGCAGGTTCTTCTATGAACTTATTCGCTCGTGATTATACTGACCGCTTAGTGGGTTCATTTGAAGTGCCAACTGGTTGGTTTCAATCATTAAACTCAGTATTTATCGTCCTATTATCTCCTTTCTTTGCTGCATTATGGATTAACTTAGGTAAAAGATGGGTTAGCCCTTCTTACGGAATTAAATGTGCCTTTGGTTTAATTGTTATGGCAAGTGGCTTTATTGTTATGTTTTTTGCTGCACAATACGCCGCTTCGGGCATGAAAGTAGCACCTTATTGGTTAGTTGCTACTTACTTTTTACACACAGTTGGTGAATTATGTTTAAGTCCTGTAGCACTTAGTGCGGTAAGTAAACTTTCTCCGAAACGATTTGCTGGTCAAATGATGGGAATTTTCGTATTAACCTACTCAATTGGTAACATCATTTCTGGTTTATTAGCTGGTAACTACGATCCAAATAACGTAGAGCAAATTCCTTCGCTTTATATTCAAATTAGTTTATTTAGTATTGGCATCGGTATCGTAATGTTATTAATTGGTTTGAAATCAAGATTTTGGGAAAGTTTGGCTGCTGATGATGAAGAGCCTACAGCTGAAGATGCAAAAGCGAATAATGAAAAATCGGCGACAACCGTTGCTTAATCAACATTAACAACATTCGTTTTCATTAATATCAAAATAGCCAACAACTACGTTGGCTATTTTTTTCTTTCACTTTCTTGCGTCCCCGTTTATTGTTAAGCCACCAAATCAAATAATACACTTGTCATGACTACCTCTACTTCGCTTTCTAGAAATGAAATTAGGCAATTAATTCGTCAAAAACGTCAATCGTTAGATGAAAGCTCCCAACAGCAACAATCACAGCTTTTAGCAAAAAGTTTAAAGAATCACCCGAAAGTGCTAACGGCAAAGTCAATAGCCATCTACTTAACTAATGATGGAGAATTAAATACACATGACTTTATTAACGAGTGTTGGGATCAGAAAATAAAAACCTATTTGCCGGTGTTACACCCTTTTAGCAAAGGACATTTATTGTTTTTACACTACCATGCTCAAACGGCGATGATACGCAATAAATACCATATTTTAGAGCCGAAATTAAATGTTCAAGATGTGTTACCAATGGAGCAGCTCGATATTATTTTCACCCCGCTAGTGGCTTTTGATAATACTGGAGCAAGGCTAGGAATGGGCGGTGGATACTATGATAGAACACTCAATAAATGGTACACGCAAAAAGAGCAAACAGCTAAACCCTACCCCATTGGTTTAGCGCATGACTTTCAACAAGTGGATAAAGTTCCGAGCGAACATTGGGATATTCCCATTCCTGAAATTATCACGCCTAACCAGCACTTTAAGTTTTATTAAATTCATTATTACTTTTCCAAAGCCGGCATATATTCAGGCGTTATTGACTGTTATAATGTCGGCAAAAATTAGAGGAACTTCTCAATGACTCAAGATGAAATGAAAAAAGCTGCGGCGATCAAAGCACTAGAATTTGTACAAAAAGATTCTATCGTTGGTGTTGGAACAGGCTCAACCGTTAATCACTTTATCGATGCACTAGCAAAGATGAAAAATGATATTGAAGGTGCAGTATCAAGCTCTGAAGAGTCAACTAAAAGATTGCAAGCCCATGGTATTGAAGTCTTTGATCTAAATAATGTAGATATCATTGATGTTTACATTGATGGGGCTGATGAAATTACTAAGCATATGCATATGATCAAAGGTGGTGGTGCAGCACTTACTCGCGAAAAAATAGTGGCTGCGGTGGCCAAGTCTTTTATCTGTATTTGCGATCAATCTAAACAAGTTGAAGTGTTGGGCAAGTTTCCATTACCTGTTGAAGTGATCCCAATGGCAAGAAGTTATGTTGCCAGAGAGCTAGTAAAGCTTGGCGGCGATCCTGTTTATCGTCAAGGGGTGATCACTGATAACGGAAACGTCATTCTCGATGTGCATAACTTAGACATAATCGATCCAATACGTTTAGAAAATGACATCAACGCCTTGGTAGGGGTTGTTACTAATGGTTTGTTCGCCGCTCGCGGTGCTGATGTTTTAATACTTGGCACGCCAGAAGGTGCAAAAATAGTAAAATAACACTTTAGAGTTTATGCACTATATGTTAGTTTAACATTAGATTTAGGCATCTAGCCATCTATCTGTTTTTGTAAGCTGTTTTTAAAAGGTTGGGTTTACATTAACATTTTAATCGTTTCAGTAACTTTACCAAGAGTGATTATCGATCATGAGTAATAAATCGTTAGCAAAAGAAAAAATTAAGATCTTATTATTAGAAGGTGTTCATCAAAGCGCTATAGAAGAGCTTAAATCTCAAGGATATAGCAACATTGAATATCTTAAAACGTCTTTAGCTGAAGAAGAATTGATTGAAAAAATTGCCTCTGTGCATTTTATTGGTATTCGCTCGCGCACCATGTTGAATGAAAACGTCCTTAAGCATGCGAAAAAACTAGTGGCAATTGGTTGTTATTGTATCGGCACAAACCAAGTTGATACCAAAGCAGCGCAAAAATTAGGGATCCCTGTTTTTAATGCGCCTTTCTCAAACACACGTTCAGTCGCAGAATTAGTAATTGGTGAATTATTACTCTTGTTACGTGGCATTCCTGAAAAAAGTGCGCAAGCGCATCGTGGTGTTTGGAATAAGTCGGCCGTAGGCTCAGTTGAAGCCAGAGGAAAAACTTTAGGTATTATTGGCTACGGCCATATAGGAATGCAACTAGGCATTCTTGCTGAAACCATAGGTATGAAAGTACGTTTTTATGACATTGAAACTAAATTACCTTTAGGAAATGCCAGCCAAGCTTCAACACTTAATGCCTTACTCGCAGAATCTGATGTAGTGAGTTTGCATGTGCCTGAAACACCGCAAACTCAAAATATGATGGCTACTGCACAATTTAATGCGATGAAAGATGGCGTGATATTTATCAACGCTTCACGTGGTACTGTTGTTGATATTGATGCGTTATCACAAGCATTGACTGACAAAAAAGTTGCTGGTGCAGCCATTGATGTTTTCCCTGTAGAACCAAAAGGCAACGATGAAGAGTTTATTTCACCTTTACGTGAATTTGATAATGTAATTTTAACACCTCATATTGGTGGTAGCACAAAAGAAGCCCAAGAAAATATCGGCTTAGAAGTTGCCAGTAAATTAGCGAAATATTCAGACAATGGCTCTACATTATCGGCAGTAAATTTCCCGCAAGTGTCTTTACCTGGGCATACGGGTACCAGTCGTTTGCTACATATTCATCGCAATCAACCCGGTATTTTAACCAAGATCAACCAAGCGTTTGCCGAGCATGATATAAATATTGCTGCACAATATCTGCAAACTGATGATGAAATTGGTTACGTGGTTATTGATATTGAAACAGCGGATAGTAAAACGGCCCTTCGCGCATTAAAAGCCGTTGAAGGTACAATTAAAGCGAGAATCTTACATTAATAACTGTTTAGTTAATGTATAAAGCCCTAATAAAACGAAAGCCCAAATAGCGATATTTGGGCTTTTTATTATTTTATCTAAACATTGAGCTTATTATTTAACAATAACAAACGCTTAAAAAATTAAATGCATACATGCCAGAGCAGCTAAGCCTGCGACGATATCATCAATCATAATGCCAAAGCCACCATGACAATGTTTATCAAGCCAAGAAATCGGCCAAGGTTTAACGATGTCAAAAAAACGAAATAAAATGAAACCTACTAGCATTGTTTGCCATGTCAGCGGGATCAAGAACATGGTAATAAACAAACCGACAATTTCGTCCCAGACGATTGCCGGGTGATCATGAACGCCAGCCGCTTTCGCAGTATATCCACATAAATAAATACCGACTATCGACATTGCAAGCACCAACACAACATATTGAATGACGGGCAATGAAGCACACAACATTAATAAAGGAATTGCCGCAACGGTGCCAAATGTACCGGGCGCTTTCGGCGCAAGACCGCTACCAAAACCTAAGGCAAGAAACTGAATAGGATCAGATAATTTAAATTTATGGGTTTTCATGGGAATTTTCTTTCGTTGAAAAATGCTCAAACCCTTTAGCATTTATATGAGTCGCTTCACTATTAAGCGTTGTAGTTACCTTGCCTGTAGCATTTAATTGACCAATACAAGACACCTTTACCCCTACATTAGCAAGTGCCGTTTCCATTCCTACTTTATTATCTGCAGAAACAGTAAATAACAATTCGTAATCATCGCCACCTTGTAACGCTAATTCTATCGCCGCTTCATGCCCTAAGGTGTCTACAAGCTCATTTGATAGTGGTAAGTCTTCAAGCACGATATTAACACCCACATTAGAGGCTTTACGTATGTGCTCAAGATCAGACAATAAACCATCCGACAAATCAATCGCCGAAGAAGCATACTCACGCAGCGCTTGCCCTGCTAATACCCGTGGTTTAGGATAATTTAATCTTTGATAAGTTGCTGCTAATACATCGCTTGTCAGCTCAATGTTACCGTAATAATGCTTGATGGCTAAAGCGGCATCACCAATTTCACCTGTTACATATAACCAATCGCCAGCTTTGGCACCACTTCGGCTAATATGTTTGTCAAACGGAGTTACCCCTTGTGCAGTAACGGTTATACTTAACGGCCCTTGTGTGGTATCGCCCCCAACTAGCTGAACATTATAATATTCACACAGCTCAAACACGCCAGCGCAAAACTCACCAACCCAGGTTTCATCAATTTCAGGTAAGGTAATGGCAATGGATACCCATGATGGTTCAGCGCCCATAGCAGCAAGATCAGATAAATTAACCGCAATCGCTTTATGACCAATAGCACGAGGTTCAGTTTCGTGAGGAAAATGTACTCCAGCAACTAAAGTGTCGGTAGTTACTGCAATATTCTGACGCTCTGCAGGCGTTAATAACGCACAGTCATCACCAATGCCAAGCACCACGTCTTTCCGATTGACCGCTTGTTCAGTAAAGTATTTTTTAATCAGTTCAAATTCTTTCATAACGATTTATCACATTTCAAAAGGGCTAATATCAGATAAGTTCTCTGTTAATGCTTAAGTTATATAAAACAGAATGTTACGCGCATAAAAAGATAAAAGGCGCACATAATTATGGCGCCTAATAATAGTAATAATTCGAGATTAATTTACTCTGGACGAATTAACTTCACGGCTTTATCAAGTACACCATTAACAAACTTATGACTATCATCAGCAGCAAAAAGTTTCGCTAATTCGATTGCTTCGTTGATAACAACACGATAAGGCACATCTAAGCAGTCACTTAATTCGAAAATAGCAACGCGTATAATCGCTTTTTCAATATGGTCAACATCTGATAAAGGACGATCAACATGCGGTTCTATTGCTGAATCAATAGAGCTTACTTGTGAAGTAACACCTCGAAATAATTTTTGAAAAAATTCAATTTCAAAACGACGTTTAGCATTTTCAGTTAAAAAATGAGCTTCAACATCAGTGACTGAATTTTCGCTCATTTGCCATGAATATACGGCTTGAACAGCTAATTCACGGGCTTTTCTTCTAGGTGATGGTTTCACAACACACTCCAAATAAATTACTGGCTAAATTATAGCTGAGAAAGAACGTTAATCATTTCTAACGCACTCAGGGCAGCTTCACCACCTTTATTTCCAACCTTTAGACCAGCACGATCAATGGCTTGTTCGATGGTATCCGTTGTAATAACACCAAATGATACTGGAATTTCTGAATCTAAACACACTTGCGCTAGACCTTTATTACACTCACCAGCAACAAAATCAAAATGAGGTGTGCCACCACGAATTACCGCACCAATAGCAATAATGGCATCGAACTTTTCACTTTTAGCCGCTTTCTTAGCAACTAAAGGTAGTTCATAAGCGCCAGGCACTTTAATAACAGTGATGTCGTCATCAGCAACATTACCTTGTCGAATCAAAGTATCAACAGCGCCCTCAAGTAAACGATCAACAACAAAGCTGTTAAAACGTGAAACAACAATGGCAACTTTTTTGCCGCTAGCATCAAATTTCGCTTCAATTACGTTCATGGATAAATAACCTGCTTAAAAAAATTGCCGCGATTCTAACAAAAAATGAAGGGATTAGGTACTGGTTTATAGCTAACAACACAAACTTTAATTCTGCTGTTAGTTATGTTTAGAAGGTTATTATAAAGGGTATCTCAGCTTAGCTAAATGCAAAGAAGCATTTGTCATACATTCACTGCTTACTGTTAACGTGCAATAGATTCAACATAAACTAAAATGCTTACGGCAAAAAAGTAGCCGTTTTTCAAATTACTGAGATATATTTACAGGCAATTGTTCATAGGTATTTCATCAATAAATGTTTCCTGTTATTTTTCTTTAATGTAGAATGCAATTCCTTCAAGCATTAGATAATTCTCTTTAGAAAGTATTTTAAGATCTCTTTAGCTTTGATAATTTTAATTATATAAATAAAAATGGATGGGAGTATTAATCCTTAAATGTTAAAAAATCGTCCAGAAGTGATACTTATGGTATATGGAAAGGGAGGTCATGCAGCACAGATGACTCGCTTTATTAATGGCGCACCTGAAGAACTAAAAAGTATACCGTTTATAGCTTTAACTGACGTTGAAACTAAGGATAATAACTTTATTCGTCAATTTTATTGTATAGAAGCACGTGACAAATTTTCTCATTTTAAAAATATTATTACTTTCATTTTGTATTTTTTTTGGTCACTTGCCCAAATGACTCGCATAATGATTAATTACCGTGTAGTTTCTATGATTTCAACTGGGCCAGGGCTTGCAGTTGTTCCAGGAGTAATTTGTCGTTTGTTTAACATTAAAGTGATCTACTTCGAGTCATGGTCTCGTGTTTTTACACCGTCTCTTGCTGGAAAAGTTATGTATCACGTTGCAAATTTGTTTTTTATTCAACATGAATCATTAAAAAAACATTACCCTAAGAGCCGCTTCTTCGGTAGATTATGAATATTTTTGTTACCGTAGGCCATACTCATTACAATGCTTTATTTAAGGCAGTAAATGAGCAGTTATCATCCAAAAAGTATCACATCGTCAATCAGATCTCTGAAGGGACCTACCTTCCTGTCAACCATACGTATTTCAAATACACGACTCAGGTACAAGATGAAGTAAATAAGGCTGATTTAGTTATCACCCATGCCGGTGCGGGGTCTGTGTTTAATTTATTAGAAATGGCAAAACCAACCTTGATTGTGCCTAATTTTGACCGAATAGATAACCATCAACAAGATTTAGCTGATTTTGTCATCAAAAATAACTATGCTTGTGTATGCACTGATCTGCAACGGCTTGAAGAGTTCGTGTTAAAATCAGTTAATAACCAATTTACTCCATATCAAAAAAATAATTTTTGTGGTTATGAGAAAATACTTGAAGTAATCAATGAGGCTTAATACCCGAACGATAACAGCAAAACAGTGTGTTTATTAAGTTAGAACATCATGGAACCATATAAATTTAGCATTATCATCCCAGCATACAATGAAGAAGCTTTGATCGTTAAAACGCTTACTCAATTACTTGATGATAAAAAAGTAAACGCAATTGAAATAGTTGTTATCTGTAATGCTTGTAAAGATAACACTTATGCCGAAACCCTGTCTTTCATCGAAACAAATAGTTTAATACTTCAACAAAGAAACATTCATTTCTTAGTATTTGAAACGGATAAAGCCTCGAAAACAAATGCGCTGAACATAGGTATTAATAACAGCCAAGGTTCGCTTAAAGTATTGATGGACGCAGATATTCAAATTAGTGGCAAAGACCTCAACACACTTGTAGCAGAGCTTAAGGATAAGCAACTAAAAGCCATTTCGCCGAAAATAACATTCGCTTTCGATAAAAGTAATTTTTTCGTGAGACAATATTATCGTGTCGCTAGTCTTTCTTTTTACAATACTAACAAACGACTTTCTAATGTTATCGCTTTAAGTGCAAGTGGCATAAAGCAAATCTTTCCCTTACCTGAAGTTATTGCCGATGACGAATATATAAGACGACAGTTTTTGCCCGCTGAAGTGGCAGTATCTCAACAGTGTGCTTTAGTATTCACATGTGCTAAAAACTTAACCAATTTGCTGCAAGTACTTACACGAGTGGAACGTGGTAATGTACAATTAAAAAGTATGCAGGTTAACGCACCAATAACCAAGATTCCAAAAAAGTATAATAATCCGCCTGCATTATGTTACCCGACCTTTTTCTTCATCAAACTATTTGTCAAAATCAGAGCAAAATTGCAATTTATGCAAGGTAAAACCAAGCAATGGGAAAGAGATGAATCAAATAGAGTTAGCTAAAAACAATCATTCCTCACTACCTTTGGTCAGTGTCTATATTCCGACGAAAAATCGTCAAGAGTTGCTTGCTAACGCTATAGACTCGGTGCTTCAACAAACGTATCCAAACATAGAAATACTTGTAGTTGATGATGGTTCAACCGATACTACCTTTGAGTTTTTAACTCATCTTGCCAATAAACATAACAACATAGTTATATTTAAAAATGAAGTCAGTAAAGGAGCTTGTGCCGCTCGAAATATAGCGATCAAACATGCTAATGGTGAGTTTGTTACCGGTCTAGATGATGATGACGTGTTTTTACCGAATAGAATTGCAAGCTTAGTATCGGCTTATGATGATAAATATGCCTTTGTTTGCTCAAGTATGTATTGGGATTATGGTAAGAAAAAACGCATCATTGATGCCAAAGCAGGCCGAATTACGCTGGCACAGCAACTCAGTTACAATGAAGCAACCTCGCAGGTTCTGGTAAAAAAAGAGCGAGTGCTCAGTATTGGTGGCTTTGACGAGCAATTTGTAGCATGTCAAGATTACGATCTTTGGACTCGCTTACTGATAAAATACGGCGAGGCTTTTCGCATAGCTACCCCGTCATATATTGTCAACGACACAGGCTCCTCAGAGCGAATGATAGGTCATACTAGCAGTGTTGAAGGCTACTTACAGTATTTTGATAAGCATCAGCATTTGATGAGTAAAACTAATATTAACAATCAAACATTCATGCGGATTCGACGACGTAGAGAAGTATTGTCAATAAAGGAACTTGTTAAGCAACTTGGCTCGGGGCATTTTTATAGCAAATTGCGCTATTTTTTATCTTCTAATTTTAAACTGATACAGCAATTACACCAGAGGCATTATAAATAACAGTTTTTAGCTACTTATCAATATTTACAAGGTGACACTCAATGCGGGAGCAAAAAATAAAATTGCATTAAAATCAATGGTTATTCTCAAGCTGCGAGTTTGTACTGGCACGAAGATATTTATTTCCCCAATAAGCCCTTAGAAAAAATACCAGTAACTCTACCAATAACACGCAAATAGCGACAGAAAATGCCGTAACATAACCAAACCAATAACAAAAACTCAGTAAACACAATTGCAAAGCAGCACCTAAAAATACGCTTTTGTTCGCCAAATTGACCTTCCCTAAAGCGCCTAGCAAGGGATAACCTAGCATCGTAGAAGGCGTAGTAAACATTAAGGTAACTAAAAAAATCAGTAATACTGCATTAGCATTAACAAATTCTATACCAAATAAGAGTTCAATAACCTGATCACCTATAATAGAGCCGATTAATACACCTATTAGACAACATAAAACCGCCCATTTCATGACTTTAAATAACAAGGAAAAATTTCGATTTTTAAGCATGTTAGGATAGAGGGCCTGAGACAAAGGAGAGAAAAAAGCTTGCGCTCCTTTGTATAGTTGTTCAGCCGCAGAATAATAGGCAACTTGAACACTCGTACCCCAAAGCCCTAAGAAAACAGTGCCAGCCGCCGTATAGGTACTAACCGCAGCGCGCGACCAAAAAAACTCCATTGACGCCTTAAAGGTTTCCAATACGTTCTGCCAACCTGGCCAAGTTGCGCGATATCCCAACTTGTAAATAAGGACCAATCCTAACAATGCTGCGGCGCAATGAGTGATACCGTTAAATAGAGCTACGTAGAAGTAATCTTCTTTAGTTGCGACAAAAAGTACCACCAACAACAAAAAACTCAAACGTGAAAGTAATGAGAAAAACGTGATATATCCCATTTTTTCAATACCATGAAAAAACCAGACTGGCTGCAAGGTTGTTCCGGCCAGAATTAAAATACTAAGTAGTATCAATTCCCTGTGTTCTGCATATTGTTGAGTATTTAGTGCATAAAGATAAATTATGGCAGACACCAATAGGAACAGTAAAATCCTGCAACAGTAAATAGCGCCAACAACTTTGTTAATTTTTAAGACATCACCCCTGATTTTACTGAGGGCTACGGGCGCGTATAAAGAGAATCCATAATCGGTAATAACAAAGCCTAATTGCGCTATCCCTACACCAAAAGCGACTAATCCATAGTATTGAGCCCCAAGAACATGAGTTAGGTATGGCAACAAGATAAACGGCAGCACCATATTGGCAATTTGAATCACAAACAAAGCGCCAGCGTTTTGAAATACCCGCTTTTGATCTTCCTTTTCGCTATTTGCCAACGTGCTGTTTAGCCTATCATTCATAACAATTCATTTATTTAAGAGAGGTTATCGACTAAATTAGAAATCACTTCTAGTGCTTTTTTAAACTCTTCTCTATGCTCAGGCCCAAGAATAGATAAATTCTGTTTGATTTTGGTACTCGATATTCCTGTCGTTCTAGGTAAATAAACCACTTCACACTCAGAAGATAAATGATCAAACTTTCCTTGCCAGTCTTCACCCATACCCAAAATGTCTGCCGAATACTTTTCAATATCTCGCTTTTTTTGTTGCCAGTCATTTTCTGGGATAACCATATCTACACACTTAAGCCCAGATATAATTTCAATTCTGTCCTCAAAACAAATACTAGACGTCTTATTTTTCAGCGCATTAAATTCGTCAGTTGATACGCCAACAATCAGCTTATCTCCCAGCGCGCGCAATCTTTGTAACAATCGAAGGTGACCAATATGGAATAAATCAAAGGTTCCATAGGTTATAACCGTTTTACTCATCATTATTTACTCTTTAGTACGGTTGAATACGGTAATTTTTTAACAAGGTGATTAGATTTGAGAACAATAGCAGCTATTTACTCGCCTAAAATTCACAGCAATGCTTTTTTAGGGTTGGCTTCTTCCATGTCCATACCCGCTATAATTTACACTAAGTACATTGATAAAACTCGCGAATTCTATCATTAAAATAGATTTTTATTCAAACCAATTAACTAGGGCGTGTTGACCTTTCGAGGTTAAATTTCGTTCAAAATATAATCAATCGTAGGTTAGCAGTTATTGCTAGCACTTATACTTTTAGAAGGCTCAGATAGTTTTTTGCTGACTGGCTCGTATGAAATTCACTTAAATCAACAAGCGGACAGAAAGGCGAATTAAGTTGTAATAACATGGTATTGGCTAGCGCATCGGTATCAGGGAACGGGACCAACGCAGGTGAGTCATCACCCAATAACATTCTCGGGCCTGTTGGACAGTCAAATGCAACAACAGGTCGCCCGAGCGCGATAGCTTCGGGTAACACAATAGAAAGCCCTTCCCACCTTGAAGACAATACAAATAGCGAGCTTTGGCGCATAAAGTACCAAGGGTTGTCAGTGTAACCAAAGAAATGCACACGATCTTTGACGCCTAACGTACCACATAGCGCCTCCAATGATTCGCGATCTTCGCCTTCTCCAATCAGTACAAGGTCTACATCAGGTAAGGTTGCGGCTATTTTCTCAAACGCCGTGATGAGCAAGTCGAAACCTTTTTGCTCGGCAAGTCTTCCAGCCCCTAATATCACTCGTCTATTGGCAGGCCAGCCATTCAGTTTACTTGGCGTACGCTCGCTAAAACTAAAAATATCAGCATCGATAATCGGGTTTTTAATTGCCCTTACACAATGTTGTTTCGATTTTGGTACAGTGAGTTTTAACTGTGCGGCTATTTCATCGGTTACGCCAACAAAAGCATTGGCCTTGTAATATAAATATTTGTACAGCTTTTTCGTATACCAACGCACGTCACCTTTAGATTGACCAGGTTCTAGTGGTACGTGTCTTGTCACAAACCAAGCATTACAGGACTTGTTAAACAGTTGAGCCAAATACGTGAGAATATTTCCTTGTTCTTTACCCGAGATAATTAAATCAAAGTGGTGTTGCTGGAGATATCGTCTTAGCTTTAATGCTGATTTAAAAAATTGAAAACGGCCAGTAGTCGAGCAAGATACATGTTGAATCTTTATCGCCCCAGAAAGTTGCTGCGCTACAGGCAAATTTTCAAACGTAATTATAGTGCAATTACTACCATTTTCTTGCATTCCTTTTGCAAGTTGTACGGCATATCGTTCCACTCCGCCTTGGCCAAGGTTGGGGATTACTATAGCGACGTTCTTGTTTTCAATCATCTAATGTCTCATTCGTTCCATACAAATTTAAGTTACTTAACTATCTTTTTACCAACTACTGCGTGAAATGCATCACAATCCGCTGACTTGCATCATGGTCTTGATAATCAAAGCATAAGTCTTTTATGCGTTGTCTGGCTTCATTTAAATCTGTGGTATTTTCAGGGTTCAAAAGAAAGCTTTCCACTTGTTCCATTGTTGTCACCACAGGTCCATAGACGACTTCGTCAAAAGACATATAAAACTCCCGGCTTTTAGCCAAATAGTCATCTAGGTCGTGAGCGAAATAACAAATGGGCCTATCCAACAAAGCATAGTCAAACATGATTGACGAATAGTCGGTTATTAACCCGTGAGTATGAGGAAGTATGCAATAAACATCTTGGCTTGAATCGAGTAATTCAATGTTGCTACATTGCTTAACGCTGTTCACTAAAGACAAGGGCGTTAACGGGTGAAGTTTTAGCATTAAAAGCGTATTATTTTTCGCAAGTTTTTTATCCAAGCCTATAAAATCCCAATTTTGTTCTTTTATAAAGTGCGGTGCATGATCACGCCATGTTGGCATAAAAATAAATGCTTTATCGTATGTTTTAATTTTATTAATGAATTTTTGTTCATAGACAGATGACCAACGTTTAAGCCATTTAGCACTATAATCTTGATCCCAGAAAAAAGGATCTAACCTAGGGTAACCTAAGTTTAAACATTGCTCGGCAGGAACACGCAGTGCACTACTAAACGACATATCGCTTATATATTTAGAAGTAGAAACTAAGTTGTCATATATTTCATCATCAGGCGTATATAAAAATACTTTTCGCAACCTAAATGATAACGTCTTATAACGGTTAGCGTGAGACTCAACATCGAAGTGAATTTTTTTGAGTGGTACTCCATGCCAGAGATTGACCAACGACGCCCCTGCAGAAGCAACATAATTTATATCAGATGAACATACGTTAAAAAACCAATATTTACTTCGAAATGCTAGCCATATCCCCGGTAAACTCCAGCGATAATGAGCCTCGGCTCCTTTTGAACAAATATGACGACTTTCTTTACGGCTTCTAGCTATCCATATTGCCCGAATATTTGGCGAATGCTCGACTGTATAACAATATAAATACTTTGAGTTTCCTTCAAAACCATAAGCAGAACCAAAAGCCCAAACCTTACTATTTCTAGGAAAAATTTTACTCAACAAATAAAGCAAACAAAATAGAGGAAGAAGCAAAGTCGTTATTAGTTTCTTCATTAGATTTAAACGTGTATTTTTCAAACAATTCACCAAAGTTCAGTATCAAACTAAAAAAATTTATTAAGAAATGGCGCCACCATTTGGGGCGCGATGGTATCAAAAAATGAAATTTATTGATACTGGCTTTTGTCACTGTTAAAAGTATCAACGTTACTTCTGTAGAGGGAATATTAAAAGCCTATACGCTTTATTTATCCGTGACTCTATAGCCAATTGATAAATTAAAAATGCAGGAGAATATGCTAGCTCACCTTTTAACGTAAAAAGCCAAATTCAAAGCCCTTCCTATTTTTTTATTGTTCAGAAATAACAACAGTAAAATAAAGCAATTAACTTTGTGCTTTTAAGTGGTTCAATATAAAATGTTTGCCAAAATCAAAATATGTTGATTTTTGTTCTTTTTATAATCAGGTTAAACACATTGATAAAACACAAAAATTTAACTCGAAATAGCTACACTTTTCTCTAAATGAATATAAAACATTGGCGACTTTTATTGTTGTTAAGGTATTTTTCTTTTGAAAGTAAATAACTTATCAGTACATTATATTTTTTGGACTTTCCTCTTACTATTTCCTGCCCTTTCGTGGTTGCCAGGAGGGGTTGGTACTGCGCAAAAACTGCTTCACATTAGCGTTTTTCTATTTGTTATAACCTTAGTACTCATAAAAAAACCCGCTAGGCCTGAAGCTAAAATGGTGTATTTTCTTCTAGGCTATGTATTAGTTACCGTATCGTATTATATTTTTACCACCTTAGTTTTTACCACTAACTTAAGTTGGATGGATGTTACAGATTTCACTCGTCCTATCGTTTATTTAGTCTATTTATCCATCCCCCTTTTATATCCACTTACAGGTGAACAACTAAAAAGACTCATGAAGTTTTTTGTTATCGCTTGTGTAATACAAATTGTGTTTTCAGCTTTTGTATATTTTCCAACATTGTGGGGCATTGCTGATCTATATAAAGGACGTATGAGTGATGACGTTGTAGTTTTCCACTTTTTTAGGTGGTCTGGTACTTATGGTTTTCCATCAGATTTTGCGTTCTATCTTTCATTTTTTATATATTATCAATATTTTAAATTGGTTGACGCTAAAAATGAATTTCAGATTAAAGATTGGCTGTTTGTCGGACTTGTCTTTCTTGCCTTAATTTTAACCTTATCTAGAGGAGGAATTGGCACTGTTATTATCATGCTTGGCCTAAGCTATTTGCTCGGTAGAGGTAAAAAAAGTAAGGCGGTAAATGCAACGCTTATTTTAATCATTGTGGTTTCTATTACTTTCGTTACGAGTATTTCCCTGACATTTGAAAAATCGAATATGCTAAAGCTTGATTATATCGAGAGTATGTTTGGTGGCGAAGAAAAAGACTCATCAACCAATCACCGTGTTGTTGAAATGGAACTTGCTGTAGAATACTTTGATAAATGCTTTCCTTTTGGTTGTGGTTCAAACCGAATAGAGCTTAAAAAGCGTATTAGTGTTATTGAAAGCCTTTATGGATATCAATTAGCGAAATGGGGCGCTATTGGCATAATATTATATTTTATCTTGCTATTTTGGATGGTTAACATTTTAAGAGCGTCAGCAAAAACTCATGAAAGAGGAAGCTTTGAATCCATTTTTTCATATGCTACTTTACTTTTGGTTTTGTCTATCCCTGTTGCATTTGGTTTTTCTTCAGCGATGAGTGATAGGTTTAAAACACTCCCGTTACATTATCTTTTTATTGGCTATGTCATCAACTTGCATGCAATAAAGAAAAAACAACAGAAGATTAAAGTTGAAAGGCTTGAAGTTAAGGAAGTGAATTGAAACAAAACATCATGAAGAAGTTAGATGATAAAATATCTATTTGTTTAGATTTTCCTTTAATATTGTCTTCTGTTAAGAGCGAAAAGCAAACATTAGTATCTTTTGTGAATCCATTTTCATATAACGTATTAATAAAGTCGCCAGAAATTATTGATGGTATAGATTATTTTTATTCTGACGGTAGTCTGCTACAAAGACTTCACAATATTTTTCATCCCAAATCAAAGGTTGCTAGGCTGAGTTTTGATTACTCTTCCATTGCCGGTGAAGTATTTGAGTACGCTCAAAATAATGCGCTTAAAATAGCCTTGGTTGGTGGTACATCTTCTGAGGTACTTAAAGCCAAAGAAAATATTGAAGATAGCTTTCCCTCATTGGAAATTGCTTATGTTCGCTCTGGATATTTTGATGATCAACAAGATAAGCATGAAACATATAAGCGTATTGAACAGTCGGGTGCAAGTATCTTAATTGTAGGAATGGGAACCCCTATTCAAGATCAATTTATTATTGAAGCTAAAGTGAGCTGTCCAAGCGTTAAGTTAATGTTTACTTGCGGTGGATTTTTAACACAAACTTCAATTAAACCCGATTATTATCACCCTCTCATTAAAAAATGTGGCTTGCGGTGGTTACAAAGAATGGTCATGCATAAACATGTTCGCCAGCGCGTCATTAAAGATTATCCTAAATTTTTAATGTCTTACTTATATGAACATATTGCGATGCTAACATTTCGTAAAAACTAACAGATAAAAGATATGCTAAATTAAATACGACTCCTATTTAAATTCTATCAAGATCTGTTGTATTAAATTAAATTGGTATAAAACAACCTTGTTTTTACCCCTAAAACTCACTAATAAATGGCGTAAATTAAGTGATCAAACAAGAAGAAAATATAATGCAAGATGAAGAAGTAAATTTCAGTGAATTATGGCGAATCCTCTGGGCAAGAAAAATAACAATTATTGGCGTGACCATAGTATTTTCAGTCGCAGCGATATTTTTTGCCTTGTCAAAGCCTAATATTTATAAAGCTTCTGTGATCCTAACTCCTGTATCAAGCGAAGGAGGAGTTGGTGGCTTAGCATCATTAGCGGGGAAATTTGGTGGTTTAGCGAGTATGGCAGGGATTAACTTAGGCTCAGGCGGTAGCGATAAAACAACCTTGGCATTAGAGATCATTAAATCTCGTTCTTTTTTAGAGAGTTTCATTTCAAAGCATAATTTATTAGTGCCTCTTATGGCTGCGAGCCATTGGGATGACACAACTGACGAACTAATATTAGATGGTGATATATACGATCAAGCGAATAACAAGTGGTTAAGAGATGTTAAAGCGCCTAAAACCCCTAAACCATCACTATGGGAAGCTTATAGAGAATTTTCAGATATTCTCTATATTGACTACGATAAAAAAGCGGCAACTATCGTAATCGATATTGAATACTACTCTCCTAAACTAGCTCAACAATGGCTTGAATGGTTAATCGCTGATTTGAACGCATTTATGAGTAAGCAAGACTTTGAAGAAGCCCAAGCGTCAATTAATTATTTAAACAAAGAATTAAGTGGCATAAAAGTTAAAGCAATGGAAACCGTCTTCTATCAATTGATTGAAGAGCAAACCAAAAACATGATGCTCATTAGTGTTAAGCCTGAATATGTTTTAAAAACTATAGATCCACCTCAAGTGCCTGAGGAAAGAGCGAAACCTAATCGTGGTCTTATTGTTATCTTAGGTACGATACTTGGGGGTATGTTATCGGTATTTATGGTATTACTTCAAAACCGTCAAAGTAAATAGAATTAAGCGAATAGAAATACAGTCAATCTAACTTGTGCTGTATTTCTATATTAAAGATTCGCCCTACCATCAATTAATCACAATGACTGCCGTTCAACCTAAGCAGTGATATTGTTATATATTTTATTCCACATATCACTCGCTTCTTGTTTGAATTTGCTGATATTTGGCAATAAAATATTCTTTATTTCTGTTTGTTCTTCAATAACATAATTAACGAGGCTAATTAACTCTTCTTTCTCAATCGTGGCAGCTAATAATAAGTTACTCACACCATATTCTGAAAATAATTGCTCGTATTTATGGCTCCAACTTGTCGTTATACAAGGAACCCCTTGCGAAAGTGAGCTAACACAGCCATGAAACCTTGAACAAATAGTTAAACTGCATTGACCAATAATCGCTTTTACTTGCAACGAATCTGCCGGTGAAATGATTGGTAATTCTTTTTTTAATGCCTGATTGATTTGATGACAAATAGCTTCGTCGCTTTTACCTTCATGATTTAATAAGAAAACATGTTTACCTTGTTTCGTTAACAACTCAATAATATTGGTTAACACATTAAGGTAATTCTCTCGCCATACCTTATTTTTGTTCTGCTGGCTCAACATTTTACTGTTTGGTATAACGGCAACTCTGCCTTTTAAATCGGCATAATCGTTGTGCAAATGAGGAGATAGCAAATTAGTAAAATCAGGCGAAATAAAAAGGTTACTATTTGACGTTACCTTTTGTGTTGCTTGAAAAGATACGTCATCGCGAGCGAAAATTAATTGAGCATTTTCAAATGCAATCTTAGACCACTTTTGATTGTTATTACTGGTGAACGGTCCAAGTGCTTGCGGCATAAAAACATATTTTTTACTGTTATTATTTAAGCGTTTTGCCTCTTTAGCTGCTTGGATTAAAGCAGTATCACTCCATTGATCACCATAACTAAAACCTGAAGCATCTAATATTACATCTACGTCAACTTCAGTCACTATCCCCCATGCTCTTTTTAAATATTGGCGCATTTTTATAGGTAAAAAATAAGATAGTTTATTGAGATCTATTGTCCCCTTTCTTAAATTTAACTTTTGATATGTCCCAAGTTTAGCTCGATTTTTATAGGGTGAATTTATTCTAGGTAATAGACAAACTTCTGCCTCTGGCCATAGTTGGTGAATTTTTTCAACCATTGCCATTAGCATTAATTCAGCGCCTTTATTAACAAATTGAACGCCTTTAATTTCAATTAACACTAACTTATTTCCTTAATTAATTGCTCTGCACTTTTTTTCTGAGAAAAGGGAATGCCACCATCTTTTTCTCCATACCCCACGGCCATTAACATGATTGGTCGTTGATGTTTTTCTAGAGAAAGAGCTTTATCCATTTGTTTTTCATAAAGCTCAATATCAGGCCAATTAATTGGACAAGTCGATAACCCTAACGATTCAAACGCGAGCATTAATTGCATTGCAACTAAACCACCATCAATATAGATAACATGCCTATCCCGCTCTTTAGGATAGGCACTTAAGTCTCCCACGATCACGAGTAAGGCTTGAATATTTTCAGCAAACCCTTTGGTTCCCATAGGAATAGCCGCTATTTTTGACGCTTTTTTAGCATCAGTAATGGTATAAAACTGAAAAGGTTGTCTATTACACGCACTGGGTGCTTGAGAGGCCATTTCTACTGCTTGTTTAATTACTTGAATATCAACCGGCTTGTTGTCAAACCAACGAGTAGAACGCCGCTGTTTGAATAATTGATGTAAAGCCTTGCTGTCGATATTTGAAATGATTCTCTCTGAATACAAATAAGGTATAGATTGAATACTCGACTGACTATCGACTAATGGTAATTTTTCAAAAAGTTCATTTGCTTGTTTAATAACGGAGCAATGATCGACAGATTTAAAATACTTTTCAAGTACATCTTGTGCCCATTTCAATTCAGCTGGTTCAATAGTATTTAGATGTAAACATTGAGATAAGCAATTTACCGTTTCAATAATATAACTCTCAGCAAATATTGGTTTTCGTGGCACCATAATTAAACCTTTTTCAAGGCGGTGAGTGTTCCGGCGTAATAATGCACTGCTTTTTTCAAACACACCTTCATTAGCTTGATAAGTATTTTTTCCCGCTAAGGTAGCTTGTTGTTCTCTATGATATTGAAAATCGAAAATAAAGTAATACAAAGCGCTCGTAAAACGATTTTTCGCCATATAACGAGATAAAATACTTTTCATTCGAAAACGCATGTTGGTTATCTGATTGATAATTTTATTAGGCAGTATCTTTCTAAGTTGAGATTTCATTATATTTTAAATTATTATCGTTTTTTAATTTAGTCAGTAGTTTTAATAACGCCTTGTTACAGGTATGCATAAGGCTATTAAACAACAAAGAACAGAACTGGAAAAATTTATTCTATTCTATCGAATCCCCATTTAAACAGCTAGATATTTACTTGTATCCATTGATTAATTAAAGAAAAACTATATTTTCATTGCTCATTATTGTTATATAATCTTCCCATAATATTCATTACTAAGCTTATCCATGGCTGTATCAGCAAGTATTAAAAACAGCGCACTACTTATTTTAGAAAAAACACTCACTATAGGCATTGCGTTTATTACCGGCGTTTTTTTAGCGCGCATTGCTGGGCCTCAACTATTTGGAGAATACGCTTACATCCTGTCTTTCGCTGGTTTGTTTGCGCCATTATGTATGATGGGGTTAAACAACATCACCAGTAAGTATGTAATTAAATATCCAATAAATAGCCATCATTATGTTAAATCAGCACTAATAATTAGAGCTTTCGGTGCTTTATTATCTGTACTACTAGGCCTGTTTTGTGTTCTGAATTTTAATGAAAACAATAGCGCTAATAGCCTGACAATTCAGTTATTAATACTACAAAGTTTCCAATTCCTTTATGTTATTGAATATTATTTTTTAGCAAACAATCTTGTTAATACAACATTAAAAATAAGACTGTTTATTTTAATGCTATCGAGTTTATTAAAAATTATTGTTATTTTTAACGGTGCTGACATCACATTATTAATAAAAGTTCATGGTGGAGCATATGCATTTATTGCCCTCAGTTACTTATGGTTTTACCGAGTAAAAAATGCGCATTTAATACTAAAAAAGCAAGTGAATTCGCATGCTATTTTTGCACTTTTTCATCGAGGAAAATGGTTACTATTATCTGGTATTGCCGCAGTGATATATTTGAAAATAGATCAGGTCATGCTTGGTCAATATTATAATAATAAAGAAGTTGGAATTTATGCTGCAGCGGCAAGGTTATCTGAATTTTGGTATGTATTTCCCGTATTAATTGCCAATGCATTTAATCGACAATTACACGATAAATTTAAACAGAGCCATAAAGACTTCACTCTATTTTTACAATCAATATTAGCGGTACTAATTGTCAGTGCAGTTATTATTAGCATACTCACATACGTACTTTCTCCAATTGTCTTACTCTGGATTTATGGCGAAGAGTTTATTAAGAGTGCTGCTATTTTAAATATTCATATTTTCGCCACACTTTTTATTTTTCAAAGAGCTATTTTCAGCAAATGGTTAATTATAAAAGGACTGTATAAATACAGTTTGCTCACCCATGGTGTTGGCGCAATTAGTAATGTCATACTCAATATATACTTTATTCCTAAATGGGGAGGCATTGGTGCTGCATGGGCAACGTTAATTTCATATGTCTTTGCGAGTTTTATTAGTTTGTTTTTTTCAAAAGCGACACGCCCTTTTGCTTTTATAATGTTACAAGCAACATTTGTTCAAACTTTTAAGTTAAGATCTTCCATTAAACTAATTAAAAACTCGCAAAAACCGAGCCAGTTAATATGAGTGAAAAACTGAAACGAATATTATATAGACAGTTACCAACCATATTTAAATTGTGGCTTCAAAGACTCCAGTTATTTTTAAAAGCTCCCAAATTGGCATTGTTATTTTCAAATAAAAATATAAATATTGAACGTACAATAATCGTTATTTCTTTCCCTCGAAGCGGCTCAAGTTGGATAGGCTCTATACTTGGCGCAGCTGATGAAACCTTATATTTACGTGAACCTGTAACGACGCCTTATTTATTAGAAAAACGTGTTAGAGTGTCGGTTTTTGATCCTGAAATAACAACAGATCATAACCAATATTATTGTCACATAAATAATGCTTTAAAAGGGAATGCACCAAAACTATCTTCTATTTATGCTTATCCCAAAAAATGGAAGAAAAGCAACAAAGGAAAAACATTAATAATCAAAGAAGTGAACCCTTTGGTGATTAATGAATTCCAAAAAACTGAAAACAAAATCATTTATTTACTTCGCCACCCTTATTCAATCGCGAAAAGCTACAGTGCTTTGCATTGGAAAAAAACTGATTTATTTACCAGCAAATTTCAAATGTCGGAGTTGCAGTTAATACAAACCTTGTGTCCTACGATACTCAATGAAAACTTTTATTTTCAAATGGGTTATTTACAGGGTTGGATAGAAGCAAAAAGTAAGGTAACACTCGACTTACAAAGCATAATAATTAGATATGAAGATTTATGTAAAGCACCACAGAATAGTTTTGAACAACTCTTCAAACAGTTAAATATTCATTATAATGAAACGATAAAAAACAAAATAACACAAAGTTTATCTGCTGATTCAAATGCTGCAGTTGGAGAATTTAGCTTACAAAGAAATAAAGAGTCAGTCGCTTATGTTAAAGTTAAAAAAGCAGATGAAGATAATTACATTGAAGTAATGAAGGCATATTCGCAAGCAATAGCTGATACCAATAAACAAAATAATACAGATATAACGAGTGCATATGTGGTCAATTGCTCACTCATAAAATGGATAGATTAGGTAACGTCACCCCATGAAAAAAACGCTTTCAACGATGATAAATTATCTCACACAACGGCTTGGTTATGAATTTTCTATCCACCGTATTAATCCAAATAATACGTCACAAAAACCTGTGGTATTTGTTCATATTCCTAAGTGCGGTGGAGTGTCAGTAGATAGAGCATTAAGAGAGCAATTAGCCTTACCTGGCGAAAGAAAAATAAAACGTACACCGTTAATTGACACCAGTTTATTTAATTTTGAAAAAGAAATTGTCACTTTAGCAGACAAGTGCGATTTCAGTGAATTTCATGCTAAGCAAATCCAAGATATTTTGATTTATCATTTAAACTTGAATTGGCAGTATGTTAGCGGACATTTCAATGTCACAGGTAAAATTCTTGAAGAATTCTCCGATAGTTACCATTTTGTAACGATATTGCGTGATCCCGTTGACCGTTTAATATCCAACTATATTTTCAACAAGCTCACCAATACTTTCGCCATCATGCCACCTAGTATTGCTACTAAGCCTATGACTAAAGATGAATTATGGCTAGAGGCAGATCAAATATTAAATAGCCGTAGAGGCTGGCATATGGCGAATACCATGACCATGTTTTTAACGGGTCGTTATCCAAAAGATGAAAAAGATGCTAAATCTATGCAAAATGAAGTGCTTGAGAATTTATCTAAGTTTAGTGTGGTTGGCACACTAGATGATATGCCAAGCTTTGAGCAACGACTTAACAGAGTAGCAGATAAGTCTTTTCAAATAGGCAAGCACAACACCACTAAAGGGTTAGAAAATAGTGATGCTGAATTTACACGAAAGAGCCTAGTCGAATATTTTGCACAAGAGAAAGTAACAAAAATATTAAATAAGCTCTGTTCTGAAGAACTTGATACATATCAAAAAGCTAAAAAGGCTTATAATCAATAAGTTTCAATTTCAAGGCGTTAAAATAGTTACTTAGTAGTGTTAAAATCCATTGAATTCACTAGTCGTTTATATTCACTCAATATTTCTTTTTCCGCTGCAATATTTCCACTCACCGAAAGTGTAAACAAACTTTGCTTATTTTCAGACATTACCGCTATGTTATATATGACTTGTTCATTACCATCTTTATCACCGTGAAATATATATTCTTTAGATATATTTCTTCCTTTAAATACTGCATCATCATTTCCAACCAAAGTGAATTTAATTTCTTTATATTTTTCTTTTAACAAACCATTTAAAGCTGAGTCAAAGAATTTTTGCCACTCGTCTATTTTCCCTGTGTATTTAGTACCGGATAATTTTTGGCAAATAACGTTTGTTGCAATCCGGTAAATATCAAAGTTGCCGTATGATAGGAATTGCTCTAAATCTAAAGAGACTTGTGACGATAAGTTAATGTTCTGCACTTTTTTAATGATTGGCTCTTTTAACGCTAATTTAATATTACAGTTATTAGCTTTCGCTGTTGAGATGTTAACCCACGATAATAAAATAAGTATTATTAATATACTGCTTTTCAAAACTTAATACCTTTAATGATTACTTGAATAATTTTATATCAAATTTTAGACACAAAAAAGCCTAGCAAATGCTAGGCTTTTACAAGGTTAAGATAATCTAAAGATTATTTAATACCTTTTTGAGCTGTGTTAGAAATCTCAGTACGACCTGAATCATCAGTAGTAAATGCATAAGCAGTTACATCTTTATTATCAGCATCAACATTGAATGTAACACTTAACTTAGCAGAACCTTCGATGCCAAATAAAGTTTTTAGCATACCTTGAGAAACTTTAGTAACAGAGTTAGCTGGTAAATCCATACCTAAATCCATTGCTGGATAAGTAACTGAAGCACCTTCAGAATCTACAGTAGTTACTGCTGAAACAATTACATCAACCGCTGAAGACGAAGTGTTTGAGAAGTGAACAGAAGATGAAGTACCTTCATAACCAACAGGTAAATAAGGAATAGTGATGATTGTTGCATCAACTTCCCACTCACCAGCTGCATCAGTATCCATAGCTAATTGCTTAGTATTGGTTGCTGAACCAGTATCAGCATCAACAGAAACAGATGCAGTAAATTCTGAAGCTTTAATAACACCAGCATCGTTATCTAACACTAAAGTCAGCTCACCAGCAATACCATCAGCAACAGCAGTATCCGTTACTGTAAAGCTAATAGATTTTTTGTCAGCTGCAACAGCAACGGCACCAATTACATCATCAGCTGAATCAGATGTTAATACTGGAGCAGTACCACCAGTCAACGTTGCTGCTGAGAAGTCACCAGCTACTGTAACTGTAGCTTGAACTAAAGTATCATTTGCAGCAGAAGCTAAAGTTTGATCATCACCAAGAGTAATAACTAAAGAATCATCATCACTGTTTGCTGCATTACCACCAGAGATAAATGTTTTTTGAGCTTCACGCTCAATAACACCATTTAACTTAGTTTTAACCGATGCAGTGTATTGATCAGCTGTAACAATTAACAAACCTGTGTTATCACCAGTTGTATCTTTAGCATCACCAGTTAAACCTGATTTAGCTGAGTAAGTAACAGTCGTTTCTGATGCTTTAGTTTTATCAAAGTCTGCACCACGAACTTGAACTTCAAATGAAGAGTCTTTAGTTACCGGGTCACCAGTCGCAACTTCAACTATAACAGTTGTTACACCTGAAGTGGTAGTTACTGAAACTGGACGTAATTTATATGTACCAGAACCATAAACCAAACCTAACTGAGTATCAGCACCAGTTGTGGTTGCATCACCATTACCATCTACAGCAACAGAAGCTATACCAGTAACACCTTTACCAAATACTAAAGTAATTTGATCGCCTGCTTCTAGTTGCTCACGTACAATAACACGTAAAGAACTAGTTGCTGCAGCACCAGCTGCAACTTCAAGGCCTTGTGCAGAATGCTTAGTTACTGCATCTGTCAAATCAGCGGCTTGTGAAGTAGCACATACAGCAGTAATTGCTGAAGCTACCAAAGCTTTTTTGAATAAATTCATTATTTTCTTTCTCCTAGTTTCATGAAACCAGCACACCAATAATGAGTCAATGTGCCAATATTTTTTCTTGCTTGGCTAGGCGCCTAGCCAAACCAATGCAAATTTAATGATAAAGCTCACCTGATGTCAAGTAAATAGGTTTTATTTTACTATATTTGTTGATTTTACAACCAATTAATACATCAACAAGGCTATTTACTACTCTTTTGAGCTTTATTTAACTTATTTGAAGCTTATTTTATATCAAAAAATAATTAGAGTCTTATAAAAACTTTATAAGAATTCATTTATTATTGTTTTTCTTGGGTAACACCCAAAAAATATAACTGTAAAAATAAACTTGGCTAAAACTAACCTGTATTTTTTTGATTTTCAAGTACTAATAATTGTTTTATTTAAATAATTTATCAAAGATCATTACTTTTTAAATAAATTAAAATGTAATGTGTTTTAAACCTTCTTTAAAGCTTTCTTGAATTCTACTCCAATCATCAATATTTGAAACTATTTTTGGGGTTACTAAAATAACTAATTCCGTTTTATCAGTACTGTCAGAATCAGACCTAAATAAATGACCTAATAAAGGTAAAGAACCAAAAAATGGAATAGAAGTAGCACTAGTACTTTTATTTTCACTTATCAAACCACCAAGCATGACTGTTTGTCCATCACCAGCAACCACTTCAGTAGATAATTTGCGTTCAAAAATAGAAGGAGAGCCACTGATATCAATACCGTCTGGAGATACATTCGAAATATTTTGTTCAATAGACATGATAACAGTGCCTTGTGCATTCACCGTTGGTGTTACAACTAAATCAATGCCTGTTTTACGGTATTGAATAGTTGTGGTTTGACGTTCACCATTGATAGGATCCGAAGTTGTGCTGCCGACCGTTGGAATATCATCACCAACGCTAATTGAAGCTGGCACACCGTCACGCACTAATATAGTAGGTCGTGACAATACGTTAATTAAACCATTACTTTGTTTTAAATTAACACTAATATTACTATCTAACCCTACAATTGAGTAACTAAAGCCATTTTTGCTACTAAAATTAAAGTTTTCAGTGTTACTACTGTTATCACCACTTGATATTGCATACTCAACCCCTTTTGCAAAAGAGCCAGTTAATTTAACTTCAGCAATAACCACCTCTAACATAACTTGCTTAGGCATTACATCTAATTTACGAATAATCGGTTGCAATTCTTTATAATGTTTTCCTGTAGAATAAAAAATTAAGGCATTAGCTCTTTCATCAACGACTAAACGTAAATGATCACCTTCTATTGTTTCTACAGTGTTGGCATTAGTAGCAGCTTGGTTATTATTAGCAGTGCTGTTAGTTCCTTGTGTAGCGTTAGTGCTTTTTCGGTTAGGCACATAATCACTTTTTAATAACGGCGCTAAGCTTTGTCCTAAATCAGAAGCTCTAGCGTACTTAGGGTGGTAAAGATAAAAGCTTTGCTCTGACCCTGTTGCTGGTTTATCAAGTTGCTTTGTCCAGTATTCTACTCTATCAATAATTTCATCAGCTGAGGCAAACACAACAACTTTACCTAAATGCTCTAACTGAATAAAGTCAACACTAGAGGAAATTCCTCGAGCACCACCTACAGAAACTCCTTCTTTAGCTAATAATTGAGTAATTTTTTCAACAAATGTGTCTGAGTCAATATATTCAAAACCTAATAATGCCATTGCTTTATTATGAATTGACTGGCTATCGAGGAGTTCGATTAATGATAAAGCACGTAATATTTGTTCTCTCTTTCCATTTAAGGTCACTAAACCTTGTGCTGGGTCTATTGCAACATTGGCATTAACTAATGAAGCAATAGTGCTTCTTAATCCTGTAGATGTACCATATTTAACAGGTACTAGTTGAATAATGTCACTTGATACATTAGGAACATCTTTTGCTTTAGCTCCAAAACCAAACGCCATATTTGATTTATCATTCTGAGGGCTTAACGAATGTATAAAAAATATGTCATCATTTAAAGCAACCCCTGTTTTATGCTGTTCAAGTACTTGTTGAACAAGTTGAAAAAGGCGACGTGCTGAGACTTTTTCTTTTAGAGCTAATGTAATTGGAGTTTTATTATCTTTAATTTTAGACTCAAGAATATAGGATACATTTAATAAATCACCGAAAACATAATGTAAAAAATCAGCCAGCGGTAGTTCATTTACTGATACTTGGAAATTTTCTTTGTTATCAAACTGGTTTGACAAATCGATATTTAGTTGTAATTGTTGCCTTTGTTCATCTAACTTATTGATTCTTGTAAACTCTGAAGACTCATTCAAGCTTGTTACAACTTGCTCATCTTGGGTGTTGTTTTTTCTTTCTTTATTATTGAGATAAGAATTTTTTAATGAAACCTTTTTAGCTTCGACAGTACTGTTCGGTGACATAACTGTATTACTACAACCTACAATTAGTATAGGAATAATTACTGATAAAAAAGTCCGCTTGACTATACGTTTATTTATGAAAAATTGTTGCTTATTATTAATTATCATCATTTTTTCTTTCAAATAGGTTAAATTCAATATTATTATTATTTAAGATAAAGTTAATTTTAGTTACATCGATAGAAAGCAATTCAGCACCATTAGCTAACTTATCCCCTGCATACATTTGCTTTATATTACCATTTTCCAACTTTAATAATACGAAAGGTTTTGTTGAATCAAAAAACACCCCATGGAAATAAATCTTTTCATTCCCAACTGTGAGCTCGTTAGCACTATTTTTTTGAATTTTTACTGAAGGTTGGTTAACCTTTTTATTATCAATAGCTATCTGTTGCCAATACTTTTCAGCTTCGGTTAATTCATCATTCAAACCTTTTGGTTGATATAATTCATTAATAACTGTTCCTAGTTTAGGATTGGTACTTTTATCTTTTTGAGAAAAAGAGAAAAAAAACATTAATGATAGAGAAATACTACTTAAAATAACTATTAGCTTTGTCACTGTTCAGTCCCTCCTTCATTACTTATATATTGAAAAAAGTTAATGGATAATTTGGCGTTAATTGGTGCAAGTGTATTATCATTCAACGCTGAAGAATTATATGAATACTTTTTAATAATAATTAAAGGAGAGTTACTTTCAATTTCACGGGTAACTGACATCAGGCAATTTAAATCTCCTTTGTACCTTAATTCAACAGCCCAAATAGATAATTTATCACTTAATTTTTCATTTCCCCGAAATATAATCCGTTCGAAATCACAACCAGATTGCGTAATAATACTTTTAATTATTTTTTGAATGGATAATTTAATAGTATCTACATTGTTATCAAGATAGGCATATTTAGGAATTAAAGATTCATTTTCTGCTAATATTTCATTTGCCCCTGTAATATTATCTTTATTTTTAATTAACCTTTCAGTTTTCTCTAACCTTCTCTCTAATAGCCTCAAGTTTTCTAATTGTTCATCTTGCAAAGAAAACAAAGGAACAACAATAAAATTCAAAACCAATAACGCAGCTAGCAATAATATATAATGTTTATAACGAGATAAGTCTTCCATTACATATCACCTTTTATATCAATATTTAAAACAAAGACATCATTACCGAGTGATTTACGAACCCCACCTTGAAGACCAACAGTATTTACAAATTTATATTTCCCTATTTCATCTAGTATGTATATCGCATCTTCTGCTGTCCCTCTGATAACAGCAATATTATCTTTATTATAAAATTGATTAACCTTCATACCGAGCTTCAGTAAGTGATGTAATACCTCCCAGTCATGGTGCGTTTTTCTAACACCACTTAGTTCATTTGAAAATAAATCAAATTCCTTGGTCAACATATCTTGCTTTTGTTTCTGAGCAATAATAGATAACACACTTTCATCACCTTGTTCTATCATTGAGACAGTGGTACTTTTACTCAGCCAAAGATATGAATTATTGATGATTAAAAATACCAATACAGATAGAATTGGAACCCAATACAAAACGTGCAACTTACTATAATCAAACCAATTTTTAAAACTAAATAAGCAAGTATCCCTAAAACTACTTAAGTTTTTATTTAAGAGGTTAGAAATTATAAATTTTGGAAACTCTACTTCAGAAATGCTTAATGAAGTTATAGATTGAGGAAAACCTACACTCAACTTGTATGTACCTATTGAGTTTACTATGCCTTTTGCATAGGTAGATTTTTGACGGTCATTTATATTACTAAAAAATAACTTACCAGCCAAGGTGTCTATATCAAGTAATTGTTCACAAGCATCTTGTGCAAATAACTCAGATTCTGGAATAAAAATTTTACTTTCACCTAACCTCTCAAATAATTTTTTTTGGAAAATAATTTCTTTTACATCAAAGCCATCTATATCTTTATTTACAAAAACTTGAAAAATTCTATCTGAACTTTTATTAGTTTCTTTTTTTAAAGCTAATATTTTATCTAATTCTTTTTTAGTAACGGAAGCATAAGATTGCCATTTTTCACTATAGTGGCATTTAGCAATAATAATAACTTTAGGGACTGACTTTGAGAAATCTTTAAGTTTATCACCTTCAATTTTATATAGTTTATTAGAGTAATAACCTAACTGACCGATAATCCAGCTTTTTAATGATGGATATTTATTGATAAAATTCAAATTCACTATTTATTCCATTCTATATTCGAAAGTGTTATTGGTCTTTTATTGGCATTAGGACGCAATATTACCTGAAAATTTTTGTTAAGTTGATTACTTTCTGATTCAATCAAAATTTTTACCCTGATCACTCGACCAGTTGATAAAGTAATGTTATCTCCTGCATCAATACCTGTTATACGATAAAAGCTATGAGCATTTAACTGATTTTCTTCTCTTAAAGTTTTTAGCTGACTGAAAGCAAGTTCATTATTAACAAATGCTTCTAATAACTTTAGTGGTGAATTTAATGGATTAAATTGTGAAAGAAGCTCGAGTGAGTAATATTTATTCCATTGCTCTTTTGATAAAACCTTCGCTTCTTTGATGTTATTAACTTCATCCATGCTTTGTAAGTAACTGTTTCTAGGTTCAGGCAGATTGAGTTTATTATAATAATCACTTTCAGCACCATTCAAATGCTTTAAATCGTCTTTGTCTTTCCAGTCTTTTAATGAATCCAAAAATGTGCGCACGCTATCATCTTTATTACCAAGTAGCTCAAATAAACGGGTCGACAATTTATTATTCATGTAGTTCAAACTTAATAAACCATTCAAGTCTTGCAATGTAATACTCACTTGCTCATTTAATTTGAAGGTTTCACCATGAAAATTCCATTTTTTGACTAATTCATTATCGCTCTCAATGTTTTTGTAGCGCTTATGAGTAAGTAAAGTATGCAAAAGTTCAGCTTCTACAGATTCGAGAATTAAATCTAGTTTTTGGTTATTTTGAATTAGTTGAGCTACTTTAACTTGGTTACGTACAGACTGATTAATAAAAATACCTAACATTGATAATATAATGGCAATAATCAGCACTTGTATAAGCGCAATACCTTTTTGCTTATTAATAAATAAGTTAAGCATTAAGCGTCATTCCTGAAATTAGCAATTAAGGTATAAATGGTATTATTAGGTAAGTCGATATTAAATGAGCTTTGACTGTTTTCTTTTGCTAAATTTAAATGAATACTAATGGGAAGTACTCTAATTTTTTCTAATTCATGCAACTTATATTGTTTACGTAATTCTCGTTTAACGACATTTTCAGCAATATTAGCTTGCTCAAGTGCATCAGCAAATGATGTCCACCCATAGAAAGACCATTCAATAGCATTATACTCTTCAAATAATACAGTCTCTTTTTGCCAGTCGATTATATTTTCAAGTTCTGATAAATGAAAAAGAGGTTGATTCAACAAATTATTTTCTCGATAAATTAATCGATCTTTTTCTGCTTCTCTGATCACTTCAAGTTCAACCAAAGCAGTACCAGATGAAAACAATGGGGAGTTTGAAATAAAACGAATTGTTGATTTAGTTCCAACAAAATAGATACTTTCTTTATTGTTATTATTTTTAACAACATAACTTACTGCAGAAATAAAAAGTTTATTTAAAGCATCTATGCCAATACCTTGTTCAGTGCCCTGCCAAAAAATATCCACGCGTTTCTGCCATTTTTGACTATAAAGGCTGTAAGCATAATAACCAGAAAAGAGCACCATCATTAACAGTGACGTAGCAAGCATTAACTCAATTAATGTAAAGCCTTTATTTTTTTTAAGTGATGTCAATACCGTTACCATGTAACCACCTTAAAACTGAATGGTTGTCGTGGGCTTTGTTTTGATTGAACATTAACACTTACATTAAATAAACTAAACTGGTTACGAGGAGGCTCTGCGTCGGATAATTCCATTGCTCTTGAGTTAAACTTTTCTCGAGTTGCTTGCCATTGAAAATAAATACCATTGATGGTTAGCTCACCAACATGTTCAGATAATTTTCTGTTTTCAGCGAGCTTTCTAAGGTCAGATTTAATGGCTTGTACTGCAACGATACTAGCTTGAGAAACCCTTGCATTTTCAGTAATTTTATTCGCCGATAAACTGGAAGAATTATATAGCTCTGCCGTCAATGCAAGCGCAGTAAATAATATAACTGATGCTATCAATACTTCTATTAATGTAAAACCGTTACTTTGCTTTAATTTCATCGAATACTGCTTTCAAAGGAAATTGTTTAATGTTGCCATTGAAAAACACGCCAAAAGAATCAGGCGAAATGATTCCTTTACTAGAAATTACATAATCTTGTGCAACAAAAGTAAGTTGTTCAAAGAGTAAAACTGAGTTTTCAATTGTTGTGTTATCTAATTCAGCATCGATTTGTTCATTGATCATTAATTTATTTTCTTGTAAGCGAAGATAAATTGGGCCTTGGCCATAATATGATTGATAGGAGAGTTTTTTAAAGAGTTGAGACACCTTTTCTAACTCAACTATTCTTTCTTGCTGTGCGATATTTTTTTGAACAACACCACCAGTTAAAGTTAACAAGGTTGCAACTATGGCCATTACGACCATAAGTTCTATTAATGAAAAACCTCCATTATTTTCCGGTTTTTTTTTAAAACGGAACATCATTAATAGACACCATGCTCATCAACATAGAAATAACTATACCACCGACAAATCCGCCCATAAAAACTAACATAAGCGGTTCTAACAAGGTTGTTAGCTTTTTAATAACCGCATCTAAATCAGTCCGGCTTCTGCTTGCAACTTCATTAAACACACGTGGTAATGTGCCCGTTTCTTCTCCAACTTTTATAATAGATAAGAAAAACTCTGGGAATATTTGTGTTTTAGATAAAACAAAACTTAACTGTTTACCTGACTTTAACTGACCAAGCGCTTGTTTTGCTTCTCGCTTTAAGTCTTCATGCTTCAAGGTGTTAGAAGTAAGATCAAAGGTAGTATCGAGTTGAAGGCCTGCTTCTAGCATCATCGCCATTGAAGATGCAAAGCGTATTCTTTCAGAAGTCAGAATGATTTTTCCAATCCCAGGAATTTTTGCCGCTGTTACATAGCACCAATTTCTAAATCCAGCTTGTTTATACGCGTAACTTACAGCAAAAATAGCCGCGATAATTCCACCGATTATAAAGTGTTCATAAGCAACAAAAAAGTTACTCACCCCAATAATCATCTGTGTATACCAAGGAGCCAAGGTGATATCAGTGAAAATTCCTGACATTTTCGGAACAATAAACGTTAAGACAAAGTATACTGCCGCTAAACATACAAACATAATTACGCTTGGATACGTAAGTGCTTGTGAAATTTGAGCCTTAAGTTCTTTACGAAACTTTAAATCATCCGCTAATTTTTTTAATACTTCAGGTAAGTTTCCTGATGTTTCACCAATTTCTAATAAACTTATATAAAGTGGATCGAATAGTTCTTCATGTTCGCTAAATGCGGCACTTAATGAAGATCCTTTTTTTAGAGAAGCAGATATTTTAAATAAGAGTTTATTTAATGCTGGTTGGGAATTAGTTTGTTGTATTATTTCAATACCTTTATCAACTCGCACACCGCTTTCAAGTAACAAAGATAATTGCGAAGTAAAAAACTCTAGCTCATCTAAACTGATACCTCGTTGAAAGTAATCTTTTAAAGATTTTTTATTCGATAATTCTATTAACTCAATAACATGAATGCCATCAGCTTGCAGTTTTTTTTGCGCATCAGCATTATTCAACGCTGTGATATTACCCTGATGCCGACTACCTTCAGTATCAATGCCTTTAAATTGAAAGTCCATTAGCCAGCAACTCGCAACACTTCATCAATAGTTGTTACGCCTAGTAAAGCTTTATAAAACCCATCTTCTAAGAGGTTTCTTCGCTGTAAGGCATCATTATGAGCTTGCGCTTGACGAATAAATTGATCATTTTTTGGGATTTGTTTGATCTCGTCATCGCAACGCAAATATTCATTGATCGCTATTCTACCTTTATAACCAGAATGATTACATTGATCACAACCAACCGCTTCTAGTAAAGTTATAGAATCAAGTGACGCTTTCTCTTTTACTTTTTGTAAAGGATAATTGATAAATAATTCATCTATATTTTCTGCAGGTTTAGCACAATGTGTACAAACTTTACGCGCTAAACGCTGAGCCACTATAGATACAAGCGCTGCATTTAATAAAAACTCATCCACTCCTAAATCAAGTAAACGAGTATAAGCACTTGCGGCATCATTAGTATGAACAGTTGAAAAAACTAAATGCCCTGTTAACGCTGATTGTAATGCAATTCGCGCAGTTTCTGCATCCCTAATTTCACCCACCATGATGATATCAGGATCTTGTCGAACAATAGAACGAAGACCTGCAGCAAAATCGAAACCAATTTCAGGATTAACATGAACTTGGTTAATTCCTTCTAGTTGGTATTCCACAGGGTCTTCAAGCGTAATAATTTTAACATTTTCACTATTGAGTTCATTCAAAAATGTATAAAGAGTCGTTGTTTTACCTGAACCAGTAGGCCCTGTTAAAAGAATAACACCGGTGGTTTTTGCTAAATCTTGCTGAATTAGTAATTGAGTGTCGCTTGCTAACCCTAATACAGACATGTCGTATCGAATAGCGTCTTTTTTCAAAAAACGTAAAACGATACTTTCGCTTTCATTTAATGGTAATGCCGAAACACGTATATCGAGTTCTTGATTCGCAATGCGCATTTCAATTTTACCATCTTGCGGGCGTCTCTTTTCAGCGATATCCATACCCGATAAAATTTTCAATCGAGTGATAATTGGCATTTGCATTTTAGTGGCAAGATTTTCTACCGTATGTAAAACACCATCAATACGATATCTCACTCGATATTTGTTGCTATATGGTTCAAGGTGCATGTCTGATGCACCGCGAGCAAGCGCTTTGGTGATCAAAGTATTTAATAAGTTAACAGTAGGAGCCTCCACTGCTAATTCCCTTAATCTAGCTTCCTCGTCACCACTTAGTTCATCTTCATCAGGTAAGTTATCTGTTAAGGCTTGTATTTGGTAAAAATATGCCTGTAAATCTGATTCTTTTGCCAATTCAAATTCAACATCCAAATTATTATTTTGGATGTATTCAGTTAACTCTAAATCTAATGGATCTTTGGCAGCTATGTATCTTTTATTCCCTTCTTTAGTAGAAAGCAATAATGCATTTTTAGCCTTAAAAAAGCTTAACTCTTCAGAAGGCAATTCTTCCACCTTCCAACCTTGCCATTGGCTTGCATCAAAAATAGGTAAGCCTAATACTTTTGAAAATAAAGGGATTAGGTCATCTTCAGTAAGGCAGCCCATATTTACTAATATCTGCTCTAAACGGCCGCCATTCCGACTCTGGAATCTTTTTCCTTTATCTAAATCTGACTGAGTAACCTGAAATTCAGTTAGTAATTCATTTTCTAATGAAATCATTGATGGATAATATCTTCATTTTCGTCAGTACCACCAACTTTACCATCAAGACCGTAGGACATTATTGAAAATGGCATGCCATTTTCTCCTGGTGTTTGGTAAACATATGGCTGACCCCACGGATCTAGAGGAATGGCTTTTGGTAAATATGGTCCGTCCCAATTGGGGTTTGTACTAGCTCTTAATTCTTCTAATGAGTTTGGAACTGTACCAATATCTAAGCGATATGTGTCAATAGCCGTTTCAAACATTTGCATCTGTGCAACAGCTGTTTTCTTTTTTGATGAACTTACTTTAGAGAATAATTTTGGTGCAACTAATGAGCCGAGAAGTCCAAGAATGATCAAAACGATCATTAACTCCATTAAGCTAAAGCCTTTATATTTTTTCATAATTATTTGGTTTACTATCTAATTAATATACGAGTTGAAAGTATATTAACGTTTGGCGCCTAGATTAGGCAATGAAAAACTTATAAATCAATTGTTATAAATTATTTTATTGCTCGGATAAACTTCCAAGCATGTTGTATAGCATATGAATAAGCGATAAAAGCAAGTAGATAAAGCGATAATAGTATCCATTCAGCTATCATAAATACTTCCCCTAAAATGCCCACTATCGCAAAAGAAATCGCTAAAGCACTTATCGCCCATAATGACTGACGAGATGACAAGCCTAAACGCATACAAATATGATGAAGGTGTCCGTTATCAGCTTTAAAAGGAGAATCCCCTTTACGTATACGACGAATCATGATGGCAAACATATCCATTAATGGAATGGCAATTATCCATAGTGCGGTTACAGGTCTAAATGATGCTTCGGATATGTCGGTGTTTTGTGTACTTAACGCAAGCAACCAAATAACGGTTAATCCCATAAACATACTACCCGCATCGCCCATAAATATTTTTTTACCGCGTGGATTACGCGTACTAACGTTATAAAATAAGTAAGGAATAATAGCGACTACTAAAATAAGTGGTAGCAAAATATCGGCTGTTTGATCATTTATCAGTGTTAAAATTGCTACAGATGAAATAGTAACAATACTCATCGACCCTGCTAAACCATCTATACCATCAATCATATTAAAGGCATTAATAGCGGCAACACAAGCAAGCATAGTAAAGATCATACCAAAATTACCTAGCTCTATTTGCCCTGTAGCAAAAAGGTTACCAAAATCATGAATATAGATACCAGCACCAAACACCATGATAGTGGCAACAATGCCTTGGAAAATCATCCGTGGCGCAACTTTTAAATCGTAAATATCATCCATCGTCCCTATAAACACTAATAGAGCTGATGAAATAAAATATAAATTGAGTAGTTTACTTTGGTCAATGAAAAGAGTTGAGGCAATTAATACCCCAGTATATATCGAGATCCCACCAATTAACGGTATTGCACCATCATGCTTTTTCCTTGCATTTGGTAAATCCACTAAACCAATCTGAGGTGCAAGTGGTAATAAAATTTTAATAGTAGAAATTGAAACAACAAAAGCGACTAACAGTGCACTTAGAGTAAATAGCATTAGATAACCCTGTTTATTAGCCATAAAATTCCTTTTCTGGCTAATGTTTTATATTTTTTTAATATAACAAATAAAAAGCGCGCTAATTATAGTATTCAATGAGCCGCTAATCTAGACTTTTACGAAAATATTACTAATTAAATAGGCATAAATGTAAATTATTATGCCTTTACCCGTTATTGTTATCATTCGAGTGTAATATTTACTCAAGTTTAGCTTACTTAATAATGCAAGCGTTATAAACCTGAGATTGCTGCTACGGCCACGGCTGCTTGATAAACAATTTGTGTTGCTGCCTGCCATAATGACAAGTCTTCCATGTAATAAGAATCTAATGGAACAACAACCGTATCACCTGGTTTTAAGCTATTGTCATTAGATTCAAACCAATTACTATCATTAGGAATTTCTACTGCACCATTAGCTTTTATGACATAAATCCGGTCTTCATCAGCTTGTTTTTTATTGCCACCACTTAAATCTACGTAATCAAAAGCGGTTAATCCTGGCTTATATATATGAGAAGAGGCAACTTGTACTTGCCCTACAACGTTAATTGAATTCTGTTTAGAAGGGATATACAACACATCTCCATCTTCCAAAGTGACATCAACATCAGCATTTGAAGTAATTAGCGGTAAGTCAACGACCAATCTACCAATAGGTTTTATGTTTGTTAGATCAGCAAGTAATTGACTAGTTTGTTTATAATCAAAGTTAGCAGAGCCTTCACGTTGCGATAAGTTTTTCGAGGCAATTTCCATTCTTAAACTTTCAGAGACTTTTACCAGGTTTTTTAATTCAAGCTGTTTTAATTTTTCACGAGTAAATAAAGACGCTTCTATATAGGCAAACTCAGTAAAACCACCAACTCGCTCAATTAATTGCCCTAATGTTTCGCCACGTTTAATGGTGTATTTTCCAGGGAATTTAAATTCACCTTTTAGTTCTACATTATGGTTTTCCTGCCAAGAAGGAATGTGATGTACATTAATACGGTCTTTACTTTCTAATAAATGATTATCATGTTCACTACCATTTAACGCGGCTGATAATTTAAAATTTATCGACGTTTTATCAGCTTTATCATCAACAATAATGTTTCGTGTAATCTCAGACTTCATTAGATAAGCTGATTCTTTCAGGCCACCTGAAGCTTTTATTAAATCACTCACTCGGCCATTTTTAGATAATGGATAAAGCCCAGGATATTTTACCGCACCATCAACTTCGACTAACTGTATCGGTTGCCCTGAAGCCGCTTGACGTTTTAATTGTTCGATAATAGGCGCTAATAATCGTTTACGTGAGAAAAAACCTAGCTCTCGAATTTCTAATTCTTTATTGGTATCTCCAGCAAATTCTTCAATTGATTGATAAGTCTGTTTTAACGTTTCTTGTGCTTGACCAACTTCATCTAGAACTTTAACCGAAGTGCTTGAATCTTCATCACTGTAATGCTCCCAAAATTTTCTAGATTCATATTGCTCTTGAGCATTTTCTTTTTCTAAATCAAAGAGTTCAGTTTTTGTTAAGGCAAAATCATCTAATGAATCAATATTTGAGGCAATAGTTTCAATATTTGAAAAGACAACAATTTTATCTCTTGGCTGCAATTCCAGGTTTTCTTTTGATTCAATATCACTCAAAGCATCGAACAAGCTAAATTGCAGCACCTCAATATTTCTGCCAATGTCTTTCTCACGAATAACTAAACTGTATGTTAAATCAGCATCATCTTCTAAATATGCATGTATATTTGGGATCAGATCAGAAATTTTTTGATTCTCTTTCCATTGATAACGACCTGGACGGGCAACCGCTCCAATAACCGTTATAGAATCTTCATAGAGATCTGATGTTTTCATCACTCGGATCACATCTCCCGATTTTACAGTGCCATTTAGCGAGTTTTTGTCAGTTAAATCAACACTTTGAACAACTCTTTGATTTTCTTCATTAAATCTTTCTACGATGGTAGAAGCGGGATATGCCGATGGTAATAATCCACCTGCCATAGATAAGGCAGATTTAAACGTATCATGATCTGAAAGTTCATAGATTGCTGGACGAGTAACTTCACCTTCAATGGTGATTCTATCTCCTACAGGGTTAATAAAAACAACATCACCTGACTTTAAAGTTAAATCGTTGGATGAATCGCCTTTAATTAATAAGTCATATAAGTCTAATGTTGTGATTAATTTTCCTGCTCTTTTTAATTGAATGTTTCTTAAAGAACCAATGTCATTGATGCCACCTGCAGCAAAGATTGCGTGAGTAATACTCGACAATGAGTTCATCACATAAGGGCCAGGTTTAAATGCTTCCCCTAATACAAAAACTCTAATTGAGCGTAAATCACTCAAGGTAATTATCGTATCTACCCCTAATATCTTATTATTTATTTGACTTGCTAAGTATTTTTTAACTTCTAAGAAAGACATTCCCATAACCGAATAGGCACCCAATTCAGGTATGATAATTTGTCCCTCTCGATTGATTTCTAATTCGTAATTGTTATTTTCTTTACCAAAAACTTGTACCGTTAATACGTCACCAGGACCAATAAGATAAGACTCTGGCACTGCGATATCAATTGTTGGTGCAAAGGTTAAAGGCGCATTGGCAAAAACATCGTAGCCGAAAGGTTGAGGCCCCTTTTCTTCATCTTCCTCGGTATCAGGTGAAAATTGGTTATCAAAAATTGGATTGCCAAATTCATCGAATTGAGTGCCTCTTGGATAATATTGCTGCAATGTCGCTTCTTGTTCAGTGTTGTTATTTTGATTGGTCGACATTTGACTTTGTAGAGCAGAAAAATTAATCCCCATGCTTTGTGCTAATGATTTTTGCTGGGCTGGTGATAATTTTTTAAATTGCTCAAGCTGCTGAGGTGTAATATTGCTTGGCATTTGTGCCGCGTGCATTTTACCAACCAACATAACACTCAAACAAAGAGCTAAAAACAAACTAAAAATCTTATTTACTTTAATCATTTATCACGCCAAAAGTTACTTAACTTATAAAAGGTACTATTTATTACTAAATTAATTTAATAACAAAATATTAATCAATTTCTTCAAACTCATCCATGAAAGCTTCTAAATCTTCTTCGCTTTCATCAACTTCAATAGGTGGGTTACCATCATACACTTTATACTTCATATTTTGAAAGTAAGCGTTTTTAACAAACTCATATGAGTCAACAGAATCGTTTATCAATTGCTCTTGGTCTGCTAATGCAGCTCTTTGCTCAAGGCCAATAACACCGACTCTTAATAAATTAGGCCAAAAATCGATAATTGCTAGTGGCCAGTAATATCGGTCGACGTAATCACCCACTTCTTCTCTAACTGATGTGGGTCCCATTGCAGGTACCACTAAATAAGGTCCATCTCCAACGCCATACACACCAAGCACTTCACCAAACTCTTCTTGTTCTCTTGTCCAGCCAAAATCACTTGCAGGATCAAAAATCCCCAATAAGCCGATTGTTGAGTTTAAAACGAATCGCCCGGTATTTTTCGCCGCTGCTGAAAATTTCCCTTGCAATAGATTATTAATGATTGACGAGGGTTCATTTAAGTTCATTGCCATATTAAATAAACCTGTACGAACATCTTCATTGACGTATTCTACATAAGCTTGCGAGGTTGGTTTTAAAACGTATTTATCAGCATAGTCCCAGGTAAAGTCCCAAAATGGTCTATTAATTGATTCAAGCGGATCTAAAGGCGCCGTAGAGCTGTTTTCAACCTTTGGAGTCGATGAACACCCCGTTAGTACGAGTAAAAACAAAGCAGCAAAAAGCTTGAGTGTAGTTGATATATTTTTTAAAAAGGCAAAAGACAAAACAATCTTTCCTTGCTTCAATATTGTACGTCTAAAATTTGGAGTGGAGTTTATCATGCAAGTACGCTATTCGGTACTTTTTGATGTTTAAAAATCGTGAAAATGTTGATAAAAATTGTAAAATTATTTATTTTTTCGTTTGTGCATCGCGATTAAGATTTCGGCTTCTGCATGTGGTAAATCACATTCACGAACAAGTTCATCGACATCAGCACCCAATTTCACCATTTTTTGTGCACGACTATAAAGTTTATCTTCTGGTTGTTGTTGCTGAATTTGCTCTATAACGTCATTCGTTTGGGAAAGTTTTTCTTGCAGTACTTTTATACGATGTTCAAGTTGTTGACTGATCTGCTGATGCTCTAACTGCCATGCTTGCAAGGCTGAATCTTTTTCCTCCCGTTTTATTTGCTGCTGTTCACTTGCTGCTTTTAGCTCGCTAATAATAAATTCATAGCTCTCAATTTGCACTTCAAGTGCGTTAAAACGGGCATCGTTTTTTTTATTATTGAATAAAATGAGTATGTATAAAATTAGTGCTATTGCAATAAACACAAGACTATAAGTCATTAAAACATCCATAGAAGCAACTTCTTTCAACATACTCATTTCGAAGGCTTTGCACTGAAAAGTACAAAACCTAATCAGTTAGAATTGTTTTAATTCATCCCATTCGTCATCAGATAATAATTTATTCAAATCAACTAAGATGAGTAGTTCACCTTCCCTGTTTGATACACCTTGAATGAATTTTGCGCTTTCATCATTACCAACATTCGGCGCGATATCAATTTCTGATGCTCTTAGATAAACCACTTCTGCAACGCTGTCTACCAGTATGCCTATAACTTGCTTTTCTGCTTCAATAATAACTATACGGGTATTATCGGTAACTTCTGAAGATTCGAGACCAAATCGAGAACGGGTATCAATTACAGTAACAACATTACCACGTAAATTAATGATCCCTAATACATACAATGGCGCCCCCGGAACAGGAGCTATTTCGGTATAACGCAATACTTCTTGTACCTGCATTACATTAATACCATATGTTTCACTGTCTAATTTAAATGTTACCCATTGTAATACTTCATCATTGGTATCAACATTATCATTTGCACTGCGTCTTTCGTCAGACATACCGCTTGCCTCTTAAAGTTATTCACTTTTATACTAGATTATTATTAATATAGTCTATCGTTCAACTTTTTAATATTAATTCTATAAATATTAATGTGTTGACTGATTTATATTTGCACCTTCTTCGAGCATATGGATTAATGCGTCAACATCTAACAAGGCGCACATCCGCTCTTTCACTAAACCGGCTAGCCAAGGCCTCTTCGTTGCCCCCTCTAACCACTTTACATCCTCGTGTTCTAAAGTAACCGTATCAATTAAATTTTCGGCCATCAATCCCCAATGACTATTATTTAACATGATAATATATTGATAGTTTAGCGAATCTTTTAGCGTTTGGTTACATTTTTCCGGCATTACCCATAATGCGGTATCTACCACATTGATTTTTTCTTCACGATGAAGCATAACCCCTTTAAACCAATCAGGTTTGCCCATTAAGCTGTTAATTTTATCAACGTTATGAATGCCGCCAAGTTCAATAAGCGGTACTGCAACTATTAGCCCCGCAACATCAAAAAACATCGCCTGAAAACTACCTTTTCGATAGTTTTTATCAGGGTCAATTTTAAATTCTGCCAAACTCTTTTTCGTTTGGATCTGAGTTTCTGCTTCAACTTCCGCTTTAACTTCAACCTCTGGTACCACTTTATCTGCTATTTTTGCCTGTGGTGGTTCAATCACTTTATTTTCAGATTTAACCGAGGTGATCACATCAAGTTTCGAGTTATCTATGGTTTTAGCTACACTAGCTTGTTGCAATAATTTATCGAGCTTTTCTTTTTCTAGCGATTGAGTAATCGCTTCACTTTCAGGCTTGATAGAAAGCTCTTCATCCTCTGTCATTAATTCTGACAGATAGTTTTGCATTAATTTTTGGCTCGCAGCTAATGACTTCTTCATAAATAATTAGCTCATTCTTTTTTGAAGTTTAATTAAATAGTCTAGCAGATTTTTATACGCTAATACGCCACGACTTGACGGTGAAAAATCTGAAGGAACGCGTTGAATATTGCTTGCGTTTCTAAAGTTGGTGTCTATTGGCACAACGCCATTCCAAACAGCTTCGCCATATAAATCTTGTAATTTTTTATAAGCAAGTAAAGATGCTTTAGTTCTTTTGTCAAACATGGTTGGAATAATGGTATATATAAAGGGTTTTTGTTGCTCACCTTGCATTATTTCCATAGTTTTCATCATTCTATCTAGGCCTTTCAGAGCAAGAAATTCCGTTTGCACTGGAACAATTATTCTATCGGATGCAACCAGTGCATTTACCATCAAAACCCCTAAAACAGGCGGACAATCCATTAATACATAATCGTATTCATCTGATAATTTTTGAATGGCTTTTTTAAGAACTAGTCCCATGCCCCCTTTCGCACCTAAAGATCTATCTAACGTTGCTAACCCCATAGTAGCTGGCAAGATATCAATATTTTTGTATGCGGTTGGGCAAAGCGTTTGCATGATTTGTTCTTTCGTCGACACTTGTACAAATAAATCATAAACACTTAGTTCAAGATCTTCTGATTCAATACCAAAATAATAACTAAGGGATGCATGTGGATCAGTATCAACTAATAAAACTTTTTTGCCACGTTCGGCTAATAAACCACCTAACGAGATCGTTGAAGTAGTCTTACCGACACCACCTTTTTGATTTGCTACTGTCCAAACAACCAAAAGTTCACCTATTAAGTTATTAAATTAAAAATCAAAGCTATCGATAATTTATTTCTTTTAAAATAGCTTTAGAAAACTCAAGTAAAGGTAATTCAAGCGATGAAATCCCTGCATTTGCTACAGCTTGTGGCATGCCATATACAACACATGTTTCTTCATTCTGAGACCAAATAACAGATCCTTTGCTTTTTAACATTCTTGAGCCATCTCGGCCATCAGAACCCATGCCCGTTAATATTATAGCTAAAACATTATCGGAAAATATTTTTGAAGTAGAACCAAAAGTTATATCAACACTTGGTTTAAAAGCTATTCGAGCAGAATCATCTTCTAAAATTTTAATTCTAGGATTCGTCTCTTTTCCCTCAAGTACCATCTGCTTACCACCTGGTGCTAAGTATGCGCAACCGGCTTTAAGGATATCTCCATCTTCAGCTTCTTTTACCGTGATTTTACATAAAGAGTTCAACCGAGTAGCAAACGCTTTGGTAAAAGCGGCTGGCATATGTTGAACCATAATAATTGGCAAAGGAAAATCACTCGGCAATTGAGTTAATATTTTTTGTAAAGCGACAGGACCGCCAGTTGAAGTACCTATCGCTAGTAACTTATAAGCTTTACCCGAAGCTTTACTAAAAGAACTTGTTCGACTTATAGGTTTTTTAATGTCATTTATCGTATTAGTTGAGGTTGCACTTCTAATACTTTTAACCGGTGGTGTTTCTTTTTTGAAAGAAGAACGTGTTGCCCTCCCACCTTTCTTGCTCGCTAACTCTAAAACTCTTTGCTTTAATACGCTGCCAGCATCTCCCGATGTTTTAGCAATTTCATTAAACTTTTTAGGTAAAAAGTCTAATGCTCCGGCGTCTAACGCTTCTAGAGTCGCTTTAGCTCCTTGATGTGTTAAAGATGAAAACATTAAAATAGCGGTAGGCGAATTTGCCATAATTTGCTTAACGGCTTCAATACCATTAAGCAAAGGCATTTCAATGTCCATGGTAATGACATCAGGCTTTAACTCTTTTGCTTTTTTAACCGCTTCCAAGCCATTCACTGCAACATCAATGACCGTTAAGTTTCTGTCACTATTGAGAATATCACTTACTCGACGGCGGAAAAAACTGGAGTCGTCAACAACCAAAACCTTATAGGCCATTTATCATCTCTTTAAACGTGCTTTATTAGCAATTATGAACGCAATTTTTTATTTACGATGGATTTTTTTGCGTAATACTTCAGCATGCTTGGAACATCGATAATGAGCGCGATACCACCATCACTTGTAATCGTTGCCCCTGCCATACCAGGAGTGCCATGTAAAAGTCTATCTAAAGGTTTAATTACAACCTCTTCTTGGCCAATTAAACTGTCTACAACAAAACCAATCTGCTGTGCGCCTAATTGAACAATAACAACATGACCTTTATCTTTAGGTTTATCATCACAGCCTTTAACTAACCATTGATCTAAATAAAATAAAGGAATCGCTTTCTCTCGAACAATGATAGTTAATTGACCATCAACCAAATTGGTATTGGTTAAGTCTAAATGGAATATTTCATTTACGCCGGCTAACGGCAAGGCAAACGTTTGCTCACCAACAATCACCATTAAAGTTGGTAAAATAGCCAATGTTAATGGTACTTTTATTTCTAAAACGGTACCAACACCCATCTCAGAATCAATATTTACCGTGCCATTGAGTTGGGTGATTTTAGTTTTCACCACATCCATACCAACACCACGTCCAGATACTTCTGAAATTTCTGTTTTCGTAGAAAAACCTGGGGCAAAAATTAAATTAAACGCATCAGAGTCAGACATGCGATTCGCAGCATCAGCATCTAAAACGCCTCTTTCAATAGCTATTTCTTTTAACTTCTCGGCATTCATACCTGCGCCGTCATCTCTTATCGTTAATAAGATATGATCACCTTCTTGAGAAGCAGACAAGACCACAGTACCTTCTCTTGGTTTACCCGTGGCTTCCCTTTTATCAGGTTCTTCAATACCATGATCAACTGAGTTTCTAACTAAATGCACAAGCGGATCAGCTAAAGCCTCAACGAGGTTTTTATCTAAATCTGTTTCTTCACCTTCAAGAATTAATTTAATTTCTTTATTTAAACTTCTCGCTAAGTCACGTACAACTCGAGGGAAACGACCAAAAACTTTCTTAATTGGCTGCATACGAGTTTTCATTACAGCACCTTGCAGGTCTGTAGTGACAGCATCTAAATTAGACACTGCTTTAGTTAATTCTTCATCTTCTTTCGTCATGCCCAAACTAGTTAAGCGATTTCTCACTAATACTAACTCACCAACCATATTCATAATTTGATCTAAACGTTGTGTATCAACACGAACGGTTGTTTCGCCTTGTGATGCTGTTGGCGCCGGTTTTTTATCTGTTGCTTTTTTGGCTGGTGCTTTTGGAGCAGCGGGTTTTGCTGCAGGAGTTGGAGCAGGTTTTGCTGCAGCTACTGGTTTCTCAACTGGCTTGGGAGCTGGAGCTTTAGTCGTATTTTGTGGTGCTTTTCCTTGACCATGTAATTCATCAAGTAAACTTTCAAATTCATCATCATCAATTTCATTTGATGACTTCGTAGCATTAGACGACGTTGAAGCCGCATTACTCTCAATATCTGGAGAAAAAGCGCCTTGACCATGAAGTTCATCAAGTAAACTTTCAAATTCATCATCTGAAATTTCATTGCTATCGCTTGACGTTACAACGGGTTTTGCCGGAGTAGAACCACCATGTAATTCATCCAACAAACGTTCAAATTCATCTTCACTCATTTCATCATTTGAGGAAGATTCCGCAGCGGTTGGAGTTTCAACGTCAACAACTGGCTCTGGTTCACTAGCTACTTCAGGTTCGGCTCCTTCAGGAGTACTTAAACGGTGTAATTCAGCAAGTAATTCTGCTTCAGCTGCAACTAAAGGTTCTCTCGCTTGAACTAAAGCAAACATATCGTTAATCGTATCTAATGCTTGTAAAATAACATCCATTAGTTCCGAGCTTACTGAGCGTTGACCGTTACGCAGCAAATCGAAAATATTCTCAGCACCATGACAAACATCAACAAGTTCTGTTAACGCTAAAAACCCTGCACCACCTTTAACTGTGTGAAATCCTCTAAAAATCGCATTCAGTAAATCGGCATTGTCTGGATCATTTTCTAGTTCTACAAGTTGCTCAGATAAACTTTCAAGTATTTCACCAGCTTCGATTAAAAAATCCTGAAGAATTTCTTCATCTGCTTCATAAGACATCCAGCAACTCCTATTAAAAACCTAAACTAGATAAAAGATCATCAACGTCGTCTTGGTCTGCGACAACATCATCTCGTTCTTTTGTATTAACAATTGGGCCTTCCACTAAGTTTTCACCTACTTTAGGCTTCGCGATTTCGCCAGCCTGATCAGAAGTAATACCAAATGCTGTTAACATATTAATTAAACTATCTTCAACTTCTCTTACTAAGTCGATTACTTTACGTATCACTTGCCCAGTTAAATCTTGGAAATCTTGAGCCATGAGTACGTCAGTCATTAAAGCGTGCATATGTGCTGTATCACGGTCGGTAGTCTTTAGTAAGCCATCTATATCTTTACATAAGACTTTAAACTCTGTTACCGACAAATCATTATTCATTAATTTATCCCAGAGAGGATTAACCGCTTTCACTTGCGCTTGAATATTATCAACAACAGGGAATATTGACTCTACAGCATCCATGGTTTTGTTTGCTGCTTCTTCTGTGCGAGTTATAACATAATTAAGTCGTTCTTTCGCATCAGGAATATCAGCATTAGCAAGGTCATTCAAACGAGAATCAACTTGAAAGTTCATGAGTGAATCATGAAGTTGACGTGTTAACTTACCTATTTCAGCAAATAATTCTGTATTAATAGGATTCTGAATTTCAGCTATTAAATCATCAGCTTTATCTTGCTGCTCTGTTTCTAAGTATTCAACAAGCAGCTTAGCTTGTTCCAAAGAAACATGGACACCATTATCTTTACTCATGCAACATCCTTACCTGACAGAGAGTGCCATTTATCCTAAGCGTTCAAAAATTTTATCAAGCTTAGTTTTTAACGTTGCTGCAGTAAATGGTTTAACAATATAGCCATTTACACCCGCTTGGGCTGCCATAACTATCTGTTCTTTTTTAGCTTCTGCAGTTACCATTAATACGGGAATGTGCAATAACTTCTCATCAGCTCGAATCGCTTTAAGTAGGTCAATGCCTTGCATACCTGGCATATTCCAGTCGGTTACCACAAAATCAAATTCACCTTCTTTAAGCATAGGTAATGCAGTACTACCATCATCAGCTTCTTGAATGTTAGTGAACCCTAAATCACGTAATAAATTTTTAACTATACGTCTCATTGTTGAAAAGTCGTCAACAACAAGAACTTTCATATTTTTATCCAAGGCACCCTCCAGGGAGATCATTCAAAATTTTTAAAACCTAAAACTATAAGTATACATTGTACTTAACTTTGCCAAGATTGCATACGTGCTTTTAATCGATGCAATGCTTGACTATGAATTTGACTTACTCTTGATTCACTTACATCGAGAACTTGGCCAATTTCGCGTAAATTCAATTCTTCATCGTAGTATAGTGACAGTACTAAAGCTTCTCGCTCGGGTAAAGTAGTAATGCATTCGGCTAACGCTTTTTTAAAGATAATTTGTTCAATGTCCTCATAAGGGTCATTACTGTTTTTATCTTCAAAAGATTGAATAACATCTTCACTTACACCAAGGTCATCAATACCTATTATTTTACCTGAACTGACCTCACTAAGAATATGATGGTACTCATTTAGCGAAATATCAAGTTTTTCAGCAACTTCAATATCAGTAACATCACGTCCAAGTTCAGCTTCTAATGCTTTAATTGCCTCACTGACCATACGACTATTTTTATGTACTGAGCGTGGAGTCCAATCACCACGGCGTATTTCATCTAACATGGCGCCACGAATTCGAATGCCAGCAAATGTTTCAAAGCTCGCACCTTTAGTAGCATCAAAATTATTTGCAGCTTCAAGTAAACCAATCATACCAGATTGAATAAGGTCATCGACAATGACACTTGCGGGGAGTCTTGCCAATAAATGATAGGCAATACGTTTGACTAAAACGGTGTGCTGTTCAAGCAACGCGCTTTTATCTATTTGAACATTATAAGTATTAGCTTTTACCAAAATAGTCCGCTCTTTTGACTAAGTTCTGAAAAATATTAACTTTCTAATAACTGCTCGATGAAAAACTCCAGATGGCCTGATGGATGGTGAGGGATTGGCCATTTGATAATTTTACTTGCTAATGCTTTAAAAGCTCTAGCTGCAGGAGAGTCTGGGAACGCTTCAACAATTGCTTGCTGTTTTCTTACTGATTTACGAATATTTTCATCGAAAGGGATAACGCCTACTAAATCTAATGCTACATCTAAAAATCTGTCAGACACTTTAGATAGTTTTGCAAAAAGCTGTTGTCCTTCTTTTGAACTTCTAACCATATTGGCGACAACTTTGAATTTAAATACATCGTGGTCACGGCTTAGTAATTTCATTAACGCGTAACAATCAGTAATAGAGGTTGGCTCATCACACACCACTAACAAGACGTCTTGGGCCGCGCGAGTAAAACTTAACACCATATCAGATATACCCGCAGCGGTATCAACGACAAGTACGTCAAATTGTGTGCGCATATCACTAAAGGCACGAATTAAACCCGCATGCTCAGATGGCGTTAAATCGACCATTGATTGAGTACCCGACGTAGCAGGAATTATATTGATGCCAGCAGGGCCTTTAATAATAATATCATCAAGTTCACATTCACCTGATAACACATGAGAGAGGTTACGTTGAACTCTTAAACCAAGCATAACATCAACATTGGCAAGGCCTAAATCGGCATCTAAAACTAAAACTCGTTTCCCCAATTGCGCCATTGCAATTGAAGTATTTAATGAGACATTGGTTTTGCCTACGCCACCTTTACCACCAGAAACTGCTATGACTTTTATTTGATTATTTTCTTGCATTTTTCGTAAGCCACTCGCCTGATCTATCATTAATTTTTATCTCTAATTGCTCAATATATTCTTCGATAATATTTACATACTAACCGCATGACTTGCTGGCATAGGCCGCCAGGTATTTTGGCAGTTTACTTTTGTTGCTAGTCTATCTGCAAGCGTAACTAATTTTTCAGCATTTGCAACTTTAATATCTTCAGGAACTCTTTGTCCATCAGTAAGATAACCTATTGCTAAACCATTTTGAATAGAAGTTGCAATGATTTCGCCAATACTAAGACTTTCATCAAGTTTAGTATAAATTGCCCCCGCTAATGGTACTTTTTTAAACCGTTCAACATTTTCTTGCATCACACGTTGCTGAGTATTTGCGGCAAGCACTAAATAATTACGAATTCTAACACGAGAATTTGCCATTAGCGTGGTTAAATGTTCAGAAAGACGCATATCTCGTTGCCCCATTCCTGCGGTATCAATTAATACTAATTTTTTATCTGAATATTGCTCTAACAGAGTATCTAACGCTTTTGCATCTTTAGCTAGCTTTACTTGACAACCAATGATACGTCCATAAGTTGAAAGCTGCTCAAAACCTGCAATTCGATAGCTATCTGTAGAGATCATTGCCACTTTATCCGCACCATGAATTTGAGCAAAGCGTGCCGCTAATTTCGCAATGGTTGTGGTTTTTCCAACACCGGTAGGCCCAACAAGCGAAACCACTCCACCACGATGAATAATATCATTATTGGTGGTATTTAATTGTTGAGATAATAATTGTTTAGCAGTTTCCCAAGCTTGTTCTTCATTATTGTGAACAGGAATGGCACTTGCGATTTGATCGGCTACTTGTTCGTTCAGACCAATATTCAATAGTCGGTTCACCATTAATGCTTTGCATGGATCTTTCTTTGCCATGTCTTGCCACATTAAGCCAGAAACTTGATGCTCAAGCAGCTCTCTAATTGACGCCATCTCTTTGCGCATCTTTTCCACTTCATCTGAAACACCACTCGCAGCACTATGATTATTAGCTGAAGGACTAATACCCGACGCTTGATGATTTTCTAAGGGTACGCTAGTCGCTTGTTGATCATTTTGAGTAATAGGTTGCTGATTATTTGACATTGCAGACGCCGCAGGTTGATCTGCTTTATGCGATGTGTAAAGCGAACCTTGCTCTAATCTATCAGTGAAGCTTTTTAACTGCTGCTCAATGTCTTGTTGATCTAAATTCGTTTGTTCATTCGCTTGTTGACTAGCTTGCTCACGTTGCACTTTACGTTGTAGCAAGGCAGATAAACTATCACCCCCAGCTGCTGGTGGTTGTTCGTTAGACAAAGGTTGTTTTAAATTGTTACTGGTAGAAAGAGAAACCACGTCATTTTCAATATCTCTTGATTGCACTGATGCCTGAGCAGGAGAACTTTCTTGAGTATTAGTATTTTCGCTCGTTGCTGTAGGGGCTTGCTGACCATAGTCAACCGCCGCCATTAATTCGACACCTTCAGGAATTTTTTTATTTGACATGATAACAGCATCCACACCTAGTTCGTGCTTAATTTGCTCTAAAGCCGTTCTCATATCTTTTGCTACAAAACGTCTAATCTTCACGGAAAACCCCTTACCGAATACTTAACGGCTATTACCTAACTTCGTTATACAGATGATTACTGGCCAATTGAGCTAACAATTTTAATTTGTTTGTCATCCGGTATTTCTTGATACGAAATAACTCTCAAACCAGGGATGGTATATTTTACAAACTTAGCGAGTACCGTTCTTAAAATTCCTGAGGTCAACAATATTGGAGTATCTCCTGCCAATTCTTGTTGCTGTGCTCCATCAGTTAAAGACGTTTGTAATCGTTCTGCTAAGCCTGGTTCAATACCTGCGCCATCGTCACCTGCCATTTGCATTGACTGGTGCAACATCTGTTCCAACTCTGGTGACAAAGTTATGACAGGCACTTCAACTTCAGGCCCAACTAATTCTTGAACAATAAACTTGCGTAGAGTGATCCGCACTGCCGCGGTTAAGACTTCAGGATCTTGACTCTTAGGTCCGTACTCCACTAACGTTTGAATAATGCTGCGCATATCACGAATAGCAACGCCTTCGTTCATTAAGTTTTGTAAAACTTTAACGATAGTACCTAAAGTTAAAATATCTGGGATCAATCCTTCAATTAATTTAGGGTAGTTTTTGCCTAAAATATCTAAGATGTTCTGTACTTCTTCGTGTCCTAATAATTGCGATGCATTATTAGTAAGAATTTGACTTAAATGTGTTGCCAGAACCGTTGCAGAATCTACGACGGTATAACCTAGTGCTTGAGCCTGGTCGCGCTGAGCATGTGTGATCCAAACAGCGTCTAAACCAAACGCGGGATCTTTCGTCGCAATCCCCTCTAGTTTGCCATAAACCTGACCTGGGTTAATTGCTAAATCATGATCATGCCTAATTTCCGCTTCACCAACCGTAACTCCCATTAAGGATATTTGATAAGTATTTGGGTCAAGATCTAAATTATCGCGAATATGTACAGCAGGCACCAGAAAACCAAACTCTTGCGATAGCTTTTTACGTACCCCTTTAATACGGTTTAGTAACTCGCCACCTTGTGATTTATCAACCAGTGGAATTAAGCGATAACCTATCTCTAAACCGACAATATCAACATGATTAACGTCATCCCAGCCTAAGTCTTTTACTTCGGCTTCTTGCTGTTTCGTTTCAATTTGAGCGGCTTCTTTTTGTTTTGCGATATCGATAGCTTTCGCCGCTTTAAATTTACTACTGAAGAAAGCACCACCGGCAATCAATGCAGCAAACATTAAAAACGCTACATGAGGCATACCAGGAACAATCCCCATAATAAACATAACGCTAGCGGCAATATATAACGACTTTTCTTGCCCTAATTGACCACTGACTTGTGATCCCATATCTTCGCTTGTATTTTGACGGGTCACAACAATAGCTGTACCAACAGAAAGCAGTAAGCCGGGTATTTGTGCAACTAAGCCATCCCCAATCGTCAATAACGTATAAATTTCTACGGCACTATCAAAATCTAAATCATGTTGGATCATGCCAATAACTAAACCACCAACAATATTGATAAATAAGATTAAAATACCAGCAATGGCATCCCCTTTAACAAATTTACTCGCACCATCCATTGAACCGTAAAAGTCAGCTTCACTGGTAATTTCAATCCGTCGCTCTCTTGCTTGATCAGCATTAATGAATCCCGCATTTAAATCGGCATCAATGGCCATTTGCTTACCTGGCATCGCATCTAGGGTAAATCGAGCTGTAACTTCTGCAATTCTGCCGGCACCTTTAGTAACTACAACAAAGTTGATGATAATTAATATGATGAAAACCACTAAACCAACGGCGTAATTACCACCAATAACAACTGAACCAAAGGCTTGAATGACCTTACCTGCCGCATCAGGACCTTCATGACCTTCCAGTAACACTACTCGTGTACTAGCGACGTTTAATGCCAATCGTAAAATGGTTGCGATCAATAACACTGCCGGAAAAGAACCGAATTCTAAAGGTTTTAATGTATATACAGTGATCAACAAGACCACCAAAGAAAGTGCAATATTAAAGGAAAAAAGAATATCGAGTAAAAAAGCAGGCATTGGCAATATCACCATACCCAAAGCTGCCATGACTAGTATCGGTGTGCCGAGTCCAGAGAGGAAACTAAACTTTTTTTGTTTTAATTGATTTAAATGAGCGACTAGTTGCATTTAATTTACATGATAATTTTTTGACACATACCATGGCAGAGCAATAGTTATACCAAAAGTCGCTGCAAATTATAATTGCTTATATCGACACTCAAACTTAATACTTAAAATCATCGGGAATGGGTAGGTTTTTCGCTAATGGAATGGGACGCTTAGCTTTGCCACTTTTATGAGCATTTAATTGAAAAATAAACGCCAGCACTTGTGCTACTGCACCAAATAACTCTTCGGGGATATCTTCATTGACTTCCGCGGTGTAATAAAGTGAGCGAGCGAGGGCAGGAGAAGCAATAATTTCAACACCATGTTCTTTGGCAATGGTGCGAATATGTATTGCCATTTCGTCAACCCCTTTTGCGATCAGTTGAGGCGCGCCACCTTGGGCGGCATCATATTTTAATGCGACTGAAAAATGGGTAGGATTTGTGATCACCACATCAGAATTTGGTACTTCTGCCATCATACGACGCTGCGACATTTCATATTGCGTTCGCTTAATTCGTCCTTTATTTTCCGGGCTACCTTCTGAGCTTTTATGTTCATCTTTAATTTCTTGTTTGGTCATTTTAAGTTCTTTATTGTGAGACCATTTTTGATAAGGGGCATCAACAATAACAATGATAATCAAAGATAAACCCAGAGTAAGAAACATCCATAGCAATAGATCAACGGCATGAGAAAAATTAGAAGGGATAGCTTCAATACTGAGTGATAAAATTTGCTCAAATAAGCCTGTTAATAATAAATAGGCCGAGAAAAAAACCACAAAAAATTTCAATAATGACTTAAATAACTCAACATAAGCTTTTAAGCCAAACATTCTTTTAAAACCAGCTATAGGAGACATTCTGCTTGCTTTTGGCATCATAGCTTCCCATGACCAGCTGATCCCACCTAACATAGTATTGCCTACAAATGCGGCAACAATAACAATGGCAAAAATCCAAAGTAAAGGACTAAAAATTAATGCGACATTTTTTCTGACTTCGCCAAATAAAGCATTAACATCCATGATTTCTTCGCGCGATAAACTAAATTGATTTTTCATAATATGCGAAAGGCTTTCTACTAACGCATCACCCATAATCATTAAAGCAATAGCACTACTGACCAACACAAACATAGTCCCTAAATCTTTAGAACGGGCTATTTGACCTTTGCTTCGCGCATCCGCCATTTTTTTTGCGGTTGGTTCTTCGGTTTTTTCACCACTATCTGACTCAGCCATTAAGGCACCTCACAATCAATAAGATAACAGCTAAAATCGAGTGCTCGTTGCCATTGTGCTTCAAAATGCGTTAAAAAATTACCCATAGTCAACCACATAATTAACAAGCCTGAACACATAGTGATTGGAAAGCCGATAGCAAAAATGTTCAGCTGAGGTGCTGCTCTGGTCATAATACCAAAAGAAAAATTAATGAGTAACATTGCAGTTAAAGGTGCCATTGATAAAGAAAGTGCTGTGGCAAACATCCAACCGCCCCATTCAACCACTTCTTTAAATTTCATAGAATTAAATGATTCCATCGGAATAGGCATGGTTTCAAAACTTGCGACCACAAATTGCAAATAAGCTAAATGTCCGTCCATTATCCAAAAAAGCAATGTTGAGAGGATTAAGAAAAACTGCCCTACCGCAGGCACATTCATACCACTTGCCGGATCAACCAAAGAGGCAAAACCTAAACCGGTTTGCATAGCAATAATTTGTCCTGCCATGGTAAAAGTATTCACCACCATAATTGTCACTAAACCAAGCATCACACCGATAATGGTTTGCTCAGCAACTAAGAGCGCCGTTTGCAAAGAAAATAAGGTGCCAATATTTGTTGGCGGGATCGCCGGCATAATTGCAACAGTAATGGCGATTGAAAGATATACCTTAATATTACGTGGGATGGATTTAGCACCAAAGCCCATCATAGACATAATTAACGCAGACACGCGAGATAAAGGAAGTAGAAAATCTGCGAGATACTGATTAATAACTGCTTCTGAAAATTCCATCAGCTATTATCTCTGATCAACTAACAACACTAGGAATGCTAGTGATTAATCGAATAGAGTAATCCATTAACTTTTGTACCAACCAATGCCCACCAATAATGAGTGCTAATAATGTGACAATCAGTCGAGGTAAAAAACTTAATGTTTGTTCGTTAATTGAGGTTGCAGCTTGAAAAACAGCAACAATTAAACCAACAATTAAACTTGGTACTATTACCGCACTAACCAGAACAATCACAAGAAAAAGTGCATCACGAAGAATATCAACAAAGACCTCTGGACTCATTACGTGACTCCCATACCATAACTAGTGGCGAGAGTACCTATCACCAAGTTCCACCCATCAATTAGCACAAACAGCATTAGTTTAAAAGGTAATGAAACTATCATTGGAGATAACATCATCATACCCATCGCCATTAAAATACTGGCTACGACTAAATCGATGATTAAAAAAGGAATAAATAGCATAAACCCGATTTGAAATGCCGTTTTTAACTCACTGATAACAAAAGCAGGAATAATAACGGTCATCGGTAAATCAGTTGGCTTATCAACACTCGTAATTCCTGCCATTTGCGCTAAGGTATCTAAGTCTTTCAAACGAGTTTGTTCAAGCATAAATGCGCGAAGTGGCACTTTGGCTGAATCTAATGCTTGAACGGAAGTCATTTGCTCAGCTAAATAAGGCTGAATAGCCGTTTCATTAATTTTATTATAAACAGGTGTCATAATAAAAAGCGTCATAAATAACGTTAGGCCAATAATAACTTGATTTGAAGGTGTTTGTTGTAAACCAAATGCTTGACGTAAAATTGACATCACGACAATAATACGAGTGAAAGATGTCATCATAATTACAGCCGCGGGAATAAACCCCAAAGCTGTCATAAAAATAAGTATTTGTAGGGTAACCGAATATTCTTGTGAACCGTCAGGATTCGTCGTTAATTTCAATGCTGACATAGATAAATCATCGGCTGCAAATGCAGATGAAGCAAACATAAAACAAGCAATAACAATAAAGTAAACCAGATAGATAGGCGTAATTTTTTTGCCGGTAACGCTTCTTGGTAAAACTTTATTTAACATAATGATGATTAGCCTTAATTTCTAGACATTCGACGATGAATTATTTTCTGCTGGTTTATTTGTCACACTTTCATTTGTGGCGGATGCATCAACAGCGGAAACATTTGATTTTTTAGCCATAAAACGATCAAACGTTCGGCTTAAATGAGGGGAAAGTGGACGACTAACTTCTAGTGGTTTGTCTAATGTTTTAATTAAACTAATTTGTTGACCACTGACACCTAATAATAATTGGTCATCAGCAATTTGAACCACCACTAATTTCTCTTTATGCCCTAACGGTAGGCTTGAAATAACCTGCATGCCAGATACAGATTTATTGGCAAGATTAAACTTCTTTAATATCCAAGCGCTAACAATAATGACCGCCAAAACCATGAGCAAAGAAGCAATCATACTCATGGCATCTAAATTTGGATTAGCGTGTTTACCCACTTCAACGGTTTCTTCTTGAGCAAAAATATTTATCGAAGTAACCATCAATAATGAGCACATTAAGTTGATATTAAAACCTTTAATCACATTCCCCTTTACAAATAACCGCATAAGATAATTGGATAAATCACATCTATTTAAGCTTTTTAATTCGCTCAATTTGGCTAATAACATCCGTTAACCGAATACCAAATTTATCATTCACTACAACCACTTCACCATGAGCGATTAACGTACCATTAACCATGACGTCTAATGCTTCACCCGCGACTCGATCTAACTCAACCACAGAGCCTTGATTTAATTGTAATAAATTACGAATGCTAATATGACTTCTACCTACTTCCATCGAAATAGTAACAGGAATATCGAGTATCGCATCTAATTTACGTTTCTCGTCGCCGGTAATAGGAACATCTTCGTCCTGAAGTTCATCCAGTTCAACTGGCTCAGCTTCAGCATCGGCTTGTTCATCCATCGCTTCATCCCACATGCTTAGATCTTCGTTTTCTTCATCACTCATGCTTTTGCCTCTTTCTAATACTCTAAATCATCTTCTAACAGATGTAATTCGGCGTCACTGTCTAATCGTTTACCACCTTTCGTTAAGATAGTAAGTTCATTTTTAACCGACTCAGGACGTTTAATTTTTTCTTTGATTTGTAATGCAACATTGTCACGGCTTCTGCCAAGTTTCGCTCTAAAGCTTGGTAGGTCTTCTATTAAGACAGTAATATGTTCTGGCATTTCAATTGGAATAATATCACCAGCTTCAAGACTCATCACTTTAGTAAGCGGGATATCCACTTCTAAGAATTTTGTTGAAAGTTGAACTGGCACATCTAAAATTTCATCACGTAGCGCTTTAGACCAACGCATATCCGTGTCTTCTTTATCACTTTGCACACCAGCATCAAGTAATTCACGTATCGGCTCTAACATTGAATATGGCAAAGCCACATGGAAATCACCGCCACCACCATCTAGTTCAATATGAAATGAGCTGATCACCACCACTTCAGTTGGGCTGACAATATTTGCCATTGAAGGGTTTACCTCAGAATCAAGGTACTCAAAAGAAACGTCCATTACAGGCGACCATGCTTCTTTATAGTCCTCAAAAATAAGTTTTAATAACATTTGAATAATACGACGTTCTGTTGGTGTAAATTCACGGCCTTCAATTTTGGCATGATAACGACCGTCACCACCAAAAAAGTTATCCACTAATATAAACACTAACCGAGCTTCCATCGTGATAAGACCTGTGCCTTTTAGCGGTCTAAATCGCACCATATTCAAACTGGTAGGTACAAATAAGGTGTGAACATATTCACCGAATTTGATCATTTGAATACCATTGATAGAAACTTCTGCCGTTCTGCGCATCATATTAAATAAACTAATTCGCATATGACGAGCAAAACGCTCATTAACCATTTCAAGCGTAGGCATTCGACCGCGCACAATACGATCTTGTGAAGAAAAGTCATAGTCACTGGTACCTTGCTCTTCAGCAAAGTCCTCTACTACTTCTTCTTCTTCAACTTCATCAACACCATGTAAAAGCGCGTCAATTTCGTCTTGCGATAATAAGTCACTCACTTGATAGTCTCTTTATTAGCTCATATAAAACGATTAAGCACTTGTTACGTGCCGTTACTCAATAGGATTTTTGCACTACTGCATTACAAAACCAGTAAATAATACTTTTTCAACAATGTTGCTTCCCGCAACGTCCGTCATAATTTTGTGCACTTCAGCTAAAGACTTTTGTTTTAACGATGTTTTACCAGCACTTGTCGCTAAATCATCAGCATTTGATTGAGAAAATACAGCCAATAAAGTACTTTCAATTAATGGCACATGTTTTTTCGCGGCTTCCTCATTATCAGCGCCGCGCACTAACAATTGCACTCTAATTTCAACAAATCTGTCTCGTGCCGCGCCGGGAACATTAAACCTAAAAGGTCTTGGCATTGGCACATACAAAGCAGTACCGGCACTCGCACCTGTTGTCGGCGCTGCACTACTGCCATCCGCTGATGCTTCAGCGCCACCAGAGTTGAGTGCTGCGTCTAATTCAGCTTGACTCACTTCAGGCTCACCACCTAAAAACATAAAGGCTCCGCCGCCAATGGCTAAAATAGCAACGACGGCACCAATAATAATTATTTTTTTCTTTTTGCCAGAATTGTCTAATTCTAAATCTTTTTCTTTTGCTTCATCTGCCATGAACAATCCTTAACGTTTTAACAGTTTATATACTCAACTATATCCTTGATTAAGCTAAGTGAAAACGCTTTTCTGTAATTATGCATAGTAATCTACGCCACTTGCTGAAGCTTTATACAAATTAGCCCCAGATAAGACTATTTGATCATTCTCCGACTCTTGACTGTCAAGTCCATGCTGGCTGTTTTGTTGAGCAGCATCGCCGCCTTCATCTGCTTGTTGGTTTCGTTGCTCAATATTCGCATCGCCTACATCAACACCACTTTGCGCTAACATATCTTTAAGTTTATCAATATTTTGTTCTAAAGCTTCTTTAGCTTGTTGATTTTGTACAACAAAATTTACCGCTGCTTGCTCATTTTGCAAGTTTAATTTCACGTGCATACTGCCAAGTTCAGGTGGATCGAGTCTGATCTCAAATTGTTTAATCTTTTGATTAATCATCACCATTACTTTTTCTTTTACAGCATCAACAAAATCTTTCCGGTTAATTGAAATCGTTTCTGCTTGAATATTGATCGCAGTTTTAGCCGATTGAACAGAAATAGAATCAGCCGCCGCTTTTACAAGGTTACTTTGTATGGCTTGCTCTTCGGCATAATTCAAGCTTTGTTGATTTAATACCTGATGACTTGCTGCTTCAGAAACTGTTGTTTGCAAAGCGCTTTTTTCTGTGGCATTTATCACTAATTTTTCACTAAACTCAATCTCTTGCTCAGTATTAGCCGATACTTTTTGATGCTCTTTGAGTAAGTCAGCTTCACCTTTACCTAAATTTTGCTCTTGATTTTGTTGGCCTTGTTGCTGACCTTGTGAATAATTTAATTGAGAATTATCTGATGATAAACGGCTATTAACGGTGGCTTGATGGATAACCCGTTCTGTAGATTGTTCATTTTTAGCGGTATTTTTTATTTCTTCAGCACTCATTTCCACGACTTTCGGATCAATGGCGCTCATTGTTTGTGTCTGTTTTTTCGCTATTTCAGCGCTTTCAGCATTTAATTTTATCGATTGGGTGTTTTCTTTCGACAAGCTAGCTAAGATCGAGTTTTTATCTGTTGGTGAATCAATATCTGTTTCATTTGTCAGGTTTTCTTCATCAACAATACCAACAAGATTGTTTGTCACAGTCGACGATGAAACCGCAACATGTGTCTCTTTGGCTTTTAATTTTTCATCAACAGTAATTTCAATAGCGTCTGAATCAAGTGGTTTATCAACTAAAATAGCTGCTTTCACTGATTTCGCCGTAGCGGTTAAATCAGTGATAAGTTTTTCGTTGATATTCCCTTCTGCTGCTAGTGACTTTATCTTTTTAAGCGGATCGTTTATGTCAACGGCTTGTTTAGTGACTTCATCATTACCAACCTCAGATTGAGTTGTCGCAATTTTATCACTGTCTTTGACATCTTTAGTTGCTAATTCTGCTGTTTGTTGTGCGATGTTTTCTTGTGCTTTACTTGATTGTTTAGCAGCTTGGCTATTAATGGCAACCACTTTTTCAGCAAGGATACTTTCTTTATTTTCACCCTTTACTTTGACGTCAACATGTTCTGTTGACACTTCATCAGAAGCCAAAATAAATGAGAGTAACTTTTGAGCAACATCATCATTAGATGCTAGTTGAACCTTTTCGCTGCTTTCAACTGTAGACTGATTACTCTCAGTTTCTGCATCACTGTGCTCCTGCTTGCTATTCGCGTTAACAGCGTTATCAGTGTCTTGTGTTTTACCCGCTTCATGCGCAACCGTAGCATCATTTTCATCTAATAATTCTTTATCAGCATCCGTCTCCGTGTTTTTCATTTCCGGTTTACTTCTGCCGGCCTTTTCATGATGAGATTCAAGCTGTTCCGCTTTGCCACTGCGCTGCGAACTATTGCCGCTTTCATGATTTTGCTGTTTAGCCATAACATCAGAAAAGCGTGCTGAACTGGCTTCATCATTCGATGAGCTTTTTGCTGAAACTGCTGATGTATCAACACTTTTAGCTAAATCAATTGCTAACATATTAACCTGTGACATAAATCAACCTTTGAAAAGTTATCGGAAAAATTATTTAATTTTTGTCTGCTCTGGTAGTTTAAAGCAAAACTTGTTCCAACTTACTTTCGAACCATTAAGGACGCTTTCTAATAAATTGTTGTAATGCGATTTCATCAAACATTTGCTGCTCTTGTTTATTCGCTTTCACTTGCATAACTTTTAATTTTTTTGCTTTTAAATGTTCAACCGCTTGTACTTTTTGCCGTTGAGCTAACCACTGTGTTTTTCTTTGAGCAACTAACGACTTTGCTTGTGCTATAGCAATTTCAACTTGTTCAGCGGCATTATCAAGCTTGGCAACAAAGGCATGAAAATGTCGATAAGTCGCACTGTCTATACCTTCCATAGAACGTTGGTTTAGGCGTTTCATATATTCCAAACGATAATCACCGACACTCTGCAAACGCATTAAGTTATCTTGATAATCATGTTCAGCAAGTTGTAATTGCTGCGCTGCTTTTTTTTCTTTGTCACTTTCAAATTTATACAAAGTATCAAGCTGCTTCATTGACATAGTTAACCTAACCTTTTTATATCGTTAATAACCGAATGCACAATCCACTATATTGGTCTATTGATTCGGTACTTGTTGATTATTTGCATGAGCTTGTGCTGCAGACAGTATTTCTTGTAACTGCGTTAAACTTTGATCATAAGGGATCACATCAGTCATCTTTTGTTGTAAGAAAAAACGTATTACTGGCAATAGTTGAATGGCCTGATCAATACGAGGATCGCTACCTTTACTATAAGCACCAATTGCAATCAAATCTTTATTCTGCTGATAAAGCGAGTACACTTGCTTTAATTGCTGAGCAAGCTCTTGATGTTCAGGACTAGTGACCATTGGCATAACACGACTAATTGACCCTTCAATATCAACCGCAGGGTAATGTCCTGAATCGGCTAATTCACGCGATAAAACGATATGTCCGTCTAAAATTGCACGAGCTGCATCCGCGATAGGATCTTGTAGATCATCACCTTCAGTTAACACAGTAAAAAAAGCCGTTATTGCACCTTGGCCTTCACCACCATTTCCTGCCCGCTCAACTAATTGCGGTAACTTTGAAAAAACTGATGGCGGATAGCCTTTAGTTGCTGGTGGCTCGCCAACGGCTAATGCAATTTCACGTTGCGCTTGAGCATAACGAGTAATTGAGTCTATCAAAAGTAAAACATTGAGCCCTTGATCACGAAAATATTCACTAATTTGTACGGCTGTTTCACAACCTTTTAGGCGCATTAGCGGTGAGTTATCCGCAGGGGCAGCAACAACGACAGAGCGTGATCGGCCCTCTTCACCTAAAATTTCTTCAATGAACTCTTTCACTTCTCGGCCACGTTCTCCAACTAGTCCAACAACAATCACATCGGCCGTTGTTCCGCGCGTCATCATGCCAAGTAAAACACTTTTACCAACCCCAGAGCCTGCAAACAATCCCATACGTTGACCTTGGCCAACGGTAATAAAACTATTGATTGCTCTTACGCCAACATCGAGTGGCTCTGTTATCGCTCGACGAGAAAGCGGGTTAATCGGTGCATTGCTTTGTTGATAATTATCAGCGGCTTTAATAGGCCCTTTACCATCTAGTGGCTTACCAACGCCGTCGATGACTCGACCTAATAAATCCATGGATAAAGGTAAACGAGTTTTCTTAGATAAAGGCACAACCCTAGCCCCAGGTAAAACACCTTGAAGACTTTGCTCGGGCATTAAATAGGTAATGTCATTAGCAAAACCAACAATTTCTGCGATTAAATCACCTTGGGCAGTTTCTACTAAACATTGACTACCAACAGCCGCTTTAACACCGACAGCTTCAAGCGTTAATCCAACAACACGAACTAATCGCCCTGCCACTGATACTTTATGCGGATGGATAAATTTCTGGCTATTTTCTAGCCGTTGATTGAGCCGTTGAACATCTATCATGAATAGTTTTTTGACACTTTAAGGCTAATTTACTGATGTAATGCTTCTTGCAAAAACGATTCCAATACTTCTTTTATGCGAGATTTAATCGACAGGTCAATATTTGAGGTGCTGTTTTCTATTTGACAACTGCCTTGAGATAATTGTGGCGCCGCCACTAAACGCCAACCTTGTTTCTCAATATGTTCAGGGGTAAATTCTTGTTCAATAAGGGTTATATCATCTGGATGAAGTAGTATTTGTGTTTGCGCATCTTGACTCGGTAATGCTTTCATACCTTCTCCAAGCGCAGATAAAATAATAGCAGGATTAGTTTTAGCTTCTTGTAATGTTATCGCTTCAGTAAGCTGTACCACTAACTGTAGTAATTGTTGTTCGACATTTTTTTCTACAACCGTTAATGGTTGATGTAGTTGTTCAGTCAATAACGACCATTTCTCAGTCAATGCTTTAATTACAGCTTGGCCCTCTTCTAAACCATTAGCCATACCTTCTTCATGACCTTGAGTTAAGCCTTCTTCATGACCCGATTTTTTTCCTTCATCAAAGCCGGTTGAGAAGCCTTCTTCTTTACCTTGATTAAAGCCTTCTTCATAGGCTGCTTGTCTAATTTCTTCAATTTCTTCAGCCGTTAGTGGCTGTATTTCTTCTTCAGTTTCTTCTGGTGGTTCATAACGCCATGCCGGCTTTTTTCCTAAAGCATTGGTTTTGATCGACGATTCATCGATTTCTACTTCAACAGACGGCAGTGGCCAAACATCAAGATCATCACCACCTTCTACTTTTAGCAGTTCATCAGCACTTTGGTTATTAGAAAAATTTTTCATTAATTATTTAACTACCTATAAGAATTCATCACCGCCGCCAGCACCGCCTAGCATAATTTCACCTGCGTCAGATAATCGACGTGCTACCGATAAAATTTCTTTCTGTGCCGCTTCAACTTCACTAATACGCACAGGTCCCATAGCTTCTAAATCATCCGCCATCATTTCAGCAGCACGTTTAGACATATTCGACATAATCTTATCTTTCAAGGCATCGTCAGCACCTTTAATTGCTTTCATTAACGCATCTTGTTGAACATCACGTAAGATAGCTTGAATTCCACGGTCATCAACATCTGCAAGGTTTTCAAAGACAAACATTAAGTCTTGAATTTGTTGACTCATTTCTTCGTCATGCTCGCGAATAGAATCCATTAACATACCTTCAACATTGGTATCTAAGTAGTTCATAATATCTGCAGCAGCTTTTAAGCCACCCATTTTCGCAGCTTGTGCACCCGCTTGACCCGCGAATTGTTTCTCCATAATTTCGTTCAATTCTTGTAGTGCAGCCGGTTGTACTTCTTCTAAATTAGCAATTCGCATCATTAAATCTAAACGTGTTTTTTCAGCAAATTGACTCATAATTTCCGCTGATTGCTCAGGCTCTAAGTAAGACAACACAATGGTTTGAATTTGAGGATGCTCATTTCGAATGATATTGGCAACTTGTTTAGAATCCATCCATTTCAAGGAATCTAGACCTTTTGCACCACCACCCATAACAATTTGATCAATTAAATTACCCGCTTTGTCTTCACCAAGTGCCGCGGTTAATGCTTTACGAACAAAGTCATCGCTATTAAAACCTATGGTACTGAAGTTTTGAATTTCATTGATAAAGAGTTTATGTACCGCGGTAATTTTTTCTTGGGTAAAATCTTCCATCGCCGCCATAACAGTACCCACTTGCTGTACTTGTTTAGGCTCAAGATGTTTTAAGATTTGCGCGGCATCTTCCTCTGAAAGACTCAATAATAAAATTGCAGCCTTTTCAGAGCCTTCTAATTTATCAACATCAAAACCAGCCGGTATTGGTGCTAATTCTTGGGTTTCATCACTCATCTTCCATCAACCAACTTTTAACTACTTGAGAGGATAATTCAGGCTCATTTGCTACTAAAGCTCGAACTGCTTTTAATACATCTTCATCACGATGTAAATCAGGTAATTGTAGGCTACCGTCTGGGGCAAATCCAACCGCGCCTGCATCGAAATCTGTTGTTAACATATCCATGGTTTCATCACCTAAATCAATATGTGAATCAAGTGATTTATCACCATAGTCTGACGGCGTTTGGTCAGGGTAAATTAAACGTTTCAACATAGGACGAACTACCGCTAATATCAAAATGATAATAACTAAAGCACCCATGCCTAATTTTAACATTTTAAAGAACCAAGGTTCTTGATAAAACGGAATGACCTCTGGCGCGTCAATATCTGCACGAGAGAAAGGTAACGTGACAACTTCTAGCGCATCACCGCGTTGTAAATCAAAGCCAATACTTCCTTGAAGTAAACGTCGAATGTTAGCAAGTTCTTGTACTGAACGCGGTACTTGCGTTGTAGTCGGTTGAGCATCTTCAACACCTTCTGCTGGAGGTACGGTTGATGTTAAATAATCAAGAGCAACTGAGACACTAATGCGGCGAATAATACCGGTTTGTTGTTTGGTATAGCTGACCGCTTCATCGAGTTCATAATTTTTTGTCGATTCTAAATGCTTACGACTTGGCATCGCTTTTTGTGCATTACCACCCGAAGCATTTTCAGGAATATTTGAGTCAAGTGGCGGCTGATTGGTTAATGCCCCAGGAATGCCACCTAAAACGCCACCTAAGGTATTATCTTCAACTTTCATTTCACTGCGCAGCGCAGGTAAATCAGAGTTATAACGTCTTTGGGTTTCTTCGGTGTTGGTAAAGTCCATGGCAACGTCAACTTGTGCAGTATAATTACCTAAGCCAACCACTGGGATAAGAATACTGTCAATTTTGTCCATGTATTCTTTTTCACGTTTTTGTTCGATTTCAAATTCTTTTCTTGAACGTGAAGACACTGAATCTTGTGAGCCTGAATTTAATAGTCGACCATTTTGGTCTGTCACTGTTACGCGATTAGGATCTAAGCTTTGTACTGCAGACGCTACAATATCAACAACTGAGTCAACTTCTTCTTCTGATAATAAACGGCCTTTTCGTAAGGTAAGTACGACAGTCGCCGATGGGTTTTTCTCACGTTTTGCAAAAACATTGTCACGTGGTATCGCTAATAACACTCGTGCTCGACTAACTGTTTGTAGCTCTTCAATCGTTCTGGCAAGTTGTTGCTCGCGTGAATGTTTTAATCTTTCTCGTTCTAGGCGTTGACTGACGCCAAATCCCATATCTTGCATCAAGATATCACTGCCTTCATCAGGCTCGTCAGTAAGGCCTTCCCGCGCTAATAATAAACGAATATTTTGGTATTCTTCTGCAGGAACAGAGATAGTGTTACTTTCTTGACGGTATTCAACTTCATTAGCATCAAGAAAGTCCATGGTTTTAATCAGTTGTTCAGTGGGTAATTTGGTTAAGTAACGATATTCCGGTTGATTCGCCCACATGATGACAAATACAGCAATAGCTAAACAAATCGCTAACGCCATAATGAGGGTTAATTGACGTAAAATATCAACATTGCCCATTGCTGAAGCAAAGCCTGACTTTTGCTCATCAATGCTGTTATCTGCATTATCGGCAGCGACTAAATCTGAACCAGAATCAGGTGCTGCTAATGCTGTATTGCTAATATCTGCCACTTCACTTCTCCGCTAACTAAAACTGCGTTACTACGTTGTATTTATTATTTAATATTTTGAAAAATGTCTTAAAACACTATACTTGCATCGACATAATTTCTTTATATGCTTCTACAAATTTATTGCGTATTTGCACGGTAGCATCAAACGCTATACCCGCTTTGGATGCTGTGATCATCGTATCCGCTAACGTAACGCTTCTATCACCCATTTCAAATGCATTGCGTTTTTCTTTAGCTTCTTGTTGTACATCATTGACGGCATTAACGGCTTGTTTAAGCATGCTGCCAAAGTCGCTCGTTGATTGATTAACGGGCGTGATATTGTTTTCAAGATTTGACATACGATTGCCCGTCGCTTCAAGCTGCATACTTTGCATTTGGGCATAAAGTGAATTCGTTTTGATATCCATGTTTTTCTCGCTTGTGTCAATATTTTGTATATTTAACGCTATAACGGGTTACTGCAAACAAGGTGCCAAGAATTTCAAGGAAGGTTATGAGGGATAGAGCAAACAGATAATACTATAACAATCAAAAGGTTAAAATAAAAAAACAAAAATCAACATAGAAGATGAAGTTGACTTAATGTGGATAAGTTTTGTTTGGCATACTCAAAAAACTAACCAGCTGAGAGCTTTCTTAGACGATAAATCGCGCAAAAATCTTACATATTAAACATGCAAAAAACACCAACAACTAAGCGCTGTTGATGTTCATATCATTAGGGCGTGTTATGCCGGTATTTGTATGCCTGAATCTCGCATGCGCGCAATTTTATAACGCAAGGTACGAGGGCTAATACCCAGTCGTTCTGCGACATCTTTTCGACTACCTTGGCAGGCTTGTAAAGTATCAAGAATAATTTGGTGCTCTTGTAACTTTAATTCATTACCTAACTTATCTTCACTGATGGTTTCTGATGGGGTTTCAATCAATACCGGTGTATCAAAATTTTCAATGAGTAAATCACTTGAATCAATTTTTTGCTCACTATGTAAAATTAAGGCTCGTTGTACAACATTGTCGAGTTCTCGCACATTACCAGGCCAATGATAGGCAAGTAATTTACTACGCGCAGCCGAGGTGAAATCAGGGATCGCATCACCATTTTTTTGACATAAACGTTCAACTAAATGTTTAGCAAGCGGAATGATATCGTCTCTTCGATCAGCTAGCGCTAACCAAGTTAATGGAAATACATTTAATCGATAATATAAATCTTCACGAAAAACACCTGCTTTAACCGCTTCTTTTAAATCGCGATTACTGGTAGCGATCACACGCACATCTAAATTGATGGTTTTTCTACCCGCTAAGCGTTCAACTTCGCGCTCTTGCAGTACTCGAAGAATTTTAGCTTGTAGGGCTAAATCCATTTCGGTTATTTCATCCAGTAAAATCGTACCACCTTGGGCTTGTTCAAATTTACCAGGGCACGCTTGTACTGCGCCTGTAAACGCCCCTTTCTCATAACCAAATAAGGTAGCTTCTAGCATATTCTCTGGAATTGCAGCACAATTTATCGCGACAAAAGGTTGCTCATGTCTGGCTGAATTATAATGAACATATTGAGCAAGTACTTCCTTACCTGAGCCACTAGGACCAAGCACCATAACGGAAGCGTCCGTAGTCGCCACTTTTTTAGCTAAAGTTAATAATTCAATGCTTTTTTTATCAGCAACCACAGGTTCAAAAACATCTTGCGTTTGCAGTGGCACATATTGATTGACCATATTTAGCAACACTTCAGGCGCAAAAGGTTTTGCCATGTAGTTACTTGCACCATCTTTAATTGCTTGAACCGCATCATCGATAGTGCCATACGCTGTCATGATCAGCATTGGCATTTTAGGGTATGCAGATTTTATGCTCTTAAGTAAAGATAAACCTGACATTCCGCCCATTTGCACGTCACTAACGACTAGATCAACTGATTGATTCTTCAGTAATAACAATGCGGTTTCACCTGAGTCTGCTTCCACACATTGATAGCCCGCTAAATGTAGTGTATCAACTAATGCTTCGCGCAAACCTTCGTCATCTTCTACCACTAATATTTTACTCTGAGTCATGCGCATTCTCCTGTGGTAAGTTAAATTCACTTTCAGTACTTGCACTGGTTTCCGACAAGTTTTTATTGACTAATAAAGGTAACTTAAGACAAAAATGTGCACCTTCATTAGGTTTACTTAATAAATGAACCGTACCTTGGTGAGCTTGAGCAACCGATTTCACCACGGCTAAGCCTAAACCTGTGCCTTGTACCCTTGAGGTATAAAAAGGCTCAAAAATTTTATCCGCCAATTCGGCACTAATACCCTTGCCATTATCTTTCACACTGATGTAAGCATACTGGTCGTGGCAATAAGACGATATTTGCACTTCTGCATTCGTTTTAATGACTTCTAAGCTATTGTGGATAAGGTTTTGAATCGCACCGGTTAAGGCACTTTTATTACCTAGAATATGACAATCATCAGGGCAAGGTTGAAAAGTAATGTTCGCCTGAGCTTTTTCAATCAAAGCTTCTAATCCTGAAGTAGAATCACTGACTAACTCGTTAATGGATAACGGCTCTACAACTTGTTGTTGACCGCTTTTGGCAAAGAGCAACATATCATTGACTTGTTGCTCTAAGTCTTGCAAACGTGACATAAGCTTATCTTGAAAATTATCACGGTCTTGGTCTTGTAATTTTTTGTTCTTAAGGTTAGCGCCATATAACATTGCTGCCGATAATGGCGTACGAATTTGATGCGCTAATTTAGACACCATTTGTCCTAACGAAGATAAACGTTGTAATTGACTTAACTTATCTTGTAGTAAACGAGTTTCCGTTAAATCAGTGATCATGATCAATTGACCCGGCTGATCTTCTAAAGCAGAAATTTCTAACTTGACACGTCTTCCGTCATTTAATGACACTTCATGCCAATCATCAGCACGTGGTTTAAAAGAACGACGAATAACGTCGAACCACGGGTAACCTAAAATAGGTTCATTTAATAATTTACTGGCAATTTTATTGATTTTAACCACAACGCCATCGCCATCAAGCATGATCATACCGGTAGGCATTGCATCAATAATTTTCTCTAATTGGCTAGACTGTTTTCTAAGATGAGGTAATTCACCTTTATAAGATTCTTTTTGTAAACCTGAAGTAGCGTGCAGGTGCGACTGTTCAATAAACGGAAAGACCGTTTGATGATGCGAACTGCTAGTACCACTGTTTGTAGTTTGATTTGAATAGGCAACGACCATAATGCTTCACTCGGTTTACTAATATCAACCTGATAAAGCAGCTTTCGTGCCACCTAATAATAATCAATTATTTCAATGCGTTATGTGGATATTCTTGAGGGTCAAGAATTTGGCTTTGAGAATTCACTGGCTTGTGCAGCCAGTGAAATTTGAAATTAAATGTCTGTTTTTTGTAACGCATATTTACGCATTTTTTCTACTAAAGTAGTTCTGCGCATGCCTAATAATTCTGCCGAACGTGCCACTACCCAGTCATTTTTATCTAGTGCTTGGGTGATTAATGACACTTCTAAATCCGCTAAGTACTCTTTTAAGTTTAAGCCTTCATTTGGTAAAACATCTACCGTATTACCACGACTTTCTTCGTCATTAAAATCATCCGTGAAGCTATTTTCATCGTCTTCGTCATAATCAAAGCCAGCAAAAAGCTCATTAATCGCTTCTTTTTCTTGCAACTCTTCTGGGTACTCCGGCGTATATTCTTCTACATCAATATGACGATATTTATTGGGTAGTTCACTGACATTCACCACTTGCTCTGCGTACATAATGATCATACGTTCGATTAAATTTGATAGCTCTCGGACATTACCAGACCAGGCGTGCTCTTGCAGCGAAGCTATTGCTTGCTCAGTGAAACGAACGGTTTGACCTTGGTCATGTTCAAAACGCGTAATTAACTCTTTCAGTAATAACGGAATATCTTCTTTGCGATCGCGAAGTGCAGGCGTTTCTATTGGAAAAACATTTAAACGATAATACAAGTCTTCTCTAAATCCACCTTCTTTGATCATTTGTTCAAGGTTTTGATGAGTTGCAGCAATAACCCGAACATCGGCTTTGATACTCTTAGCGCCGCCCACTCTTTCAAAAGTACGCTCTTGCAAAACACGCAATAATTTTACTTGCATCGGCTGCGGCATATCACCTATTTCATCAAGAAATAATGTGCCACCCTCTGCCAGTTCAAAACGGCCTTTTCTGGTAGAAATGGCGCCAGTAAATGCCCCTTTTTCATGGCCAAATAATTCACTTTCTAATAAATCAGGTGGAATAGCACCACAGTTTACGGGCACAAATGGCGCTTTATTGCGATTTGAAAGGTTATGAATATTACGCGCAACAACCTCTTTTCCTGTACCTGACTCACCTAAAATTAACACATTGGCATGAGTTTCCGCGACCTGCTCGATTAAAAATCGTACTTGTTGCATTGGCTCACTTGAACCCACTAATGAGCGAAATAACGGGCTATTACCTGAGTTTTTACCGTGTTTATGAGGCAGTTTATTATGGTATTGATGGCAATGGTGAACCATTTCAGTGAGCTGTGCATAATTTAATGGGGTTGTTAATTCACCAATAATATTTACACAACCTTTAACGTCGCCTTGATCAATAACATCATGAGTAATAAATGGGCAAGTTGGGTTATTTTTTACAAAATCAGCTAGTGTACTCGCAGCCGCTCCACAAAGAATAACCATTAACGTATTACTTTGCTGCTGATAAATATCAACAACTTCATCTTCTGCGCAAGTTTTATAATGCTCGCCAACAAAAGATAACACCGTTGCTATTTGCTGACGTCTCGCGACATCATTATCAACGACAATAATATGTTTTTGTCCATGCATAATGCTTTGATAACCAATTAGTTTTAACTTAATACTTAGATTGTAACGAGCCATTTAAATTTATCAACAAACTTTTGACGCTTTTCCTTTTTAAAGTCATTAAATTGACTTATCGCTCTTTACAATGACAAGGGTATTAATAATGTTTGAGACTACCATCACTTAACCATTATTTTATTTACTCGTGCAAGCTTTTAAATAATTGGTTCGAATTATGCTTTAAAGCTCTTTATATACACATGCATGACAATTAATTGTCATGCTTAGATCAGATATAAAGCGAGTTCGATATGTTTGTAATGACAGGTTATGCAAAATGTACCCTTGAAAATCATGAAAAATTTGAAAAAGGTAATAGGCACAATATCGGCCTTTTTACGCTTGACAATGATCACCAAAACAACATCAGTCAAATAAAACAATTTATTCAAAATTTAGGCTGGGACTCAGTAGAGTTTTTTCTCACAGAAGAAATTAAAGATAGCACAAGCATTAAACACGAAGTTGTGAAACAAGGAATGGCAAGAGCATATAAAAATGGTCAGTCATTAATTGTCGATGATACACCTATACATTTACACTAAGTTTCACTGAATAATGGATAGTTGAATACCAATATTCATGTTAATTAAACATTAAGCTTAACAATAATATACAGTTAGCTAAAAAACGGTTGTCTCTATTTAAAGATAAGCACATAATTTACTTAATACTATGTGGCTAACACTTCATACACTTGATAATGTAATTTAAAAAGTGATGCTTAACTAGATAACCAATCGTTTCATGAAAATGAATGAGGTAATAATGACCAAATCAATGTTCGATAATAAAAGTATTTTAATCACAGGTGGCACTGGCTCATTTGGGAAAAAATACGTAGAAACGTTACTGAAAAGTCATAACCCTAAAAAAATTATCATTTATTCAAGAGATGAACTTAAACAATTTGAAATGCAACAAGTGTTTAACCATCCTTGTATGCGTTATTTTATTGGCGATGTTAGAGACAAAGAACGATTAATTAGAGCCATGCGAGGTGTCGACTTTGTTATTCATGCCGCAGCAATGAAACAAGTTCCTGCTGCAGAATACAATCCGATGGAATGTGTTAAAACCAATATTAATGGCGCAGAGAACGTCATTGATGCAGCTTTAGATAATAATGTTGAAAAAGTCATTGCCTTATCAACCGATAAAGCAGCTAATCCCATCAATTTATATGGCGCTACTAAATTAGCCTCAGATAAAATTTTCATTGCTGCTAATAATATTGCAGGTGGGCATAAAACCTCATTTGCCGTGGTTCGTTACGGTAATGTTGTAGGATCTCGTGGCTCTGTAGTACCTTTCTTCCAAAAAATGATAGATGAAGGTTCGGATCATTTACCTATCACACATTGTGATATGACTCGGTTTTGGATCACCCTACAGCAAGGTGTTGATTTTGTTTTAAAGAACTTTTATCGCATGTACGGCGGTGAAATATTTGTCCCGAAAATCCCTTCAATTAAAATTACTGACTTAGCGACAGCTATGGCGCCAAACTTGGAACAAAAAATTGTCGGGATCCGTCCAGGAGAGAAATTGCATGAGGTCATGTGTCCTGGCGAAATATGTTACAACACATACGAATTTTCAGATCATTTTGTTATTTCTCCGGCAATTCGTTTTTTTAGCCGAGAAAATGACTTCTCTAGCAATGCATTAAATGAGTCCGGTAAACTTGTTCCTGAAGGTTATGAATATGACTCGCTGAGCAACCCAGATTATCTAACCGTTGAAGAAATTGCCCAATTTAATCAACAGGCTTGTTTATGATCCCCTATGGTAAGCAAAATATTTCTCAAGAAGATATCAATGCGGTTATAGAAGTATTGCAATCAGACTGGTTGACACAAGGCCCCAAAATTCCTGCTTTTGAACAAGCAGTTGCAAGTTACTGTAACAGCAATAATGCTGTAGCCGTTAGCAGTGCTACAGCTGCATTACATATTGCTTGTTTAGCCCTAAATGTTGGCAAAGGAGATATTGTTTGGACCACACCAATTACTTTTGTTGCATCTGCAAATTGTGCGCTTTATTGTCAAGCCACTATCGATTTTGTCGATATTGATAAAGATAGTGGCATCATGTCAATTGAAGCCTTAACCGTAAAACTAGAAGAAGCGGCACTAAATAATAGGTTACCTAAAGTCGTGATCCCTGTTCATTTAGCAGGTCAATCATGTGATATGCAAGCCATTAAAGCGCTCTCAGTTCAGTATAAATTTCGAATTATTGAAGATGCTTCTCACGCTATCGGTGGCCAATATAAGAATAACCCCATAGGTAGTTGTCAATTCAGTGATATTGCTGTTTTTAGTTTTCATCCTGTAAAAATAATGACAAGTGCAGAAGGTGGAATGGCCTTAACAAATGATGCTGAGTTAGCTGAAAAGATGCAATTACTAAGAAGCCATGGCATTACTTCTGATCAAAATAAAATGACAGAACACAGTCATGGTCCTTGGTATTATCAACAAATTGATCTTGGCTTTAATTATAGAATGACTGATATACAAGCGGCATTAGGGCTTAGCCAATTAGAAAAAGTTGATGAATTTGTCAAAAAACGTAATCAACTAGCACAACAATATGATCTTGCCTTTGAACAGACAAATATCACCCCGTTAAAACAGAATAGTCAGTGTTACTCTGCGTACCATTTATATGTAATTCAACTACATGAACAAAACAGTGCTAAACATAAAACATTTATCGAACAACTAAGAGCCAATAAAATATTTACGCAAGTACATTATATTCCTGTCCATTTTCAGCCTTACTATCAAGAATTAGGTTTTAAATTAGGTGATTTTCCAGCAGCTGAAACATATTATCAACGTGCACTTTCTTTACCTTTGTATCCAGGTTTAACAGAGAGTGAACAACAATATGTAATTGATAAGGTAAAATCATTACTATGAGGCTTGCTCTAGGGACAGTTCAATTTGGTCTTGACTATGGTATCAACAACATAGAGGGAAAAACGTCGACCAAAGAATGTCACAATATATTATCTTTAGCTAAAAAGTCAGGCATTTCTACCCTTGATACATCTTGTAGTTATGGCAATGCTGAATCGGTCATAGGTAATTATCCTAAGGTAGCCGATCAGTTTCAAATTATCACTAAAACACCGGCTTTTGCAGAAGCAACTATTACCTCACAACACATCCGTTTATTGTCGGCATCCCTAGCACGTTCCGCTGCTTTGCTTAATTCTCCAATACTTGATGGTGTACTTGTCCATCAATGTGATGACTTATTTAAACCCGGTGGTGAAACAATATATCAAGCACTTCAACATCAAAAGGCGTTAGGTAAAATAAAGAAAATTGGTGTGTCTGTGTACCATAAAAAGCAAATTGAACAAGTAATCAATCATTTTGATATCGATATTATTCAACTCCCTATTAATATTTTCGACCAACGATTATTACACAATGGTACTTTAATTAAATTAGCAGAACGAAATATTGAAGTACATGCCCGTTCAGTTTTCTTACAAGGACTGTTTTTTACTGAACCTGAAACTTTACCTGACTTTTTTAATTCAGCAAAAAAGCCGTTATTCGCATTAAAAAAACATGCTGAACAACAAGGAACTTCTATCGCTGAATTAGCTTTAGGATTTATTAAAAGTATCCCGCAAATAAAAGAAGTCGTTTGTGGTGTAAACACACAATTACAACTTCAAGAGCTTATTAAAGCATTTAACACTAAGGTAGAGCTGAGCAATATCAGTAAATTTTCACTCGCTGATGAAAGTATTTTATCACCGGTAAATTGGCCATAACATAGGACGAAAAAAATGGATAATCAAACAAACAAAAAGTTTATTTATGGCGCGTCTTACTTAGGTATTGCTTTAGCTGAATTATTTGATGAACAACATATCGAATATGAATTTATCGATGCTTACGCACCAAGAGATAGAGTCTTAGGTAAGTACATGTTTCGCCCTGAAGAAATAACGGCTAAAGATAAAACTGAGGCAACGATATATATTGCCGTTTTATTACCTCCTTTAGCACCTGATGTTGACGAAGTACTTTATAAAGAGTTATCAAATATGGGGTTTGCAAATTTAATCCCCCCTTTTGAAGTTATGGCTATATTTCCAGAGGCACTAAAAAAGGTTGCTTCAGACGGGTTACTATGGCGTAAACCTGATGATGAAGATTACATAAATCAGCAAGCCTTTGAAACTGTCATTCAATATTTTGATGATGATAGAAGTAAAAACTTATTAGAAAATATCTATAATTTCAGAAAAAACTGTGATGTTAAAAATTACATAAAAACAGATTTTGGTGAAGAGTATTTCCCTGAAAATATAAATTTGTCCGCAGGGTTCAAAGCGCTTCATGTATTGGATTGTGGCGCATTCGATGGTGACACTATTACACAATTTTTCAATAAGTTAGGTAATAGCATAATCTCATATAAAGCATTTGAGCCTGAGTTAGAAAATTATAATCAACTCGTAAAAGTTGCGACCAATGTTAAGAAAAACTATGCGAAAGCAAGCATTAACTGTTTTCCAATGGGGGTGGGTAATACAAATAAAGTTATTCGCTTTTCTTCAGGAGATGGCGCCGCTTCACATATAAGTGATGAGGGTGATTGTGAAATATTTATTGTCAAACTTGACGATAGCTTTGCTTGTTCTGAAGTCAACTTGATCAAAATAGATGTTGAAGGAGCTGATTTAGACGTAATAAACGGCGCCAGTAATATAATCAAGCAGCAAAAACCTAATATCGCCGTATCATGCTATCATCACCCGGCACATATCTGGCAAATTCCTCAAGCTTTAAAAGCATTAAATCCAAATTATCAAATGTACCTTAGACAGCATGGACACCATGGCTTTGAATTAACCCTATACTGTATTGATAAAAGTCGTATAAATAACACATAATTTTAACCCTATAACTTAACAGGTAATACTATGTTTCTTAGAATTACACCTTGGATTGCTGACGCTTCAATTCACTTTTTAAATAATTTATTTAAGTGGTATCCCGATTTAATTAAGCAAAAACTATCTGTTTTAGAATGGGGTGGCGGAAACTCAACGATATATTTCTTACAAAAAAAATGCCAAGTATTAACGATTGAAAGTGATGATGCTTTTATTAGTGATTTATGTTTATTAGCAGAAAAATCAGGATTTTCTGTAAAAGTAACAAACAATATAAAGCAAGCAATGGCTGCCTATGAACACTTTGATCTGACAATATTAAAAGCACAAGATTACAGTGAAATTGGCGATATTATCTTTGAATTCAAGGCTTGGTCAATTGTTGTTAACGACGGTATATCACGAAAACAAGTAATAGAAGCTATTAGCGCAAAAGCAACTCAAGCCATCGTTGTTCTAGATAATGGAGAATATTGCGCCAACTGGGGACGTTTAGCTCGAAGTAGCGGTAAAACTGAAACGGTAAGAGCATTCAGAAAGTTTATTAGAAATCCTAGCTGGCAAAAGGTGTTATTTGAACAAAGTGAAGGACGTTGCGGTCATGGCAGTGCCGATCATACCGGTTGGGAAAGCCCTAATCGCCAAATAACCGGAATACATTGGCAGCAAGATCACCTTTTATCAACGTTAATGGTTACCCAGATAGGTCTACCTTTAGTCAATTTGGCTGGTGAAGATGACGAAGACTTAAATTCGGTTGAAGAACGCTGTCCCTTTGATTGGGAAGAAAACAAATGGGCAATTGAAGAATACCCAGAAACTTTAGATTTAAAACTAACACGTCGATTTGATTAATTACTATTTAATTGGGCTTAACAGGAGAGTCGAAATATTCGAAAACATTAAACTTTTTTATATTTCTACCGATATAAACCTAAGGTATCTGTGTAAAAGAGTAATAAAAGAATGTTTAAACGAACGACGACTCTTGCTCAAGACAATAAATTAGCAAAGCTATTTGAGATTAAAAATACAGTTAAAACATTAATAACTCCTGCAGATTTGAAGCAGGAGTTTTCTCTTCCTCTTCAAACACAGCGCTTTATCAAACAAAGTCGTAAAGATATTATAGACATCACTAAAGGAGAAGATGATCGACTTTTAGTGATTGTCGGACCTTGTTCAATTCATGATCCTATTGCTGCACTTGAATATGCCAAAAAACTACAAGTGCTTCAAAAAGAGTATCAACATGAGTTATTAATGGTAATGCGGGTCTTTTTAGAAAAACCTAGGACAACTATCGGCTGGAAAGGATTAATAAACAACCCCAGTCTAGATGACACATTTAATGTTAATCAAGGCCTTAAAATATCTCGAAAACTTTTAATCGATATTAATCAACTTGGCCTACCTGTAGCAACTGAATTTCTCAGTACTTTATTTCCAGCATATACGCAAGACCTGATTAGCTGGGCAGCAATAGGGGCAAGAACAACTGAAAGTCAAGTGCATAGAGAACTTGCCTCTTCTGTAGACTTTACTGTTGGCTTTAAAAATAACACTGATGGTAATGTGCAAGTGGCGATTGATGCTATGGTAAGTGCTAAACATAGCCATGTTTTATTAGTTCCAGATCAAAATGGCCAGCTATCAACGTGTCAAAGTTTAGGAAACCCAAATAGCCATTTAATACTACGTGGCGGAATAGAGCCAAATTACCGGGATAACGATATAAGTCAAAGTGTTAAAAAACTTAACTATGCTAAAGCCCATACAAAATTAATGGTTGATTGTAGCCATAGTAATAGCCAAAAAGATCACCTTAACCAAAGTTTAGTTGCTGATCATATTTCACAACGTATCGCAGATGGCGCAGTTGACGTATTCGGTGTAATGCTAGAAAGTTTTTTAGTCGAAGGGAGACAAAACTTACAAGATGTTGAAAATCTTACTTATGGCCAAAGTATAACGGATGCTTGTATAAATCTTAAACAAAGCCAAGAAATTTTCTCAACTTTGGCAAATGCCGTTATCAAACGCCGATCGAACAATAAAAGTTATCTGGTAAGTTAACCATAAATACTGGGTGAAATTAGTCATAATTATCAATATACTCAACAGATATTCAGCAAATAAAATTGTATATAAGTAGGTGATAAATTAACGTTTGTATCATTCCCGCTCGAGGCGGTAGTAAAAGAATTCCAAGAAAAAATATTAAAGATTTTTGTGGAAAACCAATCATTGCTTATTCGATTGAAGCTGCTTTAACATCACAATGTTTCGACCAAGTAATCGTTTCAACTGATGATGCTGAAATAGCCCAAATCGCTAGAGAATATGGTGCTTTAACTCCATTTATCAGACCTGATGAGCTTTCTGATGACCACTGCGGTACGTTGGAAGTGATCAATCATGCCATTAACTGGTTGAAAACAGCAGGTACACCCGCTAAATATGTTTGTACGCTTTATGGTACATCCCCTTTTGTTAAAGCGTCATCTTTAAAACAAGCTTTTAAGGTATTAACTTCACAAACAGAAAAAATATACTGCTTTGGAGTATGTGAATACCCTGTCCCGATACAGCAAGCATTTAGTATTTCACACTCTCAAACTATCGAAATGTTTGATCCTGACTCCTTTGGCATTCGTACACAAGACTTAACCCCCGCATTCTTTGATGCTGGCCAGTTTTACTGGGGCACAGCGGAAGGTTTTTTATCAGAAAAGTGTATGTTTTCTGAAGCAGCAATCCCGTATGTTCTCCCTAAGTATGAAGTTCATGATATTGATAACAATGACGATTGGGTTCTTGCTGAAGCTATGTTTAATGCGCTAAAAAATTTGGCCGATTAATCATGACTGCAACTTCTTCAACCATATTAATTAGAACCAATGCTGGGAGCTATACCGGAATTGGTCATTTAGTGCGTTGCTTACAACTTGCTGAACAACTATTAGCACGAAATGCAGAGGTTATTTTTGTCCTCGATTTTATTGAACCTAAGATAGAAGCTTTTTTAGCAAACTCAAAGGTTGAATCACTATACAATGAAATTCAATCAGAAATTTCATCAGAACAAGACGCAAGCCTTTTTATTCATTTACTCAATAAGTACCAAGCAACTCATGTCATTGTTGATGATTATCGACTTGCTAAAGACTGGGAGACCCTGGTAAAAGCACAAAGTAAACATGACATAGTGTTGCTTGCCATTGACGACATTTTAAGGGAGCACAAGTGTGATCTCTTAATTGATATGAAATGGCGAGGCAATAATACCGATAATGCTTATGATCAGTTAGTTCCCAAAAAAGCAGTAAAACTGCTAGGTCCAGCCTATGTTCTATTAAATGAACAATATCAAATGAAGTTACCAAACAACACTCGCCCGATTAACAAGCAGGACAAAGCATTTGCTATTAACCAGCATGAAACTTCATGTTTTACCGTGATGTTTGGTTTAGGTGGAGGCGGTGATATATCGCAGTGCCAACAATTAATCGATAATGTTTTAGCTAATTCCAATCTGTTGAATTTCAATATTAAAATTCTTGTAATCCTTGGGCCGTTAGCGATCAATTCTGATTCATTTATTGAAACATATAATGATATCGAAAACGTAAAATTAATTATAGGTGAAACAAATTTATTCCCTTACCTACAACAAACTCACTTATATATAGGTGCTGCTGGTGGCATATTATATCAACTGCTCGCATTAAATATTCCTGCGTTAACATTTGCTATCGCAGAAAATCAAGACTCAGAAAGACAACAACTAGAACAACTAGGTCATTATTTTCATTTAGATAAAATTTCTGACATTTCACCTGATATTTTAATTCAATTTATCAATAGTATTGCAAATTCCTATCCGCGAATTTTGCACTTATTACAAAATGCCGACGTAAAAATAGACGGAATGGGCACGAATAGAGTTGCTCAAGCACTGCTAACTTATGACAAAGCAGCAGCTAACAACCTTGAACTCATGGCGCCAGCCATTAATCATGATTTACTGTCAAAGCAAAATATCGAGATACAACAAGACACTTTTTCACCTGAAATGGTTAGTGATTTCATCAGCTTGCCAGAGAATTATCAACTAAGGCCTGTCAATGATAGTGATATTAATCATTATTTAACCAGTAGAAATCTGCCAAGTAATTGTCAAAACATGATAAAAGCAGAGCCAATTCCTTTACTATCACATTATTCTTGGTGGTTTAATGCTAAACGGGAATCTTATTTACTCTCACATAACGGCAAACCAATATTGTATATTTGGCATGAAATTAAAAATGTCCAAAATAAAAATTACTTAATTGGTGGTTGGTTTGTATGTGAACGAGAATTAGGCTTTCAAGAAGCCCTACTTGCGCTGAATTGGCAATTAGCACTTTGCAATGAATACTATCCTGATACACCATGGCTTGCTGTAATACATAGAGAAAATAAATTTGTACGGCTACTCAATAAATACCTAGGGTTTACTGATGTTGGTACAGAGCATGCATATCATTTAGCAATAAAAACACTTTTTAAAGACGCCGATTCACAAGATTTTTATTATGTGACTTATATCAATGAACAGGATAACAAAAGCAAGTGAACTTGTTATGAATTAAGATGATTAGCATAAGTAGTCACTAAAACAAAAAAGCAAATCCTTTACGTTCAGATAATAAATTGGCCGTTAGATATAAAATAAGAGAACAATATGATCACAGCTTCACAAACTAAAAAACCACTGCGACTTGGTTTTATTGGTGGTTCCACTCAGTCCGCCGTAGGCCACGCTCATTGGGTTGCTAGTCAATTAGATGAAAGGTGGAAAGTCGTATCTGGATGTTTTAGTCGCAACAAAGACATTAGTGTGAAAACCGGTAAAGCTTGGCATTTAAATGATGATAAAGTTTATTCTGACTGGCAACAGTATATTTCTGAAGAAAAAAACAACTTAGACGCTGTTGTCGTATTAACACCAACCCCCCATCATCAAAAGGTCGTTTGTGCGCTATTAGAACAAGATATCGCTGTCATATGCGAAAAAGCAATGGCCGCCAATATCGAGCAATCTAAATTAATAAAACAAGCGCTTGATAAATCAAAAGGATTTCTCGCCGTCACTTTTAATTATAGTGGTTATCCAATGGTTAGAGATTTAAAACGTCATATTGCAGCAGGAAAATTAGGTAAGCTAAAGCAAATACAAATAGAAATGCCTTCAGACGGTTTTATACAAGCAGAAGATAAAATGTCACCTCAGGCATGGCGATTAGAAGATGGGGAAATACCAACTCTATTGTTAGATTTAGCTGTACATGTACATCATTTAACAGGCTTTATTACTGATCTAAAACCAGAAAGCATCAACGCAGACTTCCATCATTTTTCTATTTTTGACGGTATCGTAGATGATGCTTATATGTGGGTAAACTATGAGCAAGACTTTCGGGCTGCTATGTGGGTAAGTAAAACGGCTTTAGGTCATCGTAATGGTTTAAAATTACGTGTATTTGGTGATCAAGGCAGCGCAGAATGGTATCAAGAAGAGCCAGAGCGTTTACATATTTTTAATAAAGACTCAAGCCGTGTTACGTATGACAGAGGCAATTGCCTTCATCAAAACGAAGTCAGAGACAGATTTAAACCGGGTCACCCTTCTGGTTTTATCGAAGCATTTGCCAATTTATACAATGATATTGCCGATGCTTTCGAGCAATACACACAACAGGGTAGTTATGAATCACCATACGTGTATGGTTGGTCACATGCCCATGAGGGCTTAGCCCTTTTCCAAGCAGCGAATGTATCTAATCAAGAAAAGCGATGGATAGAATTAACTCAATTTGAACAGAATAATTAAAAATTAACATTATGAAAAATATAAATATAGGTCCATTATCAATAGGCAAAGATCAACCAACTTATGTCATTGCTGAACTTTCAGGTAACCATGGCGGAGAAATATCAAAAGCCATTGAGATGATACATGCGGCTCACAAAGCTGGAGCTGATGCAATAAAAATACAAGTTTATCGCCCTGATACGATAACGTTAAATAGTGACAAGGCAGATTTTGCCATTGCTAAAGATAATGCTTGGGCTGACTATAAAAACTTATACAACCTTTATGAGTACGCTCATACGCCTTGGCAATGGTTACCCGAATTATTTAAGCACGCTGAAGAATTAGGCATTGAACTATTTGGTTCAGTGTTTGATGAAAGCTCAGTTGATGAACTTGAACTTTATCCAGTGAAAGCCTATAAAATAGCCTCTCCTGAAATTGTCGACCTTGCACTTTTAGAAAAAGTCGCTAAAACAGGCAAGCCCGTTATAGTATCAACAGGTTTAGCAAATATTGGCGATGTTTTTACCGCAGTAAGTCATTTAAAAGCTCACGGCTGTGATGAAGTTATTTTATTAAAATGTACCACCGCTTATCCAACGCCCCCTGAAGAAGTTAACTTAAAAACCATTGCAAATCTTGAAGAAACGTTCAGTTGTCATGCCGGTTTATCTGACCACACTATGGGCATTGGTGTTTCTATTGCGGCTGTTGCCTTAGGTGCAAAAGTGATAGAGAAACATATCAAATTAGCGGATGAAGCCGAAACTGTAGACAGCTTCTTTTCATTAACCATTGAAGAGTTTCAACAAATGATTGTTGAAATACGTCGAGCAGAAAAAGCGATTGGTAAAGTTGATTATGATTTAACGCCTGCTGCAAAATTAAATAAAAATGGCAGACGATCACTTTATGTTAGCGCAACCATTAAGAAAGGCGAAAAATTTACCAATGAAAATATCAAATCTGTTCGCCCTGGTTTTGGTTTATCGACGAAATATAAAGAGATTGTTTTAGGAAGAGAAGCAAGTAAAGATCTTGAGCTTGGTGATCGCCTTTCATGGGAAGTAATAAAGTGACCTCAACATTAACGAATAAAGTTCAGCAATTTATTATTGAATACATTGAAGATAATACCGCACTAGATAATGTAACGGTAAATGAAGCAAGTAATTTCGTGAATGAGCAATTACTGGATTCTTTTGCAACATTAAGCATGATTATGACCTTGGAAAGTGAGTTTTCAATCAAACTGTCTACTGCTGAGTTAACTGATGAGAAAATGAGAGTTGTCGGCTTTTTAGCCGAAAGTGTTGCTCGAAAGATTTCAGCTTAGAGAAACGTTCATTAATAACTCAACGTCTAGTTACAGAGAACTCTCGTAAAATTCTCTGTAACTAAATGAAATCGTATTAGATAAACTTTCACGAGTAACCCAATTCATTATAGGTAATTGACTATGTCCGTGGTCTTTCAAGCATTTAAAGAATCCGCTTTGCGCTTCAGTGATAAAACGGCGATCATCTCAGGCGACAATACAACGAGTTATCAAACATTACTTGAATTGTCTGAATTATGGTCTGATAAATTATCTCACCTCGCAGCCCCCAATTTAGCTAAAGTAGCTTTTTTAGCGGAAGAAGCGTTAAATACAGCTGCGCTTTCACTAGCCGTAGCAAAAATCTCTGCAACTTGTATCCCGACAAACCCGCAGTTAACAGCAACACAACTTATAGACGGTTGGCATGCCACTGACGTTAATATCGTGCTTTTTGAGCCTGAATTTTCAAATAAGATTAAACAGTGTCAAACATTAACGAGTAACCAAAATATTGAATTTATTGGTATTGATGACTTGTCTACACTAGAGATAAAAAATGCTGATAGTAGTAAAAAGCCACTAACACAGTTTTCAAATATCAAAACAGCGAATGATAATTTCATTATTACCTTGTCATCAGGGTCAACAGGTTTGCCAAAACCTATCGCTATTTCTCAGCAATGCAAATTATTACGAGCTCAGCAAAGTTGGCAGCTTTATAACATAACCAGCGAAGACAGTATTTTGTGTGCTTCACCATTTTTTCATTCTTTAGGACAAAGGCTCTTTTTTGTCCCTTTATTATTAGGTGCGACTTTAGTTCAGTTAAAACAATTTACTCCTCAAGCGTGGATAGCAGCAGTCGAACGCTTTAAAGTAAGTAAAGTAATCAGTGTTTCTTCGCATTTATATGCGCTTAAAGATGAGCTGCTTTCAAACGCAACTCAGTTAAGCTCATTAAAAACGATTGTCACGTCTTCCGCCCCCATCGATAATCATTTTAAAGAACAGCTTTTTCAATCGATTGGCTGTGACTTTCATGAAATGTATGGTGCAACGGAAGTGGCAACAGCCACAAATTTGTTTCCTGAATATTCACAGCAAAAACATACAACCGTTGGTTCTCCTTGCCCAAACGTCAGTATAAAAATTCTTTCAGACGATAAAACAGAATTGCCCGCAGATCATATTGGAGAAATAGCAGTAAAATCACCTTTAGTATTTAATGAATATTATCAAAAGGATGAATTAACAAAAGCTGCTTTCTCTCAAGATTACTTCCTTACAGGAGATCTAGGTAAAATTGGATCTGATGGCTTTTTAAGTTATGTCGGGCGGAAAAAAGATATTATTATTTCTGGTGGTATTAATATTTATCCCAAAGATATTGAAACAGCTTTAACTCAACACTCTAGCCTTAAAGAGTTAGCCGTTATAGGTGTTGATGATGAATTTCTAGGCGAAGTTATTCTAGCGATTTGTGTTCTTGAAGATGAAAATAGAAGCCAAAACGAGACAATAGAGGCCAGTGAAAAGTTAAAACAAATTGAACGTGAATTACGTCGCTTAGCCAATAAAAACCTTGCTCCTTTTCAGCGACCCTTAAAATATTATTTCAATAAGTCACTACCATTAACCGCATCAGGCAAAATATCTAAACTTGAATTAAGAGCGCACTATAATAAATTAGGAGAAGACTGGTCCGCTCCATTAAGAGCAATGTTGTATAGGTAATCGAATAAACACTATTAGCTTTTTAAAACCAATAGCAACAATTTAAAATTTATGTGAATCATAAAAGCCAAAAAGCCTTATGATTCACTGTTTCAAAACCTAATTGAATTTTCTAAACACAGGTTTAACAATATCACCTTCAACATATCCGGCTATGTTATTTTCTTTTCGTGCTTTATCGATCACACAAAAAGCTTCAGTAATTCTTTCCATTGATTGATCAATCACTTGGGCATTATGAGCAAAGCTAGGAACGATATAAGGCATTAAAATACCTCTTTTGATCGTTTCTTGTAAAAATAGAGTCCTGGTTACCATGCAAGGTTTTCCAGTCGCATCAACTAGAGCAAATGCTGGCTTGCAATCGTAGCCTCCCACATTAACTAAATCACTGATCCCTGCGTCCTTAGCTGCTTTAGTCAAACCTGCTTTAATTAATCCACCAATGTTCCAAATGTGTTCAATTATATTATGCTCTCTTATGGTATTAATCGTTTTTATTGCAGCAGCAATTGAGTGAGTTTCGCCACCATGCGTCGTTGAAAGTAAAAATACGCGTTCTTGTTCACCTTCAATTCCCCCTAATTGCATAATATCTTTACGACCAGCTAAGGCACTAACTGAAAAACCATTTGCCATAGCTTTACCAAAAGCAGCTAAGTGTGGTGTAACACCGCAATATTCTTGGCCACCACCTAAAGAAAAGCGAAAGCCCGAAACGACTTCGTCAAAAATTAACAAGGCATTATTTTTTTCACATAAATCTTTTACTGCTTGTAAAAATCCTGCTTTAGGTTCAATGAATGAAATAGGCTCAAAAATTACACACGCTATTTCACCTGGATATTGCGAAAACAAAGCTTTTAAGCTGTCGATATTATTATATTCAAATTGCAAAGTCAGATCTTTGACAGCTTTAGGAACACCACGATCTACTACGGTAGAGCCAATAAACCAGTCATGTACCGCATTAAAAGCATCAGCTGAACACCTAACGACTCTTTCTTTGCCCGTATATGCCCGTGCAAGCTTTATTGAAGCTGTCGTCACATCCGAGCCATGTTTTGCCAACTTAACCATTTCTGCACAAGGGATAATATCGCAAAGTAATTCTGCTAACTCCCCTTCAATGACAGAAGGTCTGACAAAGTTAACACCTTTTAATAACTCTGCTCTTACAGAATCAAGCACTGGCTCATAAGCATGACCTAAGACAACCGTGCCCAAAGACAGAGCAAAGTCAGTAAACTTATTATCTTCTGCATCCCATATATAACACCCTTCACCGCGCGTAATAACATCAGGTGCGTTCGATGAAAATTGATCATCACCTTTACTATAGGTGTGCGCTCCACCGGGAATATAGCGTTTAGCGCGTTGACCGTAGTGTTTATTATCATTGACTGTCAAGGGATGCTCCAAATATTTACTGTATAATGAATCACTTACTGAATTTAATCTAGCAAATCCCATACCATTAAAAGACCAATTTTTTCTGGCGCTTCTATTAATATTTTTTCTTTCTCATAAAAGCCTATTTTTTCATATACGTTAACTGCAGCAATATTCGCACTATCTACACCCAACACTACTTGTTTAATATCGAATTTTTCTTTAAAAAATTGCGCGCTTGCTGATATAGCTTCAGCAGCAACCCCTTTTCCTCGCCATTGCTCATCGCCAATTAAAATACCCATATCAACCTTATCTTGCGTATCATAAGCAAACTCATATCGAATATTGCCAATATGCTGATTCGAGTTATGAGGAAAAATACCGAAAAGAAAAGTCTGCTTATTCGCTTGGTTTTCTTCAATATATTGAGTTAATTCAAGAAGGCTATTGGGGACATTCGCAATGTATTTTTTTATCGCTGATTGTTTGAACCAATCTAAATAGCCTTGATTGGCATCTTCGAGCGTTAATTCACGAATATAAAAGCGCTCAGTAGAAATAGATAAAGTCATATAAATACTTTCCCATAGCCATATTAATTAATAATAGATTAACAAATTACAATTGCTGAGTTAAAGTATTTAACTTAAATATTAACATAAACAAATCTTTAGCTATTCAATACAGGTGATTTTTGCAAAACTTTAATCAAATAGGTACAAAAATGTATCAATGGGCAACTGATCTCTTTCCTATTTGTCGAAGTTTAACAGGACAAGGGGTTAGAGATACATTAACTTACCTGCAAAAAGAAATTCCTGAACTAACCATTGAATCAATCAAATCAGGTGAACAAGTATTCGATTGGCAGGTACCACTTGAATGGAATATAAAACAAGCGTTTATAGAAAATGAGTTAGGCGAACGTGTCATTGATTTTGCACATTCAAATCTTCACGTTATGGGTTATTCCGAGCCAATCGATAAAATAATGGACCTCGAAGAGTTAAATTCTCATCTTTATTCTTTGCCTAAACAACCTGATGCTATTCCATATATCACGTCTTATTATCAGCGTCGTTGGGGATTTTGTTTAACTGAAAATCAAAGAAAATCACTTTCACCGGGAAAGTATCGGGTAAAAATAGAGAGTAGTCTTGAGGCTGGAGTATTAAATTACGGGCAGTTACTCATTAAAGGTAAATCTAAAAAAGAAATCCTTTTATCAACTTATATATGCCACCCTTCTCTAGCAAATAATGAACTTTCAGGTCCTGTAGTTACAACTGCGTTAGCGCAATGGTTAGCAAGTTTGGCGGATACTCAATACAGCTATAGAATAATCTTTGTTCCAGAAACAATCGGCGCAATTACCTATTTAAGTCGTCACTTAGAGCATATGAAAACAAATACAATAGCGGGTTTTGTTGTGACTTGTGTTGGTGACAATAATGATTATTCTTTTGTGCCTTCTCGTAGTGAAAACAGTTTGGCGGATAAAGTAGCACTTCATGCTCTAAACAATTCAGTTAAAAGCTTTCAACATTATACCTTTTTACAAAGAGGTAGTGACGAACGACAGTATTGTGCTCCAGGTGTTGATTTGCCGGTATGCTCTGTAATGCGAACTAAATATGGAGAGTACCCTGAGTACCATACGTCTCTTGATAATCTCGATGTTATTTCACCTGAAGGACTTCAAGGTGGCTTTAATATTTTACAGCAATGTTTAATTCTTTTGGAAAATAATCATAGATATCAAGTAACCGTGTTTTGTGAACCTCAATTAGGTAAGCGAGGTCTGTATCCAACATTAAGTAGTATGACTGAAGATTATACCGATGTGATAACCATGATGGATTTTATCGCGTATTGTGATGGCAAGCATGACCTGATTGATATAGCCAATAAAATTAATTGTTATGCGATTAATTTAGTGTCTTTAGCAAAACGATTATCAGATGAAGGTTTACTAAAAAAAATTTGATTAACTAGGAAACCGTGAATATCTATCACAACACAGGTGTAGCAACCTCTTTGCCATTTTCAACATGATAATAGTTTTGAGGTGGATGTTCTAATAAAGCAAATGGATTTGACTCCAATAAGTTTTTAATTTCAATAAATAAATCATTTAACTTAACAGCATAAACATCACCTGAGCCTAATGACTTTTTATTCATTTTATTCGTACTAAGTAAGCGCTTTTCAAGTAATGTATAATTTTCACGATATTCATTATTAAAAGGAAAACAAAAATGATAGTAATCACCCGAAACACATTCTCCGTTTGTTAAAACTAAATCACCATGAAATGATTTTAAGAATCGATATTTAACACCTAACATCGCTTCGCATTGAACCACAATAGTAGCAACCCCAATATGAGTTCCTTGCAACAACAACATAGCATTATTTTCAATAAGTCGAGCCATAGTGCTATTAGAAGAAAAACTATTAAATTCTACAACATCAGGTTGACATATTGCTTTAGCTTTCGGGCCTTTGCCACAATAAGAAAACATAGGATGGGCGGATCTTATCATACCTGCTTGACTTCTAAACCATTCAGGCCAAACACCAATACTTGTTGATTGACTTCGTAAATCAACCTCTCGACAACTAGGGAAGCTATAGTCAAAGGCAGGCATAAATATATTGCCTCGTTCACCCATGACATTTGTAAGTGCTTGATAAAAATTGGCAGGTAAAGCTGAAACAGGTTCATTATTTATAATCCCAGTTTTCAATAATGAAGAATGAACCACAACATATTCTTCATTAGCTAAACCTAGAGATTGGTATAATGCCTCAATATCCTTTTTTTCTATTCGCTTCATAGGAAATCAACATTTCCATTTGCTTGTTTAACTTCTTCATAGATTGCATCAATTCTTTCACTAAATGCTTTATCTGACCAAGGCTTGCCAGATAAAATCATCCATTCATATTTGGCGATGAAACGCTTTTTACCCTCATCATCTAAATCATCAATAAAGTCAGACATTTTATTTTTTAATCGAGATACCAATTCTTTTAGGCACATAAAAATAAAGACCACTTCAGGATCAGATAATAATGATTGTAAGTTAACCGTTAACTCATCCTTTACTTTTTTTGCTTGTTCTCGTACTAATGTGCATTTATGATTATTATCAGGATCCCGATAAAATAAATCCATTAAAGCAGAATACTCAAACCCTTCAATCATGCCATATGCATCAACCAGTGGGAAATAAGGGTAAATACGACAAATAAGTGGTCTTGCGTTGTGTGGGTTACATAACCCGCTACAACTACATGAAAGAATGTAAATTGAAAATGATTTACCATTACTTAAAGTAAATGTTCTTTTTTTAGCGGGTTCGGTAATATTTTCGATACCACCAATTGATTTATAATACTCGTATTCTGTTGCCAATAGGGGAAGCGCTACTCCATTTTTATCGAGAATATTAAAATGTTCTCCGTAAAAATTTTTACAACAATAACCACCACAGGTTTTCCAACATTCGGGAGCATTCACAAATTCAGAATTGTATACTTCTTCCCAATTAACTGGTGGCATTAACTTCTCCTGCAATTAATAAACATAAACCTGATATAGAAGTAAACGTTGTAGGATCAACATCTTCAAAATCCAGATCTAAACCAAACTTTGTTTCTAATTCCATCAGCATAGATATAAAGTCTAGAGAATCTAAAATCCCGTGTTCTATTAAATTAATATTCACATCTAATTCATTGGCTTTTATCTCGCCAATTTTATTGGAGATTTTTTCCAAAATGAATTGATAATAAGCTTCTTCTTTAAAACTCATAACTACTCCAATGTTGCTCTGAGGGCATTGCTATCTATTTTACCATTTAAATTTAATGGCATATTTTCTAGTAAAATTATTTTTCTAGGTTGCATATAATGAGGTAAGCGTTTATTCAAAAACTCGACGAGTTCTTCGCTAAATTTTTCCTTTTTATTAGTTTGAATAAAAAGGTAAATTGCCTTATTAAAACTATTTATATCTCTTGGCCAAACAATTGCTTTGATTAGATTATTTTTAGCATAGTTTTTTGCAAGTATTTCAATTTCTTGAAGTTCAACTCTGTAACCTTGAATTTTAACTTGTTCATCTAACCGGCCTTTATAAATATAATAGCCTCCCTCATGCCAAGCTACTTTATCCCCACTATGATACCAAGTAATGATATTTTCATCTTGACTCGATACTTGTTCAAAATTCTCTTTCATTTCTGGGGTAGACTCTAAATAACCAGCAGTAACTTGAGTACCAGATATTAACAATTCTTCGTTGTCTGAAAGACTAAAAGACATATGAGGAAATGCTTTACCTATTGGGATGATTTCTTCTTCGCTGTAATCATCAGGTATTTTAAAATATGCACAGGCAATGGTTGCTTCTGTAGGCCCATAAAAGTTAACCACCTTACTATTACAGGCAGATTTTTGCCATGCTATGGCCATATTGGTTGGTAACGCTTCACCACAAAATAAACTTAATTTCAAAGAAGGATACATATTTTCTTTAAGCATCCCAAATTTTTGCATAATAGCTCCTGTTGAGGGAACGCTAAACCATGCTGTTAACCGGTGCTTCTTGATAAACGCACCTGGTGAAAATAATGCACTCTCAGGTAAAACAAATAAGCAAGCACCACTTAACCAAGTGACAAATAAATCATGAACACTTAAATCAAACGTTAAATCAAACGTTTGACTAGTTCTATCACCAATAGATAACCCACAAAATGGGATTACAAAATCAAGATATGAGATTAAATTATCTTCAGATATAGGTACGCCTTTAGGTTTACCTGTAGAGCCGGAAGTAAACATAATATAGCAAATACTATTCGTTAAACTTTGCCATTTATTAAAACATTTCAACTCTTCTTGAGATTTTTGATAAAGCGCGGCCTCTGCAATTAAAACAATCTCAATATCAGGTAATAACATTTTGATATCATTAGCAATATTTTGATATTTTTCGCTAACGACTAAGGTATTAATCTTAGCAGTATTTATCATACTCACTAGACGTTCAATAGGCGCTTTAATATTCAAAGGCACATAGGTTTTTGCGGTAAGTATACAAGCAATAATAGTGGTGTATGCTACTAATTCACGGTGCGCTAAAATAGCAACTCGATTAGATTTTACGTCAGAATTATCTAATAATTGAGCGACATAATGACTCATATTGTTCAATTGAGCGTAGCTTAATGTTTGTTTATTAACATACAAAGCATCGCAATTTGCAAATTTACACAAAGCACCATTAAGTTTACTTTTTAATGTTTGCAATCTACCACCTATTAACACAAATTAACTGAAAATTAATAACTACTTAATTTTCTCTACAATGACTCTATATTCTGCATGATGATAATCTGATTCTTGGGCTTTTTCATCATCAGAAATATGTCTTAAAGAATGTATTTTCCAACCTTGCGAAAATAATTCTCTAATTATTTCCTCATTAATAAAAGAAAGCTTTCCTACTTTTTTTAAAGGGCCCTGAGTAATCGTTAAATAAAAGTCTTCATCACATAAATCTTTATCAAAACAACTATGCTCTTGAGAAAAAGGAGTGAACAAAAACTTACCGTTTACATCAAGTAATTTATGAATGTGCTCTATTGCATGCCTTACTTCAGATAATGGAGCACATACTAATGCTCCCCGATCAATGATGAGGTCGAAACATTTTTCTTCTTCTGGGAGTTGATCAAAACTTCCTACGACAAAATTACCTTTAAGGTGTTCTTCATCGAATCTACTTTTTGCATATTCAATTGCAGCAGCACTAAAGTCGATACCAGTAACATTAAACCCTTCTCGAGCAGCAAACCATAAATTATTCCCGGCTCCGCAACCCACTTCTAAAATACGAGTTTCTGCCCTTGGTTTATCTGGTTTGCATGCAAATAAAAACGACACGACACTATCCCAAGGATATCGGTTTAACTGTTGACCTTGAGTATAAATATCTTGCCAAATATCTTGTTGTTTCATTATTTGCTCTCCGTGAAAATGAAATCATGATCACTTAACACATCCCAGCGTTCTCTATATTGTTGAGGAGCTATTTTTAAGAATTCAATCCAATGCGATAAAGCTTCTTCAAAAAATGGCATTATCGTTTTTTCGTCACCAAAATTAAACAACACACTTAAAAGTACCGAGTTTATATACAATGTCTCACCTTCTAAAATTAAATATAGATGAAGGTATTGTTCTTCTTGCTTGAATGAAAACAAATACCGAAGTTGAGTCATAATATTTTTTAGAGCATCTGAGCGATTATTCATTGGAGCTTCTAAAATCTCAATCATAGTGGCACATATTTTATCGAACACATCAAAAGCTAATAATGCTTCTAGTGGTAACGGCTCATCCACCTTTTTAAATGAATTACTTTTGATGTAATTAATAATTTCAGCTTTTGTATAAGATTGTTTTTCTAAAAAAATATCTGTAGATCTTAACGGTATCGCCCCTTCAACTTTAGCGCCATCACTACAGTTATAACACTGTAAGTTTTTACCGGCAAAAGAGCTGATAAGTCTTTCCATTTGCTCTTTTCCTGTGAAAAGAAAAGGCTCTGTTATAACTTTCTTACCAAAATTTCCGTCAACCTCAAATTCAGCCCCCATCTTTATTGAATCTAATTTAGAGTTCCCTTCTTCGTCGTAATAAAAACTTGATTTAGAGTGATGATGTTCCTCATCAACATATCCATTATCAACACCAAACAAGTAGATATCAGAAAACCCTAAATGAGAGAAAAAGCTCAACGCTGTGTTCCCTACTAATGGATTTGAAAAGCCAATTGTTGGCGATAGTTTTTTAGTTTGTAAATAATAACCTAATTGATACAACACAGTACCAGGCTCGCTACCCTTTAATGCAATACCACTCCAGCCAAATAAGTCGAGTACGTCTGGGTACATTACATTTAGTACAAGTAAATTAATATTTTGCCTTTGCTCTTCCGTAATAACTGCCTCAAGTAAATCATAAGTTTCTTTAGTCCGCTCTAAAGCGACATGAAAATCAGGGCAAATACCATGGGATAATAAGGCAGTACTTGCCGAGTTACAGGCAACAATTATCACTTTTTCTTTATATTGTTTTATAAATTCAATGTCATTATCAAGAGATGGTCCATTCGCAACAATGAAAACTGGATATTGCTCAACAAACTTAGGAAGTGTGTCTTCAAAATTTAATAGATTAGGATTTTTCTTCGCGACACCAATCGAGTGAGCGACGCTCATCAATGCGTCGTCAAAAAATCCCCATCCCATGAAGAATTGATGGAAATTATTTTTAATTTTGGTGACAAGATTAAAAATAGATTGAGATTTATAATGCAAATAAAAAAATGAATTACTAATACTAAAAGCGCCGATACTTTTTGCTCGTTGATATAAGGTTTGATACATATCTTCTTCAGAGTCACCTATACCAAGATACAAATAGGATCCATCCTCATCAACTTTTTTTAAATAACCCTTCCAATCAAAGCAAAACAAACTAGCAAAAAAATAATCTTCGTTTGGCTCAAAAATAGTAATATAACTTGCTTTAGTTTCTTCGATAAGTGGCATCAGGTGATACCCCAAACCAATACCAAATATCACTTTACTTGGTATAGCTTTACAGACTAATACATTATCCTCTAACGTATTTTTCGCTTTATTGTATGAAGCACCAACTTGATTCATTAACCTGACATGTAAGAAATCGGCCGTATCTTCAATAAACTCAACGGAAGAAAAATCTACCCGACTAAGTTCTGGCGCGGCAAGTGTTTCTTTAACCTGTTGTTTTACTTGTTCTATAGGGGTATTTGAATACATAGGAACTTTAGTATCATAATCTATGATATTACCCGTACCATCAGGGTTTACTTCAAGCTGAAAATTTTCTTGTGGAGAATAAGAAACAAAACGTTGATAGATATCAGGAAAATATTTTTCAAATGCACGAATATTTTGCTCAAAACGTTTATTTGCTTGCTCACTAAATACTTCTTCTAACGCTAATTTTTCTTGAAGTTGTTCTAGTTTATTTTCTACGTCACGGAAATTTTTTTCTAATGAGTCCACATAGCACCTAATATTTCTATAATGATGATTTACTTATATTAACACCACTTCAGCAGCAATATAATAAAGCATTGAAAGTAATGATTTAAAGCAATAGTCAAGCCAAGCTTATGAACATTCGAATTAAAAATTGAGTAATTAAAATATAAAAAGAGGGAAATTTAACTATAAAGCTAATTTAAGTTTGGGGTTATAATTATGCACCGTATGCTTTTTTCATTTTATTAGCGGCTTTTATCGAAGATAACTCATCCACAACTTTCTTAGAGTTATTTGTAAGGATTTTAATTTCATTTTGAAAAAATTCATCGGCTTCTAATAAAACAGTTCTAAGTGATAAGTTTTCACTACTAGGCAATAAGAACAAGTTTTTATCAAAATTATCATGAGCAAAAATAGCTTTAATCGCTTGTTCTAATCGCTTCACCGTATCTTGTGCTTGTTCATATTCTTCTTGTGCTATTTGAACCTTCGCCTTAGACAATAAATCAGAAATCAACTCAATATTAGCCAACATTAGCAGTTGCAGCTCTTTGTTGTTCAGCCTCTTGGCGAGCTTGCATTGGAATTTCATCCCATGCTGATTTAATTTCACGAAACAAAGACGCTACCTCATCTATCGCTTCAGTATCTTTCGCCAAACTTGCATCCGCTAAACGCTCTGTCATATATTCGTAAAGTGAATTTAAATTATCAGACACTTCACCACCAATATTAAAATCGAGACATGATCTAAGTGCAATAATAATTGAGCTAGCTTTTGAAATAGAACGTCCTTTTTGCTCATAGTCGCCCCGATCTAAGCTTCCTTTAGCAAGTGCTAAACTATCCATGACACCAGCCATCAACATTTGTATAATTTGATAGGGTTCAGCTTCGGTCAATTGAGTCTTAGTTGCTTCTTTTTGATAATGCTTTAGTTTTACATTCATAATTAACCTCTATTTCGTATCTCTTATCAATCTACTTTAACTTTCTCTGGTAAATCCAGGTAAGTTAGCTAACTGGCTAGTCAAAAAGCTTCCGTTACTTTGCATCTGTGCAATAAGGACATCAAGACTTGAATATTTCTTTCTTAGTGTAATTTCAAGTTGTTCCATCCGGTAATCGTGATTACTTCTATCATTTTCTAATTGCTTTAATTCAGCATTAAGTGAGTTTTCACGAAAAATTAACGCACCATCACTTTCAAGATAGTTATCAAGCAAATCAGAAAATACAGTCGCTATTCCGTCAGGTGCCGTAAAAATAGTTCCTACATCATCATAAGATTCAGTAAGGGCATCATTTAAACTTCTCACTAAAGAGTCCTTTTCTAAATCTCCCTTTTTGCTTAACCCTAATCCGATATCATAAAGCGTTTCGAAACCGCCAGCTCCTGTTACCATACTAGATAAAGTATTCACTAATTGAGACTTTAAACTACGCATAGAACTATCACCGCTTAATGCCCCACCAACTTTGGTATGGTATTCAATGGTATCAATCACATTATTAAATTTTTCAATAAACTCATTAATGTTACTCTCAACAGTTTCTTTATCTACATCTATCACTAATCCTGCTTTTTCGTTGTTTTCACTTTCTTTCAAAGCGGTAATAGTTATATCTTGAATAGCATCAGTAAACTTATTGGTAGCACTTGAGATTGAAATTCCATCGACTTCAATGACTGCATCTTGCGCCATGTCATCTAAAGCAATTTTTAAGCCACCTTGTGAAACGCCATCATTAGCTAACGTTGAAACATTATCTAGCTCTGCCGTATCGTTGGTAATAACCAGATCATTACCATTGCCAGTTTCGTCAGAAGTTAATACTAACTTAGATGATGTACCATCGTTAATAATGTTTGCAGTAACCCCAAAGTTGTCATCAGAATCATTTATCGCAACTCTCAACTCTTCTAGAGTCGCACCAGCAGCTAAATTAAGAGAAAAACTTTTAGCTCCTGCTGTAAATGTCAAATTTCCACCAGATGCTGTCACTTCATCTGTTGGAGAAGTAAAAAGATTATCGTCCATTACTGCACGACTGCCTTGGGCTAAATCGATAACTTCAACATTGAATGAAGCTGAAGTTGATTCTGAAGTCGTAGTGACCGAGATTAAATCGCCACTACTCGGTTGAGTTAAAGTAGCCGTACGTTTGTTAAAGTTCTCTATATCAGCTAGTTTTTCCATGATATCATCAAGGCTAGAAAGTGAGGACTTTATTGCACCGACACTAGATAAGTTGACACTTAGCTCTGATTCTTTTTGAGTAAATTTTTGTAATTTAGGTAGGTTTTCAGCGTCAACTGTCGCTGAAATAATTGATTCTAAATCTAACCCAGAGCCTACGCCTGCGGATGTAATTAATGCCATAATTAACCTACCTCAAATACTTACTACACTTTAAGATAATACGCATTATAACTAAAAATTAATTATCGATTATCTTTCTAAACTTCAGACTTAAATAAAGCGCCAGTCTTAGTTATGCTATCGGCCATATCATTCAAAGCTTGAGTTATTTTACGAAGATTCTTAGGGGGAATTTCCCTAATGACCTCTTCCGTATTTCTATCAACTACTTTAACAATTGGAGGATCAGCAATATCATCAAACTCAAAAATTAAATTAGTATTTTTCAATGGAATCAATTGGTTAATCACTTCTAATGATTCTTCAATCTCTTCTTTAGCTTGAACTGACTCCTCTTTCTGAGCCGTTAATTCAGCCTTTTCTTTTAATTGCCTCTCAACTAATTTTTCAGCTTGACTAGCAATAGACTGATCTGGTGTTGTTTCTACATCAATATTTTCTACTGAATTATTTAATGACACCTTCTGATCAGAAACAGCATCAACGCTTTTCATACTTGTAACAGTAATACTAGCATGATCTATAGGTACTTGTTCTACAGACATAATACCACCTACCTTTACATTTTTAACCTAGCAAATTTCAAGCCATTTACTAAATAAACAAAAACTTGGGAAGTTAAAAAACTGTCCCAAGTAATAATTATAGACATTAACTCATGACTAGCCTAATAAAGATAAAGCCATTTGTGGTCTTTGGTTAGCTTGACTTAACACTGAAGTACTTGCTTGCTGTAAAATTTGACTACGTGTTAAAGCAGCTGTTTCAGCAGCAAAATCAGCATCTTTAATACGTGATTTAGCAGCAGATAAATTCTCAGCAATGTTTGATTGGTTTCGAATAGTTGATTGGAACCTGTTTTGAACCGCACCTAATTCTGCACGTTTCTTATCAACAACCGCAATTAATGAATCCATACCAGCCATAACGACTTGAGCATTAGTTTGCGATGAAACCGTAATTGCAGTAGCAATATATGTATTAGCGAAAGTTTCAGTAATAGCCGCATCATCGATGGTAGAAACACCAGCTGCTAAGGTTGATAATTGATCACCAGTTACCATACTTGCAACACTAGCGATACCTGATAAAGTGAAACCATCATTAGTAGACATAGTGCCGTTAACGGTTCCGCCAACATCTTTCATACTGAAACTAATAGTTTGTACTGCATCGGCACCTACTTGGAAGCTAGCATCATAACTACCATCCAATAAGTTTTGACCACCAAACGTAGTATCTGATGCTACACGATTCACTTCTGACATTAACGAGCGTATTTCTTCTTGAAGCGCAAGTCTATCTTCATCCGTATTCGAACCGTTTGATGCTTGTTGCGCCAAAGTTCTGACACGTTGGAACATAGATGTCATTTCATCCATGGCGCCTTCAGCTGTTTGAGCTAAAGAAATACCGTCATTAGCATTTCGGTTACCTTGATTTAAGCCATTTATTTGTGAGCTTAGACGATTTGAAATTTGCATACCCGCAGCATCATCTTTTGCGCTGTTAATGCGCAAACCCGATGATAAACGTTGGAATGATTGATCTAATGCACTGCCAGTATTATTTAGTTGACGTTGTGCATTCATCGAACTGACATTAGTGTTTACATATAAAGCCATAGAGCCTCCGCATATTGTAATTTCTTCTTTTTACTCTGGTACCCCTACCAAAATAGAAAGCTTGGGAACTAATTTTTAAGTTGCCTAGAAACTCTATCGACTCAGCTTTAAAAAGCTTTAATTATATTTTTGTATTTTCTTGCTAAATTATTAGCTCTCAGAAAAATCCCCTTACATTTCAATACCTAAAACGACTAAATATATTTAATAATTATTTGATATATTCGTTAATAGATAGGGATTTATTAACTGGCGTTGTGCATTTAATGAACTAACATTCGTATTCACAAAAAGTCCCATTTAATCCAACCTATTCAACTATTTTATTATTATTTTTTTTGATTCATGTATTATCGGCAGTAACTTCAAAACCTTAATCAAAGTATTTACATTTTTAAATGTTAATTTAACCTAGCAAACTCAATGCAAGCTGTGGTCGTTGATTAGCTTGAGATAAAATTGTACTGCTTGCCTGCTGTAATATTTGAAACTTTGTCAATCTTGCTGTTTCTAAAGCAAAATCTGCATCACTTATTCTAGATTTTGACGCCGATAAGTTTTCACTCATATTTGATTGATTTCTTATCGTTGATTGAAACCTATTTTGTACCGCACCTAATTCTGCTCTTTTTTTGTTTACCACAGCAATAAGTGAGTCAACCCCAGCTAATACAAATTGCGCATTCCCTTGCGTTGAAATACTAATTGTACTTGCTCGAAAAACCGTGGAAAAATCATCATTAGCACCAATTGCAGCCCCGGATATAGTTGAAACTCCAGCCGCTAAACTCGTTAAACCTTGGCTATTAATCTCACTCGCAATACTTGCAATACCTGAAAGGGTAAACCCACCATTTGCCGTAAGGCTATTTACAGCTGCACTCCCCCCTACTGACTTCATGTCAAAAGATATCACTTGTACCGCATCTGCACCTACTTGAATTGAAGTAGAAAAACTACCATCAAGTATTCTATTTTGTGCAAACGTTGAATCGCTAGCAATACGGTTAACCTCTTCCGATAGCGCTCTAACTTCTTCTTGAATGGCTAATCGATCTCCATCGGAATTTGAACCATTGGCTGCTTGTGATGCCAAAGTTCTAACCCGTCGAAGCATGGTTGACACTTCCTCCATAGCTCCTTCAATTGATTGCGCTAAAGAAATACCATCATTGGCATTTCGGTTTCCTTGATTTAAACCAAGGATTTGAGATGACAACCGGTTTACGATCTGCAAACCGGCAGCATCATCAACAGCACTGTTTATCCTAAGCCCCGTTGACAAACGCCTATAACTAACATCCATGTTATTTATAGAGTCTGCCATATTCCTTTGAGAAAATAGGCTACTTACATTTGTGTTTACATAGAGAGCCATAACATCCCCCCATTAACCATCAGTGTTAACCCAATAAACTCAAAGCTGCTTGTGGTCTTTGATTCGCTTGACTTAGAATCGTTTGACTTGCTTGTTGCAATATTTGATTACGAGTCAACGAAGCCGTTTCTGCTGCAAAGTCTGCGTCTTTAATACGTGATTTTGCTGCGGATAGGTTTTCAGCAATATTTGACTGGTTTCGAATGGTTGATTGGAACCTGTTTTGTACCGCACCTAATTCAGCTCGTTTTTTATCAACAACCGCAATTAGCGAGTCCATACCTGCAAGAATAAATTGAGCGTTTCCTTGTGATGACACACTGATCGCTGTTGCAATAAATTTCCCAGCGAAATCATCTGTAGCACCAATAGCAGCGCCAGAAATTACCGACACACCTGCAGCTAAAGTCGTAAGTCCTGTGCCTGTAACAGCACTTGCCACACTTGCAATTCCTGATAATGTGAAACCACCATCTACAGTCATAGTACCGTTAACCGTACCACCAACGTTTTTCATACTAAAACTAATCGTTTGAACAGCATCAGCACCTACCTGGAAACTCGCATCATACGAACCATCAAGTAAATTTTGGCCACCAAATGTCGTGTCTGAGGCAACACGATTTACTTCTGCCATCAATGAACGAATTTCTTCTTGGATGGCTAATCTATCTTCATCAGTATTTGAACCGTTAGACGATTGTTGTGCCAACGTTCTGACACGTTGGAACATGGATGTCATTTCATCCATTGCACCTTCAGCAGTTTGCGCCAATGAAATACCGTCATTTGCATTACGGTTCCCTTGGTTTAAACCATTTATTTGTGATTGCAAACGGTCTGTTATTTGAAGACCTGCTGCATCATCCTTAGCACTATTAATTCTCAAGCCTGAAGACAAGCGTTGAAACGAAGTATCTAATTGACTACCAGTATTTGTTAATTGACGTTGTGCATTCAACGAACTTACATTGGTATTTACATATAAAGCCATGATGGCCTCCTTTTTACTTAAAAAAATGCTTATATAAATAATGTGTCAAAAAAAGTTGGCACGTTATTAGCTTAATTTAAATCAGCTTGCTAAACATTAGCTCGCGATTAATGAGTATTTAATTGTTTTGTAGCCTCCGCGCATACCAGTTAATTTTCATTAATTTGCGCCCTTAAGCATTACCCCATGCCTAAGGGCGCGCCCCCACACAAACAAACACTTAATCAACCACCTAAAAAGATTGTTTTCCCTAAAATTTAAGCAAAACTCTCCTGCTCAACTTATCGTTGATGATGAATATTTTTTAATAAAGTTGGCGGCAAAGCTTTGCCGCCTGTTACGAAATTAGCCCAATAAACTTAATGCCGCTTGTGGTCTTTGGTTAGCTTGACTTAAGATGGTTTGACTCGCTTGTTGTAATATTTGATTACGCGTTAACGCCGCCGTTTCAGCTGCAAAATCTGCATCTTTAATACGGGATTTAGCGGCTGATAAATTTTCAGATATATTAGACTGATTACGAATGGTTGATTGAAAACGGTTTTGCACCGCACCTAATTCGGCGCGTTTCTTATCAACTACAGCAATAAGCGAATCCATACCCGCAAGAATCTCTTGAGCATTCCCTTGAGATGAAACACTAATGGCGGTAGCAATGAAAGCAGCGGCAAAAGTAGCATCATTGGCGGCACCTGAAATAGCAGATACACCATCTGAAAGCGAGGACAAAGTATCACCGGTTACCATACTGGCTATACTAGCCACACCTGACAAAGTGAACCCGCCGTTGACACTTAATGTCCCGTTGGCAGTACCACCAACGTTTTTCATACTAAAACTGATAGTCTGAACCGCATCGGCACCGACCTGGAAACTAGCATCGTATGTACCGTCAAGTAAGTTTTGCCCACCAAAGGTAGTGTCAGTTGCTACTCGGTTAACTTCTGCCATCAATGAACGAATTTCTTCTTGAATTGCTAATCTATCTTCATCGGTGTTTGAACCGTTAGCTGATTGTTGCGCCAATGTTCTGACACGTTGAAACATCGATGTTAATTCATCCATCGCACCTTCGGCAGTTTGTGCTAATGAAATACCATCATTGGCATTACGATTACCTTGATTCAACCCTAAAATTTGAGATTGTAAACGATCGGTGATTTGTAGACCTGCAGCATCATCTTTTGCGCTATTAATACGTAACCCAGATGATAAACGTTGAAATGAAGTGTCGAGCTCAGTTCCAGTATTGGTTAACTGGCGCTGTGCGTTTAAAGAACTGATATTAGTATTAACATATAAAGCCATGATAGTGTCCTCAATAATCTTTGTTGGTTCAACGGCTTCGATGAACCGCTAACTATTTGCTTTTACTGCATTTAATAAATCGCAGTAATTACATTTGCTAAGATTAATGAGTTTTTAACTCGGTAAGTGCTCCGCGCATACCAGTTAACTTTACATGTCAATAATTCCTACCCCTAGAAAGAAGTGACATACCCAAAAAATATAATATTTCTTTGGACAAACACTTTATCGGGTAAAAATAAAAATACTTAAGAAGTTTTTACGATTTTTTTGATTTACGTCAGAAAAAAAAGAGTAAAGCCTTAAAAAACAATAACTTTATTTTTTTATTTAGGTGGTTATTGGAAAGAAGTGAATTAAAACGTGTGCATACAGAACAATAAAAGCTTAGCTAAGTTAAATTAACTCAGCTAAGCTCTTGATGACTAAATTGATATTAAATCAAGTGGGTAATATTACCCTTGTAATAAGCTCAAAGCAGCTTGTGGTCTTTGGTTAGCTTGGCTCAAAATTGTTTGACTTGCCTGTTGCAGTATTTGAGCACGGGTTAATGAAGCAGTCTCAGCGGCAAAGTCGGCATCTTTAATGCGAGATTTCGCAGCCGATAAGTTTTCCGAAATATTTGATTGGTTACGAATCGTTGACTGAAATCTATTTTGTACAGCACCGAGCTCAGCTCGTTTTTTATCAACTACCGCGATTAAAGAATCCATACCCGCAAGAATCTCTTGGGCATTACCTTGGCTTGAAACACTGATTGCTGTTGCGATAAATGCTGCAGCAAAAGTTGCATCGTTAGCAGCACCTGAAATGGCTGAAACACCATCAGATAAGGATGATAATGAATTTCCAGCAACAGCACTAGCGATACTGGCGATACCCGATAATGTAAAACCACCATTAGCACTAAGAGAATTTACTGTTCCACCGACATTTTGCATACTAAAGCCAACAACTTGTACGGCATCAGCACCAATTTGAAAACTAGCATCATATGAACCATCAAGTAAATTTTGACCACCAAATGTTGTATCGGTTGCAACACGGTTAACTTCTGCCATTAATGAACGAATCTCTTCTTGAAGTGCTAATCTATCTTCGTCAGTGTTAGAACCATTGGCAGATTGTTGCGCTAATGTTCTGACACGTTGAAACATTGATGTCATTTCTTCCATCGCACCTTCAGCGGTTTGCGCTAATGAAATGCCATCATTCGCATTTCGGTTACCTTGGTTTAGACCTAAAATTTGTGATTGTAAGCGATCAGAAATTTGTAAACCCGCCGCATCATCTTTTGCACTATTAATGCGTAAGCCTGAAGATAAGCGTTGAAAGGCAGTATCCAAATCACCACCTGATTTACTCAACTGGCGCTGCGCATTTAATGAACTGATATTACTATTTACATATAAAGGCATAATTTACCCCTTGAGTTTTTAATGATTTTTAACAGATACCATCAAGCGATTAACGTCAGTAAATTGCCCGTGCTATCACAACTAAATGAATTACTGCAAAGCTAATGCCAACTTGATGTTTTTTTGAACTTATAAATAATTAAACAGGCTTAAGCCTTGTAAACGAGAGAAGGTTTGCTGAGCTGCCTGTAAAGCAACCTGAGATTGTTCAAATTGGCTTACAGCACTTGCAAAGTCTAAGTCTTCAATAGATGAACGACCCTGTTCTAAAGATAAATTAGTATCTAAATGTCGACTTTCTTGACTTTCAATTAATTGTAGGTTTATTCCAGCAAGACCCTGTTGAGATGATATATAACTGGTAGCACGGTTGATTTGGCTCAAAATATGGCCGTAATCAATTTCATGTTGGCTAGAACTTGCCGCATTGCCGCCTAATTCTAACCAATCTATGGCTGCTTTTAACGTTTCAAAAATACTAACTTCTTCGTCTTCGTTTAACACAAACTGATCACCAACTTCTGGCGTTCCTTCAATTGTGACTTCTAAACCGTTAAAGCTAAAAGCTTGGCCAGGCACAAAAGGATCAATCGTGGTTATCGCGACAGCATTGGAATCAGTTACCACCACTTCCAGTTCGCCATTATTATCAGCATCAGTAAAATCTAATTGGTAACCCGGTGGGTAGGTTGCGGTATCGTAGCTTCCTCTATCATCGACTACAGCACGAGTTACCGTAGCGCCGCCAATATTTGTTGTATAGGAAGGAGAAAAATCACCAATGGCGTTAGGGATTTTTTCAAATGCCCGATCGCCAGTTTGGTTAATATCAACGAAAACATTATTTCCAATAGAGAGTTGATCAACCCCAGTGTCACCTTGATAAATAACACTATTATCTGCTTGTAATGCAAATGGTTGCTTATCAATCTTATGACCTGAGAATATATACCCTCCAGATTCATCTTTACTATTTGCTACATCCAATATTTGCGCTAAAAACTGCTTCATTTGGTCTGCAATGGATAGCCGATCATCGTCGGTAAGCGCACTATTGTTTGCTTGAATAAAGTGCTGTTTAACCTGCAACATTGTTTCTTGCGTTAATGCGAAAGATGTTTCTGTTAAAACATTATGGTTTTTACTTTGAATAATGTTTCTATTAAATTGTTCAATTTGACTTAAGTCATTTTTATAACCAGATAACTTACCAAATGAAACAGCATCATCTTTCGCCGTTAATACTCTCTTACCACTAGACAAATAAGGCGTTTGTTCATTTAAGTCTGAGCTCTTTAATGACATATTTAAACTGTTTTGATAATAAAATTGTGCCGTTGATACTCTCATAAATAACTCCTTATCTTATAGCCGACAAAATAGTGTCAAAAATTGTATTAGCTGTTGAAATTATTTGAGAAGAGGCTTGATAAGCCTGTTGGAACTTCAATAAGTTAGCAGCTTCTTCATCAAGATTTACACCTGATGTAACTTGATTCCGGTTAAATGCTTGCGTAAATAATGCTTGAGCGGTATCTGCAATTAGCTCAGCACTGCTAGCACTAGAACCAACAGTGGAAGTTGATATGGCTAAGCTTTGATTAAAGCTTTCTTTCCCCCCATTTATAACACCTGTTTTTTGCGTTTCTGATAATGCTAACGCATTGCCCCCATTACCTATACCGAAGGCATCATTAATCGTGAACTTTTCTGGCGCTAACACACCTTGACCTGTTGGCTGACCGGATATTTCAATCTGAAAAGCGGGTGTTCCCGTAGGTAACCCTACTAAGGCGCTACTTCCTGAAGCAAAAGTACCCGATGCAATTGCACCTACGACAGAGGGTGGCGTTGGCGGTGGCGTTGAAGGGTCAGCATCATAAACACGATAACTAAAAGTACCAGGGGCACTTTCATAAACATCAACAAGCAATCCAGTATTACTGGGAGGATTAGTAAAAGCCCTAGCAGCAACAGGGTCAATCACATTAACCACTTCAACTTTGCCATCACTAACATTATTCGATGATGGACTAGCACTAACGGAAGTACTTGCTGCAATAGCGCTACCGTCAGATAATGTAGTTCTCATTAACGCGGCACTATTTTTAGTCGGTATCACGGTAAACACATCCCCCGCGACTGGAACACCAGATTCAACAAAGGAGAAGCCATAATCGGGAGATGAAGGAGTATGTGTACCAGCAGGAACCCCAGCACCTGGCGCACCTAAATTTTCACTCGACCCGTTTGTTAAGTTATATAATGTAAAATCAACTCCATCGAAGCGCACTTCAAATTCATCAGTAGGTATTAATGACACATCGTTAATTAAGATTTGTGCTTGAGTAGTCCCGGTATTTGTTAGAGGGGTTAGTACTCGTCCTTGCTGTAATTGAGTGGTATTGATATCAGTAAAAAAGTTAGCACCTTGAATTGCATTTAAATCAAGACCATTTGCTTGATTTTCATTCAACGTTGAAGATATCGCCATTGCTAATCGATCGATTTCAGCTCGTGTTTTAACTAGATGTTCATCTCTAAATTCAAAATTAGCCGCTAATGAGCCGCCAATTTGTGAGCCATTTAGCGCTACAGCGCTAGAACCACTCACAAGGGTTAAGGTAGTTTTTTGTGGATCTGGGCTTCCAGCATTAACAGCTACAGTCATTGGCGTTATGCCAGCAACCAATGTAGTGCCTTGACCTATCATTACCGTCATAACACCATTGGTATCTTCTATGGTAGAAACTCGAGTAAATTCACTTAATTCATTAATTAACTGATCGCGTTTATCAAGTAGATCATTCGGTTGACCATTTTGGGAAAGGTTTTTTGAATATAAAATGGTTTCGTTAATTTTAGCGAGTTCTAGCGATATCTCTGATATTTTACTAGCTACTTGACTGATTTCACCATTCACGGCTGTCGTCATTTTATCAAGATGACTTGTCAGTTCATTAAAGTCATTAGTTAGAATACTTGCTTGATTTAATACGATACTTCTTAACCCTGAATCGCTTGGGTTATCTGCAACCCCATTCAATGCGTGATAAAATTTATCTAATGAACTTGTAACGGCACTTCCTGAGGTGCTCATTATTTGGTCAAGCTCTGATAAACTCGCGTGTAAAGAGTCTGCATTACCTAAGTTACTTTGGCTTAATAATTGTTCTTTATAAGAAAACTGATCATATAATCGAGTAACGTCTTGGATATATGTGCCAGAGCCTACATAATTTCCACCTACATTTATACCAATAGAGGCATTTTGCTCAGCTCTCTGACGGTTATAACCTTCAGTATTTACGTTCGCTATATTATGGCCTGTCGTTGCTAACTGTTGCTGTGCAGCTAATAAAGCACTCACCCCAGTTTGATATAAGCTCACCGACATAATTGATACTCCTAAAGGTATTACATAACTTAGTAAATCAAATATTTCTATTCGTTACTTTTTAATTAAGCTAGTTACCGTTTGTAGAGTTCCCATAATTTTATTGGCATAGTTGGGATCAGTTGCGTAACCAGCACCCTGTAGGTTATGCAGGAATTGTTCCACATTACCAACTTGCTGAAGGGCACCTTGATAACGTTCGTTTTTAGAAAGGAAATTAATATAGTCATTGATGCTTTCACCAATGTTTTGATAAACACGAAACGGTTCACGTTTTTTTACCATCGCGCCTTGTTCGTATTCTAACGTTTCTTTATGAGTTTTTTCACCAGCCCATCTTGAATCAGCTTTGATATTAAACAAGTTATTTGAACTTTCCCCTTGTTCAGTTTTAATCACTTTTTGTCCCCATCCAGTTTCTAGGGCTGCTTGGGCAATAACCACTTCAAAAGGAATATTTAATTTCTTCTCAACTTGTTTAGCGGGTTCAGTAAGGGCAGTAACAAAGTCTCTCGGCTCAGTAAAATTAAAAGGCTCTGTTGATGTTTTTGTGCTTTCACCAACACTTTTTACAGTGACGTAGTCAGGAAATTGACGGCGGTTCGGCAAGTGTAAATCGTTCTTTTTTATTTGCTCTTCATTACCTTGAAACACATTCGCTTTAAAATGACTTTTTGGCGTGAATTTTTCACTGTCGCCGCCTAATTGTCTAACAATTAATTCAGATAAGCCTAACGAACCGTTATTTGAGAGCTCTAATGACATTTGCTGATCGTGCATATCACGATAAAATTTGGTGGATTCTGAATTAAAGGGACTATCGGACTCTAAAACTTCTTCGGCTTTACGCATGCTTTTCAACAACATTTGCATAAAAATCGCTTCAAATTGCTTAGCAGCTGTTTCTAATGCTTGCTCTTTAGAGGCTTTATCATCAGAATTTGATTGTTGTCGAATGCTATTTAAGCCATTAAGGTCTAAATAATTTTGAGCATCAGCAAGTTTCGTTGTCATAGTATTCTCCCAATCATTAAATAATGATCAGTTCTCCACGCAAAGCGCCGGCTTGTTCTAACGCTTCTAAAATGGCCATCACATCACCTGGTCCGGCACCAACATTATTAATGGCTCGAACTAAAGTATCTAAAGTAATGCCAGGATCAAAAACAAACATTCTGTTGTCACTCTGATCAACATCAATGATTGATTGGGTTGTTACCACAGTTTCACCTTCTGCAAACGCGTCAGGTTGGGTAACATCTTGTGATTCATTTATCGTTACCGTAATACCGCCATGAGTTATTGCAGCAGGTAATAACCTCACATCAGAGCCGATAACAATGGTACCGGTTCGAGAATTAACAATCACTTTTGCTGCAGGCGTATCCGGTTCAAATTCTAAATTCTCTAGTACGGCTAAAAAGCTTACCCGTTGACTCGCATCTCTAGGAGCAGAAACTTGCACAGAAGTAGCGTCAATTGCTCTGGCAATAAAAGAAGAAGGATCATTTGGATTAGCAAACTCTCGATTAATCGCTTTTTCTAAATTTTTTGCGGTACTAAAATCAGAATTTCTTAAATTAAAAGTAATATGATCACCCGTTGCAAAAGGAGATAATACCTCACGTTCAACAATAGCCCCGTTCGCAATACGTCCGACAGTGGGTGTATTTACTAGCACTTTTGAGCCATCTAGCCCTTCAGCACCTAAACCACTCACCACTAAACTCCCTTGTGCAACGGCATAAGCATTGCCATCTATGCCCATTAATATGGTTTGTAATAACGTGCCACCACGTAAACTTTGCGCGCTCCCCATAGAAGAGACCGTAATATCAATCGTTTGACCTGGTTTTGTAAAAGCAGGCAATTCAGCATGTACCGCAACTGCCGCAACATTCTTTATTTTTGGTTTTAAATTAGCAGGCATGGTAATGCCGAAATTACTTAGCATAGTTTTAAAACTTTGCTCAGTAAATGGACTTTGCTCCCCTGTACCTGGTAAACCAACCACTAAACCATAGCCAACTAATTGGTTTGCTCTAACACCAGCTACATCAGTTAAGTCTTTCACACGTTGTGCGCTAAGCGAAAAACTAGATAAAGCAACGGCTATGATGACTAACGTTTGAATAACAACTTTCATATTCATATCCACCTATTATGGGCTATTATAAAGGCCACCAAGAACTGCTGAAAAACTTAGATAACCACCCTTGTTCTTGCACCTCAGCAAAGGCACCGGTACCCGCATATTGAATACGTGCATTAGCAACTTTTGAAGACACTATGGTATTGCCAGAACTAATGTCTTGCGCTCTGATAATGCCAGTTAAACGAATATATTCATCGCCATTATTGAGTGACATCCACTTTTCACCCCGGATCATTAAGTTCCCATTCGGCAATACTCGTAAAACATGTACCGAAATATTACCGCTAAGACTATTCCCTTGGTTTGATTTTGAATCACCTTTAAAATCAGAGGTTTGATTCAAACCAAATTGAATTGCATCATCTTTAAAAGTAATCGGCGAAGCACCTAGCCCTGTAATAGGGTCAAGTAACGCACTGTTTTCTTTCTTTAACTCAGTTTTCGCATTTTTCTGAGCTTGCGTGCTTTCACTCAGTATCACCGAAATAATATCGCCAACTCGATGTGCTTTTGAGTCTGAATAAATATTATTTACGTAATTAGCTTTAAATAAAGAACCTGTCGGTACGATTGGCGTTTCTTCCATTTCAGGTAAGATCGGCGCAAAATCAGGATCATCAGGTAAAGTTTGCGCCTGTTCAATACTGGCACAGCCGGTTAACGTCATCCATGCACATACTATTATTGCTGCCTTATTCATATGACGCTCCTTCATGTTTATAACTGTTGATTAATATAACTAAGCATTTGATCAACCGCGGAAATAACTTTTGAGTTCATTTCATAAACACGCTGACTTTCAATCAAATTAACAAGTTCTTCAGTGGTATTTACATTCGAAGTTTCAAGCGCACCTTGTAAAATCATCCCAAAACCTTCTAAGCCTGGTACCCCTTCTTGAGGTGCCCCACTAACAGAAGTTTCTACGTATAAGTTTTGTCCAATCGGCTCTAGGCCGGTTGGATTGACAAAGTTTACTGTGTTTAATTGTCCAACTACTGCGGGCTCGGCTTGACCTTGTAAAGTCACCGATACTTCACCATCTTGAGAGACGATAATGCTAAGAGCGTCAGGTGGAATGGTCACTTGCGGTTGTACTAAGTAGCCCGCACCCGGTGTTACCATATTTCCTTCTTCATCCATGGTAAATTGACCATTTCTTGAATAGGACAATGAGCCATCAGGCATTTGTATCTGAAAAAAACCTTCACCTTGAATCATTAAATCCAACGCATTATCGGTAGAGATCATATCGCCTTGGGTATGAATTTTTTGTGTAGCGACAACTTTAGAACCGGCGCCTAACATTAAACCTGATGGCATTTCAGTATCTTGTGCTGAACGACCGCCCGGCTGATTAATCGTTTGATAAAGTAAATCTTCAAATACCGCACGACTTTTTTTATAACCGACCGTACTGGCATTCGCTAAATTGTTAGAAATAACGGCAATATCTTTCGTTTGCGCGTCTAATCCTGTTTTACTGATCCATAATGCTGGGTTCATAAATCACCTCAATAATTAGTTTAGAAAGCACGCAATAGCGATGCACTGGCTGAATCTATTTCTTCAGCGGTTTTCATGAGTTTTAGTTGCATTTCAAATTGACGTTGAATTGAAATCATCTCTGTCATTTCACTGACCGGATTAACGTTACTAGATTCGAGCATGCCACTTTGTACAACGATACTGACATCAGCATCTTCATTGTTACCGTTACCACCTCGAAACAAGCCATCATTTCCACGGACAAGCGTACGTGTTTCAGGGTTAACCAGCTTAATTTTTCCGACTTCTTCTTGAATATTACTTGGCGCACCAGCTGGCTGAACCATTATGGTCCCGTCTTTCGTAATTTGAATATTATTTACAGGTAATGGCAAAGATACAGGCCCTGCATCGCCAAGCACTAAATCACCATTTGGGGTTTGTAAAAAGCCTTCATCAGTCATGGTCAGGTGACCATCTCGAGTGTAAGCTTCACCACCATCTCTTGCTTGTACCGCGATCATGCCATGACCTTGTATAGCAATATCTAAATCTCGGCCTGTGGTCAAAAGCCCTCCACTGTCAAAGTTTTGGCTAGCTTTTTCCGTCATTGAAAAAACACGTGTCGGTAAACCTTCACCAAATGCCTGCATTGAGCGAGCTTGTGCTAAGTCAGCTTTAAATCCAGTAGTCTTAGCATTCGCTAAGTTATTGGCATTTATCGCTAATGATCTCATATTTTGCTTGGCGCCACTCATGGCAATATAAAGCATCTTATCCATCATGAACCCAGATTTATTAAGTATTACTTAGATAAATGCAAAGAAAGTGCCAACTAAAGAAGTTAATTTTGGTTAGGAATATTTATTAATTACTGAAGAAGAATTTTGATTGTAGTGATAAAAAAGCCCTTAAATAATCAGCATTATTTAAGGGCTATTCATAAAAACGAAGTTTAACGAATTTGTAAAATCGTTTGGTTCAATTGATTATCTACTTCTAATGAACGAGAGTTCGCTTGGAAGTTTCGTTGTGCTGATATCAAATCAATTAATTCACTGGTTAAATTAACGTTTGATGATTCTAGTGCAGACGCATTAATCGTACCGTAAGTACCTGCTCCCGCTTCACCCGCTAAACCTTCACCAGATAATATACTCTCTTTCCAATTGGTGTTACCTACTTGGGTTAACCCTTGGTTATTGGCGAAATTAACTAAAGCTACACGAGATAATGGTTGAGAAGTACCATTACTATAGGTCGCCATAACTAGGCCATCAGGTCCAATATCAAGACCCGTTAATCGCCCAACTGGTAAACCATCTTGCTCGAGTGATGTTACTTCAAAGTTTGAGGCAAATTGTGTAGGTTCATTAGGGTTTGCACCCGCTGTATCTAAGTTAAAATCAATAACAATTTGTTGAGTGTCATCAGAACCATTCGTCAAAATACCTGCGCCTAATGCCGCCGTTTGGAAACCTGCTGCAGGTACTTGTGAGAAAAAGTCACCACCTGGGCTAAAGTTTAAACGTGCACCACCAAAGCCATTAATATTAATACCTGTAGCAGCATTAGCTGGGTCAACTAAATCAACACGTTGGTTATCAACTGCCGCTGTAACAACCCATGGGTTAGAAGCAGGAGGCCCTGCAACAGGTGCTTCTTTAATAAAGTAATAGGTCATGATATGGCTATCACCTAATGAATCAAAAACGGTTACAGAAGTAGAATGGTTAAACGTTAATGGATCCGTTAAATCAAAATTACCAGGCGAACCTGTGATCACAGCATCGCCAGCAGGTAAATTCATGCGAATATCAACTTCACTGGTTTGAGCAGGAGCACCCGAAGCAGTTGGTATTCTAATCGGCTCTGAAGTACTTAAACTAACGGAAGATGAACTACCGTCAGGGTTCACTGGGAATCCTAGCAAATGCTCACCGGCAGAATTTACTATAAAGTTGTCATTATTTAACTTAAATTGACCAGCACGCGTGTAAGAAAACTCTAGGCTGTCGATATCAGGCACTACGGCGAAAAAACCATTACCTGTAATGGCCAAATCAAGCGCATTGTTTGTAAATTGAATACTACCTTGGCTAAACTGTTGAGCAACATCTGATGTTAAAACACCATCACCAACTTTCGTTTTACCTGCAGCAAGTAAAGACGCAGCATAAACATCAACAAATTCAGCACGAGACTCTTTAAAACCAACGGTACTGACGTTTGCAATATTGTTCGATGTAACATCTAGATCTTTTTGAGCAGCGTTTAAACCACTTAGTGCTATATTAAATGACATAACTATACCTCATTATAAATAATTGTTTTTTAACCTAAATAGGCTATAAAATTCGATTTAACTTTCTGAAACTTCAACAACATCTGTTAATGCCATTGAACTACCACCATTTAGATTTAATACTATATTTCCACCAGCACCTGCCAAGGTGACACTGTCAACTTTACGATAAGTCATGGCTTGCAATTCGGAAGCTTGCCCATCAACTAAACCTGCAATTCTGAAGCGATAAGCGCCTTCAGCCGCAGGCTCACCCGCGGAAGTCATGCCATTCCATGTAAAACCAAATTCACCTGACTTAACATTACCAACAGGGACTGTTTGAATAATTTCACCCGCGGCATTTTCAACATAAATATTAACGTTACTGGCTGGTTGATCTGTTACAAGCTTTCCTTTAACTTCTTCTCCAGCTGCCATACCAAAAACATTTTCATCAACTAATACACTTCTTCCCACTAGTGAGGATGCCTGTAATGCTTGGCTTGAAGACATTGATGAGGCAAAATTGGTAAACTGATCATTTAACTGAGATACACCATCAGTGGTAGAGAACGCCGTCATTTGCGAAATCATTTCGTTATTATCAGTTGGGTTGGTTGGATCTTGATGCGCCAATTCTTGAGTGAGCAAGGCAAAAAAATCTTCTTGGGTCAGCATGCCCTGTTTACCGTCAGAAACTTTAACTTCTTCCTGCTGCCAACGCATATTTTCTAATGGACTACCGCCAGTAACCGTTTCCATATATTGCTCCTAACTAATAATTATCTCTGACCTAACATTAAGGTTTTATTCAACATATTTTTAGCTGATTCAGCCAGTTGAATATTAGTTTGATATGAACGAGAAGCTGAAATCATATTCGTCATTTCTTCAATCACATTAACATTAGGCTTATATATATAACCTTCAGAATCAGCCATAGGATGTTCAGGTGAATATTCAACATTCAAAGGTTTATTACTTTCAACAATCCCTAATACCTTTACGCCAACAGACTGATCTTGTCCGGCGGCAGCTTTTTGCATCTCTGCGGCAAAAACAGGGTGACGAGCACGATAAGTTTGATCGATACTACTACTGACACTGTCAGCATTTGCGATGTTACTCGCCGTAGTATTTAAACGTACAGACTGAGCACTCATGCCTGTGCCTGATACATCAAAAACATTAAATAAACTCATTAGCCTTGCCCTCCAGTTATTGCTTTTTTCAAGCCTTTAATTTTACTACTCATAAATTGAACACTTGCTTGATAATGCATTGAGTTTTCTAGATACAAGTTTCGTTCCACTTGTGAATCGACAGTATTACCATCACCTGTATCTGGTTGATTTGGAACACGATAATCCACACCATTATTTAATTCAGTGCGCACATCAAAGTGCTTTTCATGGGTACGAGTCATGCCGGTTTGTTGCCGGCTTGCCGCTTGTGCTAACGCAGATTTAAAATCCATTCCTTTAGCTTTGTATCCAGGAGTATCAGCATTCGCGATATTGCCAGCAATTACTTCCGCATTTTGTGCACGAATTTTTAAAGTTGCGGGATGAATACCAAACGCTTTTTCAAAACTAATGGCCATAAGACTACCTCCAATTTAATGAAGGTAGTCATTCAAAATTTATGCCACAAAGATTTTAGAAGGGGATAAAGTTAAGATTTTTTTTGATAAACAATGCCAGGATTACAACGGATCATATCGAAATCTTGACTTAAGTTAGAGAGGGATTCAGACGCACCTAAAAAGAGATACCCCCCTTTATTTAACACGCCATGGATTTGAGACAATATTTGCATTTTTATCTCAGGAGCAAAGTAAATCAATACGTTACGACAGAAAACAATATCAAAACGCCCCATTAAACTATAACTTCCTAATAAGTTTAATTGTCGAAAACTTACTGATTTTTTAACGGAGTCTTTCACTTTTGACATGCCATTGTCGCCATTCTCAAAAAAGAGTCTTTTACGTTCAGGCGATAAACCACGAGATAATGCTAAAGAATCATAATGAGCATATTTACAATGTTCTAACATGGTATTTGAAATATCAGTGCCAATAATTTGAACATTTCCAGGTAAACTACCTGGGTTAGATTGTTGATATTCTAACGCAGACATTGCAATAGAATAAGGCTCTTGCCCAGAAGAACTAGCTGCTGACCATATTTTCAGAGGTGTTTTTTGTCCATGGAAAATTGGAAATAAACGCTTTTTAAGTAACTCAAAAGGATACTCATCTCTAAACCATAAGGTTTCGTTAGTGGTCATAGCATCTATAACCGCCGCACGTAATTGCCGTTCGGTAGGGCTTAATGTTCGAGATACAAGATCACCTAATGTTTCAACATTAAACTTAGCCATTAAAGGGGCAAGGCGACTTTTTACAAGATATTGTTTATTCTCTCCTAGAACAATGCCACATTGCTGCTCTAGAAATTCTCTAAACTGATGATAACTTTTATCATCGAGTTGTCTAGTTGACACTATATTATTTCCGCCCTAAGAATACTGTTTTAAGATTGAGATACATCACCAGGCTTCAACCATTTTTTCACGGCCGTGGCCAATTCATCAGGGTGAAACTTAGGAATAAAATCTTCTGCACCAACTTTTTCAACCATAGCATTGTTAAATACGCCACTTAACGACGTATGCAAAATGACAGGCATTTTTCGTAATTGTTCATTGCTTTTTATTTCAGCTGTTAAGGTGTAGCCATCCATTTCAGGCATTTCAATATCTGAAATCAATAAAGCCACTTTTTCTGTAATACAAGTTAAACCGTCCGCTAAATCTTTCAATTGATCCAAAGCATCTTGACCATTTTTAGCTAAAACCATATTCAATCCCAGAGGCTCTAATGCGCGTTTGACTTGATTACGAGCAACAGTTGAATCATCAGCGATCATAATGACACGTTCACCAATACTATCTCCGACACTGTTATCGATAACATCTTCACTCAGTTCGGTAGAAATAGGGCTTATTTCATTAAGGATTTTTTCAACATCTAAAATAGAAACCATTTGTTTATCGATTTCTGTCACTGCAGTTAAATAGCTTGATTTACCTGCCCCTTCAGGAGGTGGCATTACGTCTTTCCAACTTAAAGTAACTATTCTCTCAACAGCAGCAACTAAAAACCCTTGAACACTTCTATTGTATTCAGCAATAACGACAAAAGAGTTTTCATCGGGGATTATTTCTGGTCCCCCTGTGGCTTTACTCAAATCGATAACAGAAATAGTCTGTCCACGGATATGAGCCACTCCTTTTATATACTTATCTTGCTTAGGTAATGATGTTAAACGAGGACATGGCATAACTTCCCGCACTTTAAAAACATTAATACCAAAACGCTGCGGGCCTACTAATCTAAAAAGTAAAAGTTCAAGTCGGTTTTGCCCCACCAGTTGTGTGCGTTGGTTAACCGAGTCTAAAATTCCTGCCATACAAACCTCTTATAAAGCGCTTCTATTTAATACCATGTATCTAAAAGGGCACAATTCTTGATAGTAAAAGAGTAAATGAAACAATTCGTCTAAATATTGACACTATTTATACATTTACAATATCTCTACTAAGCATAGACGAGTATTTAAATTTCCCTAACAAAAGATTACAAAATTTATGAGCAAATTAAAGGTATTTATAACTTTTTTATTATTTATAAGTAATTTTCCATCATTGGCTAATTCAAATCACTATGACCGTGCGTATATCATAAACTTCGCAAAAGAGTTTGTTGAAAAACACACACCCGCGCCAACAAATGGCAAGCGCGTTGTTGAACCGGCATCAATTGATTCTAGAATAATATTAAAACCTTGCTCAAATCCATTAACGGCAAATATACCCGATAATTACTCAAGTAGAAATGTAAATGTTAAAATTTCTTGTGAAAGTTCAAAGCCATGGCACATTTTCCTTCCGGTAAAAATAACAACGACCATACCTGTTTTAACGACCAAATTTAAAATTAATAAAGGAACAATATTAGATAAAAGTAATATTGGTGTTGAATGGCGAGAATTAAGCAGGATTCGAAGTGAAATATTAGATGATATCGATTTAATTATTGGCGCTCGTTCAAAAAGAACCCTTTCTCAAGGAGCCATTATCACTAAGAGAGCGATTTGTGTGGTCTGTAAAAACGAGAACGTTACAATTATCGCAAAGTCTGATGATTTTATGATAAAAACTGCCGGCATAGCCCTAAAAAATGCTACTTTTGGAGAGCAGGTTAAAGTCAAAAATATTCGCTCGGGTAGAACAATAAACGCACAAGTTAATGCTATTAACCAAGTAGTAATTAATCTATAATAAATACTAAAGATTTTAATCGTCTAGCCGATAATAAGATAGTAATAAGGTTTAGTTGCCAATAGGAATTAATTATGGCTATAAATATCAATAACTTATCAAACAACAATCAAGTTAAACAAAAAGTTGATCAGCAAGCTCAAGTTAAGCAACAAGCGGCGAGTAGCTCTGCGGTTGCTGAACAAGCTAAAATTGCAAGTAAAGATTCTGTTTCTCTTACACCTCAAGCTAAACAACTAGGTGAATTACAGAAGAAAGCAAATGAGGCGCCTGCGGTGAACCAAAAGAAAGTTGAACAGTTGAAAAAAGCGATTGTCTCTGGCGAATATAAAATTGATCCGGAAAAGTTAGCAGCAAGCATTGCCGGGTTTGAATTTAAACTTGGCTAAATTATTTTACAGTTTGTAAGGACTTTTAAGTGTCAACGGAATCAAATAATTCAACGTTAATTGAAACGCAATTAGTACAGTTGCAACAATTAGAAGAAATAATAGATCACGAAAAAGTTATTTTGCAAAAGCAAAATCCTGATGAATTGAATGAAATAACTGAACAGAAGAATCAATTATTATTAGCGATTAAAAACCTTGATCAGCAATTTGAACAAAGTATCGTGTTTAAACAAGAAAAGTCAGCAGGACTTTATGCTGAGCAATTAAGTAAAATTGAAGAAACCCTCTTGCGCTGTAAAGACAAAAACTTTGTCAATGGTCAGATAATTGCTCAATCTCAGTTAGCCGTTGAACGCATGAAAACATCATTATTACAAAACCATAATAAAGCATCGATGACTTATGATAATAAAGGTAAAACGAGCGGTGGTTTAAGTAGTTTAGAAATCGAAGCTTAAGCTAATAACATAAAAAATTCATAAAAAAACGCCAACATCTGTTGGCGTTTTTTTATGGCTGAAACTTTATACAATTAATTAGGGCGTGTTAATAATATCGAACATGCTTAATTTCTTTATTTTGGCTAGAAGCGATATATAAGTCATAGACATTTTTGAAATCTAAATGTAATTCAGTCGTATATGTATCACCTACTGGGTAACTTTTAATAACTTTCGCCCCACGAATAACCCCTTGAACTGATGCTTTAAATTCTTGATCATTCAAAATTAAGTTAGACATAGACGTGGAACTATTAATTTGTTGCCCATAAACTTGCTCGGCAAGTTCAGCATAGGCGGCAATTTTTGACGCATTAATTGCCATTAACATTCGTTGCGTTTCATTCGTTGAATTTTGTAAGCTAATGGGAGCCTGACCTATTGCAGTAATAACAGGGAAGGTCTCTGGCTTGATAGTTTGCCATTGCACATGCTTATCATATACAGCACTACAACTGGTTAATGTTAAAATTGAAATACCCACTAAGGTCATTTTTTTTAGTGAACTAATCATTTTTTATACCTACTATTGATGAATTTCTACTGCTCGAGCATCTTCAGAAAGCATGTCACTTTGCCTTAAAATCATACCATCTTTGATTCTAACACTTTCATTACGATGTATCTCATCCCCAAGAACCCAATTAGGAATAAATGATTGGGCTGTTGCTACTACTACTCTAGACTGCATGCCGATCATTCGTGCATTAACCAAAATGCCACTTTCTTGTTTCATCATGGTTCCTGTCACCACATAGTCAATTATCTGGCGTTCAGGTAACTCTTTCCAATCTCGACTAAAAACATAATCACCTTCTTTAGTCACACGAATATGCCCGGTAGTTTTGAAGTCTACTAGAATTAAACCGTGTCGTTGCAACTCATGCACAAAGCTTTCTGAAAGTTGATTACCTAGCCAATTAGTCGATTCCAAATCGTTTAAATCAACAAACGAGGCTACCGCGATAGGCGTTTGAGGGTTTACAAATGAGCTGCTTTCAAGCATTTGATAAGCTAAGCCTTTTACGACATCGTTGATCGCATGCTTAGGTAATTCAAAACTATCTATTTCACTTTTTTCTTGTTGTGAAATACGATAAAAATCATCATCAGATGAAAGCATACTGCAGGATACCAAAGTCGGTACCAATATAATTATTAGCCAATTTTTCATTGGACTCCCCTTCAATTACAACACGATATTTTACGTTTTAACTAAGCATAAATTACGCCAACTTTAACTCAGCGGTTTTTAGGCATAAAACGTGCATATATCCAAATAATAGGTAACGTACTCAAAATTGAAGTAGAGATTCATATGCGCAGCTTAATCTTTTTCATATTTACTGCATTAATAAATGTCCCAGTATGTGCACAATGGTATGAAACACAAGGTCATGCCATTATTAATAGTTCAAATAAGCAGGCAAAAACTCAAGCGATCGAAAATGCATTAAAAAAAGCGCTTTTAGTCGCCGGCGCGTCGGTGTCTAGTGTTCAACAAGTAGTCAACGGTTTGTTAACTCAAGATGAAATCAGTATCAGAGCCAGTGGTGAAGTCAATTCATTTGAATTAGTTGATGAGACATACAGTGGCAATGTGGTAACAGTGACTATACGTGCCGATATTTTCCCTAAAGAACGGCAATGTTTCTCCGCTGATTACCGAAAATCGTTATTGATCACTAAAAGTCATATAAAAATCCGAGAGCAAGCAAACATCGGTGGAATTTATTCTTTGGATACGGTACTTGCCAAAAGGCTTGCAAAAAAAATTAATCACGATGGCTTATATCTCGACACTAAACTTGCGCTTAATAATAGTACCGAGTTCTCAAGATATAATGATAGTTTACAAGCAGAGAAAATTAAAAATATTACCTTATCTTTAGCAGACCTTAGCGATAGTCAATATGTATTATTTTCTGAAATTGATGATATTTCATTTGCTAGCGTCGAAAATAATAGTTGGCAATTCTGGCAGAAAGATATTTACGACCGTCAGTTTAATTTAAGTGTCTTTATATACAACGGAAGTAATGGTGAATTGGTTTTTAGGCAATCTTACAAAAACTCTGCACCTTGGAACTTTTCAAAACGCGCGCAAGTAGATGTTAATTCAGCTACCTTTTGGCAAGGTGAATACGGCAATATCATAGATCAAACCTTAAATACCGTGATAACCGATATTGACGATAATATGATGTGTCAACCAACCCGAGGAAAAATAGTAAAAGTTTCTGGCAATGAAGTGATGATAAACCTTGGTAAACGCCAGGGTGTAAAAGAAGGTGATGAATTTTCTTTACTACATATAAAAAACTTCACTACTGACTTTGGTAAAACTTACGCTGGTTTTAATGTTAGCCCTTTCACCGTAAAAGTTGTGCAAGTGTCAGAAGAAAGTGCCACAGCAATCAGCTCTAAAGGTGAGGTTTTAGATAATATTCAATTACAAGATTTAGCAGTAAGATATTAATAATTTTTCATGCGAATGTGTCCTCATAGTTTAACTGGATAAAACTGCGGCCTCCTAAGCTGCTACTCCAGGTTCGAGTCCTGGTGGGGACGCCATAGCAATGTATGTTAATATTGAATAGTTATAGATAAATAATTTGAAATATTCTCTTTAGGGTTATGAAATACAGATTATTATTCTTCTTCAAAAATTTTTTAATATAGCGATATAAATAAAAAACCCCACTTTTGTGGGGTTTCAATTATCATACGCACGAAACATCTAATTCGATTGCTCTGTTACTACATCCATGTCATCTGCTACTGAGGTATTGCTCAATATCGCTGACAAAGCTAATACTAATACCGCAAATATTACTGTTGTCAGTTTGATCCCTTTCGAAGGCGATTTATTCATTATTGACCTGCTAGCAAGGATTTTTTTATTATTAAATTTTTACTGCGGTTAAAACTTATACGATTCATTTTGCTATTTCAATGATTTTAATAGAAAAACCATTAAAATAACGGTAATTAATCAATAAGAGCATCAAAACACCCCAAAGCAAGCAAAATATCATCTTTACCGATTAATAAAATAAAACCGATAAGCGTATCCCCTCCTTCAAATATCGGCAACATTTTCAACCAGAAAATTGAGAATGCTTCCTTTTACTGAAATATTACACAGAAGAAACAACCATTTTTAGAAGAAAATATAACAAATAACGTAATAACATTTGCAGTGAGGGGCTACTCTAGGCGAAAATAGCGGCACTTTTTTATACCCCCATCAAAAATTAGAATAGTTGGAGCAATTATGCCGTCGCGTCAAGAACTCGCCAATGCCATCCGTGTATTAAGTATGGATGCAGTACAAAAAGCAAAATCTGGTCACCCTGGTGCCCCAATGGGCATGGCTGACATCGCCGAGGTACTGTGGCGTGATTTTTTAAAGCATAACCCTAGCGATCCTAATTGGGCTGATCGCGACCGTTTTATTTTATCTAATGGTCACGGCTCAATGCTTATCTATTCTCTTTTACATTTAACAGGTTATGACTTACCAATTGAAGAAATTAAAAACTTTCGTCAATTACATTCTAAAACTCCTGGTCACCCAGAATATGGCTACACACCAGGCGTTGAAACTACCACAGGTCCTTTAGGGGCTGGTATTTCAAATGCGGTTGGTATGGCTATCGCGGAAAAAACATTAGCAGCGCAATTTAATAGAGATGGACACGATATTGTTGATCATTTCACATATTGCTTTTTAGGTGATGGCTGTTTAATGGAAGGTATTTCTCACGAAGCGTGTTCTCTTGCCGGCACTTTAGGGCTAGGTAAGCTTATTGCGTTTTGGGATGATAATGGTATTTCTATTGATGGCGAAGTAGAAGGTTGGTTTACCGATAACACACCACAACGTTTTGCTTCATACGGTTGGCACGTTATTGCTGATGTTGATGGTCATGATCCTCAAGCAATTACTGCGGCTATTGAAGAAGCTAAATCAATCACAGATAAGCCAACCATGATTTGTTGTAAAACAATTATCGGTTTTGGTTCGCCAAATAAAGAAGGTACACACGATTGTCACGGTGCACCATTAGGCGATGACGAAATTGCGTTAACACGTGAAAAATTAAATTGGTCTCATGGTCCTTTTGAAGTTCCTGCAGATATATATGCTGATTGGGATCAAAAAGAAAAAGGTCAATCAAGCCAAGTTGCTTGGAATGAAAAATTCGCGGCTTATCAAGCCGCTCACCCTGCACTAGCCGCTGAATACGAGCGTCGTGTTTTAAAAGGTGAGTTACCACAAGAATTTGAAGAAAAAGCCAATGCTTTTATTCAACAATGCCAAGACAAATCAGAAAATATCGCTTCTCGTAAAGCATCACAAAATATTATCGAAGAATTTGGCGCTATGCTGCCTGAATTATTAGGTGGTTCAGCTGATTTAGCCGGCTCCAACCTTACGTTATGGTCGGGTTCAAAAGGTATTCAAGACGATGCTGCGGGTAACTACATTTTCTACGGTGTTCGTGAATTTGGTATGTCTGGCATTATGAATGGTATTTCACTTCATGGCGGCTTTATCAATTACGGTGCTACTTTCATGATGTTTATGGAATATGCGCGAAATGCAGTGCGTATGTCGGCATTAATGGGCATACAAAATATCTTTGTTTATACCCATGACTCAATTGGTCAAGGTGAAGATGGTCCAACTCATCAACCAATTGAGCAACTAACAAATTTACGTACTACACCCAATATGGTGACATGGCGCCCTGCAGATGCCACTGAGTCTGCTGTTGCATGGAAAAATGCCGTTGAACGTCAAAATGCACCAACGTCATTAATATTTTCTCGTCAAGGTTTACCAGCACAAGCTCGTACAGCTGAACAAGTATCATTAATTGAAAAAGGTGGTTACATTTTACGTGACAGCCAAGGCACACCTGAAATTATTTTAATTGCAACTGGCTCTGAAGTAGCCCTTGCAATTAAAGCAGCTGAAGCACTAGGTGACCACGTTCGCGTTGTCTCTATGCCTTCAACCAACATATTTGATGCGCAAGATGCCCAATATAAAGAGTCAGTATTACCTAGTTCAGTAACAAAACGTGTGGCAATTGAAGCGGCGCATACTGATTTTTGGTATAAATATGTTGGCTTTAATGGCGGTGTTGTTGGTATGACTACGTTTGGTGAATCAGCACCGGGTGGCGTATTATTAGAGCACTTTGGTTTTACTGTTGATAATGTCGTAAATGCAGTAAATAACCTCGCTTAAACTTTTAGGCATCCTAGTAATCAACTATCTAGGATGCCAATTAATTCTCTTAAATGATCTTTCTTTATGCCTGTAAATATTGCTATTAACGGTTTTGGTCGTATCGGCCGAAGTGTTGCTCGCGCCCTGTATGAAAATAATCATAGCGCTGATATAAAGTTAGTTGCTATCAATGAAATTGCTGATCCAGAAGGTATTGCCCACTTATTAAAGTATGACAGTACTCATGGTCGATTTTCGTTTTCGGTACAACTCAATGGTGATCATTTAAATATCGCGGGTGATGATGTGTTACTTTCTCATCATAAAAACTTTCAAGATATAAACTGGTCCGAAAAACAAGTTGATATAGTGTTAGATTGTACGGGTTTTTATGCAAGCAAAGACGATGGTTTACAACATATCGCAAACGGCGCTAAAAAAGTACTCTATTCACATCCAGCCGCTAATGATGTTGATGCCACCATCATTTATGGGGTAAATGAGAAAACGTTAACCGTTTCAGATAATATTGTTAGCAACGGTTCATGCACCACCAATTGTATCGTGCCCGTTATTAAAGTTATTGATGAAGCTTTCGGCGTAGAAAGTGGCTCAATCACCACGATTCATTCCTCAATGCATGATCAACAAGTAATTGATGCTTATCATCCGGACCTGCGCAGATCACGCGCGGCGAGTCAGTCAATTATTCCGGTAGATACTAAACTTTCCATAGGTATTGAGCGAATATTACCTAAATTTTCTGGTCGTTTTGAAGCTATTGCAGTGCGCGTACCGACGATCAATGTAACCGCGATGGATTTAAGCTTAACCGTTTCAAACGATGTTTCAATTGCCGATATAAATCAGGCAATCATCAACGCGCAAAATAATGGTTTACAAGGGATCCTTGGTTATACTGAAGAACCACTTGTTTCAATTGATTTTAATCATGATCCTCATTCAGCCATCGTAGATGGTAATCAAACGAGGGTGAGTCATAAACGCTTAGTAAAGATGTTAGTGTGGTGTGATAACGAATGGGGCTTTGCCAACAGAATGTTAGATACCACAAGGGTTATGTCTACCCTACTTTAAAAAATAAACTTTAGTATTTAGATTTATAAACATTAACGAACAGGAAATTAACCATGTCAGTTATTAAAATGACCGATTTAGATTTAGCAGGAAAAAGAGTCTTAATTCGTGAAGATTTAAATGTGCCAATTAGTGAAGGAAAAGTAACTTCTGATGCTCGTTTAAGAGCCGCATTACCCACCATAAAACTTGCCTTAGATGCAGGAGCAAAAGTGATGGTAATGTCTCACCTTGGCCGCCCTACCGAAGGTGAGTTTAATCAAGAATTTTCATTACAACCTGTGGTTAATTACTTAACAGAAGCACTTTCATCACCGGTTAAATTAGTCAGTGACTACTTAGAAGGCGCAGAAGTTGGCGCGGGTGAATTAGCCGTGTTCGAAAACGTACGTTTCAATATCGGCGAAAAGAAAAATGACGACGAGTTAGCAAAAAAACTTGCTGCATTATGTGATGTATTTGTAATGGATGCTTTTGGTACCGCTCATCGCGCACAAGCCAGTACACATGGCGTTGCTAAATTTGCTCCTATTGCCTGTGCAGGTCCTTTATTAACCGCTGAGTTAGACGCTTTAGGCAAAGCACTTGATAATCCTGCTCGTCCATTAGTGGCTATTGTTGGTGGTTCAAAGGTTTCAACGAAACTAACGGTTTTAGATTCATTATCAAAAATTGCTGATACGTTAGTCGTTGGTGGTGGTATCTCAAATACTTTTGTCGCTTCTGCCGGAAATGAAGTAGGTAACTCTTTATATGAAAAAGATTTAATCCCTGAAGCACAACGTCTTTGTCAAGAAACGCAAGTCATTTTTGCCGATGACGTTACCGTAACAAGAGATGGCTTTAGTGACTGGAAACATGATTCTAAGACACAAATCAAAGCGTTATCTGAAGTTTCAGCAGAAGATGACATTATTGATTACGGTCCAAAAACCGCGGAAAAAGTTGCTGCAATAATAAAGTCTGCCGGAACAATCTTATGGAACGGCCCCGTTGGCGTTTTTGAAATTGATGCCTTTGCTAAGGGCACAGAAATTATCTCTCATGCTATTGCTGACAGTTCTGCTTTTTCCATTGCTGGTGGTGGCGACACGTTAGCAGCAGTAGATAAGTATGATATTGCAGATAAAGTTTCTTACATTTCTACAGGTGGTGGGGCATTCCTTGAGTTTTTAGAAGGAAAAAAATTACCCGCAGTTGAAATATTAGAGCAGCGCGCAAAATAATAATCTTTTATTTATTGTTAAGTTTATATGTAAAAAATCCACAGTCATTAGCTGTGGATTTTTTGTTGCAAACAAAATTTTGTTAATCCACTAGAAAATTACTTCTATCTCCTTTTTAAAGTAAGCTTTTTTCACCTCAAATCGATAAAGTTGTTTCGTATTAAAATAATAAAACAACGATATTATCTTTCGTTCACCTTTCGTTTATCTCGTTATTTTTCAGTAATTTTTAAAATCGCGTCCTGAAATTAGAACAAATACTACTTAAATATATACTTATGATCGTTTTAGTTAGTGCCAAAGTGTTTTTTTTTCTGATACAATTACGACTTGAAAGAATATTGTTTCGTTATGAAACTTATTTATAGTGTGTATTGTTACAATGATAACTTAGGAGTTCATTCATGGCTTTAGTCTCTATGCGCCAGATGTTAGATCACGCAGCGGAAAACGGATACGGAATCCCTGCATTTAATGTTAATAATTTAGAGCAAGTTCGTGCAATTATGATTGCCGCAGATAAAACCAATAGCCCTGTTATATTGCAAGGCTCTGCGGGAGCACGTAAATATGCAGGGGCTCCTTTTTTACGTCATTTAATTTTAGCCGCGATAGAAGAATTCCCTCATATTCCTATTGTTATGCATCAAGATCACGGCACTTCACCTAGTGTTTGTCAACGTTCTATTCAATTAGGCTTTTCATCTGTCATGATGGATGGTTCATTGATGGATGATGGTAAAACTCCTGCAAGTTACGAATACAATGTAGATGTTACTCGTAGAACGGTTGAAATGGCACACGCTTGTGGCGTTTCAGTTGAAGGTGAGTTAGGTTGTTTAGGCTCTTTAGAAACTGGCGAAGCCGGTGAAGAAGACGGTATTGGCGCAGCAGGTAAGTTAACTATGGATCAAATGTTAACGGATCCTGAAGAAGCGGCGGATTTTGTCAAGAAAACACAAGTAGACGCTTTAGCTATTGCTTGTGGTACTTCTCATGGTGCATACAAATTTACTCGTCCACCAACAGGTGATATTTTAGCTATTGACCGCATTAAAGCAATTCATGCTCGTATTCCAAATACCCATTTAGTTATGCACGGCTCTTCATCGGTTCCACAAGATTGGTTAACTATTATCAACGAATTTGGCGGCGAAATCCCTGAAACTTATGGTGTACCGGTTGAACAAATTTGTGAAGGTATTAAATACGGTGTTCGTAAAGTTAACATCGACACTGATTTACGTTTAGCTTCTACGGGTGCCACACGTCGATTTTTAGCACAAAACCCAAGCGAATTTGATCCACGCAAGTTTTTAGCAGAAACAACCAAAGCAATGACTGAGATTTGTGTTGCTCGTTATGAAGCATTTGGTACGGCAGGTAATGCGGATAAAATAAAACCTATTTCACTTGATAATATGTTTGAGAAATATAATCGTGGCGAATTGGATGCCCTTATCAAATAAGTTTGATTATCAATAAACTTAGATCATAAGTGTTAAGTTCAATATACCCAAGTTAAACAATCTAATAGAAATGGCGCTATCAATCTGATATCGCCATTTTTCATTGTATTTATATCACTTAAACCAGTCATTACCTTATTAGCATTAAGGCATTCATTTGTAGAATAATAGTAACAATTCCTTAACAAATATCAGGTAATTTAACGTTAATCCTTTCTTTTATAGCCAATTTCACAAATTATAGTTGGTATGCTCATTGTGATTGATTATAATTCGCACACAAAATAAATAGGAGTTTTTTATGGAATTTATCACCTCTTGGTTTAATGAAAACCAAACTATGCTGCAAGATATGGCTGTTCAATTTGTTGTAGCTTTACTGATCTTATTCATCGGTAAAATTATTGCCAAACTGATTCGCAAAGGCGTGCAAAAGTTACTTGAACATAAACAAGTTGACAATACCGTTATTTCTTTTATTTCGAGTTTGGTTTACGGGCTCGTTATTTTAGTTTCATTTATTGCTGCTATTTCACATTTAGGTTTTAACACTTCTTCACTGGTAGCTATTGTAGGTGCTGCAGGTTTAGCTATTGGTTTGGCTTTACAAGGCTCGTTATCAAACTTTGCGTCAGGAATTCTACTGATTACTCTAAAACCTTTTAAATCGGGTGATTTTGTCGAAGTATCAGGTACTGCAGGTGTTGTTGAAGAAGTGAATATTTTCTCTACCCAACTTCGTACTGGCGACAACAAAACCGTAATTATTCCTAATGGCTCTATTACCAGTGGTACTATTACCAACTACTCAAGAAAGCCAACAAGACGTATCGATTTAGTCATAGGTGTTAGTTATGACGCAGACCTTGCAAAAACACGAGATATTTTAACTCAAATCACTTCAAATCATGAGCTAGTTCTTAAAGATCAAGCCGTGACTATTGGAGTAAGTGAACTTGCTGATAATTCAGTAAACTTTGTCGTTCGTCCATGGGTTAAAACTGAAAATTACTGGCCTGTATACTTCGAATTATTAGAAAGCATTAAATTAGCATTAGACGAAGCAGGTATCGAAATCCCATACCCACAACTATCTGTACATGTAAACCAAGAGAATTCAAATGAATCATAAAATTATTTTTGCAACTTTATGCTGCCTGCCTTTCATCAGTTTTGCACAAGAAGATGAAGAAAAATCACCCATAACCGCTTCTGCCGAGTTAGGGATGTTGTATAAAACAGGTAATACTAAAAGTGCTGATATAAAAACAGGTTTTGATGTTAAATATGAAGAAGCTTTATGGCGTAGTACGTTAGCTTTTGATTTATTAGTAAAGAAAACTGAAACAACAGATGTTGATGGCAATGAAGAATTTGATACTTCAGATCAAAAATGGACTGTCGAATCTAAAACCAATTATACTTTAGATAAGAACAGTAAAAACTATATCTATGGCAATATCTCCTATGAAGATAATCGCTTCAGTAGTTTTGAAAATCAAAGCTCAATTTCAGCAGGTTGGGGTCGTGAATGGTTTAAAAACAAAAAAGCCTCATTATTTGCTGATATAGGTCCTGGTTACAAACGTGACGTAATTAAAGCGACAAATACCATAGAAAGTAAAACGGAAAGTGCATTTATTATCCAAGCTCAAGCGTTATATTTAAGAAAAATTAATGAGCATGTTAATTTTAAGCAACTCTTAAGTGCTAAATATGCACCTGGTAGTGGCGACAATAGTAAATACAAAGCTGAAACGTCAATTACGACAAAATTGATTGAAACATTAGCATTAAAGTTCTCATTTATTCTTGATCACAATACTGAAGTTGATGAAGGTACCGATAGAACTGATACGCAAACAGCGATGACGTTAGTTTATAGTTTTTAATCGATTTTTAAGCTACACAAACGTATTGAAAAGCAACCACTTCATTTGATTGATTGGTTGCTTTTTTTTCAGCAGAAATTTCAACAGAGTATAAAAGTTAGCATGAATTACCTCATAAAACATGAACCACCCACCGTTCAATCGTTTGTCGAGTTAAGAGCGAAAGTAGGCTGGGGTACTATCGATTTAGTGATGGCTAAACAAAGTATTGAACAATCATTATTTCACGTGAGTGTTTACCTTGAAAACAAACTAATTGGTATGGCTAGGGTAATTGGTGACGGTGTCATGTATTTTTATATTCAAGATCTTGTGGTATCACCTCAATTTCAACAAAGAGGTATTGGTCATACACTGATGCAAGAGATAGAGCAGTATTTAGCCCAAACGGCAAAGAAAGGTGCAACCATTGCGTTATTATCAGCCCAAGGTAAAGAAGAATTTTATTCTCAATATGGTTATATCAAGCGTTCGGGTAACCCATTGGGTAAAGCAATGTGTAAATTTATTTAACCAGCGCTTTTTTAACGTTTATTCTAATAGTTATTACTAATAAACAAGGACGCTTTCGTAGAAATCCTTTTTACTATATCTATTTCTTGCTTTGTCCACTCAGTTTTATTACCTGTACGTTCACAGCAAATAATCCCTAATGGTGTGTCATTGTCTTTAGTAAAGGTAACATCAAGTAGCGAATAAATATTATAAACATCAAAATAACCAACATTGAAACACTTAGCAATATCATGGTTTCTTGCATCAGAAGCAATTAGAATTTCTTGATTGAGTATATGATCAAAATAATCGCCAAAATCTTTTGAAAATAACTTTTCCCCCATCGATTTAGTACCTTTCTCATCAATACACATTAATGACGTCATTTCAGAAAAATCATCATTTAAAAGCCAAATACTCACGCGATCGCAAGCTGAAACATCAGACTTAACCGCTCGACATATTTTGTGTAACTTTTCATTGATTGATACTCGAGGGTTACTCAAATAAAGCGAAAGGTTTTCTGATTGAGGCATAAATAGAAACAAATAAATGATCAATAATTCAATTATAGCCTGAATATTCTATTTCGCGGATATTAAAAACTAAATTAATAATCAAAGCTGCCGATATAAAAATTACTGACACTTAAAAAGGGCATTCAAATGGAAGCTAAATTAGAATTAAAAGCACATTCGGTAAAATTGTCTCAAAAACAAATTGACGCTGAAGTGGTACAACATTTCAATGTATCTCATAAAGACATGTTAAGAATGTTAAATGAAAAAGCACTAGACAGAGCTTTTCAACTATATACTGCTCGTGCATAACAACTAAAGACAACATTAAGCGTCTGGATATTTACAATGTTGTCTTTGTGTTTACCAACTTTTTAGTCTTGTCTTTTCAAAATCTCATTTGCTTGCCCTGCACCTTTCCCCTAAAATATTAACCAGTTAATTTCTTCTTCAAAATAAAAGGTTTCCGCATGGCATTGCCAGACAAATTTATATTCTCGATGAACCGAGTTTCAAAAGTTGTACCTCCGAAAAAAACGATTTTAAAAGATATTTCGTTGTCATTTTTTCCTGGCGCAAAAATTGGCGTATTAGGTTTAAATGGTTCAGGTAAATCAACCTTATTACGTATCATGGCAGGCGTAGATAAAGAGTTTGAAGGTGAAGCCAACGCATTATCAGGGACAAATATCGGCTACCTCCCACAAGAGCCTCAACTCGATGAAGAAAAAACCGTTCGTGAAGTCGTAGAAGATGCTGTTTCAACCGTAAAAAATGCGATGGCACGTCTTGATCAAGTATATAACGAATATGCTGAAGAAGGCGCTGACTTTGATGCCTTAGCTAAAGAACAAGGTGAATTAGAAGACATAATAAACAGCCAAGACGGACATAATATTGATAATGTATTAGAACGTGCTGCAGATGCATTACGTTTACCTGAGTGGGATCAAAAAATAGCCGTATTAAGTGGTGGTGAACGTCGTCGTGTTGCTTTATGCCATTTGTTACTTCAAAAACCCGATATGTTGTTATTAGATGAACCAACTAACCATTTAGATGCTGAATCTGTTGCCTGGTTAGAGCGATTCTTACATGATTATTCTGGCACTGTTGTCGCCATTACGCATGATAGATATTTCCTTGATAATGTTGCCGGTTGGATACTCGAACTTGATCGTGGTCATGGTATTCCTTGGGAAGGTAATTATTCTTCATGGCTTGAACAAAAAGATGCGCGTTTGCAACAAGAGCAAAAAAGTGAAAACGCCTTACAAAAAACCATCAAACAAGAACTTGAATGGGTACGTTCTAATCCCAAAGCAAGACAGGCAAAGAGTAAAGCTCGAATGGCTCGCTTTGAAGAGCTCAATAATCAAGAGCATCAAAAGCGTAACGAAACCAATGAGCTATATATTCCACCTGGACCGCGTTTAGGTGACAAAATTTTAGAAGTAAATAACTTAGTTAAATCTTATGGTGACCGCGTATTAATTGACGATCTTAGTTTTAGTATTCCTAAAGGTGCTATCGTTGGAATAATCGGAGCAAATGGTGCAGGTAAATCAACTTTATTCAAAGTTTTATCAGGTGCAGAATCTCCTAATGCAGGTACTGTTGAGTTAGGCGAAACAGTAAAACTTGCTAGTGTTGATCAATTTCGCGATGACATGGGTGAAGAGAATACCGTTTATCAAGAAATTTCAGAAGGTCATGATATTATTGAAATTGGTACTTACCAAATTCCAAGTCGAGCTTACTGCTCTCGCTTTAATTTTAAAGGGAATGACCAACAAAAATTCATTAAAGATTTATCTGGTGGTGAACGAAACCGAGTACATTTAGCAAAACTAGTGAAAACCGGTGGTAACTTATTACTGTTAGATGAACCAACCAATGACTTAGATGTTGAAACATTACGTGCACTAGAAGAAGCCATATTAGAATTCCCTGGTTGTGCTATGGTTATCTCGCATGATCGTTGGTTCTTAGATCGTATAGCCACTCACATTTTAGACTATCGTGACGAAGGGCAAGTCAACTTTTTCGAAGGTAACTTTACTGAATACGATGAGTGGCTGAAAAAAACTTATGGCCCTGCCGCTGTTGAACCACATCGCATTAAATATAAGAAAATCGGATAACTTTCACTAGTTCAAAGTTAATATTCTGATTTAAGGCATCTTTTTTCCTCAAAAATAGAGCAATAAAGATGCCTTTTTCTTAAAATGGGGCTATGCTGAATATAACTATTCATAAACTAAACAGTACAATGGAAAATAGACGTCAATTTACCCGAATCTTATTTTCAATCGATGCTCAATTGGAAGTAGAAGAACAAACATATACTGTTAATATTCATGATATTTCATTAAACGGTGCTTTGGTTACCGCGCCTAAAAATGCAGAACAAATTAAAAACAAACTTGGCTTACTCACTTTTCAACTTGCTGATAGCGAGATGCCAGTTGCTATGCACGTTGCCATTGTTCATGTTAAACAGGATGAAATAGGCCTGCAATGTAACGCTATTGATATTGACAGTGTGACTCACCTTCGTCGTCTTGTTGAATTAAATTTAGGAGATGACAGTCAATTAAATAAAGAGCTTTCGCAACTTACCAGTCAATCTTAAACAATCTAACTTTTCTCATTCTTTTTATTGATAGTAAAAGGACGCATTATGAACCACCTTATTATTTCATTTATCAGCCCTGATCGTCCGGGACTGGTTGACACACTTTCCAATTCAGTAAAACAACATCAAGGAAACTGGCAAACCAGTAGTTTGCATCATTTATCTGGATATTTTTCAGGTGTTATAGAAATAGCAGTACCTGAAGAACAATCACAAAGTTTAATTGATAAAATTCAAAGCATTCAAGATTTTAAATGCCATATTGAAATCGCTAATGCTGATCAAGTGAGTACACATGCTGATATTGTAATTGAATTAACAGCAAATGATCGCTCCGGTATTGTTCAAGAAATATCTTCAGTGATTCATAGCCAAGGGGGAAACTTATTAAAACTCGTGAGTTCTCATGACAGCGCCCCGCATTCAGGACAAGAGTTATTTAAAGCCAAAGTAACCATCTCTGTCGACAAAAATACCATCGACACCTTAATTGATGCGTTGGAAAGTCTTGCAGATGATTTAATCGTAGATATTTCACGTTAAATAATCAAAATGTTACCTAAATAAGACACAAGTAAAATAACTGTAATATTTTTATTTTATACTCATGCTTTTAGATAAAAACATGAGTATAAGTTATCAATGATTGATGATGATATGAAGTTTAACAAAGAGCTCAGTTGGTTATCATTTAATGAAAGAGTACTGCAAGAGGCAGCAGACCAAACAGTACCTTTAATTGAACGTATTCGATTTTTAGGCATTTACTCTTCTAATTTAGATGAATTTTTTCGAGTACGAGTTGCCGACGTTCGCCGCCGAGCTATTTTAGAATCAGCTCAAGAAACGTCCAAAGATAGATGGCGTAGTATCAATAAAAAAATTAATAATAAAGTTAATATTCTCACTAAAAACTTTAATCAAATCACCCAAGAAATTTTTGCATTATTAAACAAAGAAAATATTTATACCATTTTTGATGATCAACACAATCAAACCTTTAATGAAAAACTAAATACCCAGCAACTCGCTTGGCTTAAACAGTATTTTGAACATCGCATTATTCGTCATATCACCCCAATAATTCTTCACTCGAAAACGCAGCTAGCAAACTGTATCGATGACGACGGGATTTATTTTTTAGTTGCTTTACACCATCAAAAAAATATTAACTATGCGTTAGTAGAAATTCCCAGAGAGAACGTGAAACGATTCATTGAACTGCCTAATGAAAATGATCAGGAAAATACCGCTAAATTCATCGTGTTACTTGATGATGTTGTTCACTATTTTATAAAAAAACTATTTGTCGGCGTTTTTCCATTTGATCGTATTGAAGCATTTTCGATGAAGTTAACCCGTGATGCCGAATATAACTTGACGGATGATCTTGATGAAAGCTTATTAGATCAAATGTCTAAAGGTTTAAAGCAGCGCTTAAAGGCAGATTTAGTAAGACTCGTACATGACCAAAATATGCCTGTGCACATGACAGAATATTTAAGAAAATCGTTAAAAATAAAAGATGAAGAAGCGCTTTCGCAAGGCGTTCGCTATCGACACTTTAAAGATTTCATTAAATTTCCTAACCTTGGTGGTAAACACCTTGAGAATAAAGAATTACCAGCATTAGATTCTGCACATTTCACTCAGAATCCTTCTGTATTTGATGCCATCAGTAAACAAGATATTTTACTGTATTATCCCTACTATAAATTCAAACATTTCACCGAGTTCGTCCGACAAGCCTCTTATGACCCACTTGTACGTCATATAAAGATAAACATTTATCGGGTGGCGAAACACTCTCGCATAATTCAATCACTTATTGAAGCGGTAAAAAATGGCAAAAAAGTTACCGTTGTTATCGAATTGAAAGCCCGTTTTGATGAACAAGCAAACATCGAATGGGCAAAATTGATGAAAGATGCGGGTATCGAAGTTGAGTTAGGCATTGAAACATTAAAAGTACATTCAAAATTATGTTTGATCACGCGAATAGAAGACGAAAAAGTAGTACGCTATGCTCATATCGGTACAGGAAACTTCCATGAAAGCAATGCGCGTATTTATACCGACTTTGCTTTGTTTACCAAACACAAAGAAATATGCCAAGAAGTCGATAATATTTTTTCTTTTGTTTCGCACAGTTATTTACGATTTCGCTTTAATCACCTAATCGTTTCGCCGCTCACCTCACGTCGGCGTTTATATCAGCTCATCGATAACGAAATAGAAATTGCTGAGCAACAACAAAAATCCGGTATTACGTTAAAACTCAATAACTTGGTAGATAATGGTTTAATTAATAAGTTATATACCGCCAGCCAAGCGGGAGTAAAAATAAGACTCATCATTCGAGGTATGTGCTCACTTACCCCAAATATAAAAGGACTGAGTGATAACATTAAAATTATTTCTATTGTTGATCGCTTTTTAGAGCATCCTCGCGTGATGCATTTTCATAATAATGGTAATCAGCAAGTATTTATTACCTCAGCTGATTGGATGGAAAGAAACATAGATCATCGTGTGGAAGTAGCATGCCCTATCTATGATGAAGTGTTAAAACAACAAATTATCGATATGTTAGACATTCAGTTTCAAGATAATGTCAAAGCACGCATTATTAATAAACTACAAAATAATCGTTATGTTTCACCAGGCAAACGTGCACCACTTCGCTCACAAATTGCTATTTATGATTATTTAGTTGATCATGAAAAACAACTATTACAGGCACAACAACAAAACCATAACACTGAGGAATAATAAACGTCACCAATGAAGACAAGCCGCAATAATGAAGCATCAATCCCTGCTGAACAATATATAGCAGCGCTTGATATTGGCTCTAATAGTTTCCATTTTGTTTTAGCAAGGCAACTAGGCGAACACGTCCAAATTATTCATTGTGAAAAATACCGAGTGAAGCTTGCACAAGGGCTCGATCATAACAATGTCCTTTCACAAGAGGCGATAGAAAGAGGTTTATCAACCCTCGAAAATCTTGCAACCACAACGCAAAATATCAATAAAAAGAATTTTAGAGCTGTTGCTACTTATACCCTAAGGCAAGCGCAAAACTCAGGAAAATTTATTCAGGCGGCGTCTAAGGTTTTCCCCTTTAATATCGAAATAATTTCAGGACATGAAGAAGCACGACTTATTTATCAAGGTGTTGCCCACCATAGACAACATAATGAACAACAACTCGTTATTGATATTGGTGGCGGCAGTACTGAATGCATTATAGGTGAACAATATAAAGTTAAAGCCTTAGATAGTTTAAATATTGGATGTGTCAGCTACCAACAACAATTTTTTCAAAATGGCATCATCTCTGCCCAAGCATTTGAACAAGCTATTCACCAAGCGAAACATCAGGTTGAAAGCATAGCAAAACGCTTTAAAAAACTCGGATGGAAACACGTTATTGGGACATCAGGTACAATCAAAGCGATTGTAAATATAATTAATTATAATCAACAAATTCCTCATGCAATCACCCTAAAAGAACTCAATGCATTAAAACTACAATGTCTTAACTTTCATCATTTTGATGAGCTTTTAATTGAAGGTTTAAAAGAAAGTCGTCGTCCCGTCATCTGTGCTGGCCTTGCCATTTTAATTGCGCTAATGGAGGTTCTGGAAATTAGCCGTTTAGATTACTGCCAATACGCCCTGCGTGAAGGCGTATTGTTCGAACACATTGAAAATAATCAACATAACAATGTTCGGCAACGTACAATTACTGATTTCATTGAACGATTTAATATAGATATCCCGCACGCGTTAGCGGTAGAGCAAATTGCCATGAAAATTTTTACTGCTGTAAAGAAAGCATGGCAACTTCACGATAATATTTATCAAGAATTATTACAGTCTGCGATTAAACTGCATGAGTTGGGGTTGGATATCAACACTTCAGGTTATCAAAAGCACGGGCAATATATTATTGAGCAAGCAGACTTACCTGGATTTAATCAAGAACAGCAAAAGGCATTAGCTTGGTTAGTAGGTAATCAACGAAAAAAAATCACTCCTTTAAATGACGAACAATGGAGTTTATTAAATGTTACAAACCTTGAAAAGCTTGTAATCATCATCAGATTAAGTGCCTTACTCAGCCAACAACGGCACTTAGACGACGACTATTTACTTGCGGTTAGTAATACTCCGAAAACGTTAACCCTAACATTTAAAGAACAATGGCTATTTGATCGACCTATCATTGATACCGAGCTGTTTTATGAAAAACAAGCTATCTTATCGTTAAATATGCGTCTAACTATAAAGAACTAATTGAGTTAGATGATACAGTTAATCACTTACCAAAACGCTAGTGTAATTAGGATTAACAAATTTTATTTACTAAATAGCTGATAATTATGGGGTAAAATCTCAATAGCAATTTTTTCCCCTTGAGCAAAAACATGATGACTATAGAAACTTAATTGCTCAAAACTTAAGCGCTTATCATCGGTTAAGCTAGAAAGTAAATAATGAAAGCCATGCTCTGTGATACGAACATATTCAATATTCACATTAACCTCACCTTCAGGCATTAAAGCAATATGTTGAGGCTTCAATAGCAAATACTGCTGTTCGTTGTCTTTTCTCTGATCAGCAATAGTATCTTTCACTATGTTACCAATCGCGGTAAAGCATTCATCATTTCCCTCAATCACAGGTAACCAACTACCAATTTGTAGAAAGTCAGCCACCAACCAACTACTGGGTTGATGAAAAACATCAATAGGAGTGCCTGATTGAAGAACACGACCTTGATGCATAACCGCGATTTTGTCAGCAAAACTAAACACTTCATCTTTATTATGGGTAACAAAAATTGCAGTAATACCTAACTTTTTTAGTAAACTTCTCAGCTCTAACATTAATTCATTACGTAATCGTGCATCAATGTTAGAAAAAGGCTCATCAAGCAATAATAATTTAGGTTGTGGCGCTAATGCCCGTGCTATTGCCACGCGCTGCTGCTGTCCACCTGAAAGTTGATGTGGGTATCGCTCTGAATAGTCTGTTAACTTTAATAACGACAATAAGGTGTCAATCCGAGTAGCTTGTTCGGCTTTATCTATATGGTTAAGACCAAAAGCAATGTTTTTATAGACACTCAAGTGAGGAAATAGCGCATAATCTTGAAAAATCATGCCGATATTTCGTTGCTCTGGGGCAATAAGATTATTAGCGTCAATAACCATATCAGGTGCAATAGAAATAGAACCTTTATGCTGTTCAACAAATCCAGCGATCGTATTTAATAACGTCGTTTTACCACAACCACTTGGTCCAACTAATCCCAGAATGTCACCTTCTGCTAAAGTTAAATTTACATCCGATAATATCGGTTTTTGCTGTAATGCTACCGACAATTGTCGCAGTGTTAATAAAACGGTCAAACGCTACTCTCTTTTTTATTTAAATAAACAACAGGAATTAGACCAAATAATACTATGAGCAACGCGCCTATGGCACCTTGTTCCAAACGTTCATCCGAAATTAATTGATATATTTGCGTACTTAAGGTTTCAAAGTTAAAAGGTCTAAGTAATAAAACTGCCGGTAATTCTTTCATGGCTTCAACAAAAACCAATAACCATGCGACGAAAATTGAAGATTTTAATAACGGTAAATGAACCTTAGGTATACTTTTATTTAGCGTAACGCCTAAGCTAGCAGGAGCTAAATCTAAAGAGGCTGGGATTTGTTCAACTCCGCTAGTAATAGTGCCATTCGCAATAGCAGCAAAACGTACCACCAAAGCCAATATGATAGCAAAAATTGAGCCTGATAAAATTAAACCTGGTGCTGTAATGTCTAGCAACTTGGCTACCCCATTAAGCCAATGATCAATTGGTCCAAGGGTAGCTAACATAGCCATCGCAAGTACAGTGCCGGGTATAGCATATCCAAAACCAGAAATTTGTAATGGATGATCCCGCCATTTAGAGTAATGTAGTCGTTTGAATAACGATAATAATAATGCAATGAAGGTTGTGATACTCGCGACATAAAATGCCACTTGTAAACTATTAAAACCTGATGATAAAAGCTCATTTAATTGCTCTAACGTCGCGTAATCTAATGCCATCATAATTAATAATAAGAAAGGTAAAATAAAACCGGCAATCACTAACAGCCAACAAAATCCGGCCGCAAAAAAGTGCTGAGCAACAGATAATTTTTTTTCTTTTATTTGATTATTCAATCGATTTGATTGGTGACGCTGCCCTGCTCTAGCTCTTTGCTCAGCGATAACAGTAAATAATATCAATAGCATTAAAATACTCGCAATAGCATTCGCAGTTGATAAGTCGCCATATTCTAGCCAAGTATCATAAATTGCTGTTGTTAACGTATTTACGGCAAAATATTGTACCGTGGCAAAGTCCGCCAAAGTTTCCATCAGTACCAAGCTTGCAGAAACTGCAATAGCAGGTCTTGCCAACGGTAAAGACACTTTCATAAAGCTTTGCGTTAAGCTGTAACCAAGACTTCGGCTAGCCCTAATTAAATGCTGATCTTGGCATTCAAACGCTGTTCTCACCAACATATAAACATAAGGAAAAAGCACTAGGGCGATCATAATTGCCGCGCCAAGCAAGGTTCTGATATCAAAAAACCAGTAATCTAAAGGGGAGTGCCAATCAAAACTCGCCCGTAGAAAGCGTTGCACAGGTCCAGCATAATCAAATAAATCAGTATATAAATAAGCAACTAAATAGGCCGGCATTGCTAAAGGTAACATCAATAACCAGCGCAAATATTTTTTCCCCATTACATTCGTTTGACTAATAATGGCCGCAGCAGGAACTCCAAACAGTATTGAAAACGTCACCACCAAAATAGCAAGTTGTATAGTATTAGATATATAGGTAGGTAAAACGGTTTGCCAAAGGTGGCTAAATAACTCAGTTGAAGAGCCAATACCAGAAAAAAGCATAACAAGCACTGGTGTTATTAACGCCAGTGCTATCAGCCAACTAAGAAATTTCCATCTTTTATTTTTATTGCCAGAGCTCACTGATTAACAAAACCTGAGCTTAGAAATTTAAAGGGATTACAGATCAAATTTCGCTTTATCCAATAACTTTATCGCCGATTTACGGTGTTTCGCAATAGTTTCTAACGATAATTCGTCGGCTTTGAATTGTCCCCAAGAGCTCACTAACGCTGAAACAGCAACGCCTTCACGAACAGGATATTCCATATTAGTTTCAGCATACATTTGCTGGGCTTTTTCAGAGACTAAAAATTCCATTAACGCTAATGCATTTTTAGAATTAGGAGCATATTTAGCCATGGCTACACCAGATATATTGACATGAGCGCCACGGTTAGCTTGATTAGGAAAGTTAATATTTACCTCATTAGCCCATACTTTTTGTTTTTCGTCATTTAACATTTTGCCAAAGTAATAACTATTACCTAATGATAAATCACACAAATTTTGATGTATTGCTTGTACTTGGCCACGGTCGCTACCTTGCGGTTTTCTTGCTAAGTTTTCTTTAAGGTTTTCTAACCAAGTCAATGTTTTCTCTTCTCCGTGCTCCGCAATCATAGAAGATACTAGTGCGACATTATAAGGATGTTTACCACTGCGAGTACAAACACGAGCTTTATATTTTGGATCCGCCAAGTCTTCATAATTAAGCGCTATATTACCTAAACGTTTAGATGAATAAATATTGCGAACACGCATCGTTAAGGCATACCAAGTATTATCTTTTGACTGAAACTTTTCTGGTACAGCTTGTTCCAGTATTTCAGACTGAACTGTTTGTAGTAAATTATTATCGTGCAACTCGACTAATCGACTGATATCCGTTGTTAACAAAATATCCGCTGGGCTATGCTCCCCTTCTCGAGCTAAACGTTCTGCCATACCTTTTTTAGCAAAAACGACATTAACCTTAATACCCGTTTCTTGAGTAAAAACATCAAATAATGGCTTAACTAAAAATGGTTGGCGATAAGAGTAAACATTAACTTCTGCGGCTTGTATCAAAGCGCTTGGCACTAAAAAACAAACAAATAATACTTTGCTGAGCAATGATTTTTTTAACATAACAGCTCCAAATAATTTAAATCAAAAGGTGTATAACTAAACACTATAAAATTGCCAGCAAGACTAATGAAGAAGTGAGAAGCTGTCAAGGTTTTTGAGAATTATTCTCATTTAACTTTTAGAGGATAATGGCTATATGCCTGCTAACCCTATTACAAGTAACCAAAAAGCAAAAAACAACTTTAATCGCGTTGCGGAAAGGTAGGTGACAAGGGTTTTAGCAAAAATCCCTCCTAACAAAGCACCCGGTCCAGCAAATATGGCTACTTGCCAATAGACTTGAAATGAGACTAACGTATGCTGCCATATTCCTGCCCATACAAGAAAAGCAGAAACAATGACCGCAGCAGCCACTGCCATATTAATATCAAAGCGACGCAAAATTAAATAAACCGCCAGCAATTCGCCAATACCAACCGATAGCCAGGCTGTAATAGCACCACCGAACAACCCAATTAAAGTGATCACGATATAATCAAAAATATATAATTGACTTCGCTCTCGAGGTAACTTGACAAAAAACACGGTAACCACAATAAAGAAGCCAAGTATTAAAGAGAATAAACTAAAACTTTGGTGCAAAGATGATGGTGCCTGAATATGCGTACCGTAAACGAACCAGAGTCCAACGATACCACTAAAGGTACAAACGGCAATAATACGCTTGAAACCTTGCCACAGTCTTAATTCAGTTTTTTCTGCGCGATAATGATACCACCATGTAATAGCTCCGCCGGTCATACCAAAACATTGAATAGCAAAACTTGTCGCTATTGCTTGATGCTCACTAAAATTTAGTTCGTTGAAAGCAGGGATAAAAACCACGCCACCACCAGCTCCCGTTGAATTAGCAAATATAGCCCCTAAAATGCCTAGTAGCGTAAAAAGCCAATAATCAAGCATTTGGCTAAGGGAAATAGAGGATAAGACGACTAAAAGCATCCAGCCTATTGAAAAAGCAAGAATAAACTTCCAACTAGTTAACCGAATAGGATTTCTATCGCCTGATTTTAATACCGAATGTTCAGTCATGTGATTATTTTATTATTTTATTATTTTATTATTTTATTATTTTCTACTGCATGTTGTTGTATGTATTGCTTTGCTTCATCATTTAAAAAACTCGAAGAAATGTAATTTTTTCCGTTTGCATGTTTAATAATCCAACCCAACTCAGTAGCTGTCATACTAATAATATCGCCCCAGTTATATTGGTCATCAACATAAAAAGAATGACAATTAATACCTTTACTATCAACACTTAAGGTAACTTCACTATTCGATGCTTTCCCTAACATTTGACGGGTTACCCACCAAGGTTTTTGATAATAAACACTCAACGCTTCAATAATACCGATACCAAATAAAAACCAAGCAACATAAGGGTTAATTGGCGTAAAAACAACCAACAAACCACCAAAAGCTGAAAAGAAAATCGCTTTAAAATAAGCTTGCCACGTAAGATCAACTTCAACAGACTGCTCAAAACATTCTAAAAAGTAATTTTTATCTAAAATAAAGGTGGTTGTATAAGAAAATTCTGTAGCCATTATTATTTTGGGGAATCTCAATGTTAAATGAGTAAATATTCTAGCAATTACTTGCTTGATATAACACTACAATTACTCTCTTTACTTTAAACTTGAAGAAAAACTGACGGCTATTATTTACCAACGTTTTTTCTTTCTTCACTGCTAGGAGAAGGTTGATTTCCTAGTTTTTGCAGAACACCGTCTAATTTATTTTTTGCGGATATAGGCAAATCGCCTTTGGCATATTGTTCTCGTATAATATCTTCAATTTTATCAAATAGTTGATCCGCATTTTTTTGTTCATCATCAGCCGTACTATACTGAGTTTCATCGCTTTCTGATTGAATACTTGGTTTATTAGTTGGGCTATCATGTTGAAAAAACAAATTCAGCCACATATCGGTTTTTACACCAAAAGCCATTAACTTTTTAAAGTAACTCTGCTCATAGTTATTATTTTTGATCACGTCCACTAATGCGCAGCAAAAAGAAATAGGGCTTAACACTAAATCTCTTACGGCATCAAATGTCAATTTCACTTGAAATATCACAAGTTTTTTAAATACTGACCAGCGACTGGCAGGCTTATCTGTCATTGCTCATACTCAACAATTCATCACGTAAATAGCATAAAGGTTAATGTAAGCAGGGTAAACACTGTAAACAGCTTGAAAGTACAGAAAATAGTCTTTGAAAGATAAAATAATGAAAGGAAAGTAATCGTGTAGATCTTTCGGTGAAAATGCAATAAAAATGCGCTTTAATGAATAATCATTAAAGCGCACGGACATGAAACAAAGAAGTAAAGTTTTGCTTTGCCTTTTAAGTGTAGGCAAAAATCAAATAATTGCTATTGTTAAACAACATTTTTTATTAACTTTTTTTGACTACGATTTAGGGCATTGATTTCATAAACATTTGATACTTTTCTCGACCATATATCACCCAATGAGGAGAGGCATCTCCTGTTCCTTGCGCCTGCAAACTCGGATATTGTTTAATCACCTCACCAAGGGTATTGGTTTGTTGAGGTTCAATATCGACAAATAGAAGATGTTTACCATTATTCACTAAGCGTTTGAAGCGTCTAAAGTTGATATTATCCGTTTGAATACCAATAAAACCGCCTTCCCATGTACAAAAACCAATAATGACAATAGACAGAAATACAAAAGGTAACCAGCCACTTGGACTATTAAACCAATTCATCAAATAAGCAAAAATCAAAGTAATTATGGCTAGGATAACACCAACCACAGCACCAATTTTTGTAGAATGGATAACATCTTTTTTTAGCACAGATTCAATCTCATGTAACTGTAGTTTGGCGACTTCTGCGTCTTGCTCACTTAATACATGAATTTGAGAACCCAAAAAATGTCGACTTATCAAAGCCTGCTCAACCTGAACCAAATCTTCCAAACTATCTGTTATAAAGTAATGCCTTAACATAAGTTACACTCCTTAATAAGTAACTTCCAGCTAACGTTTGGACCTTCCTGTGGTGATTAATTATTAATAAAAATAGCTATTCTCACCGAAAAACAATTAATCTTACCTGAGTATAGACCTAAAACAATCCCTTAATAAGGTGATTAACGAACACGAGTAAAATAAAATTATTTAAGTGAAATATCCATACGCATTTCAACAAGATACTGTTTAAAACCCGCTTTGGTATAGGCGCTAACCGCTGCATCATTGTCTTTAAAAACATCTAAATGCAACATGGTAACCCCTTGCTCTAAACTCCATTGTGTTAACTCGTCGATGACAAGCTGGTTCACCCTCTTTCCTCGGTATTCTTCTTCGACAAACATAAACCCTAAATAACTATAAAAACTATATTTGGCATACTTTTTTGCAGGTTTTATCCGCGCATAGCCACAGGCAATTATTGCTTGTTCGCATTCAACAACGACTAATTGAATATCTTCAGAAGCAATCAGAAACTCAAGATCATAATATTGTATCGGATCATCGGCTAATGTTTCATCAAACGGGCGCTCGGCTGCAATCACCCCTTGCTCAAAAACTCTTAACGTATCAATATCATTTAATGTCGCCGCACGAACTTTCATTATATTTTCACTTAAATAACTTTTTAATAATAAATAATCACACGAGTTGTTTATGGTTTCAATAGCATGTTTCAATGACATTGCTTATTTAAAATCAATGCTCTAACGCAAGGTAGTACTAAATTTTTATCAATTCCACTATGGTTTCGTTGATAGCTTAGTTACTATATAGCAAAGAAATAACAGGCAAGTAGGTTTGCAATTGTATTGCATACATAAAAGGTAAACTGATGGTTACTTCCCCACCACATTTAGTAAGAATTATTGAAGATAGCTTCGGCCAACTAAGTAATGGCGAGTCAGCTTCACTTTTCACCTTAACTAACCGGCAAGGCATGCAAGTAAAAATCACTAATTTTGGTGGTATTATTGTTTCAATTTTAGCGCATGATAAAACCCAACGTTTAGCCGATATTGTTTTAGGTTATGATCGGGTAAGTGATTATGAAAAAGATAGTTATTATTTAGGTGCTGTTATTGGTCGGTATGCAGGCAGAATCGAACAAGGACAATTTGAACTCGATGGAGAGTTACATCAACTCAAGCTCAACGCGCCTGACAGTCAATTACATGGTGGAAAAAACGCGTTAAATAAACAACTATGGCAAGCAACTACTTCGCAAAATAACACAAGTAGTACTGTAACACTTACTTATACTAGCCCCGATGGCGAAGAAGGGTTTCCGGGTGAAGTTAATTTTACCGTTACGTATCAATTCACCGATAACAACGAATTAATTGTTGAGTATTTTGCTAATACCACTAAAACCACCATTGTTAATTTAACTCAACATAGTTATTTTAATTTAGCTGGGCATGACTCGGGCAATATTCATCATCATCAAGTTTGCATTAACGCTGATTATTTTCTCCCTATGTCGGAAAAAGCCTACCCAACAGGTGAAATTAAATCAGTTGCGAATACCGCCCACGACTTTACTCAAGCAAGTTGTTTAACGACAAATATTGATAATACAGACGATGAACAAATTCGTATCGGGCAAGGGTTTGATAATTACTGGTTGTTAAATGAAAACGCCTTAGCTTTGAATGAATTTGCCGCGCAAGCCATTGATGAGCGTTCAGGCAGACGTTTAACTATTTATACTGACCAACCTAGTATGATTTTATATACGGCTAATTATATTGATGGCAGTCATTACGGGAAAAACAATACACAGTATCAACGTCGAGCAGCACTTTGTTTAGAGCCACAACGCGCCAATAATAAAGATAAAGGGGTTAATATTGAAAATTGTAAATTAACACCACAGCAGCCGTTTTATAGCCAAACTCGTTATGTGTTTGATTTGATCTAAAACTTCAGCTCTCAACTCTCAACTCTCAAAGAAAAATAGTACGCTAAAACGCAAAAAGAAGTGAACATCACTTCTTTTTTGCCTGTATTTAATACAGAAAATTTATTAACGACAATATTAAACGTCTAATAACCTTTTAATATCTTCGGTGATATTAGCAATATTATTAACATCAACCGGTGCAATAAAAATCGTATCATCACCTGCTAATGTTCCTAAAATACCGGCGGATTCGCCCATACTGTCTAGCATTCTAGAAATTAACGGTGCACCACCTATGCCTGTTTTTACAATAATTTGCGTATTATTATGCTTAACACTAACCACCACAGATTGGATCGCTTGGCGTGATTTCGGAATGGCTAATTCATCCGGTAAAATATAAACAACCTGATCATTGGCGTTACGCATTTTTACCGCGCCTAACTTTGAAAGTAAGCGTGAAATTTTAGCTTGAGAAATATTAGTAAACCCTTGGTCATCTAGCGCTTCTGCTAATTGACTTTGTGATCCATAACATTGCTCATGTAATAAAGCTTTAAAGGCGAGTTGAAGTTCAGCTTCGTTTTTCTTACGTATAGATGTCATTGTCTTTTTTAATATAAATCCCTGATATAGATATATTAGCCATTTTCCCTGACTAATCCTACTTTTTATTCACTAATATAATACTTTAAAACGCTATACCATTGTTTACTAACGATATTGGCTTATATTTATTTGTTTTAGATGAATATTTATACGAATTCAAGTCATTATTAATCTTCTTTTACTGCTTAATTTAAATAACTTAAACAACTAGTTTGCGCTGCTCAGCGATCCCCATGGAAAGAATATATGGGTCTTGCTTCTGTTGTTCAATAAAATCCTTCTTAGACGATAAGCCTAACCAGTTATGTTCAATCAAACATTGTGCAACAGCGCCTCCTAAAGTTGCCCCTGGTCCTAAAATAATCAACTTATCTGGTGCATATTCTTTAATAGCTACTTCAATCGCTTTACTAAAGTTATATGGCGCTGTGACTTGCGTAGTTAAGGTATACTGATGTAAATCATTAATATCAGTTGAGTACGGCTGCCAACTATTTCCTAAGCCATCAATCAAAGGAATCTCAGGGGTAGTAAACAACGAAACAGGTAATTGTTTTAATGCTTGCTCAGATACACTCGCTAATAAAGGCGTGTGAAATGCGGCATGATTAAAGAGGTTCATTGGATAGCGTTCATCCATCACCGGCAAACGATTTTCTAGCGCTTTCAATCCTTGTTTATTACCACCAAAAACCAGATATCCTCCCAAGTAAATTGACAGATAAACTTCACAATCTTTGTGCTGATTTACCTCAGCCAAACATTGCATCACGTGTGCTTCACGAGTTTTATCTTTATGCCAACGTTCGTCAATAATAGGATATATCAATTGCCCGCCAATCAAACCATTGGTCATCATCGAGCCCATGGTATTGATCAACTCAATAGCGGTATCATTATTTAATGCACCAGCTACCGCCAAAGCAATATACCACCCCATTGAATTACCCGTGACAGCAACAACATCATAAAGCTCATTATTGATAGCTTGATGATCATTATATGCACACGCATAAATCAGCGCAGAGGCATTCTCACCAGCAGTATGCGTTCGCATACTATAGTTTGCCATTGCGTCGAGTTCGCTAATTGCTACTTGACCTTGTAATTGTCGATATTGATCAATATGTTCAATAAAATTAAGTTTATCGCCATGATAGTTTTTTAAATAGCCAAGCTCTTCTTTATTATAGGTGCCACGTCCTGGACAAATTACTACAGCGCGTTGTTTTTTATTTGTTGTCATTGTTATTTTCCTACGCTTTCACTTTAGATTGAACGTTAGCGTTTGTTGCACACATTTCACTGGCCGTTTTAACAATATCGTCTTTGCTAGGTAGCACATGATAAGCGGCACTACCAAGTGGTATAAAGCTGTCTTGAGCGCAAAGTCGTTGCACAGTGTTGCGTGTATTCATTGATTTTTCATAAAGTAGCGTGATGATAGCTTCACTAATTGAGCCGGTTTTTCGACACTCATCAACAATTAATACATGTTCACACGCCTGCGTATGCTCAATAATGCCCTTTTCATCTAAAGGCGCTAACCAGCGTAAATCTACAACCCGACATTTAATACCCTGCTCTGCCAGTTCTTTTTCCGCTTGGCGAGATAAGTAATAACCATTCCCGTAGCTTAAAATACATAAATCAGTGCCTGAGCCATGTACTGCAACCGCTAAGTCGTCATTTGCTACTGGTCTACTCTCAAGCTCGCCATCCTCTTTCATGCTTGGACTATCAATATCGTGAGTAGAAGATTTCAATAATGGTTGCAAGGGTGATGGATATTCAAATGTCCATAGTCCATCACCTTCTTGATGTAGATCTTTGGTCATGTATAAAGCAATAGGCTCTAAAAATATCACGACCCGTTGCTGCTCTGTTGCCAATTTTACCGACGTTGTTAATAATTTAACTGCATCTGCGCCATTTGACGGACAAGCGATAATTACGCCCGGGATATCACGAAATACCGCAAACGAATTATCATTATGAAAGTGACCACCAAAACCTTTTTGATAGGCAAGTCCTGCAATGCGAATTACCATCGGATTGGTGTATTGACCTTTCGAGAAAAAAGACAAGGTTGCCGCTTCTCCGCGAATTTGGTCTTCGGCGTTATGCACGTACGCTAAAAATTGAATTTCAGGAATAGGGACAAAACCATTGTGAGCAAGCCCGATAGCGCCACCTAATATAGATTGCTCATCAAGCAACGTATTCATTACTCGGTTTTTACCAAAACGCTCAACTAGCTTAGTCGTCACATTATAAACACCACCTTTCTTCGCGATATCTTCGCCTAACAACACAATGTTTTCATGTTGTGCCATTAAATCGAGTAACGTCCAATTAATCAGTTTTGCTAGATGTTGTGGTTTGGTCAGGTTATGTTTTTCGTGCTGAAATAGCGTTTGTCGCTGCTCTTCGCTCACCACAATAGCTTTACTTTCAATACTTGGCGGCACAATACTTTCCATGACTTCATTGGCTGTATTTAATCGCGGTTTTTTAACGACTTCTTCTGCAATATATTCAACACGTTCAGCGATATTTTGATAAATATCAACAATTTCAGTCGCCGTTAAAATATTATTTTCGAGTAAAATTTTTGCAGTATGTAAGAGAGGATCATTTTGCTCATTTGCTTCAATTGACGCTTGTTTACGATAAACAAATTCAGCATCTGAGCCGGCATGTCCCAATAAACGAATTAATTTTACATGTAGAAAAACCGGTTGTTGCTTTTCTCTCGCTATTTTTGCTGCTTGCTGGCTGACACGATAAGTATCTAAGAGATTTAAACCATCACAAGTTAAATAAATTAATCCAGCTTTATTTTTATAGTTTGCTTCAATCCAACCATGAGGAGTTGACGTGGAAATACCAATACCATTATCTTCACAAACAAAAACGATCGGCATGGGAAGTGATTGAAAAGCCGCCCAAGCCGCACTATTTATTGCCCCTTGCGCGGTAGAATGATTTGAAGATGCATCACCAAAACTACAAACAATCACGCTATCATTAGGCATGTCACCTTGGTGCCCAAGTCGCTTTGCTAAACCAATAGAAAATGCTGCCCCCATAGCTTTAGGTAAATGTGAGGCGATAGTGCTAGTTTGCGGAGGAATCGATAACGCTTTACTGCCTAAAACTTTATGACGGCCTCCTGAAATAGGATCATCTTTTGCTGCAGCAAATGACAGTAACATATCGTAGATAGCCGTTTGTCCTGCCACTTGTTTACTTCGTTGCAAGGTAAACGCGCCACTTCGATAATGCAAAAATGCCATGTCACTGGCACGAAAAGCTTTCGCTATTGCAGCATTGCCTTCATGACCAGAGCTGCCAATAGTATAAAAACTTTGCCCTTGCTTTTGCATGACCCTGGAATGTAAGTCTAAATGGCGACTAGTGACTTGTGTTTCAAATAAATCTACCAAGGCACTATTTGTTAAGCCAACGTATTGTGGCGTTAGCTGACAACTGAGTTGTGGTAAATGTAATTGCTGAACAAAGTGAATAAAATTTTCTTTTACACACTGATTACGATCCGACATTGATGGCTACCTTCTTTTGCACTCAAATCATCAGCAATAACGATATGATTGTTAGGTTCGTTATTGCTGAACTTAGTCAATATTAAGTTTTTAAAAAAAGGCCTGAATGCCTGTTTGCGCACGTCCTAAAATCAAGGCATGAACATCATGCGTGCCTTCATAGGTATTAACCGCTTCTAAATTCATCATATGCCGGATCACATGAAATTCATCTGCGATCCCATTACCACCATGCATGTCTCTAGCGGTACGAGCAATTTCTAATGCTTTGCCACAAGAGTTTCGTTTAATTAATGAAATTGCCTCTGTCGCTAAAGTGCCTGCATCCATTAAACGGCCCACCTGCAAACAGGCTAATAAACCTGTGGTGATCTCCGTTTGCATATCGGCAAGTTTCTTTTGAATTAATTGTGTTGCAGCTAAAGGTTTGCCAAATTGCTCACGATCTAAAGTATATTGTCTTGCGGCATGCCAACAAAATTCAGCGGCACCTAATGCTCCCCAACCAATGCCGTATCGCGCTTTGTTTAAGCAACCAAACGGTCCTGATAAGCCTTTAACATGAGGCAGTAAATTTTCTTCTGGTACGAAAACATTATCCATCACCACTTCACCGGTGATTGAAGCACGTAAAGAAAATTTCCCTTCAATTTTAGGCGCTGATAAACCTGTCATGCCTTTTTCTAAAATAAAGCCTTTGATCACACCGTCCAATTTCGCCCAAATAATAAAGACATCAGCAATGGGAGAATTAGTGATCCACATTTTATTACCGGTAAGTCGGTAACCACCGGCCACTTTTTCCGCTCGGGTTGACAAACTAGCCGGATCTGAACCTGAATTAGGCTCAGTTAAACCAAAACAGCCAATTAATTCGCCGGTTGCAAGTTTGGGTAAGTATTTCATTTTTTGTTCTTCGGTACCGTAAGCATGTATAGGATGCATTACTAAAGAAGACTGCACACTCATGGCACTTCGATAACCGCTATCAACACGCTCAACTTCTCGGGCAATTAACCCATAGGTGACATAATTAACGCCTGCACAACCGTATTTTTCTTCAATGGTACAGCCCAATAAACCTAACGCGCCTAACTCTTTCATAATCTCAGGATCAAAGCTTTCATTTCTATTCGCCAATAAAACACGCGGTTGCAATTGTTCTTGACAATATTGATGAGCGCTATCGCGGATCATTCTTTCTTCTTCCGAAAGTAATGAGTCTATTAACAATGGATCTTGCCAGTTGAAACGAGGTTTTGAAGTTGACATTAGCCTTCCTATTTAAATGAGAAAATAACTTGTTATGAACAAAGATTAAGCAATATTTAGCTAAAGTTAAAATATAGTTTTCCTTTATCAGATATAGCTTTTAACTATAGCTATTTTCTCGTTTTTCCTTAATAATCAACCCATGGACTTAAAACACCTTAACTATTTCATCACGGTTTACGAGCAAAAAAGCTTTAGTAGTGCCGCTAAATATTGCTTTATCGCTCAACCGTCAATTTCTGCTGCGGTTGCACAACTTGAGCAAGAATTACAACAAGTGTTGTTTACACGCCATGCACGTGGTGTAACGCCAACTGAGCAAGGCGAAAAACTCTACCCTTTGGCAAAGCAATTGATTGGTCAGGCAGACGCCATTAAACAAACCTTTTTATCTCAAGGTATTCAGCAAAGCTTCCGCTTAGGAGTAACCAAAGGATTAGGGGTGAAGCGTATGAGCGCCTTATTAAATGACTTTACTTCTGCAGAGACTACTATGGAGTTAACCTTAGTACCGCAACATGAAAACTCAGATGCGAGGATCATCATCAAAGAAGAGTTAAAAGATGAGGAGAAATATCATTTAATTTGGCAAGAAGATTATTTATTGGTGTTGCCGATAAATCACCCGCTGTCATTAAAAGACGAAATACAGTTAACCGATTTAGACGGTTTAGCCTTTATTCAACGCTCGCCTTGTAATGCTTGGCAAATGCTCAATGACACTTTGACTCTTTCTGGCATTCAATTAGATATACGGGCAAAAATTCAAACTATCGATTATGCACTTGGCTTAGTACGAGCAGGTTTAGGCTGTGCATTGGTGCCCGCTCATCCTGAAATTATTGAAAATACTGATTTAACCTTTAAAGCCATTGATAAACTGCAATTAACCCGTGAAATTGTCCTCGCTTATCAACACACGACACCTTTGTTGAGAACTCTTAAACAACAAGTAAAGCTCATATCTGAATTTTAAATTTAACCAAGCTCAAGAATTCTCCAATAAACTGGCTTATACTTTACTTTATTTTTCTTACAATTTTTAAACAAATCAACGTACAAGCTAACTGCCATTACCACGCAACCTTTGTTAATATGCCGTATTCAAAAAAAGTTAATGATGCCAAAAGAACGACACTAATTATTATAATAATGACGCTAGAAACGCTTAAAAGGAATAGAAGACGAAATGAATATAAGGCTCGCTATACTACTTATGCTCTGCATCAGTACCAAAAGTTTAGCTAATGAAAAAAAGCCCCTTAACGAAAGTACGGTGTTTAATAAAACCTTTAGCTGGCAAGCACAAGCAGGGGTTTCATTACAACACACTACGTCCATTATTAAAGGAGTAAACCAAGATAATCTCGGTAACTATCTAAATATTTCGATTTTATTCGACTTTTATTACAAAGGTTTTTTTATTCAATCAGATCATCGTCGTGCAGACACCCATAATTTGGGAGCCGAAATTGGCTATCAATTGATCGTCGAAGATGACTGGGAATTGGACATTATTAGCAAATCTTACATTGGCGGTTTTAATCCAGAAGATGTCATAGACATCGCCGACAAAGAGATCCCGATACTATCAGGCTTAAAGTCAAGGGGGACTGCAGATGGCATTGGTATTCGATATACTCGTTTTCACGATGATAGTATTTTTTCTTTTGACATTGCCGCATTAGCTCCGTTGAGCGCAGCTGATGGTTGGGTGATGGACGCCTTTTACAGCCATATTGTTCCATATCGCAATTGGGATATTTATCTCAACGCTGGAGTCACTTATTATTCCGATAGTGTAATGGATTACTATGTTGGCATCGACAGTGAAGAAGTATCCCCCTTAAGAGAAGAATTTACCGCTCATCATGCCCTACGAACTCAAGTTGAGGTATTTGCCCAACGACCAATATCAGAGTCTTGGACATTAAATATTGGCTTAAGCCAAAATTATTATTTTGGCGATTTAAACGATAGTCCAATTGTAGAAACTGAAAATGCTTCCCAAATTATGGTGGGGGTACTTTATGTCTTCTAAACTGGGCAATGGAACTGCGTGGTTAAAATTTAAACTGATAGGCTCATTACTTGGCTTATTCTGTGTCTCAGAGCTCAACGCTCAAGATAACAGCCAAATCGCTCAATCAACAACAGCCAGTGAAATTATTTTTACTGCCAAACCGGCAAACTGTGTAGCCCTTCATCAAGGGAGAAAATGCTATGCAAGTGTTTCGCTGCAATGGCAAGCCCCTCAACAAGGCAACTTTTGTATCTATCAAAAAATGTCTAATAAAGTCATTCAATGTTGGAAAAACAGTAATGGCAGTCAAGTACAATTTGAGTTTGAGTCGAGCACAAAGCTTGAATATCAACTTGTGGCAATAGAGAAAAATCATGTATTAGCAGAAACCGCAATTGATGTAAGTTGGGTACATAAAGCCAGCCCAAGAAAAAGAAGATGGCGTTTATTCTAATGAGTATTAAACAGAGGAAAAGTCATGACTACTGCTTATAAATTACTTTTAGTCGAAGATGACCTTACATTAGCCGACTGGGTAATAGAGTATTTGCAAGAACAAGATTTTATTGTTGAACATGTCGCTCGTGGTGATCTGGTATTAAAAAAAGTAGCCGATTTTTCACCCGATTTAGTACTCTTAGATGTGATGCTCCCGGGGCTTAACGGCATTGAAGTGTGTCGTTTATTAAGGCAAGACTCGCAACTACCAATCATCATGCTCACGGCTCGATCAGATGAATTTGATGAAGTGATTGGTTTAGAAGCTGGCGCAAATGACTATGTTATCAAGCCAGTTAGGCCTAGAGCATTATTAGCACGAATTAATAGTGCCTTAAAAAATAACATCACAACGCCGCAAAATACGCAAGAAATCACTTTAGGACAGTTAAGTATTAATTGTGAGGCAAGTCGTGTTATCTATAACGGGAAAGAAGTAGAGTTATCAACAAGCTTATTTGCCTTCCTGTGGTTTCTCGCCAACCATGCAGGTGAAGTTGTTGATCGAGACACGGTATTTAAAGCACTAAAAAATAGAGAATATGATGGTCAAGACAGACGATTTGACGTCATGCTTTCTACCCTAAGAAAAATATTTAATGATGATCCGCAAAGCCCGAAAAAATTTAAAACGGTATGGGGAAAAGGTTATTTATTTGTTGCCGATGCCTGGAATGACTAAATCATGACTCGTTTGTTTTTAAGTATCATCATCGCGGTATTAGGATCATTATTTCTTATTGGCTGGGGCTTAGATAAACTTGTTGCTGATGATTATGAAACACAAGAAAACCCTGATGTGTATATTTATCAACAGCTCATCGAAGGGTTTAGCCAGCAATTGGGTGAACTTTCATCACAACAGCTACCCCTTGCAACAGAAAAAATGGCTGAACAATATCAACTGCCAATTAGCTTAGATAATATCAATAATGTTGCTTTGCCCGTCACCTTATTGGCTAAACTTTCACAGCATGGCGGTTTATTACTTGCAACAGATGAGGAAGCCTATATTTTACGTAAAATTCCACAACATCCACAGCAATTAATAAAACTACAACTTCCTATCGCCCCTGACGAAAATCAACCGTTGAACATCATGTTAACTGCAGTTTTATATATAGGTGTTTGTGCGATATTAATTATATGGCTTTTTCCTTTAGCACGTCGCTTGTTTATTTTAACCAATGCTGCAGAAAAAATTGGCAAAGGCGATTTAGGCGTTCGTGTTCCCATTAATCGCTTTTCCTACATCAATCGTTTAGAAAAAAGTTTTAACCAAATGGCCAGTCAAATTGAGAAACTCATGGCTGACAATAAATTGTTGGCGCGCAGCCTTTCACATGATATTCGTACGCCAATGTCCTGTTTAAGATTTGGCGTTGAAGCGGCGTTAGATAGCAATAATATTGCTAAGAAAAATGAATACCTTAATAGAATGGAAGCTGAGCTTACCAATATGGAAGCAATGACCAGCGCCTTTTTATCTTACGCCGGTATGGAAAGACAAGGAATAAATTTAAGATTTGAAAATCTCGATATCAATCAGTTTATTAGCGATATATGTCATGATTTTCAAGCCCTTGCCGAACAGTACAATGTCAAACTAACGTGTCAGTTATCAGAAAAGCCAATCATTTATTCACTAGATTCTCATTGGTTTCATCAAGCGTTACAAAATTTAATCAGTAATGCGGTTCAATATGCTAAAAGCCAAGTTGTTTTATCCATTGCAATACAAACGAAAACAATCGAATTTATCGTTGAAGATGATGGAAATGGCTTAGCTAAAGACGATTTAGCGAAAATATTCGACCCTTTTGTCAAACTTGATACGGCTCGTTCAAGAGAGCATGGCCATTTCGGTTTAGGGTTAGCTATTTGCCAAAAAGTTGTTCATTGGCATAAAGGCAAAATTAAGGCAAACAACTCAACAAACTTGTCAGGTGCACGTTTCACCATTTCACTCCCATACTCATAACGATTCCATTTTAGGAAAATAGTGCGGATGAATAAACAGAATAGTAAAGAATTAACCCGTCTAACTTTCGTCGAATAATCACTATCTTTAGTCCAGTTCTTGAGGTTTAATACTCGAATCATAACGAGAACTCAATTTTATACTTTATCTTCAAAATAACCGATAGAGAGACTAGATGAATAAACCAATTATAATTGAATATGTTACGGATGTTTTATGTGTTTGGGCATGGGTTTCACAGCAACGAATCGAGCGTTTAGAGGAAAAATTTGGTGATCAAATTCACTTACAATTTAGATACCTCGACGTGTTTGGCGATACACAACAAAAAATGCAAAACCAATGGGCAGATCGAGGACATTACCAAGGCTTTGCAGAGCATGTGAGAAACTCCGCCAGTTGTGAGCCTAATGCGGTTATTAATCCTAAAATTTGGCACGAAGTCCAACCAACTACTTCAACAAACGCCCACTTAATATTAAAAGCAATTGAGTTGGCCTATCATGCTGATAAAAGTAAAGAAATAGCAGCCATTATCCGAAAAGCATTTTATGTAAAGGCCTGCGACATTAGCCAACTATCGGTATTAATGCAGCTCGTCTCAGAGCATGGCTTAGATAGCACACTTGTTCAAAATTTTTTGGAAAACGGTCAAGCAATTGCCGCCTTAATGACAGATTATCAATCCGCGAAACAACAATCATTAAAAGGCAGTCCCACTTATATTATTGATAATGGCCGACAAGTTTTATTTGGTAATATCAGTGACAAGGTTTTACACGCAAATATCAACGCACATCTAAATTAGGGCATAAAAAAGCCCTAATTGTTCATTGATAACAACCCGTTTAGTTTAATCTGTGAGTAAGCGAATTTTTAACCAGTTGCCAATATCAATGAGTTGTTCAGGTAAAACACTGTGTGGCATAGGGTAGCTTTTCCACGCAACCGGATACCCTGCCTGCTGAAGTAATTGATTGGCAACTTTCCCCGCAGAAATAGGAACCACTTCATCTTGCTCTCCATGATGCTGCAATACTGCCGTAGTTGAATTTTCTACACTTAACATTTCAGGTAGAGTATCAGCACTCGGTAAATAGCAGGATAAAGCAAGAATACCGGCAAGCTTTTTAGGATATCTAAGGCCACTAAACAAACTGATCACGCCACCTTGACTAAAACCCGCCAACACAATATTTTGCTCAGCAATACCCGCCGCCACTTGCTCTTTAATTAATTGGTGAACTAATTGCTCTGATTTAAGTACGCCATCCATATCAGCTCGATTATGTAAATCCATGCTTTTAATGTCATACCAAGAACGCATTACATAACCTTGATTAATCGTTACCGGCTGCTCAGACGCATGAGGAAAAACAAAACGAATCCCATGATTTTCTGGTAAATCTAACATAGGAACAACCGGTGCGAAGCCATCGCCCGAATCACCTAGGCCATGTAACCAAATGACACAAGCGCTGGCAGGTATTTTAGGTTCAATTATAATTTTTTCTAGAGATTGTACTGACATTACTTTTCACTAACAGGAAGATTATGTCGCCTATGATAACAGCCCTTTCTGCTAATCCAAACATTCTAATCTTCCTATGATCTAGATTAATATCATCAAATAAGAACCTTGATATGCTAGTGGTAGTTACATCAATAAGATCACACTATGACACTGCAGCACTATCGAATGACGTCGAAAGTGGCATTTTTCTATTATTTATTTTTGCAACGTTATTAGATATTTTTCGTTTTGATCTTGAACTAGGCCATTTTATAATTTTCGGCCAAGCATGGACGATAAGTATTGAATCCATCCTTTACGGTGATGGTGGTAGTATAGATGCCCCTCTAAAAATTTTCTCTCGTGTACTCCTTCCTGGAATAGCTTTCGTCACCCTCTCTTTATCTTAATTTGGCGCTTTGGTCGTATTTATTGTGGTTGGTTATGCCCGTACTTTTCCGTGGTTGAATTACTGAATGATTTGATGCTAGAACAATTAAATAGAGTAACGTTATGAGAATAAGCACGTTTATTTTAATAAGGAAAAAGACTGCGAATAGAGGAAGTTTAACCAGTCAGTACAAAATTTATCCAGCAGGATAACTTTCAACGGTTTTAGCAAAAAACCTATTGGTTAAGCATTGCATTGCTGACTAATTTGGGTATGATGCGCGACCTTTATTTATGTTGTACTGGAGCTGTAAAAGTTCAATGAGAAAGTTGCTATCTTCCCCTTTAGAAATGCCTTTATCTGAAAGTGAAAATTTTATTTACCAAAATGTTTTAAAATATGTACCAGAACTCAGCCTTAATTTGATGGCAATAAAAGTGGACAAACATCCAGAAGATTTTCTTGGGTGGTGTCATGAGTTACTATCATTATCACGCGATAGCATCAATATGGATTTGCTAGAGCCAGCACAATTACCTAGCCTTAAAAAATTACACGATATCTTAAAAACCAGTATTAGCCGCGCACAAATTAAAATGACTCGAATAGCGCCATGGCCAATATTTTGTCAATTTATTCAGCAACAACATACTGACCACGCCTTAGATGAGCGACTAGCATTATTACAATATATCAGCGAAATTAAAGCACAACCTTTAAGCGAAATGATTGAAGAAGACAGACTCGCTTTTACTGGTAAACATACCAATAAGCACGACATTAGCGCATATAATTTCGACGTAGAATGGTTTGCATCAACTAAAAGCGCAAAAGTATTTCATCAATTATTAATAGATCAACCTCAAGCATTTGATCAGGCGTTAAATAACATTCCGTTAGAAGGAGATGTAACGTTAACGCAATACAACAAGTTTGTAAGCGCTTACCAAGAAATTTTCTCTTCCTACACTTCTGATAAAGCAAATGATAAAAAAGCTCCACTTGCGCCGGCAACACGATTATTAGCAATGCGAAGACCCGATCAATTTATTGCATTAACAGCCAGTAAAATTGAAACCTTCTGCCAAGGATTTTCAATAGCAAAATTTAATAATTTCGATTTTTCAGCGTATTGGCAAGATATGATTGGCACAATCAGAACTTGTGCATGGTGGCATCAACCCTCACCTGAAAATACCCTTGAAAATGAACAAGAGCTTTTCATATGGAAAAATCGCGTGATCTTGCTTGATGTATTCTTACATGCGGAAAAAGACAGTGCTGAAAAATCTAACTATATAAAACTACGCGACAAACCTTTGAAGAAAGCCACAAAGTCACCTGCCGTTACAAGAAAAAGAAGCAAAGAATCAGCCGAAGCGTTAATTGACCGCGCCTTAGCAGATGAAGCATTACCTGATTATTTAGTGAATAAACGTGACACCTTAATTCATCAAGTAAAAGAAGGAAAAACGGTCGAACAAGCCATCTCATTAATGCGAGCTATTTTTGGTTAATCAACAAACTATTTTGTTAACTAGCCATTTGCTAAATGGCCAAATAGTCCAACAATATTTAGCGACTTGATAGCGATTAAATCATAATTCATATCAATGATTTGATCGGTATCAAGTAAGCATCAATCAAAATTGCAGCCGGCTCTTGAACCAAGTAATTTAAGCTCAGATAACGTCAATTGTGAGTAGGTTCATATGAGCGCCGTAAGTTTAGAAGCAGCAACGCAGTTAAAATCGGATTTATATTATCAAGCACAAGGTAACGAAGTTACCCTATTTGAATACGCGAATCAGCATCAATTACCTGTTTTAATTAAAGGTCCTACAGGCTGTGGTAAAACGCGTTTTGTTACACACATGGCTAAAAAATTGAACAAGCCTTTGTATACGGTTTCGTGTCATGATGATTTAACGGCCGCTGATTTAGTGGGTCGCCACTTAATTGGTCCTGATGGCACATACTGGCAAGATGGTCCGCTAACGAAAGCCGTGCGTGAAGGAGGGATTTGCTATTTAGATGAAGTCATTGAAGCACGTAAAGATACTACGGTTGTGTTACATCCCTTAGCAGATGATCGTCGCATTTTACCATTAGAAAGAACGGGAGAACTAATAGAAGCAGCCCCAGGGTTTATGCTAGTGGTTTCCTATAATCCCGGTTATCAAAATTTATTAAAAGGAATGAAGCCCAGTACACGTCAACGCTTTGTCGCCTTACGTTTTGATTATCCATCAATGGAATTAGAACAAGAAATTCTTATTAAAGAAGCCGGTGCAGAGCCAAATTTAGCCTTTAAACTAGTTGAGTTAGCCCAAGCATTGCGCCGTTTAGAGCAAAATGATTTAGATGAAGTAGCCTCAACGCGTTTATTAATTTATGCCGCCAAAATGATGTCTAGCGGGATGAAGCCACTTGATGTTTGCCGTTGTTGTTTAGCTGAACCTCTATCAGATGATCCTGAAACGGTAAAAGCTTTAATGGATGTGGCACGCATTTACTTTGATGAATAACGCTATAGAAATATCGACACTTGAAGATAAAAAACTGCCTGGCGATTTAGCCATGTGGTTCTTTATTTTAGCCGAACTCACTGTTTTTGCGATATTTTTCATTAGCTTTGCTGTTACCGAACAATTAAACCCTGAGATGTTCAGTCAAGGTAAAGCGCAATTACATCCAGTAGCAGGGTTAATAAATACTCTCGCATTGATCACTAGCAGCTTTTTTGTTGCTTTAGCTCTCAATGCCATCCATCAAGGTAAGCGCAAGGTTTCTGTCTCGTGGTTAATCACTGCTCAAGCATTCGCAATTTTATACTTAATCGTAAAAATGTGGGAATACCAATCGTTGTTTAATGTGGGGATCAGTCTAGAAACTAACACGTTTTTTACTTTATATTTTTTAATCACCGCTTTTCATTTTTTACATGTCATTTTAGGCATGATTATTCTTAGTTATATCACCTTTAGAACATACAAAGGCGCTTATCGTAGCAATGTTTCCGGTTTCGAAGCAGGGGCAAGTTATTGGCATATGGTCGATTTATTGTGGATTATTTTATTTCCATTAATCTACGTTATCTAGCATGAAAACAGCTAAACAGAGACAAGTAGCCATGAGTCGTAAACAAATAATTATCAGTTGGTTAAGCTTAATTGTACTAACATTTATATCAGTTTTGGCGAATGATTTTATCGATAATTTTCAGTTATTTATCATAGTGGTCATGTTAATAGTATTCATCAAAGGTCAACAGATCGTCGATACTTTTATGGAATTAAAAACGGCCCCTACCTTTTGGCGATTATTATTGATAAGTTATACGCTATTGATCCCCTTAATTATTTCAATAATTTATCTCATGTAGCATAAAGCCGGAGCATGATTTATGTCACAGACAACAAGTAGATTACATTCCGCAACCCTCTATCAAGCTTTATACTTGGCGAATTTATTGTTATTGCCTGGGGTATCTTTTTTGTTGCTGTTATGGCTGTTTAACAAAAATAAACGCCAAAAAGATTGGCAACGCATTCATTTATATCGAGCCCTCCAGTTTTCAATGCTTGCAGGCATATTACTTGTTTTAATTCCTGTACTTGTCGTTTATGGCGGCAATGCCTTTGAAGCATCTGTGATGGTAATGTTAGTTTATTTTGTCACTATGCACGCTTTATTAGTGCTATTAGGCATGCTAAATATATCGCGTGCTATGGCAAAAAAACTGCCTATTTGTTGATGTAGCGTATTAAAAACTTCCTTTTCGTCACATAGTTTTACACATTCCTAAAAACTTGATTTCCATCAAGTTAAATATTCCTCGAGACGTTTATTATTCATTAGCTTTTATTACTAATTAATAAGGGAAATACCATGTCAGAAAGCTTTACGAAAGGTATGGCTCGGAATATTTACTATGGAGGAAGTGTCTTCTTCTTCTTAATATTCTTGAGTCTCACTTTCCATACAACAAAAGAAATGCCTGAGAGAGACAATCGCGTCAATCTTACCGAGTCTGTAGCGCGAGGTAAGGCGTTATGGGAAGACAACAATTGTGTAGGTTGTCATTCTTTAATTGGTGAAGGTGCTTATTTCGCACCTGAATTAGGTAATGTTTATATTCGCCGTGGTGGTGGAAATATTGATGCTTTCAAAAGCTTCATGAGAGGTTGGATGAATGCTCAACCGCTAAATATTCCTGGCCGTCGTCAAATGCCTAATTTTCATTTGAATGATCAACAAATCGATGATTTAGCTGAGTTTCTGAAGTTTACCGCAGAAATGGATGTTAATGATTGGCCACCAAATGATGAAGGGTAAGTAAGATGAGTACTTTAAAATTTCAATCTCAAGCCGTTGCAAAGCCATACTTTGTATTCGCACTAATCTTATTTGCAGGTCAAATTTTGTTTGGTCTGATCATGGGGTTACAATATGTTGTTGGCGATTTTTTAGCTGGCGCTATTCCTTTTAACGTTGCACGTATGGTTCACACTAACCTGCTTATTGTATGGCTATTATTTGGCTTTATGGGTGCAGCTTACTATTTAATACCTGAAGAGGCTGAAACAGAACTTCATAGCCCCAAATTAGCTATTGCATTGTTTTGGATATTCGCCGCAGCAGGGGTGTTAACCATTTTAGGTTACTTATTAGTGCCCTATTCAACATTAGCGCACATCACAGGTAATGAATATTTCCCAACCATGGGGCGTGAGTTTTTAGAACAACCCACTATAACCAAAATAGGCATTGTAATTGTTGCATTAGGCTTCTTATTTAATATTGGTATGACAATATTAAAAGGTCGTAAAACAGTGATCAATATGGTGCTTTTAACTGGCTTAGTCGGTTTAGCGGTATTCTTCTTATTCTCTTTCTATAACCCTGCCAATATTGCCCTAGACAAATATTTCTGGTGGTTTGTGGTTCACTTATGGGTTGAAGGGGTCTGGGAATTAATTATGGGCGCAATCTTAGCCTTTATTTTAATCAAGACAACGGGTGTTGATCGCGAAGTTATTGAAAAATGGTTATATGTCATTATCGCTATGGCACTTATCACAGGTATTTTAGGAACTGGCCATCACTTCTATTGGTTAGCGACGCCTGAATATTGGCAGTGGGTAGGCTCTATTTTCTCTGCTTTAGAACCTTTACCATTCTTTGCTATGGTGCTTTATGCCTTTAATATGGTGAACCGTCGCCGCCGTGAACATCCGAATAAAGCCGCTACGTTATGGGCACTAGGTACGGCCGTCATGGCATTTTTAGGCGCAGGTGTTTGGGGTTTCTTACATACATTAGCTCCAGTAAACTATTACACACATGGTTCACAAATTACTGCAGCACATGGTCACATGGCATTTTACGGTGCGTACGCCATGATAGTCATGACGATTATTTCTTACGCTATGCCTAAAATTCGCGGGATAGGTGAAGCAAACTGTAATCGTGCGCAAGTATGGGAAATGTGGGGCTTTTGGTTAATGACTGTTGCTATGGTATTCATCACACTATTCTTAACGGGGGCTGGTGTATTACAAGTGTGGTTGCAACGCTTGCCTGAAACAGGTGAAGCATTAAGCTTTATGGCAACGCAAGACAAACTGTCTATTTTTTACTGGTTACGTGAAATAGCAGGTGTGTTTTTCTTAATCGGGTTACTTGCTTATTTTAGAAGTTTCTTCATAAAAGAAAAAATCGCTTAGTGACATGATAGGTTTATAATTTTAATGAAGCTTTTTAATTGAGCTTTCGTTAAGCTTTTTCGTAAGGCCGTGAAATATCACGGCCTTATTTTAAATAATCATAAAAAAAGGCGAGAGAATGAATGATGAATTACCGGTAAAACGAACTAAAAAACGTAAGTTACAAAAAGTAGCAACTTTTATCAGCTATTTTTCTATCCTAACAGCTATCGCTTGTGGGGGTTTCTTAATGATGGTTGATGCAGAAGAAAAAGTGATGCGAGCTAGCTTAGGAGCCACCAGTTTTTTCTTTTTTATGGTCGGGTTAGTGCTTCATACAATCGGCAGTAGTGACTTACCTGATTTAACAATCAACAAATAAATTCTTTCTTTAAAAATATCTCACTATTGATATATATCACATAATTGCCCTTCAAAAATTGTTAAAGTGGTTCCATTATTCACTGAAAAATTAACAGGTTTTTATGGAAGAATGGGTAGGCGAGCTTTGGCACAAATATATCACTCGCAAAGCAAGCACACATTTTGTGGATGCTCAGGTTAATTTTTCAGAAGTCAGTAAATCTATTGGTATGGTTTATCGTGCACTTGGCGGTGAACAAATTAAACGTGTCGAAGCTGCAACACCTCGTGATTACCTAGTTAGAAGAAGTTTTCTTCAAAAAATATCTGGAGAAAACAAACAAATTAGTCTGGCTTGGCAAGACGAAGACAGCCTTAGATTACCAGAATCTTTAGCGGTATTCCCTGCCACTGAATTAAATCACGACCTATACATTTGGCTAGCGATACTTGCTGCTAATCACCATGGTAAATTTAAACATTGGGCGAATGATAATCAAAGTTTAGTCGTAAAAGTACTAAAAAAATATCCAGCCATGAAGCCGCGTTATCAACGGTTAGCGCAAGCTATGGTTGATATTCGCCCGAATGTCGATAAACTTCCACAAAATGAACAAGCGATGGAAAAAGCACTCATTCAAGCAATACTTTCTCCGGGTACTGTAAAGTTTTTTCCTGTAGTAAATTATGCGCCTCAGGCTGTTCATTTATGGCTTTACCCTTCTGCTCATGTTGATCCTCAACTACTACCTGAACCTGAAGAAGTGACTGACATCGCCGAAAATAAAGAGCAAACGAAACCTTTAGCTAAAAGTAAGGCGAGTCGAAAAAAAGCTGAGCGCATTGACTCACCAGAAAGTCGTGACGGCATGATGATTTTCCGCTTAGAAAGCATGTTTTCTTGGAGTGAGTTTTCTAAATTAGACAGAGGAACTGACGATACTGAAGAAGACGATGAACAGTATCAAAGAGTTGCAGAAGATTTAGATCATATCACGCTCTCTCAGCAGCAAAATCAAAAAAGTGCTTCGATAAAAATTGATCTTGACCTACCTTCTGCATCAGAAGATGACATTCCATTAGGTGAAGGTATTTCTCTCCCCGAGTGGAATTATAAAAAACAACAACTCGAAGATGAACGTTGTTTGCTCCAACCTATGCTACCTAAAGATGCATTCCCACAAAAACTACCCGTTAAACTGCAAAAATCAGCCAAAATTATTCAGAGTCAATTTGAACAAATGCGTAATCTACGTTATTGGCTAAAGGGACAAGAGCAAGGTGAAGAGCTCAATTTAAACGCCTGGTTGGATTTTCATGTTGAAAAGCAAATATCTCCGACACAAGACAAAGGGCTCTATCAAACTTTTCGAGGCAATAATCGCGATATATCTACCTTGTTGTTAGCCGATTTATCTATGTCTACCGATGCGTACCTTGATAATGAAAATCGAGTCATAGACGTAGTTAAAGATTCAATGATGTTATTTGCCGAGGCATTAAATAGTGTTGGCGATAATTTTGCCATGTATGGCTTTTCTTCGGTAAAACGAAGTCATGTTAGATTTAGTTTATTGAAAAACTTTAATGAAACATACAATAATGAAGTGCGTGGGCGAGTACAAGCGCTACGACCTGGCTTTTATACCCGTATGGGAGCAGCAATTCGTCAGGCAACTAAAGTAATCAACGAACAAAAAAACAGCCAAAAATTATTATTAATTTTAACGGACGGCAAGCCCAATGATATAGATTATTATGAAGGACGGTTTGGCATTGAAGATACGCATCAGGCGATTAAAGAGGCGACAAAACTTGGTATCAAGCCTTTTTGTATAACCATTGATGTGGAAGCACAAGCTTATCTACCTTATTTATTTGGCAGTGATGGTTTTACCGTTATTTTAAAACCGTCGCAATTGCCTTTACGATTGCCTCAGCTATATCACCAATTAACGAGTCATTAATATGTCGATTAAAATGATCACGTGTTTATTTTGTCAATCGATAAATCGTATCGACGAGCAACAAGCCGAAAAAAAAGCATATGGAAATTGCCAAAACTGTGGCATGCCGTTAAGTAAAGAAACACCAAATAGCACAGGCGCAAGAAAAAAACGCTTTCTGCCCTTTTTCTGGTTTGTGGTGGTATTTTGTCTAGTGATGATCTTTTATCTACCGAGATAAGTTTAGGTACGACAGCTATATGCCGTTTAAAAGAGAGAGCTTACCATCAGGTAACCTTAATAAAGAAACATAAAAAAACCGCCAGAACATGACGGTTTTTATTAAAACATATTGTTGGTAATTAGGTGCTGTTGATCTTTCTCGGTTAAATTTTGTTCGAGATAAAATCGTTTTAATCGCGGCGAGTAGTGTGTAGCCTAGTCATTCTAAGTAAATACTGCTCAACAAAGGGTAAAACGATTTTAGCCGAATCCTTCGGACAGCGTTTGTTGGTCATTTTTAACGGCGTTGCCCCACAAGGATGTGGGGTAAGGTGATTTTGCAGGAGCATAAAGTCTTTATCGCCTTTTTATGTGGAATAACCAAATTACAAAGGCTCTGCCTTGTATAAATACCCAACAAAATGCGGCAAAAACAATCTCGAAAGATCAATAGCCCCTAACTTTGATTTGCTAATTTACACGCGTCAGTGATCTTATCCCACTGACCATTTTCAACCCAATTTTTCGGTGCAACCCAACTACCACCTATGGCAAAACAATTGCCTAATTTCAGATAATCGGCTTTATTTTCTTGATTCACGCCACCAGTAGGACAAAAGCTAGTATCAGGAAATATAGAAGACATCGCACCAATAAATGGTGCACCGCCAGATAGTGATGCTGGAAATAATTTTAATTCATTAAAACCAAATTCACTGGCCAATAATATATCTGCAGTATTTGACACACCTGGCAATACAGGTAAACCACAAGTGGCTAACTCTGCAAGTAAATTAGCTGAAATGGCGGGGGTAATAATAAAGTCAGCACCTGCTTCCTTTGCCCCTTGTAATATCTCTTTAGAAGTTACAGTACCGGCACCAACAATCAGTGACGGAAATGCTTGTTTAATCGCTTTAAGGGCTTCTAATGACGCTTCTGTACGCAGAACCACTTCAATTAAATGTAATCCAGCTTTAACCATAGCATCGGTAATAGCTATACCTTGCTCAGGCGTATCGGCTTGTACTATGGGTAACAAGACTTGCGACGCCATTAACTCTTTAAATGATTTCATGTAAATACCTATAAATTGTTATCAATAATGTAGATAAGATAATGTAGAAATCATCTTAAAGTTGCTGAACAAATTCATTAAACAGGGCTTTAGGTGCGATAGCCCCTTTATGTTGGATAACAAATCCTGCTGCTTTTGACGCCTTATCGACAGACTCAGCAATAGAGGCATTTTCTAAGCGAGCTCCCAAGTAAACACCATTAAAAGAATCTCCAGCGGATGTTGTATCAACAACAGTTTTCACAGGCGTTACTTGATGTAACTCTTTTTCGCCATCTAATATCGTGATCACAGAAGCAGGACCATTTTTAACCACTATTTCTGAAATTTCATACGATTGACAAAAATCGATCACACCTTCAACACTATTAATGCCATATAAGCTGTCAAAATCTTCAACACCAGGCAACGTAATATCCGATAATTTAAATGCTTGTTCATAGGCTTGAATGGTTTCATCTTTATCTTTCCACATACGAGCGCGGTAATTAGGATCAAAAACAATTTTTACCCCGGCAGTTTTAAGTTGTACTACTTTTTGCCAAAAGCTAGCACGATCTTCAGGTTGTATAACCGCTAAAGAAATACCACTAAAGAAAAACATATCGCCGGAAGTCAGTAACTCAGTTGCAGGTTCATCGATAAAATTCATCACGCTTCTTGCCGCAGAATTTTCGCGCCAATACGTGAAACTACGCTCACCTTGATCATCTAATTGAATGGAGTATAAACCAGGAATTTTGTTCTCTGATTGAAACACCAATTCGGTATCAATATTTTCACTTTCAAAATATTTGATCATATCTAGGCTAAAATTATCTTTTCCTACGGCAGTCACCAAGCGCACTTTTACTTGTGGAAAAGTGCGTTTAAGATAAACAGCTGTATTGAAAACATCGCCAGCGAATGATTGTTTCAAGGTATTTGATGACGCTTCTTTTGATGCAGTCATCAACTCAATCATACATTCACCGAATAGAAAAATGTTTTTCATTTACAAAGCCTTATTCACTTTATCTAATATTAATTTAAATGAGATTGATGGCTAAAAGCCATCAACTATTATAGTTTTTGTAACGGTGCAATTTTAGGAATAAGTACCCAAACTGCTAACATCGCAATAACCGCTAACGATGCACCAATAGCAAATACAGTCGTGTAATTTCCGTCTGCTGTTAAAATTGGTACTAAAGAAGTTAAACCAACCACGGCAAGCTTAGCTGCCATGCCAGAGAAACCAGCTAAGGTACCTACTGCTTTTTTACCATAAAGGTCACTTGGCAAAGTTTGCACATTACCAATTGATGTTTGGAAACCAAATAGAATAACCGCCATGATTAATACTGCCGTTGTAGGTCCACCTGGGTTTGCCATAGCAAGTAACGCCGGTAACATAATTAAACAGCCTAAGCTGATTGTCAGCTTACGAGTTTTATCAACATTCCAACCTGCTTTTATACGATTTTGCGCAAGTAAGCCACCAAACCAAGCACCAAACATAGCACCAACATAAGGAACCCAACCGTAAAGACCAATTGATTTAACATCCATTCCGTATACTTCGTTCAGGTAAATTGGTGTCCACGCCACGAATAACCACCAGATTGGGTCAATGGCAGCAGAAGCAATAATAACACCCCAGCTTTGTTTACGTGAAAGTAATTCAGCCGTTGAAGGGCTATATTCTTCTTCATCACATAAAGGTGCATTATCCGAAGCTCTTTGGCCGGTAAGAATGTATTCACGTTCTTCATCAGTGATCCAAGGGTGTGACTTAGGTGGCGCTTTCACTAAAATTAACCAAGGAATTAACCATAACAAACCAATTAAACCAATGATCACAAAAATCATTTGCCAGCTAAAATAAACGGTCATGTAAGCGATAAGAGGGATGGAAATAATACCACCAATTGCCGCACCTGAATTAAAGATACCTTGAGCTAAAGCACGTTCTCTTGAAGGAAACCATTCAGCATTACTTTTGGTCGCCCCTGGCCAGTTACCAGCTTCAGCGACACCTAATATTGCTCTGAAAATACTAAAACTAAGCACACCTTGTGCAAATGCATGTAACGCAGTCGCAATCGACCAAACACCTATTGATAAAACGAAACCGATACGAGTACCAACCCAGTCAAATATCTTACCAAAAATGGCTTGACCAAACGCATATGAAAAAATAAAGACAACCGTGATATTGGCATATATTTGCTTACGCTCTAAAGCAGATTCATCTGGGAAAAGATCTTCGACAATATCTGGCCATAATACGCTTAGCGCTTGACGATCTATATAATTTATAACCGTGGCTAAAGCGATTAATGCAATCACCCACCAACGTAAACCTTTTAATTGCATTATTCCATCCCCTCTGGTTTGCGATTAAGTTCATCTATATCAATATTATCGAAAGTCCCTTCAGGAAGGAAATCGGCACGAGGCGGGCTGAATGTATCAATTAAAATACCGCCGGTTGGACAAGTTGCACCATGATCAGCCCAAGGTGGAATTAAACAACTATCCCCCGCTTTCATGATTTTCGTCACACCGTCAATATTAAAGTGAAATTCACCTTCAACGACATAAGTAACTTGTGAGTGTCTATGGGCGTGATTATAGCCAATAGCGCCTTTCTCAAACCAAATTTTTACTGCCATTAGCTCATGGTTAAAACCTAACATTTGACGTTTTAAACCACCACCAATATCTTCGATTTCAGTTTCTTCACCACTTAAAAAGTGTTCACTACGACTCATAATTAATTCCTCACTTCTATTTATTACTCAGTTTGAACAGCTTAAATTGGCCATTGAAACTAAAATTATTATCTTGATAGGTAAATGTATTATTCGTTTTCTTTGCTAAGCTACGGTTAAACGCTAATAAATAGCTTTGCCCTGTAGTTAACCCAACTTCTACTAACTCTATATCACCTTTAATGTGGTGCGTCAGTTTCGTTATTGTTGATTGTGCAGCAACAGTAAATTCTTTCGCAGGGTTATATTGCCCATGTGGTTCTAACACACTAATAAAGCGATGTTGTTTCGCGGCTTTTTTACGATAAATAAAGCCAGATTCATTACGTAAATTAAAGCTTGGATCATTCGCACCTATGCGAGTAAATAAAGCTTCTGTGTCACCATCTACAATCGCAGTTTGTGTATAAAATTTACCGTTTTCATTTAACCAAGTGACTTTCGCCAACCCTTTTTCAGGTTGACTAGTCGCCGTTAACCACAAATGTTGATAACCATTTTTATGACCTAGCGCAGATAACGATTGGGTTGCTGTGTTTAAAACAAAATTTGTATCAATGAGTTGCCCTTGGTAATGCAAAGGTAAGTCGAATTGATGCGATTTTTTATCACTGTTGACATCAAAAATATCAATGGCAAGAGGTTTATTAATCTCAGGTAATTTCACTAACGCCATGGTTCTTTTTAACGAAACACCTTGATAGGCCGTATCAATTTGTGCCGAGCTAATTGAACCTTGTTTACTTTTAGCGAAAAATAATAATTCAGGGTGGTGTTTATTACCGGTTTTAACTTTGCCGTTGAAATGGCTGTTTTCGTCTACAACCACAGTATTATGGGCAACTGTTTGTTTCGCAAACGTGTTGTTTTCTGGTAAATAACCCCCACCAGATTTTGCTTCCACATTTAAGAATCTAGCAGCACCATAATCCGAAACAATCTCATGGCCATTGTCATAAAATTGCCAAGTTAACTTATCAAAGTGGCCATGTCCCAAGCCTTGTGCTGCGGGTTTAAATAGCAAAGCTTGTTGTCCGCGAGATTTTTGACGCATGATAACCAAGGCACCTTGTTTACCATCCGCACCATCACCAAATGCCTTAGACTTAAATTGATAAGGGGTTGCTAAACCATCATCGAGTGCTTGCGCTACTTTCAAGCCATCACCCGTTAAAATAACTTGGTCTTGCTGTTTAGCAATATCAAGGAAATCAGTATCTTGAGTAAATCCATAAGCAATAGCTACGCCATGTACTAACTCAATCGTATCAATACCTTTGCTCTTAATTGCATCATTAATCGGGAAAAACAGTTTGTTGTAGCTAAGCTGAATTGTGGTATCAATAGCTTTTAAAATAATGCCATCACGATATGCAAATATTTTTCGTTCAGGTTGGTTATTTTCAATAGCTTTAGCAAAGGTAACAAAAGGCATCAGGGCATAACGTTGATAATAAGGCCCTTCATTGTAATAACCTTCTGGTGAGAAGAGTTCATCTAACTGCCTTAAAAAACCACCTTTACCTGATTTATCTAAACCGTATAGCGCTTGTTCAACCCATTCAAGCTCACCTAAAACGTATCCCGTCATACCAACAGCTGCGGTTAACCACGTACCATGGTTATGAACTTTGTTAAATGTTTTTGGCGAATCGACGGATAAAAACTTCACAATGGGGCGAAAAAGACCCGTTTCAATTTTGTTTTTATCTGCTTCGCTTAATGACGATAAAATCATATCGTAAGCTTGGCTGGTATAAACCAACCAAACCGCTTCATTTAAACTTTGCCAAAATAGTTTGCCCGGGTTTGTTTTGCCTTTTTTTCTTTTCGGATGTAAAGGCAAAGTAGGATAAAGCTCAGCATACTCCAGTAACATATCACGCACATATTGAGCGTAACGCTCGTTTTGCGTTAATTGAAAGACAATGCCTGCGTCATACATCAAACGGTAATTTTTCTTATGTCTTTCATGAGTAAAACCACCGCCAGAGTCTTTAGGCACAGGAATATTGATAGCTTGAGCTAGCTGTGTGTCTACTTTATCCTTAACTTTATTGAAGGCGTCAGTAAAACTCCCTTCAACTGATAAGGCTTTTTTCATCGCAGGAACATCACTATGACTGATCACTAAATTGGGCGAATGACTAGCAGCACTATTTGCACTAAATAATACACACCAGGAAACCGCTAATAACATAGCTGTCAGATTAACCTGCATTTTTTTAAAAAAAGCCAATAACATGCCTAGAAAGCCCTATTTATTTACAATGGTATTATCAGAAAGTTCAGCAGTATGTGGGCCTTCCACTCTAAGCTCAACTACGCTCACAGCTTGAGAAAGCTGATTATTAGCAATACTTGTTTTAGGTTCGCCTACCGTATGCTCAACTTTGATTGGCGCACTATTGGCTATGTTGTTGTTATTAATATTCGTGACTTGAACACCATGTAAGAACAAACTAGCTTTAGTTTTATTTCGTTTACCTTCACCAATTGCGGTTAATTGGTTATTCGACATCGTCAAGTGTGGACCAAAAGTACTTTCATCAGTACCGCCGCGGTATAATTTAACGAGGGCACCAGAAACATTTTCAAACTTATTATCTGCAAGCGCTACATACTCTGCGTTATAAATACCTAAGTCTTCAATTTCTTTATCAAGGCGCAATAAATCGCCGGTGATATTAGTAAAAGTATTACCTTTAAATTCAATTAAATTAGCAAAAGCGCCTTTACCTGATTCAAATAAATGGAAAGAGTGATTAATGTCTAAGTTTTTCACAACATTATTTAACATCACAAAACGGTAGTTTTGAGTCATGCCCCACTTTTGGGTTCTTACTAAGGTATTGCCTGCAGAATCAGGGCTATTAACCCCATCAATCATTAGGTTTTCAACTTTTAAACTGCCACCGTCAGCAATTTCAAACAAAGTACCACGCTCAAAGGTGATAACTGCGTCAGAGTTATTTACTGCTTTAACGGTTAAGGTTTTCGCTACGCTAAGCATTTTACGCACATTATACTTACCTTTTGCCAGTACAATAACGTCGCCATCTTCAGCTGCAACAACCGCATCAAATAAGTCATCGCCATTTCCGTTAACATGAATTTCTTTACCTGAATCAAAAGCGGTTTCCTCAACATTTTTGGCGTACCAACTTGGTCCAGTAGCAGATTTAGCAATCGGTTGAATCGTTTTATCTGCACCAATGCTTTCACCAACAGGATATAACAAACCATTTTCAGCACGTTCTAAAGTTAATTCTTTCACTTGGAAACCAGAAGCGATTTCAGCTAACGGTTCACTGTTAGTAACATTACCATTGAAAGCAATACCGGAAACATCGTCAAACAAAGTAAAAGGTTGTTTGCCATTTTCATTAAAAATTAGGTTGTTTTGCAGTTTACTATTTAGTGGCGCAGCTGAACGTTCAGCGTCACTGCCTGCGGCTAATTGGATATGGTCAACATTAACCATTGAATTATTTTCAATTAACGCATTTTCTACTTGGTGATAACGGTTGATCGGAGAGTTAGGTACCCCGTTCATCACAGTAAAGCCACTACCGAAACGGTAACCGGTTAACCCTTCCATGTAATTATTACGAATGATTTGATCTTTATTGATCACGCGAATACCGCCAGTATGATCAACGCCATTACCAAAAAACACGTTGTTTTCAATAACATTACCATTACCATGACGTAAGGTTAACGTGCCACGAGATTCAAAGAAGGTATTATTAAGTAATTGATTTTTCCCTGATTTAACTGAAATAATTTCTACTTCGCCATTACAACGATCAAAATAGTTATTCTCAACTTTCGTAAACGAATTACTCAACGAATAATGACTAGTACCAATGCGAAGCGTTTCACCACCATTTGATCCTAAAATAGGTCTTGGACCAAAGTAATTATGATCAATTTGATGATAATTTTCTTGGCTATCTTCAGTGTTTAATCGTACCGCCATGGTTACGCCTTTATTGCGCTTACCTGCTAAATAGCTATGGTCGAAACGATTATGTTTTCCGTATAAGCTTACCCAATAGTCGCCTTCAGCTTTATCAGGGTTTGAATAATCTTCAATGACTACTTCGGTTACACGAGAGTGATATGCTAAATTATTTTTGTTTTGCCTGAATTCAATAACCGCACTGCTTGGCGTATAACCATCTTTAAACACTAAGCCTGAAACAATTAAATGCTTTCCCGCTAATCTAAGGTTCGATTGACCGGTTAAAAATACTTTGCCGTTAGTTTGTGCTTTTAAGGTAATTGGCTCATGCTCTGTACCTTCGGCTTTGAATAAGATCTCAAAATTTTCCCATGTACCATCAGACAAAACAATTTCATCGCCGGCAGATACTTTATCTAGGGCTGTTTTATATTCTGCTTGGGTGGTAACCAACCATGTTTTTGCCGTTGTTTGTTGACACGCAGCAGTGACTAATAAAAATAAACTTGATAAAAATAACGATTGAAAAAGTTTAGACTTGTACATATTTACCTCAAAAGGGTCCTACTAAAAAATATCGAGTTCTCAATTACCTGCGTAAAAGAGAACTCCATTTTCATTTACATTGATATTTATATTTCAATATAGGTTTGATTAAAAACTCGCCTTAACACCAAGGAAGAATTTACGACCTGAGAAAGAGTAATCAGATACTGTTCCTGGTCCACGCGTCATTACTTGCGCTTCTTCTAATAGGTTAAGTGCTTTTAACGATACTGATACACTCTTATTGATTTTGTACTTAATCGCCGCATCAACATAATCACTATCTTCTACCCAACGATTGCCTTTATGAGGAAATGGTAAATCGTTCGGTTGGAAATAACGTGAACGATATTTATACATTAAACGCATTGATAAATTATCGCCTTCCCAATAAATAGAACCAGAAGCCACGTTTTTAGAGAAACCCATTAAGTTTGCATCTGGGCTAATACCCCAGTTAGCAGGTTCTTCAGAGTTAAAGTCAGAAACAGCATGGTTCCATGCACCTTTAATACCTAAACCACTCCAAATACCAGGTAAGTCAGCAAAATGTTTTTGGAAGGTTAACTCAAAACCCTTAATGGTTGATTCATTTTCCGCAACTTGGTTAACACTGTAAGGAATTTCATGTGAATAATCGCCAACCGTCACAGTTCCATCTGCAGAAACATTCGTTACTGTAGGAACACGGTTTTCAATCACTAACTTTGTGCCGCCAGTAAAGTTTTTCCAATAACCTGCTAAGGTGACTGCCATATCTAAACTTGGGTACCATTCTAATGATAAATCATAGTTAGTGGCGGTAAATGGATTCATCATATTACCTTCTGCATAACCAGAGACTAACTGTGAGTCATAGCTGTCACATGTTGCACTTTCACTAGTATCAGCAGAATTACAATCTGTTAACGTTTGACCTGCAGACATCGCATTCATCGCAAAACGTGACATTGAACGATAAACAGCTGTTCTTAGGTATAACTCATCACTAAGATGGAAAGTAAGGTTTAAACTCGGTAAGAACTCTGAGTAATCATCTTCTAAATAAACCTCGCCTGTTTCAGATGAATAGTTCCATGTTTCAAGACCAGTTTCATCAATATCAAGGGTTGTAGGATCATCTTCTAAAAATGATTGAGTAAGGATTGCTTTTTCACCCCAAGATTGTGAACTTGTTTCGGTTTTAACATAACGCAAGCCAACGTTACCAGTTACAGGAATGTCAGAAAATTGCGTATCAATCCATGCCATTGCATAAAATGCAGTAGTATCTTCTCTAACATCGATCAATTGACCACTACGCTTGTCTGGGTCTTCACCAATATCGTAATAGCCAATATTAGGATTGTTTCCACCTGGTGTAAGGAAGCCTACTTGACCTAAATATGCACCAATTAAACATTGCGAATCAAAGGTTAAGAAATTACCGGCATCAGCTGCACCACCTGAGTTGTCCATAAAGCCTTCAAGACTATGACCATTATCACCACATGCTGCTGCAGCGGCAGTTACTTGCGCATGTTCATCTGGATATAAACTATCAAAGTCATTATTTGCGCCGTCTCTGTCAACATGATCATCTGAGTTCCAGTTGTCATCAATAGGACGACGAGAGCCATCATCTACGTTAAATGCTGTTTGAATACCTGAATAATCGTATAAATGCTCACGTGAATAACGTACACCTGCTTCAATAGAAGAAATAACGTTGTAATCATCAAATGAATATTGCGTATCAAATTTTACTGCCCAAATATCATCTTCACGTTCATCATTTTCACGGCCATATTCTAAATATGCACCACCATCACTATTAATGAAGCTTGCCATATCACTGACATCAAAAGCGGCACCACCGTAGTTAGGATTCTCAACTAAGCTGCCACCTTGAGAGGTATAGAAGAAATTAGCATTCTCAATTTGTTCATGGTCACCAAGATATAATTTAGGGACTGTTCCTCTAGAATCTAACGAGTAAGCCGTTGTTGATTCATGACGGAATTTCGCACGTTGGCGTAAACGGTAACGGTAAGATTTTGAATAAGATGCATCGAAAGAAAGTACAAGGTTATCACTTGGTAGAAAATCTACGTTCAAACCAAAACCATCATATTCATCTAATTGATAACGTTCTTCACCTTGTAAAGTAAGTTTACCTTCACCTTCTTCATAAATAAGGTTGCCATTATCATCAATAATTAAAGTGTCTGGATTTAAATTTTTACCACGTTCTTGCGCTAATTCCATACGATTTTCAGTATATTCTAGGCGAGAAGAGGCGTAATCTAAATTAATATCCCATTGCTCATTTGGTACCCATTGGAAAGTACCCACGATATTACGACGTTCATCTTCATCGTGACCGGTACGCCAATATGAATCATCAGGAATAAAGAAAATAGAGTTAGGATCAAATTTTGCTAAATGATCAGCACCATTTACACCAAATCTATCTGGATCAGCATTTGGCCCTAAGGTAACTAAATCTGCTGAACGGCCTGGACTCACCATTGAGTCATTATCAGGCATATTGTTATTGCTGCTATTTAAATCCCGATCACCACAACGTTCATTATCGCCATTATTAGTAGTCAAAGGAGAACCGTCAGCAGCTCTAAAACTACATGCGGCTAATGTGGAACTGCTTCCATAATTTTCTTCTGGATTGGCTGAGTTACTTTGTACAAAACCTAAACTGAAACCCATATCGCCAAACGATTCTGTTTCAAAGCTTTGTACGGTTGAAAGGGTAAATTTATTACCCCATTCTGACTGGTTGTCAGCAGCAGTATAATAGCTGTTGTTTGCTACTTGTGCTTCAACTGTTGTTTTACTCTTACCATAATCAACCGCACGCAGGGAACCTACTTCAATAGTACCTGAAGTACCACCTTCAACTAAGTTTGCTTGTTGTGATTTATAAATCGTAACTTTATCAACTAGGCTTGATGGGAATTTTTTAAAGTTAACTGCACGACCTGGGCCAGCATTGGTAATAGTACGACCATTAAACGTTGAATAACCCCAATATGATCCAAGACCACGAATTGAGATTTCGTTTTGGCTACCTTTTAGGCGATGACCAGAAGCACCTGAAACATTTTCAATAACATCTGAAAGAGAAAGTCCCGGTAAATCACCAAAATCTGCCGCTGCAATCGCATCAACAATAGCTGTAGTATTCTTCTTTTCGTTCAGTGAACGAGTCATTGTGCCGCGCATTCCGCGCACTTCAATCACTTCGACTTCACCTGCTTTGTTGGCTACTTCAATAGTGGTTGCATTATCATTGCTTTGCTCAGCTTCTTGGAAGGCATGAGCCGGTCCAGCAAGCAAAGCAGTTATTGCAGTACTAGCAATAAATGTTCGGTTTTTTCTTAGAGCGTTACTAATTTTATTCAATTTCACGTTCTTCTCCCCCCAGTTGAATTTTATTTTTTTAATATTTATTTCGCTGAGCAATAAATCTATGACAGCAATATCAACTAAATTTAACCAATCCAACAGCCAATTGTCAACCACTCATTTTACCAATTACTTCTTAATCAATATTATTTGTTATTACCAATAATATAATGTAGTCTTTACATGAATTTAGAAATATGTATCGTAAAAGCTGTTTACGCAAGGTAATGGTTAGATATATTTTGCCAATGTATATAGATAGCGATATTATGTGTTTTTTGTGTAGAAAATAGAATTTCAAAGAAAGAAGGTACTCTCATGGCTAATCGTCGTATGTTTTGGCAAATTGTTGATAAAATTGAAGCCTCTATAAATGCGGGTGAATATCCTGCCGGTAGTCGTTTACCGCCAGAAAGAGAATTAGCTGAGTCTTTCCAAGTAAGTAGACCAACGGTTCGCGAAGCTATTATCGCACTTGAAGCCAGAGAAAAAGTAGAAGTTAAAACAGGCTCAGGGGTTTATGTCCTTGATACTGCCAATACGACTCTCGCTAAAAATAAAATTAACGCCTTTGAAGTGACGCAAGCAAGAGCACTTATTGAAGGCGAAGTAGCCGCGCTTAGTGCGACTACAATAACCGAACAAGAATTAACAGATTTACATCAAACGCTTGTTGATATGGAAAACGGTAAAGATATCCCAGAAGCGGATAAAAAATTCCATAGCATTATTGCTGCATCAACACGTAATGCTGCCATGATCGCATCAGTACAAAATTTATGGGCATTACGTAGCTCATCTCAAGAAATCATACGTGATTATGATAGCGTATGTAGCAAAAGTAACTCACAAACCATTGCCGAGCATCGCGCGATTTATCAAGCATTGAAATCGGGTGACGCAACAGAAGCTAGACATGCGATGCATGGTCATTTCAACCGCTTAATCAATAAGTTATTTGATGCTGAAGAAACCAGAGCACTTGAAGAAATCAAACGTAAAAATAGTGAAAAACGTGGGCTTTACTCTATCGAAAACTTAGTACCAAGAGTTTAATGTTAACGTTAGACTCTTTACAAAGCTTACTTATTAAATGTGTTAGCGGTAACTTCAGAGAGCCTTATAGACTAGCAGTTAACATTTTATAACCCGCTTAAGTCTTACCAACTTCCAACCGACTTAACACAAGCTATCATATTAATAACATGCTAGTTTCAATGTCATAAGTACCTTACTATTTATTTCAAATACTTTTAGATCTTTATCTTTTTAAATAGTTGAATGTGCAAGCTTTACCGCTTAAGTCTTCGCTTTCTCACCTGAACCTATATAATGCTAAGTTTAACTTTGATAGCAACAGCAACAATCTTGTAATTTACTCACTTCCATATAAAAAACAGGCAAAAAAAAGCCTCTCAAAGAGAGGCTATAAAATCATTAAATCCATTTAATTCTAATCATCTAAACGACTTACTAAAAGTACAACTAAATAAGCGTTACTAGTACGCGAGCACTTGAATTACCTTACTTCTGTAATTTTTGTTAATTAAAGAAGTAAGGGGTTGAATGATCTACTTAGCTAACTGAGTATTAAAGTAGTCAAAAATTACTGGAACATCATTTTGACCTAAACCAGCGTCAACCGCTGCTTGAAGGTTTGCTGAAGTACCTTGAGCGATAAGAGACTCTGAACCTAAATCTTTTACCATTTGATTAAAGTAACCTAAATCTTTATTGGCATTAGCTACTGAAAAACCTAATTTTTCATCACCATCAACCGCATAAAATTTACAAAACTGCATAAATGGCGAGTTAGAAGGGCCGGCAGACATAATGTCAAATAACTGTTGACCGTCAACACCCGCCGCTTTAGCAACAGCAAATGCTTGTGACATTGCTGTAACCGTTGTCATACCAATAAAGTTATTGATCAACTTAGTCGTGTGACCAGCACCAAGTTCGCCAAGATGGAAAACATTTTCACCTTGCTCTTCAAGCACAGGCTTAACTTTATTAAAGGTTTCAATATCACCAGCAGCCATAATGTTTAACAAACCATCTTTAGCATGTGCAGGTGTACGACCTAATGGGGCATCAATCATACCAGCACCTTTTTTGGCAAGATCAGCACCAATTTTACGGGTAGACGCAGGTATAGACGTACCAAAATCAATTAACGTTTTACCTTCAGACATACCGGCTAAAATACCATCTTCAGCATATACAACTGACTCAACAACGGCAGAAGTAGTAAGCGCAAGCATTACGATGTCACTTTTTTCAGCTAACTCTTTACCCGAAGATACTTCAGTAGCGTTACCACGAGCAAGTACCTTAGCAACAGCATCTTTATTAAGATCCATTACATTTACGTTAAAGCCACGTGTTTGAAGATTCTCAACCATGTTACCGCCCATAAGGCCAAGGCCGATGAAACCTATAGTAGGTTTTGTCATGTCTAACTCCTAAAATATATTACTGTTTGTTTATCTGAGTATGAGAGTTGCCCATTTCATTGATTAAGTGTTTATTTCAATAATTTAAAATAAACACTTAATTAATACTCAGGTTAATGCCTGATTTATACATCAGTTACATCACATGCTTTTGAAACAGTTTTAGGAACATGCCATTTAAAATGGTAAATACTATTCCCGTTGAAACTATTTCTATTAATTTCAAATATCATGGGTTTGATAACGCTGATAAAGCATCTATCAAACCGGCAAACCAATACTAACCAATACAAAAGGTTATTGTCAACCAATTTAACAAATATAACTTACCAAAACATATAACCAGTGAAATTGAGTGATTTAAACGGATGAGAGTAACCAATGAGCTAGTTTTAATTTAATTATCGGTGGTTGTTGAACGTTAGACGATAAAATATGAAGTGAGTCTTTCATCATTTGAATAGACTTTACAATTAATCACTTATTACCAATACAGCTAAGATAGGTCTAGCACTTAGATAATTTGATTATTTAACTCTCTACTGTTGAAAACTTAGAATAGCTTTGGAAGAAATGATAATAATGCCAAAAAAAGTCTTAATTTTTTCATTTATTCATATTGAATTGGTAATAACATTGCTTTTACCAACTAATATTCTTCACTTGCCATTATTATCAATAATTTCTTTGGTCAAAAAGCAGTAAATTGGAGTTTAAAAAAAATAAGACTACACTAAAAATATGATTGAAATGTTAAAGCTAACTATTATTTATTCCCTGTTAAAAAAACAATTCATCACCTTGATTAGCACAATAATGCTGACTTCATCATTTGCACTTTATGCACTTGATACAGTAAGGTTTTTAAAACCAACTAAAGGCCATGAAAAAAGAACTCTGCATAAAGATGAGGTGATACTTCGTGCTTTGCAATTAACAGAGCCCGAATTTGGCGACTATAAAATCGATACCTTTACGGTCGATATGACCCCCTCCAGAGCGCAACAATATATTAAAGAAGGTAAAGTACTTAACACTTTCATTAATCCTAGTAACAAGGAATGGGATAAGCATGCTATTGCTATTAAGATCCCAATTCGACTAGGTTTAATAAGCTATCGATTACTGTTAGTGAATAAAGCAAATCTCCCTGCATTTAAAGAGGTGAAAACACTCGAGCAGCTAAGCCAGCTAACGGCAGGATTACAATCAAGTTGGGTTACCACTAAAGTTTTCAATGAACTTGAGATGAGTTTAGTCAAATCACATACTTTTGAAGGGTTATTTTTAATGCTAAATAAGCAGCGATTTGATTACTTACCTAGGGCTATTTATGAAGCTTATGATGAGCTTAATATTCGCAAAGAACGCATAAAAAATGTCGTAATTGAGCCTAACCTAGCACTATATCTTCCTATGGTGACTTATATTTACGTATCTAAAACTGAACCCCGTTTAGCAAGGCGATTAAAACTAGGCTTAGAGAAATTATTGGCCAGTGGTGAATTAAAAACCATTTTAGATAAGTATTATGAAGAAGATATCAAACGAGCGAATTTAAAAAATCGTACTATTATTGAAATTCCCAATCCTAACTTTACTGATCAGACCGTACTCGAAGAAAACTTATATTGGTATAAAAATTACTTGTAAGACTTTACAGCCTGTTGAGTGATTAGCTTGCCAGTTAAAAATAAATCACTGGTTCAAAATTCTTAAAATCAACATGAATACATCACTGATAATCATTATTTTTTTTATAATTCGACCACTTTGATTTAACCCATTAAAAAAACACTAGCTTTAAACCGGGCTATTGAGTCAACTTGGAGTCGTTTTGTTGAAATAGCAAAGCGGCTTTTTATTTTTACAAAATTTTTCTATATTTTTCTATATTTTTCTATATTTTTCTATATTTTTCTATGACAATTGAGTCGAAAGAAACAGTTCGAAGAATCCAAAATGTACGATTAGTTAAATTTTTCAGTTGGTTACTGAGTGATTTTAAAGCGAGTGGGAGATTTTACTGTGATTTTCCTATTTTTATATATCTAAAAATAAAGAACACTGACCGTAATGATCAGTGTTTTAATAATTTATCGCTAAAGATTAAACGTGCTTCTTAATTTTACGAGAAGCTAGTCCCATTAAACCTAAAGCAAAAATGGTTAGTGTTGATGGTTCTGGAACGTCCACTTGATTAGAATACGCACCATATACAGCAGAGCCAAAATGCCCACTTCCACCAAGAAATGAGTGGTTTTGATTTACGAGATCTAATTGATAATAACCATTGTTGTAGTCATTTCCATACAAGTTTCCCTCTGCATCAAAAGCAATTGTTTCGCTAGCTGGTCCAGACATTAAAAATGTAGATACTAGAGTATTAGGGTCAATAACGTAAATATTTCCACTGTCAACGCCAAAAATTGTTCCAGCACTATATGTTCCTAATATTGTATCAACACTGGTTGTGGCAACTGATATGCCATCATAAGTGTTATGACCTACAAATGCCCCCAAAAAGGTCGTAGCCGCATTTGAAGTATTAACACTGTATAACCCTGTACTTGTTGCGGTTAACAAGTTGTTATTTAGATCAAAAGTTGCAGATTCTGAAAATCCTCCCCAAGCACCATTCGCAATTAGTGAAGTTGAACCATTATTTAAGTCAACTGAATAAAGAGAAGTATTATTTATTCCAAAAAGGGAGTTATTACTATCAAAGGCCAAAGCTAAATTCCAAACACTGGAACCTAAATTAGTTGTAGTTCCAGTTTCAGTATCAAATACTGTTAATGGATTACCAAAATTGATTGGATCTGAACCATATATTAATGCTGCATTAGAAATACTACTAATTACCAGCCCAAAACTAGCCATTAAGCCCTTTAAAAATTTATTTTTCATTTGAGTGTTCCTCTTAATCCCTTTCCATCGAGATTGGAAGGTATTTAATAAAGCTAAAAATAATTACTTATTGGGTACTAAGCAGGCAGTATGCCAATTTGGTAATCATCAATAAAAACAATAGGCTGGCATTCATTAGTGATTTCGGACTTGCACCTATGTAAAACAACCTGACACTATAATCGGTTATTCATGAAGCTTGGCTTGTGTTCGGTTTTGTTGCGATACACTTCATCAATACGAACTTTATCTAGGCTAAATGACAGTAAGCCTTCAGCGGTATAAAACTTTCTTGTTAACCCTAATCGCATAGTTGGAGTAGACGGTTTGGGCTTTTTGTAGCCTTTATAATTCTTGTTAATAGTGCGCTCATTGGTCATACAATAATTGAAATATACGCGTTTGATTTCAATGAGTTTTACCATCCATTCTGGGTTATAGCCTGCTTAGGCATTCCAACGCATAGAGTTAGTAGCACTAGTGACGGGGCACTCTAAAAAATTAATATGCCTACGTAAGGTTTGAAACCAATTATCGACACTAAACCCATTAATCACCTGATTTATAAATGGATCTTAATTTAATTGAAGGTTAGTAAGATAGCATTACCATTTTGGAGGTTTTTTGAAAAAACCTTACTTTATTTGCTGTAAATAAAAAACTCGAAATCACGTCGTTACTTGTGAAGAAAAGAGAAGATTTAACCCTCGTCTCCACAAGTAACTTAGGGTATTTCTTTTAATATCAATACGCATTCACGCTTAATTTAACATAGCTAATTGATTATGCTGTACTTGTTCGCGCTTAACATATTGATACCATTGTTGAGCCATTTTTGCTGAACTGGCTATTTTTTCCGCTTGCTTTAGCGCCGCTAGCGATGCTTCAAATTGTGCTAAATTAAAATAACTCATGCCTATAATAAGGTGCATATCACCAACTCGGTCAATCCCACCTTTTGCCAATGCGCTATCGGCTGATTTAATCGCTAATTGCCAATTTTCAATATTAAGATACGCTTGTGCTAATTGAGCGTCAAACTTGCCCGTTTCGTTAATTTCTCCCGCTTTAATAAGCGCAGGAATGGCTTTGGTATCATTTTTAGCGGCTAGATAAGCTTGAGCTAACATTTCATAATGACGCTCATTAGCAACGATTCTGCCATCAGAAATCGCTTCATCTAATAACCTTGCCGCTTTGTATGGAATATTATTAAAGCGATAAAGTTGCGCTAAAGTGACAATATCTTGTGCTTTAGTGATGTACCCTGCTTGCCAAGCCGTTTCCATAGCAGCTAACTGTTTTGCTTCTTGGCCTATTTCACCGTACATACCGCTAAGCTGCAACCAATATTCTGGCTTTTCATAATACTTAACTAACGCTTCTAGAACTTCAGTCACCTTTTTAGGTTGTTTCAATTCGTAATAATTAGCTCGTTGTAAAATTAGCCAATTTTCTTTAGGTAATTTATTGTTGGATTCTGCTTCATCAATCGCTTTATTTATTGCGGCAAGTGACGGCGCAAATTGCTTGTCTTGATAATATACTTGAGCAAATAATATGTGTTGCTCACCGGTTAATTCTTTGGTATTTACCTGTTGCCATTGTTTAAGATAAGCTAATGTTTCACTATACTTTTGTTGCTGCATTGATAACTGAGCAAGGGAATATAATGTTGATAATCTTAATGGCTCTGGGATAGCAACTTCAGCAATCACTTTCTCAAAACTTTCAATCGCAGAATCTAAGTCATCATTGCTGTAATGCATAAACCCATAAAAATTCCAAAGCATGGCTTTTTCATAGCTATTTAAGCTATCAATACGACTTTTTACTTCACCAAGTACCTCTAAACCTGCTTGCTTTCCTTCTTCGTCTGCCAGCTTTTGTGCTCTAGCAAGTTGAGCATAAACTCGATTTCGCATCGCCGGCACTTTGACTGATTGCTTCGCTGGCTCTGCAGCATAACTTGCTGAAATATTGTTATCTGTCACTGGTAATAGATACAAGCTTCCCAGAGCTAACATTGAAATATATAAATTTTTCATAAGTTTTCCTCCGTTTATTTTTATTTAGCCATCAATTTCAAAAGAAATTTTATTTTGTACACCCGCTACTTCTGTCGGAGTACCATCAACAACACGTGGCTTATATTTAAACTTAAGTGCTGCATCAAGCGCAGCTCGGTCAAATACACCTTCTGGTTGTGCTTCGATAACAATTGGATCTCGAACTGATCCATTTTTGGTTACCGTAAACTCCACAATGACATAGCCCTCTAACCCTCGCGATTGAGCACGACGAGGATATATAGGCGCTACTTTAACAATGGGAAGATAATCACCATCACTACTTCCTAAACTAATACCTCCGGTTAGCCCAGATGAGGTATCAACTTGTGCTGTGAAATTTGTACTGACAGCATTAACATTAGGATTTGCTTGCTCCATTTGTGGTTGCTGCATTTGCGGTGGCGGCTGTTTAGGCTGCGGCGGCTTTTGTGGTTTACGATCTTTTTTAACAATCGCTTCTTCTTTTTTGAGGCGTATAAAGTCAAGCACATTGCCGCGCGGTGCTTCAGTTAGCACATCATTGCCACCAGCAATTAAAGCTTGCATACTCCACAATAATCCTAAAGTTACAGCAACTGAAAGCGCGAAACTGATCACGTAGCGAGCCATATTATTTAAATGAATAGCCATCGCTTGTCTTAAACCTCTTGAGCCGCGATTGAAACATCATAAACACCGGCCGCACGCGCTGAATCCATCACTTTAATTAAAATATCAGTGGTCGCTTTTTGATCTGCCTGAATCACAACCGTACCTTGAGGATTTTCCGCTTTTAGGCGTTCAATATTTGCCTGGACAGCACGCACATCCACTTTTCGTTTATTTATCCAAATGTCACCTGTATCACTGATGGCGACTAAAATATTTGCTCGCTCTTTCTTAACAGCAGTAGCCGCTTCTGGGCGGTTCACTTCAATCCCTGCCTCTTTTACAAAAGACGCAGTAACAATGAAAAATATCAATAAGATAAACACCACATCCAGCATAGGTGTCATGTTTATTTCTTCAGCTTCTTCCTGCTCTTGTAATACTTTTGATAATTGAGAACGCATGTTCTTAATCCTTATTCGTTAATACTTTCATTTAAAAACTCGAACTAATGAGCCATAGGTAGCGCATCTTCCATTTGCTCGGTGCGACGTTTGGTTTTTCTTTGTAACCAAGTCACCATAAAAACACCGGATAATGATCCCACCATGCCTGCCATGGTTGGAATAGTGGCGCGAGAAACACCAGATGCCATAGAACGAGCATTGCCACTACCAGAAATGGCCATCACATCAAACACTTCAATCATGCCAGTTACTGTACCTAATAAGCCTAACAGCGGACAAAGCACCACTAAACTTTGAATGATGGCGACATTGTTATTAAGTAATTCGGTAATTCGAGACACTTGCGCGATGCGTATTTGCTCAGCATTCCAAGAATGACGTTCCACTCTGTTTTGCCAGCAAGTAATCATCTCATTTCTGATCACTTGATAAGTTCTTAAGAAGAAATACAAACGTTCAAAAATGAGTAACCACATCAAACAAATAACACCTGCGATGACGGTCAGTACTTGACCGCCAGTATCAAGAAATTCACGAATGCTATTCATCATGTCGATGAATAAAACCATGAGTTATGCTCCTTTCTCTGCAGGTTCAACCATTTCAGCTCGCTCGGCAATAATGCCGGCACTTTGTTGCTGTAAAACGTTAATAATGCCGCGTGAACGTGTATTAAGTAGCGTTGAGATAAAGACCATTGGAATAGCCACTACAAGACCTAACACTGTCGTAACTAAGGCTTGTGATATACCACCCGCCATTAATTTTGGATCACCTGTGCCAAATAATGTGATGGCTTGGAAAGTATTGATCATGCCGGTAACAGTTCCCAATAAACCAATTAATGGCGCAACCACTGACACTATTTTTATCAAGGTTAATCGGGTAGTCAGCATTGGCACTTCTTTTAAAATGCGCTCAGATAATTTCAATTCCAATGTTTCTGTGTCGGCATCAAGATTATTATCTTTGACCAACATCACTCGACCGAGTGGGTTATCTGAAGAGGCAACACTAGTTTTTAATTGACGGTTTACTTTATTGCCAATTAAAAATAATGACACAAAACGTTCTAAGGCAATTAATAATCCAATAATACCTAAAGCAATTATCACGTTACCCACGGGACCACCCTGCTCAATTCGCTCTTGAGTATCAGGCGCTTGTACTAACAGCCCTAAAATTGAGCCGCCTGTAGGATCTAAAGCAAAAGGTACCGCTTGAGAAGTGGTTTGAGATAATTGGCTGGCACTGTCTAAATATCTATTTGATGGTTGCCTAATAAGTTCAGCAATTGAACCTGTTTCATCGATGTACTCTAAATATTTCCCGTTAGAGATTAAGTTAAAGCCACCTACTCGAATAACCTCGCTTTGTACTTTTTCACCATTTGCAGCAACCACTTGAGCAGTAAATTTATGCACTTTACCGCTTTCCGTCATTTCACGTTGAAGTTCAAACCATAAACGTTCAATTTCTTCAATAGAAGCAAGCTTTGAACTTGAGCCCATACTTTGAGCAAATTCATCTAAAAATTCACCACGACCAGGAATTTGGGCTGATATAGTTGATGTTTGAAATTTGCTACGTGTATCACCTGCCACTTGCTGTAATACACCAAAAAGCTCTTTTAACTCACCCATGCGCTTATTTAACGCGTCAGTTTTATTCGCAATATCAACTTCATTTTCTTGATAGCTACTTTCAAGCTCAGTACTTTTTTCAACGGCTTGCTCTCTTGAGGTGATAGCTTGTTTTAACAGCTGATCTTGTTGCGATTTTTTTGCTGTAAACTCAGCTTCTCTTGCGATGTTTTGCTGAGTTTGCGCAATTTGACCTTTCTCTAATTGCGTTAATAATTCATCTAAATTACTCGCTTGTTGAGCGTTTGCTGAAACCATTACGCCAGCAAAAGTAAGCGAAGTTAAAATTCTATTAATAGTGTTCATGATAGCGCCTTATTCTGCAAAATCTTGTGCAATGGGAACGATGATAAGATCGGGAGCAAGCTGTTTACGCGCAATGCGAAGTGCTTTATTAATATCTGTGCGATAGTCAGCGGGTAATGGCTGCCATGATTGACTCGCTTTATTCCACATCCCCATTTTTTCGCCATCGCGGGTTTGATAAACAAAGCTCACCCGACCAATACGCAGAAAATCAACATCTCGCTCTACGCCATCTACTACTTGCGTGCCACTGTACACTTCAATGGTGCGGCCGTAGTCTACTTCAACTTGATAAGCTTCTAATACGCGACGAAACTTTTCAGCAACCGAAACATCAGCTTGTTCAAGTAAACGCTGTAAATCTGCCGTTCTTTTACTTCTTTCTTCGGGTAAAAAAGGCACATCCAATTGAACAAATGCGATTAAGGTATCGATCATTCTTGCCATCAATGGCGAGATTTGACGTTCAATAATACTGACTTGCTCCATCGATGTTGCTAATTGTGAAAGCTCAAGCAATTGATTATTTAATTGCGCCTGCATTTGACGGTTATAAACATTCAAACCATCAATTTCTTTATTGACGACTTTAAATTGTTGTAACTTTGATTGAATTTGCTCATTGATTTTGTCGACTTTTTGCTGTGAAGCATTGGCCGATTGATTAATTTGTTTTCCGGCATCAACAACCTTATTCAGTTCATCATTCAACTCTTCTGGACTAAAAGCATAGCCAGACAAAGAAAAGGCTGACATGCTTAACATTAAACCTGCTTGCGCCCATTTTGTAACCTTCATATAAAAACCCTAACCTTAGATGTTTTGCACTATTTGCAAGATTGTTTTAATAGTGCTGCTGTTAGCAAAAACTTTGCTTACTAGTTTGATAAATTACTGGCAGGAATTTTAATAACCAAGTGTGACACTAATGTTTCATTAATATTGCAACTTTATTAAATGACAAAAAAGTGACATTTTTCTTACAGTTAGCGAGAGAAATTTATTGATTCAACGTATGAGGTTATTCGAGGTGATAAAAATAAACCTCATCAGGCGATGAGGTTTGTTTAGTTTTAAATTAATTCAGGGGTTAGCTACCGTTAAAAATCATAGGTATAACTTAAACTGATTGATGTACCTATTTCTTTCTCACGAACCGCAACGTCTGACTGAGTTACTTCTTGAGATTCATCTAACAAGTTTTTCACCTTTAACTTAATTTGCGAGTTAAAGTCAGGGTAATAAGTGTATACCAAGTCTAGTGCGTGGAATGGTTGTTCAAGAGCGTCCCCTCGACCACCGACACCAGAGGCAATAATGCGCTCACCAAAAACGTTATACACCAATGAACCTGAATGATTACCATCAGCTGAGTCGTAATTTAATTGCATATTCACAACATACTCAGAGTGACCACTCATACGTTTAGTCGGGTTGGTTAAGTTCCCGGCTAAAGCTGGATCAATACTGACCTCCGAATCACTTAGCGTAATATTACCTGAGGTAAAAAAACCATCAGCAACTTTAACTAAGTCAACCATCCATTCAAATTCAACCCCTTGCACTTCACCTGTTTCACCATTAACAAAGGTGGCTGAATAATCTTCATCACCTACTTGTAAAACGGTTTCAATGGGCGATTCTATGTCTTTATAAAATGCAGCAACGGTATAGCTATTGCCATTATCTGCATAGTATTCATAACGCAAATCGTAGTTTTTGATCGGGCTACTTTTCAAACCAACGCGACCAAAAGTTCTGATATCGGTTAATGGGTCATAGTAAGCAACCGGTACAACTTCACGTAGATCAGGCCTTACAATTGTTTCACCGTAACTCGCGCGAATTTGATAGTTTTCATTCGCTAAATAGGTAAACGCTAATGATGAAAATAAATCGTCAGTAAAAATACTACCCGCTTCAATTTTCTCTGGTGCCCAAAAGATATCAAGATCTTCTTTGCCAAAAATTAAGCTAGAAGTACCAACTGAAGTTTGTTTAAACTCTTCATAACGAACACCACCACTGATACGAAATTTATTATCCATGATGACATCAAACGCACCATAAGCCGCATCAATTTTTTGAGCCGCAATATAATCATCCGCATCTGGTGCTGAAGGTTCGTTAAAATCAACTAAAATACGTTGACCCGAAATAAAAGAATCACTTAAGTAACCACTGTTCATTAATGGCGATTGTGAACCATCATTAATTTCGATACCTGAGCCAGACTTATTATGAACGGCAAAACTTGACGTTGTATAATTACGGCCACGGTCAGAAAAGTCATAACCCGCTTTAAATTCTAATTCGTAACCTTTGGCATAAATAGGTAATGTAAGATTACCACCATAAGAGTTAACTCTATCTTCCATATCCGTATATGAATAAACAGCTCTATTATCATCACCCGTTATTGTAGAGTTTGCATAGTTACCGTTTGTGAAGTTATCTCTAAAATTATATTTAGTGCTAAAAGGGATTTCTGTTTCGGCTTTTGAGCGCGTATATTGCCAATCAAAACCTAGCCCCCAATAATCAACAAAAGTATGCTGACCTAATAATTGAGAAACATGTAAAGTACGCTCTTCATAATCAAATTCGTGCACTCGATTGGCTCTATCGTCAACTGCCACGGTATAAATTGTACTACCGCCGGCACTTTCAACTTGTGATACTTCTACTTCATCTTCGTTATCGACTAAATAAAGGTTATTCCAAGAAATTGAATGATTATCAAGCTTATAACCTAAGTTTAACACGCCACTATAACGTTCATTTTCAGTCGTTTCTGTTGAATGTTTAACGGTGTTAAAACAAGAATTAGCAACATCTTCTGCCGTGGCTAACGTCGTTGAACAATCAGCCTCAACATCTTGCGCGATAACTGAGGTTTTCTTTTTTGCCGAATCCCACTTAGTTTCATAAGCAATAGAGGCTAGAAAACCCAATTGGCCACCAAAATAAGTTTCATCAAAGCTATTACCAATATGCGCTTTAATATTGTAAGCAGGATCTAATGACTCTTCTGAGATCACTAAATCTCTCGGTAATGAACTTAACAAGCCATTATTAATTGCTATCGCTTGCTCTGAAACTGTTTGGCTTTCAGTGTCTGTTAAGTTTGCACGCTTGATAATATTATCAATGGTAAAACGACCACGATATTCAACAATTGCATTTTTCAACTCTGATGAAATACCACCACTTGGACGATTATAAGTTAATCCGTCAGTTGCACTAGTATCATGCGCTAAACCAATTTCAATGCTTGACGTAAAGTCTCTTGGAACTGATTTCGTACGAATATCAATAGCACCACCACCAAAAGCTGCCGGCATATTTGCTGAAAATGCTTTTTGAACAGCCATACTTTCAATGATACTTGAAGGGATAATATCAAGCGGTACAACATTACGTGTTAAATCAGGACTTGGGATATTAGCACCGTTTAATCGCGCACTTGAGTAACGCTCACCCAAGCCACGTACATAAATAAACTTGCCATCAACTAGCGTTAAACCAGTAACGCGTTTTAGCGCAGAGGCGGCATCACTATCACCCGTTCTAGACATTTGCTCTGCACCAAGAATGTCAGCGACAAAAGCTTGGTTTTTTCTTTCAGCAATAACCGCAGCAGCACTACCTTGCAAACGAGTCGCTTTTGCCACAACTTCTTCCATCACTTGTTGCTCTTCTTCTTGGGCAACAGCAGCGCTAGTATAGCTGAACAAACCTAGCCCCACAGCAACAGCGAGCTTTTGGAGTTTATATTGATTTGTCATTTCTTTTTCCTAATTCAGTTCAATAAAAAGGCGCCTTTAACCGAATAAGTGGCGCCTTATTAAATGGTTGGTATTTAGTCGTTGTTAGCTGCAGTAACTGCTGCTTCAACCCACTGATACCAAGCTGAACTAGTGTCTTGGTCTGATACAGCACCGATATAATCAACTGTATCGAAGAAGCTTGAATCTAAACCAGATAAATCGTTAGCTGAAATAGTTACGTCAGTAGAGCTAGTGTTAGTTGAGAAACCATCAGCAGCAATTACATCAGCATCACCACCAACACGTTGGTTTACACCACCATTCTCATACCATTGCTCAACTGACATGTTTGCTGGCATTTGTGTCGCGTCAGCAAATTCAGATGCACAGGCTAATACTGAATTGTTGAAAGTGATTTCAGCAGCATTTTTCAAGCCATCAGATGAGAAAGCAATACAGTCAGTACCATTTGAAGCGTCGGTTTTAACGTCTAATACGTTGTAATAATTCGTTTTGATTGAATCATCAAACTTATGAGCTGTTGAAGGGTCACCATCACGTACCGACGAACCATCAGTAGTAATTACGGTTACATTGGCAATAGTAGGGAAAGAAGCTGGTGCATCACTGTAATCGTCACCACCATTTTTCTCACCATCAGTTTCAAAACCATTATTCCCCATGTAAGCAATAGCGCCATCACGTGTAGTTACAGTACCGTGTTGGATAAATAAGAATTGCGCATTACCTTGCCAACCAGCATCAATATCAATTGCATCATCTTGAGTGTCAGTGACTACAATATGCTTGATGTTTGAAGCACCACCGAAGAATTCAATACCATCATCAAACCCTTGGTGAATATGAAGATAATCAAAAGAAGAACCTGAACCTACCGCATTTAGTGTTAATGAGTTCAAATCATCACCTTCACCACCTACACGAGGACCAGAGCCAGCGTACCAAATTTTTGCCCATTTGATATTACCGCTTCCGTCAGTGTTATCATTACCACCAAAGTAACTAGTAATACCCTCTGAGCCAACATCACAAGTATCGGCAGCACGCTGAGCATTAGTACATTGATTCGTTAAACCGTTACCGTTAATGATGATTCCGCCCCAATCAGCGTATTGTGCACCATTACCTTCAAGGTCATGACGGTCATAAGCAAATGCAGAAGTAAATGTTACTGGCTTAGCAGCAGTACCTACAGCTTGGATTTTAGCGCCGCGAGCAATACGAATTATCGCTTCACCTGATTTAAACGCTAAAGTAGCACCAGGCTTAACTGTCATTGTAGGACCATTAACTGGCACTTCAAAACCTTCAGATTTACGACCATCAGCACCAATAAGTAAAGCATCTTCAAACACATGAATACCGCCATCAGGTAATTCTTCAAACGTAAGGTTTGCTGTAATAGAAATATTTTTACTGGCAAATGAATCATTATATAAACAATCTAAACCATCAAAAGAACCTTCTACAGTACCGGCTTCAGTTTCATAACTGGTACATTCAATTGGTTCAGCCGAACCATTATCAACCGTGTTATTTGAGTTATTTACACTGTTATCAGTCGTTGAACTATTGTCATTTACTGTAGGGGTAATTTGAATATCGCCACCACAACCAACTAATGTTAAAGCACAAGCGATAGCGCTTACTTTGAATAGTGATTTCATTTGCATTTCTTTTTGCTCCGAAGATATATAGTTTTAAATGTATTCAAACTGGCTAAATGAAAGTTTATTAAGTGTTACTTACTTCGATATTGCTTAGTAACAAAGACATCAAAAAAACTTCATTTAGACAGCTTGACTAAAAGTTGTAGCTATCCTACTGCTGAAAAATGACAGAAATGTTTTAGAAATATGTAGTTTTTGTTGCTGAACAATGACAGTAATATGACAAGCAAAGGCAACATGAAGAAAAGACAAATAATGCTGGGACAAACTAAAAAGGCCTAACGTTTGTTAGGCCTTTCAATGTACTTAGTTAACTGTAATTATGGGATATTTTACAGACCTAACTTTTTAAATTCTTTTTCTACCACTGAGTTTGGTAAAGGAATATAACCATCTTTTTCAACTATTTTTTGTCCTGATTGTGACAAAACCATCTTTAAAAATTCAGCTTCCATTGGTGCTAAAGGCTTATTCGGATGCTTGTTAACATAGACATATAAAAAGCGAGACAATGGATATTTTTTAGACACAGCATTCGCCATATTAGCTTCTACAAAATTGTCGCCTTTTTTAGATAGCGGTAATGCTCGAACGCCTGAAGTTTGGTAACCAATACCTGAATAACCAATACCATTTAACGAAGCAGAAACCGACTGAACCACTGATGCAGAACCAGGTTGTTCATTAACATTATTTTTGAAATCACCTTTACAAAGCGCTTTTTTCTTAAAATATCCATAAGTACCAGACACAGAGTTACGACCGTATAATTGAATATCTTTACCTGTCCACTCACCACCGAGCCCTAAATCACCCCAACGATCTACCTCTTTGTCAGCACCACATTTACGGTTGTTTGAAAAAATGGCATCAACTTGGTCGATACGTAAACCTTTTAACGGGTTATCTTTGTGAACAAATACCGCTAAGGCATCAATTGCCACACGAACAGCGGTAGGTTTGTAACCGTAACGTTTTTCGAACGCTTCGATTTCACGTGATTTCATTTTACGGCTCATAGGCCCTAAGTTTGACGTTGCTTCAGTTAATGCTGGTGGAGCAGTAGAAGAACCGGCCGCTTGAATTTGTACGTTTACATTAGGGTAAGTGCGTTTAAACTCTTCCGCCCAAAAGGTCATCATATTCGCTAAAGTATCTGAACCAACTGAAGATACATTACCTGAAACACCGCTAACTTTTTTATAAACGGGTAAGTCTTTATCTATCGCGACCGATGAAAAACTCACCATACTTGCTAAACCAATGATGCCTAAGGCACGTTTGATATTCATAATTTTCTCCAATGAGACTTGTATACAACATTGATTATTCAATGGTATAACCTAGTTAATTTGCCAACACTATATAAAGCTAATATGACAATTATATTTAAGCTTTGTGACACTTATATGACAAAGGTAAAATAAGTGTCACAAAAGTGAAGTATTTATAATGGTCGTTGTATTACGTAAAGAGAATAACGATAAATACCGTTAATATAGGGTCGGATATAAAAGATTAAGGTAACGGGCGTATGCAGTTTGGTTCAAAATAAATAATGAATTCGCTTCCTTTACCCCATTGTGAATTAATAGCAAGTTCAGCATGATGATGGTTCAACACATGTTTAACGATAGCTAAACCTAACCCCGATCCGCCAGTGTCACGTGATCTTGATTTATCCACCCTAAAAAAACGCTCCGTTAATCTATTTACATTCTCAGGACGGATACCTGGACCATTGTCTTTTACGGAAAATTTCGCTTTATTACCATCCATTTGCCATGAAATATCGATTTTTCCATTTGCTTGAGTGTAGCTAATAGCATTAGAAATTAAGTTTAAGCATGCACTTTTAATTTCGTTATCAATCCCTTCAATGGCAAGGTGTTCATCTATGTCCGCGGTAATATGGTGATTTTTATCTTGATTAAGCCAATGACTGTCTTCTACTAAAGCATGCAACAACTTAGGCATATCGATCAATTGTTTATCGTCATCATCAATATTTATCTCAACTCGTGAAAGTATTAACAGTTGTTCAACTAGTCGATCCATTCTAGAAACTTGAGTTTCCATAGTGTTAAACACTTTTTGCCAGTAAGGATCTAAAGCATGCTCCGTCATTTGCACCATTTCAACATAACCACGTACAACGGTTAAAGGGGTTTTTAGTTCATGAGAGACATTGGCGACAAAATCACGGCGCATTTCTTCAAGGCGATGAACCTTACTGACATCTCTTGCAAGAAATAAAACTTGCTCACTACCATAAGCCATCAAACGTAGCTCTAAAATCAAATCAGCATTTATCGGTGAAGGAATATGACAGGGGATGTCAAAATTACCGTTTTCAATATACTGACTAAATTCAGGAAAACGTAATAAATTATCGATTCGTTGACCTATATCACCCGGCCAACGTATGCCGAGTAATCGCTGTGCTTTTTTATTGCCCCATTCAATAATTAAATCATCAGACAATACAAGTGCGGCATCAGGAAGTGCCTCAGCACCATCTCTAAATTGTCGAATTTTAGCATTAAGGGCTTTTTGTTTTTTACGATGTTTTCTGGTTCTGCGATATAAACCGTCGTAAATTCTTCCCCATATACCCTTAGCTACAGGAGGGGAAATAGTTTTACTTCGCCACAACCATTTAATTAATTTTAATAAATGATGATAGTGCCAAATCAAAAGACTCACGGCGCTAATCGCAACAATTAAAAAAGTATTGCCGATAAAAAAACCAACAACCGCACTTAGCAATAACGTTAGCGTTAAACGACTAATAATAGATTTGACAGATAAACGAAAATACATATAGGCGAACTTTATAGACTCATTTTAATTTTGCCTGAAAAACGATACCCTGAACCTCGAACCGTTTGAATAAAGTCTTCATGCCCTTCTCCAGCGATCGCTTTACGTAATCGTCTGATATGAACATCTACGGTTCGATCTTCTACATAAACATTGGTACCCCAAACATTATCTAATAATTGTTCACGGCTATACACTCGTTCAGTGTGTGTCATAAAAAAATGTAACAACCTAAACTCCGTTGGACCAAGATCTAAAGCTCGTTCATTAATAGAAACGCGATGTGCGACAGGGTCAAGTTTCATACCATGAAATTCAATTGCTTCTTCCAGTGCGGTAGGCGATACACGACGGATCACTGCTTTAATTCGAGCAATTAACTCTTTCGGTGAAAAAGGTTTAGTCACATAATCATCAACACCAACATCAAAGCCTTTTACTTTATCGTCTTCATCGGCACGCGCAGTAAGCATTATAATTGGAATTGAACGAGTATACTCGTTTTGCTTTAAGGTTTTCGCAAGTTTAACACCTGTGCCACCGGGTAACATCCAATCTAGCAAAATAAGATCAGGATAAGGCTCTACTATTTTTGATTTAGCATCTTCATAATCTTCCGCTTCAATCGTATTAAAACCATTTTGTTCTAAGACGAAAGTGATCATTTCCCTGATCGGTTTTTCATCTTCTACCACTAATATTTGTCTGTTCATTTAATAAATCCTGTTAGTCGATTGACAACGCTCATGAACATTGTGATAACTTTTTGTGACAATTTTATTACACGCCTATAATTTTTGTTCATCATTAACTAACTACTAGGGCATGTTGATCTTTCGCGATGATTTTTGCAATAGTTTGTTTGGTATTTATACAAAGCCTTGCGAATGATATGTGGCTATTCCACCTCAATAAGCAAAAATGCAGTAGAAATGACAAACAAACGTTGCCCAAAGGTTTCAATTAAAAACCATTTTTTATTCGTTGTTCAGTATTTACATGGAACAACCATGCTACTTAACTCACGCCTTGAATAAATGACTTTTATTTTGAACAAAATTCAACCTTTCAAGATAAACACGCCCTAATATTAGGCAAGAAAAAAGCGACCTAAAGTCGCTTTATTAGGGGCTGTTGACCTTTCGGGATTGTTTTTGTTGGGTATTTATACAAGGCAGCGCCTTTGTTATAGGGTTGTTCCACCTAAAAAGGCGATAAAGACTTTATGCTCCTGCAAAGTCACCTTACCCCACATCCTTGTGGGGCAACGCCGTAAATATGACCAACAAACGCTGTACTAAGGATTCGGCTAAAATCGTTTTACGCTTTGTTGAGTAGTATTTTCTTAGAATGACTAGGCTACACACTACTCGCCGCGATTAAAACGATTTTATCTCGAACGAAATTTAACCACGAAAGATCAACAGCCCCTAAGCTAATAAACCGCTCAAATTAAAACTTATATTCAATCCCAGCGCCTAAATAGTCTTCATCAGCACCGCTATCCATATCAAAAGTCGTGTAAAAACCATATAGTTTAGTACTTTTAGCTAACTTATAATCTGCACCGAAAGTAACGCCTGACTTATCATCACCTCCGTCGAAATTAGCAGTTTGTAATTGCGCTTTTAACGACCAGTTATCAATTGAATATTTTGCTGAAGCAAGAAAGCCATCCATTTCAGCGCCAGAAGAAACAGATTCTTGCGTTTGTAGCATTGCACCTAGCGTGAAACCGGCTAATTTACCTTGCACAGTTGCACGAGTAACATCGTAACCTTTCATTTCAGAATCAATTGCAATCGCAGCATAAAGTTTAGACTTTTTCAATTCAGCGTCACCGTATGTAACTGCAAAAGAAGTAGCATCTTCACCATCAATACTATCTTCGGCAACATACGTCATCCCGATTTGAAAATTATTAAACTTTTTGGTTTTATAAGTAATAGAATCAGCCATGCGGTTTTCACCCTTCCATAAGCTTTTAATATCACCATTTAAATCGCTGAATAAATCCACTTTCCCTTGCGATTGTTTTAGCACCGAATCATTATTACCTACGAGTACTTCACCAAAATTTCCTTTCAAACCAATATATTGGTTACGGTCAGTAATACTATCACCTTTGGCAGAGTCGCCATCTAAGTCAACTTGAAATTCCGCTTTATAAACAACCGTTAACTCATTTGATACATCATGCGTGCCTTTAAAGCCAATACGTGACGCATTACTTTTAACTTCGGTAAAAGATCCCTCACCTTCATCTGATGATTGAATTGACATATTTGCTTTACCGTAAATAGTGATATCAGCAGAAAATGACGATACAGAAATTGTGGCTAATAATGCTGTCGCCAAAGTGCTATATGAAAGTTTCATTTCTAAACCCTTAAATTTTTTTTCAATTTTTATTTACCGCGCATTTTGCCTTAACAAGATGACACTTTTGTTACAGTATGTACTTTTTTTGACAAAAAAATGAAATAATAAAGATGTTTTTATGTCAGCCTTATTACGTATTTGTGACAATGTGACCATTTATTATTTGTTAAGAGTATAGTCTATACTATGGAAAACTAAGTCTTTTTATGCTGATTTTTAGTAAAAATATTAAAAAACACTTTAATCATGTTTTAAAAGCGCTATTATCGAATTATCAATTAAGAGAGTAAGCAAATAAAATGAAAGTAACTAGCATTTCCCGCAAGCTTTTAACGCGTGTTTTATCATTTTATTTTGTCTTAACTTTTCTTGTCACTTGCGTGCAAATTGGTGCTGAATACGTCAATACTAAAAGCCATATCAATAGCGAATTACTCACCCTAGAAAAAACCTTTAGCAGCAGTTTAACCCGCGCTGTTTGGGAGTTAAACACTCAACAAGCTATTGATATTGCAGAGGGATTAGTCGCCATACCTATGATAAAAGGTATTAAAGTTACCGATGAAAATAATCAAGTCATTACGCAATTAGGTGAAAATAGAACACAAGACGGCGACATTAAATTAGACAATAAAGAGAAAAACTATTTCAATATTAGTTCTTTATCAGAAGGACTTTTCGGCTACAGTTTTCCTTTAATTTTTGAATTTTCCGGTCGTACCACTAAGGTAGGAACGGTAACCCTATTATCTAGCAACCAAGTAATATTTGATCGTATTGAAATTGGTATCTATTTTCTCATCGGTAATGCGATGGTCAAAACTGCGGCCTTAGTATTATTATTTTCAATCGCCTTTTCGCAATTATTAACTAACCCTCTAAATGAACTTACTGAGCAAATTAATCAATTTGATATAGATGATCCTGAAGCGTCAAAACTACATGTCGTCAATTATGAAAGAAATGAATTAAGTATTTTACAAAATGCGTATAACAATTTGCTCTCCGAATTAACTCGCTATAAAGAAGAGCTCGCCACCGCACAAAGCGACTTAATCGATTCGAATAACAAATTAGATGAGCAAAATTTAATGTTAGAACAAGAGGTAGCTAAAAAAACCTCTTCGTTAAGCACTACCATGTTAAAAATGGAAATGCAGCAAAGGGAACTACTGGCTCAACAAAGCCAGCTCAAAGCAGAAAACACCCGAAGAAGCCAAACAGAAAAAACATTAACGAATACAAACGATGAACTTAAAAGTTCGATTCACGAGCTTAAAAAAGCACAAGAAAGACTATTAGATGCCGAAAAAATGGCAACACTTGGTGCTTTATCAGCAGAAATAACACATGAAATAAATACCCCAATAGGTGTAAGTATTACATCAACCAGTTATTTATCAGATTTACTGACTAAACTAAATAATGAAATCGACAGTAATAAGTTAAGTAAACGCGGACTTGATGAATTTAGACAAAATGCTAACCAAAGTGTTGATTTATTAATGAACAACTTAAACAGAGCTTCTGATCTTATTAGTAGTTACAAGCAAGTTGCCGTAGATCAAACCAGTGATAAAATTCGTCATATTAATGTCGCGAAATACATAAATGAAATAATCAATTCATTACATCCAAAACTTAAAAAAACAAATCACATCATTCATATCGACTGCTCTAATACTATTGAAGTTTATTGTCATGCTGGCGCCATTTCCCAGATCTTTACCAACTTAATTTTTAATTCAATTATCCATGGTTTTGAAGGTATTGAGCAGGGTGAAATTTCTATTAAAGTTGAAATGCATAATGACGAAGTACAAATAACCTATGCAGACAATGGTTTAGGGATACCTGAAGAATCTCTACCGTCATTGTTTGATCCTTTCTTTACCACTAAATCAGGGAAAGGTGGTAGCGGTTTAGGAACTCATATTATCCACAGTTTGGTCACGGATACTTTAGGCGGCTCTATTGTTGCCCGCTCTGAAAAAAACCAAGGATTAAGCTACTTAATTACCTTTAATGATATGCGCTAATCTAATGCCCTTTTCATATCACTAAATGTATGACTCACAAATTGAATTAAGTTAAGATAGTTTCCTTTTTTGTTTAACGGCCTAAAATTGGCCGAAGGATAGCTTTAATGTGGTTCAAAAACCTCTACTTTTTCGCTTTTACCCGTCCGTTTGAATGGTCTGAACAAGATCTCGAAAAACACCTTGGAGAACATCTATTCACCCCTTGCGGTTCAACTGAAATGTCACATTTTGGCTGGGTGAATGCATTAGGTAAAAATGGCAGTAGTACCGTTCACTCAGTAAACGGAAATCACTTACTCTGTGCGAGAAAAGAAGAGAAAATATTACCGGCTCCAGTCATTAAAGAGATGCTTGAAGAAAAAATAGCATTACTTGAGAGAGAGCAATCTCGCGGCGCTACAAAAAAAGAAAAAGAGCAATTTAAAGAAGATATTATTTTCGAGCTTTTACCTCGTGCTTTTTCCAGAGTCACTGACACCCATGCTTATATTAATCCTGAGCATAATATTATCGTCATCAACACTAGTAGCCGCAGTAAAGCCGAAGACTTTTTAGCGTTATTGAGAAAAGTGCTTGGCACCTTACCTGTTACTAGCGTATCACCTGAAAAAGCCCCTGATGAAATGATGACAGATTGGCTAACCGAACATAATATTGGTGAAAACTTTCAATTAGGCTTAGAAGCAGAGTTTCATGCTTTAGGCGACGATGGCGCGGTAGTTCGAGTCAAAAATCAAGAACTTGATAGTGACGAAATCAAAGCACATTTAGATGCAGAGAAATTTGTTGTGAAGCTCGCCTTGGAATGGGATGACGCTATGTCATTTATTTTGTGTGATGATCTTGCGATAAAACGTGTTAAGTTTTTCGATGTGATTCATGAACAAAATGAAGATATTGATAAAGACGACATCCTTGCGCGACTCGATGCAGACTTCGCCTTGATGGCCGGAGAAATTAACCGTTTTATTCATGACTTACTGGCTGAATTCTCAGTAAAAACCACGGATTATTTAGAAAAGTAGTTAATTTAAAAACAAAAAAGGCGCTTAATGCGCCTTATTGTTAACTGTAAACTACTCAGCAATAATTGTGAGTAGTTGAGCCAAGATTAACTAAACATCGTTTTCACATCAGAAACCATCTCGGTAAACTCATCATTTGCCATAAAATTAATATCAGGAAGTATTCCTTTAGCAACATAACGTTTTAATAGCGTTTCTTTTGTAGACTCATTTTTAAAAATACCATGGTAAATGGCACCTGCACGAATAAAATCTAAATAATGAACCTCTTCCGGTAAAATTGTTAAGTCACTCCAATTTTGCACAATGTCGGTAAAATCTTCAGAAAGCCCCCAAGCTTTAGTCACTTCAGCACCTACGTTACTTGATAATTTGATAATAGCTTGTTGTAAAAATGTCGGGTTAGCAAAAACATCCGGATGGTTCTCTGCTTCCGTTAAAATAGGTAATACACCAATACTGTGAATTAGTGCGGCTAAGGTGACCGTTTCTAACATTAAAGGAGAATGTTTGTTTTCCTTCAAATAAAACGTCATCAGAGAAATTGCTACTGAAGCAACATCTACTGTTTTAGACCATGATTTTTTCAAGTACATCGAAACAATTTCATTTTCAGAAATAAACACTTGTTCTAATGCCATCGCAGTAGCAATACTTTTAATTTGTCTTAAACCTATCCTAGTTACCGCTTGATTCACCGTTTCAACACGAATACCACGGCCTAACATAGCGCTATTGGCAACCTTCAACATTCCCATGGACAAAGCAGCATCATGAGAAATTATTTCGCTCATTTGACCAAGATTAATTTCAGGATCATCGGCAGCTTCTCTAACTCTTAAAGCAACTTCAGGTAATGTTGGTAATATTAAAGATTCTTGTTTAATTTTTTCCACTAAAATAGTGTAAAGCGCATTTTCCGTTCCCATAAAGAACCTCTTAAAGAATTATCTATCTTTTTTAAAAGTAGCACATATTTTTGATAAAACAGGACATTTTCAATTAAATGGAAATTATTTTGATATTTTTTACTTTCACTTTGTCTGAATTACTTTTCGATTAAAAATACAAGCTTTTTCTTTTATTATTTGCCTTTTTATTGATCAGGCCATTTGAATGCCAGATTAACGGTTTTTATAATGCTCGACTTTAAAAAAACGAGTGTCCAATATGATAAAACCAGAATTACTTTCACCTGCTGGCAGTTTAAAAAACATGCGCTTTGCTTTTGCTTATGGCGCAGACGCCGTTTATGCAGGACAACCTCGTTATTCATTACGAGTACGAAATAATGAATTCAATTTTGACACTATTAAACAAGGTATTAACGAAGCACATCAACTCGGTAAAAAGTTTTATTTAGTCAATAATATTGCCCCTCATAACAGTAAACTCAACACCTTTTTAAAAGATATTGCACCAATTATTGCAATGAAACCTGATGCATTAATTATGTCAGATCCAGGATTAATTATGTTGGTTCGAGAAAATTTTCCGGATATGGCAATACATTTATCGGTGCAAGCTAATGCGGTAAATTGGTCGACAGTCAAGTTTTGGCAGCAACAAGGCATTGAGCGCGTCATTTTATCGCGAGAATTATCATTAGACGAAATAGAAGAAATCCGTTTTCAATGTCCCGAAATGGAATTAGAGGTATTTGTCCATGGTGCACTTTGCATGGCTTATTCAGGACGTTGTTTATTATCAGGTTACATCAATAAACGAGACCCAAATCAAGGAACTTGCACAAACTCTTGTCGATGGAAGTATGATGTTCATCAAGCGAAAGAAACAGAGACAGGCGATGTTATCGCTCAGCCTGCTGAAATATATATGCCTGAACAACCTTCAAATGACATTGTTTTACTACAGGAGCAAGGCAGACCTGGTGAATACATGCCAGCTTTTGAAGACGAACACGGCACCTATATAATGAACTCAAAAGATTTACGAGCGGTAGAGCATGTTGATCGATTAGTAAAAATGGGCGTACATTCACTTAAAATAGAAGGCAGAACAAAGTCTTTTTATTATTGTGCTAGAACCGCACAAATCTATCATCAAGCGATACTAGACTCACTTGCGAATAAACCTTTCAATCAATCCCTTAATACTGATTTAGAACATTTAGCGCATCGAGGCTATACCGAAGGCTTTTTACAACGTCACCGTCATGGTGATACTCAAAACTATGAATATGGCTATTCAAAAAGTGATACTCAACAATTTGTTGGTGAAGTAATAGGCCAAAGTGAAGATAAGCAATTAATAGAAATTGACGTTAAAAATAAGTTTTTAACCGGAGACGATTTAGAGCTGATGACCCCTTCTGGAAATTTATCTTTTACCCTTGAGTATATGACAAATCACAAAAATGAAGAGATCACTGATGCTAAAGGCTCTGGACATATAGTGTTTATTAGATTGAATACAGAAGTCGACTTAAAATTTGCTATTCTCATGCGTTACTTAAAAGAAGGTGGAACCACACGCCATCCTTTTTCGCAAAATCAAAATAAGCAGGCAAAACCATAATGGCGCTTATGATCGAGGCATCTTGTATCAACTGTGATATGTGCGACCCAGAGTGTCCGAATCAAGCAATATCATTAGGGGTGAACGTTTATGAAATTAACCCAGATAAATGCACTGAATGTATAGGGCATTATGATAAACCCACTTGTATATCAGTATGTCCGATAGATTGTATTAAAAAAGATCCCAACCATATTGAAGATGATGACCGTTTGCTAGCAAAGTTTATGCGAATGCATGGTTGACAAAATTTAACCTAATTTATGTCTGAGACCATAAAGTAAAAAGGAGCCTAGGCTCCTTTTTACTATGTTATTAAACAGATATCGGTGCTTTAATGTGAGGATGCGATTGATAATCTTTTAATTCAAAATCTTCAAAGGTGAAATCAAAGATACTTTTCACTTCGGGGTTTATTACCATAGTGGGTAACGGTAACGGATCGCGTGATAATTGCTCTTTCACTTGCTCCATATGATTCAAATATAAATGTGCATCACCAAAAGTGTGAACAAAATCACCTAATGCTAAATCACACACTTGCGCGATCATCATAGTGAATAATGCATAGCTAGCAATATTAAATGGCACACCTAAGAAAATATCAGCACTTCGTTGATATAATTGACATGATAATTTCCCTTCAAGTACATAAAACTGAAAAAGGGTATGGCATGGCGGTAGAGCTTGCTTGCCAATGGCGGCATTAGCATCAGGACTAATAGAGGTGTCAGGCAATAATGCAGGATTCCAAGCGGTAATAATATGACGGCGTGAATCAGGATTATTTTTTAAATCGTCAATTAATTGTGCTAATTGGTCAATCGTTTCACCATTGGCCGCAGGCCAGTTTCGCCACTGTACGCCGTAAACAGGACCCAACTCCCCTTCTGGTGTAGCCCAATCATCCCAAATTTTCACACCATTTTCTTTTAAATAGGCGATATTTGATTCGCCCTTTATAAACCATAATAATTCATGAATGATGGATTTTAAATGACATTTCTTCGTCGTTACTAAAGGAAAGCCTTTAGATAAATCAAACCGCATTTGATGGCCAAAAATACTTTTTGTACCTGTGCCTGTTCGGTCTGACTTTTCTACTCCATGCTCATAAACATGACGCATTAAATCTAAATAAGCTTTCATTATTTTTCCTAAAATTGATAACGAGAATGACACGATTTTTCTAGGTAAATTATGCCGAAAATATCGGTTGAATACTATGAAAAAGACGAGATAACTCTCAAATTGGCTGACTTTTTTCGACTTATAAAACCATTTTTATCGCCACTAAAATTAAGAAGCCAGAAAAAATTCGTTTCAAATATCTCACGGGTAATTTTTCTGCCATTTTTACGCCAAAAGGAGCCAGTAAAGAAGAGGTAGAAATAATCCCAAATAAAGCAGGTAAATAAATGTAGCCTAAACTCCATGAAGGCAAATTCGTTTGATCTAAGCCCGTTACCATAAAGCCAGTAGCACCAAACAATGCCACCACAAATCCGCACACAGTTGCTGTGCCAATGGCTTCTCTAAGTGATAATGAGTAATACGTTAGAACCGGTACTAAAATAGCTCCACCAGCTATTCCCATCAAGCTAGAGATATAGCCAGTTCCTAAACCAATAGTTTTAATGACCCAATGATTAGGCAAAGGTTTACTTTTTTCAATTCGAACAGAAAACAACATATAACTGGCAAGAATCGTCACCGCAATAGCAAAAATATAAGTGAGTAACTCACTTGATAATGAGTCTGCAATATAGGCACCAAATAGCGCACCTATGGCAATCATAATCATTAATTGTTTCGCAACCGGCCAAGGAATATTATTATTTTTGTGATGAGCAAAAGTTCCGGACGCTGAAGTAAACACTATCGAAGCAAGAGACGTCGCAATAGCGACAGGCATGACGACTTCTGGTGAAAAGCCTAAACTTGGTAATAAATAGACTAGCGCTGGCACTATCACTAAGCCACCACCAATCCCCAAAAGGCCTGCCAGAAATCCGGCTAAGCAGCCTAATGTTGCACATACAAGTAATACACTGATAAACATAATTTATCCTAAATTGATGCGAAGATGCCGACGAAAAATAATAGTGATGAAGCAATAACTACATGCCGGCGCGAACAAACCCTCCTAATTCGAGTAGCTCTAATTGTTCATTTAAATAATTATGTACCTGTTTTGCGTTTGATAACGTTAATACTTTTGCCAAAATAGCTTTAGCAGCCTTTAATTCAACATGTCTGATCACCCACTTAATTCTTGAAATATTATGAGGGTTCATACTTAATTTATCGTAGCCCATTGCTAATAATAGCAGTGCTCCAGCAGGTTCACTGGCAAGTTCACCACATAAACTTAATGGGATAGCATATTTTTGCGACTCTTGAGCGATCATTTGTAACGCTTTCAGTACCGCAGGATGGTATGAGCTATATATGCTAGCAACACGTGAATTATTTCGATCTACCGCTAATAAATATTGGGTTAAATCATTACTTCCCACCGAGAAAAAGTCGACTTTCTTCGCTAATTCTTCCAGTTGAAAAATAACACTTGGTACTTCGATCATAATGCCAATGCGAGGACGAGCTAAGCCTTTTTCTGGATCAATTTCTAATTCAGAAGTTAACTCAAAATACGCTTGGTTAATTAATCTAATCGCTTCATCTACTTCAGCAACACTAGAAATCATTGGCAACATAATTTCTAAATTCTGATAAGCGACACTCGCTCTGATCATGGCACGTATTTGTAATAAAAATATCTCAGGATGATCTAACGTAATTCTTATGCCACGCCAGCCTAAAAACGGATTTTCTTCATGAATAGGAAAATAAGGTAACGATTTATCACCACCAACATCCAAGGTACGCATAGTGACGGGTTGGTCAGGAAATGCTTCTAATACTTGACGATAGAGTACGGTTTGCTCAAGCTCAGATGGAAAACAACTTTTGCTCATAAATGGAATTTCGGTGCGATACAAACCAATTCCTGCAGCGCCCGAGTTTATTGAGTGCTCAAAACCAGAAGACAATCCCGCATTTAATAACAGCTCAATTTCTTTACCATCTGGTGTAATCGCAGGCAAAAGTTGAACTTGTTTTACTTTATCAGCAAGTGCACTTTCTTCTGCAATTAAATGTTCGTACTCCCGAATTAAGGCTTCATTCGGATCAACAAATAATTCACCACTATAACCGTCGATAATACACAAATGTTTATCAAGTTTGCCTAATGGAATTCTTTCAATGCCCATCACTGCAGGTAAGGCTAACGCTCTGGCTAATATTGCTGCATGTGAATTGCTCGAACCTTGTAGCGAAACTATCCCTTTTAAACCTTGATGCTGATACTCAGCAACCATTGAAGCAGTAACATCTTCAGCCACTAGAATAAATTCTTCCGGCACCGCTTTAGGAGTTTTGCTAAACGATTGAATATTAAATAATAAACGATTACCAAGATCTTTAATATCACTCGCTCTTTCACGCAAATAACTATCTTCTAAGCTTTCAAACTGAACAACATAACTGTCGATAACGGTTTTCAATGCACTCTCAGCATCCCAGTGCTCATTAATTTTATCAGCAACTTCCCGCCCAATATTAGCGTTATCAAGTAACTGTTTATACATTTCAAAAATATCTAAACTGTTATCAACAATTATGGCTTCAAGCTTACTTGCCATTTGAGTAAAGTCGGCTCGTGTTTGAATAACCGCTTGCTCAAATTTTTCATGTTCTAGGGCAACATTATCCGTTTTAGTCAGTGCTATCGCTCTTAAATCAGCATGTGGTTGCACCAATAACATTGGCGCGACTGCTACACCTGATGAACCTGCCGCCCCTTGAATGGCTTTAGTCCAATGATTATTGCCTTGATGTTGAGCAATTAAGCCTGTCGCTTCTGCATTTGCCATAGCGGTAGCAATTTGTGCGGCTAATGTGACAAGAAAGGCTTCTTCATTTTCATTGAAAAAACGGGCCTTCTCTTGTTGAATAGAAATGACCCCAATCACTTTTCGTTGATGAATAATGGGCGTACCTAGAAAAGCGTTTAAATTCTCTTCTTTAACTTCAGGCGCATGAATAAAATGTGGGTGCGAGCGAGCGTTAGCAATGTTTAACGGTTCTTCTCGTTGCGCGACTAAACCAATTAAACCTTCAGTAAAGCCAATGGTTGTTTGACCTAACGACTTTTCATCTAAGCCATCGGACGCCATTAAAATAAAATGCTGCTTTTGATGATCAGCCAAATAAATTGAGCAACATTGGGTTTTCATCACTTGTTTTATTTGACTAACTATACGACGTAAAGCACTTTCTAGCTCAGTATTCTGGCTAAATTCAAGGACAATGCGACGTAAACTGGTTAACATGAGATCCCTACTGATGTTTAAAAATATGGTGAATTACTGGTTTTATTTCGAGAAAAACACGCTGAAAATTTCCCGTATTTTTAGAAAAAAATAGCCCACATAATGGTTGCGAGCTATTTTCATTCACTGATTAACAAAATAATGAGACAACACAGTGATAATCAATTACCGTTTTTTTCGACGATCATGTCGATAATTAGGCAAACTATTTGCGACAAATTCTTTCATTACTTTACGATACACCTCGCGTTTAAATGAAACTACTTGCCTGACAGGATACCAATAACTTACCCAACGCCAATCATCGAATTCAGGATGTTTAGTATGCAGTAAATCAACCGCTGACTCTTTCGCTGTTAGCTTTAACAAAAACCATTTTTGTTTTTGTCCAATGCAAACAGGTTTGCTGTCATGTCTGATCAATCGTTTTGGTAATTTGTACCTTAGCCAATGTTTTGTTGAAGCAATAATTTTCACATGCTCAGGTTTTAAACCGACTTCTTCACGAAGCTCCCGATACATAGTTTGTTCTGGAGTTTCTCCTTCATCAACACCCCCTTGAGGGTATTGCCAAGAATGTTGCCCATAACGCCTTGCCCAAAAAACTTGTCCCCTGTCATTGATTATTACTATGCCGACATTAGCTCGATAGCCTTCGGCATCTATCACAGGTTTTCCTAAAAAATTTTTATATACCCTGATTCTTCCATAATCTGTGCTTGTGAGCAAATAAAAACTGCTTAAAACTTTTGATTAATATTTCAGTCAGTTATTAAGACGTGTTGTCCTTCGAAGTTAAATTTTGTTCAAAATAAAAGCCATTTATTCAAGGCGTGAATTATGTAGCATGGTTGTTCCATGTAAATAACGAACAACGAATAAAAACCGCTTGCTTAGCGAATACAGGCAAAAGATAATATCGGTAAAGTCATCACGATTCTTTTTAATGATAACGACTAAAATCCCTGAAAGCGAAACTGAATTAATTGTCAGAGCCCAAGCACTAGCTGGGTTATCTTTGGGCGAAATTGCACGCCAACAAAACATTAAAATTCCAGAGAATTTAACGAAAGAAAAAGGTTGGATAGGTTTACTACTCGAACAAGTATTAGGAGCCAGTGCCGGTTCAAAGCCCATTCCTGATTTCCCTCATTTAGGCGTTGAATTAAAAACCATTCCCATTGATCGCCTAGGTAAACCGCTAGAAACCACCTTTGTTTGTGTTGCGCCATTAACCGGCTTAGTTGGTGCTACTTGGCAAAACAGTCACATAAAAAATAAACTCAGCAAAGTGTTATGGGTACCCGTGATATCAGAACGCACTATTCCAATTGCCGAACGTATAGTTGGCGCGCCTTTTTTATGGCGTCCTTCAATCGAAGAAGAGCAGCTGTTAGCCCAAGACTGGCAAGAGTTAACAGATATGATAGTGTTAGGTGAAGTAGAAAATATTCATGGCAAGCATGGGCAAATTTTGCAATTACGTCCAAAAGCCGCCAATAGCCAAGCGAAAACCAAAGCTTTTAATAAAAACGGCAAGCCATTTATGACATTACCGCGAGGCTTTTATTTAAAAACGGCCTTCACTCAGCAATTAATTAATCGATTTTTACGGATTAATTAACCTTAAACAACATAGTCAAAAAGCTGTTCAGAGTTTTTCCACCGATATAGCTTGTGAAAGTTCAACATGATCGCCCGCACCAATAGATTGCCATTGAGTATTTGCAGCTTCTAAACAGACAAATTCATTTTCGCCTTCAGGATGAATATCTTGCATTGTATCGGCTATTTGCTTTCCAGGATTCCATAATACCCACTGATGGCAATGTTTCGACTCAATATTGATTTTTCTCTGTAAGCCTGAATCAATCAGTGTTTGCTGCTCAGAGCAATAATAGATGCGATCAATTGGCCCAACACAATTGGCTAAATGATCTGTTTGTTGTTTTTTATTGGTTATTTTATCATCAAAGCATACAAGTTTAAGATTAGGTACTTGCACATTGCTGGGATGACTGACGTGAAAATAACTATGTAAGGCTGATGAAAATTCAACCCTTTCTTGTGACAAATTACTGATAGTTAACTTTTGACTAAAAGTCGAAGAAAAAATTAACGTTTGTATGACGTTAAATTTAGCAGGCCATAATTGGTGGGCTTGTTCCCCGATAAACTCCAATGTTAACGTCACATCATTTTCGGAAATATCATGACTGACAAGTCGCCAATGATTATTTCGAGCAAAGCCATGGTTGCCACCATTATTACCATTTTCATCGATATTAGGACCAAACCAAGGCCAACAAAGCGGAATGCCACCCCGTATCGCTTTCCCTTCTTTAAACTCACTGGTGTTACTTAGCCAGAAAACTTCTGCATGCCCTGCTGGTTGCCAAGATAAAACCTGCCCACCATATAAGCTTAATGACGCGGTAAATAACCGGTGTTTAATATCGAGAATTGATATATTGTCATTTAATGATCGTTGAGAAATAGTCGCAAAAGCAGTTGAAGACAATATTGAATCAGACATGAGGTCATCTCTCGATTGTTAAAAAAGCATTATGTTAACCAAACACCTTTTGGTAATAAAGCATAAAAGTATTCAACCATCACTAAACTTATTTTATTACCAAAGTCGACTAAGCTTACCCATAAATGACATTTGTTTTCAGTGTCTATCATCTTTTAGCCTATAAAATTAACTACCGTTAAAGACTACTCAACACCATTGATAATCAACAAAATAAACAGTGAAAAAGTTTACAAACAAAGAAAACCTAGAAGCGAAAAAGCCAAAGGATGAACCTTTGGCTTTTTAACAACATAAATAGTAAGTAGTTACTTACTATTTAGTATAAGCTCTTGGCATCGAACTATCTGTAGTATAACGATCACGTAAAGCATCATGACGGCTTTGAGTATTATGCTCGACTCCATCAATCCACATTTTCTCAACGCGGCTACTTAATTCAAATGGATCTGCGCTCCACAGCACTAAATCAGCTTTTTTACCAACAGCAATTCTACCAGCATCATAGTTAAACGCGTCGGCAACATTAGCGGTAACCGCCGCTAACGCTTGCTCTTTCGAGACACCATTGGCTATAGCAACGCCTGCATCATATCGTAATTGATATAAATTATGCGTATCACCATTAACTTTAAATGCCACGGTAACCCCTGCATCCATTAACACGGTGGCGCTTTTTAATGACTGATGCAAGGCATCAAAACTGGGTAAGTTATCAATTGTCGCAATAATTACTGGTACTTTCGCTTCGGCAATTTGTGCAGCAACACTCACCGCATCGCCCGCATCTGCAATCACTAAATCAAGGTCAAAATCTTGTTTTAATTTCAATAACGCTAATATATCCGTAGCTCGGTCAGCTTTCGCAACCAATGGTTTTTCACCCGCTAATATTGCATTGATAATTTTCTCATCACGTTTGGGCTCTTTTGCGTCTTTTTTCTTGTCTTCTTTAGCGGCTGATTCAGCTTTTGCTAATGCTGTTTTTGCATCTTCAAGTTTATGTCGAAGATCTTGCAACGCTAAGGCACGAGAGCCTTTACTCTTTGAACCAATATTAAGTAAAACCGCGGTATTAGTTTCAACAATGCTATCGTATTCACCTGAAAGATCCGCGATAAAAGCTTGTCCTTTAAACATACTTTCGCCACCACTAGGGGTTACAATATTGCTGGTAATCCCCCCTTTACGACTGTATGCGATGGCAGCTGATTTAGGGTTAAAAGCCGTGCTTGCATCAAAAGTAATATCTGCTTTTTTATCGCTAGCATCACGTGTGCGCGAAACCGCCGATACTTCCACTAAACCCAAAGAATTCATTGAGCCAATTAAGCCAGGCGTTAATATTTTACCCATGGCATCAATCGTTGAGTCAGCTTCCACCGTTTTAGGATTAATCGCAGTAATTACGCCATTGTCCATAACAACCGTGGCATTAGTTAATGTGCCTTGCTCGGTAACCGTATGAACAGTTGCATTAGTAATAGCAATACTTTCTGCATATACCGATGATGCTGAAGCAAGTGCTAAAGCGATAAGTGAAGATTTAAATAGTTTCATAATTTTTACCCCTTTCCTTACTTCTGACCTAACATGAAATCGCTTTTCGCTTGATATTTTTCATCAAAACGATCGTAAACTTTGGCGCCATCGACAAACACTTGTTCTGCCTGAGCATAAACACTGAATGGGTTTTGATTCCACAAGACAACATCCGCATTTTTACCTTTTTCTAAGCTACCTGTTTTATCCGCAATACCTAAAGATTTCGCAGAATTTAACGTTATCCAAGTAATTGCGTGCTCTGGTTTAATATCAAAACCATTTTCATTAGCGCGGTACATTACCTTACCTGCTTCTTGGTTTAAACGTTGGATAGTTGTACCTGAGTCAGAATGAACAATCGCACAAGAATTAGCTTTTGCATCAACAATGGCAACATTCTCTTGCACCATATCGTAAGCTTCCATTTTAAAGCCCCACCAATCTGGCCACATTGCCGCACAATTGCCATTCTCGGCTAATAAATCAGCAATTTTATAAGCTTCAATGGCATGGTGGAAAGTGCCTGAGTGATAATTAAATTCTTTTCCTAAATCAATCATCATCGCCATTTCTTCTGCTTTATAACAATGGTTATGAATTAATATATCGCCGTCTAACACACCTTTTAAGGTATCTAACTCTATATCACGTGTTGGTGCTTCTGGGTTTTTACCTGCGGCATAATCGGCTTCATATTTATCCCAAGCACGTTTATATTCTGTTGCTTCACTCCATGCCATACGATAACCGGCCATATTACCCATTCGAGTTGCCGGAGACACTTTACGACTACCATAAACACGTTTTGGGTTTTCACCACATGCCATTTTCAAACCATAAGGCGCTTCAGGAAATTTCATGCCTTGCATGGTATGACTGGGCACATTACGAAGCGTTACCCCACGGCCACCAAATAAATTAGCAGAGCCGGGTAAAATTTGTAGGGTAGTAATACCGCCTGCACGTGCGGCTTGAAAACCAGGGTCTTGAGGCCACACACTATGCTCTGCCCATACTTCAGAAGTATTAGGTTGAGTAGCTTCATTGCCATCTGAATGCGATTCTGCCGAAGGACTAGGATAAACACCTAAATGCGAATGCACGTCTATAACACCAGGGGTAACCCATTTTCCGCTACCATCTACCTCAATTGCATTGTCAGCAGATAAACCGTTGCCTACTTGCTCAATTTTACCATTACTCATTAATACATCAGCATTATCAATGCGTTCACCCGCCCCCGTTAAAACGGTAGCATTTTTTATCAAAACAGTTTTACTTGGAATTGCTTGATAGGTACTCGGGTAAGGGTTTTTATTGAAGACAACTTTTTCATCTTGTTTTTCTGACTGCATACACGCACTTAATGACACTGAAATAGCCGCCACCAAGAGTGATGGTATAAACTTTTGCATATGAGGTTCCTAGTAATATGATGTTATTACTCATGTAAGAATGAGTTTTTAAATTATTTCACCAGATTACATTATTACGATTGAAACATTTCGACAAGTTTATTCATCATTAAAGCACTTTCGCTGCGACGAGTGGTAAGTTGGTAACGATGAATAACCAAAATAATCGATGCTAGATTAGCTTCTGTGAAACCAACGACGTATTTTCCTTCTTCTGAAATAAAGCAAAAATACACACATGGCGATATAAATACTGGGCTCAATAACGTCGGATTTTACTGACCAATAAAAATGAAGCGCAACAAAACATAGCGCAACATAAACCCCGTTATGTAAAGTTTGCCAGTTTCGTCCCATCTTCTTTTTCATCATTGAAAACGAAGTTATCGTTAACAAAAATAAAATCACTACCGCAAGCATGCCGACGGAAATGTATGGTCGCTCAATGATTTCATTGATAAATAAGCCCCAATCAAATTGCACTTCAAAGGCTAAAAAACTCAATAGGTGACACAAGGCATATGTAAAACTGTACAAACCGATAAGTCTTCTGACTTTTAGCAGATGAGACCATTTAAATTGTTGGGCTAACGGCGACACTAACAAGCTTAACAGTAATAAATTAAATGCCCCGATACCGGTAAAATGTAATACAGCTTCAACAGGATCTGCACCTAATTGATCGTTGGCCGCCTCGATATAAAGTGTTACCAGTAAAAACAAGCTAATAAAATGAATCGTTAATTTCAACGCAAAAACGAGATGAGCATTATTGACTTTGGCCGCCATTAATAATGCTTCCTTAAATCCATATTTTTATATAAGTGGGCAACTTGTTCACCGTAGCCATTAAATGGCAAAGTTTCAATTCGATTTCGAGCGAATAAACCTCCAGAGGTAATTCGACGTTCACTCGCTTGGCTCCAACGAGGGTGATCCACTTGTGGATTAACATTGGCATAAAAGCCGTATTCACGAGGCGCTAAAATATTCCATGTTGTTGGCGGAATTCTTTCAACAAGCTTAATTGAAACGATCGATTTTATGCTTTTAAATCCGTACTTCCATGGCACCACCAAACGAATTGGCGCACCATTTTGTGCTGGTAATGTTTTGCCATAAAGCCCAACGCTCAATAAAGTTAAAGGATTCATCGCTTCATCAAGACGTAACCCTTCAACATATGGATAATCTATCCCGCCACCTATTCTGCGACTTGACTGTCCGGGCATTTGTTTTGGGTCATATAAGGTTTCAAAAGCAACATATTTAGCTTTACTGTTAGGTTGGGCTTTTTTGATGAGATCAGCTAATGGAAAGCCAATCCATGGGATCACCATAGACCACGCTTCGACACATCTTAATCGATAAATTCGCTCTTCTAAGGGAAAGCTTTTATATAAGTCCTCATAATCTAAGGTAATAGGGTTATCTACTTGCCCTGAAATGGATAATTGCCAAGGATTTACTTTAAATTGTTGAGCATTTTCAACAGGATCGTTTTTAGCAGTACCAAATTCATAAAAATTATTATGACTAATAACTTTCGCTTCTGGGGTAAGAGCTTCATCTGTAGTGATAGTTGGTGAAGCAGTTAACGCTTGTCTAGCAAAAGGTGTAGTGGCTGTTTTAGTAAACCAATCGGCTTGCGTATGTGTTGATAACAGTGCAGTAGCACCAACAAAGCCCATTTTTTTAAGCGCTTGTCTGCGGTTAACATAAACGGTTTCGTCGGTAACTTGATTCTCAGTTAACTGCCATGGTGATGACTTGCGGGTAATATTTTTGATCATAATTGCTACTTACCGGTAATTAAAACATTAAGGCGTTTTAAAGCTAGACCATTAAAGTAGCAAAATAATTCGATTGTTTGTTTTTTATTGCCGATTTAACTACAAGTTAACGTACAAACTGTTGAAGGTATTGGTTAATTTCTGAAGATTCATATAACCAACTCACTGATTGATCTTCTTCAACAATGCGTAAACAAGGCACTGTTTTTTTACCGCCTTGTGCGATCAATTCTGCGCGATAATTTTCATTTTGATTAATGTTTCTTAGTTCGATATTTAAGCCACCACGCTTTATTGCACGGCGCACTTTTACACAAAACGGGCACGCCGGTAATTGATATAAGCTTAAGTGCTTAGTACTTTCATCAATTTCCGTTTGCAGTTGAGCCGCTCTTTTAGGTTTTGATGGTGAAAAAATAAAATCAAAAAATAAAATAATTCGGCCAAGTACCCAACGAATAATAAACATAACAACATCCTATCAATGATAAGTCGGTAAAAATTATAAAGATGCAGCGACCGACTAAAACAGCATAAAATTTAAGCGCGCGAGTTTAACAAAACAATGGTTGAGTTACTATAAAAAGTACGGCGATTAACTTAGTGCTTTAACGGGATTACCACATTAGATCATCCGGAATTTGATAATCTGCATACGGATCATCTTCTTCAATCTCTTCCGATTGTACTTTCTCATTCTTCAATAAAATGACTGATGCATCTAACTCGGCTAATTTTTCAGCGGTTTCACTGGTAACAATGTAAGTAATATCATCTTGACCGCATAACGCTAATCGCCCATTAACTAAGGCTCGATGTGTCACTTCATCAAGATATAATTTTTTAATTTTGTTGTCGAACGTATAATTATATTCGCTTTCACCCGTACAATTTTTTAACTGGTGATGTTGCAAAATTTGCAGAATTCTCAGTTGTTGTTCTTTTTTCTCAAGTTGCTGTTTCTTTTCTTCATTGAGCGCTTGATCTTTCGCTTGTTTTTCTTGTTGCGCTTTAACTAAATCTTGCTTTATTTTTTCTTGTAACGATGTTTCTACTTCAACGCCACTACGCTTTTGTTTATTTTTTTTTCGTTTGTCACTGTTAGCTTGTCGTGCTTTTTGTTTGGTAGTAAGTCCAGCTTTCAGTAATTGCTCTTGCAGAGATGCCATATCGACCCCATCAACGCTTGCTAAAATTTAATGGCGGTTATTTTATCAAGTAAATTTAGATTTAGTAGCATCTATCGCAGTTTATTCAGTTTTTATCGACTCACTTCGCTGTTTTTTAATAATTGCAATTGCTCAGGTATATCTAAATCAACAAAAGCTTCAGGCATTAGTTCTGTCATTAATTGATGATGAAAATGTTTGATCACTGACTTAGCACCGCTGCCACTTGCTAACTGGCTTAGGTGTGAAAAGCAATAAGCAGGAAAAATAACGGGTGGAGTAGTGAGCATTTTGTCATTGTTCAGTTGTGCTGCACTAATAATATGTTCAGGATTTTTGTGCCATAGATTTTTAATACGAAGATAATGTGTCACCTCTAATTGCCATTGATCCACTAACATTAACATCACAGCATCTGTATCGTCGTCTATTGCAGCAACACCTTTTGCAATAGATGAAGCAAGTCCTGTTTGCCACTGGTTATTAATCACAACCTTGATACTCGCATCTTCAATCTGATTCTTCATCTTCTGTGCTTGAAAACCTAGCACACAACTGACATTTTCCGAGATTTGTTTCGCTATTTTACATTGACGGGCCAATAAACTTTCGCCATGAAACGTGACTAATTGTTTTGCTTGACCTAATCGTGAAGAATTTCCTGCGGCAAGAATGATAATTTCAAGTTTTGCTGACATTTAAAATTTTTACTCACAAAGGCATTAATCAGGTAAGTAACGATAGTAACGATCAACGGTTTATCTGCAAAGCACTAATTCACTTATACTAAGTGTTCCATTGACATCATCTGCTCACAATGAATTAAACTCGCGATCAATTGGTCAATATCAGCATACCCATTATAGATGCCTAGTGAAACTCTCAGTGTTTCATCTAAAGCTAAGGCATTATGTAACGGTTGAGCGGCATGTTTACCACAACTTAAAGCGATATTTTCACTACTTAATAAACTTGCTACATCTTGGCAATGTAAGTTTTGACATTGAAAACTCACCAAGGTTGGCATTTTTTCACGCCTTAAAGTTATTTTTTTATCGACGATGGGGCGATAAAAAGATAACTCACTAAGTGACTTGTGCATATACATCGCGAGATCATCCAAATATAAATTGATATCTTTGATTGATAAATCATAAAGATAATCGATGGCTTCTATTAAACCAACAATACTTGCCATATTTACCGTGCTTGATTCAAACACAGTGGGACCCTTTAGAAACTCACACTGCTTATAATCAACATGTTTAACCATGCCAGCCCCCCATTGATATGGGATCATTTGGTTCAACACCTCAGGCTTAGCATATAAAACACCACACCCGGTAGGCCCATAAATTTTGTGGGCGGAAAACACATAAAAATCACAGTCTATTTTTTTAACATTGGTTTGAGATCGAAGTACCGCTTGCGCACCATCAATTAACGTTGGAATACCTTTACTTTTAGCTAATTGACAAATTTTTTCTACGGAATTCATTTTTCCAATAACATTTGAACAATGGCTAAAGGCTAAAATACAAGTATTATCATCAAGCAATAAGCTAAGCCTGGCGACATCAATTAAGCCATCAATGGCTAAAGGAGCGATTCTTAATTCTACTTGATACATTTGCACTAATCGTTGCCAAGCAAGAATGTTTGAATGATGTTCTGCCGCTGAAATAACAATATTACAATGTTGACCTTTTTTTATAGCCGCTATGATTAATGGTTCTACAAAGCTATAGGCGATTAAATTAATTCCGTCTGTTGTCCCTGTGTTAAAAATAATACTTTGCCGTTGTTCAGCGCCGATAAAAGTAGCAACTTTTTCACGCGCTTGTTCCAATGTATCTATTTCTGATGAACTAACTTGGTATTGTTCTTGGTGACAATTAGCATGTGAATAACACTGGTAATGAAACATTGCTTCGGCAACATGCTTAGGAGTTAAACAAGTGGCCGCTGTATCTAAATAACATAAATAAGGTTGGGCTTGTGGTACAAAAATAGGAAAGTCTTTCTTCCATGGACTTATATTTGACATAATAAAACAGTTACTAGCGAGAGATTCTCGTTAAAATATCAAGCTAAAAATGTTGTAACAATCGAACAAGTGTAACGGTTAATGACAGATTAAACAGTTAGTAACATTTTAAAGATTCTATCATTCAAAAAGTTATAGTTAGTATCTTTATGTTTATTTAACAGTCATCACAAAACATTATAAAACAATAAGTTATTTAATTTTCATAATGAACCATCAGATCTCTTTGTAAGTTTGTTAACCCTAGATTTTTAAGGTACTCTCTCAATTCTTTCGTAATAATTATTGTCTCAAGGCAACAGCTCGATGAAAAAAGTGAAAAAGATTCTGCTCAGTGGTTTTTTAGTTTTATTATTGATTTTATCAACTTTTGCCACTTGGATTTACAGTCAAGTTGATAGCGCTTTGCCCGTGCTGTCAGGGAAAACGACTATCATGGGACTTTCTGCCAATGCAATAATAGATAGAGATATTCAAGGCATACCGACAATCAAAACAGACAGTCGGGCTGACCTAGCCGTTGCAACGGGGTTTATACACGCACAAGAGCGCTTTTTTCAAATGGATTTACTGAGAAGAAATGCCGCAGGAGAGCTTGCAAGCCTCTTTGGAGCAATGGCAGTAAATTACGATAAATCAATTCGATTACACCGTTTTAGAGATCGTGCAGTTACTATTCTTAACCAACTTCCGAAAGAACAATTGGCCTTAGTCAATGCTTATACAATTGGCGTAAATGAAGGATTAAGAGCACTCAAAGCCAAACCCTTTGAATATTTATTGTTACAACAAGAGCCGGTTGCCTGGCGCGAAGAAGACAGCATTCTTACCATACTAAGTATGTATCTAGATTTACAATATAAAGATGGTGCGAGAGAAAGAACTTTAGGGTTAATTCAAGCAAATTTTTCCCCTGCCATTTATGCCTTTTTAAACCCTAAAGGCAGTATTTGGGATGCGGCCATTGACAACACTCAATACTCACCGGCTCCACTACCAAAGATATCATGGCAAACACAGCAAAACACTTCTGCTCAACATATGCAAACTAACCCTACCTATGTCGCAAAAACAGATTATTCTAGCGAAGATTTTCCAGGTTCAAACAATTGGGCGGTTGCAGGTGAAATTAGCAGCACAGGCAGTGCTATTGTCGCAAATGATATGCACCTTGGTATTCGCGTACCTAACACCTGGTTTCGCGCTTCATTTGAATATCAAGATAAAAATGAACAAGCGATAAAAGTTACAGGTTTAACCCTACCGGGCACTCCGCTAATGGTTACTGGCTCAAACGGCAATATAGCGTGGGGATTTACTAATAGTTATGGCGATTGGAATGATGTCATTATTTTAGAAACCAATGACGATAACAGCCAATATCTAACACCTGAAGGATATAAAAACTTCACTTATCACAAGCAAATGATAGCGATAAAAGGTGAACCGTCGGCCGAAATAACGATAAAAGAAACGATTTGGGGCCCGGTAATTGGTCAGAATGAAAAACAACAGTTGCTCGCGTTGCGTTGGGTCGCACATGATATTCAAGCCGTTAATTTCTATGCTCAACAACTCGAAAAGGCTAAAAATATTAACGAAGCTTTTAATATTGCCAATCAATTAGGCATCCCGGCACAAAACATGATGGTTGGCGATAAAGCCGGTGATATTAGCTGGACAATTGCTGGTCCTATTCCAAAAAAATCAGCCGATTTTGGTGAAGTGCCAACCTCTTGGGCAGATGGAAAAAATCACTGGCAAGGATATTTACCAAAGTCGCAATACCCTAATGTCAAACAACCACAACAACATCGTTTATGGACAGCCAATTCTCGAGTTGTAGGTGGTAAAATGTTAGCTAAGATTGGCAATGGCGGCTACGCGCTAGGTGCTAGATCACAGCAAATTAGAGATAATTTATTCGCAAAAGAAATTTTTGATGAAAAAGCCTTATTATCTATTGCACTTGATAACAAAGCTAAATTTTTAGAACGCTGGCAGCAATTTATACTCAATAATGTGCTGAACCAACAACCTATTCAGCAAACAACAAACGAACACTTAACGCATTGGCAAGAGATAAAAGCGGTTTTATCTGAAGAAGATTTAAGAGCATCAACCGACTCAGTTGCATATCGTTTTGTTAGAAACTTTAGAATTAACTTACGAGACGAAGTGTTTGAAGCGCTTAATCAGCAATTAACTCAGTTAGATAAACACTATCAATTTCATACTATTCGTCATCAAATTGAAACGCCTTTATGGCAATTAATACATGCACAGCCAAAGCATTTCTTAAATGATAAACATAAAACTTGGTCAGAGTATTTTAACGCTGCCCTAGAAAAAACCTATCATGATATGACTATCAATCAACCACTTTCAGCAGCAACATGGGGCCAACAAAATACCACAGATATTCGCCACCCAATAACCAATGGTGTACCACTGTTATCTTCATGGTTAAATATGCCTGCCACTGCACTACCGGGCGACAGTTACATGCCATTAGTGCAAGGCAAAGCATTTGGCGCTTCAGAAAGGATGGTAGTATCACCAGGCCATGAAGAATCAGGAATATTACATATGCCAACCAGTCAAGCAGGACATCCTTTAAGTCCTTATTATCGTTTAGGGCATAAAGATTGGGAGCAAGGTAAACCTTCCCCGTTTTTACCAGGCAAAACAAAATATACCTTAACGTTATTAAGCTATTAACCTAAAAGAGAAATTTATGACGACATTAATCATTTGTTTATTTATCGCATTATTATTACCTTTTATAGCCAAACTGCCCGTGGCCATTGCCATGCAAAAACTCAATGGCTATGACAACAAACACCCTCGCAGTCAACAAGACAAACTGACGGGTTTCGGTGCTAGAGCACTTGCAGCACACCAAAACGCTTTTGAATCTGTGATCATTTTTGCGCCTGCAATTTTACTGGCTATTATCACTAATCACACTGGAGAATTTATTCAGCAACTCGCTATTACGCATGTTGTCGCGCGGGTTATTTATAATGCCTTATATTTATACAATAAAGGTACGTTAAGATCAGTTGTATGGGCAATCGGGATTTTTTGTTCATTTACCATTATTTGGCAATGTCTCTAGTGGTCAGTTATAGCAATAAAGATACAAAATACATAAAAATGGTATAAACAATTGCTTGAAAGATCATCTTGAGCTAGATAGAGTTAAACAATGAAAAACACTAACCATTCGTTTATATTTCTCTTTTTATTTCTACTGCTTAAGTAGGGAGTGTTAGTGTCGTTTATTCCACGATAAAAACCTCCATTAGGAGGTTTTTTTTTGAGCAAACGTTAAGATTTTCGTCATGCAAATGCAGACGAATATTAAAACTGAAAACAGCAAAATATCATTTATAGTAGGTGTCACGTGAACGAAGAATTAGATTTAAACAAAATACGCGAAAAGATCACAAAACTTGACCAACAGCTATTAGCATTATTTGCCGAACGCCGCTCGTTGACATTAAATGTTGCGAAAAGTAAAGCACATCAAGTTCGCCCAGTTAGAGACCAACAACGTGAACAAGAATTGCTAATCCGTCTTATCAATCAAGGTAAAGAATACGGTTTAGATGCGCATTATGTGACTAGCGTGTTTCAAATGATCATCGAAGACTCGGTATTAAATCAACAAGCTTATTTACAAACCTTAGCAAATCCAAACATTGAATTACCAACCGTAAGTGTCGCTTTTCTTGGCGATAAAGGTTCTTATAGTTATTTAGCCAGTCATCGTTATTTTTCTCGAAGAGCTGAAAAAATTATAGAATGTGGCTGCCAAAGTTTTGCTGATATTATGCAACAAGTAGAATCAGGGCATGTTGATTACGGTATGTTACCGATTGAAAATACGAGCTCTGGCAGTATCAATGAAGTGTATGATGTTTTACAGCACACTAATTTATCAATCGTTGGCGAAATCACTCAACCAATAGAGCACTGTTTGTTAACCGCGGTTAATACCACACTTAGTCAAATTAAAACCATTTATGCTCATGGCCAGCCCTTAGCACAATGTAGTAACTTTCTTGATAAACAACACAACATTCGTATTGAATATTGTGAAAGTACTGCAGAAGCCATGGCACAAGCAGCAGAATTACAAGATGAAACAGTTGCCGTTATAGGTAGCGAAGAAGGCGGTCATTTATACAAATTAACCGCTTTACAAAAATCGATCGCTAATCAAAGTGAGAATCACAGCCGCTTTATTCTTGTTGCACGAAAACCTATTGATGTTGCCGAACAAATTCCAGCTAAAACAGCGATTATTTTGGCAACGGGTCAAAAACCAGGTGCTTTAGTTGAATGTTTATTGGTACTAAAAAATAATGGTATTAATATGTGCAAGTTAGAATCAAGACCGATTCAAGGTCGTCCATGGGAAGAAATGTTTTATATTGATCTTGAAGCGAATATCAAGAATATGGCCTTACAAGAAGCAATTAACGAAATGACGCCATTAACGAATTTTATTAAAGTACTTGGTTGTTATCCTGTAGAACATATTAGCCCAACGAATGTTCCAAGTGATAAACTGTCATAGTTCGTTCTTAACATATCGAACATTAGTAACAGACTTTGAATGCTCACTGTCTGTTACTTCTCTATTATTTTACCTTTAACTTTCGCTTAGTTAATCTAAAGATTATCGCGGTAATCGTCATCACTAATAATGCAGGAATAACAGCAAAAAGCATTGAACTTAATAGTTCAAATGCTGAAAGTGTCGTTATAACAATAAAACAGATAGATGGCAGAATTAGCCAAAAAGGATGTTCACTGGCACAAAGATTAAAGCCTTTTCCCATAATAATAACGATTAACGCCGTCATCATCACTGCGCTAACAGCAGTCACTAAGCCAGAATAATAATCGAGAATAAAAAATGGATGCGGATGTAATACCTCAGGTACTGGAGCTGTATTGCCAAAACTGACTAACCAAACAAATGAAAATGCTATTAAACTACCAAAATTAAACGACCAGAGCTTTTTATTAATTTTCAACAAAACTCATTCCCCTATTTATTATATTTATGTTTATTATTGTTATTTTTTATCACTCCTTTTTTATATCTCAAGTTTACTTTTTAAGCAAGTCGAATACAAAACAAGCTAAAGCCGTATAATTTTTATGTTAATAGAAGTTTTAGTGAATAAAAAACATACAAGAATATAATTATGCAGATTTCAACTTATTGTAAAATTTACTTTAATATTATAAAGCAGTGATATTGAGTCAATAATCATAAAAAGTTAGGCAAAGCGATCAAAAGAAGAGATTTAATTTTAGTAATTCATAGGGTTATTAATACTTTATTAGCATGACACCTAATTGCTGTATCACATTCACTTTAGCAACAGTAAACCTTACCTTGATTGTCTCAGTGACTAGCTTTTATTCAAACAATTCTAAAAATGTTAAATTCAATAGTCGCTAGTAAGTTTATTATTTTTTTCCTTAGTTTCATGTTATTAATATATAATTATTTACATCACAACTTTCTTCTCATTTATCAATTTTATAGGAAATAAAATATGAAATTATTAGCATCAATTGCCGTCGTCATTTTACTCGCATGTGGCGGAGCATTATGGTTTTTAGCAGGAGGTTCACTGAATGAATTTATAAAACAGCAAATTGAAACTGTTGGTAAACAAGTCACAGAACAAAAAGTTACCGTTAAAAATGTCGATATTCAATTAACGAAAGGTGCCGGCAGTATTTTAGGCGTCAGTTTAGAAAATGGAACTGGGTACAACTACCCTCACGCGTTTACTTTAGGTGAAGTAACGCTAGATATTAATGTGGAAAGTTTAACTGATGAGCCGATCATCATTGATGCGATAATCATCAAAGATCCTAAAGCATTTGTAGAGTTTACGGCTTCTGGTCAATCAAATATCAAAGATCTCCTAGATAATATTCAAAAAAATATGCCTAACGCAGAACAAAAAAATATCGATTCAGATGCCCCATCAACAAAACCTGAACCTAAGCTAAGTGTCAGTAAAGTCGTTTTAGCTGGCACTGCGTTAACCGTCGACTTATCAGCCCTTGGTAACAAAGAACATAGCGCCACACTTCCTGATATTATCCTTAACAATATTGGAGGAAAAGATGGGTTACCAGCGAGTGAATTAGGCACGGTTATTGTTAAAGAAGCACTTTCTGCTATTTGGAAGGAAACAAAAAACACGCAAAAAGCTCAGTTAAAAAAACAAGCTACCGATAAGTTGAAAGATAAAGCAAAGAAAAAACTTTCAGAATTATTCAATAAATCCTAAGCTTATTGATGCAAAACACATTCAAAGTAAAAAGGAATAAATCAATGATTTATCAGCGGCTTTTAAAGAAAGTTTTGGCGCTTTATTTAACTATCTTCTCATTTACAGCCATGGCTACAGAATTTGAGGTATCTACATTTTTAGGGCAAATGTATAGTTCAGATTTAATCGGTGCTTCAACAGAGAATGCTTTATCTGTTGATGCTGGAGGTAACTTTGGCATTGCCGTGGCTTGGCAAGACTCCCCTAATGGTCAAGGCCAAATAATGTTAAATGTGGTTAGTCATGACTTCAAAAGCGATGTAACTGAGCAAAACTACGCTTTAGATATTATGTACGCACACTTTAATGGGATAGCCCAATTCCGTCAGCAAAGTTATGTAACAACGGTATCCTTAGGTTTAGGCGGTGCATATTTTGATAGTAATGTTAACGAAGAGCTTTATCCTTCTGCAACCGTCGCTTTTGGAACGAGATACGAATTCTCAGATCGTGTTGCAATCATTACTGAATTGAGAGGCTACGCCACCTTAGTTGACGATGATGACAATATGTTTTGTGAAAACGAAATTTGTCATGCTCAATTTGAAGACTCTTTATGGATGGAATCAAATATTTCGATCGGATTAGCGATCAAATTTTAATAATATTCTTATTAACTAAAATAGAGAAAAATAATGAAAAAACTATTAATATCGATTTTCAGCTTAACGCTAATTACCGCTTGTGCTCCTGAAGTAGGTAGCAAAGATTGGTGTGCACAATTAAAAGAAAAACCAAAAGGTGACTGGACTGCGACCGAAGCTAAAGATTATACAAAACACTGTTTATTCAAAAGCGACGATGAATAAGCCACTCGCTTAATAATCAATAAGTTGTAGAGATAACTTTTATCTCTACAATCACTTACTTAATGTTATCAATGCATTCATATCAGTAATCAAACTATTTCTCGGTCGCTCAATAATTCTGCCTAGTTCTTTGTTATTTTTATATAAAATAATAGTTGGGGTAAATTCTATTGCTTTTTGTGCAGCTAAACCACTTGGTTCTGTTTTCTGATAATCAAGCGCGATTAATTTATAAGCTAGCTTTTGATTGTAACTTAGTATTTTCAGTAATTTAGGCACTTCTCGCTGACTGTCATGACACCAAGTACCAAAAAACACGTCAACATGAACATTGTCTGGCCATTGTTCAATTACCGCTATTTCTTGGGCTGAAAAGCTCGATTGTTCATAAGGAGTTTGGAAACTTTGATAATGAGTTAATAATGCTTCGCCATTAATTTCACCGACAAATAAAGCACGCTTTTCAGAGGTATGTGCACAGCCCAGTAAAAATACGAATGAAGCCGCTAACATGATGATTATTTTCATTTTATGAATCTTGTCCAATATTCAGAGAATAGATTAATTTATTTTTTTAATTCGTTAGCTTTTAATAACATAGCTTTACTTTCTTGTAAAAAAATATCCGCATAATCACCAAACCATTGTGATACGTCATTGAAAATATTAACAAATGATATTTTATCGTCAGATTCTACTTTCTCTAATAATTCAAGAAAACGATGCGCAAATCTTTTCATCATGGCAATGTTTTCACGATTTGAAAAAATTATATCTGAATATAAAACTGGATCTTGAGCAAATAAACGGCCAACCATCAGTAATTCTAACCGATAAATAGGTGAACTCATCTCAACTAATTGAGAAATGTCTGCTCCCTCGGCCATTAAATGATAACCGTAAGCAATGGTTGAAAAGTGTCTCATTACCTGCACCATGCCCATTGCCTGGTCATGCGATTTGGCATCCGTAGAATAGATTTTAGCCCCCCACACTTGGAACTGTTCAAGTAACCATTGATATTGCTCTGGTGATCTACCTTCACAAGCGATAATTGTCTGCTTAATTAATCCAGCAACATCAGGTCCAAACATAGGATGTAAACCAACCACAGGTCCGGTATGAGCATTCAACATTTCAGTTAAGGGTTGCTCTTTAATACTCGTCACATCCGCTAAAATGCAATCATGAGGTAGGTTATTAAGTTGTTGAATGATTGTATTGGTTAAACGAATAGGGACAGCAACAATAACAACACTACTATCCTGTAAAATTACTTCACTATTTAACCAATCTTCTTCCTCAATAGTCACGACTTGATAATTTGAACGGTTAAATAAATCAACAAATACTTGCCCTAATTGGCCTTTCCCACCTACGACAACCACTTTTTTGCATTTAGGATTAACACATCGATAGCCACTTGCATCTTGGCTAACGTAAGAATCCCTCATCAAGCGGCGTAGCACATCTTCAATTAATTCAGGAGCAAGCCCCGCGTTCAAAGCCTGTTCGCGACGTAGCTTTATTAATTGTTCCTCGCGATCAGGCGCATAAATAGGCATGCCTACTTGGCTTTTTAACTCACCTACCTTTGTAGTAACTGCCCGACGTTTTGCTAACAGTTCAACAAGTTGACCATCAATGATGTCAATCTCGTCGCGTAACTCTGTTAGTTGAGATCCAATGTCCATTTTATTCATCTATTCAGTCTTACTATTTATCTACTAAAACATTACTAAGCAATTCTATTTTTTAATGCTTCTCGAAGTATAGATTCACCTTCAGCAAAAAGCTGCTCAGTAGTAGGAAAATCTATGCAAGCATCCGTTACTGAAACACCATATTTTAATTGGTCTTGTGGTAAATCGGCACTTTGATTACCCGAATGTATATGGCTTTCAAGCATAATGCCAATAATTGATTTATTGCCCTGCGTGATTTGATTAAATACATCCTTTGCAACTATTGGTTGACGTTGATAGTCTTTATTCGAATTACCGTGTGAACAATCAATCACAATGCCTAACTCTAAGTTTTGTTTGGCAAGGTCTTGTTCACAAATCGCGACATTCTCAGCATTATAATTTGGTTTTTTACCACCACGTAAAATTACATGGCCATCAGGGTTACCTGATGTTTTGATCAAAGCAACCTGCCCTTGACGATTAATACCCATAAAACGATGTGAAGAAGCCGCTGATTGTAAGGCGTTAATTGCAACATCTAAACTTCCATTCGTCCCGTTTTTAAAGCCAATAGGCATTGATAAACCAGAGGCCATTTCACGATGAGTTTGAGACTCAGTAGTTCTTGCCCCAATAGCAGACCAACTAAATAACTCAGCCAAATATTGAGGACTAATAGGATCAAGAGCTTCCGTGGCAAGTGGTAAGCCAAGCTCAGTCAAGTAAAGTAATAATTCTCTCGCCTTGCGCAAACCAGCTTCAACATCAAATGAACCATCCATATGAGGGTCATTGATCATACCTTTCCAACCTACTGTTGTACGAGGTTTTTCAAAATAAACACGCATCACCACATAAAAGTTATCTTGGTATTGCTCTTGTAACGTTTTAAGTTTTCTCGCGTATTCTTTGGCCGATTCAACATCATGCACAGAGCAAGGACCACTGATCACTAATAATCGATGATCTTTTTTATGGATAATATTAGAAATATCTTCTCGTGCTTGTTTAACAAATTCACGACCTGCGTCAGATAACGGCAATTCAGCACGTAAAGCTTCAGGCGTAATTAATACTTCTTCGGCATTAATATGAATATCATTTAATGTACTCTTATGAGTATTAGGCGTTGTGATTTTAGACATAATTTTTCCAATTGTTACAGCGAAGGATTTATAAATATAGAGTAAAAAAGTACTGAAGCTTACGCTTAGCAAAAGAAAGGCAGGTAATAACAATATCGGGATTGATGATTAAACATTTTCTATTTTTTAACTTTTGTAAACTTTACTTTACTGGATTTGTAATGAATATCTTACACATGATATTTGGCTAAGGCAAAGTTTTTTTTAAGTTAGTTAATAATTATTTTGCTCGGCCAAAACTTACTTAATAAACAACAAATTTAATGGTGAAAATTTCAAACACGTTACTCGACAATTGCGGCGTGTAATAAATCTATCAATCTGTCTTAATTTTGAGATATAAAAAAAGCGCTTCAAAGCGCTTTTTACAATCAAGAATTCATATCAACTAACTATGTACAATTCGATTAGCAATAAGGTTATCGACAACCGCTGGATCTGCTAATGTCGATGTATCGCCTAAAGTATCAATATCGTTTTCCGCTATTTTACGCAAAATACGACGCATTATTTTACCTGAACGAGTTTTAGGTAAACCTGGCGCATATTGAATGTAATCAGGTTTCGCGAAACGCCCCAACTCTTTTGCCACAAATTCAGTCAATTCTTTTAATAACTCGTCTGACTCAGATGCATTGCCCATTAAAGTAACGTATGCATAAACCCCTTGCCCTTTAATTTCGTGTGGATAACCAACAACTGCCGCCTCTGCAACCGCAGGATGAAGTACTAATGCACTTTCAATTTCTGCTGTTCCTAAACGGTGACCTGACACGTTTAATACATCATCAACACGACCGGTGATCCAATAAAAACCATCTTCATCACGTTTTGCACCATCGCCTGTAAAATAATTACCCGGATATTGGCTTAAATATGTTTGATAAAAACGATCATGATCGCCATAAACACTACGTAATTGTCCCGGCCAACTGCCAGTCATCACTAACAAGCCTTGATTTTCACCTTCTAAGGTATTGCCATCTTTATCAAATAAAGCAGGTTGTACACCAAAGAAAGGCTTACCAGCAGCACCTGGCTTCATATCTACGGCACCAGGTAATGAAGTAATTAAAATTCCACCCGTTTCTGTTTGCCACCAAGTATCAACAATTGGACAATTAGATTTACCGACAACTTCATAATACCAATGCCAAGCTTCAGGATTAATTGGTTCACCTACAGTTCCAAGTATGCGTAAACTAGATAAATCAGATTGATTCACTAACTCATCGCCCACACTCATTAAGGCACGAATTGCGGTAGGTGCAGTATAAAATACGTTTACTTTATGTTTTTCACAGACTTGCCAAAAACGGCCTGCATCAGGGTACGTTGGCACCCCTTCAAAAACTAAGGTTGTTGCACCATTCGCTAATGGGCCATAAAAAATATAAGAATGGCCGGTGATCCAACCCGCATCTGCTGTACACCAATAAATTTCGCCATCTTTATAATCAAAGACATATTTATGGGTCATTGCAGCATAAAGTGAGTAACCACCACAAGTATGCAAAACACCTTTTGGTGTCCCTGTTGAACCGGATGTATAAAGGATAAATAATGGATCTTCAGCATCCATCACTTCAGGCTCACAAACCGCCGATTGGTTAGCCACTGCTGTTTGGTAATTAACATCTATTTTGTCATTCCACGCAACATCACCACCAGTGCGCTCCACGACAATAACGGTATTGACGTTTGGACATTCAGCAACAGCTTCATCAACGTTAGTTTTCAATGGGATAACACGACCGCCACGTAAGCTTTCATCAGAAGTGATCACAACTTTGCAATCGGCATCAATGATTCGTGAACGAATCGCTTCAGTAGAAAAACCACCAAATACAACGGAATGAACAGCGCCAATTCGTGCACACGCTAACATGGCGTAGCCAACTTCTGGGATCATTGGCATATAAATACAAACACGATCACCTTTTTTAACGCCTCGCTCTTTTAATAAATTAGCAAAACGACAAACATGATCATGTAATTCTTGATAAGTAATTTTTTGATCGTCGCTTGGGTCATCACCTTCCCAAATAATTGCGGTATCATTTGCTTTTGTTGCTAGGTGGCGGTCAATGCAGTTATAGCTAACATTTAGCTTGCCACCCGAAAACCAGTTAATATCTGCAGTTTTTAAATCGACTTTTGAGACACTATCCCAAGGTTGATACCAATCAAGAAACTTTTCAGCCTGTTCAGCCCAAAAAACATCCGGTTGCTCAATAGATTGTGCATACATTTCATCATAAGTAGCAGTATCAATGTGAGTATGAGCTTTGGCTTGCTCTAAAATCGGATAACGGCTTTTCAATTCTTGCATGTTAAGTCCTTCAATTCTTATTTGTAAGATCTGTAAATTGCTATTTATTTGCTAAACCCAATGAATACTAAAAGGTCGAGCAATTAAAGCTTAAAGTTATTTTTTATATGGCTATTATCATATAGCAACTAAATTCGTTCGCCTACTCAACTAAAGTCGAATAAAAACAAATTATTTTTCTAATTTGACAAACATTAGCACTTTAACAAATCAATGACAACGCTGTCATATGAGTATTTAGTAAATCTTAATTTATCTTAATTTATCTTAATGATACCTTTCGAATTTTTTAAACGTGCTAGTAAGCACATTTTTTATATGAAAAGAATTAATATTGCTAATACTTTGAAAAATATTCACTATTTTTTTTACAAAAATAAACTTTTTGTCCTACATTTGATAATAGACGTTCACGCATGGGATTAAAAAGACATATATGAATATTCTCAATCAATTATCGATATCTAAAAAAATCTACGTGATACCTACTATTGGCACAATCAGTTTTATTTTTTATTTAATTTTATCGACAATTACAGCTAACAATAACGTTCAGTTACTTTCAGAAGCGAGAGATGTACAGTTTCCCGTTGTTCAATATTCAAAAGAAGTTTCTGTCTCCATTGTACGAATCTCGGAAATGCTTAATAGTGCGGTTACAACGGGTGAAGAAGAAGCTATTGATGATGCAAATGCGCTTGCGGCTCAAATTTCGTCATTAATTAATAATATCGGTAAAAGTCACGTTAAATTTTCTTCTGATAAAAAACAAATACAACAACAATTCGATGATTACTACACTCAAGCAAAAGCTCTTTCGCTGGGGATGATTAATGAAACTATAGACTTTTCAAAACTTCCTGAGATGGGGAAGGCTATGAATCAATCATACGAAAAAGTAACTAGCACTGTTGAAAATTTTAATAAAAGAAATGTGACAGCTTTTGAAAATAGCATAAAAGAGGCTAACAATTCCGCAGAAAGCTTAGTAACTACTGGGTTTATTATGGGGTTTATCACCATTGCATTATTATTTGGTACCGCTATTCCGATTGTTTCAGGCATTAAATCTTCATTATCAAATGTCATTGCTTCATTAAGTGACTTAGCCGATGGTGAAGGGGATTTAACCGTAAGGCTTGAAAGTAAAACGAAAGATGAAGTGGGTGAACTTGTACGTTGTTTCAACCGATTTATCGAAAAATTACAAAACACAATTAAGCAAGTGGTAGACATAGCTTTACCATTATCAGATATGGCATCTACTGTTAGCGCTACGGCAGAAGAGACCAATAATATAACAATGGAGCAACAAAAAGGTACTCAAAATACTAAAGATGCTGTTGAAAGCCTAAATATTAGTGTTCGCAGTGTTGCTGACAATGCCGCACAAGCGGCAGTAGCGGCAACTCAAACTTCGCAAGTTTCAACGCAAGGCGCCGAAGTAGTTTCAACAACAGTCAATACTATTCACCAGCTTGCCCAAACTGTTGAAAGATCGTCAGAAGTTATTGACCAACTTGACAGTGATGCTAACCAAGTGGGAGCCGTTTTAGATGTTATTCGTGCCATTGCAGATCAAACGAACCTGTTAGCATTAAATGCTGCAATAGAAGCCGCCAGAGCCGGTGAGCAAGGTCGTGGATTCGCCGTTGTTGCTGATGAAGTAAGAACGTTAGCTTCGCGTACACAAGAGTCAACAATAGAAATTCAAACCACAATAGAAAAACTGCAAGCTGCAGCTAAAGAAGCTGTAGACGCTATGAGTAGTGGAAAAGAATTAGCTGACAATAGTGTTGAGCAAGTGAGTGAAGCCGGTAAGTCTTTAGATGAAATTACAACATCTGTTGCACAAATTAATGCGATGACAGAAGACATTGCTAATTCAACGGAAGCACAGTCTGAATCTGCCGCCCAAATTGTTTCTCATGTTGACGAGATAAGCAACAGTACTGAGCAAACACACACAGCTTCAGAAGAATTAGCTGAAGTCAGTGGAAAATTAGCCCTATTAGCAAATGATTTAGGCATTATTGCTAAAGGCTTTAAAGTTTAGCTTTATTTACAATAATAATATTAAAAAATGGTAATAAAAATCTGATATTCATTCAATTACATACTAAAACTCAGGGAGATTAGTATATGAAAAAACTGCAATTTTTTACCATAGGGTTATCACTACTCTATATACCTCAAAGCTTTGCGGATATTACGCTCAATGGCTTTGCTTCAATTAGAGCAAGTCAAGCAAACTCAGATGGAGGAACCACGCCTTTTGGCGAGTTTGAAGAGGGTGAAATTTCCTTTAAAAGTGAATCATTATTTGCTGTGCAAGCAACAGCCGATTTAACAGAAGGCCTCAGCGCAATCATTCAACTTTACGCAGCTGGTGAGAATGATTTTGATGTTGAAGCCAGATGGGCATACATTAGTTACCAATTAGCGGATAATCACACAATTAATGTCGGTAAATTAGCCAACCCAACATTTCATCAGTCAGAGTACGAAAAAGTAGGGTTCGCACATAATTTTTCAAGATTACCAAAAGCGGTTTACACAGGCTTTCCTTTCGCGACAATGGAAGGCATTGCCTTAAATAGCCAATTTGAATTAGCTGATGGCGATTATACACTAGATACTAAAGTACTTTACGGTAGCTGGGATGGCAATATTACGTTAAACGGTGTTGGAAATGTTCCATTAGGACTCAACGATATTATGTCTGTCAATGCGACCTTATCGGGTGATTGGTGGAAAGTATTTTCAGGTGCATTTACTACAGAAATGAAAGCAGAATCATTAGACGCTAATTCATATTTTCCAGCTATTCAGCCTGGAGTTGAAGCGGCATTAAGCTTAGGAGCAACACAAAGCGATATAACTAATTTTACCAATGCTGTTGCCTGGGATAAAAAAGATGGACTATATTGGTTTGCTGGATTTGGCGTAGACTATGAAGATTGGTTAATCGACTTTGAATACACTAACTATGGCGTACAAGACTCAGTGGATGCACCAAACGAAAACTGGTACTTAGCACTAGGTCGACGATTCGATAGTTATATCATTACCGTTCATGCAGAAGAGTCCAAACAACCTGATGATTACGGGTTTCTAAATGGTATTAACCACCCAGTATTACAAGCCACAGGTAAAGGACTTCAAGGTGTTTTAGCTGCCAATGAATTTGATGGTTATGGCATATCGCTAAGATACGATTTTCATCCAAGCGCTGCATTAAAAGTCGATTACTTCACCGGTGAAAACCAAATTACTAATATTGGTGATTATCAAATAATGTCAGTTGGCGTTGACTTAGTCTTTTAGGAGAAAGTGATGAGATATGTTAATTCAATTATACTCTTAGCATTAAGCTTAATCGCTTTGAATGTACAAGCAGTCACCGTAATCGTACACCCTAGTAATGCGAATGCTTTAAATAAAAAAACCTTTAAAAAAATATTCCTAGGAAAAAGCAAAAAGTTTCCTGATGGTAGTCAAGTCATCCCTATCGACTTAACCGGTGGAGATGCTAGGGAGCAATTTTTAAATAATGTCGTTGGCAAATCAGAAAGTCAGTTAAAAGCTTATTGGTCAAAATTGATTTTTACTGGTAAAGGACAAGCCCCTAAGTCGGTAGATACTGAAGCAGAGGTTATTAAATTTGTTAGCCAAACCCCCGATGCAATTGGCTACATAAGTGATGGCGCCGTTGATGATACGGTAAAGGTTGCAGCGAAGTTTTAATAACGCTTTAACATTACAAACAAAAAAGCCTGAATAATAAATTATTCAGGCTTTTTATTAAGCTACTTTTGATAAAAAGAGATTATCTTTTTGCCAATTTCTCTTTGATACGTGCAGAGCGACCTGAACGTTCACGAAGATAGTAAAGTTTAGCTTGACGAACATCACCGCGGCGTTTGACTTCAATTGAGTCAACGATTGGGCTATGTGTCTGGAATACACGTTCTACACCAACACCGCTCGAAATTTTACGAACAGTGAACGCAGAATTGATGCCGCGGTTTTTAATAGCAATAACTACACCTTCATATGCTTGAAGACGTGTTTTATCACCTTCTGTAACTTTTACTTGTACAACTACCGTATCGCCTGGTGCGAATGCTGGTAAGTCAGTTTTCATTTGCTCTTGTTCGAGCATATCAATAATTTTACTCATAATACCTTCTTCCTAGAGTTCACAGTCATCAACAGTCTTACTTATTACTATCTTTAATAGTCTCAAGCATTTTAACTTGTTCTGCTGTCAGAGCTAGGTCAGTTAAAAGTTCTGGTCTCCTAGTCCATGTTCTTTCTAATGACTTAAATTGTCGCCATTGCTTTATATGTTCGTGATTACCACTTAATAGCACTTTTGGTACTGACTTCCCCTCATCGGTTCCATCATCAAAAATTTCTGGCCTTGTGTAATGTGGACAATCTAATAAACCGTCTGAGAAAGAATCTTGCTCAGCAGATTGATTATGTCCTAAAACACCCGGCACAAAGCGTGCTACGGCATCAATTACATTCATCGCAGGAAGTTCTCCTCCGCTTAAAACATAATCTCCGACAGACCATTCTTCGTCGATATCCGACTCAATAAGTCTTTCGTCTATGCCTTCATAACGTCCTGCTATAAATATCAGTCGGTCATGCTGTGCTAATTCGCGTACACCAGCTTGGTCCAATTTACGTCCTTGAGGTGATAAATAAATGACCTTAGCTTTACCATCCGCTGCCTCTCGAGCAGCATGAATGGCATCTCGTAACGGTTGTACCATCATCAACATGCCCGGACCTCCGCCATAAGGACGGTCATCAACGGTGCGATGTCGATCATGAGTAAAGTCTCTTGGATTCCATTTATGAAATTCAATCAACCCGTTTCGGATCGCTCGGCCTGTCACCCCATACTCGGTTATTGCGTCAAACATTTCTGGAAAAAGGCTTATCACCCCTATCCACAATTTCTTATTACTAAGATTATTGTTTACGCCGTCACTCAAGTTAGAAACCTGGGTCCCAGTCAACACAAATTTGTTTGTTTTCAATGCTTACCGATTTAACTACTTGGTCCATAAGATACGGGATTAATCGTTCTTTTTTTCCAAAGCCATCATTTCGGTTTGCTTTTACAACCAATACATCATTGGCACCAGTTTCCAACATATCGGAAACCTCACCAAGATCGTAACCATTGGCCGTCACAACTGCCATTCCCATTAAATCTCGCCAGTAAAAATCACCTTCAGGTAACTCAGGCAAAGCGTCTTCTGTTGTTAAAATTTCTGATCCGACAAAAGCTTGCGCTTCATCACGATCATCAACTCCGCCAACTTTAACAATGAGTCCGTTGTTATGTCTGCGCCAATCGGTAATTTCTACTGATTGTGTGTTATTTCCTAATTTTAACGACCAAGGAAAATAGTCAAGTATGGCTTCGGGTTCATCAGTGAATGAATGTATTTTCAACCAACCTTTGATGCCATAGACTGCGCCTATTTTGCCAAGGATAATTTCTTTTACTTCTGTCACGATTGCTCCTAAACCTACCTTTTATAACTAAGCTATTAAGCTGCTACTTGAGCGTCTTTTACTAACTTGGCCACACGATCAGATACCGTTGCACCCTGACCAACCCAATGGTTGATACGGTCTAGGTCTAAACGTAATTTTTCCGCTTGACCTTGTGCTGTCGGGTTGAAGAAACCAATTCTTTCGATGAAACGACCATCGCGAGAATTACGGCTATCTGCAACAACAACCTGATAGAATGGACGCTTCTTAGCGCCGCCTCGAGCTAAACGAATGGTAACCATATCGTCCTCTATATATTTAAGTGTTAAAACGAATTTTCCAGACATTTCCTGACACCAGGGTGACAGAAAAGCTCGCGTATTCTACGCTTTTCTAATAAAAACGCAAGCATTAACGCAAACTATCAGGTTAATTGAAAATTTCTTTTGTTGTTCTGATAAAGCAAGTGAAGATAAGTGGAATAGTTAACGTATATAAGGAGGATAATTTAAAAAAACAGAAAATACAAAAGGCAACCTAAGTTGCCTTAATAAACAATAAATTGATAAAAAAACTGATTATCGGCCAAACATGCCTCCGCCGCCCATACCACCTGGTGGCATCATGCCTTGCATAGAACGCATCATTTTTTTCATGCCGCCTTTACCTGACATTTTTTTCATCATTTTCTGCATTTGAGTAAACTGTTTTAATAGCTTATTTACATCTTGAATTTGGGTACCAGAGCCTGCGGCAATTCTGCGCTTGCGAGAACCTTTGATAATATCAGGACGCTCACGTTCACCCGGTGTCATTGAGTTAATAATCGCTTCCATACGAATGGTCACCTTATCATCCATTTGATCTTTAACTTTATCTGCCATGTTCCCCATGCCAGGCAATTTATCCATCATGCCCATCATGCCGCCCATATTTTTCATTTGAACAAGCTGATCACGAAAATCTTCTAAACTAAAGCCTTTACCAGATTTAACTTTCTTGGCTAATTTTTCGGCTTGCTTGCGATCAACTTTTTGCTCAACTTCTTCAATCAGTGATAAAACATCACCCATGCCTAGAATTCTTGAAGCTATACGGTCAGGATGGAAAGGCTCTAACGCCTCTATTTTTTCACCAACCCCCATAAACTTAATAGGTTTACCTGTGATATGACGAATAGAAAGAGCCGCACCACCGCGTGCATCACCATCAGTTTTTGTTAAAATAACACCCGTTAATGGTAAAGCGTCATTAAATGCTTTAGCAGTATTCGCTGCATCTTGACCTGTCATGGCATCAACAGTAAATAATGTTTCAACTGGATTAATTGCTTGATGAAGGTCTTTAATTTCATCCATCATGCTTTCATCAACATGTAAACGACCTGCAGTATCAACAATTAACACATCGAAGAAGTTTTTCTTGGCATGATCAATTGCCGCATTCGCAATATCAATAGGCTTTTGTTTGATGTCACTCGGGAAAAAGCCAACGTCAATTTCATTGGCTAAGGTTTCCAGTTGTTTAATGGCTGCTGGACGATATACGTCAGCACTAACCACTAACACTTTTTTCTTTTCACGCTCTTTTAAGTACTTAGATAATTTAGCCACTGAAGTGGTTTTACCCGCACCTTGCAAACCAGCCATTAATACTACCGCGGGCGGTGTCGCTTTTAAGTCAAGCGCTTCGTTGACTTCCCCCATTGCCGCTTCAAGTTCTTTTTGAACAATTTTTACAAAGACTTGACCTGGCGTTAAGCTTTTAGAAACGTCAGTACCAACCGCACTTTCTTTTACTTTCGCAATAAATTCACGAATAACAGGTAAAGCGACATCAGCTTCGAGTAATGCCATCCGCACTTCACGCAGGGTATCTTTAATATTGTCTTCAGTTAATCGGCCACGGCCACTGATATTTTTTAGCGTTTTGGTTAAACGATCAGAAAGATTTTCAAACATGTAATACTCGAATGTTAGCTAAGTAATAAACAACGCATTAAGTGCGTGGTGAATAATTCTAATAAGTATAAAATATTCTTAAAGATATGGCTTGTCATTTTTGATTTTCAAGGGCGAAAGCATGTAGAAATATGGTTTACTTTTATCCTTCGCTTTTTTAATTCTATGATAAGCTTACGACAAGAAAGATTAAGAGCGACATTACGTTGAACGATATTACGCAAATATTTAATGAACTAGTTAATAACTTTCTTTTTTTAAGTGCTGAAGCTAGTCCATGGTTATTATTAGGATTAATTATTGCTGGGATGATGAAAGCTTGGGCACCCACGAGCATTTTAAGTCATCATTTAGGTAAAGGTAAATCAGCCATTGTTAAAGCCGCGCTCATTGGCGCACCATTACCACTTTGTTCGTGCGGGGTAATTCCCGTTGCAACTGAACTTAGAAGAAGTGGTGCTTCATCACCTGCAACGGCTTCATTTTTAGTAGCAACTCCAGAAACAGGTGTTGATTCAATTACCGTGTCGTACGCGTTATTAGGGCCAATCTTTGCCATTTATCGTCCGATTTCAGCAATATTATCTGCGATAATTACGGGTTTGTTAGTGACGACAGCCAAAGTAATTCCACCTTCAAGCAACACGCCAACCTCCTGTTGTGCAAGTAAAGCAAAGCAAGAAGCGCCTAGCTGCTGTGATACTTCTTCAGAAAAAAAGAAAGTCACATTTATTAGCAAAACATTAACCGGTTTACGATATGCAGTCACACAATTAATTGATGATTTAATTATTTGGTTATTAATCGGATTAATCTTTGCCACTTTAGTAAAAACATTTGTACCTACATCTTTCCTGTTGAGTTATGGCAGTGGTTTACCAGCGATGCTATTAATGATAGCTATTTCCATCCCCATGTATATTTGTGCAACGGCTTCAACACCGATTGCCGCAGGTTTCATTTTAGCGGGCATTTCACCTGGCACAGCATTAGTTTTTATGATGGCAGGACCAGCCACTAATATTTCCACGTTAGGGATCATTAAAAAAGAAATGGGGATGAGTGTGTTAATTCGGTATTTAATTGGGATTGGCAGTTCGGCAATTGCTTTTGGCTTATTGCTTGATTGGGGCATCAATTATTTTGCCATTAATATTAGTCAGCAAATGCAACACAATCATGAAATGCTACCTTATTGGTTTGGTTTAACCTGCGCAGCTGTTATCACATTTTTTGCCATCAAACCGTTGAGGAATAACCTGCTACAATTTTCGCTCAAAGGCTAGCTTAAGCACGGTTTTCTGATAAGATCGAAAAAGTTTACTTTATATCAATATTAGCTTTAGTAAATTAAATAGAATGAATTTTAAAACAAACATGTATTAATGGAGTGATTGGTGGAGTTTTCTCATTTTGGCGCTTTAATAGCTTTTATTTGCTATATCTCAGCAACATTAGCTGTCGTATTACGATTATTTCATCCTAAAGGCCCCCATATCATTACTATTTTAACCTTAGGTTGTTTAGCAATAATTGCCCATACGCTTAATACTGTTGACTATTTATTTAAACAAGAAGTTGTCAATTTTTCGCTCCCCAACGTTGTTTCATTAGTGAGTTTAATCATTACCTTAACAGTGACAGCGTTGGCTTTACGATTTAAAGTTAATTTGTTAATCCCTGTTACTTATAGCTTTGCCGGGCTATGGCAATTAATGATGATTTTTACACCGCAGGGTCACGGTACTCCGGCAATTTCCGAAGATTTAACCGTGCTCAGCCACATCACTTTAGCTTTAATCGCTTATTGTGTTTTAGTAATAGCCACGCTTTTTTCCTTTCAAGTTGCGTATATTAATATGAAGCTGAAAAGAAAAAATTTAGCAGCAGTGCACCATCTCCCCCCATTAATGCAAGTAGAAACTCAGCTGTTTGTTATTTTGTTTATCGGCACTACATGTCTGTTTTTGAGTCAATTGACCGGCTTTATCTTTTTGGAAAATTTTATCTCTAAAGAAAATGCTCATAAAACGGTACTATCAATCATAGCCTTAGTCTTTTATTTCATTATTTTATGGGGTCATTACAACCAAGGCTGGCGCGGTCATCGGGTATTAACATTAACGGTTATTGCCACAAGTTTATTAACTTTGGCTTATTTTGGTAGCCGATTTGTTAAAGAGTTTCTCTTATAACGCTTTTTAAGGTATAACTACTCTTAACTTAATCTATTGTAGAATTAAGTTATTTTTTTAGTCATATAGGATCCCTTTTTTGGATAACATATCAACGAATATGCTGTTTACCATCCTTGGTATACTCGTATTAATCTCTGCCTATTTTTCTGGCTCAGAAACAGGCATGATGTCACTTAACCGTTATCGGTTACGTCATTTAGAAAAACAAAAACATAAAGGTGCTAGACGTGTCAGTAAGTTGCTTGGCAGACCTGATCGCCTTATTGGTTTGATCCTGATCGGTAATAATTTAGTCAATATTGCCGCATCTGCCATTGCGACAATCATTGGCTTACGATTATTTGGTGATATGGGTGTATTAATTGCGACTATCGCATTGACCTTAATTATTCTGATTTTTGCTGAAGTAACGCCAAAAACATTAGCGGCTTTGTATCCTGAAAAAGTGGCTTTTCCAAGCTCTATCATTCTGTCGTTATTATTAAAAGTATTATTCCCATTGGTTGTTGCTGTTAACTGGATAACAAACGGCATGTTAGCGTTAATTGGTATTAGCCATAAACAACGTGAACATCATAGTTTAAGTTCGGAAGAACTTCGCACTGTGGTTAACGAATCAGGCGCATTATTAGCGGATCGTGACCAAGACATGTTAGTGAGTATATTAGATCTCGAAAAAGTAACCGTTGAAGATATTATGATCCCACGCAGTGAGCTTGTCGGGATTGATATTAATGAAGACTGGAAGAAGATTCAAAAGCAACTTACGCAATCAACTCATACACGAGTTTTACTATATCGAGACACCATAGACGACGTAGTAGGCTACATTCACATGCGTGACGCATTAAAACTATTGTCAAAAAATCAATTTAATAAAACGACTATAATTCGTGCGGTACGTGAATTGTACTTTATTCCCGAGAGCACAACATTAAACGTACAATTATTAAAATTTCAAGACGCTAAAGAACGTTTAGGCTTAGTCGTGGATGAATATGGTGATATTCAAGGCTTAGTAACTTTAGAAGACATCTTAGAAGAAATCGTGGGCGATTTTACCACCACTATGACTCCTGCTACTAGCGATGAAGTTAATGTGCAACCTGATGGTAGCTTTTTAGTCGATGGCAGTGCCACGGTTCGGGATATTAACAAAGAAATGGGTTGGGCGTTTCCAACCGATGGTCCTAAAACACTTAATGGTTTAATTTTGGAATATTTAGAAGATATCCCGGAAGCTAATTTAAGCGTTCGAATCGCTGGTTATCCTCTAGAAATAATTGACGTGAACGATAACATGATCAAAACAGTAAGAATCTTACCTGACTTTTATCAATCTCAACATAGAGATCATGATTAATAGTGAGCAATTTACATGGAACAACCATGCTAGTTAACCCACACCTTGAATAAATGACTATTATTTTGAACGAAATTTAACCTCGAAAGATCAACACGCCCTAGTGGTAACCTCATCTCCAAAAGACACGAAATCTACTTAAAAGTTTTTAGGTTGTTTTCGTGTCATTCAGTCACTACCCTAACGCTTAATTCAAGAAAAAACGCTTCTAAAAATTAATTTGCTCACCCGCCTATTTGTTAATGCATTGTTTATTTTACGATCTCATTAATCTTATCAATCGATAAAAAAGAATAATAATCATCAAATTCTGGCGGGATAAAAAAAGCATAAACGATTAATTACAAGCGAATAAAATATCTATATGTGGATAATAGTGATTGGACCTTAAATTATTCACAAAGTTATTAACAGGCTATTATTCAAAAATCATGTTTCCACAATTTCTGTGGATAACAATTGCAAGACCAATAGAATAACGACTTCTGATTTTGCAAACGATTTTTGTTAAAAAAATGAAGTTTTTTTTACATTATTTTAAACATCAAAGCGGACGTGGCTTAGCATTAAATTCCTATAAAATTGGACATTTTGGCAAGAAAAATGCTATTGATTACAAACTGTTTTTTTCGTGAATAGCAATAAATCATTAAGAAAACATTCGTAGTATTAAAAGTTAAAAATGATGTGTTTTGTCACATGACTTTGCGAATGATAATATTCACTTAAACAGGTTAAAATCAGCTCATTTATCGCTGTTTTTGATTAAACTCTATATGGCTACTTTAAAAGTTATCCAGAGTTTGAGTTTGACACCTTTACGGAGTGATCTAAGCCGTTAGCCAGAGAATAAACGCCAAAACCAACTTTTATTTAAATCAGCTTCACAGCCTTTTAATTGACGACTATACCTTTTTGCTCGGTTGTCTACTTTGCGAGCGACTTTTACTAACCAGGCTTTTTTCTTATAGGTTTTTCTTTTAAAGCCTCCCCAACCTTCATGATAATTTAAATATTGATTATAACCATCCCACTTTGACACCTTATTAATTTTTTGAGTTTTATAAATAAACCAGCCCATAAAGTCGATAGCATCATCAAAATCATCACGATCAGCACCGCTGTTCCCTGTTTCCCTAATATAATCATCCCATGTCATGGTTTTAGCTTGAGAATAGCCATAGGCAGAACTTACTCTTCCCCACGGGATAAAACCTAATAAGTAGTCACGGGGAGGTAAAGCATCTTCTTTAAAAGAGCTTTCTTGGTACATCATACTCATAGGTACATGTATAGGCACTCCCCAACGCTCTCTTGCATCTTTAGCTGCAAAATACCAATCTCGATGCTCACTAAAGATTTCACATACATTTTCAGGGTTCTTAGGGGGTGGAGTCGCACAACTAGACAAAAATAACGCACACAATAGCGCCATGAAAAAAGAAAAATGTTTACTCATAATGTTTATATCTATTTTGCAGTGAAGATATCATGCCAGAAATGATTGAAGTTAAGCAACAAAACTCAATAAGAATAATAAATGTTTAAATTTTTTGAACTTTAATGATATTTGCCCCTCATACCTACAAGACATTTATTTTATGTTTCCCTTGGATTGTTTTTATAGCGCGTTTCTTTGATAAGTTACGCGCTTTTTTTATTCACAACAAAAATTATTTTCTTCAAATTAATTTGAACTTAATTGAACGCTCATACTCTTACTTAATGAGAGGTTTATTTCCCTTAGTGTTTCATGTTTTAGGCGCGTTACTTTATTAAGTTAACGCGTTTTTTTTATCTTTTTTTTGCTCAGAAAATAAAGATCAATTTATTCGAATTTATTTTGAACTTTTAAAAGAAAAGCTGCTCTTATTATACGAGACTTTTATTTTCCCTTAGTGTTTCATGTTTTAGACGCGTTACTTTATTAAGTTAACGCGTTTTTTTTATCAAAAATTTACTTCAACAACATTGAAATCGTCGATTAAAAATCATCCACTAAAAATACTAGATAAATTATTGATAAAGATAATTATTTAAAAAAAGAGAAAAAAAGGTAAGGATTAATTGAATAAAAATTGAACTATTAAAAAAAGCCTTAGTCATAAAATATGGAAGCACATACCTCCCTGGACTGCTTTCTAGTATTATATAGCGCGTTGCCCTAACGCGCTTTTTTTTGTCTAATTAAGGGCTAAGCCTTCTATCACCATCATTTAATTATATTATCGCAATAACGGTTTTAATAACGCTGCTATTCTAATACCTGAAAATAAAATATTTTTTATTCTTTATTTAAAGTAATTATCAATAAAAGTATCAAAATCAACCGTATCATTTTGCTCTATTTCAGCTTGTTTTTGATGAGAGATTTCAGCCTGATCAATGAAATATTGTTGTGAGTAATATTGATAGTCATTTTTTAGAATTTCTGCTCGATAACTTTTTGCTTTAGCTAAGGCAAATTGGGTCAGGCTTTGTTCTTTCTCAACGACAATTTCGAGAATTTTAGCTGATGGCGTTAAACTTGAATCAGTTATTTTTGCTTTTTCTATTGCTAAAGCTTGGCTATATTTATCACATTGATAGGCTTTATCAAGTAACCTTGCTACTTTCTCCATCTGATAAAAAAGCTCTAAGCCCCAGGTCTCAATGGATTTTTCTATACCATCATCATCTAACAATAATTTTGGATCTCGCCCTCTGACAACCACTTCATCCATATTATTTTCACAAATATTTTGTTGTGAGCAATCTAATGTTGGGCTTTCTTCTAATGCACAGTACGTTAAAAATATGTCGAGAAAGTAAATTTGCTGTTGATTAATCCCTGTATCGGCAAAAGGGTTAACGTCTAACGCCCTCACCTCTATGTATTGAACGCCTCTGCTTTGCAATGCTTCAGATGGTTTCTCACCAGAATTGGCGACTTGTTTAGGGCGAATTGGCGCGTAAAGCTCATTTTCAATTTGTAAAACATTACTGTTTAATTGTTGATATTTACCGTCAACTTTAATGCCTATTTTTTCAAATTCTTCAGATTTGATGTTAATGGCTTCTTTAACGCCGTTAAGATAACCTTCAAGGTTGTTATAACAAATATGTAAAGCCGATTGTTCGCTATTGGTATAGCCTAAATCACTCATTCTTAATGACGTGGCATGCTCAAGGTACAAATAACCGCTTTTGGATTTTTTAAAGGGTAAATTAGTGGGTTTATTTTGTAAAAATGACGGGCAAATAGCTGGCGAGCTGCCATACAAGTACGGGATCAACCAACAAAATCGTTTGTAGTTTCTTAACAGCGAAAAATATCTAGCAGAAACATAATCTTGCATTTCATCATGATTATTATCTAAGGTTTTGAGGGATTGCCAGAAGTTTTCTGAAAATGAAAAATTAAAGTGAATGCCAGCTATCACTTGCATCATACTACCGTAGCGATTTTTTAAACCTTGGCGATATACCGTTTTCATTTTGCCAACATTTGAATGACCAAATTTAGCTAGCTCAATTTTATCATCGTCGTCAACAAAACAAGGCATACTCATTGGCCAAATTAATTCATCATTAATTTGCGATAAGGTAAACTTCTGAGTATCTCGCAGTTGAGCTATCGCTTCTTCTGGCGAATGACTAACTGGCGTAATAAATTCTAATAAGCACTCTGAATAATCTGTGGTTATATTAGGATGTGTTAGCGCCGAACCTAAGTTGTGATAGTGATCGTGCTCAGATAATCTTCCTTGAGAAAGCACTCGTAACCCTTCTCGTTCTATGCCTCTTCCAATTCCAGTTAAAGCTTGAAGATGTGTATCATCACTTAGTGTGTTGATATATTGTTGAAAAGATAATGTCAAAATAATCCTTGTTGCATGAAGCAGTTACTGATTACCTATTTAAGGGGTAATGGTTGATATTTCAATGGTCATCGAGTTTTTTATTGTGTTATTTTCTTATAAGAATATAACTAAAATACTATCAAATACCCAGAACGAATATGCTATTGGTAAATTAGACCGAGCATCAATACAATATATTTCTCTAAATGTTATCGATAGAAAATACTGTGCTATTCGTCATATTAACCAGTAATTTTTGCTTGAGCTATTTCTAATATATAGAACATCAGGTAAAGTTTAGCGAAATTATAACAAGTAGAATAAACCTAATATGCAAGATAGTCCTTTAACCCTTCTACCTCCTGTCATTGCTATCATCATTGCTATTTGGCGAAAGAATGCGTTATTAGCTTTGTTTAGTGGCATGTTGCTCAGTTTTTTGATGGTTGCTAATTGGCAACCCATTGAAGGGATAACCAATAGTGCTGTAGGACTTATTAATGTTTTTTCGTCTATCGGCAATGTTTATATTGTCACCTTTAGTTTATTAATTGGTGCACTTGTTGCGTTAATGAACCAGTCAGGAGCGGTAAATGGTTTTATCGCCTTATTAGCGCGATTAAATCTTGTGAAGAATTCACGGCAAGCCGCTATTTTACCTACGGTGGTCGGTACCAGTATTTTTACCGACACGAATTTAAGTATGTTTACCGCAGGCATGGCGAGCCAAAAGCTCTTTGATCAACATAAGCTTAGCCGCGCACGTTTAGCTTATTTAGTTGATTCAACTTGTGCGCCTATCAGCATTTTATTGTTAATCAATGGCTGGGGTGCTTACGTTTTAGGATTGCTCGACGGTTATAGTTTTGATGATCCTGTTGGCATTTTAATTGGCACGGTAGGTTATAACTTTTATGCCATTATTGCCGTACTCATGGCTTATTACACTGCCTATAGCGGCAGGGTTTTTGGCCCAATGAAACATGCAAATTCTGTCATTAATCAAGACAATACCCATCATGTAGAACATCATGCGCCAGCCGTGATCATGTGGTTGCCTTTATTAGCCTTATTAGGCATCACCTTAACCTTATTGTGGATCACAGGCGAAGGAGATATGCGCAGAGGATCAGGCTCATTTTCAGTATTTTGGGCCATCGTAAGTGCGTTGATAATTTTAGTAACCATGATTAAATCATACCGGTTGATGACATTTAACAGCATTTTAAATCACTCTTGGAAAGGCATTAAGCACATGGCGCCAGCTGTAGCAATTTTAGTGCTTTCTTTTGCTTTTGGTGATGCCATCAAAGAGCTAGGAACCGGGGTTTATGTTAGTCAGTTATTAAATGTCGAAGTACCTCAATATTTACTCGCCCCTATTTTATTTATTGCCGCGGCATTTATGGCATTTGCTACTGGTACTTCATGGGGAACCTTCGCCATTTTAATACCGATTGCCATTCCAATTGCCCAGCAAACAGGTATACCGGTTGAGTTTTTAGTTGCTGCGGTACTAGGTGGCGGTATTTTTGGCGATCATGCCTCACCCATTTCAGATACCACGGTTGTTGCCTCTATTGCCAGTGGTTGTGATCACTTTGAACATGTAAAAACTCAATTACCATACGCACTGGTTGGTGGAGGAATAACGCTGATAATATACACCATCATAGGCTTCACTTTTTAATGACTGACAAGATTGAAAATGAGCTTGAAATCGTTGATGAACAAGCTGATTTTATTATTGTTAATAAACCATCTGGCGTTGGTTTTCATGATGATGAAAACCAACAAGGTTTCTTTAATCAAATAAAGACTGCGTTATCTCCAGACGATTTATACCCAGTACATCGTTTAGATAAAATGACCTCTGGTTTAATAATTTTTGCTAAAAATAAAAACGCTGCTATTCAATTTCAACAGTTATTTGAAAACCGACATATTGATAAATATTACTTGGCGATCAGTGATAAAAAGCCCCGTAAAAAACAAGGCTTGATCAAAGGGGATATGGAAAAAAGTCGCCGTGGTACCTGGAAGTTATTACGTAGTCAAAATAACCCTGCGATTAGTCAATTTTTTAGTTATGGGCTTAACCGAGGGAACCGGTTATTTATTGTTAAGCCTTACACGGGTAAAACCCATCAAATTAGGGTAGCGCTTAATAGTTTAGGTTCGCCCATTATTGGAGATCCTAACTACTACGCTAGTTCTATTTCGGATCGCGGATATTTGCATGCCTACGCATTAAAATTCACCCTAAATGAAAAAGAATATCAATATGTTTTACCTCCTAAAGTTGGTAAAGAGTATCTAGAAGAAAACATCAATAACGTGTTAAAACAATTAACTGCCCCTTGGTCTTTAGCTTGGCCAAAGATAAACGCTTAGAGTTAACGGTAATATACTTTTCAAGTGTTGATTAAACGATATATTTTATTATTCATTCGTTAAGCAACCTAACTTACTTTGAAAATAATCGATAAATGTGCGTGTTTTTGCCGGTATATTTCGGCTTTGAAATAATATCGTTAACTGTTGCGCCATCACATTATGCTCAAGTGAAAGCACATTCAGTTTAGGATTATTTTTTGCAATATAATCAGGTAGTTTGACAATTCCCACGCCTCGTTGACAAGCCTCTAAACGCATTTCATTGCTTGATAACACCATCGCAATATTAGGTGTGAACACTTGTACATTATCTTTGTTTCTAAATAACCATTGCTCGCTTTCTGATGCAGCAATCGCTTTATGTAAAACCAGCTCTTCAATGGCATTTTTATTCCCTAAATCAGCACTCTCATGAACATATATAGATTGTGGAAAACTTAATAGAGTTTTGCCAATCCAATGTGAAGTTGGTAAAGCTTTTTCATGTAAAACAAAGACTAAATCATATTGATGATCAAATTCAGGATATGCATCAGAATAATGATGGCAATGAATTTCAATATCAGGATATTTAAAAGCAAACTCAGTGATCAACGCACTTATCACCTTATTAAAAAACTCTAACGGCAATAATATACTCAATTTTCCTATAATTTTATTTTGTTTGTCATGAACTAAACTCTCCATAACATTCAACGCTTCAACATGTGGTTTACATGCTTGATAAAGTAACAAGCCGCTTTCTGTTAATTGTTGCTTTCGTGTGGTTCTTAAGAGTAATTGACTCCCTAATTGCTGCTCTAATAAAGCTAAACGTCGGCTAAGTTTAGATTTAGGTATTGATAACACACGAGACGCCTGCGTTATCGAGCCTTGTTCGACAATTGTTACAAAGTATAAATAACCATTAAACGCATCAATCAATTTTATTATCCTATTTATGAAACAATCTTTTCTATTTAACCGGACTAATCAAATGAAAACAAGCGAAATACACTATCGATAAACAAACCAGCTAAAGTCATGAAAGGAAAAAATATGAGTCAAGTTAACGAAATTACTGCAGAACAATTTAATGAAGAAGTTAGCCAACATGCAGGCAAAGTATTAGTCGATTTTTATGCACCATGGTGCGGACCATGCAAAATGATTGCTCCAGTCGTAGAACAAATTGCCAATGAAAACCAAGATATCAAAGTGGTAAAAGTTGATGCGGATCAGGCGCAAACATTAATGAGTCAATTTTCTATTCGAGGCATTCCAACCTTACTATTGCTTAAAGATGGTGAAGTTATCGATAGAAAGGTGGGCGCGGCTTCTGTAAAACAAGTGCAAGAGTTTGTCTTACAATAAATATCAGCCAAAAAAAACCAGTAACATAGTTACTGGTTTTTTATTATTGTGAGTAAGTTACAGTGAATGGATAAACACTATCAAGATAGCCGTTGGGCAAATAAATTTGGTGTACCATGGCCAAATTTTCCAAAATAAGCCATTCTCAACGGTCTCATTACCTTCTTGAAGTTCTTTTAAAATTTCGCTTCTATGCCAGATCCATCCAACAAAGACACAACACAGCATGGCGATAATTGGTTGGCCATATTCTGTTGCCAGCGTTGCAACAAAGTCTAACATCACACTAATATTACTAATGATAGCGACACTCATAATAAAGATTAATATACCGATAAAAGTCGTCGCTTTTTTACGTTCAACATTATGGCGCTCTACGACATAAGAAACCGGTCCTTCGAGCATTGATATTGATGACGTTAATGCTGCAACAGACATCAAAATAAAAAATGCAAAAGCAACAAATAATCCCATGCCGCCCATAGTTTCAAACAAGCTAGGTAACACAGTGAAAACTAATCCAGAACCAGAGATCAAGCTGCCATCTTCAGCAAAAATAGCAACACCTTGCGCTTGCGCAACATACATGGCCGGGATGATCAATAACCCGGCTAAAAAGGCAATTGATACATCTATTAACGTTACTTGTGCACCGAGTGTTACTAAATTTTCTGTTTTAGAAATATAAGAGCCATAAATCACCATAACACTGGTACCTAATGACAATGAAAAGAATGCTTGTCCTAAAGCACTAATTAATAAATCAGGCTCTAACACGCGCGAAATATCAGGATTTAAATAAGCATTTAACCCTTCTGTTGCACCGTCTAACGTAAAAACATAGCCGATCAAAATAATTAATAGGGTAATAAGCAAAGGCATTAAACGCTTTGACCACTTTTCAATACCGTCTTCAACGCCGCGTCGGATGACAAATACCGTTAAAAACATGAAAATAGCGGTAAACATAATATTACGAGGTAAAGATTGAGAAATAACCCAAGTAGCTGTGGCATCACTACCAATCACTTTTGCTACCGGCTCAATGGCATATGAAATCATCCAACCGGCTAAAATCCCGTAAAAACTAAGAATTAAGGCCGCGCAAATGACTCCGCCAAACCCTACTAAAAAGGCAAAACGCTTATGAAATAAGGTACGAGACATTTTTTGCAATGAAGTGACCGCGTTAGCTTGCCCGTAACGACCAATTAATAATTCCGCCATAAAAGCAGGATAAGCTAAACAAAATGCTAGCACTAAATACACGAGTACAAACGCCGCACCGCCGTTACTTGCCGTTTGCGTTGGGAATCCCCAAATATTTCCAAGCCCAACAGCTGAACCCGCTGCTGCCATGATAAAACCAATACGAGAACTAAACTCGCCTCTTGAAGCTGCCATCGAAAATCATCTTTGTTATTATTAATATCGCCTTAATTTACTTAATCTAATGAAAGAAGAATAGTGTTTTCACCTTATTTTCTTGGTTTAATTTTTTCGTTCAATTTGAAAAGCGTAAAGAAGGGATTACCAAGGCGAACAATTTTCATACAAAAAATAGCGGTCACACTACGACACTTAACGATATATTTAATATAAACTATGATAAGTAAATACTTTAACCACACTGAATTTCAATGCTGAATAAAATTACCCTGTTCTTTTTTATTATTCTTCTGAGCCCGCAATTATTACAAGCCAAAGAACTCATCTTGTTTGGTACCAATAGTAAAAGTTACCAATACGAACAATTGCTAAATGCTTTATCATATTTTCCTGAAAAGCATTATCAATTATCCAGTTATCAAGGAGAGCTTCCTAAAGATAGAGCTTTTGACTTTATGAATATCAATAAAGGAATAGACATTGTTATAGGTGGAGCAACATTAGCAAGAGAAAACAAAAGTACTCCAATAAGAATTCCTCTTTTAAAAGGACTAAATGGCTGGCGAATGCCGCTAATTAATAAAAATAATCAGAAGTTATTTACTAGCATTCAAACGTTAGCGGCATTTAAACGGCTTATCCCTGGACAATTTCATCGCTGGAGTGATACCCAAATACTCGAAAGTAACCATATTAAAGTAGCTAAAGGCAGTGACTATGAAGGTTTATTTTATATGTTAGATAAAGGACGTATTGATTATTTTCCCCGTTCAGTATTGGAGATAGACGCTGAACTTCAAGCGCACAAACATTTAAATATTACTAAAGAAAAAAGCCTTCTTATTCATTACCCAACCGCCTATTATTTTTATGTTGGAAAAGAAAACTCAATGTTAGCGCATGACATTTCATTAGGGCTAGAGCAAGCCATTAGCGATGGAAGTTTTAATCAAATATTTTTCAAATATCATGATGAAATCATCAATGATATTCGTCAAACAACACGAAAGGTTTTTTCATTGAAGAACCCTTTTCTGTCCGATAAAACACCTTTATCTCGTAAAAATCTTTGGATTGACCTACACCCAGAAACTTCCCTTAATTAATAATTATCTGTTACGGAAGAGAAGAAAAAATAATAGATAAAATTGACATAACTTAATTAAAGAAAGACTTACTTAACCATAAAAATAGCATGCTTTACTAAGGCATTATTTATATAATAGTTAACATAACGTTAATACTATAAATCTTGGTAGATATAGTGCCAACAATTCACGTTTATCTATACTAATTTATAGCTTTTGAGAATACCCCCTCATGTTTAAATCGCTGTTATTTTGTTTTTTCTATTTAATTTGTTCTTTTTCTTCTTTCGCATCTGAGCCAGGTAGCATTGACTTAACCAACTCTGTTTTTGGTTTCACTGCTTTAAGCTTATTTGTTATTGCCTACTTACTGGTCATAGGTGAAGACTTAATTCACTTAAGAAAGTCTAAACCTGTATTAGTTGCAGCAGGCATCATCTGGCTGATCATAGGTTGGATTTATACCCAAAACGGCATTCCTGATGAAGCTGAGCATGCTTTTAATCATAATCTTTTAGAGTATGCGCAATTACTTTTATTCTTACTTGTTGCCATGACTTATATTAACTCAATGGAAGAACGGGGCATCTTTGAGCGCTTACGAATTTGGATGGTCTCAAAAGGATTAAGTCTCAGATCGTTATTTTGGTTAACCGGTATTTTAGCTTTTGCAATTTCTTCTTTTGCCAATAACCTAACAACAGCCATGCTAATGTGTGCCATTGTCCTTAAGGTTGCCAATAAAGATAAAAAGTTTATCAATATTGCCTGTATAAATATTGTAGTTGCGGCTAACGCTGGCGGAGTATTTAGTCCTTTTGGCGATATAACAACCTTGATGATATGGCAAGCTGGTTTAGTTAAGTTTGAACAATTTGTTGTGTTATTTATTCCGTCATTAGTTAACTTTTTAGTCCCTGCGATTATCATGAGCTTTTTTATCTCGAATGAGAAATCAGAAACGATCCTTGATGACTCATTTCAATTAAAACGCGGCGCAAAAAGAATTGTTGCTTTATTTGTCTTTACCATAGCTACAGCCGTAATGTGCCATAGCTTTGTTAATATGCCACCGGTATTAGGCATGATGATGGGCTTAGGTTATTTGAAATTTTTTGGCTATTACTTACGTTTAAGTTTACCTCGTTCGCTCGATAAAAAGCGCAGTAAAGCGCAAGCAAATAAAGATGAAAAAGCCTTAAAAATGCATGGCAATATTATCCCGTTTGATATTTTTGAAAAAGTCGCTCGGGCAGAATGGGATACGCTTTTATTCTTTTATGGTGTCGTAATGTGTGTTGGTGGCTTAGGCTTTATGGGGTATTTAAGCTTAGTTTCTGAAGCTATGTATAGTCATTGGAGCCCTACTTATGCAAATATTGCTGTAGGCGTACTTTCAGCAATTGTCGATAACATACCGGTTGTCTTCGCAGTTTTAAGCATGCACCCTACCATGGACTTACAACAATGGTTATTAGTAACGATGACCGCTGGTGTTGGAGGAAGTTTGTTATCTATCGGCTCAGCCTCAGGCGTTGCTCTTATGGGACAAACCAAAGGAGTATATTCATTCTTAGGTCATTTAAAATGGTCATGGGTTATTGTTTTAGGATATATCGCCAGTATAGGTGTGCACTTTTTGATTAATGGCTAACCCTGATAAATTTTAAAAATTACGATTGATGCCTTTAAATTTAGTTTAACAGGCCTTATCTTTAAAATATGGCTATCAATCGTAATAACATGACCAATGATGATTAGATACTTAAAAGTATTTTTTATATTGCAGGCTATTATCTCCTTCAGTGGAAGTAATAGTGGTGCAATAGATCAAGCGTTATTAGCCGATGTTGAAAATAGCCATCTTGAGTTATTTGAACCTTCAAATAAAAAGGATCCAAATTCAGATGACTCAGACACCACCTTAAACACTGAGCCTAAAGCTTATCAATTTAGTAAAGCTTTTCGATCAGACAATTATCAATCTCCTTTTATTTATCCTGCATATTTAGCAACTATAAATACCCGTGCACCACCTCGTTTTACTTAGTACTTACCACATTTACTATTTAAAAATTAATTGCGCAACATTGTGCAAGAAACGAGGTTACCATGAAAAAATTACCATTAGTCAATTTAACAGCGGTTGACAATATTCTATCGTTAGACCGTACTGAAAATATAAATCTATCTTCTTCTGCCCTGTCAGTGTTTACCGACTTTAAATATCAAAAAGCTCAAGTCATAGAAGCGGACACTATCGCATCTCAAGCACTACAATTAATGCAAAAATCCCATGTTCGTATGAATGTAGCTATTTCTAATGAAGAAGATTTTTTAGGTATTATCAGTACAAATGAAATATCAGAGCAAAATATTATCGCTAGACTTTCTAAAGGAATTCGCAGAGAAGATATATTGGTAAAAGATTTAATGATCCCAAAATATCAACTTCATGCCTTTGAACTCAATGATCTAGTAAACGCTACCGTAGGAGATATTATCTCGACTTTGGGAGATTATAGATTAAGACATTGTTTAGTTTTAGACAGATATAATCATCATATTCGAGGGGTTATATCCTCGAGTGATATTGCGAGAAAACTGCAAATGAATGCAAATGCCGATAATGAATTTGCGTTTAACACCATATATGAAGAGGCATATATTCAATAACGTATATTTAAGTAAGCTAAAACATATTTAAAGAGCGCAATACTTAGCGATTTTTAAACAATTACTGACCAATTTAATAGGGATTGATGTAGCGCCAGAGAAAACCTGACGCTACCTCATTTAACGTAATAAGTGTAAAAAATGCAGATGTTTATGGTATTGATCAATAATGTTATTGATCACCGCATCTTTCGACCACCCCATAATGTCATAGTCTTGCCCACCTTCAAGTAAATGCACCTCTACACGATAATAACTTTGCTCGTCATCTGGTTCTTGGACAAAATCTGGCTGCGAGTACTTTTGGGCAAGCACCTGATAAACAAAGGTTTGCTCGTCTCCATGTTCAACCGTTAAACGCAAACCATTGTCATGCGAAATACGAACATTAATTTGATTTTCCTGTAACTCCTTCGCGACTAATTCAAAAGCAGGGGCAACCGTTTGATTGATAAATTTATTCACATTCGTTTTATTGGGAAAATCCACCACACTCTTTAAACGTAATTGCCAACTATTGTTGTGCTCATTAGTCGCATGAGGTATCGCCGTTAATTGTTGGCTATCTTGTTTACAAGCTTCAACCCTTAACGCTTTTATTAAACCGACAATGGCAAGAATTAGCACAATAGCAAAGGGTAAAGCACTTGCAATTGTCATAGTTTGTAAGGCATTAAGCCCACCTACTAACAGCAATATCGCAGCAACCACACCTATACCAACAGCCCAATAAACACGCTGCCATAGAGGTGTATCATTTTTTCCATGCGAGCAAAGCATATCAACCACCATGGCACCTGAATCACATGAAGTAACGAAAAATATCACTATCATTAACACGCTAAAAAATGACAAGACTGACGTTAAAGGAAAGTTTTCTAAAAAGACAAACAAAGCGACAGAAGAGTCTTTGCTAACCATTTCGCCAAGTTCAACCACACCTTGGTTATAAACCAAATCTATCGCGCTATTACCAAACACTGTCATCCAAAATAAAGTAAAAACGGTAGGAATGAGTGTCACACCAACAATAAATTCTTTTATGGTGCGGCCGCGAGAAATACGCGCAATAAATAAACCTACAAAAGGCGCCCAAGCTAACCACCAGCCCCAATAAAAAATTGTCCAGCCACCTATCCAATTTGTTTTTTTATAGGCAAATAAGTTAAACGTGTTATGAACAATATCAGCAAGATATTCACCAATATTTTGTAAATATGCTTGTAACAAAAATACCGTAGGGCCGACGATAAAGATAAGCGCTAATAAAATGATCGCTAAAATCATATTAGCTTCAGACAATCTTCGCACGCCTTTGTCTAAACCCGTAGCAACTGAGATAACCGCTAACAAAGTTATTGCACACATGATCACGATTTGATTAGTAATAGAAACGTCAATATCAAATAAATAACTAAAACCAGCATTGACTTGCGATGCCCCAAGACCAAGCGAAGTAGCCACACCAAACACAGTGCCAACTACGGCAAAAATATCCACTAAATGCCCCGGCCATTGATAAATTCTTTCACCAATTAAAGGATATAAAGCTGAACGTAATGTTAAGGGTAAATTATGACGATAACTAAAATATGCCAACACTAAAGCAACAATTGCGTAAATTGCCCAAGCATGAAGTCCCCAATGAAAAAAGGTCATTTTCATCGCTTCTTGCACCGCAGCAACTGTTCCTGTTTCAGCAGTTGGAGGTGACAAATAATGCATGAGTGGCTCAGCCACGCCAAAAAACATTAAGCCTATGCCCATGCCTGCGGCAAACAACATAGAAAGCCAAGTCATTAAAGAATAATCAGGAACGGCATGATCAGGCCCTAATCGAATTTCTCCATAGCGAGAAAAACCTAAAAAGATAACAAAAAAGAAAATAAAGGCTACGGTAAGTACATAAAACCAACTGCCATTATCAACAATACTTGTTTGCATTAAATTGAATAACGCTTGAGCTTGCTTTGGTAATAAAGCGGTATAAATTAATAACGCAATAATAATAGAAGAAGCACTAACAAATACTTTCTTATTTAATTGACTCTTAGTAGCTAGTGACAATGCCTTTCCCTAAATTTAATTTGAATTGATATTATATCTAGATATTACTTGGTGTAAACATCCTGCAATATATTCAACATAGCAAAGCAAAATATTTATAAAAAACTCTTACCTAGTAAGCTTTTGATAAAATACACTTATATTGCTAGACTACAAATGCCAATAAATATAGTTAGAGTTCTAATAGTATCTATTGTACATGAATGATAATAATTATTAGGGATAAATAATATGAAACTCACCAAGCTGCACTGTGCAGTTATCACTGCGATAGCTGCTTCTAGCCCTCTCAATGCAGAAGAAATAAACAAAAAAGAAAGATCAGCTATTGAAGTAATCGAAGTTACCGCAACTAAGCGTGCGGAATCTATTCAAGAAGTCCCCGTCACCGTTACAGCTATAACAGGTGATAGTTTAGAAAAGCTTGGTGTTGCCAATTTTGATGAATATGTCGAATTTTTACCAAGTGTCTCTTTTCAGGGTACTGGCCCCGGACAAAATGAAATAATCATGCGCGGAGCAGCTACTAACCAAACAAACATTTCCGTTTCATCGGTGCAAGCCCTACAACCTTCCGTTGCTTTTTACCTAGATGAACAGCCCGTTTCAATGCAAGGGCGTAATTTAGATGTATACGCGACTGACGTTGAACGTGTTGAAGTATTACCCGGCCCACAAGGCACACTCTTTGGTGCAAGTTCGCAATCAGGTACGGTACGCTTAATAACGAATAAACCAACCCACGATGGTTTTGCTGCCGGTTTTGATACCAGTATTAGCAGCACAAAAGGCGGCGACATGAGTAACTCTGTTGAAGCTTATTTTAATATGTCCCTCTCTAATGATATTGCAGTACGTGTTGCTGCCTATAATGATCATGCTGGCGGTTGGATTGATAACATTCTCAATGTACCTGGTGAAGGTGGTTATATTGGCAGTGCTGTCGTTGTCGATAGAATTTCTGCTGGTTGGGGAAAATTAGCCGATCCAGAAAATACACCAATAGTGTCACCACAAAATGCTCGCTTAGTTGAAGAAAATTATAACACCACGAATTATGCTGGTGCTCGTTTTGGCTTATCTTATCTGATTAATGATGAATGGGAATTGCTAGTACAGCACACGCAACAATCTCTCGACACTGAAGGGGTATTTGCGTATGACCCTAACCTTGAGGGAGAGGAATCAACCAATCGTTTTCAACCAGAAAATAACAATGACGATTTTGGTTTAACCACTTGGACATTAGCAGGCCGTCTTGAACAATTAGATATTGTTTACACTGGTGGCTATTTAGATAGAGATATTAACTCAACGATTGATTACACGGGTTATACCAATGGCGGCTTATTTGCTACCTACTACCTTTGTAATTACTCAGCAGCACCTGAAGTTCAAGAATGTCTTGATCCAACAAAATATTATAAAGAAGATACCAGTGCATCGCGTATCACTCATGAATTACGCGCAAACACCTCTGCAGAAAACCGCTGGCGTGTCACTGCCGGAATTTTTTATGATTCACAAGAGTTATCAACCGTTGGGCAATTTAATATAGCGAATACTGATTTACCTCTCTTTACTGACTTGCAACGTACACTTCCAGGTAATGAGGGTATTAATAGTGATGGTGGACCTTTCCCTTCTGAAGTTAGTTTCATTAATGATGTCACTCACACCATTGATCAAATAGCCGTATTTGGTCAATTTGAATTTGATTTAACAGAGACTGTTACCGCAAGTTTTGGCGCGCGTTGGTATCAAATTGATGATATTTATAAAGGCTCTACTTCAACAGTAGATGTAAGTGGCCGACTACGTGCATTTGGTGACGGAAGCGACGCTGCATTAACTGAATTTTTTGGCGCTGATGAAGCCGCGGCAATTCAAGCCGCTATTGCAAGTGGTCAATTAGAAACAAGCTTATTAGATAGCGATGGTAAGTTAACCGTAGATGATACGATCATCAAAACCTCAATTGATTGGAAAGTCTCAGAAGATGTGATGCTATTTGCATCCTACTCTGAAGGATTTAGACCACCAGTTACTAACCGAGTAGGAGGTGGCTCAGCTACGTCTCAAGAAGGTGCTTTTGAGGGATTTCGTATCCCCGTTTACTCAACGACTGATAGTTTAGATAATATAGAATTAGGGATTAAATCAACGTTATTCGATCAATCGCTACGCTTTAATGCGACAGCTTATTACTCTGAAATATCTGACTTACAAACCTCACGATTTGATCCAACTAACATCAGTTTCTTAGTATTTACTGATAACGTAGGTGATGCAGAAATTAGAGGTGTTGATGGTGACTTTACTTGGGCTGCTACTGACAGCCTAATTATTTCTGGCGCATTTAGTTGGATTGATACTGAGCTAACTTCGGTCAATGACGAACTTGTTGGCATAGCACCGCCAGTGGGCAGTCGATTACCGTTTACCGCTGAATTTTCAGGTAATTTACAAGCAAGTTACTATTATCCTATTAAAGGCAATATGTCTGGTTATATCAATGGCTCTATCAGTTATACCGGCGATAGGTTAACGGGTATGACCATGAATGCCAATGTGGTTGAAGATACAAGTCAATTGATCTATGGCAGAGGATCAGGTTTAAGCATTGAAAATGAAGCGAGTGTTTATTCTGGCGTTAATTACCAAGACCGTAATGGCAATACATTCAAAGGCGGTCGTTATGTAGCAGATAGTTACATTCTGGCAAACCTAAGTTTTGGCGTAACAAACGACGAATGGAAAGCAGAACTTTTTATCGATAACTTAACCGATGAAAATGCTACTTTAAATATTGATACCCAACAATTTACTCCAAAAGTTGTGACCAATAGACCACGTACCATTGGCTTTAGATTTTCTTATGATTTTTACTAAATATTTCTATTACTTAATAAATTAGCTTAATAAATCAAAGTACTAATCCAAAGTAATATCCCAATAAAAGCCGTTTGATACCTATATCAAGCGGCTTTTTATTGTTACAGTATTTTCGCTTATTTTTTCTCGACAAAAACACTTATGGAGCGTCATCGTTGAATAAACCAATTTCCCCCGAATTAGCCACACAAATTAAGGCGATTCAACAATTAATTCAAACGGCAAAATTCGACGAGGCTATTTTACAAGCAACAACATTGCAAGAACAAACATCAAGCACTCAGCCTTTAGAAAAGCAACCACTCATTGAACTTTGGTATTTAATCGCAGTGGCACAACGTTATAAAAAAGCATACAGCGAAGCGCTTATTAGTATTCAAGCGTTACTTAAGTTAAATAAATCGCATGCGAGAGCCTATCAAGAACAAGGTTATGTACAACTTGCTTTAGCAAAACCGTCACAAGCGATTCTCTCCTTTGAGCAAGCAGTCAAGCTAAACCCTAGTTTAGTGGCAAGTTGGCAAGAGCTCATCAATTTATATCGCGACAGTGAACGTGTTGATGACGTACAAATTGCCGCCAACCAATTGGCAAAACTCAAAAAATTACCACCCGCATTGCTTGCAGTAATTGAATTAATGCACGAAGGAAACGTATTAAAAGCGGATCAAATTTGTCGTCATTTTTTACAACAAAATAAACATCATATCGAAGGCATGTGCTTACTCGCCGAAATTGGCATTGAATTGAAAGTCTATGATGATGCCGAGTTTTTGTTAGCTAGCGCGCTTGAACTAGAGCCAAGTCATATTTACGCACGCTCACAATATTTGAATCTACTGATTAAAATTGGCAAATACCAATTAGCTGAACAACAGGTGGCTATTTTACTAAAAGCACAACCTAATAATCTTAGCTTTCAAGTCGCGCAAGCCAATATTTTTACCGGTTTAGGAGAGCTAGAACAAGCCATTGCTTTATATGAACAAGTCATCGCGAAAAACAACACGGTGGCTGAGTTTCATTTACAATTAGGTCATGCACTTAAAGCAAACGGTGACATCTCAAAAGCTATTACGGCTTACCAAACCGCTTATCAACTTAAGCCAAGTTATGGCGATGCGTATTGGAGTTTAGCGAACACTAAAACCTACCGTTTCAGTGATGACGAAATTACCCAAATGCAACACCAGCAATCACAAGAAAACTTGCCATTAACCGATAGTATTCAACTCTATTTTGCGACCGGTAAAGCATTTGAAGATAGAAAAAATTACCAGCAAGCTTTTACTGCCTATCAACATGGTAATCAACTACAAGCGACACATAATCAATTCGATATCAGTAAAATTGAGCAACAAGTTAATGATCAAATACAATATTGTACCGCTGAGTTATTTCAACAACGTGGGCATTTAGGCTTAGACTCACCCGACGCCATTTTTATTGTTGGTCTGCCCCGTGCCGGCTCAACCTTGCTTGAACAAATTCTTGCTTCACATAGCCAAGTAGACGGCACTATGGAGCTACATAATATTTTAGGTTTAGCATCAAGACTTCGTGGCAGAAACAATACGCAAAGCCAATATCCTAAAAATTTAGCTGAGATCAACGGCGATTATTTTAAACGTTTTGGTCAACAGTTTATTAATGAAACGAAAACCTATCGTCAACAAGCACCATTTTTTATCGACAAAATGCCCAATAACTTTCTGCATATTGGCTTAATTAAGCTTATTCTCCCTAATGCAAAAATTATTGACGCCCGCCGATCACCTATGGCCTGTTGTTTTAGTGGATTTAAGCAGCTATTCGCTGAAGGGCAAGATTTTAGCTACAGTCTTGATGACTTAGGTCGATACTACAAGGCTTACTTAAAGCTGATGGCACACTGGGAAAAGGTATTGCCCAATCAAGTGTTAACCGTGCACCACGAAGATGTCGTTGATGACTTAGCAACACAAGTGGGTCGAATCTTAGATTTTTGTCAATTAGACTTTGAACAGTCATGTATAGATTTTCATCAAACAAAACGCGCGATAAAAACACCTAGTTCAGAGCAAGTTCGCCAACCTATTTATAAAAATGCCACTGAGCAGTGGAAACACTTTGAGCAATATTTAACGCCATTAAAAAATGCACTTAAGTAAAGTAAGCAGATAAATAAAAGCAAATCAGTTTAATACAAGGATTTAACCATGATAAAAGCACTAGTAATGAGTCTGAGCATTTTAATGTGTACCCTGTCCTTCTCAACAACAGCGACAGATATTAAAGAACTTAATCCAATTCAATCACTTAAAATATCCTCTAAGCTATTTAAAGGCCCAATTGAATATAACGTTACCCTACCAAAAAGTTATCATGAAGCTAAAGCAAAGGATAAAAAATATTTTGTTATTTTTGATTTACACCCACGCAGTCAGCCTTACCTTAGCGGCTTACATGATTGGTTAAGCCATAATGGTGATTGGCCTTGGCTTGAGTCGATTGTCGTTACACCAGCAAGTTATAATGCTGAATTTGCAGAATTATTTCGACAATTAGAAAAGGAACCACAAGATAATTCGCTGCTTGATTATTTTGAAAACGATCTACTAACCAGTATCGATGAAAACTATAGAACAAATGGCTTTAAAATTTATAGCGGCTTTATGGGGAATGGCGCATTCGGTCTATTTACTTTACTGAATCGACCATCCCTTTTTAATGCTTATATCATCACGAGTCCTTCACTAGCAAATGACTTTGCGATGATCACATCGCAAGCAAAAATGAAGCTAACGGCAACAGATGACAAAATGCGTTTTCTCTATTTAGCCACTGGTACACATCAATACGAACAAGGTAACTTACCAGCCTTTGATTTATTCGAAGAGGCGTTAAAAACTTCAGCACCAGAGACTCTCGATTGGCAGGTTCATCGAAATACCAGCAACTATTACATGTCACAACCTATCATTTCTACGATAAACGCTATCGAAGCGTTATTTAGTGATATTCATATCGACTTAGCACCAGATTCAAAAACTTCTCAGCAAGGTGTACAAGCAATTATTGATTATTACGGTAAGATTTCTCAGAAAAAATATGGTTTTAGCGTATCTGCAGAAGGTTCATTAAAAACTCTGGCTAAGTCTGTGATGGAAAAAGATAGTCAAAAAGGCCTAGCAATCTATCAAAAAACGGCAGAACTTTACCCTGAATCGGCTTATGCTTTATCCTCTTTAGCAAAAGCTTATGCAGACCTTGATGACATTCATAATGCGATAAAATACCAAACCCTTGCGGTAGAGAAATCAAAATCATTGATTCAATGGCATCAAAATAAGCACCAAGAATATTTAAAGCACTATCAAGAAAGCCTGGCAAATAAGCATCAATAGCAGCTTTGAATAAATGTCCAAGAAAGATTCGATTTAATGTGTGAAAAATGGTTTTTCAGAAGAAATCAGGAAATAAAAAAGCTAGCTTCGAACTAGCAACTTGCAAGTAGACTGTATAAGAGAAATAAGTCTTAACTTGAACGGTAAGATTCGATTAAAAAACAGAATCAAATCTTACCGTCGCATAATTGCCAAATTAAGGTCTTAAACGGACGTTGATATAGAAGAATAAACTTTTAAATAAATATCAAATATTGTCTCTTTTGGGAATTATTGAGAAGTCTCAGTAAATACTAATAAACAAAGTTTACTCTATAAAAAATCATAAATTAACTTTATAAAAAATATAGGTTTAGTGTTTTCTATGAGCGTTGGATATTACTGAGCAGTCTCAGCAATATCCAACACAAACTATTTTATTTAACATTCACCTTTCTAATTCATTGAAATTATGGAATATTAACTAATAAACAATCAAAATTATGGAACGGACATTACTGAGCAGTCTCCATAATAAGCTGCTAGGTGCTTAAATAGTTTTGTAGTTATATAAATTAATGCGATCAAATTTAGAATAAAGATATAAAGGGAAGTTAATGTCAAAGACTAAGAGAAAACTATTGGATAGCAATGATTCTACTACGTTATATAAACTCACTAATCCTAAAATTGTAGATAAACCCAATTTACACGTTGTTATTCGACCTTCTGATGGTGATTGGTTAATTGAAGATTCACATATTTTAAGAGGATATGCTGGATCCCAACGAAGCCTAGAATCTAAAGTTAATCGATATGAATCAAGTAATATTTGGCCTAATCAATGTGAGCTAGGTATCGGGGTTTATATAAATGGAAACCTGAATCAAGTATTAGTAGCTAAAAACCTAGGGCGTAGGCCTGTACCAAAGCAATCAAGCTCTTTACCATTAGATGATATTCATGGTGTGGTAGGTTTAACGAGAGATGATATCTATAAACCGGATTAATTCGCACCTAACAAGAACATCAAACGGAAAAATTACAGTTGGCTTTTTCCTCTTCGCGACACATTATAGCCAACAATTTTTGTCCGCTTAAGTGGGCGTTAGTTTACCAATCACCTATGGAGTCTAAATGAGTCAATCGTCTAAATTGAGCACGGATGTAAAAAAACAGCATACTGTACCTCGATTTTTATTAGATCATTTCGGCTTTGGGAAAAAAAATAAGAAACGACGTTTATTCACTTTTGATAAAAAAAATGAAAGAGAATTTCAACAATCTGTATTTGATGCTACAACAAGAAATAGTTTCTACAATATTAGTGATCACCCTGAAAAAGCGAGTTTAGAACCTATATTAGGTATTTATGAAACTAAAGCGGCTCCAATTATTAAAAAAATTATTACCGCTAATAATATCTCATGCCTTACTGAAGACGAGAAAATCATCATTGCAACATTTACAGCCGTCCAAAGGGGTAGGTCATTTGGGGAGCTTCAACGAATTAACCATCTGATGAGTGCAGTATCAGATAAATTTGAGGCTATTGGGGCGACACCTGAACAAATTGAGAAAGAACTGGGTAGTGAGGGGTCATCTGAACGAAAAACATTATTTTTGAAGATGATATTAGATCAAAATGATGTGATAACTCACATAATGAATAAATCATGGATTTTATACGAAACGTGTAATAGTAATCCATTTTATATATCAGACAACCCAATAACATTGTACAACGATATCGATATGGGATTTTATGGCAACTTAGGTGTAGGTTTAAAAGGTATCCAAATTCATTTACCTCTTTCAACTACGTTAACTCTAGCGTTTACTTGTCCTTCAATTGCAGAGCGAGCAATTAAATCTAAAAGGCAAGTAGAGCAAATGTCTATAATGAATCCTCAAATGCTTCATATGCTTAAAAACCCTTCAAAACTTGTAAAATATGGTGAAGCATATGAAACAGGTGTTCCTATGAAGCAAACCGCTGAAAATGTGAGATTCTTAAATAGTTTGCAAGTAACATTTTCAGAGCAATATGTATTTTCCGAAAAAGATGATTTTTCTCTAATTAAAGAAATGATTGCTAATGATGGGTCTTATAAAACTGGCCCGAGAATGCAGGTAAACTAACAAGAAAATTAAGCGGGACTGCTAACAGTTTGCTCGGTTTCTCTTCGCTACACAATTTTAGCAAACTATTAATCAGCCCCTTATTGGGGCGTTATGTACTTTTGTATGTTTGTAACCTGCTGATATTTAATGAGTGTCATGAATATGTCACGTAGGTGTCGTAGTCAAAATAAGGGTATGTGGTTGATAATCAGTATCGAACTACAGCTAAGGATATATAAATGATCGTTCGCAAACTAAGAATACAAAAAGGTTGGTCTCAAGAACAACTTGCTCAATTCAGCGGATTGAGTGTAAGAACAATTCAACGCATTGAAAGAGGAAAAACTGCTGGATTGGAATCATTGAAATCTTTAGCTGCTGTTTTTGAAGTTAATATTCAAGACTTACAACAGGAGACGGTTATGGATACCAAAACAAACCTTTCGGATAAAGAAGTTGAAATAATTGAACATGTAAAAGACATAAAAGATTTTTATTCGCACCTTATTAATTATGGAATAGTTGTTGGGGCATTTTTTATTTTAAACCTAATAACAAACCCTAATTACATTTGGGCTTGGTGGATAGCTATTGGTTGGGGAATTGGCGTAATTTCTCACGGACTTAGTGTTTTTGAAATAACAAATTTTTTCGGTGCTGATTGGGAAAAAAGACAAATAGAAAAAAGGCTGAAGAGAAAACTGTAACGCACATAACAAGAGGTTAAGGTGTCAAATAGATACATGCCCTTTGTTAGGTTAATAGTGAATGTCCGCAAAGTCGAAATAACAGGCTATAAACCGCTTTTTCCCAAAGTCGGCATTTCGCTCTTAGCTGATTGTCAGATGAAATCTAAACCTAATCAGTATAATGGTATGAAAAGATATGAACTGCTAAATATAAGCGGAAAGAAAAAGCCGATAATGAAAAATTATCGGCTTTTTATTTAGTCATTTAACAATTTAATGTTGCTAAGCGTTTTTGATTAATCTCTAAAATTATTAAACTGAAAGGATTGATCAAGATCAGACTCTTTGACTAAGCGCATCACTGCTTGTAAATCATCACGCTTTTTACCTGTCACTCTAAGTTGCTCACCTTGAATTGACGCTTGCACTTTTAGCTTGCTGTCTTTAATAATTTTCACTAATTTCTTGGCGATAGGTTGTTCAATACCTTCTTTAAATGAAATAGTTGCTGAACAGTTTCTACCAGAAAATTCAGGCTCACCAACAGTCATAGCTTTGGCATCAACTTGTCGTTTGGTTAATTGCGACCTGAGCATATCAACTAATTGTTTTACTTGAAAATCCGCTTCAGCTTTCACGACAACATTAGGTTTTTTCCACTCTAAACTAGCTTCAACGCCTCTAAAGTCAAAACGGGTGCTTAACTCTCTGCTAGCATTTTCAGTTGCATTTCGAACTTCTTCTATATTAATTTCTGACACTATATCCATTGAAGGCATATTATTCTCGCTTAACTTAACTAATTCACAAGGTTATATGAGGTTATAATAACAAAAAGTGTATCGTTGAAAAACTAATAATCCGCATGGCACCTTGCCAAATTCTCATGTTATGATCTGATGATGAAAACTCAACAACGCCTTACAATCATATTGTTTGTTATCTTGACGATAATATTACTCACCAGCGCTTTTTTTGAACCTCTATTTATTATTGAGCAAAGCTTACAAATAGATACGCTTGGCCATTTCCTAGGCTTTTATTGTCTTACCTGGTTTTTACATAAAAACTTATCACTACCTTTAGTAAATATCTGTCTTTGTATGATTTTTTATGGCGCTGTAACAGAGTTAAGCCAACTGTATTTAGGATTTCGAAAAGGTGAAGTTAGTGATTTTGTAGCCGATGTTGTCGGCATTACACTTTATATGGCGATAGTTTGGCTTAAACGCCCGTCCCTTGAAAAAGAGCCGCGATGAATATTGTTATTATTGGCCAAGGTGCCATTGGATTATTGTGGTATTTTAAACTTAGCCAACAAGCTCACAATAACGTTAGCTTACGATGCTCTGCCAAGGTCACAAATTTACCTGAGCGCATGACATTTACAGATAGCTCACAACAAAGCCATCAACAAATAATAGCCTTTGCAAGCGATGAACATCTTCAACAAGCTGATCTAATTATTTATTGCTTAAAAGCTTATGCCCTTGAGCAAGCACATCTGCAATATCATCCGTTGTTTAATCAAAATGCCACCATTATTTTCTCCCATAATGGACTCATAGACATTAAGTCATTTGCCTTACCACTTAAAAAAAACCAAGCGAACATTGCGATGTTAATGACGCATGGCAGTTTAAAAACCGATCATTTTAATATTATGCATACCGGCGAAGGCCATAGTGATATTGGTTTAATCGCGGGTGATATTTCAGCAAATAAACGCAGCACATTAGTCAAGATGTTAAATGAAGCGCTACCCTCGGTAACTTGGCAACAACATATCAAAGAAAAACAATGGATTAAGCTCGCCATCAATTGTGTGATTAACCCTTTAACCGCGATACACAATTGCGATAATGGCGTGATTGCAAACGTAAAATTTCAGCAGGAAATTCAGGCGATTTTACAAGAAGTTGTGATGATTGCACGCAAGCATGAAGTAAGCTTATCGCTACATGATTTAACCCAAACGGTTTGTAAGGTTGCACAAAATACTGCGTTAAACTGCTCTTCAATGCGTAGCGATATTCATGCCAAAAGAAAAACTGAAATTGACCATATCAACGGCTTTGTTCATCAACAAGGGGCAATACATAACATACCAACCCCACATAACACGGCACTTTGGCAACAAATAAAAAAGCTAGCATCCAAAAATAGATGCTAGCTTCAGGGCTTTCTCTAGGTGTTGTTAAAACGTTACTTATGGACGATAAACTTTCGCGTTTTTAAAGCCATTATCAATTAAGTAAAGGGCTTGTAGTTTACTCATCACCCCTTGATCGCAATACAATAAATATTCTTTCGATTGATCTAAGTCGCCATATTGCGTGGATAACTTATAAAAAGGTAAATGCTTTACTTCAACACCGTCTAATTCTAACGGATTTTCGTCTTCTTCTTCAGGACTACGAATATCAAGAACGACAGCATTTTTACCGATATTAGCGACTTCATCAACGGCATGTATTTCTTCTTCTGCTGCATCACCAATGTCGCGAATATCAAAAATTCGAGTTGCTTCTACTACTTGATCTAAAATAGAGAAATCGAAGTTTTCTTCTTCAGCTTCAATTTTCGATAAAACCGCTTTTACGGTTGGCTTTTTCGAAATAACACCACAATATTCAGGAATAGTTTTAGAGAAATCTTCAGTGCCTATTTCACGAGCGATATCAATAATATCTTGTTTATCATAAGCCGCCAAAGGACGTAAAATTAACGTTTCGGTTACGCGATCAATAACATTTAAATTTGTTAAGGTTTGACTCGACACTTGACCTAAAGCTTCGCCGGTTACAAGTGCTTGTATACCGCGTTTTTCAGCCACTTTTGCCGCTGCACGCATCATCATACGTTTTAATACTACGCCCATTTGACCGTTTTCAATTTTCTCTAAAATTTCGGCAACAACCGGCTCAAAATCAACAGCGAAAAACTTAATACGGTGTGAGGCACCAAATTTATTCCATAAATAATGACTGACTTCTTTTACGCCAACTTCATGGGCAGAGCCACCTAAGTTGAAAAAACAAAAGTGCGTGCGTGCGCCTTTTTTGATCATTTGAAAACTAGAAACGGCGGAATCAAAACCACCTGACATTAACGATAAAACATCTTCTTGAGTGGCAATAGGAAAACCACCTAAGCCTTTAAATTTATGGGTAACGATAAAAAGCTCTTGATGTTTAACCTCTAAGTTAATCGTCACTTCTGGTTTTTTTAATTTAACCTTAGCGCTCTCAACAGCTTGATTAAGACCACCACCAACATATTGCTCAATTTGTAATGAGCTAAATTCATGATCGCCATTGCGCTTGGCTCTAACACAAAAAGTTTTATGAGCGATTGTGTCGGCATGAACGGATAAAGTTTTCTCAAAAATATCATGTAAATCAGTAAATTCTGTGCGTTGCACTTCAATAAACTGAGCAACACCAGGAATACATTGCAGCGTATCAATTAACTGTTCTCGATTTTTTTCATCAAGATTTTTGGTATTAACTTCAATACTGTCCCAGTTAATTTTTGTGGTCACTTGCTCATCAACTCGGCGTAAAACGTTCTTAATATTAGATTCTAATATTTTGGTAAAACGCTTACGTACAGGGCGACTTTTTATCGCAATTTCTGCCTGTAACTTCACAATAAACTTCATAAATAATACCGATGTTGATAACCAAGAAAATAATTGGCGCGCATTATACCTTATGCCTAAGCGTTATGTACAAGAATTGACGCACAAAAAAAGATCTCGTAAGAGATCTTCTTTAAATAGCCTAACAATTCAATTATTTACTTTGTTCTCAATTCATTTTCAAAACAGCAAAGCTATAATCTCAACGTTCACAATCACGAATTAATTATTATTATTAATCACGGAAAATGGCTCTGTCTCTTTAGGTTTACCTTGATTAATCGCAATTTCAACCCGACGATTACGACGTCTATTTAACGCATTCGTATTAGGCACTAGTGGACGTGAATCTGCATGTCCCGCGACTAACATACGTGAATCATCAAAATCAGGAACTTTCACTAACTCATGGGCAATAGCTACAGCACGTTTACTGGATAAATCCCAGTTTGAGGTAAATAACTCAGAACTAATCCCTTGGTTATCAGTATGACCAGAGACCATTATTTCACCGGGCACTGTTTTTAGTAGTTCACCAATTTCACGAATAATAGGTTTAAATTTTGGTTGTAAAAATGCGGAACCTGATGGAAACGCGCCATTTTCACGGATGCGAATGATCACTTGTTGACCTAATGATTCTAACTCAATAGCGCCATCTTGAATTTGCTGTTCCATTTGTTCAGCAATTTTTTTAACCAATTCGTTAACTTGTTCTTCTGAAGCTTGCTCAAGTTCATCTTTGGCTTTTTGCATCGCTTGCGCTGACATTTCATCTGCCGTACTTTGTGATTGCCCACCACGTTCAGTACCACGTTGTTCTTGGCGACCACCAGCAGAGGTTTCATCACCCGCTTGAAACTCTAACATTTGTTGAGTCATTTCAACAGTTTGCTGCTGAATCACTTCGATAGGAGTTGGCTCAGGCTTACCAGGTCGAAATTCTTGCGCGATAATGCTGGTACCTTTTGGAATATCTTTTACTTCAATTTTGTTTTGCACACCAAAAGCAAACTTCATTGAACCAGCAATTTGCTTGAACTTTAAAACATCCATCTCAGAAAAAGACAATAGCAATACAAAGAAGCACATCAGCAACGACATCAAATCAGCAAAAGTACCCATCCAAGCGGGTAACCCCGGCGGTGGACATTTACATTCTTGATCAGCCATAAATTTCTCAGTTACTCTTCGGTGGTATCAATTTTACGTTTACCTTCAGCTAAATAGTTTTTCAATAAGCCTTCGATAACGCGTGGATTTTGCCCATCTTGAATACCCAAAACAGCATCCAAAATAAGTTCTTGATTAAGTCTTTCTTCATCTAAACGAACTTTTAATTTATTTGCTATTGGAATCGCAATCACGTTTGCCAAGAAAGCACCGTAAAGTGTAGTTAATAGAGCAACCGCCATTGCCGGGCCAATTGCTTTCGGATCATCCATGTTAGATAACATAGCAACCAAACCGATAAGCGTACCTATCATACCCATAGCAGGCGCAACATCCGCTAATGCCATCATCATCCCGATACCTTTTTCATGGCGTTCGGTAGTTAAATTGATATCTTTTTGTAAGGTACCACGCACCACATCGGCATCATGGCCATCCACTAACATATCTACACCTTTTTGCATAAAGGCATTAGAGATTTCAGCTTCTTCAAGCGCTAAAAAACCACCTTTACGTGCAGCGTCAGCCATTTCCACAGACTTTTCAATTAATTCATCAGGTTGTTCAATTTTAAACATGAACGCTTTGCCCATGATTTTGCCAATACCGAAAAATTGACCAAGATTATAGTTAGACAAAACAACAAATAAGGAACCACAGAAAACGATCAGAACGGATTGAGTATCCACAAACATGCTGATATCGCCACCTAAGATCATTGCCATTACAATAAAACCAATGGCGCCTAAAATTCCTAGTAGCGTAGCTAAATCCACATAAGCCTCCCAAATATGTTACTAAATCCATCACCTTAAATTGATAATACCTTAAGGTTTTAAGATACGCGAATACAAATACTAACATCGGCTAAAACATAAACAACGTATTAATTATGAAGTTGGTATTTTTTTGTTATACAGTTATTATCGTCCATATTGTCAATAACTTAACCCTAATTAGATATTATTTTTTTTATCATATAAAAATAAGCAGCATTGACCAATAAGACTAGCTGAGGTAACTTGCGCGTTATCTAATAAAATAGTGATTAATTTTTCCCTAATGGCCCGTAAAAAAATTGAAAATTTAAGCTTTGAAGATTCACTAAATGAGCTTGAACAGATTGTCCAAAACCTTGAAAAAGGCGAATTAAGCTTAGAGGACTCTATGGCATTATTTGAAAGAGGTCTTGGCTTAAGTCAAGTGAGTCAAACAAAGCTTAAAGAGGCTGAACAAAAAGTCCAAATATTAATGGACAATAAAGGTGTCAGCAAACTTGAAGATTTTAACTATGACGAGAATGCATAGTTGTGGCAACGCTAACCCAACTTGAATATTTTCAAGAAAGAACCAATCAATATTTATTAAACAAACTCGACAGCCTAACCGTAAATGATGCCAAATTGCTTGAAGCAATGCGCTATGGTTTATTGATTGGTGGCAAACGAATGCGTCCGTATCTTGCTTATATCACGGGTAAATCGTTATCAGTCAATGAACATGATCTTGACGGCATAGCAGCCGCATTAGAATGCATCCACGCTTATTCATTATTACATGACGATCTTCCGGCAATGGATGACGATAACCTAAGACGAGGCAAACCAACGTGTCATATCGCCTTTGATGAAGCTACGGCCATTTTAGCCGGTGATAGTTTACAAACCTTAGCCTTTGATATTTTAGCTAATCATCCGTTTTCACAAGCGGTTTCAAGCAAACGTATTAACCTTATTCAACAGTTAGTCAAAGCAAGTGGTTATCAAGGCATGTGTGGCGGTCAAGCGCTTGACTTATCAGCAACCAATCAAACCATTTCTTTAGCACAATTAGAAACACTCCACGCTTTAAAAACGGGTGCTTTACTCGAAGCTTCAGTATTAATGGCAGCAGAATGTTCACAAGAGGTAACCGCAGAAGAAAAAGAACACTTGGCTTCTTTTGCTAAATTAATCGGCTTGGCTTATCAAGTGCGTGACGATATTATCGATATTACTTCCAGTGAAGAAGAACTCGGTAAACCTGCTGGTTCCGATATTGAAGCGAACAAAAGTACCTACCCTGCACTGCTTGGTTTACAGGGAGCACAGCAAAAAGCTGACAACTTATATCAACAAGCACTACAAGCTTTACATCATTTACCTTACAATACACAGAATCTATCGGAATTTGCGACTTTTATCATTCGCAGAACTAGCTAAGTTGCTACCAAGTACAAGTACTGTTGCTGAAAATAATAACTATGACTATAAACCTGAACGACTATCCTTTACTCTCGAAAATCAATTATCCGGCTGATTTACGTCAATTAGATCAAGCAAGCTTACCGCAAGCAAGTGAAGAATTGCGTCGTTATTTATTAAATTCTGTTAGTAATAGTAGTGGCCATTTCGCTTCAGGCTTAGGTACCATAGAACTTACCGTTGCTTTGCATTATGTTTATAACACGCCATTTGATCATTTAATTTGGGATGTTGGTCATCAAGCTTATCCACATAAAATTCTTACTGGGCGCCGTGATCAATTATTTAGCATCAGACAAAAAGATGGCTTACACCCTTTTCCGTGGCGCGAAGAAAGCGAATATGATGTATTAAGTGTTGGCCATTCGAGTACGTCTATTTCTGCGGCGCTTGGCTTAGCTGTCGCTGCTGAGAAAGAAGGAAAAAATCGTAAAACGGTTGCTGTTATTGGTGATGGCGCAATGACCGCAGGTATGGCGTTTGAAGCACTTAACCATGCCGGTGATATTCATAAAGATATGCTAGTAGTTCTTAATGACAATGAAATGTCGATCTCTGAAAATGTTGGCGCATTGAACAATCATTTAGCAAAAATGCTCTCAGGAAGCCTATACACTGGAATTCGTGAAGGTAGTAAGCGCATACTTAAAAACATTCCGCCCATTAAAGAACTTGCTAGTAGAGCTGAAGAGCATCTTAAAGGAATGGTCGTACCTAGTACATTTTTTGAAGAGTTAGGCTTTAACTATATTGGTCCAATTGATGGTCACGATGTCAATGGTTTAGTTGATACCATCACCAATATGCGAAACCTTAAGGGTCCTCAGTTATTGCATATAGCCACCAAAAAAGGCAAAGGCTATCACGCTGCCGAGCAAGACCCGATTAAATATCATGCAGTGCCTAAGTTTAACCCCGCTGACACTAGCTTGCCCGCTAGTAAGCCTAGTTTACCAACCTATTCAAAAATATTTGGTGATTGGTTATGTAAAACAGCTGAACAAGATGAAAAACTTGTCGCGATTACACCGGCGATGCGAGAAGGCTCAGGCATGGTAGAATTTAGCCAACGATTCCCTGAAAAATATTATGATGTGGCGATTGCCGAACAGCACGCCGTTACCTTTGCCGCAGGTTTAGCCATCGGTGGACATAATGCGGTTGTCGCAATCTATTCAAGCTTTTTACAACGTGGCTACGACCAGTTAATTCATGACGTTGCCATACAAAATTTGCCCGTTTTATTTGCCATCGACAGAGCCGGAATTGTTGGCGCAGATGGTCCTACCCATCAAGGGGCTTTTGATCTCAGCTTTATGCGCTGCATTCCTAATATGGTGATCATGACACCAGCAAATGAACGTGAATGCCAATTAATGTTAACCAGCGGACATAAACTTAACAGCCCTGCAGCAGTAAGATACCCTCGTGGAAATGGTACAGGTGAAACATTGCCTGACATTAATGAAACCATTGAAATAGGAAAAGGCAGAGTTATCGTTGACGGTGAAAATATTGCGATTCTAAATTTTGGCACAACGTTAGCGGAAGCCAGCAAGGCCGCAGAAGCAATTAATGCATCCGTTGTTGATATGCGCTTTGTTAAACCGCTTGATGAAACATTGATTGATGAATTAGTCAAAAATCATACCTGTTTAGTAACCGTTGAAGATAACGCAATTGCAGGCGGCGCAGGCTCTGCGGTTAATGAATACATTTTAAGTAAAGCCTATGCCATTAAAATATTAAATATTGGTTTACCTGATACTTTTATTAAACATGGTACTCAACAAGAAATTCATCAAGAACTTGGCTTAGACTGCACAGGTATTCTTGAAAAAATAAAGGCATTTACATAGAAAACAATCTGTTGAATCGCATAAGCTAAAAAGTCTAAATACAGATTCATGGATAAACAGATCTCTGATCCATGAATCCAAAAATAGATTTTGATGGCTTATTCGCGTTTTGTCTGTTGTCAGTTTTCTGTTATCAGTAGGCCAATGCTAATCCTATCATTCCTACAAAGTGTAAGAATAAGATTCCATATCAAATAAAGGTTTTCAGTTCTGTATCCGTATTTTCGCTAGACCTAAACCTTATCTTCACGTTATAAAAGCCATAACAGTAATCATTTGGCTCGACAATATGCACAAATTTTTTGGATTAATCTTTCTTTCACTTTTCGTTAGTAATCTTTGTTTAGCACAGGTTAATATCAATGAAAAACATACGATTAACGACCTTCATCAACAAATGAAAGCAGGTACACTTACCAGTGAGGCACTGGTTCAATTTTACCTTGCTCGTATTGATAACATTGATAAAAATAACACAAAATTAAATGCCGTTTCTCAATTAAATCAACACGCTTTAGCGCAAGCAAAATCTTTAGATGAATCATTTAAAAAGAACGGTTTTGTTGGGCCATTGCATGGTATTCCTGTGCTATTAAAAGACAATATTGACACCCTTGACGGTATGGCTAATACCGCAGGCTCTTATGCGTTAGCAAATAACTACCCTAAAAATAATGCATTTTTTGTCGAACAATTGAAAAAAGCAGGGGCAATAATTTTAGGAAAAACGAATTTAAGTGAATGGGCAAACTTTCGCTCAACTTCATCTTCAAGTGGTTGGAGCGGAATACACGGTCAAACCCTCAACCCTTATGATCTAACGACTTCTCCTTGTGGCTCAAGCTCGGGCTCAGGCGTTGCCATTGCCGCAAATTTAGCAACCGTAGCGGTGGGTACAGAAACCGACGGCTCAGTAACCTGTCCTTCAGCAATAAATGGCATAGTTGGCATTAAGCCAACATTAGGTACGGTAAGTCGTAGCGGTATTATCCCGATAGCTCATAGTCAAGACACCGCAGGCCCAATGGCTCGCACGGTAACAGATGCAGTGATACTACTTAGTGCAATGGTGGCTGAAGATAAGCAAGACTCTGATGCAATTACCTCAACCATAGATTACCTTTCACATTTAAAAAGCGATGGCTTAGCAGGCAAACGAATTGGCGTTGTTAGAAATTTAACCGGCTACCATAAAAAATTAGATGCTAAATTTGAACAAGCGATCGCAACCATGAAGGCTCAAGGCGCTATTATTATCGATAAGACAAATTTTGAAGACATGGATAAATGGGGTGAAGCTGAGTTCACCGTTTTATTATATGAATTTAAAAATGACTTAAATAAGTACTTAGCAACTACGGCAAAAGGTTTACCTAAATCATTGGCCGATATTATCGAATTCAATCAGCAAAATAAAAGTGATGAAATGCCATTTTTTGATCAAGAAATCATGATAATGGCCAATGAGAAAGGGCCTTTAGCGGATAAAGATTATCAACAAGCATTATCGTCAGCAAAAGCAATGACCCAAGCCCAAGGCATAGATAGTTTAATTAAACAGCACAACTTAGATTTACTCATAGCCCCAACCACTGGGCCAGCTTGGAAGATAGACCATATCAATGGCGATCATTATTTAGGTGCAGCTTCCAGTGCTGCGGCAATTTCAGGCTATCCGCATATTACGGTTCCAATGGGTTTTGTACACCATTTACCAGTCGGCATTTCATTTATTGGCGGTAAATTGCAAGAAGGCAAGTTGATTGAAGCAGCCTTTTCTTATGAACAAGCAACTCAACATAGAAAACCACCCTCTTTTATTCATGAATAAACGGGCAGTTAAGCTATTGTATGCTTATAAAAAAACACGAGATATCTCGTGTTTTTTTATGAGGAATAAATGACTGAAAAGTTACTCTGAAATATATTCAACCACTTCTAAGCCAAAACCTGATAATGAATGATATTTCACTTGAGAGCTTAACAAACGCATTTTCCCGACACCTAGATTAGAGAGGATTTGCGAGCCAACACCGACATTTCTTGAACCAACGTGTCGCTGCACTTCTTTCACGGTTTCGCCAGCATCTAACTTAGCGTATTTAGTCACGGTCGCAATAAGTTCTTCAGGAGATTCATGTTTACCAAGTAGCACTAACACGCCACCTTCTTGACCAATCTTTTCTAATGCATTGCCAATGGGCCATTTCGCGACACTTTCTCGTTGACTAAACAACAAATCTCGAAAAGTATTTTCTAAATGAACCCGCACCAATACTGGCTTTTCAGGGTTTATTTCACCTTTGGTTAAAGCAAAATGCGCTTGGCCATCAATAGTATCTTTAAAAACGGTTAAGTCGAATTCACCAAAAGCCGTCGGCAATTTACATTGAGATATACGCTCAATAGTGGTTTCGTTAGCGTTTCGGTATTCAATTAAATCAGCAATGGTGCCCATTTTTAAATCATGCTTTTGGGCAATAACTTCTAGGTCTGGACGACGAGCCATAGTGCCGTCTTCATTTAAAATTTCAACAATAACCGCTGCTGCTTCTAGACCCGCTAAGCGCGCTAAATCAACGCCAGCTTCCGTGTGACCGGCTCTATTTAATACCCCGCCATCTTTTGCCATTAAAGGAAAGATATGACCCGGTTGAACAATTGAGTGTTGATTAGCGTCTTTGCCAATCGCCGCAAGTACAGTAGTTGCACGATCAGCAGCCGAAATACCGGTAGTAACGCCTTCAGCAGCTTCTATTGATACGGTAAAGTTGGTAGAAAATTGCGCATCATTTTTATCAACCATTAACGGCAAGTTTAGCTTTTTACAATGTTCAACTGACATGGGCATACAAATTAAGCCACGACCATGAGTTGCCATAAAGTTAATCGCCTCAGGAGTCACTAACTCCGCAGCCATGATAAAATCGCCTTCGTTTTCACGATCTTCATCGTCCATCAAGATAACCATTTTACCTTGTTTTATATCTTCGATGATCTCTTTTGGAGAGTGTAAATTCATGATTTCCTCTTAATGTTCTTGCTAACCTTTAATAAAGCCACTTTGCATTAACAAAGCTTCGGTTACGCCAGAAGGCGCTTGTTGAGTCGTACTTTTTTTCAATAATAATCGTTCGATATAGCGAGCCATTACGTCAACTTCTATATTCACTTTACTGCCAACTTGGTAACTTGGCATTATCGTTTGTTCACTGGTATGCGGTACAATTGTCAGTCTAAACTGATCTTGCGTTAAACTGTTTACTGTTAAGCTTACACCATCGATGGTAATCGACCCTTTTTCAGCGATATATGGTGCAATCTCTTCTGGCATGCTAAGCCAATACTCAATACTGTTACCGTTTACTTTAATTGAATTAATTGTCGCTACCGCATCAACATGTCCTGAAACAATATGCCCACCAAAGCGAGTTGTCGGTAACATGGCTTTTTCTAAATTAACCTGTTGGTTAGCACTATAATGCGCAAAACCTGTACGGGTTAACGTTTCATTAGAAACATCGGCAGTAAAACTATGTTCGTCAAAAGCCACTACAGTTAAACAAATGCCGTTAGTCGCAATAGAATCACCCAGTTTAACATCACTCATGTCTAACGATTGTGTATCAACAGTAATGCGAGCGCCGTCGCCACTAATATTAACTTGTTTAATTTTGCCAACCGCTTCAATAATTCCAGTAAACATGTGATGTCTCTAATAATTGCTAGGTAAATTTTGCTGTTATTTTCAAGTCATCACCTACTAAAGTAATGTCTGAAAAGTTCAGTGATTTTGCTTGTGACAAGGTTTGCACCACAGGCATATTTAATAAGCCTTTGCCATCATGCCCCATAAGCTTGGGTGCTTGATATAACACAAGTTCATCCACCAGGTTTTGTTCAATGAATGCCCCGGCTAATGTCATGCCTGATTCAATTAAAACCTCATTATACTCTTTTTTTGCTAAGGTATTTAGCAAGATGGTTAAATCAACGTACTCGCTATTTAACGCTTTTGGCAAGATAACTTCTTCTACAAAATGAGGCCATTGATGGCTATTTTCAATACTCGTTCTGATTAATAGTATCGGCGACTCGACAGAGAAAAAGGCTAATTCAGGCGTTAAGCGATTTTTAGTATCAATAACAACACGCACTGGTTGTCTAATGGCTTCTTCGCGATAATGTAACTGTGCATCACCTAACTCTGACCATCGTACATTCATACGAGCATTGTCTATTAATATAGAGTCGGCTCCGGTAATAATGGCACAACTTTGTGCTCTAAGTTTTTGTACATCTTGGCGCGCGGCTTTTGAGGTGATCCATTGACTTTCACCATTCGCCATTGCGGTTTTCCCATCAAGGCTTGCTGCCAGTTTACAACGAACATAGGGAAAACCTAGTGTCATTCTGTTAATAAAACCCACATTTAATGTTTTAGCATCTTGTTCAAGTAAACCAGATTGAGTTTCAATGCCTGCTTGTGCAAGCATAGCTAATCCTCGACCAGAAACATTAGGGTTTGGATCAACCATAGCGGCGATAACTTTACTAACGCCAGCATCAATCAAAGCTTGTGCACAAGGCGGTGTGCGACCAAAATGAGAGCAAGGCTCTAACGTTACATAAGCCGTAGCACCTTTGGCATTTTCACCCGCCATCGCTAACGCATGCACTTCAGCATGGCCTTGCCCTGCTTTCTCATGAAAGCCTTCACCGACCATCTGGCCATCTTTTACAATCACACAACCCACTCTGGGATTTGGCGATGTTGTATAAATTCCGCGTTCAGCTAATCGAATCGCTTGCGCCATAAATTGATGATCTAAGGGAGTAAATGCATGCTTCATAAGGTGCTATTTTGTCGCGTCAACCGGTTATTTATCACTACCGAGTCGGGCAATTTCTTCACCAAACTCTTTCACGTCTTCAAAAGAACGATACACAGAGGCAAAACGTACATAGGCCACTTTATCGAGTTCTTTTAGTTGTCCCATAATAATATTGCCTAACAGCTCACTGCTAATTTCTCGCTCGCCTGTTGCCCGCATTTGCGACTTCACTTTATTGATAGAAAGTTCAACTTGCTCAACACTTACAGGACGTTTTTCTAAAGCACGCACTAAACCACTGCGCATTTTGTCCTCATTGAACGGCTCTCTTGAACCATCACGTTTGATGATACGAGGCATCACCAATTCTGCTGATTCAAACGTGGTAAAACGCTCTTGGCAAGCGACACATTCACGACGACGTCGAATTTGATGTCCGTCGGCCACAAGGCGAGAATCAATTACTTTAGTATCGTTAGCCGAGCAAAATGGGCAAAACATGAAACGCTCCAAAAATTTTATTACAGCGCAAAAATAACAATGGCCGCTAAGGCGGCCATTTTAATCTAAATGCATTGATAATAAAAACGTTAATAACAATTAAGCTTATTATCAATCAATACGCCAAACGACGTACTATTTATAAACAGGGAAACGTGAACATAATTCTTTAACGTTTTCTTGTACTTTTACAATAGTTTCTTCGTTATTGATATCGTCTAAAATATCACAAATCCAACCGGTTAATGCTTTGGTTTCTTCAAGGCCAAATCCACGACGCGTAATTGCCGGAGTGCCTAAACGTAAACCAGAAGTAACAAATGGAGAACGAGGATCATTTGGTACTGAGTTTTTATTTACGGTAATATGAGCACGACCTAAAGCAGCATCAGCATCTTTACCAGTAATATCTTTGTCAATTAAATCAAGTAATAATAAGTGGTTTTCTGTGCCATTTGACACAACTTTATAACCACGTTCTTGAAGTACCGCAACCATAGCTTTGGCATTGTCTAACACGTTTTGCTGATAAACTTTAAACTCAGGTGCTAAGGCTTCTTTAAATGCTACCGCTTTAGCTGCGATGATGTGCATTAAAGGACCACCTTGACCACCAGGAAAAACAGCGCTGTTTAATTTTTTATAAACATCTTCGTCATCACAGCCAGAAATAATTAAACCACCACGAGGGCCGGCTAATGTTTTATGCGTTGTTGTAGTAACCACGTGAGCGTGAGGAACTGGGTTCGGGTATAAACCTGCAGCAATTAAACCAGCAACATGAGCCATATCAACGAAGAAGTAAGCGCCAACTTTGTCAGCGATTTTACGCATACGTGCCCAATCAACAACACCAGAAAACGCAGAGAAACCACCAATGATCATTTCTGGTTTGTGTTCTTCAGCTAAAGCTTCAAGTTCTTCGTAATTGATATCACCTGTTTCTGGGTGAAGGCCATATTGAAATGCTTCATAAGATTTGCCAGAGAAGTTAACGTGAGAACCGTGTGTTAAGTGACCACCATGAGCAAGACTCATACCTAATACTTTTCCACCCGGCTTAACTAATGCTTGGAAAACAGCAGCATTTGCTTGTGAACCAGCATGTGGCTGAACGTTCGCATAAGTTGCACCAAATAATTCTTTAGCACGATCGATAGCTAATTGCTCTGCAACATCAACATATTCACAACCGCCGTAATAACGCTTTCCAGGGTAACCTTCAGCATACTTATTGGTTAATTGTGAACCTTGAGCTTCTAACACTCGTGGGCTACAGTAGTTTTCTGAAGCGATTAGCTCAATGTGTTCTTCTTGACGCACCACTTCACTACTCATTGCCTGATATAATTCAGGGTCAAAATCAGCAATATTCATATCACGTGTAAACATATTTTTTCCTCAAGTAATGAGCCAGCAGCTAAACCAACAGGCTATCTTGTTAAGTTCAATTTTAATGCCGCACATTCTGCCCTAAAGAGGCTCATTTGTACATGTAAAAACCCACTTGAATTAGCTCATTTTGTACTGAGCTATTCCAGTGAGTATTGTTTAAAATGCGGTTAAAGATTTTAATGACGAAATCTAATTCGTCTTGAGGATAATATATCGAATAAAAAACCAAAGAACAACAAATAAAACACGGTTAAAAATTGTAATTCCGAATTAAAGTTAACTTTATCAACACTAATCCGTTATAAGTTTGAAATTTTATCGTTAAGTTCTTTAAACTCTTTTTTACGTTTTCGATGAATTAACTCGGTGATTAAAAACATCACAGCAATAAACACATTGATGAATATCAATGCTGCTAACATAGGTTTATTACCTTCAGATCCTACAGAATAAACAAACCAGTTTGCTAATACACCAAAAGGAATACATGACCACTTAGTTAACGACATGTATTTCATAGAAGATTCACAGCCTGCTAAGGCATTTTCAAGGGCTTGATCTGGGCTGTCACTGATTTGACGCCATGTTTTTGCGCGGATTTTCATTTCATAATAAACAAAGATCAGTGACATAAAGGCGCCGCCGCCTAAATATGTATTCCATGGTGTACCAAATTCATCTTCAAACAAACCATAAACAAATGCGATAAATAAGCCTACGGTTGCAACAACATTTAAACCAAAACAAGTTTTTGCCCAAGCGGTGCGGCGTTTCGTTTGCTTTAACAATGCTTGCATATCTGTTTTTTCAACCGGTTGTGATTGCCAGTCTTGCGTTAAACTTTGCCATTGCTCATCTAAAATTTCAGTTTCATCAGAGGTATTGGTATCGACAACAATATTGTCATGAGCTTCATCTGTAACAGTTAAATCAACTTGCTCCGTTAAAGGCGATTGAGTTGCTTTGTCTATATTTAGCGATGATTTAATTTCTTTCATTACGACTCCAATAACTGCGTTAACGCTTTTTTAGCCCGCTGTAACCTTACGCCGACAAGATTAGTGGTAATAGATAAAACCTCGGCTATTTCTTGATAACTCATGCCCTCTAAAGCTAAAGTGATCACTTGTTGCTGGTCAAGCTTCAATTGACGAATAGCCTGAGCTAAACGTTGTTGTCGCTGCTTTTGATCAAGTGATTGAAAAGGGGTAGGTTGTGTTAAGTCTTGTTCAGCTTCCATTGGCACAGCAGCTAATTCTTTATCCGCTTTTACCGTGCGAACTGATTTTGCCACATGCGTTGCTAAAACATTGTGGGCAATGCGAGCAATAAAGGTTTTAACCGCAGAGTCATGCCTAAATTTTGGTAGTGCTCGCCAGACATTTAACGCGATTTCTTGAAAAAGCTCGTCTTGAATGGCCGGTTTGGCTTCAAAACCTGTAATGATATGGCGAAGCAATTTTTCATGCTCCGACATCCAATCAGTAAAAATTTCTTGCGGGTTTTTTACCTGCTGATCTTGAACTTTTCCGCTATCGGCTTGTTGGTTAATAAATTGATTCAATGAATAACTCGCATCATGAGTGAATGTCGTTTTAAAACGATCTTGCTGTTGTCCCATGAATTCTACCGAGTTATTCATATTTAACAATTAATTTACAAACCTTTCTTGATAAATTTAACTTAACGACATGACAACTTTTTCAGACGTCAGTTTTTTCGCTAAGGTTATAACCAGCCCAGCGGTCAAAGCAAGGGTTGCAGCACTCGTTACTATAAGTACCATCCAATCAACCGGTAAACCTTTAAAAATATCTTCCATTAATAATGATTGACCAGAAATTGGCATCCATTCAGTCCAAGCCGGTTTATCGTCCATCATCATCATTGCCATTGGCACAAAACTCGGCAACATAATTAACATAGTGACTGTCGATTGTGCTTCTTTAAATGTTTTGGCTTGAAAAGCAAAGAACAATTGTAATGACGATGCTAAAAAGCAAATAGGGATCAATAACAAGATTAACGTCACAGTTGTCATCATATCAATATTAAACGTTGCGCCAATTTTAGCTAAGTCGACAAAATTCATTGAGAATGAGGTTAACGTTAGCATAAGTGTTATCGAGATTATCGCGATAATGCTTGAACAAAATAGCTTAGCTAGGACAATTTTTACCGTACTAACTGGCTGACATAGCAACATTTCTAAAACATTGCGTTCACGCTCTCCGGCACTTGAATCAATTGAAATGGATAAACCAGACATAAATGCCCCCATCATCAAGTACATCCCTAAAACTAGTGAAATCATCACTGCATTACTGGTGGGTAATGACGTATCTTGTTCTTGAAGGTTAACTGGTTGCAGTAATTTTACATCAATACCCCGAACAAGTAGGCGTTTAAAACCTATAGAACGAGAATAATCGCGTACTACATCTTTAATTCTACGTATAGGAGATGCTAAAGATTTCTCCCCGTATTCAGCGCGTAAAATGATTTCAATAGGGACGCCGTCACTCATGTCTTGGGCAAAAGTATCTGGGATGATAAAATCAATATTACGCTCATTCCAATTACGTTGTTCATCTTCTGGCACATCTTTAAACGAAAATATATTGGCATCTTTAAACGCTTTAATTAATTTAGGCGCGTATTCTTCACCAGTAAATTTTACATAAATAGGTGGGTTATCAACCGCTTCTTTGATCATCACTTTTGACATCACCATGATCATTATCGGTAATAAAATCCCCATGCTTAATGCCACCATTAAAGCACGTTTATCGCGAAAGGCTTCTTTTAACTCTTTAAACAGTAATGCTTTAAACTGGATCATGCTGCCACTCCTTCATCTGAACCAATCAATTTAACAAAGGCTTCTTCTAATTGTGTTTCACCTGCTAAATCACATAATTCTTGCGGAGTGCCCTGCGCCGCTAATTTGCCATTGGCAACAATAATCACCCGATCACACAATGCTGCAACTTCTTGCATCACATGTGAAGAAAATAAAATGCAATGACCTTTGGCTTTAAATTTACTTAAGTAGTTTCTTAATACTCGAGTACTCATAACATCTAAACCACGAGTAGGCTCATCTAAAACAAAGTTTTGCGGTTGATGAACAAGCGCTTGCGCTAACGTAACTTTCATTCGTTGACCTTGAGAAAAACCAGCGGTTTTACGGTGGGCTAATTCATGCATATCTAAATCTGTCAAAACAGATTCAATCGCTTGTTTTTTAGCTTGCCCTGTTAAGCCATGTAAGCTAGCAAAATAATCAATTTGTTCATAAGCAGTTAAGCGTTCATATAAGCCGAATTTATCAGGAAAGATACCTAACTTTGCTCGTGCCGCTAAGGGATTTTCAGTGACGTGAATTCCATCAATAGTGGCAAAACCTTCATCCGCAGAAAGCAAACCATACAAGGTACGTAAACACGTTGTTTTTCCTGCGCCATTTGGGCCGAGTATTCCGGTAATTTCACCATCTTTTGCTTGAAACGATAAACCGTCTAGGGCTTTAACTGTGTGTTTTTTCGAGCTAAAGCTTTTATGTAAATTATTTACTTCAATCATAATTATCTCCCTATATCCCGCCGTTTAAGCCAGTCATAAATGACTCTGCAGGTATTTCATCTAAACAAGATTCATCCAAGTCATTTGGATCTTTTTTATTTAAAAATTCATTAATTACGTTAATTGCGCATCCTGATACAGCAGGTGTATGGCTACTGTGTTTCATAATAATGTGCTTACTATTCGGTAGTGTTTTATTTGAATATTCACCATTACTAGGTGGCGTAACTGGGTCTAATTCACCAGAAATTATCAAGGTTGGAATATCGGCAGTAACGGGATTATAAAAATCTTCACTTGGACGGTATTGTGGCCACAATGGACAAGCCGTTTGCCAAGCGACATGACTCAAATTGCCGTTAAAATTGTTATCAGAATCCGCCTTGATCATTTCTTGTGTCACTTTTGGCATATCTTCATTACAAACAATATTAAATGTTAAGCCCACATACATACCCATACCGCCTTCGCTCATTGCCGTTAAACCAACAAAAGGTGAAAAATTTCCTAATGAAGCTTGATGAATTATCAACGGCACTAAAGAACGTCCTTCAATGCTATATAACTGCATAAAAATAGCGGAAATAAATTTACTTTTATTAACCACTAACGGGGTTTGCGTACCTAAACGTGGATGTGGAATATTGATAGATACGGGTGTCTCATCTAAGGTAGCAATGACTTGTTTAAACTCATTGGCTAAATTGGGATAGGCTTGCTGACAACTTGCTTCTTTCTGACAGTTTTCTAGCAACATTGAAAAAGAACGTTCAGCACTTTTACCAAATAACCCAATTGGCACTTCAATCGGGCCTACACTATCTAACACCACACTGCTTAACGATTCAGGAAATAAACGCATGTAGACTAAACCTGCTCTAGTGCCATATGACCCACCATAAATAGCAATTTTGTCATGATTAAGGGCTGCGCGTACTGCGTCAAAATCTCGAATAGCATTCTCAGAATTATACTGGCTTAAATCACCAGTAAAGGTTGCTAAACAGTCTTTCACATCTTGAGCAGTAAAATCTTCGGGGATAGAGCTATAAACATCTTGCTCGATATTGTCATCACATTGTAAAGGGTGTGATTCTCCCGTACCACGTTGGTCAACTAATATTAATGCGCGAGACTTTCTCACTTCATTAAAAGCTTTATATAGACCACCGGCAAGGCTAACTGCAGCTTGTCCAGGACCACCAGCTAGAAACATTAATGGTTCTTTATTTTGGCTTTTATCAATAGCGGGTAAAACGGCAAAATTGATGGTAATTTTTTCACCATCAGGTTTAGCATAATTCTCAGGAACGAGTAATTTGCCACATTGTATTTGTTGTTTTATCCCTTCGACGTGGCAATCTTTCAGGGTTAAGTTAGATTCATTAGCAACAACCGCACTGTGAACAGACAGTAAACCAAATGCAATAAAGCCTTTGACTGCCATCGTTAATGCGATAATACTTTTCCGATATATTTTCATTTTATCCTTCCTTTTAAAATGTCCCTTACTTAGTCTGCCGATAAATAAATTTATTACAGTTTTTTATTCATAATTGTAAAAAACTTATTATTATTTCATACATGTCGCTTGGAAAGCGGGCATGACAGTCACTATGAGCCTCATTCACTTTTAATAATCAAAAACAAAAAAGCCGCTGTGGGAGAACAGCGGCTGATATTGAGTAAAATTATTGTCGTTTAAAAATCATAACGAAGCGATAATTTCACATAACGAGGCGTTTGAAAATCATCAGCGTAACCAAATCTAGGGTTATTAGTGCCGCTATCAAATTCAGATTGTTCATCAACACCTTCAATACCATCCATATTAAAGACATTGAAAACATTCATTTTAAAGGTTAATAGCCCTGCGTCTTCTAGGTCAACACGATAGGTTAAATTTAAGTCTAAGTTGTAAACCCACTCAGTGGTACCTAAACTTCCTCGAGCAGTTGCGACACCATCATTATAAAATGAAGCAGCGCCGTACCAATCGCGTCCATAACACACACCATCAACTGAAATAGCTGTTACACAGTAACCGTCGTCTTCAGGATGAACACCAAAGGCGCTCTTTGGTTTACCTGATTTTGCCCAAAAGTTATAACCAACGCTAAAATCTTCTGTAACATTATAAATACCATAAGATTTAATGTTATGACGACGATCATTAGGTAAATTACCATAGCCATTATCCATTAACTCAGGGTAATCAAATGAGGTTGTCCAACCAGGATCCGCTTGCCCATTATCAGAACGCACCAGCCCTTCGGTATTACCATAACTATGCGACCAGGTATAAGAAGCGGCAATAAAAAAGTCCGCTGTTACATAACCTGAAACATTAAATTCTGCCGCATAATATTGACGTTTAGAGTCTGGAAAACCAAGCATATCCGCATTTACCGTGACACTCTCTTTGGTTCCGTCACCATCAACATCATAAGACATAGTCACATCGCGACCAGGATTAGTTAACGTTGGAAACCAACCGCCGACCAAGTAGTCGTTTAGGTTAGGATCGTTGGCATAATTCTCTTTTATCCATTGATTCATACCATAGTTAAACGAAATATCTTCAATTGATTGTTTTAGTTCACGAGAAACTAAACGCACACCCGCCGCCCAATCATCATTTATTTGTTGCTCATAACCAATGACAATTTCATCTGAATACATAGATTCAGCTTGGTTATTAAAGAGTTGATCAGCATCTGGTACTGTACCATCAGCCACAATATCGGTACGTAATTCTTCACCCAATTGCGGCGTGCCATCAGCATTAACGCCATTCAAACGATAAATATGATGAATATCATAAGCGGCTGATGCCATGCGAACATTGGTATTCGGTGAAACTGGTTGGAAATAACGACCATATGAACCATAAAGTTTACTTGATCCATCCCCCATTAAATCATAAGTAAAGCCAAGGCGTGGCGCTATTTGATCTTTTAAATCAACATATTTATCACCAGAGCCTGTGGTATTACTAAATTCACTAGCGCGAACACCTAAGTTAAGTACAAGTTGATCATTCACTTCCCAAGTATCAGTAAGGTAGATAGCATTTGATTGATTTTCAGTTTCACTTTCTTTACCCCAGATACGCAAGTCAGCATACTCTTCGCCGGCTAAAATTGGTAAACCAGCTGCGCCATCTTCGGCTGCGCGATAATAGTCGTACCAACCGTCACCATGGGGTTCATAATAATCTGAGATTTCCAATGTTTCATGGTCAAAGCCAAAACGAAAGGTATGATCACCCATGACATAGTCAAAATCGACTCGATATACTTTACGCATATCTTTAGTAGAACTATCACCACTGCCAACCCAATCACCTAAAGGAACCCAGTAACCATCGCGATTATCCCATATTCTTGATAACTCAGGTGTTCCAGAAGGGACACCTGTTTCATTTTCAACATGGCCATACATAGCTGAAACGGTAAAGTCATCGGTTAAGTAGCCGGTATACTGTACGTTCCAAACCAAGCCGCCATCTTTACCTAAAGTTTCGCCCGGCTCATCAGACTTATTAAAGTTACCATCTGAATCTTTACGCCACTCATTAGATTGATAGGTCGCACCATTATCAAATGCCATGGCACTTATTGAGTGATTTTCGTTGATTTCCCAATCTAACTTGGCAAACCACATGTCTCGTTCCCACTCACTTTCGGTATAGTTAGTATCACTATCACTTGAGCCATCACCGCTTTGAGGGTTATATAAGCCATAAAAGAACAAGGTATCTTCAATGATCGCGCCGCTTGCCCATAAGTTGATTTCTTTTTCATCATAATTGGTGGTATCGCTACGGATCATTTTTCCTTCATTATTAATCCAAGGATAAGGTTCACGTAACGACTGAGGTTCAATTTCAATTTTTCCACCAAAGCTCCATTCGTTATCACCAGACTTTGATACTAAATTCACCACACCACCGATAAAGCGACCGTACTCTGGCGAGACACCACCTGTGATAACTTCTGTTTGTTGAATGGCTTGCCATGGCAGTTCAATGTCTCCCATGCCTTTTCGGACATCAGTAATATTTAAACCATTGAGCATGTAACCATTTTCAGCCACTGAAGAGCCACCAATAGCAACACCACCAAATGATGCATCGCCACCAACGGTGCCTGGCGCTAACATAGCAATGGCAGAAGAGTTTAGTTCAACGGGCAATAAATTTAGTCTTTCCGTTGAAATAACTTGTGATGCTTGTGTTGAGCTTGTATCGATTTGGCTAATTCTTGCCCCTGATACCTCGATTCTTTCAATATTTGATGTATCTGCCATAGTTGCATCAAACACTAAGCCTGCAACATTAATATTGACATGTTCTTCACTTACCGTACCAAAACCTTCTTTAGTTACCGTAATTGTGTAATTTCCGATTGGTAAACCTTTTAGCGAGAAATCACCTTTTTCAGTCGTGGTAGTCGTTCTAACGATCCCTTTACCTTCATGCCTGATGGTAATAACAACATTATTTAAATCTGTTCCTGCTACTGACTCAATATGCCCATGAATTGACGCCTTACCATCAGTTGCTAGAACGCTTGGTGAGCTAAATGCAATTGCGGCACCGACAGCAAGTGCAGCAATTGTTTTACGTGGCTGAAAACCACTTTTATTTTTTTGAAACATTGTGAAACCCTTTTATGCAAGTTTTATATTTTTTGCTGTTATTTACAGCTTATTCTTATTAGCACCAATAGATTGTATACAATATATTGGATCCTTAGTGTATTGAACAAAAAGTCGACATTCAATGACTAATTTCAAATATTTACTTACATTTATTTAACAATCTTGAAAATCAAATAGTTACAATGAAAAAAATTTACTTTCCGGTTTAAATTTCACTTTAATTGAGATATAGAAATTAAATTTGATGTTTCCCCGTATAAATCAAATATTGATTTTTTAAATTGTTTTAGCAAAACAGTTAAAACTTGTTCGAATAACAATCTAAAAAGCGATAAACCATGCAAAATCACGCGATAAACATTAAAAAAAAGAATTAATCATTCACAACACCTTCATTTAGCGATAAAGTCTTAGTTAAGATGTATTTTTAATTTAAGGATTCTTGATGGAACTTAATCAGTGGGTAGATGAGCTTTTTGAAGTATTTGATGTAGATAAAGACGGCGTCATTAACCGCAGTGAATTTGTTGAATTGATTGATTGTTTACTTCAAGACAAAGGCATTCGTATGTGCGAATCAATCTTCAAACGATTTGATACTAACCATGATAATTCGATCTCTAAAGAAGAATTAAAAGAAATGGTTATTGAACTCGCGCTATAGCCAAATTTAATTTTTATTCGTGATAACTTCTTGGAAAAGAGCCTTAATGGCTCTTTTTTAATCTGGTCTAACCTCTTTTTATCTGAGTCATACTCTGCTATTATTTCAGCTTACACATGTTAGCTGAAATAATAAGATGCCTTTATCCCCCCAATATAGTCTTGCTGAAGAAATAGCGAATGCGGTAAGTCATGGCATTGGAGCTTTGTTAAGTGTTGCCGGACTCACCTTACTTTTAACCTATGCAGTACAACAACAAGACCTAATGCGTATTATCAGTTTTACAATTTACAGCGCAAGTTTAGTGATATTATTTTTAGCATCCACGCTTTATCACGCAATAGTTTCTCCAAAAGCAAAACACCTCTTTAAACTATTCGATCATTGCGCGATATATTTATTAATTGCTGGTACTTATACCCCACTGATGTTGATCACTCTTAATGATCGACTAGGTTTTATTATGTTAACCATAATATGGCTATTAGCTTTTGCGGGGATTTTTTACAAAATTTTCTGTAAAAATCAAAATAAAGCGCTATCTGTCGCCAGTTATCTTGGACTTGGCTTTGTTTCGATATTTTGTCTTCAACAAATAGCCAATGCTATTGATACTAATGGTTTAACTCTACTTTGTTTAGGAGGTGGGTTTTATGCCTTTGGGGTGATTTTTTACGTGAATCATAAAATTCCTTTTAACCATGCAATTTGGCACCTGTTTGTTTTAGCAGGTGCCGCCTGTCATTATTTTATGATGTGGCTATATGTGTAATTAACAATACAAAGTTACAACTGCCATGCATAACTAAATTTTGTAAAAATAGTACGCTGATCTCGCGCTAAACTATCTAAGTTATCATCTTGATAGCCACCATCTGAATAACCAATAAAGAATAAAGTTTGCGGGTTAATTTTATAAGAATAGATAAGTTGACTAGAGAAATACCTACTATTTCTATCGGGTCTATCTTCAATATCATCGTATATATACAAATCTGGATCTCGTTCAATATCAGTATATTGCACTACAAACTTTAAGATACTGCGCATATCGAATTGATACCCTATTCGTAAGTCTGTTTGATGAGCGGTATAAATACGATCATCATTCACCTCTAGTTGGCTGTAACTATAATTTAAATCAATTTTTATATGCTCATTAACATCCCATTCTATATATGGGTCAACATCAAAAACGTCACCTAACCGGGTATTAGCAAAATCAATTTGTTTACCAAAACGATAAAAAGCCCCTAACTCAATGTTTCTACGAGGTCTAAATCGGGCAAATTGCATAAATTGAGTTTCATCAAACATCTCACCGTCATACAGTCGTTTGCGATGGACTATGCCAAAGTTAGAATAAAACTGCTTCTTGCCTTGTAAATTACCATGTATCTCGTACTCTTCTTCGAGCATATTGCCGTCTTGGTCATAGGTTTTATCCCAGTCGCCAAAATACCCCCAACGAGTAAAAGTATCGTCTTCGTCGCCGTAATAATATCGGTTACCGCCAAGCACAACACGCTCGATGTTAGAACGAGTTTCAAAACCTAAATCTGCACGGAAATCTTCACCAATATTGCTATAATCCGCTCTTAAATTATAATCGCGGGTACTATGTGAGTAGTTAATACTTAACGCTTGATCACTCTGTTTTTTGTTAACTTCAAACTCTTCAACCACTGACTCAGGGTTATCGGTTTCTGAACGTGCTACTTGATAACTAATTTTATCCTTTTGACTTATCCAATAAGTGCCATCCACCGATACTAAAGTATTGTTATAATGACTCGCTTGGCGATGCGTCATCAAAACGCCAATATTATTTCTCTCACCAACATCTACTTTATATCGAGCAATAGCAACTTCTGATTTTTCATCTAATGTCGCAATATCAGATCCTTGATTTCCCGGCATTAAAAATGAAGTATTGTTGTCATTTGCTAACATCACGCCATAACTATGATCATTCGTTTTACCCGTTACTTTGGCGCCAACATCAGGTTCAGCAATGTTACGAGTATGAACAAAATTGAAATTAGTGGTATCAAAATATGAAGCACCATCTAAAAAGAAAGGTCGTTTTTCTGGAAAAAATAAGGAGTAAGTATTGTTAACATCTAACTGTCCTGCATCTGCTTCAACTTGTGAAAAATCAGGGTTGATAGTGGCATTTAAAACAATATCTTGAGTGATCCCCCAACGAATATCTAAACCAGGTTCTGCATCAACACTTCCCGATTGCCAATCACCTGGAACCTCTGGCTTTTCATCTTGCTTTGATAGTGTAAGTGTAGGAGTTAATTGAAAATTATTACCTGCTTTAATATTTTGCAATCCAACAAGTTGTTGAAATTGACACAAGTTACATTTGATATTTCTATCACGTTTATAAGTTGCCATTTGGATGCGTACATCACGCGGATAATTTCGCCAACCGGCAACATTCCATACTTGCTCTTTTTCTGTTTCTGCAAAACGTAAAGAGCTGAACGGAATACTCATCTCCACAACATAACCAAAGTCGGTTATTTGTCCGGCGCTATCCCAGATTGCATCCCAAGAATCGTCTTCATTCCAACCGTCGGTATCATCCATTTTCATATCCGCTTGAGCGCCTAACGGATTAACGAAGAACTCATACGCACCACGTTCGTCGTTAAAGGTATCAATGATAATACCAACATTGTCATCAGCCCAAAGCGCATCACGATCCCGTAATGAAGCTCGAATAAGTTCTGGATTCGGATCATATGCTTTGAAAGCTACATTTAGAGATTTACCATCTTGATAAAAATACACCTCAGTCTTAACCGGAGCAGGTATACCTTCTCCAGGGTTATTTTCGTAAGACAGCATCATTTTTGTCGCATTTTTCCATGACGGCTCATCTAAAACACCATCAAGGGTAATGGACTGGCTTATTTCAGCAAGTACTTGACTATTACATTGTATTTGTTGCGAAAAAGCATAATTAATGTTCGCTATCATAGTAAGCACAAACACAAACATAGACTTGAATAAATGCCATGAAGGCTTTAATTTTTTAAACTGAATGCGTAAAGGCATGGTTAAGTTCACTTTTTTATTATTATTAATGACAAGGTAACTAAAGGTATTGTCGCTTGAAACGATGAAATAGTTTATTGGTAAATGTAACAAAATATTTAAATGATGTTTAATTTGAATAAAATTATAACTTATTGATTCGTAGTATATACACCTTAGTACGAAAGAACAGGTAGTTAATATATGACTCTTAAAGGTGTATGGAGCTTTTTTTATGAACTTACATATTCGTCAAGCTTAGTTAATAAAAATTTAAAATTATTTTTTCCTAATCCTAACCTAAAATACTGACCTGCTTGACCAAATAAGCATGCCGGTAACACTAAAAGTCCTGTCTGTTCCGCTAAACCTCTCGCCCACAGCTCTATCGGTTGCTCTGTATTTACTTCAACCAAACTCAACAAACCAGCTTGCGGTGGATGCCATTGAAATATGTCAGAATGTGTCTGAATAAATGCATTAAAGTGTTCAATATTGGTTTTTATTATTTGATTATTTAAGGCGATAATTTTCTCGCTTTGCTGTAATGCGATTTCCGCTAATCGTTCATCAATTGCCGAACAACAAATAGAACTTAAACTCTTAATCGCCAATAATTGCTTTAAAATAGCTTTATTTTGACTTACCACCCAGCCAATGCGAATACCGGCTAAACCAAAACTTTTTGACATTACAGACACGACGATTGCTTTATCATAATCTAAAAACCGATGCGATAAAGCCAAGTTATTATAGTTACTGGCCTGTGAAACATCGTCAGCAAGTAAATAACAATCATATGCTTTTGCTAATAATAAAATTTGCTCAGCTAAATCGCTATCGATAATACTTCCCGTTGGATTATGCGGCGAATTAATCACGATTAATTTAGTTTTTTTACTGATTCGTGCTTTGACATCCTCAATATTAAACTGCCAATTTTTCAATGCTGACAACTCAATTGGTTTAACAATACAACCTGACTTTTCAGCCATGTTAGACAACGAAGGATAATTTGGCGTTACCACAATAATTTCATCATCAGGTTGTAATAAACATTGATAAATAGCAGACAATGCCTCTTGCGCGCCGCAAAAAGTCAGTACGTTATCTTCGTTCAAAGGGCATTGATGATGATTTAATTGATGATGAAAATTAACAATAGCGGTACGTAATGGAGCGCTGCCTTTTAAAGGCGCATAAGTAAGCTCAAGCGCATTAAGTTTATCAAAACCATTTGCTGACATTTGCACTAACTGCTCTAACGTTAAGCTATGTGCAGTTGAGTCACTTAAACTCCCTTCAATTGGACAGCTTAATGATTGAGTAAATTGTATATGAGCTGGTAACTCACGTTGAATGAGGAGTTTACTCGCCATTTTTTAACTGCCACACAGATATCATAATACTATTTTGTTGATTTTGATGAGCATTAATTGCAACGGTTTGTTGAAGTGTTGTTGTGGTTTCTAAGGTAAAATTAGGCAGTAATAATTGTGATATGCCATCAAATACGGTGACATTTTCACCATTCACTTTAATGCCACCCAACCATTTATCTTTTGGAGTAATATCTTCATTAAAAATATTACTCGTCGCTACAATCAATAAACCCACTTTATTTAGCCGTTGATGAATATTTGCTAACACCGCCTTAGGATCATAACTTTGCTCTAACACATGCTGTAATAATATGACGTCGTAACCTTGAAAGATGGGTTTTAAATTAACAGCATCGCCTTGAGAAAAATGGACATTACTTCGATAATCTTTCACATATTGCGCCAACGAAACTTCGTTAAAGTTGACAATATCTCCTTCGAAAATCGTTTGAAAACGCACATTTTCACTATTTTGCAGTTTCACCCCATATTGTATAAATCGAGCTGAGAAATCAACAGCGTCAATTTGCTCAAACAACGTTGATAATTCAAATGCCGTTCGACCAACTGAACAACCTAAGTTGAGTAATTTATTCGTGGTGAGCTTCTCAAAAAACTCACCACAAACAACTTGAACAAGCTTCGCCAGCTCAACAGAAAAATTAGCGCCTGGTGTTTGTCCATTTGGATAATGGCTTGCCAATTGCTGACAAATAACATCATCCGTTTCGATAAGATTAACCGGAGTCATAGGAACTTCAGCTTGGTCATTTTCAACATATCGAAATCCAGCATGTTGGAAAAAATGACGACGAAACGCATATCGTGATGACTTGATGGTTTCGTTGCCGGTAGAAATCCAAGAGCCTCCTTTGATTAAATTATGCTGACCATCAAAAGTGGGCGTTGAAAAATCATCGTACAACGGATGCACTTTAAAACCATTAAAACCATCAATCGCTGACTCAGTCCACTGCCAAACATTACCAATCACATCATAAAATTCTTGATGTTCAAACCTATCAATGGGACAAGATGAGGCATAATGCGCTAAATTAATATTACTAGGAGAGCCAACTATTGAGGGTGCAACCTGCTCTCTTAAACAATACCACTGGGCTTCTGTCGGCAAACGAATATAACCTTGTGTTTGCTTGCTTTTCCACTGACAAAAAGCACTCGCTTCAAGGTGATTGACTTCGACTGGCCAATTCAATGGTAAGGGGATTTCTGCAAGCAAATTTCGTTGCCAATAGTCATTGCCACGTTTTAGCCAAAACCTCGGCATTTTCGCTTGAGTGAAACTAAGCCACTGTTGACCTTCTTCAGTCCAATATTCTGCGTTTTGATATCCACCCGCTTCAACAAATTGCAAATACTCTTGATTAGACACCAAGTATTTACTGGCTTTAAATGATGATATCTCAATCGTTAACTGACCATACTCATTATCCCAACCATAAGTATAATCATCGTTTGCTTTACCTAATGTTACCGTTTGACCTGACACCATCAGTAAATCATTTTCAGGCGCTTCATGTGAATCTGAGCAAGCTTGCCAATAGCTGCTGTTCGATAAGTATTGTATTGGCAACATCCGCATGATCACTGAAGACGTTTCCAAATGAATACGTTCATGTTCACACCCCATCAATATCACCCAAGCCAAAGAGTCTTGGCTGATTGGTAACACCAACGGCATGTCATCAATTAATTGATTTACTAATGCGAAAACTTGCTGACGATACGTTTTTACCTCAGATAAACTAGGCCATTGGTAGTGGTTGCTATCCAAATCATCCCAGCTCATCTCATCAACACCAACTGCGCATACGGCTTCTAACTTTTCATTCAGACGTGACGAGATATATTTACCAAGCATTAACTTGTTGATAAAAAATGTGGCGGTATGGCCATAATAAAAGATTAATGGATGGCGTAAGCGTTCAGGCCTTAAATAATAAGCAGCTTCATCATTTATTAAGGCAAATAACGACTCATAACTTTGCCAAGTATTAGCAAAATAGTTTTTTAATTCTACCCTCTTTTGTTCAGCGTCTTCACCAATTAATAACGGTGTTGTCAGTTGCTTTAATGTGCTTTTCATAAAATTTTTGTCGTACTATTTAATGATTAAAGGCTGTAGTTGATAAACAGATAGAATCATCGCTTTTAATTTATCCCCGAGTTTTTCATTTTGCTTTAATTGCCTTAGATGAGTCATGCTGAAATGCGCATTGTCATGTTGAACCTTGTGTGAACCAGTGTGTTTTTTCTTCATTTTCTCTTCAATGCGGTTAATACTTTCTGCAAACCATGGTTCTTTTTCAAAAAGCTCTATAGCACCTACATTATCTTTAATACTATAGAGAGATTGAGGTAAAGGTGAAACCTCAGGTGTTTCTATTAGTTTATGTTGACATTGATCCGCAACAAAAACCTCTAACGCATCAATCATATTTAATAAGCCATAAATCACATTTAAGTAAGGGTTATAATACAGACTTGAAGCACCTAATCTATGTTCTATTCTGGCGGTTTTTTGCCAGAAACTTTCACTGATTAATACCTTATTATGTTGATCATATAATAATGGTTGCTCTCCCATTGCTTGATTATGCTTACCTAATTCTTTATATAACGCGATACTTCCTTGATGACCACCGGAAATATCGGTTGGTGAGCATAATTCAGCCGATAAACCATATTTAGTTTTTAATGCAAAACGCTCAAAAGCTTCTTCTTCGGGTAAATACAATAAACTACAAGCTAAACTTGTTGTTAAAAAACACTGTTGTAAATATTCGCCAAAATAGCGCTCAGTGATAATATTTTCGCCATGCGCATTATTAACACTAACATTCAATTGAATGGCATTAGGAATATGTACATCACGCATTTCACCACTAAAAACGTTATCACAACCTAAGGCTAACTTTCCTTTATCGCCAGCCCAAACAACAGGTTTAATTAAGGTTTTTTCTATGCCTTGTACAGCAAATATTTTAGGTAAATGATTCAGAGCTAACGCTAAATTTTCGGCTTCCTTTAAAGGCATTTGACCGTTGAATAATGAAACATATTCCCACTGTTTTTGCCAATATTCTGGTATCACTTCACCATCAATATTTAACCTTTTAAGGTGTTGATTAATTTGTGAAAAATTAATTGGTTTTTTAATATAGCTGTCACGCTGCTGATAGCAACCTTCTAACTCAAAATGAATTAACGGCGTAAAACCTAGGTAAGTAATATAATTTTGTAATAGCCGAATAACCTCTTTTGAAAGTGAGGTGATATTGGACGATAACAGCAAAGATAAGTTCATTGAATAAAAGTTGTTTATGAAAAAACAACGACACTGTTTTTTCCCATACCTTTAGCTTGGTATAGCGCTTGATCTGCCAAAGCATAAAGGGATTTAGCATCACTTGCCTCTTGAGAATAACATGAAATACCAATACTTAAAGTGACCGAATAATCTTGGTTTTCTTCAAATTCAAACTTATAGGCATGGATTTCATCTTTCATTCGCAGCGCTATTTTTTCGGCTATATCAACATCAGTTCTAGGTAACACACAGAGAAATTCTTCACCACCAATACGACCAATAACGTCTTCAGTTCTCAACGCTTGTTTAGCAAGTTGTGCAACAACCTCAATCACTTGATCTCCCACTGGGTGGCCGTAGGTATCATTAATCACTTTAAAATCATCAACATCAATAACTAAAACCGATAATTCTCCCTTTTCAACTGAAGTTCCAGCAATTAACTCATCTAAGTATTGAAAAATATATCGACGATTATAAAGACCGGATAACGGATCTTTAATCGATAATTCAGCCATTTTACGATTATTTCTAAACTGAAATGTCACAACTACAAAGACAATCATTAATAACGTCAGCAAAAAGATTATAAAGTAACTTTGTTGAATAGATTTTTGCTCTTTGTTCTCAATGGCTAATAATTCAGCTTTGGTTCGTTGATTCGATAATGCTTTTTCAATACCTTGACGTTCTATCTCCATTGCAGAGCGAATGGTAATAGCTCGTGTAGAAGAGTTTCTAATTAATAATGCCGTATATTCTTGGTTATATTGCGATAATAACTGAAACGCTTGTTGATAATTTCCTTGCGCACTCGCTAAGTCTGAAGCAATTTTCAACGTTTCTAATTGCCAAGCAGTGCCTAGTAATTCGGGTAAAGAAAGGAATAGTTCATTCGTTTTAGTTAACGCTTCTTCAGCTTCGTTGAAACGTTTTAATTGGATCAAACAGCTCGTTTTTCGCTTGTATAATTCAGCATCATAATCGTCTAAGCCTGCCAAATTAAGCGCTTGTTCTATCATATCTAACGCTTCAGGACATTTACCTTGTTCAGCTAACGTCATCCCTAAACCATAAGCACCAAAATAAGTAATATTTTCATTCGGCGTAAAAGCAACATTTTTTTGATAACGTTTAAAGTATGTTACTGCTAGATCGTATTTTTTCCAATATCGATAGGTGCTAGCAATGCCATAGATAGCTTCAGAAACATGCGCTTTATAATTTAAACTTTCATAAATATCTAACGCTTTTTGGTAATACTCAATCGATTTTTCATGTTCTAGCATATAGCCATAAATGGCCCCGTAGGTTTCATTAATTACCGCCACTAAAAACCGATCATTTAACGCGTATGCTTCAACGTAAGCTTCTTGCATATCTTTTAGCGATATTTCAAATAATTCTGCCAAGCTATAAGTATAAGCTAACTCTTGTTTCGCTTTAATGTAGAGGTGATTAAGGTTTTCCTTTTTAGCAAAATCCATGCTTCGTTGATAAAATTCGCGAGACTTTTGATAGCCACCTTTACGTTGTAAAGACAAGCCTTCAAAATAGTTATAGCGTGATTGTTGTTCAAATGAGGTTGTATTGGTAATTAAAGGGGCTATTTTCGCTATTGTTTTTTCAAAGTCTTGATAAAAATAGAGTAAATTTTCACATTGAGCTTTGCGCAATAACCACCATATTTTAGTTTCAACAGCCATGGTTGAATAATCAGGGGCAAATTTTGAAAGGGTTTGTAATGATAACCATGGGTCGATAAATATTTGATTATCTATATTTGCAAGCGTCGATAGGCTAATCGGGTTGAGTTCTTTTTTCTGTTGTTCATTCGCACTTACATCTGTCATAAAAGCAAATATTATTACAAAACTGACAAATTTAAATATAGAAATAAATTTCAACAATTTAACATCCTTGAAGTGCGCTCTCTCTATTAAATCATTAATCGTAAATTGAGTAAATAACAATCAAATAAAGACTTATATTTCATTGTCGTTTTAACATAATCTTATCGATAAATAGTTGAACTCAAATAAAATAACAAAAGCAAAAAAATCCCTAAATTTTACCCAAAGTGAAATTCAGTAAAATAATAATGTACTACTATAATAGAGTATTATAAATCAAATTCCGCACTAGGGAATGTGCCAATATTAAGGTAATTCAATGCCTAATGAAAAATATGACAACATTTTCTTAATCGGTTTATTTACTTTAACCGTACTACTTTTATTACTCCACCAAATATCTTTCAATAAGTCGCTGGTGATCGATGTCAATAGCCCATACTTTAGTCAAGTGACCTCTGACAATACGGTTCAAGGCGGGAAATCAAAAGCCAAATTAGTTACCAATAAAGACCACTTTCTACTTGAATGCGATATTATCGCTTCAAGTTATGCATGGCCTTTTTGTGAAATAAGCTTTGAGTTTCATAGCGCTACAGGTGATGGTTCTTCAACCAATATGGATTTATCTTTATATGAAAATGTAAGCATCACTGCGCAATATTTAGATAAAACCCCCACAAGAATTCGTTTTCATTTACGCACATTCAATCCACTTTATTCTAAGTTAAACGATAAAAACACCTGGAAATACAATGGCATTGAATTCTCTCCAAATAACGATGGTTCTCCCGTAAAAATCCCTTTAAAAGCAATGCAAGTTCCATCATGGTGGTTAGTAGAGCAAAATATCCCCATAATGAACTCCTCACCTGAATTTGATCGAGTAATGACTTTAGAAATTGCAACAGGTAATGGTATAAAACCAGGTAAACACAAAATAAAAGTTTCGAAAATAGAATTTACAGGGAAAATGTTTTCCGACGTCCAACTCTATTCATTTATTATTATTATGTGGTTACTTGCTGCATTAACAGGTTTATTTATCAATTTGAGACGCTCCAAAATATCCTTACAAAAGTCGATCAAACGAACAGAAGAATTAAAACAACTGAATCGTTTATTAAATGTAGAAACCAAAGAGTTTAGAAATAAATCAGAAAGAGACCCATTAACCGGCGCATTAAATAGGTCGGGTATCGAAGCGATATTTACTGACGAAATAAAAGTATTATCACTTATTTTTATCGATATCGATCACTTCAAACCGATCAATGATAATTATGGTCATGCCATTGGCGATAAAATACTCATTGAATTTGTGCAAATTATCAGTGAAAACAGTCGTACAACTGATTTTCTCGCACGTTGGGGCGGTGAAGAGTTTTTATTAATTTGTCCTAATACCAAACTAGATGAAGCCTTCGAATTATCTGAAAGTTTACGCGTGATACTAAGTCAGCACCAATGGGTAGAAGATATAACCTTAACAGCAAGTTTTGGTATTGCACAAAAAGAAGATGAAACGATCAACGAATTTATTGAGCGAGCAGATCAAGCCTTATATACAGCAAAAGCAAAAGGAAGAAATACCGTAGTTAAATCAATGGGTAAAAGCATAGACTCTTCGATTATATTTTAGAAAATCAGCATACTTTTAAATAAGTATTAACTTGAACAAAAGGAACTAAAAGAAATTAACAGAGTTAGCCTTATTGATGATTTTAGTACTATGACCATATTGCACCTATAGATCACGCCTCATTCAGAGGCAATAAAATAATTGGTTAAAATTAGCAAGGCACGAGCAAAAACCAACTGTTATTTGTCCTTTTGAGTGACTTGTTATATTTTTTAAACTAAAATGTACGACAATACCGTACATAAATAGGAATTAATTATGGACAGCATAAGTGTAAATCAGTTTAGAGACAACTTAAAAACATACGTTGAACAAACAGTTAGCGAACATGAACCTATTAAAGTAACTAGGCGTGCTGGTGATGACTTTATTATAATGAGTGCCGATGACTGGGAAAGAGAACAAGAAACATTACACGTATTACAAAGTAATAGCTTGATGCAACAAATAGCTGAATCAATGAATACGCATCAAAGCAATAAAGGCCACAAACCAACACAAGAGCAATTAGATGAGATCATTAATCTTTGAAGGTAAAACGTGGCAAATTTACGAGCAGTTAAGAGAAAAAGATAAAAAATTACATAAAGCGCTATGTAAAATATTGAAAGAAATGCTTCGCTCAGACCCCAGTAGTGGACTAGGAAAACCAGAACCACTAAAACATAATTTGTCTGGTTTATGGTCAAAGCGAATTTCTCAAAAAAACAGACTCATTTACAAATTCGATGAAGAGTATATTTATATATTCGCTATTGGTGGACATTACACTGACCATTAGAAAAATATAACGCCGCGTTAAGCGGCTAGTAATTGTTAGCTACAATGTTTGAGGAATGAAAAGAAGCCAACTATTTTGTCCATTTAAAGGATTTGTTAGGAAAAAAAGTTCAAAACAGAACTGTAAAAAACTAATAACACACCGAAAACTTGAAACTTAACCCCACCAACGGATGACTGGACTAGCTCTTTTTTTAAGTTACTTATTTGTTGAGTCTGAATTGAATTAGTTCAGACAAGATCTGACATTTCGATTTGAAAAATTGAGAGTTACCCGTTTTGATAAAGGTGTCGAATCTTTTAATCAAAACAACCTAAAAGGTGGTAACTCTCATGTTGCATACTAACAACCCAATCATAAAACACAAAACTGGTTTACTTAATCTTGCCGAAGAATTAGGTAACGTATCAAGAGCCTGTAAAGTCATGGGTGTTTCAAGAGATACATTTTATCGATACCAAGAGCTAGTCGAAGACGGTGGCTTGGATGCGTTAATTGATAAAAGTCGTAGATCGCCAAACATCAAAAATCGTGTAGACGAAGTAACGGAACAAGCAGTTGTTCAATACGCTATTGATTACCCAGCTCATGGTCAGCACCGAACAAGCAACGAGTTGCGTAAACAAGGTGTATTTGTTTCAGGCAG
>NZ_JAUOPE010000010.1 GCF_030546755.1 Colwellia sp. 1_MG-2023
GATTCGACACCTTTATCAAAACGGGTAACTCTCAATTTTTCAAATCGAAATGTCAGATCTTGTCTGAACTAATTCAAATTACTTAAATAAAAATGAGTTATTACACAACTTTTTTTGCGTAATAACTCCTTGCTTAATAATTCATTGAGAATTGTCTTTAATAAACTAGTTTGTATGACGAATGCTTGTAATGCTTTTCATTACAAGCTTGGCGCTTCGTCATCACGTCGATAGAAGCCATAACCAAAAATTAATAAGATTAAACCGGCAATAATCCAATAATCTGTAGGAATATCTGTTTCTTCAACGTCTGTTTTTTGCTCTTCAAGCTGTTGTCCTTGAACGTATTCAGCTTGCTCATTGGCTTGAGATTGTGCATTTTCTTGCGCGGCCATATCAATACTAGGTAAAGGTGCCAGACCAAAACCGGCAGCTTGGTTATTCACATACTCATTAAATTTTTCATTCTGCGTGGTTAAATCATAGTTTTTGGCGAGCTCTAGATAAGTTTCTATCATTTTTTTCATGGTTTCTTCATCAGTTTGCCAATAGTCTTTACGCTCAGCTTCAACCATACGTTCAATCATTTGTGCTAATGCAGCAGGGTTTGATTGCTCAAAAAATTCTTTCATATCCATATCGTAAGCATCGTTCACATAGACTTCAAAAAATTGTTGCCATTGATCATCACGAACATATTCTGGTGTCATGACAGTCCAACCCCAAAAGTTATTTAATCTGTCTAATATTGCCGTTGAACCGGCATAACCGCTTTCTTGCATTTTCTTTATCCATCGAGGATGAAAATAACGGCTGCGTAATTCTTTGTTCAGGAATTGATCCATATTCTCTGATTTTACGGCATCTTTACGACGTAAATTTGCTACGTACATTTCAGGTGTTTTACCGTCAATATTACGAACGGCTAGGCCAATACCACCAAAATATTGGAAAGGGTCGTCATTGGTCATTAAAGCATACAAGTTGGATGAACGAGAGAAAACTACCGCTTCAGTGCCACTTAACATTTTAGTGTACATGTCAACGTCATCTATTTTATCGCTCCAGCGATTCTCGTCTTTGCCGTAAAAATACCCCATACGTTTTACGTATAACTCACTTAATTTGCTGTCAGAGTCCCACGTATCAGAAGCTAGGCTAGCCCCAGCTAAACCTGTACCGTAATTTCCTGATTCATTCGAAAATATTCGAACGCTTGAAAGGTAGTCCGCTTCTTTTTCATCTTTGCCTTGTTCAAGCAACTCTTGCTTAAACGCAAGTGAATGACGATAAACAAAGTTATTGTCTTCTTTTAATTTTGCGACTTTATCAATGGCATCAGCAAGCCATAACATCACGTTAGGGAAAGCATCTCGATATAAGCCTGTAGCCGATACTACAACATCAACACGCGGACGTTTTAATTCGCTGTATGGAATGATTTCTATTTCTTTAAATCGTCCTTGCTTGTCCCAAACAGGTTTAACCCCCATGGCATGAAGAATTTGGGCTTCTAATGCTCCTTGATGACGCATGGTTTCTAATGACCAAAGTGAAAATGCTAATTTTTTCGGATATTTACCATGTTTTTCAAAGTAATCTGCGAGCGTTTGATCCATCACTTTTACCCCAGCAACATAGGCTTCTTGCGAAGGTACTTTTGCTGGATTAAAGCCTATCAGGTTCTTGCCTGTTGGGATCGCATCTGGATTACGAATAGGATCATTCCCATTGCCTGGTGCAATATATTTTCCGTTTAAGGCATCAATTAGTGCACTTAATTCCCCCATAGCGTTGAAATTTTCCCAATATTTTTTCGCTAGTGGGTACTCTAATGTGAGTGAATCAGGAAGAGTAATTTTTTCGCCATCCACTATTGTGCGTTTTAACAATTGAAAACCTTTTAATGCGTAAAGATGTGTCACGCCTTGTTCATCGAAACTTTCACTCTCTGGTACTGTCCAGCCAAGAGTTTGTTCAAATGCTCCTGCGGCTTGAACAAAATCATCACCTAACATTTGTAACATAGTTGAAAGAATGTGATTTTCTTTTGGCGTTAAACCGAAAATATGTACCCCAAGCGGTTGGCTCATTTGCGACATTTCAACAAGATAATCTTGCATTCTTGCTAAATCCCCTGAAAGTGTCGGTGAATTATCACTTAGTGCTAACTCAAGATCTGCAAGAATATTCATGTCAGTAGAAATACTGATAATACGCTTTAATGTTTCAGCTTGCGTTGAACCTTCATCGAGTAAAAAATAATTGTTTATTAATTCATTTAGTTCAGAGATTTCACGATATAAACCTGCTTTGGCAAAACCAGGTGTTAAGTGACTGATCATGGTTGCGCGACCACGACGTTTGGCTTGCATTGCTTCGCCAACATTATCAATTATATATGGGTAAAAAACAGGTATATTACCAACAGCAAGATTTGGGGCATCAAATACAGATAATCCACGTTCTTTACCTGTTAACCACTCTTGCGAACCATGGGTACCCAAATGAATGAAAGCATCAGCACCAAAGGTTTCTCGAGCATATAAATAAAACGCTAAATAAGCATGATTTATCGGGGTTTTAGTGCTGTGGTAAAGCGAGGCATGTTCTTCGGCATTATCACTTCGCATACCTTGTGGTAGAACAATCATATTGCCTACTTGCATGCGAGGAATCACCATTTTTTTCTCGCCGTTATGCTCTCTCACTAAACCGTTGTTTTCTGGTTTGCCCCAACGATCGATAATAGGCTTTCGTGCACTTTCAGGTAGTTGATTAAACCAATTTAAATAGGTGTTAAGCGGTAAATAATCAGCTAAACCTTTACTCACTAGCGTTTCTACGTCTTCGCTTCGATAAAAAGGTCGTAATAAAGCACCGGCTCCTTCAATAAAAAACTGATCAGCTTGTGGTGTGATTTTGTAACCTTGATTTTTTAGTTCATTCGATATTTGCACTAATGAATTTGGTACGTCTAAAAAAGCAGCACCAATGTTTTTCTCACCTGGAGGGTAATTCCAGATAAAGGTTGCTATTTTTTTATCATGGTTGCTAATTTTTGCTAGTTTGCCGTGATTAAATGCCCGGTCGACAAGAGCAGAAACTTGATCGGTTAAAATGACTCGGTCGTTATTTTCTTTTGCGGTAATAATGACAGGATCAATGCTACCACTGCTTTCTGGCATTACTAAAAAGAATGGTGTCATATTGGCCGAAACACCACTATGATCCTTTTCAAATGCTTGAGCATTACCATCTAAATAATTTAAGGCATGAATGACAGGTATACCTAACTTAGTAAACTCAGCTTTTCTTTTTTCAACGTAGTGCAATGAGCGGTAATTAATTGCAACTTGAGCGCGAGGTTGGTTTTGTTCATCTAATAATAAGTCGACGTAATTGAGTGGTGCGTCTTCGTTCTCAAAATAAAAACCGAATGCTTTACTTCCTTTTGCGGCAAAACGTGCAATAAGGTCGTCTATTACTTGGCGTTGTTCATAATCCACTAAGTTACGATACATAGCTATTGCTACTGTTGGTGCATTTGGCACGTCATTGGCAACCGAATTATCTAAATGTTCAAAAAATGCTTGTTCATTATTAGTTAATAAGCTTGGGTAGCTAGGGTGATATAAACCTACTTCTGGGACTTCAAATACCGGAGGAACTTGTTCATTGGTTAATTTAAGTATTGAGGATGAAACATAATCCATAAAGTAACTATAGTTTTGACGGCCACCGTTAAGGTAGTAAGTAATGGCTAACTTACGTATGTCGTTTTCAATACCATGATTCATTGGAGAATCATCACTGTCGCCAATCGCTAATGTTTTAATCTCTGGAAATTGGCTTAATAATGCTTGGTGTTTATGAAACATAAACTTTGACAGGGCAGGGTTAATACCATCCAATAAAACCAAATCAGCTTGTTGCCATATTAATGCCAGTTTTTCAGTAGAAAGTCCTTTGGTGGTAGGCACATAAAAATTAAATGCTTTGTTTTTAGCGACTTCTTTGATTAATCGAGTTTTGCTGGCGCTTGAATGGCTCGATTGCATTAAAATAACTACCGGTTTTTTACTCGCCGCTAATTCTGTGATCGTTTCTTGTAACGCATCATCATTTGCAAAAGTTACGGGAGTCAATAAAACAAGGCTCAAGAATATTGAGCTAAAAATACTAAATAAAGAGGTTACTGCTTTCATTGTTTCGCGCCTTTTTCATTATCTTTACCTTCTGGAACATAAATCATCGAACCATCGTCCATTTTATAGGCTGTTCCTGCACGTAAACCTTGGCCACCACCAATATTGCCTGATGATTTGTAATGAGTGATTTCTTTTCCTTTTTTCACGATCACTTCCATGTTTTCTTTACCCTCATTTTTGATCACAGTAACGTCATCACTACTCATTGGGTTAAGTGGATTTTGCGCGATAGAAATTAACAATGCTGCAATTACCACCAAAAATACGTCGACCAAATTAACCGCAGATAATATTGGATTTAATTCTTCATCTTCATCTAAAAATCGCATTATGCTGCTTCCTGTATGCCACTTTCTTGCTCAAGTTTTGACAGAGCTTTACGATTTTTGTCAATTGTTGTTAGCTCGGCGGCCAACCAACGTTTTTGTACCGTTGCAGGCCAAAATGTTAGTGATGCGGCTAATAATCCCCAAATAACCGCGGCAAAGGCGACTACTAAGTTTTCACTGATACCTTGAACATTACCATCAGCAAGTGATTTTAGTGCCGGTCCCATTGGGATCATGGTGGCAATTAAACCAAGCATCGGCGCTAGTCGTGTCACAAGACGAAGATTCTCAAGTAATTTTAATGCGTAAACTTCGAGTTCTTCAAAAGAGGCGGTTGGATGAGCGACTAAATAATTATGTACGGGGTAACCTTTGATCGATTTTTTAGGTAAACCATTTGAGTGTTGCGTGTAAACCAGCTTATTTTTCTTACGTTGAACATACCAACCTGCAAATTTCCCTATCGCAAATACAGCATAGCAAACAACAAAGATAATCATTAAAAGAACAGGGCTTAAAAGCAGATCTGATAAGTCATACATGCTTTGCTCAAGAGCGGCGATATTCATTATTTTTACTCCAAATTATGAATTGAATTTTGTACATTTATAAAATTAACCGCAATAATAATGCGAATAATTGTTATTTGCAATATTGTTTTTTATTAGATGTTAAGGTAATATTCCTACATCAAGAATAGTTCTCATTTAGATTTAGTCATTTTAATTGTCTTTCGCTAAATGAGTAAACCCCTATACCTAATGTGAAATAAATAAGAGTTGTAAATATGAAAAACTTTTCTCCAACACTATCTGCAATAGCTGTTTTGATTGCTACTACTGGTGGTAGTGCGACAGTACTTGCTAACGATGATGTGGTAAAAAAAACGAATACCGATGTTGAAACTATTGTTGTTTCTGGTAATAAATCAGAACAAAACTTAGGAGATGTTGCCGGTAGTATTTCAGTGATGACAAATGAAGATATGCAGAAACAAGTTGTGACTGATATGAGAGATTTATTCAAATATGAGCCTGGCGTTACTGTTGTTGGTGGTAGTGGCGAAGCGCAAAATATTGTCGTTCGAGGTATGGGGGGCGATCGTGTTTTAATGATCAAAGATGGCATGCGTATGAATGAAGGTTACGGTGCAAATGGTCAAAATGATGTTGTCGGCAGAGGTTTTGTTGAAACCGGAATTTTAAAGCAAGTTGAAGTGTCAAAAAGTGCAGCTTCAAGTTTATATGGATCAGACGCTATTGGTGGTGTTGTTATCTTCACTACAAAAGACCCGAAAGACTTGCTACAAGGCGAAGATACTTATTTAGATTTAAATTTAGGTTATGCCGGTGCTAGTAGCCAACAATTCATTGGTTTTACCGGAGCACATTCGACAGGGGATTTTGAGCAATTATTGTCTGCAACTTATCGTAAAGGTAATGAAACGAAAAATTTTAATGATGATTTAAATCCCGTTGATGTTGACTCGTACGATATCTTTTATAAAGGCGTTTATAATATTTCAGCAAACGATCAATTCAAATTTACGGCTGACTTATGGAAGCAAGATGTTGATAGCCCTTATGCTATTTATGCCAATAACTTTCGAACGCTACCAGGATATAGCGTGTTAAATGAGTATACTAAAGCGGAACAAGAAAATACCTCGTTTAAAGTGTCATACCACAGTGAAAAAACAAATTTTTGGTACGACACCCTTAATGTCGCATTATATCATTCAAATACCTTACAAGATGATGAAGAGTATTTTGAAGTTGAAGTAAAAGACTCTCCTTATGGACCTGATTCTTATCGAAATATTGCTCAGTATTCGCGTTATGAACAAGAAACTATTGGTTTTTTATCGAACGCATCTAAAAAAATTGTTATTGATGGTGTAAATCATACTTTTGGTTTTGGTATCGATGTTGAATCAACGAACAGTTTACGAACAGTACATGAATATCGTTTGAGAAATGGTGAAGTAGATAGAGATCTTCATAGTAGTAAATTCCCGGAAAACGATACTTTACGTGCTGGTGTTTTTATTAATAATGTCATTGAGTTAGGAAAACTTACTGTTACCCCAGGCTTACGTTTTGATTATTACGATATGGAACCAAAAAACTCAAACGATGAAGGAGCAACACAGTTTGAAGCCATTGATGAACATCAGCTTTCACCAAGTTTAGGCGCAGTGTATAAATTTAACCCAAGACTTTCTGCTTATGGTCAATTTGCCCAAGGCTTTAAAGTACCTCCTTATGACCTTGCTTATATTGATCATAATAATGTCATGGCTGGTTATAGAGTGGTGCCAACAGATCATTTAGACCCAGAAACGAGTGATTCATATGAAATTGGATTACGCGGCCATGTTGGAAATTTTGCTTTTACATCAGCAATTTTCCATAACAAATATGATGATTTTATTAATACCGCTTTAATTGATACTGAGGTAGGAGTTTTTGGTCCTGTACAAGTTTTTCAATATGAAAATATTGAAAGTGTCACTATTGAAGGTGCTGAGTTAGGAGTAACTTATTATATTGGTGATAACTGGAGTTTATACGGCAACGCTGCATATATGAACGGGAAAAATGATGATACTGATAATTATATTGCCAGTATCAGTCCGGTATCAGGTACTGCTGGTATCGCTTATGATGATGAAAATTGGGGAATTGACAGCGTATTGCGTTGGGCTAGTTCAATGAATAAGGTAAACGATGGCGAACATCAAACCGCGGGTTTTGGTGCGCTTGATGTTATTGGATATTATAACTTGGGTGAAAACTTCAAAGTTAACCTGCGTATTGCCAACTTTTTTGATAAAGAATATGTTCAACACTACAACATTGCCGGTGCAGAAGAAGGTATTGAATTAAATAAATTCACTGAAACGGACCGTAATTTATCGGTAAGTATTAACTATACGTTTTAATTTATTAGCTCAGTAATCGTGTAGTGAGAATATTAAAAAAGTGCTTAGGCGATATGCTTAAGCACTTTTATTTTGTCTAGAGAAAATAAAAACTAAATAAAAATGAATAAAACTCTTCTGAGCTTTTTTAATTTTTAATCTTTTAATAAGTGTGAAAAGTTATTTAAAAATTTCTGTATTTTTTTAGCAACAACAAGCTGACAATACTGGTTATCAGCATTGTTGTTGTAATAGTCTTGATGATAGTCTTCAGCGGCATAGTAATTCTTTTTATGTTCTACCAAGGTTACAATGTCATCAGCAAACGCGTTCGCGTCAGTTAATTGTTTAATCTTCTTTAAGGCGGCATCTTGCTGTTGGTCATTTTCAACGACAATAATTGAACGATATTGAGTACCAATATCATTGCCTTGACGATTCAGAGTCGTTGGATCATGTATGGCAAAAAATACATCTAATACGGTATCTAAGGAAACTAAAGTAGGATCAAAGCTGATTTTAACGACCTCAGCATGGTTAGTGTTACCCGAACAAACTTGTTCATAGGTTGGATTTTCAATATCGCCATTGGCATAACCGCTCACTGCCTTTGTGATACCTTTGACTCTTGCAAAAATATTTTCAATACACCAAAAACAGCCACCACCTAAGGTTATTTCTTCTAAATTCATTACCCAAGCCTATTTAGTTACATGCCTCATTATTTCAGCGAAGCAATCCTATAAAAGAAAGGGCAATATAATCAATTGTCATTGCAAGGTCTATGTTAATTTTAACGAATGAGAGGAGGTTACGGCATGAGCTAACACTCGGTGCAATCTTTATTTATTACACCGAAATGTTAGATTACAGGTTATATGCTACATGCTGATGAAACCGAATCATAAGTTCTTCTTTGTCAGCTTGCATTTCTAGCTCAGTTGCCAGTAATCGCATCGCTTGTTCTATTTGATTAATAAAACGTCCAAAGCGATTGTCTGTGCCGTCAAGCTTAGTGGCAACAAAAATAAACTGTACATTATCAACCAATTGATCTGCTTGCCATTTACTCACTAATCCGCATGGACTTTGTTCAGGGTTGTAACCTAACATTTGTAATTCACCGACCCGAGAAACGATTTCATGAAGGCTATAACGAACTATTGGTACCAAACCATTTGCTATTAAAGCGCCATTATTTAAATTAAATCTTTTGGCGACCATTGAAAAAGTATCGGTGAGAAAAGTGTATAACGGGTTGTAAGGATCATTTGAGCTTGGATCTATGTCAACCATATTTAACAAACGGTTATTTATCGTTAAGTTGATGATTGCGTAAGTAATAGCCGAATTTTTTTCAGGTAAAGTAACCGATTGGCTTTGATAACGCTGTTCGATACTGCGAAGTTTATGAGCAACCGAACTTGTACAGCCTTTGTTTTTAGCAAAGATATCGTACGTGATATGTTGATGATCTCTCACCCTTATATCATTTTCTTTTAAAGATAATTGTTGGCAATAACATCTGAGCAGTTTGGCTACTTTTTGATGGAATTCAGCGGCATTAATGCGAATGTCACTACCTGAGGCCAAAAACAATAAGGTTATTTTTTTAGCTTTAACATTGGCATCGAAAAAAGAATTTTGTAATTCATGTACTTGCGGATCATAATAAAACAAAATTTGTTGGCTAGTTTGCCACTGATGCATCTCTTGGCTATAACGTACTCTTACTAATTTATCATTGGCAACAAACACACTACTTTTTACGTTAAAATCATTACTTAAGGTAAACAGTAATTGTGATAAATTTTGATAAAATTGAAAGTAAGCTTGTTTGTTATTTTCAGAAAAGTCGGGATACACTTGAGTTAACAAATCATCAGACAATTGAAATTCTGCCAGTATATACTGATTATCTCGGTTATTTGATGGAATATAAGCTTTATTTGCCGCACTTCTTTTACGTACTATTGACATTGAATGTCCCTATTTTTAACGCGTTAGTTTCTAAATAATGCTGAAATTATAAGAGCAAGTTATGACAAATTTATGTCAGAAACTCCGTTAAAATAAGTTAAGCTACGGCGAGTAAACCCTTAGCGTATAGTGCAAAATATTATCAAGCTGTACAAAGTAAACATGAATGTAATAAATAGTTAGGAACCTATGCTTTCAGATCAACAGGCGCTTATTCGCGCAATAAATCAAGTGATGCCTTTTGGCAAATATGCCGGGCGAAAACTACTGCAATTACCTGAGCCTTATTTAGTGTGGTTTCATAATAAAGGTTTTCCAGAAGGGAAATTAGGTGAGCAATTGGCACTTATTTATGAAGTAAAATTAAATGGTTTAGAAAAAATGTTAGAGCCGTTATTAGAAAGTTAATGATGTATATTTTCAAATATCGTTAAATGAATTTCTCATATAAAAATTCTTTTTATTATCTTTAGATCTATTTCATTGTTATTAACAATCTGTTTTTCAAACACTTCTTTATTGTGTAAAAATTAGCCGAGTACTAACAGCTGAAAATTTCAAAAAGTTGACACTTTTATGATCATTTGAGACTTGCTTTAAAAAAATAAATGTTCTTAAATAAAGTGTCAGTTGTTATTTATTGCTGACAAATAAAGCACAAGAAAAACTATACTTATCATCTGGTTATGGAGACTCGTATATGAGAAGACAGAAAAGAGATCGTTTAGGTAGAGCACATTCAAATGGTTATCAAGCAGGCCTTTCAGGTAAAAATAAAGAAAATTGTCCTTATCAAAATACTGATGCAAGATCTGAATGGTTAGGCGGATGGCGAGAAGCCGTTACTGACCGAAATTCTGGATTATTTAAATAGGCATAAATTTTAAATTACGCTAATTAATCACGTTAAAAACAGTATAGAGCCCTCAATGTTGAGGGCTTTTTTATGCCTATATTTTTTTGATATTTAGCAGAAATAACTATGGCTACGAGTACTTTTAGCATTAATTATTTTGGCAAATAGGGCAATCGACTTGTTTTGAAATATTGAATTGTTGCCATTGATTGTAAAAGCCATCATATACGTTTAATTGATTATATTTAACATCAATGCCAGTTAATAGCTTAATGGTTTGTAAAGCTTGTAATCCAGCAATAATTGCTAAAACCGGCCCTAAAATACCAACCGTTTGGCAGTTATTCGCCGGGGCTTTTTCAGAGATAGGAAAAAAACATTGATAGCAAGCTGCATTATCTTTTCTCGGATCTACAACAAGTTGTTGGCCATCGAAGCCTGTCGCAGCACCTACTACAAATGGTTTTTTATGATCAACACAAAGTGAATTGACTAAATAACGTGTCTCAATATTATCGCTACAGTCGACAACCACATCAACTTGTGGGATATAAAATTGCCCCAGTTCTTCATCAAGCATTTCGTCGATAACTTCAATTTGTGTATCGCTATTGTTTTTATTCAGTTTTTCAGCGGCACAATCGGCTTTGTTTTGCGTGAGATCTGACTCGCCGAATAACACCTGACGTTGTAAGTTGGTGATCTCAATATTATCGCCATCAGCAATCATTATTCTGCCGACGCCAGCAGCATTTAAATACATAGCAACAGGGTTTCCTAAACCGCCCATTCCTACAATAAGGACACTAGCATTACGCAATTTTAATTGGCCATTTTCGCCAATATGTTTAAGCATAGTTTGTCTGCTGTACCTAAGTTGTTCGTTTGATGTAAGCACGTTGTTCTCGTTGGCTAAAAAATAAAATAAATAAACGTTAAATTAAACTAAATTGTTAATGTTCGCACTGCACTTGCCTTAAACTGAATGTAGACAGCTTGATTAATGCTTAACGATAGTTTATCGAGCGAATAAGTTGAAATACTGGCAAAAAATGTTTGCTGATGACACGTTAATGTCAACAGTACTTGCGATTGTACTTGAGATATTTTTGTGATTATTCCATACAATTGATTCACAATTGAACTACTCGTTGGTTCAATTGTGGTAATACTAATATCACTGGCAAAGATATAACAACGTAAGGAATTAAATTGAGCTAACGCTAGTTTATCTGCCTCAGTTAAGTGATTTATCGCCATAAAAATATGTTGTTCAGCAAAGGCTAATTTTACTAAACCATGTTGGTTATTCACCTCGACAACTTTCACAGATAAGCTAGTTTGTTGCTTAATTAATTGCGTATTATTTAATTGATGAAAAACCTGGTGAACATCGCCTGACTCTATGATTTTACCACGTTCAATGACCACTAATTGCTCAGCGAGTTGCTGTAATTCTTCACTACTGTGGCTGACATAAATCATCGGTAATTTTAACTTTTGATGGACAGTTTTAAGAAGCGTTAATAACTCTTTTTTACTTTGTCTGTCTAAAGCACTTAATGGCTCATCTAATAACAATAAGCTAGGCTCTGATAATACAGCACGCGCTAACGCGACTTTTTGCTGTTCGCCACCAGACAATTCCGTAACTTCTTTACCGAGTAACGCACTGATATTGGTTAATTCAATAATATCTTTTTTAGCTAAACTACTGTGATGGCAACGTTTAATAGCAAAATCTAAATTAGCTTCTACAGTTAAATGAGGAAATAATCTAGGCTCTTGAAATACCATGGAAATATTTCGGTTTTCCGCTTTAATATCTTGCTTATTTTTACTATCAAGTAATAACTGTTCATTAAAAGCGATAGTGCCTTTAACTTGTTGTTCAAGCCCTGCAATCGCCCTTAGTAAGGTGGTTTTTCCTGAGCCAGAATGACCAAATATGCCAACAATGCCTGAAAATGATAAGCATTGATTGATAACCAGTGAAAACTGGTCTTTGGTTGATTCAATGTTTAACGTTAAGCTATTCATTGCGAGTATTTATCCCTCATTTAACTTACCACTTTCTCTGTTTTTATTGGTCGATGATTGAGTAAATAAATCATCGATAATAAAACTAAAGAGGCGATCACTAAACTGATGGCTAAGGTATGCGCTTGTGCATAATTAAACGCTTCAACATGATCAAATAGGGCGATTGAAAGTACTCGGGTTTCCCCAGGAATATTACCGCCAATCATTAGCACCACTCCAAACTCACCAACCGTATGGGCAAAACCTAAACTTGCCGCGGTAATAAAACTGGCTTTTGTCATCGGGAAAACAAGAGTGAAAAATCGATCTAGTGGCCCCGCTCTTAACATGGCACCGGCTTCTAAGTAATCGCTTCCTAGTTGTTCGAAGGCTTTTTGTAAGGGTTGTACGACAAATGGCAGGGAATAAAAAATAGAGCCTATCACTAAAGCGCTAAAACTAAAGGCCAATTGTTGCCCGGTGATCTCTTGCCATATTTGGCCGGGGAGATATTGTGGCGAAAAAGCGATTAATAGGTAAAAACCCAAAACTGTTGGGGGTAACACTAACGGTAGTGCCACGATCGCTTCAATAAACACTTTGCTTTTACTTTTCATTTTAGCCAAAAACCACGCTAATGGAGTGCCAATTATCATCAAGAAAAACGTGGTAAGTCCGGCCATTTTAAGGGTAGTAATTAATGCTAAACCGTCGTCAGAGATCTCAGTCATTGTCACTTCTCTTTAAATTCATTAAAGGAGTGACAGCTTGATAACCTAAAGTTGCAATGATTTGTTGCACCTCATTTGATAATAAATAGTCACTCAGTAATTGGCTTTGTGATACTTTTTTACTCGCTGACAAAATAACTAATTGTTGCTCAATGGCTTGATAATACTGACGTGGTATTTTAATACCTGCTAAGTCATTTAAGATGAGTTGGCTATCGGCCACAATGCCTAGCGGCACGGCACCACTTCTGACTTGTTGAAATGTTTGATTAATATTGCTGCCCATAATTAATTGTTTTTTATCAACCATCTGCCACAATTTTGTAGCTTCCAATAATTGCTTTGCAGCAACACCATAAGGGGCAATAGTAGGATTGGCTATGGCAATTCTTAGGCGTTTACGCGGGATGTCTTGTAACAAGTTTTCAAAAGTTAGGGAGTTATTGCTAGCCTGGTTATCGTGTTGCCATGTCGATGACCAAAATGAAATAGTGCCAAAAGCATAGGTTTTTAAACTGTTTCCTAGCGCGAGTTTAGCTTTAACAAGCTTTGAGGGCCTTAGCTTATCTGCAGCAATAAAAATGTCAAAAGGAGCGCCGTGGTGTATTTGTTGAAATAAATTTCCCGTAGAACCAATAAATACTTGGGTATTGATACCGGTTTGTTGCTCAAATTGGGGTAATAATTTTTTTAAGGCTGGCGCAAAATTGGCTGACACAGCAATATTGAGTATTTTTGAGGAAGGAGCAGATGAACCTTTGGCAAAGAGTGCTTGTGAAGTAACAAGTGCTAAAAAAAATAAAGTGATGGAGCAAATATTAACTTTCGTCATTATTTAAGGTTGCCATTGTTTTGCTTTAATTTCATCACTTTGTTTTGCTTCTAACCAATTTTCTACACCTTCACTTAATTCCTTTTTCCAAAATGGTGCGCTAACTTTCAAATAATCCATAATAAACTCGCAGCCGGCAAAGGCGTCTTGCCGATGTTTACTGGTGACGCCAACAAAGACAATTTGTTCGCCTACGGTGAGTTGACCAATGCGATGAATGACAGTAACTCGTCCTAATTGCCATTTTTTTTGTGCTTGTTCAATGATGTTATGTAAAGATTTTTCAGTCATGCCAGGGTAATGCTCAAGGAATAACCCACTGACTTTTTTGCCGAGATTATTGTTTCGCACTCTGCCACTAAAAGTAACAACCGCACCATCTTCTTCGTTTTGCGCTTCTAATAAATTGACTTCATCTGACAAACTAAAGTCAGCGGTTTGAATGGCAATTTTTATGGCTGAATTCTCATGCTTTACCATGTTTACCCACCTGTCACAGGAGGAAAAAAAGCAACTTCATCACCAGCGTTAACGGGATGATCTCTGCTCACCATGTTTTGGTTAACTGCACAAAGCAGACTTTGAGTAAATGCGGACTGCCATTGAGGGTGTATGGCGAGTAGAGCATCAATAACGTCTGCAATGGTTGCCGGTTTTGCTACAGGTACTGTGATTTGCTCACTGCCTAGTTGTTCACGCAGTGCGGCAAAAAATAATACTTTTATCATAGGCTTCTCGTTTTATTATCAGGTGTTTCTCTTCAGTATTTTTCTAAAGTATTTGCTATTTAATTTTCAGCAGAATTTAGGTTATAGCAATAAAAACTACGCCTGCCAGCTCCCTGACTTGCCACCCTCTTTCGTTAATACTTTAATGCCAAATATTTCCATTTTAGGATCTGCCGCTTTACACATATCAAATAAGGTTAAGCATGCAACAGAAACCGCGGTTAAGGCTTCCATTTCAACCCCTGTTTGTCCGGTTAAGCGACATAAGCTTGTTACTTTGATTTGATTTTTCTGATCGTCAATTTCAAAGTCGACATTCACTTTGGTTAACATTAACGGATGACATAAAGGAATTAGGTCACTACATTTTTTTGCGGCTTGAATGCCAGCAATACGAGCAACGGCTAAAACATCGCCTTTTTTGTTATCGCCTTGATGAATTAATCCGAGGGTTTCAGCGGTCATTTTTATAAAGCCAACGGCGGTCGCTGTTCGTGAGGTCATTGCTTTTTCGGTGACATCAACCATGTTTGCTTCGCCTTTTGAGTTTACATGGCTTAAGGCGACTTCATTGTTTTGTTCGGTCATTAGCTTCTTGTCTCACATTGCTCGGTATTAATATTTAAATGAGGCACAAAATTACAAGGGCGATGGCTAGCGTCTAATTGCTCTTTAATTAATTTATCCCAAGCGGTTCGACATGCGTTAGTTGAACCTGGCACACATAAAATAACGGTTTGATTAGCTATGCCACCAAAAGCACGAGATTGAATTGTTGAAGTGCCAATTTCATCTAATGAGATAGCGCGAAATATTTCCCCAAACCCTTCAACGTTTTTATCAAAAAGTGGTAATAGGGCTTCGGGGGTATTATCACGTAAAGTAAAGCCTGTACCGCCAGTACTGATCACCGCATGAATATTGTCATCAGCAATCCATTTAGAGACGATAGCGCGTAATTGATAAACGTCATCTTTAACTATCGCTTTTGCGGCTAACAGATGTCCTGAAGAAGTGACGCGCTCAGCTAATAATTGCCCTGAAGTATCATTTGATTCATCACGTGTATCAGACACGGTTAATACCGCAATGTTAAGAGGAATAAACACTTTACTGTTGTGATTGTTACTTGAACTAGACATGATTTTTCCTGTTTTGCACAATAGGGTTGTTAAACTTTTGTTTAGCTTGCTGCCACTGCTCAGGCGTATTGGCATTAAACAAGCATTGTAAATTTTTTGGGGTTAATGTTTTATGGGGAATTTGCGTTAACAATGCTTTTATCGAAGGTCCTTTAATCGCAGGTTTATTCGTTGTTTGGCTAGATAACGCTGATTTCTTATTAGTGAAGCTTTGTTTAAATGGTAAAAAGGCTTGCTCAAAAAACTGTTCAACAAAAGCATTAATAGGTAAATATAATGGCAACATATTATTTTGAAAAAATACTGCCTTTTGTGACAATTCGCCAGCACGCTTGAGTTGCAGTAATGATTCACTGTCGATTAAAGGCAAATCAACCGGTAAAATTAACATGGCTTTTGGATGGTACTTCTTCAGAATAGTATAAATGCCGCCCATTGGTCCTAATTGCTCAAATTGATCTGCAATGCCATGATTTTTTCCGCTAACAATAATCTCATCAACTCCGGCACTTTTTAGCTGTTGTTTGCTATATGACAGCATATTTTCTTGGGGAGCATGATTTTGTTCAGAGTTACTGGTTTGACGGTTTCCGCTTGCGCGATTAAGTAAGGCTTTATCACTTCCCATTCTAGATGATAAACCGCCCGTTAAAACCACCCCTAAACAGTGTTGATGTAGTGTTAAATCTGTTGCTGTTTTCATCGATTAGCCACCAAGCATTGCTAAGTTTTTGGTGGCACCCGTGAGATTATCATGGAGAAAATGCGTGGCTTTTTTATCACTCATCATAGCAACAATTTGTTGTTTTAATGGCTCTACATCATCTTGTTGTAAATACTCTTTTAATGACAAGCCTGCTTCGGTAAATAAACATAAATGCAATTTACCTAAGGCACTGACTCTTAAGCGATTACAAGTATTACAAAAGTCTTTGCTGTAAGGCATGATCAAGCCAACTTTTCCTTGATAATCAGGATGATAAAATTCTTGAGCAGGACCTGATGATTTATCTCGAATGGATGGCAGCCAACCGTCTAGAATCAATTTTTGTTTGATCCGAGATGCTTGCACATGTTGTTTATTAAAAAACTCCTGATTGTCACCAGTTTGCATTAATTCGATAAAACGCAAAGTAACCGGGGTATCTTTGAGCCACTCTAAATAGGTTTTAATGTCATAGCCATTAAATTCGCGCATTAACACGGTATTAATTTTTACCGATGTTTTACCACTCGCCAATGCCATATCTATACCTTTTAATATTATAGGTAATTTGTCATGGCCGGTAATGGCATGAAATTGTCTCGGATCTAAACTATCAATACTGATGTTAAGCGCATCAAGACCTGAATCTAACCATGAGTTAATATGTTCTGGTAATTTGTAGCCGTTTGACGTTAATGCGACTTTTTTGATGTTTTCAGTTTGTTTGCAGGCGGCAATGATGTCGGGAAGATCTTTTCTTAACGATGGCTCACCTCCTGTGATACGAATTTTTTCCGTGCCTAATTGACCAAAGGCTTTGGCAACGCGTTTGATTTCAGCAAACGATAAAAAGTCACGGTCGTGATCACATTGATAACCATCGGGTAAGCAATAGTTACAACGAAAATTACAGACGTCGGTAATCGATAGGCGTAAGTAATAAAACTTACGACCAAAATTGTCAGTTAACATTCCACCTTTCCAAATGTCGGGAGGCTAATATGTTTCCACATTAACCCTGGCGATTAATAAATAATCACGGCTAAGATCACGTATTTGTTTTTCTTAAGTAAAACAAAGTTAGCAATAGAAGCTCGGCGAATAATCAATATAATATAACATAGTTATTAGCAGATGATATGATAAATAACGATGTTCCAAGTTGATTTGTATCAAAAAATAACGGTGCAATTACCTAGTGGTTCGTTGTCGATTATCAGATAATACCGATATTAATAAATTTAGATAAAGATTATTTAAGGTAAAGATTAATGGTTGATTGTTGTTCAGTTCCAGGTTTACTTCCTTTTGAACAAGCGTTAGAAAACATGTTAACAGCGATCAATCCGATCGATGAAACAGAGCCAGTTACGCTGAAAAATGCCTTGGGGAGAGTATTAGCTCAAGACATAAAAAGTCCGGTGAATGTGCCGCCCAATGATAATTCGGCAATGGACGGCTACACGTTTTCTCAGCAAAGCTTAGCTATAAATACAACATTAAAATTAGTTGGGCGATCAATGGCCGGCTCGCCCTTTGTTGGTGAATGCAAAGTTGGCGAATGTGTACGAATTATGACAGGCGCAAAAGTGCCTGCTGATTGCGATACCGTCGAGATGCAAGAAAATTGTCAAGTTGAAGGAGAAAATGTTACTTTTTTATCTCCCAGAAAACACGCAGATAATGTCAGAAGTAAAGGCGAAGATATTGGCCTTGGACAAGCAGTTTTTCTTACTGGACGCGAACTTACTGCTATTGATATTGGCGTATTAGCGTCATTAGGAATTGATAACGTCACCGTTTTTAGAAAACTAAAAGTAGCATTAATTTCCACCGGCGATGAACTTAAAAAACCAGGGCAAGCGCTTAATGACGGTGATATTTATGAAAGCAATAGTCAATTTTTAACTGCAATATTGACTAAACTTGGCGCTGATATTATTGATTTTGGTATTATCGAAGACGTAGAAACTAGTATTTTTAACGCTTTTAAAAAAGCCGATGAAGTTGCCGATGTGGTAATATCCTCTGGTGGCGTGTCTGTAGGGGATGCCGATTATACAAAAACCGTGCTTGAATCTTTAGGTGAAATAGCGTTTTGGAAAATCGCCATGAAACCCGGTAAACCTTTTGCATTTGGCACCTTACCTAATTCCTACTTTTTTGGCTTGCCGGGGAATCCTGTTTCTGCTTTAGTAACCGCTCATCAGCTAGCGCTTCCCGCGTTATTAAAATTGCAAAATGTTAATCGTGTTCAAGCATTAACACTAAACGCTAAAACAACGAGTACATTAAAGAAATCGCCAGGTAGAATGGATTTTCAAAGAGGCATTGTTAGTAATGATGAAAATGGCAACTTACAAGTGACTTCTACTGGAAGCCAAGGCTCTGGCATTTTAACCAGTATGGCCGCAGCTAATTGTTATATTGTTCTTGCGGCTGAACAAGGTCAGGTGAGTGAAGGCGAATGGGTAAAAGTGCAAATGTTTGATAAATACTTACAATAATTTTACTGGCTTTTCAGTTGTCTATGATGACTTTATTTACCGTTAGTTTGGCGCTTTGATAATGCGACAATCGATATATTTATTACCCGGCACTATGTGTGATACTCGTTTATGGCAGCCGATGATTGCCTCATTGAAAAAGTTGGAAGTCAATGAGATTGACTTTCACTTTTTAACGATTGCTCCAAAACCAACCATTGATGGTATTGTTGACGATATAAAACAACAACTCCCCAATGAGAAAGTAACGCTTATGGGCTTTTCCTTAGGGGGATATTTAGCATCTGCTTTAACGTTAAAATATCCTCAAATGGTAAAGCGATTATTGGTGATCGCTAATATGCCTTGTGCTCTACCAGCAAATGAGATTAAAGAGCGTTCGCGAGCGGTTGCATGGATCAAAAGAAATGGCTATGCCGGTATTGCTCAAAAAAGAATATTAGCCTTATTAGATAAAAGTGCCCATCATCGCAACGATATTGTGTCGTTGATTGATAAAATGGATAAATCATTAGGGCAGGACGTACTCGTTCACCAATTATTGGCTACGACCAAACGTGAGGATATATTCCCTAAATTAGCCTTACTTGATCAGAAAAAACATTTTTGTGTTGGTGAAAATGATCCTTTGGTTTCGATAACATCATTAGCTGATTTTCAACAACAAGATAAAAATATGACGTTAGCTATTTTTAAACATGCAGGCCACATGTTGCCATTAGAAAAGCCCGATGAAGTAGCTAATTGGCTAACGAATATCCTAGTTAATCACCCATAAAAGTTTATGCTTTATTTGATTGGCTTGGCTTAATTTGGTTTAGTTTAGCTTGAAAGAGGGAAAGCTGAGTAGTGAAAAGGATAAGCAAACAGCAAGCAATTGAATGGGTTAACTTCAAATTGCTTCGCCGTTGTCGCTTATAAACTCTATATCTTACGGCTCCTTCTTTGCGATAGTACTGAGATTACTCCACAAAATTCACATGAATTTTACTAAGTGCTGCCACATCCGTAATACTTACATCACCATTTAGACTCTTCTCAAGTTTTGCTGCAACTTTATATGAACCGTGGTTTCTAGCAAAGTCAGTAATATCATCACCATTACACATTACTTTATTAGCAACCGCTTTGTTGTTTAAACGGAATGATTTCATGGTTTTGTTAAATTTAACTGTGCTATTGCTCGTTGAAGCTTTGCAAACTTCAATTAATGATTGCTCTATATATTTGTCCATTGCTGAACTAGAAAAACTTGTGCTAGCCAATAATGTCAATGTAATGGCTGTTGTAGTAATTGATTTAATTTTATTCATGGTAACGCTCCTAATAATAACTAAAGTGGTGAAAACTGCATTTGTATATTTGCTATGTACACTCTAATAGTGGCGTTTTTTTCAAATAAAGTTGCAATATTTATCTTGGTGAATGTAAGAGAAATCTACTTGTTAAAAGTGCTTGAAATTGCTTTAACGTTCTGATTTTTAATTTGAAAAAATAAATTATTGATGTTTTTTTTATTGAATGATGTCATTAATATTTACATTCATCGTTAAATTGACACAAATTACATGAGGAATATGTCAGTCGTCGCATGACAGTTAACAGGTTAATTTTCACTTTTTAGTCAATTTATATTGCATTTTTACTGAAAAGAGATACTCTACTGTTTTTATATACAGCTCTTGTGGTGTTCAATGCTTCGTTTAAGATGGACATACTTGAGTAGCTTTTCGTTAAATAAGGGAAAACAATGGCCGTTGAAAGTCGATTTGTTGTCATAAGACAAGGTGTGGAGGTAGAAACGTTTATGGATAAGAAAGCCGCAGATGAATATGACAAGATGTTAGACATGGCTGACAATCTTGCTGAACTATTTGAAAATGCCACCATAGAATTATCGGAAAATATGCGAGAAGAACTTAGTGTTTATATCGCACAAAATAGAGAACAAGTGCTAATTGCCTTGCAAGCTAAGAAACCTAAAACTGTGAAGAAAACAGTTCAAAAAGTTGAAGACAACAACAGTGCTGCGAAGGAAACCGTTAGTAAAAGTGATGCTGCTTAGTCGTTAACTGTTAGTGTGTATGATTGAATATCAGTTGATCCGCAGTAATAAGCGGAAAAGTATTGCCTTACAAGTAAAGCAGGGCGTTGTGATCGTTCGAGCCCCACACTATGTTAAAGAAAGCTATATTCAGCAATTGGTATCGCAAAAGTCCTCCTGGCTTGAGGCTAAGCTGTTAATACAAAATAATCAGCTTAAAGATCATCGATTAAATCATCAAGGCAATGTATATAGTGACAATGGCTTTTTATGGTTTCAAGGTACCAGAAAAAACATTTCACTTACTTTTTCTATTAACAATAGCCTCGAAAATAACGATAACACCATTCAAATTACACTCGCTCAGCGGTATAAAAAACTGTCCGAAACTCAACAACAAAAAGCCGCTAAACGGCTCGTTGAAGCATGGTTTAAACAAAGTGCTATAACATTATTATCAAACAAAGTTGAATATTTTAGTGCTCAGCTTAACTTATATCCAAGCAGCATTAAGGTCAGACAATATAAAGCTCGTTGGGGGAGTTGCAATAATAACGGGCAATTAAGTTTTAACTATTTATTGATGATGGTTCCTGATTGGGTAGTTGATTATGTGGTTGTTCATGAACTTTGCCATTTAAAACATTTAAATCATAGTCGGCAATTTTGGGCGTTAGTTGCAGCGTATTTTCCTCGCTTTCAAGAAGCTAAAGCTTGGCTTAAAGATCATCAGCATCATCTGCAATGGCCAGCTCTTTAATTGATATAATCAACTCGTTTTGTTTTCCTAATTTATTGATTTAAATGGTATTGTCTGGTTTTTTGTCTTTTCTTGTATTCATCACTTTTTGCTAATTAAATATTAATAATTCTTTTGTTATCAATTAGTTGATTTAGTATTGGCATGATAATAGCTTGTATTTTAATCAAATAATTAAAATAGCTTTTTAGTCAACAAATTGACTAGAAGAATAACATGAGGAATTGTGATGAAAGTAAATCGATATAATTGGAAAATGGCGTGTATTTATGCAGTTTCAGCTTTTTTGTCCGTTGCTATTTTAAAAGTGTTATTTGGTTTTTAAATCATTTTAATCAAATTTCCGTTTTATTAAGCCGTATAAATTTAACAGGACGTTGAATTTATACCGATACTACCTTCTACTAAAAATCTATTTATTATATATATATCAACACATTAAATTATTTGAATTTTTGATGTGAGCGATTTGCCTAAAAAAAAATCAAAAATTGTACTATTAGTCGTTAACAGCCTGACTTTTTTAAGGTAAATTACACCCCATTAAAAAATAATAATAATAGGAACGTTCACTTCATGAGTTTGTCTGTCCTTATCTGTGATGACTCCAATATGGCCCGTAAACAGGTCTTAAGAATTTTACCTGAATCGTTATCTGAAAATGTTCAACTTGCCACTAATGGTGTTGAAGCATTAGAAATCTTAAATAATCAAGCCATTGATATGCTTTTTCTAGACCTCACTATGCCAGTTGTTGATGGTATTGGGGTATTACAAGGAATAAAAGAGGCGGGAATTACTGTTAAGGTTTTTGTTATCTCTGCGGATATTCAGCCTGAAATGCAGAATAAAGTATTAGAATTAGGCGCGAAAGCTTTTCTTCGTAAACCCGTTCAATTAGATGTCCTTAATTCTCATCTAAAAGAACATGGAATTATATGAATAACGTTAATTTAAACGACGATCAACAAGATTGCTTACAAGAAATTATCAATGTTGCTATGGGGCAGGCAAGTGATCAGCTCGCGCGCTATTTAGATACTTTTGTCTACCTGAAAGTGCCAAGTATCGAGCAGGTCAGCTCGCAACATTTATCTGATACCTTAAAATCTGAAGCGCAATCTGTTGCCGTTGTGAGTCAAGGTTTCTTTGGTTATGAAGGTATCCGTGGCGAAGCCTTATTAATGTATCAACCGAAAGATTCTGATCGTTTAGCTGATTTGCTTGGTTATGAACCTGATGAATTATCGGTTGAAGAACAAATTATTGATTTAAGTTCAATCCTAACGACAACATTTTTAAATGTCTTTGCAAGCCAAATAGACAATCAAATGTCGTATAGTGCGCCGCGATTATTGTTTTCAAGTAATGCCGATAATAACACTTCAAGTCAATCATCTATTTCAGAGCATATTCAACATAATGCATTTAATTGGGAAGTCGCATTAAAAGTTAAAATTAGTTATCAAGTAACTGATTATTCGTTTAATTGCGATATGATTTTATTGATACCTGAATCTGCCATTATCAATATTACCTCTGTGATAGACCGTATATTGGAAGATTACTAGTGTCAGATAATCCTTTTTGCACAACCATTGCTGAACAATTAAATACTGGAATTTTAATTCTAGATTTAGAGTACAATATTGTTGAATGGAATCGTTTTTTCGCTATCCATGTTCATAAAAACTTACAAGATATGGTGGGAGAAAATGTTTTTACCGCTTTTCCTGAGTTACCTAAAAAGTGGTTTGAAAGAAAGTTATCAAGCGTTATTCAATTAAATACCCAAAGTTTTTGTTCTTGGGAACAGCGTCATCACTTATTTGAATTATCTCATACCAGACCAATTACGACTGATAGCCACTTTATGGCACAAAACTGTACATTTTTGCCGATTGCTACAAATAAGATAAATACCCATATTTGTATCTTAATTGAAGATGTTACCGATGTATGTCATTACCAAACTAAACTAAATAAAACCTTAGAAGAGCTCGCTAAAGCCAATAGAATTGACGGTTTAACACAAGTCTTTAATCGTAAACATTGGGAAGAGTGTTTAGATAAAGAGTTTGCTCGCGCACGTCGATATGATCATGGTTTAGCGTTGATTATGTTCGATTTAGATCATTTTAAATTACTCAATGACACCTACGGGCATCAGTGCGGTGATCAAGTATTAATTGAAACTGCCCAAGAAATCAGTTCATTACTTAGATTATGTGATCAGTTTGGCCGATATGGTGGTGAAGAGTTTGCTGCCATATTACCTGAGACAGATTTAGCGGGCGCATTAGATGTCGCAGAACGTATTTGTCGGGCGATTGAAAAACGTGTAATTAAATTTCAAGATAAAAATATTCGTATTTCTACCAGCGTAGGCGTTGCCACTATTAACCCTGAAGATAAGCGTTATGAAGACTTAATATCTAACGCAGACCTTGCCCTATATGAAGCGAAGGAAACCGGGCGGAATAAAGTATGCGCGGCAAAAGAAATAGAACTTATTCTTGAAGATTAAATATTTATACGATTTTATCTGCGTTTATTCATAAATCATCTAATTTTATTCATAAATTTATATTGACAGAAAATTACATTTCAGGCACTTTAAGGGCATGAAAAATATTACACGTCGCACCATTATTATTATTACCACCACCTTCACCGGAATGGCGGTCATTGGCTAACGTGTAAAATATAGTATTTTATCAAAGCCCGTGACCATAGGTTACGGGCTTTTTTCGTTTTTAGAGGAAGTAAAAATGCGTGTGTTAAAATTTGGCGGGTCATCGTTGGCATCTGCTGAACGGTTTGTTCAAGTTGCTAATATCATCAAAAATCAAAGTTCGTCTTCAGCTGTTGCTGTGGTTGTTTCTGCGCCACAAGGGGTTACTAATCATTTAGTGGCAATGGCAGAAAATATTTCTGATGAAATAAAATTACAAAAAGACCTTCAACATTTTAGACAGGCAATTGAAACTATTATTGAAGACCTTGCTGCGTCACTGAAAAATTTTGATGTTCAACATGCCGAGCAAACATTGGCGAATTGGGAACATCAATTAGGCCGATACTTGCAAGGGGCGACAATGTTGTCGTATTGCCCTGATCATATCCGCTCTATTATCATCAGTATTGGGGAACGCATGAGTGTTGCGATATTAGATTCTGTATTACGCACAAGCGATATAGACGTTTCTCTTTTAGCACCAGAAAAATTCCTCAGAACGAACGACGTATCTTTAAACGCTTTAGCAGATTTAGTGCTATGTAAAGAGAAATTTCAACTCGAATACGAAAACTTAAATAGAGTTTCATTGATGCCAGGTTTTATTGGTGTTGATAGCCAAGGTCAAGTGACTACTTTAGGGCGTAATGGTTCCGATTATTCTGCAGCGGTATTAGCGGTTTGTACGCAAGCAGAATGTTGTGAAATTTGGACAGATGTTGATGGCGTATATAATGCGGATCCTCGTTTAATTAAAGAAGCAAGTTTACTTGATTACTTGTCGTACCAAGAGGCGATGGAGTTATCGTTTTTTGGCGCAAGTGTTTTACACCCTAAAACCATTGGTCCTATCGCGCAATATCATATCCCTTGCCTAATTAAAAATACCGGTAATCCTGAAGCACCGGGAACATTAATTGCCAATGAAAATGATCAAAAGAAACAAGTAAAAGCGATTTCAAACCTTGATGATTTAACCATGGTTAATGTGTCTGGTCCTGGTATGAAAGGTATGGTTGGTATGGCTAGCCGTGTGTTTGCTACGATGAGCCGTGATAATATTTCTATTGTTCTGATCAGCCAATCATCGAGTGAATATTGTATTAGTTTCTGTATTCATTCTGCCGATGCGCGTTTGGCGGAAGAGAGCTTAAAACAAGAATTTGAATTAGAATTGTTAAATGGATTATTAGAACCTATTTCACTTACTAACGACTTGTCTATCGTGTCATTAGTGGGAGATGGTATGCATCATCAACAAGGTGTTGCGGCTAAATTCTTTAGTTCGCTTGCCCAAGCGCGTGTAAATATTGTCGCTATTGCGCAAGATTCATCTGAACGTAGTATCTCGGTAGTCATAGAAAAACGAAAATGTACCGATGCGATGAAAGTCAGTCATCAAAACTTTTTCTCTCATAAACCTACTATTGATGTTTTCTTGGTTGGTTGTGGTGTGGTTGGAAGTGAACTTATTGCTCAAATTGCACGTCAACAACCTAAATTAACTGCACAGAATATTTCGGTAAAAGTTTACGGATTAGCCAATAGTAAAGGCATGGTTTTTGACAAAAACGGTATTGATTTAGATAACTGGCAGCCATTATTAACGGCAGACTCTAATAAGCAACCTGTAGCGGTTACCGCTGAAAACATTAAAGAATTTGTTCGTGAAAATCATTTAATAAACCCTGTTATTGTAGACTCAACCTCTAATGAAACGTTAGCAATGAGTTATGTCGACTTCTTAAACGAAGGCTTTCATGTAGTAACACCAAATAAAAAAGCTAATACTGATTCTTGGGAATATTACCAAGCGTTGAGAACGGCTGCGCAAAAAACTAATCGTCGATTCTTATATGAAACTACTGTTGGTGCTGGCTTACCTGTTATTGATACTTTACAAAGTTTGATCAAAGCAGGGGATGAATTACAACAGTTTGAAGGTGTGTTGTCAGGGTCGCTTTCCTATATTTTTGGTAAATTAGAAGAAGGAATGACGTTGTCAGAAGCGACGGCTATTGCCAAAGAAAATGGTTTTACGGAACCAGATCCTCGTGATGATCTCAGTGGTATGGATGTCGCGCGTAAATTGTTGATCATGGCACGTGAAGCAGGAATGCAATTAGAATTGTCAGATATTAAAGTAGACTCGGTACTACCTGAAGGATTCGATGACAGTGGTGATGTTGCTACTTTTATGGAAAACCTGACACAATTAGATGAACCTTTTTCACAAAGAATTGCTTCAGCTAAAGCAGAGGGTAAGGTTTTACGTTATATTGGCACTATCATCGATGGTAAATGCCAAGTATCGATAGACGCGGTTGGTCAAGATCACCCACTTTATGGCATTAAAGATGGTGAAAATGCCTTAGCTATTCATAGCCGTTATTATCAACCATTACCATTTGTACTGCGTGGTTATGGGGCTGGCGCTGCCGTCACTGCTGCGGGGGTATTTGGCGACTTATTAAGAACGCTTGCGTGGGAGCAACAACACTAATGAGTGAAAGTAAACAAAAAGTATCCGTTTTTGCTCCGGCATCTATTGGTAATGTTAGCGTTGGTTTTGATGTATTAGGTTTAGCGGTAAAACCGATTGACGGCACGCTTTTAGGTGATGTTGTATCGGTAGCTGCAAGTGATTCTGATAGCTTAATTGTTCAAGGTGAATTTGCTAAAAAGCTTCCTGGTGAGCCAACCGATAATATTGTATGGCATTGTTTGACGTTATTTAACCAAGCCTTGGTTGAAGCAAACCAAGCTATCGATACAGTTTTGTTAACGCTAGAGAAAAAAATGCCCGTTGGTAGTGGTTTAGGTTCAAGTGCATGTTCTGTAGTAGCAGCACTTGAAGCGTTAAATTGTTATTATCAAACCAATCATCACTTTAGTTTTGATAAAGAAAAAATGCTCTTTATGATGGGGCAAATGGAAGCACAGATCAGCGGTAGTTTACATTACGATAATGTTGCGCCTTGTTACTATGGCGGTATGCAATTAATGGTACCTGACAGTAATATTATTACCCGCACTTTACCTTCTTTTGATGATTGCTATTTTGTTATGGCCTATCCGGGTATTGAAGTGTCAACCAAGGCCGCTCGTGATGTGTTACCCGATAGTTATTCGCGTAGTGACCTTATTACCTTTGGTCAAAACTTAGCTACTTTTGTTGATGCTTGTCATCGAAATGATAAACAGCAAGCATTCTCAGTAGTAACCGATATTGTTGCGCAACCTTATCGTCAGCATCTTTTACCTGGTTTTGAAAACGCTTGTGATTACTTATCATCACAAGGTTGTTTAGCGGTAGGGATCTCGGGTTCAGGGCCGACACTTTTTTGTGTAACAGATGATAAAGAAAAAGCACAAAGTTTCGCGCTTTGGTTAGAAGAGCATTATTTACAGACTTTAAGCTCAGGAGTATGTGAAGGTTTTGTTCATGTATGCCAAGCAGATATTCAAGGCGCATGTCAGATATAACAAAAAGCTTTGTTAATAGATAACGCCATTTAAGTATTAGTAGGAAGTTACAAGTGAAATTTTATAATTTAAAAGAAAATGATGAACAAGTCAGTTTTGCAGGTGCTGTAAAGCAAGGATTAGGGCGTAACCAAGGATTATTTTTTCCTGAAGAGATCCCTCAGTTCGATAATATTGAAAAACTATTGGCATTGCCAATGGTGGAGCGAAGCGTTGAAGTGCTTTATCCCTTTGTTAGCGAAGATCTAACAAAAGCGCAGCTTCTTGATATTGTAACCGATGCTTTTAATTTTCCTGCACAAATTCAACCTATCAGCGAAAATAGAGCGATTTTAGAATTGTTTCATGGCCCAACATTAGCCTTTAAAGATTTTGGCGCTCGTTTTATGGCCCGATGTTTACAAGCTTTCAGTGCTAAAGAAGGGAAAGGCAAAAAAATTACTATTTTAACGGCAACGTCTGGTGATACTGGTGCCGCCGTAGCACATGCTTTTCATGGCATAGATAACATTCGTGTCGTGATTATGTACCCGAAAGGTAAAATCAGTTTATTACAAGAAAAAATGTTCACAACGCTCGGTGGCAATATTGAAACAATCGCGGTAGAGGGTGATTTTGATGATTGCCAAGCGTTAGTAAAACAATCATTTGATGATAAAGCGTTAAAAGAAGCAATTGGGTTAAACTCTGCTAATTCTATTAATATTAGTCGTTTGCTTGCACAAATTTGCTATTACTTTGAAGCCGTCGCTCAGCTTTATCGTCAAAAAGGCGCAGCGGCCCTTAACAATATTGTTTTTTCTGTGCCTAGTGGTAATTTCGGAAATTTAACGGCAGGTTTATTTGCTAAAGCGATGGGGTTACCTATTAAACGTTTTATTGCTGCAACCAACGCCAATGATACGGTTCCTCGTTATTTGAAAACCGGCGAATGGTCACCGAATGAAACTGTTGCTACTATGTCGAATGCCATGGATGTGAGTAACCCGAACAATTGGCCTCGCGTCGAGTTTATGTTGAAGTCTGGCTTAGTAGATAAAGATTGTGTCAGCTCAGTGTCTATCGATGAAGAGCAAACGCAAATGACAGTGATTGGTTTAGCTAAACTGGGTTATATTAGTGAGCCTCATGCCGCTGTCGCTTATAAAGCATTACAATATAATGCCACGGATGAGGAATTTGGTGTCTTTTTAGGTACTGCTCATCCGGCTAAGTTTAAAGAAGTGGTGGAAAGCACGTTAGGACAGCCTATTGGTTTACCAAAAGAGTTGGCTGATTGTGCCTCGGAGACAATTCTTTCCGTTGAACAAAGTACTGAGTTTAGCGATTTAAGGCAGTATTTATTAGCAAAAGCATAAAGTTTTATTCATTTAAAATTTGATACGTTACACTAAGGGCATTGTTAAATAACTGCCCTTTTTTTATGTCTAAAATTTTACCGCAATGGCAAGCGATTATTACTCGCGAAAGTCAGCAACCCTATTTTGTAGCGTTACAGAAAACCTTGGTAGAACAAAGAAAACAGCACGTTATTTTTCCTCAAGAAGAAGATGTTTTTAATGCCTTTACTTATTGCGATTTAACGGATATTAAAGTGGTTATTATCGGCCAAGATCCTTATCATGGCGTCGGAAAAAATAATCAACCACAAGCTCATGGTTTAGCTTTTTCGGTGAATCCTGATATTAAAATCCCACCGTCTTTAGTTAACATATACAAAGAATTAGCAACAGATATTGACGGCTTTGAAATTCCTGAACATGGCAATCTCGTTGAATGGGCAAAGCAAGGCGTTTTGTTGCTCAATACTGTGCTAACTGTTAAGCAAGCCCAAGCACATGCTCACGCGAAATTAGGCTGGGAAAAATTTACTGATGCCATTATTGAAGAAATTAATCAAAATAATAATGGCTGTTGTTTTTTGCTCTGGGGGAGTCATGCTCAGAAAAAAGGCAATAATATTAACCCTAACAAACATTGTATTTTAACTTCTGTGCATCCGTCACCGTTATCGGCTTATCGAGGCTTCTTTGGTTGCCAGCATTTTTCTATGGCTAATCAATGGTTAATCAAAAAACATAAAACAGTCATTGATTGGTCAGTTTCACCAATAAGATCAGATCATCAAACAAGGTTATTTGATTGAGTATATTCTTTATCTACTAAGCCCATGAAATAATTTTTCACTATCTAAATAAAAAGAAAAAATTTTACCTTATCTAAGAATATACAATACCGTTTTGGAATTATTTTGCTAAATTATCTTTCCTGTGAGTTTTATATTGTGACAAATAGTTTGTTTGGTAGAATTATATTATTGTTTTTTACCGCTTGGTGTTGTTATGTCCTTAGAAAATCACTTTATTCCTTTTCGTCGTCACGTTATAGGTAACGATTTAACTCATCAAATAAATGGTCAAAACCTCGCAATTATATATGCTGATTGGACAGCGAGCGGGCGTTTATATCAACCGATTGAAGATTATATTACCAACACGCTCGGTCCTTATGTTGCCAACACTCATACAGAAACCAATTTGACTGGCAGCGCGATGACGCATGCTTATCATGAGGCGCAACACGTGATTAAAAAGCATATTAATGCTTGTAATAATGATGTGTTGATCACTGCTGAGGCAGGCATGACAGGGGTGATTAATAAATTTCAACGTATTCTAGGTTTACGAATTCCTGAGCGTATGCAAGAACAAGTGAGCTTTAATGAAATTGATAAGCCTGTCGTTTTTATCACCCATATGGAACATCACTCAAATCAAACATCTTGGTATGAATGCGATGTTACCTTGGAGATTATAGATCCTGACAGCAATGGCTTACCGTCGTTAGAACATTTACAAACGTTATTAGCGAAGTATCAAGATAGAAAAGTAAAAATAGGCTCGTTTTCAGCGTGTTCTAATGTTACAGGTATTAAAACGCCTTATTACCAACTTGCTGAAATCATGCACGAACATAACGGCTTATGTTTTGTCGATTTTGCTTGCTCAGCGCCCTATGTTGATATTGATATGCATCCGGCGAATCCTAAACAAGCGCTTGATGCTATTTACTTTTCGCCTCATAAATTTCTTGGTGGACCAGGTAGTTCAGGCGTTTTAGTGTTTAATAAATCCTTGTATAAAAATAAAGTGCCTGATCATCCAGGCGGGGGAACGGTCACCTGGACGAATCCTTGGGGAGAACATAGTTTTTTTGATGATATCGCTTTGCGCGAAGACGGTGGCACGCCTGGATTTTTACAATGTATTCGTACTGCTTTAGCGATTAAAGTAAAAGATGCGATGGGGGTTAAAAACATAGCCCTGCGCGAAAAAGAAATTACTGATTATGTGATGGATAATTTAAGTAAAAATGAACGTGTGGTAATGCTAGAGCCTAAAATGAAAGATCGTTTAGCAATCGTGTCATTTTACGTGCTTGGTGCCCATTACAATTTAGTGGTTCGTATTCTCAACGATCGTTTTGGCGTGCAAACGCGAGGCGGTTGTTCTTGTGCAGGCACTTATGGTCACATTTTACTGAATGTTGATCATGATACGTCGAATAAAATCACTGAAAAAATCAATTCAGGTGATTATGCGGAAAAACCAGGTTGGATCCGCGCTTCATTTCATCCGACGATGTCGAATAAAGAAATCGAATTTGTTGTTGATGCTATCAATCAAGTTACCGAGAATATTGACCAATGGAGTCAAGATTATCGCTTTAACCCCGCAACAGGAGATTTTGAACATTGTCATTTGGCGGTTGAGTTTCCAGAATTAAAAGGGTTTGATCCGATGCATTCGTGTTCGGTTAATAAAACGACCCCTTCAATTTTACATCGCATTTTTGGTTAATCAAAAATCGATTGATAAACGCTTTTTAATCATGAGTTTATCAATCAAATTTAATAAGCATTTCAGCGGCACTACAATGACAAGTATTGCCGCAAATAGGACAAAAATAACCTTGCAAACTTAATTCATGCCAACGATCTGCATGTACTTTAATCAAACTACCACCACATTTAGTGAAATATTTAACCGCACTGTTACCTGGGCTTTGCATCCACAAATGACTGACTCCAGCTTGTGCGCCTTGTTTTTTAGCAGCATTAACGGCAAGTTTAAGCAGATGACTCCCTATGCCATAGCCGCGGTAATTTTCATCGACCGTGTTGCATTTAAAATAACAAACCTTGCTTTGCTCAGTCGGCCAAAGTTCAGGTGAACACCAAGTGTCTATTGACCATTGCCCAACAGCAAAGCTGACACGAAAACCAACTAGTTTGTTACCTTCATATGCGACAAAACCGGCATTAATACCATTTTTAATGCCTTTTTGAACCCATTGCTCAAGTTTTTCGTTGTCGATATATCCTTCACCGTGCACTTGAGTGCCAAGTGCAACTACAGCTTGGTAATCTTCAGGGGTAATCGTGTTATAGCTTATGGTGTTTTTCATCATTTATTTGATTGACCTTTTGCGGATTGTTGTTAGTTTACCATTGGAATAATAATTTAGGGAAACCTATGTACGATCCTTTACATGATAAATCGCCAGGTTGCGGAGAAAAATATCCCAATAGTTACTGGGCGAATATCTCAGGTGATGCCCCTGAGAGTGACGGCACATTACAGCAAGATATTGAAGTGGATGTTGCGATAATTGGTGCTGGTTATACGGGAATGTCTTGTGCTTTGCATCTTGCTAAAGAGCACTGCATTAAAGCCCATGTGTTAGAAGCGAACCAAACCGCATGGGGTTGTAGTGGCCGCAACGCAGGTTTTATTTTAAAGTCGTCGGGAAGAAAGTCTTTTTCAACCATGCAAAAGCAATGGGGTGAAGAAGTGATGCGGGGTATTTATCAAGAAATGTCGGCAGGTGTTGAAACGGTTAACCAATTGATTGATGAAGGTATCGACTGTGATCCGCAATCTTTAGGCTATATCAAGGTTGCTCATAAAGCGAATAAACTCAACGAGTTAATTGATTTAGCGAAACTGCAAAAAGAAATGTTTGGCTACGATGTTGAAATTTTATCGAAAGATGAACTCAGTCAACAATACATGGATGATAAAAATGCGTTTGGTGCAATCCGTTATCAAGATGGTTTTGGCTTAAATCCATTAAAATTGGCGTGGGGTTATCAAAAGTTAGCCCGTCAAGCCGGCGCTAAAATCTATTGTTCATCGCCGGTGACGCAATGGCATGAAGATGGACAATATCAGCAGTTAATCACTCCTCAAGGCGTAGTGAAAGCAAAGAAAGTGGTGATTGCCACTAATGGTTACACTCCTAAAAATTTTAATGCGTTAGTTGCTGAGCGAACCTTACCTGTGTTATCGCAAATTATTGTGACAGAGCCGTTAACGGATGATCAAATAGCAGCTTGTAATTTTCTCACTTCCAATGTGGTTATGGATACAAGGGCGTTGAAATACTATTATCGAAAACTACCCGATAATCGCATTCTATTTGGTGGCAGAGGCGCAATTACCGGCAAGGGCGCGGAAGATCCTTATTATGCCAATCGATTATTGTCTGTATTAAAAACGAGTTTTCCACCATTACATTCATTGAATATTGCCTATGCGTGGTCTGGCTGGATCTGTATGGCGTTAGATGATTTACCGCATATTTACCAAAATGAAACGAAAGATGTTTTCTATAGTATGGGGTACTGTGGCGCAGGTGTGTCATTTTCAGTACAGGCGGGCAAACGATTAGCGGACAAGGTGGCTGAAAAGTCAGTGCCAAATTTACCTTTATATGATCGTCCTTTACCTAAATTCCCATTAGCGCCATTAAGACGTGTTGGGCAATGGGGATATTTTCATTATGGAAAAATTAAAGATACTTGGTTTTAAATTGCGCCCTTAAAATTAAATAGCCAGTTAAATAAAAACACCAGCCTATTAAGCTGGTGTTTTTTATCTAAACAGTGACGATAATAATTTTAGCTTTCGTGGTTATAGTAAGTTAATTGATTTAGTCACGTATGTTGTTGCTAAAGTATTAGGTGTTTCAATACTAATCGTTAACGTTGCTGTTGCCGGATCACCATTGATAGGGTTATTAATCGCGAAATCCATTGCTGCAAAACCGTCTGCATTAGTATTTCCTATTGATACTGTCGTTGTTCCTTGTAATTCACCGCCATCAAGCGTTGCTGTAACTATAGTACCAATAGGCATGGTTTGCATTGCACTGTCTGCAAAACGAAAACGTAATGCTAATGAAGTACCATCGGCAACGTCAGGTAGATTAGCACTTGTTCCCTGATTATCGGCATAAGTTGTTGTCTCAGTGGTATCTGATAAAACAAAGTTTGGGTTATTGCTTGATGACATAATTAATACTAAAGCTTTACGTAACGTTGCTTTTTTGGCATTACTGTCACATTTATCACCACTACATTGCGGACCGTTAAATTTACCGTCGGCAGCGCTATATTGTTCATCGCCATTTTGATCAAAAAACGTAGTTTCTTCAGGATCTTTCACATAGTTTTCATTGTCATCACGCCATGCTTCTGACATATCAACAAAACCAGAAGATAACGCAACTTGTCGGCCGAAACCTGAATTGACCATATCATTACTAATTGCATCACCATCGTTATTATCAAAAACATTGTCACCGTTGGAATCGAAAAAGGTTTCATGACCCGAAGTGGTCGCTAATATTGTTGCACGATGATCGAGTAAATAAGGCTCTGTTGCTGTCCAGGTTACTGAACAATTACCGGCCAAGGTGTTACACGTTGATTCAATACTGCCACCTTCGGCAGTGAAGTTAACGGGTGTGCCATCTGGTACTGGATTATTAAAGCTGTCGGCTAACCACACACGAATTGTTGATTGTTCACCGACGATATCTGCTTCTGGATTTAATACTGTGGCAGCGATAGTCATTGACGCTTGCTCAGGTAAACCCGTATTGACTGATAGTTCACTTGATTGTGTTTGCACGCTAATAGTTTCGCCATTAACTTCCATAGTAGCTTTGGCGCTAACTCTTACAACTGTCGGCACTGTACCTGATGAAACCTGTGTTGTAATTAAGCCTTGGCTATTGGTGAAACCACTGGTTCTGCTTAAGGCAATCCCCCCGATACTAGCATCTAAACTAAATTCAACTTCTTGTTGGGCAATTGGATTACCTAACTGACTTTTTAATAAAAAAGTTAAAGTGGACGTTTCTTGACCGCCACTGCCTTTAATAACGATTGAATCTGGCTGAGATGAAACAAACTCAATTGAACCAAGTGCTTCAGAACTAATATTGATATTCGCAGAAGCAGTATTGGTTACGCCATTTGATGTCACAGATGCAAGGATAACATCTTCAGTGCCATTAATACCGGCACAATTAATATCTTCAAAAGTAGCTCCTGCTTTACCTTTTATGCTGAAAACTGTTTCGTCAATCGTTGCGGTTTCATTGATCACACAATTTGAAGTAAAAGAAACTGTCGTTGGTGTGTTAATAAAATTATTCTCGCTATCAATTAACTCAACAGTTAAGCCTAAGGTACCGCCTGCGCTAATGGTATTATCTGTAATTGAAAGTTTTATTGCTCCTTCGATAAATGTACTGTTTTCATCGAAATAACCGATACGGACATCATCGAGTAATACGCTATCTTCTGGAAGCACTTGATAGTTCATTTGTGCGCTGATACTACTGTTACTGGTTAATGATACGGCTAGAACCCCAGCACCTGTCGCTCCATCACCTGAAAGAGTAACCGTTGCTTGACCGTTTTCATTGGTTAAAGCTGTGCTTGTAGTTAACGTGCCAATATCGGCTGCAACATTTATGATTTCATTTTTAACGGCTGCTCCCATGTTATCTACAAGCGTTATTTGTATTTGTACCTGTTCATTACTTTTGAATTGGTTGGTGTTTTGACCATTAAGTTGCATAGCAATTGATGCACTAAATGATGGGGCAGTGACAGTTGAGGTAATATATTCATAATCAATACTGTCAGATAAGCTTTTTTCAGCGTTAGTTACCGATGCCGTTAGTGTACCGGCACTCAATATTAGGTCATTATTGGCAATCGTAATGGTTGCGATACCGTTAGCATCAGTTAGTTTAGAATCAACTGATAAGTTACCTAAATCCGCAACATAATTTACTCGAGTACCACTCATTACCGCATTAAACTGATCTTTGACAGTTGCTTGAACGGTGACGGTATCGCTGGTATCAAAACTGAGTTGAGCAACTCCTTCGCTGTTTAGTAATGTAACTGAAATACTGGTTGCTACAGGTGTTTCTCCATTAGATGTGGGGTTATCTCCTGAACTACCGTTACAACCTGAGATGAAAATTAAAAGAAGCAAAGAAAGTGTGCTAAAAAACTTATTCATAAATGAAAATTCCAGTACAGGATAATTATTTTTTGTTGTTAGACTAAATCATAAAAGTCTATTTAACAAAAGTCCACGTATATCAATGTACTATTTAAAGTGAAAAATGTTTAATTGCTAATTATAGTTCGACACGATTAGTTGATTTATTCAACATAAAATCAGCAATGTTTTGAGCGATGATATTGATCAGTCGCTGTTGTGCTTCAAGAGTTGCCCAAGCAATATGCGCGGTAATTTTTAAATTTTTTGGCTGTTTACGTAATAAAATATGATCAGATGCCGGCGGTTCTTGTTTGAGCACATCGAGTATCGCGAATGCAATTTGCTTGGTATTTAATGCCTGTAATAAATCATCTTCATTAATAATTGCACCACGCGCGGTATTAATTAACACCGCTGATGATTTCATTTTCTTAAAAACATCGGCATTAATTAAGTTTGTTGTTTCCGGTGTTTCAGGGCAATGCAAAGACAGGACATCCGCTTTTTCGATGACCTCATTAAACGGCTTTCTGCCGTTGCGAAGTTCGGCGCTATTCGGTCGTTCAGCAATTAACACTGTCATGCCAAAAGCAAGCGCTATCGTTTCTACGGCTTTGGCGAGTGTGCCATAGCCAATTAATCCTAGTGTTTTATCGGCTAATTCACGGCTGCCATTGCCGTGATAACAAAATGATGGGCTTTGTTGCCAAAGTCCTTGTTCAACATTAAGGTTGTGATGACTTGCTTGACTAAAGTACTCCAATATTTGTGCGAAGACATATTGAGGCACCGAACCTTTTGCATAGCCACTAACGTTAGTAACGCCAATATTTAATTTTTTAGCTGCCAGGATATCGACATTATTAATCCCCGTTGCTGCGATACAAATTAGTTTTAATTTTGGCAGTTGTGCCAATAATGCTTCTCCCAATAAAACCTTATTGGTAATGATTATATCGGCATCTTTCGCTCGCGGTATTACTTCATCAGGCTGAGTCAGAGGATAACAGGTTAATGACGTAAGTTGTTTTTTTATGTCTGTTAACGCTATATCTGCTGAAAACGTTTGTTGATCAAGAAAAACCGCGTGCATGTAAAATCCTTAAATAATTAACCAGGTCTGCCATCGAGCCGACCTTTTAATAACATAGGCGCATAATGGAAAATAAAAATCCCAAACGATAAATACCAAAGACCAGCGCTTGCTTGGTAAATGCTCATTATAGACTCAGGGAATAATAAAGGTAAAAAGCTTCTGATAATTGCCGCGATAAAAATTAATATAAAAGCCAACGACATGGTTTTTGGTGGTTGTAATGGTCGTCCGGTATGACCCAAAGAAACACGAGAAATCATCGCAAGAATTAACCCTCCCATACCACCAATGGTTAAAATATGCCATAAATGACTGCTGGATAATTCAACTAAAAAGTAGCTTAAACCGACGAAAAACAAACCAAACACAATAAATATTACTGCTAAATGTAATGACCATAATAAAGGCACTTTGATGGTAATCCATGGACGCCAGCGAACAATACGGATGGCTTGAAAAATCGCCGCGATGATAAATAAACTGCCCAGTATTTGGCCATTGATAGGCAACAGAGGATGCAATATTAAATAAAAGGTGATGATAGCTAAACTGCCATTTGTTGCCTTGTCTAGCCAAGCAATATTAGCCACTTTTTTCGTTTGTGTCCCGTTTGCTGTAAACATTGGTCCCACTCGACCAACCATTACTGACATTAGTAAAGTGATTAACATCACCCCCGCATACCCAGAAAGCTGTATGGAAAAATGTTCAGGCGACATCAAGGCTAAGTAAAACTCAATATTGACTAAGGTAAAGAGAATTAATAGCGGCACAAAAAATAAATTACGGTATTGTTTAATTTTGACAATAGGCATACCAAGGAAAACAGCTACGGCAGGTAAAAAAGCAATATCTATTAACATAGTGACGTTTTCGCCGAGAAAACTTGGCTCAATTAATGATAGTCGAGCGAGTATCCATAACACGACAAGAAACAATAGCGACTTGTTTTGAATGCCGGGTATGCCTGTCCAATTTTGTACAGCGGTTAATAAAAAACCGGCAATAATAGCGGTAGCAAAACCAAATATCATTTCATGCAAATGCCACCAATAACCACCACCAAGCGGTGTTAAATCACTTTTACCTTGTATGATCAATAGCCAAGTAAAAATAGCAATCACTGCAAAGGCGGCACCAAATAAAAAGAAAGGTCTAAAACCTAAACGTAGTAAGGGGAGAACTTTTTGTTCTTTTTGTAAATCAGTAATTTGCATCATTTTTTTGTACGTCTATTTAATGTAGATAAACTATTGTAATCCTTTGAGTAATGAATACCTTAAAGCAGATCAAAGAATGCACATTTAATGATTATTTTCTCTGACTATTTCTCTAATTAATTACTACCATCAGTTCACTGGTTTTTCTAATTCATAAATTGCTTCGCTGATTTGTTCTACGCGATCACTGATAATATGTTGAGCATCATATAAACCACGGTTGTAATAAAAGTTGCCAAATTCATTACTGACAAAATCTAACAAAAATTCAGCGTCAAATTGTCCTAACTCTTGCTCTAATTCACGCTCAAAATAGCGTTGTAGTTTATCCACTAGTTGTTCTTTTTCTTGGGGGGAAAACTTAATTGTGCTCATTTAAATTAACTTGTTCAGTAGAAATTTCTCAGTAGTGTAACGAGTTTACTCTTGAACCTGAACTTGGTTTAAGAGATTTTTATACATTAAAAACTGATATTTACTATAAAGAGTCTTCTAACTCGATATTTTTCCTTAATTCAGGCGATTTTACGCGTCAATAACTGGTCACTTGCAAGTGAAATTAACGATGAAGTTAGCAAAAGTTGCCGTTAGAAAAAGATTTATAAAGCCTAGTTCAGGTTCTATACTAACCAAAGATTTTATTTTTCGATTGTATAAAACCACGTGAGCAATTTAATAGTAGCACTAAAAAAAATGTGGCAAACCGATTGTCAGTTTTGTCGAAAATCACGCATGCTTATTTTATGGTTCATTTTAATGCTGCTTGCGGATGCATTATGGTTTCATTTGTTAATAAAGTAACGGAGAAAATATGGGATATCGTTGGGTTGATTCACAAGAATTAGCGTTAGATCTAATGGAAGCACATCCAGAGGTTGATCCGCTAAAATTACATTTTACTGAACTTAGATCGTGGATTTTAGCACTTGAAAACTTCGATGATGATCCAAAGCACTGTGGTGAGCGTGTACTCGAAGCGATTCAATTGACATGGATTGCCGAAATGGATTAGCGATAAGCTATATATTTTAACGGCACATTCAAAAAAGATTTGTCATATTTAACGCTTTTTTGTCTGACGGGGTTCGACTATACTTACCTTTCTTTATTCGCATGGTGAATCTTTAACATTCATCAAACTAATATAATAAAATATAAGATCACGATTACAACGCTATTATGACAAATAAAAATAAACGTTCTTTATACATACCATACGCTGGCCCAAGCCTTTTAGAGTCTCCATTATTAAATAAAGGCAGTGCTTTTAGTAAAGAGGAGCGTATTAGTTTTAATCTTACTGGTTTATTACCGCCAAGTTATGAAACCATCCAAGAGCAGGTTGATCGTTGTTATCGTCAATATAGTAATTTTCGCACGAATTTAAACAAGCATATCTATTTACGTGCTATTCAAGATAAAAATGAAACCTTGTATTGCAAACTAGTACAAGACCATCTTGAAGAAATGATGCCAATAATCTATACGCCAACCGTAGGCGATGCTTGTGAGCAGTTTTCAGATATTTATCGCAGTAATCGTGGTTTATTCATTTCTTATGAAGACCGTGATCAATTGGATGATATTTTACGTAATGCTACCAAGAACAAAGTAAAAGTTATTGTCGTAACGGATGGCGAGCGTATTTTAGGATTAGGCGATCAAGGCATTGGTGGCATGGGGATCCCTATCGGTAAATTAGCACTTTATACCGCTTGCGGTGGTATTAGTCCGGCCTATTGTTTACCGGTAATGTTAGATGTTGGTACAAATAACGAAAAACTGCTTAACGATCCTATGTATATGGGCGCAAGACATAAGCGAATCGAGCAAGATAGCTATGACGAATTCCTTGATATGTTTATCAAAGCGGTGAAGCGTCGTTGGCCACACGTAATGTTGCAGTTTGAAGATTTTGCCCAACCAAACGCAACCCCTTTATTAACGCGTTACCGTGATGAAATTTGCTGTTTTAATGATGATATTCAAGGAACAGCCTCTGTTACCGTTGGTACCTTACTGGCTGCGTGTCGGTCAAAAGGCGTTAAACTATCCGAGCAAAAAGTGACCTTTGTTGGCGCGGGATCTGCCGGTTGTGGTATTGCGGAGCAAATTATTTCCCAAATGACCAGTGAAGGCATATCTCCAGAGCAAGCCCGAAGTCAGGTATATATGGTTGATCGATATGGTCTACTGACTGAAGGGATGAAAGATTTAAGAGATTTCCAAGAGAAATTGACGCAATCAAGAAACGCTCAACAATCTTGGCAAATTGAAGGTGAGTTTGCTTCATTATTGGAAGTGGTTAATGAAGCTAAACCAGATATTTTAATCGGGGTTTCAGGCGTATCGGGGTTATTTACCGAGCAAGTGATCAGAGCCATGAAGTCTCATTGCGATATGCCAATAATTTTTCCATTGAGTAACCCTGTCAGGCAAGTGGAAGCAACACCTGAGCAAGTGATACATTGGACCGACGGACAAGCGATTGTTGCAACTGGTAGTCCATTCGAACCTGTTCAACATAAAGAAAAGATTTTCCCTATCGCACAATGTAATAACAGTTATATTTTTCCAGGCATTGGGTTAGGTGTGGTTGCAGCGAATGTCAATCGAATTACCGATGAAATGTTGATGGTGGCGAGTAAAACCTTAGCTGAAGCCTCACCATTAGCCAATACCGGTAAAGGTGAATTATTACCACCTCTTACTGAAATTGCGAATTTAAGTAAGAAGATTGCTTTTGCCGTTGCGAAAATTGCGTTTGACCAAGGGTTAGCGTTACGTATTGATGATGAAAGTTTGCGCGCAAAAATAGAACGTAACTTTTGGCAGCCAGAATATCGTCAATATAAACGTATTAGTATTTAACGTTAGTTAATCTGCTTTTCGCTTCTTTTGAGCTTTATAATTAAACCCGCCTAACGAAAGTGCAGCGGGTTTTTTTATGCGATAAGTATCATTTTACTCATGGTTAATCGCTCATTCATATAGTAAAAAACAGCGCTATTTAATTGAGGTTATACCCATCATTGCTTTGACGTTAAGCTGTAAACAGAGCTAAACACTTCGTCTTTTGTGCAACTTAATGCAATAGATATAACATTAGTCATTTGATTATATTTCGTCTATAATCGCGCCAAAATTTATACCACCTAATTTATTAAAATTTATAAGAGGGCTTATCATGGCTATCGAACGTACTTTTTCTATCGTAAAACCAGACGCAGTTGCTAAAAACTTAATTGGTCAAATTTACAACCGTTTTGAAACTGCTGGTTTAAAAATTGTTGCTTCAAAAATGGTTCATTTAAGCAAAGAAAAAGCAGAAGGTTTTTACGCAGAACACAGCGAACGTCCTTTCTTTGGTGCTTTAGTTTCTTTCATGACTTCTGGCCCAGTTATGGTTCAAGTGTTAGAAGGTGAAAACGCTGTACTTAAAAATCGTGAAATTATGGGTGCTACTAACCCTGCTGAAGCGCTTGCTGGTACTATCCGTGCTGATCTTGCTGATAGCATTGATGAAAATGCTGCTCACGGTTCAGACGCTTTAGAATCTGCTGCACGTGAAATTGCTTATTTCTTCTCAGACGAAGAAATTTGTCCACGTACTCGATAATTTGTCATTAAACTTCTTTATTGACGAAATTTCTACGGCGAAAGTGCTCACTTACTCACGTAAGCGCCGCGCTTTCTTCTTGAACTATCGCCACTAACTAGTTTACTGAACAATTAGAAATGAAGGGTTTTACTGACTATTCGGTAAAATCCTTTTGTTTGTTTAGCGATACGATAAATATAAGTACTTTAATGGTTGCGTAAGTTCAACAGTATCATCGTTTTAAAATATTTATATTTGTTCTATCCCTTGATTAAAATTGTCTACTTTGAGCGAAAAGTGTACAATTTATCCCTGAAATTTTGCTGTATCGAGAATTTTTTACATGAGTGAAGTCACTGAATTTGTAAGCCAGAGTAAACCTAAAGTTAATTTATTAAATTTTGATCATCAATCAATGCGTGAATATTTTCATTCGATTGGTGAGAAGCCGTTTCGTGCTGATCAAATTATGAAATGGATTTATCATTTTGGTTACTCAGACTTTGAGTTAATGACTAACTTAAATAAAAAGTTACGTGAAAAATTACAGCGTAATACTGAAATCAAAGCGCCTGAAATTTCTGAAAAGCAAGTGTCTTCGGACGGTACAATTAAGTACGCCTTAAAGCTTGAAGGCGGTCAAGAAGTTGAAACTGTTTGGATCCCTGAAAACGATCGGGCAACATTATGTGTTTCTTCTCAAGTTGGTTGTGCCTTGGAATGTACTTTTTGTGCAACGGCACAGCAAGGGTTTAACCGCAACCTTTCCATGAGTGAAATTATTGGCCAAGTGTGGCGTGTTGCCAACGATATTGGCGCCACGCGCATTGCAGGTAAACGTCCGATCACGAATATTGTGATGATGGGCATGGGCGAGCCACTGTTAAACATGAAAAACCTAATTCCAGCACTTGATACTATGTTAAATGATTTAGGCTATGGTTTATCTAAACGTCGAGTTACGGTAAGTACTTCAGGGGTGGTACCTGCTTTAGATATGTTAAAAGAAAAAATAGATTGTGCCTTAGCGATTTCAGTACATGCGCCAAACAATGCCTTGCGTGATGAATTAGTGCCAATTAATAAAAAGTATCCGTTAGAAGAATTTTTAACGGCAGCAGGGCGATACATTGATGGCTCTAAAGCCAATAAACAGGCAACAATAGAATATGTCATGCTTGATCATGTCAATGATAGTACCGAGCAAGCACACGAATTAGCGATCGCGTTAAAAGATTTACCAAGTAAAATTAATTTAATTCCTTTTAACCCTTACCCTGGTTCTCCGTACAAAAGGTCGAGTAATTCTCGTATTGATAGATTTGATAAAGTACTGCAAAGTTATGGACTTACGGTAATTACAAGGCGTACACGTGGTGATGATATTGATGCCGCATGTGGTCAGTTAGCCGGCGATGTGTTAGACCGTACTAAGCGTACAAAAGAGCGTGATGAAAAAAAACAGGTGAAAGCTGATGAAATATCAGTAAAAATAGTCTGATTGCAATAAATAAATAGTGACGTCAGTATTTTATGGATAAATATTTAAAGTTTCTTGTCAGCCTTTCGGTCATGATTGTTGTTACCGGTTGCGTCACACAAAACTACGAGAATGATAAAAGTACCCCTGTTATTGAGAATGAATCTACCAATAACGAGATAGCGATGACTCGTATTTCGCTTGGCTTGGGGTATTTAAAAATGGGTAATACTACCCAAGCAAAATTAAATTTAGAAAAAGCCAAACGTTTTGCGCCAAAATTAGTCCAAGTTCACACCGCGTTTGCTCACTACTTTGATAGTGTTGGCGAACCCGAGCAAGCCATAGCATCTTATGAAAAGGCATTGTCGATTAAACCAGATGATGCCGATACCTTAAATAATTATGGTGTGTTTTTATGTAAACAACAGCGTTATCAAGACGCTGAAAAACAAATCTTAAAAGCCATTGCCCAACCAAGTTACATTTTAGTTTCTCAAAGTTATGAAAATTTAGCTTTATGTCAATTAAAAGCACAAGCCTTTGATAAAGCCGAATTGTATTTTGATAAAGCAATTCTTCATAGTCCAAGCAGCGCTTCTTCGTTACTTCATATGGTGCGTTTACAATATGCAAAAGCAGACTATAAAAAAGCGCTAGTTTTTTTAAAGCGTTATGAAAAAGCGACACGTCGTTTTTCTGCCAATGCTTTAGCGCTTGCGTTTAAAATATTTGAGAAACAACGCGATCTTAAAACCGCAAAAAACTACGCGAGCATGCTAGTAAAAATGTTTCCTAATTCGTATGAAGCAAAGCAATATTTGCTAACAGGGCTTAGGGAAATTGAAGCGGATCAACTAGCGAGAGAATATCAAGATAGTCTTTCAGGGCAGAAAAAATCTAAAAAACGTGTAGTAGTTTTATCACCTTCAAAATCAAAGAGCAGCAATACCGCCAGTAAAAATAACAATAATCACACTAAAACGGCACGTAAGCTTAAAGATAAAAATACGGTCGAAAAGCAACAAAATGTCTCAAAAGCTAGTCAACAAATCAACCCGAAAACTCAACAAGTTGATGATTTACCACCAGGTTCAGTCGCTAGTGATGTAAAGGCCAAAGACAAAATTACGCCAAATCAACAAATGGTAAGTTTACCTATCCACCTTGTGGTTAAAGGAGATAGTTTATTTTCTATCTCAAAAAAATATAATATTCATATGAAAGCAATAATGCGTTGGAATAAAATGACGCGTACGAGTGTCCTAAAAATTGGAGACGTTATCTATTTAGCGAATCCTAAAAAAATAGCAAAACCTGAAGAGCAATAGCTAAATGAGCACAGAAAACACCGTAGAAGAACTTAGCGAAGATATTGAAGTGATAGGTCCTGGGCAAATTTTGTCTGAAGCAAGAGAAGCGATGGGGTTGACTCAACAACAAGTCGCTGACCGTTTAAATTTTCGCACAACGTTAGTGAAAAACATTGAAGAAGATAATTTTGATCACTCCTTACCGACTACGTTTAATCGTGGCTACTTAAAAAATTATGCCAAGCTAGTCGATGTTTCCGTGGATGAAATTCTTGCCGGTTATGAAATGTTGAACGTTGCGAAAAAGCAAGGCGCGGAAATGCAAAGTTTTTCTAAGGAAACGAAAAAACAAGCAGAAAACAATTTAGTGATGTGGATTAGTTATTTGATTTTAGCGTTATTAATAGGTTCGACTATTTTATGGTGGTTACAAGACGCGAAAAAATCGAATGAAGAAAAGAAAATAATTAAACCAACTACGAGTATTTCAACGAATTTATCTGAAGACGATAACACGACTGAGTTAAATGAAAGTACTCAAACTAACATTGATGCGGGCTCATCTAATGCTAAAACAGAACTTACTACATTATCTGAAACGTTAAAAGATACGCCGAATCCGGTCATAAACGAAGAAAATAATTTACCTGAAAGTATTGATACCAACAATAACTTAGCAACAAATACTGAAATTGTTGAGACTACACTTGTCAGCAATGCGCTTGATAAAGCAGAGACGCCTAATGAACCAGCAGTTGCTATAACAAGTAATGAAGATATTAGTCATGAAAATGATGCTGTTGATTTTGGTCCAATTGAAACCGCCATTTTTACATTTTCCGGTGATTGTTGGGTAAATATTTATGATGCAACGGGCGAGCGTATCGCGTGGGGCATAAAAAAATCCGGTTATGTGATGAATATTTCTGGACAAGCACCTTTTAATATTACTTTGGGGAAACCAGAGTTAGTAACGATTGAATTTGAAAATCAACTTGTTGATATGTCTCAATTTAATCGTGGAAATATAGCCAAATTTACTGTGCCGTTAAGCTAGTATATCCCGCTAAACCTTTAACTATTTTATAGAGTGATCATGTTTAAAGAGTCTCCAATTATTCGCCGAAAATCTCGTCAAATTATGGTGGGAAATGTTCCTGTAGGAGGTGATGCCCCTATAACGGTTCAGTCGATGACCAATACGTTAACGACGGATGTCGCAGCAACTGTTGCGCAAATCAAATCATTAGAAGCCGTTGGAGCTGATATTGTTCGAGTGAGTGTTCCCACTATGGACGCTGCTGAAGCCTTTCGAGAGATTAAAAAGCAAGTTAATGTTCCTTTAGTGACAGATATTCATTTTGATTATCGCATAGCCTTAAAAGTGGCTGAATATGGCGCTGACTGTTTACGAATAAACCCTGGAAATATTGGTCGAGAAGACCGTGTTCGTTCAGTCGTTGAATGTGCTCGTGATAAAAATATCCCTATTCGTATCGGCGTAAATGGCGGTTCACTTGAAAAAGATATTCAAGAAAAATACACCGAGCCTACGCCTGAAGCTTTGCTTGAATCAGCGATGCGTCATGTTGATATTCTGGATAAATTAAACTTCCATGAATTTAAGGTCAGTGTTAAAGCGTCGGATGTTTTTTTAGCGGTGGGGGCTTATCGTTTATTGGCGAAACAAATTGATAATCCATTGCATCTTGGTATCACTGAAGCAGGCGGTTTGCGCTCTGGCTCAGTAAAGTCTTCTGTTGGTTTGGGCATGTTATTGTCTGAAGGGATAGGCGATACCTTACGGGTTTCTTTAGCCGCAGATCCTGTCGAAGAAATTAAAGTGGGTTTTGATATTTTAAAATCACTAAAATTACGTAGTCGAGGTATTAATTTAATTGCTTGTCCAAGTTGTTCAAGACAAGAGTTTGATGTCATTTCAACCGTTAATGCGTTAGAAGAACGTATTGAAGATATTCTTACTCCTATGGATGTGTCAATCATTGGCTGTATTGTCAATGGCCCTGGTGAAGCAACCGTATCAGATTTAGGGTTAACAGGTAGTAGTAAAAAGAGTGGCTATTATTTAGATGGTATTCGTCAAAAAGAACGCTTTGATAACAATAATTTAGTTGATGAGTTAGAAAAACGTATTCGCGCCAAAGCTAAAATGGTCGATGAAGCGAATAAAATTAAAATTCAAGAGATTGATTGATACCGATAAAGCTTGGCAGTCGCTTATTTACGTTTCAGTGTAAACTGCCTATAATGCGCGCTTTATTTTAAATTTTCAGCAAACAGAGAGAACCACTTAGGTGAGTAAAACAATTCAAGCAATTCGAGGGATGAATGACTGTTTACCAACGGAAACAAATATTTGGCAAATGGTTGAGTCAGTGTTGCGCCGTGTCGCGAGTAATTATGGTTTTGCTGAAATTCGTATGCCTATCGTTGAATCTACCGCGTTATTTAAACGTTCTATTGGTGAAGTTACCGATATTGTTGAAAAAGAAATGTACACCTTTGATGACCGTAATGGTGATAGCTTAACTTTACGTCCTGAGGGAACAGCTTGTTGTGTACGAGCAGGAAATCAGCATGGTTTACTTTATAACCAAGAGCAACGTTTGTGGTATATGGGACCAATGTTCCGCCATGAGCGACCACAAAAAGGGCGTTATCGTCAATTTCATCAATTTGGCCTAGAAGCATTTGGTATTGCAACGCCAGATATTGATGCCGAAATTATTTTACTAACTTCTCGACTTTGGCGGGAACTTGGTATCAATGAGTTTGTCACACTAGAGCTAAACTCATTAGGTTCAAATGAAGAACGAGTAAATTATCGCGATGCGTTAGTTGAATTTTTAACAACTAAGCAAGACTTGCTAGACGAAGATTCAAAGCGACGTATGCATACTAACCCATTAAGAGTGTTAGATAGCAAGAACCCTGAAGTTCAACAGGCTTTAGTAGGTGCGCCAAAACTCGCTGATTATTTTGGGCAAGACTCACTTGAGCATTTTGAAGGAGTTTGCCAACGTTTAGATGATGCCGGTATTGAATATGTAATCAATGATAAATTAGTGCGAGGCTTAGATTATTATAATCGCACCGTTTTTGAATGGGTTACAGATAGTTTAGGTTCACAAGGTACGGTTTGTGCTGGTGGGCGCTATGACGGTTTAGTTGAGCAATTAGGTGGAAAAGCAACACCTGGTGTTGGTTTTGCCATTGGAATTGAGCGACTTGTACTTATGCTAACAAGTTTAGAGAAAGTACAAAACATTCGCCCACAAGTTGATGCTTATATCATCATGTTAGGAGAAGGTGCTGATGTTAAAGGCAATGCTTTAGCTGAACAATGGCGTGATGAGGTGAATGAGATAAGAATTCAATGTCACTGTGGTGGTGGCAACATGAAAAAACAAATGAAACGTGCAGATAAGTCAGGCGCACAAGTAGCGATTATTATCGGTGAAGATGAAATAGCGAACGAAGTTGTGACGATAAAATATTTGCGCGGACAACATGAACAACAAAGCATGGCCTTTGCAGAAGTGCCAAGTTTATTATCAAATATAATTAAGGGTTAATAGTGTCTGATCATCAAACAGAAGAACAACAAGTAGAAGCAATTAAAGCGTTTTGGAGCGAAAACGGCAATTCTATCATTGCTGGATTAGTTTTAGGTTTCGCTGGTTTTATTGGTTATGGTTATTATCAAGAAAATAAACTAGAGCAGGAAGTGAATACTTCAGAAGCTTACCAAAACGTGGTGGAGCTATCATCAGGTGATGAAAAAGCTTACCTTGCTGCGGGTGAAAAGTTTATCAGTGAGAATGGCGAGTCAAGCTATTCATCGCTTACCGCTCTTGGTTTAGCAAAAGAGGCTGCTTCGCATAAAGATTGGGAACAAGCCGCTAAGTACTTAGTCACTGCTCAAGAAAAAGCAGCTAACCCTGGATTGAAAGCAATTGCCACTACGCGTTTAGCGCGTGTACAAATTGAATTAGCGCAGTATGAGAAAGCATTAACAACTTTATCAGCATCATTACCTGAGTCGTATAAAGCGAGTGTTGAGGAAATTAAAGGTGATGCCTATTTAAAACAAGAAAAAGTTGATTTAGCAAGAAATGCATATCAAGCAGCCATTGATGCTTCAGAGCAAGCAAGCCCTGTATTGCAAATGAAGCTAGATGATCTTGCTCAGCATATTGTGTTAACAAAGTAGTTACTGCGTTTACGTTAATTTTTGCGTATACCTAATTTCTGCGTATACGCTCATTATTTACCTTTTAAGCCACCGTATTATTTTTTAATTAAAGTTAAAAAATGGTACGAACGTTGGAGCATTAAGTGCTTAACTTTAAAGATATTATTTTTAACAAAAAACTTTTATTTGCTTGTTTTTTAGCAACAGGCTTGATGGCTTGTTCATCGACAGATGATGAAATTGATGAGACAGAGCCGGTTGAATTAACGGAAATTACCCCGTTATTTACTCCTCAGGTTTTATGGGATGAAGGCGGTGAAGGCGTTGGAGATTATTTTTCTCGTTTAAAAGCTAAAGTGGCTTACGGAAAAGTCTATAGTGCAAGCCGTGAAGGTTTTGTTTATGCACATGATAGTGCTTCAGGCGAACAAGTTTGGAAAACAGATTTACGAGAGAAAAGTGCCGATAGTGGATTTTTTACTAGCCTTAAACCTGCGCTAATCAGTGGTGGGCCAATTACCGGCATCAGTAAAGTTTTTGTTGGTAGTGAAAACGGTAAAGTGTTTGCCCTAGACGCCGAAACGGGTGAAGTATCTTGGCAAGCTAAAGTGAAAGGGGAAGTAATTTCTGCACCTGCATTTGATGCGGGTACGGTAGTTGTTAATACTGTTTCAGGTGTTTTAAAAGCATTCAATGCAACAAATGGCGAAGTGCAATGGCAAATTGAACAAGATGTCCCTCCGTTAACTTTACGCGGTGTTAGCGCTCCATCTATTGCTGCTGGTGGTGTCGTTGTTGGTGCTGCAGATGGAAGCCTAGCTATCTATATTTTAGAAAATGGTCAGCAAGGTTGGACATCTGAAGTTGGCGAAGCAACAGGCTCAACAGAATTAGAACGTGTTATTGATATTGACTCTCAACCACTTATTTATGGCGATATTGTGTATGCGGTTTCTTCACGTGGTCATTTAGTGGCAATTGAATTACGTACTGGGCGTATGTTATGGAAACGTCAATATTCTTCATATCGTCAATTGTCGATTAGCGGAAATACGATTTTCTTAACCGATGTTAAAGGTCATATTTATGCGGTGGATCGTATTAATGGCTTAGAGCGTTGGAGTCAACAATCTTTTACTAATCGTGGTGTTACTGGCCCTGCGGTATTGAAAAATTATGTTGTAGTTGGTGATTTTGAAGGCTATTTACATTGGTTAGATCAAGAAACGGGTGACATTGTTTCGCGTCATCATGTTGATGGTAGCGGCATATTTAGCACGCCAACGGTTGCCGATGAAATTTTATATGTACAATCACGTGATGGTGATTTACAAGCGATAAAAACACCGTAACGCTTTTTATCAGCTAGAATTAAAACGGCTCCTCGCATTGCGTAGGAGCCGTTGTTTGTTATTAAAATGGCATAAAAAGTTTAACTTTTTATGCAAAGTAAATTTTTAGAGGTAATCATGCTTCCTGTCGTAGCCCTTGTAGGGCGTCCAAATGTTGGTAAGTCAACATTATTTAATCGTTTGACACGTAGTAGAGATGCGCTTGTTGCTGACTACCCAGGCTTAACGCGTGATCGTCAATATGGACAAGCTCAAGTCGAAGAGCATCCCTTTATTGTCATTGATACCGGTGGTATTCATGGTGATGAACAAGGTATCGATGCATTAATGGCTGAACAGTCATTAATGGCAATTGCCGAGGCAGATGCTGTGCTGTTTATGGTAGATGCACGTGCCGGTTTAACTTCTGCGGATATTGGCATTGCTGATTATCTTCGTAAACAAAATAAAAAAGTGTTTTTAGCTGCAAATAAAGTTGATGGCATTGATGCTGACTCGGCTGTTGCTGAATTTTACGCGTTGTCATTAGGGGAAACGGTTCATCAAATTGCGGCAGCGCATGGACGTGGTGTTACACAACTATTAACACTTGCGTTAACGCCCCACATTGAAGCTTTAGGTGCTGAAAAGGCTGATGAAGAAGATTCAACAGCCGAGCTTTCAGAAGAAGAGATAGACGAACAAGCACCAAAAGAGTCAGATAAAATCAAATTGGCTATTATCGGCCGACCGAATGTCGGTAAATCTACTCTTACTAACCGTATTCTCGGGGAAGAACGTGTAGTGGTTTACGATATGCCAGGAACAACTCGCGACAGTGTTTACATTCCAATGGAAAGACATGGCCGTGAATATACCTTAATTGATACCGCGGGTATTCGTCGCCGTAAAAATGTTACCGATGTTGTGGAAAAATATTCCGTGATAAAGACCTTGCGGGCGATTGAAGATGCTAACGTATGTTTATTGATTATTGATGCTCAAGAAGGAATTTCTGATCAAGACCTTAGTTTACTTGGTTTTATTCTTGAAGCTGGCCGCTCTTTAGTTTTAGCGGTTAATAAGTGGGATGGTCTTGACGAGCACGTTAAAGATCGTATTAAAACCGAACTTGATCGTCGTTTAGGTTTTATCGACTTTGCGCGTATACATTTTATTTCAGCGTTACATGGTACGGGCGTAGGGCATTTATATGAGTCAGTTGAAGAAGCATTTGTTTCAGCGACTAAACGTATTTCTACTTCTATGGTCACGAAAATATTAGACATGGCAATTTTTGATCATCAGCCACCTATGCATAATGGCCGTCGCATCAAATTAAAATACGCTCATGCTGGAGGCTATAATCCGCCGTTAATTGTGATTCATGGCAACCAAGCAAAACAACTCCCCAATTCATATAAACGTTATTTAATGAATTATTATCGTAAATCATTAAAAATCATGGGTACTCCAATAAGAATTGAGTTTAAAGAAACGTCTAACCCATTTGCGGGTAAGAAAAAGTTAACGTTTACTGAACAAAAGAAGTTAGCGAGAAAAACGCAAGGTTATAAGAAAAACGAAGATTAAGACTGACTAAATATCAAGCCCAATCAATTGATTGGGTTTTTTATTAAAGAGAATTAAGTAAATGTACTAATTGTGATCTGATACATTGCTTTTAGTTATTATTTTGTCTAGTGTATTTAATAATACTTTTGTTATGAATAGCTTATCCCTTATCAACTATGCCTTTAACGCCTGTAAAAATTGAAACATTATCAAGAATTAATAATAACCTCGGCTTAATGCAGGCGGGTTCTATTGTTAGTGTTGATATTAGTACTCCCGCCGGTCAGAAAGGAAAGTTTAGAAGCACTTTTGTCGGTTTTTTAGCAAAACAGTACGTGCTAATTCAATTTCCGGACTCAAATAAAGTAGGAAATTTTGGGCAATTTATTACTCAAGGCACAGGAGTTACTGTTCGAGGACTTATTGAAGGTAATGAAGGCTCCGTTGCAGCGTTTGTTAGCAGTATTAAACAAACGGTTCAATTACCTTCCAAATTAATGGTATTAGAATTTCCCACATCAATCAGTGTGCAAAGTTTGCGTAAAACTATACGTGTCGATACCGATATTCGCGCTAAAGTTCGGATAGAAAAAAACTTTTGGGAAGGAATGATCACCGATCTTTCTAAAAATGGTTGTCAACTAAGAGTGGATAATGGTGAAGAAATATCATTAGCAAAGGATAAAACCATAGATTTTGTTATTGAAAGTTTCCCCGAATTAGGCACGTTGAAGTTTTCCGGGCAAATATGTAGTCAAAAGCAAATAACCAATGGTGTATCTTTAGGTATAAAGTTTAATGATGCTGGAAAAGAGTCTGTTGTTAAGCTGCTTTATCATGTGGTGACATTAGAGCTGTAATTTACTTGTCTGGTTTTATATCAATCACTTTTGTTTCAATCACCCCATCGGTGACTTGAACAGAAATATTTTCACCGATATTAACCTGTGTCGTGCTTTTGATTATCCCTTCATTGTTTCGACTAACACTATAACCTCTAGCGATTGTTGCTAAAGGACTAACGATATTTAATTGCTCAATGATATGAATAAATCGCTCGCTTTTTCGAGTAAAAACTTGTTGCATATTCTGTGTTAACTGTGCGCCGAGTTGCTTGAGTTTTTCTTGATTCTGTAAGATATTTTTTTGCGGTGAAAGCTGTAATAGGCGAGTATTTAAATTAATAGGCTGTAAACTAAATTGTTTTAATTCACGATGTATCGCTTGTTCAAGACGAGCAGTTAGTTCATCAGATCTTTGTTGGTAAACTTGTAATTTTTGCTCTGGATGTACTTGAAATAATCTATGTTGTAATGCGTTAACTACTTGTTTTTTACGACTGATATCTTGTTGTATATTTTGCTGAACACGCTGAGCTAGAACAGTTAGTTGGTTTAATGTCTCACTCATATCTTGTGAAACTAATTCTGCTGCAGCAGAAGGCGTAGGTGCTCTTAAATCAGCGACATAATCGGCTAGTGTCGTATCAATTTCATGGCCAACAGCGCTAATTGTTGGTATTTTGCTATGAAAAATAGCTTCAACAACATCTTCTTCATTAAAAGGCCATAAATCTTCTAAAGAGCCTCCGCCTCGGCCAACAATAAGTACATCGCATTCTGCTCGAGCGTTAGCTTTATCAATTGCACTGACAATACCAAATTTTGCTTGCTCCCCTTGAACGAGGGCAGGGTAAATAATGACTGTAATAGCAGGATTGCGTCGTTTTAAAACAGAAATGATATCTTTTACTGCGGCGCCAGTGGGGGAGGTAACTATGCCTACTCGGGTGATATGTTTTGGTATCGCTTGTTTAAATTGTTGAGCAAATAAGCCTAAAGCATTTAACTTTTGTTTGAGCTGCTCGTATTGTTGTTTCAGCAAGCCTTCCCCGGCTTCTTCCATTAACTCAATGATTATTTGAAAGTCGCCCCTTGGCTCATATAAAGAAACTTTTGCACGTACAAGTACTTGTTGACCATTTTTAGGCGTGATACGAGTGCGTTGGTTTTTTCCTTTAAACATCGCACACTTTACTTGAGACTTGGCATCTTTTAGTGATAAATACCAGTGCCCAGAGCTTGCAGCGATGAAGTTAGATATTTCACCACATAACCAGACAGTATTTAGTTCGCTTTCCAGCATAAACTTTACTTTTTTAGTTAGTTCACTTACTTGTAAAATATGCTTTGTAGCCATAAAAAATGTTACTTTATCAGATGTTAAACAGGATCTAAGCTCTATTATATATTTGTTTAAGCTATCTATAGCAAATTATTTCAATAAAATTGTAAAATTTAAGTTGTCCTAAGCTGATAAAACGGTTAAAATTCTGCCGCAATATTCACTCCCTAACCACACCTTTTTAGAGAGATGTTGCGATGCTAAGAATTGCCCAAGAAGCCTTAACTTTTGATGATGTATTACTTGTTCCTGCCCATTCAAAAGTGCTCCCACATACGGCCAGTTTAAAAACGAAATTGACCCGTAAAATTGATTTAAATGTACCGATGATTTCTGCGTCTATGGACACAGTAACAGAAGCTCGTTTGGCTATTACTTTAGCGCAAGAGGGCGGCATCGGTTTTATTCATAAAAACATGACGATTGCCGAACAAGCTAAAAATGTTTCGTTAGTTAAAAAGTATGAAAGTGGTATCGTTAGCGATCCTGTCACCGTAAGCCCTAATGCTACGATTCTTGACACCATGAAACTTGCCGATGAACTAGGTTTTTCTGGTTTCCCTGTAGTTGATGATACCAATAACTTAGTGGGTATTATTACAGGCCGTGATTTACGTTTTGAAACGGACTTAACTAAGCCTGTTTCTGAGTTAATGACGGTTAAAGAAAAATTAGTTACGGTTGAAGAAGGTGCTGAACGAGAAGAAATTTTATCGCTAATGCATGAACATCGTATTGAAAAAATACTCATGATCGATAGTAAGTTTAAGTTGAAAGGTTTAATTACGGTTAAAGATTATCAGAAAGCGGAAAGCAAACCTAATGCGTGTAAAGATGAATTAGGTCGTTTACGTGTTGGCGCTGCTGTTGGTGTTGGTGCGGGTACTGATGAACGTATTGACGCCTTAGTTAACGCAGGCGTTGACGTATTACTCATAGATACCTCTCATGGTCATTCTCAAGGTGTACTTGATCGCGTTAGCGAAACTCGACAAAAATATCCTGAACTGCAAATTATTGCCGGAAATGTAGCGACTGCAGCCGGTGCCAAAGCATTAGCTGATGTTGGTGTTGATGCCGTAAAAGTAGGTATTGGTCCAGGTTCTATTTGTACTACACGTATTGTTACTGGGGTAGGTGTACCGCAATTAACTGCTATTTCAAATGCGGTTGAAGGATTAAAAGGTACGGGTATTCCGGTTATTGCTGATGGCGGTATTCGTTTTTCTGGTGATATTGCTAAAGCCTTAGTTGCTGGGGCACATTGTGTGATGGTTGGCAGCATGCTAGCAGGCACCGAAGAAGCACCAGGTGAAGTTGAACTATTTCAAGGTCGTTACTATAAGTCTTATCGTGGCATGGGCTCATTAGGTGCTATGGCACAAAAAGATGGCTCAAGTGATCGTTACTTTCAAAAAACCGATGGCGAAGCCGATAAACTTGTACCTGAAGGTATTGAAGGTCGTGTTGCTTATAAAGGACCGGTTGCGGCGATTATTCATCAACAAATGGGCGGATTACGTTCATCAATGGGTTTAACTGGCTCTGCTACTATTGATGAAATGCGAACTAAACCTGAGTTTATGAAAATATCTTCCGCAGGAATGGGGGAGTCACATGTTCATGATGTGACCATTACTAAAGAAGCACCAAACTACCGTATGGGCTAATTTTACGTTGTATTTTTGACGATAACTTCATCAGAAGTGCTCACTGACTAACGTCAGCTCCGCGCTTCTTTTTTGTTCTCGTGCAAAACTACTTGGTAAAATAATTTGAACTCTAAGTAACAATTAGAGATAAAAATTCAAACAGGCTGATTTTCATTACTTTAGGTAAGAAAAATTTCAGCCTGTTGTTATTTTTACACAATGTATAAGTAACATTTATAAAAAGTATCGAAACTCATTAAGTAAGATGCTTCACTTTAAAAAACAGGAATTATTCATGGCGACAAATAAAGATATTCATGATTCACGAATCTTAATTTTAGATTTCGGTTCACAATACACACAGCTGATTGCGCGTCGTGTTCGTGAAATTGGTGTTTACTGTGAACTTTGGGCATGGGATGTTACTGAAGCGCAAATTAAAGAATTCAACCCTACCGGTATTATTTTAGCGGGCGGTCCAGAGTCTGTTACTGAGTTAAATTCACCTCGTGCTCCTGAATATGTATTCAATGCTGGAGTGCCTGTGTTAGGGGTTTGTTACGGCATGCAAACCATGGCTGAGCAACTTGGCGGCGGCGTTGAAGGCTCTGAACATAAAGAATTTGGTTATGCAGCTGTAGAAGTGATTGCTCAATCTGAATTATTTAAAAATATTGAAGATAATGTGAGTGAAAATGGCAATGCATTACTAGATGTTTGGATGAGCCATGGCGATAAAGTATCTGCTATTCCTGAAGGCTTTACTACCATCGCCCAAACGCCGAGTTGTCAATATGCGGCAATGGCAAATGAAGAGCGAAAATTCTATGGGGTGCAATTTCACCCTGAAGTTACTCATACTAAACAAGGTATGCGTATGCTTGAACATTTTGTTGTTGATATTTGTCAATGCGAAAAGTTATGGACATCAGCCTCTATCATTGAAAATGCCATTGAAAAAATGAAAGAGCAAGTGGGCGATGACGAAGTGGTCTTAGGCTTGTCTGGCGGCGTTGACTCTTCAGTTGTCGCTATGCTTTTACATCGTGCAATTGGTGATAAGTTAACCTGTGTTTTCGTTGATAATGGTTTGCTTCGTTTAAATGAAGGTAAGCAAGTGATGGATATGTTTGGTGATCATTTTGGTCTCAATATTATTCATGTCGATGCAGAAAATCGCTTTTTAGATCGATTAGCTGGTGAAGCTGACCCTGAGAAAAAACGTAAAATTATCGGCAATGTTTTTGTTGAAATTTTTGATGAAGAAGCCAGTAAATTAACCAATGCTAAATGGTTGGCTCAAGGTACTATTTATCCTGATGTGATCGAGTCTGCCGCTTCTGCAACAGGTAAAGCGCATGTCATCAAGTCGCATCATAATGTTGGTGGATTACCTGAAGATATGGAACTTGGTTTAGTTGAACCCTTACGTGAACTCTTTAAAGATGAAGTACGTAAAATTGGTTTAGAACTGGGTTTACCTTACGACATGCTTTATCGTCATCCATTCCCTGGTCCAGGTTTAGGAGTACGTATTCTTGGTGAAGTGAAAAAAGAATATGCCGACTTACTACGTCGTGCCGATCACATTTTCATCGAAGAACTACACAAGCATGACTTATATAAAAAAGTCAGCCAAGCCTTTACGGTATTTTTACCTGTACGCTCAGTTGGAGTCATGGGTGATGCGCGTAAATATGACTGGGTTGTTTCACTTCGCTGTGTCGAAACAATCGATTTTATGACCGCTCGTTGGTCACACTTGCCGTATGATTTCTTAGGATTAGTGTCGAACAGAATCATTAATGAGATCGATGGAATTTCTCGTGTGGTTTACGATATTTCGGGTAAGCCGCCGGCTACTATCGAATGGGAATAATTGGTTAAGTGGTGTTTTAACTTGCTGTAATTCACGACTTCATCGTCAAACGTACTCACTGACTAGCGTCAGCTCTGTGCGATTTCCTTGAATTAGCAAGTTACTTCGATGTTTAAACAACACTTAATAATATTTTGCAAAACCTCAAAGTGAAAACTCTGAGGTTTTTTCTTTAAATAGGAATAAGAGAAATGACTATAGAGCGAATTGAAACAAAACAACGTATGAGCCGAATTGTAAAGCATAACGGGACGATATATTTATGTGGACAAGTATGTGCAGATGCCAGCAAAGATATTACTGAGCAAACTCAAACTATGCTAGATAAAGTAGAAAGCTTATTAGCGCAAGCAGGAAGTTCAAAAGAACATATGTTATCGGCAACTATTTATTTAAAATCCATGGACGATTTCGCGCAAATGAATGCAGTGTGGGATGCCTGGGTACCAGAAGGTCACGCTCCTGCTAGAGCATGTGTTGAAGCAGCAATGGCACGCGATGTGTTGTTGGTTGAAATTTCAGTTGTTGCGGCTGAGAAGTAACACACTTATTTGTTTTTTACTTGTTTGTTGAGAAATACTCGAACCACTACTGTAATAATTTACAGTAGTGTTTTTTTTATGTATGCTTATTTTTCTCTTGAGAATATTTTATCAATTTAAGGATGAGTGATGATTAAGTTATATGGTTTTGGTGATGCATTTGGTGTGATTGATACGAGCCCATTCGTGGTGAAAGTAGATTTATTCTTAAAGCTCGCAGGTATTGATTACCAATTTGTTAATGATTTTAATAACTTAAAACAATCACCAAAAAATAAACTGCCTTTTATCGAGGATGAAGGTGAGAAAATTGCTGATTCAGCTTTTATTATTAAATACCTTACTGAAAAATATCATATAAAGCTTGATGATCACCTCAACGACGAACAAAAAGCTCAGTTGTCACTATATACTCATGCATTAGATGAAAGCTTATATTGGACCTTAGTGTATTCTCGCTGGTCAAAAGAAGACACCTGGCCGGTCATTAAAGAAGCTTTCTTTAATGAGTTACCTATACCATTAAAGTGGTTTTTTCCCAATATGTTACGTAAAGGTGTCGTTAAAACATTAGTACGACAAGGATTTGGCCGACATAGTGAGTCTGAGTTACTTTCCAAAGCCGATGAACATTTTTCTGCTTTATCGAGTTTATTGGGGGAAAAGGATTATTTTTTTGGCGAGCAAGCCTGCTCGTTTGATGCCGTGGCTTATTCATCATTATGTCAATTTATCAGTGTCGATTATTTTAATAGTTTTAACCAGCAAGCGAGAAAATATAAAAATTTAGTCGATTATTGCCAACGTATTGAAGCAAAATATGCGATGTAAACTATGACTAATCAACTAACACGTTCGCTACAAGAGGTTTTTGCTTTTGATGGTTTTCGTCAAGGGCAAGAACAAACGATTGAACAATTGCTGCAAGGCTATTCTTCGTTAGCTATTTTTCCTACTGGATCGGGTAAATCTTTATGTTATCAATTTACCGCAACGCAGCTCCCTCATTTAACCTTGTTGGTGTCGCCTTTATTAGCGTTAATGAAAGATCAATTAGCGTTTTTAGAAAGCAAAGGAATAGCTGCAGCCAGTATTGATTCAAGTTTAACCGCAGAGCAAAATCAGCAAGTGATGGCCGATGTTAGAAATGGTCACTTAAAGGTTTTAATGGTCTCAGTTGAGCGGTTTAAAAATGAACGCTTTCGGCAATTTATTAGCAGCGTTGAAATTTCAATGTTAGTAGTAGATGAAGCACATTGTATTTCTGAATGGGGTCATAATTTTCGTCCTGATTACTTAAAATTACCAGCATACCAGCAAGCACTGAATATTCCTTTAGTGTTATTACTAACCGCGACAGCAACTAAAAAAGTAAAAAATGATATGGCGAGTAAATTTGCTATATCATCAAAGCACATAGTACAAACAGGTTTTTACCGTGAAAATTTAACTTTATCGGTTACTCCTGTGCTTGACGTTGATAAAAATCAGCAATTACTGCAACACATACAACAGCAAAGCGGTTGCGGTATTGTTTATGTGACATTACAGCATAGCGCTGAACAAGTGGCTGACTTTTTAGTCAAAAGTGGTTTGAATGCTCACGCTTATCATGCTGGTTTTGACAGCGATATGCGAACCAAAATTCAAGATGACTTTATGTCTGGCAAAGTTGAAATTATTGTTGCTACTATTGCTTTTGGTATGGGGATCGATAAGTCAGATATTCGCTTTGTTATTCATTACGATTTACCTAAATCGATTGAGAACTATAGTCAAGAAATTGGAAGAGCAGGGCGTGATGGCTTGTCGTCTAATTGTATTACTTTGGCAAACCTAGATGGTTTAAATACGGTTGAAAACTTTGTTTATGGCGATACACCAGAGTTAACGGGTATTGAGCAGGTGCTTACAAATATTCGCGAAGAACAACAAGCAGGGCGGTGGGAGTTACAAGGATTAACGTTATCGAATGCCAGTAATATTCGGCAATTACCGATGAAAACCTTATTAGTGCAACTTGAGCTTCATCAAGTGATCAAGCCTCTTTATTCTTATTTTGCTGATTTCAAATATAAATTTATTACCAATAAAGATGAAATTTTAAATACGTTTGCAGGAGAACGCCGAGAGTTTCTTTATGCGGTTTTTCAGCATAGTAAATTCAAAAAGGTATGGGGTGAACCTGATTTTGAACAATTATTTCAGCATTACCAATGTGAACGAAGTCGTGTTGTTACCGCACTAGAGTATTTGCAAGAATTAGGACATATTACCTTAGAAACGAAAAAAATCACCGAAGTATTTAGTGTCAATGAAACCGCTTTATCGACTCCTTTTTTAGCCAATAAATTACATGATTATTTTCTCGATAAAGAGCAAAGTGAAATAAAAAGAATTGCCGCCTTGATTCGATTTTTTGAATTAGAGCAATGTTTAACTCGCAATTTATCTTTATATTTTGATGATCAACACGCACCCGAAAATTGCGGCCATTGTTCTGTGTGCCGTGGTCAAGTCGCAACATTGGCATATTCTTCATTGGCAACTTTGCCAAGTGATGATTTACTCAAAAGTTACATCAAGGAAGTCACCTCATTATTGAAAGCGAAAAGCCATCAAACAATTTCAACAGAAACCTTAACTCGATTTTTAACGGGATTGATGGTGCCTATGTTCTCACGCACTAAAGTGAAACAGCTATCAGGTTTTGCTTGTTGTCAGCATATACGTTTTCAAGAAGTGAAAGCAAAAGTACTTAGTCTTCAAATTTAATAACTAGGTGTTTAAATGCTTTTGATCTTTAAAGTTATAAGCAATGATCTTGGTTTGTCTTAGACTGAATAAAACAATTTCGGCCGTGTTGTTTTGCTTGATATAGTGCTTTATCGGCATTTTTAACCATAGCTGTTTTATTACTTGTTTTAGAAACTTGTTCGAGGTGAAAGCCAATTGAACAAGTGACATATTTACCTGCTTTACCCATGCCATGTTCAACTTTTGCTTCTTGCCATTGCGCTATGATGGCATCAGCAAATTTGACACACATCTTTTCGGTAACATTAGAGACAATCACAATAAATTCTTCACCGCCATACCTAGCAACGATATCTGCTTCGCGTTTAAATAATAAGGTTAAGTGTTGTGCTTGAAGTTTAATTATTTTATCGCCTTGCACATGGCCATATCCGTCGTTGTAATCTTTAAAGAAATCAAGGTCGATAATAAATACACAAATTGATTGTTCAGTTCTTTTATTTAAACAAAGTTGCTCTGAGAATCTAGTTTCATAGGTTCTTCGATTATAAATTTCCGTTAACGGATCTGTTTGGCTTAATTTCTCAAGGACAATATTGGCTTTTGATAATTTTTTTAAGGCAATTTCAACTTGTTTAACACCCATTAAGCCGACAATTAATCCTACTAGGACAAAGCCGAAGTTTACGCTGTTTTGATCGCCATATATGGGGTACGAAGTAATTAACAACGCAAAACCAATAATTACAATAGCCGAAAAAGCAATGCCATATTTAAAGCTTAATCTAAAGACAAACAAGGTAAATAAGCTATACATCACAGTGCCTTCATAGGGAAAAGCAAATTGCGCTAATTGCCAGCAGGTTAAAATAACCCAGTAATTAACATAGACTAGGCTCAACATAATGAAGAAAAGTATTTTTTGGTAGTGTTTTAAAAATAATGGATGAAAACTTAATAACAGAAATACGCCACAAAGCGGCAGCTGCATGAATACTCTCGAGTGAATATAAACAGTTGATAAACTCTCCGGCAATAATTCAAGATCTGCGATCATAAATCCTGCCAGCAAAGCTGCGCCGATAACAATAAGCAAGCGTACTTGTTTTAGCGAGAGGTTTGTTTGTTCAATTATTTGAGTATATGAACTTTTCACTTGGCCAAATTATGAAAATATTTAACTTTATTAAAGGCGAATATTCTTTGAATTTCAAATAAATACTATAAAAATTGCTAGTCATTTGTTATTTTGTTCAACTTTTTTTGTAATAAACTTGCACAACAAAAGACTGTTTGAGTATGAAACACATTTGCTTAGGATGAACAGTATGGAAATTATGCAATTAATTGTCGCTACCAGTATTATTGTTGCTGGAATATTATTGGTTGGTTATCTCAATAAACGTTTTGAGTTAGGGCTTGAGGATAGTTCATTAGGAGGTTGTACATTGACAAATGGTGCTAATTATTCAAATCGGTTAGCAGAAAAAGATAAAATAATTAAAAATTTATCTGAAAGAGTCGCTGTGTTGGAAAAGTTAGTAACTGATCCTCAAGAGCAATTAAAGAAAGAAATCGATAGCTTATAAAACGAAGAATGTTTGACTATCGCCATTTTATTAAAACACGTCAGTTGTTCTCAAAAAGGCTTAAACGCCCTTTTGAGAACAAAAAATTAATGGTTATGACCACATCCGCCTTCACCATGAACATGGCCATGGGCTAATTCTTCTTCGGTAGCATCACGCACTTCTAATATTTCAACATCAAATTTTAAATCAATGCCTGCTAATGGATGATTACCATCAACGGTGATCTCATCTTCTTGTACGTCAATAACAATTACCGTTTGCTCGCCTTCATCGGTTGTTGCTCGCAGTTGAGTTCCAACATCTAAATCTTCAATTTCTGCGAACATTGCTTTAGGGACCGTTTGTACATAATCATCAAATCGTTGGCCATAAGCTTGGTCGGCACTCACTTCTACTTCAAATTTGTCGCCTGCGACATGATTAGCTAAAGCACTTTCTAAGCCAGGGATTAAGTAACCTGTCCCTTGTATAATGGACAATGGACTATGATCGTACGAACTGTCGATTAATGTGTCTTCGCTATCAGATACGGCATAATGTAAAACGACGACTTTCTTATCTGTTATTTGCATGGGTTCTCCTAAAGGTAATTATTCTTGATTAAGCGTATAAGGCAATTCTATGATGGAAAGCGAAGATGCCGGATGATCTTTTATACGTAATTGTGTTGATGATTCAATGTCGTTGTTTAACACGGCTTGAATATAACATTGGCCATTATCGGCTTGGTAAATACTGGTTACATCACCGGCTTTACGCCAGTTTTCACCTAACTGTTTTTCGATAACAGGCTTGACTAATACTTCAGTATTTTCACCCGATAGGGCAAACAACGCTTTTTTATTTTTGCCTAAATACTGCATTCGAGCGACAGTTTCCTGTCCTAAATAACAGCCTTTAGTAAAGCTTATGCCTTGTATCGCTTGCATGTTTAACATTTGTGGTACGTACTCATTGTCGTTTTGCAAGGTTAACGCTGGGATGCCTTCTATAATCTCTAATAACTTCCATATCTCTGTTGAAAATACAGGTAATTCAAAAGTCGTGATTAGATGATTGATCTGCTCTGCTTCATCAATGATTAAATATCGAGTCACATTGCCCGCTATATATACTAGTGTTGTTGTACCTTGTTGAATGACGGGCGTTAAATTATCAGGGATTTGAGAAAATTGGTTTTTTAGTTTTTCTACCGCTTGTTCACCTACAACAGCAATAAAACTTAATTGATCAGTTGCTGATATTTCAACTTTAGCAAAAACGCCGAATTTTTTTAATTCAGCTAATGATGGCTCAATGGTTGATTTAGGTTGAAATAGAAGATGTTGTTGCTGACGATTAAATAAACGAAAACAAGCAAATACTTTGCCTTTCGCATTACAATGCGCGCCATTAAGCAAATTCTTTTGTTCAAGTTCATTTACATCACAAGTGACTTGTCCTTGTAAATATTTACTTTGTTCTTCACCTTTTAATGAAATCGCAGAATAATCTTCCAATGAAATCAAGTAATTGCTTGGTAAATTCTCTAATGAGGGTTTTGTTGTGTTTATTGCAATTGTCATAGCAGCTTAAAAAAATCAAAACATGACATAGTAATAAGGGCGAGCGTGTAAAAATGCAAGCGTTAGACTAAACTATAATTTACACTTTTCTTGTTAGCAAATGATGGCGTTTAAGCCGTTGAGTTTGTTACAATAGCGACAATATTGTGAACCAAGGGTGTACTATGTTAACTGTAGGGTCGGTAGAAAAAGACAAATCAAGATTAAAATGGGCGTGTCGTCGTGGCATGTTAGAGCTTGATGTACTGTTTATGCCGTTTGTTGATGAAGCTTGGGAACATTTATCAGATGAAAACAAAGCGATCTTTGAGCGTTTATTAGTTTGCCAAGATCCTGAGTTATTTGCTTGGTTTATGGGGCATGAGGAATGTAAGGATGCAGAACTCAACTCAATGGTGCAATTTATACTCGGTCGAGTCAAAGTATAATATACGGGTAGGTCAATCTGCCGTTCAACGCATTATTAAAAGATGGTTTGATGCGGTAATTATACTGCTATTTTGCCATATCGTCAGTCAGCTTTATTGGGCGATCACTATCGCAACTTCTGCTAATTTAGTGGCTATTATTGCTTTTTTATTCATATGCAACACGATTCTTTTTAAAAAATATTATAACCGCTTGCCAATCTATCAAATCAAACATTTGGTATTGCATGAAAATGGTTTAATAGATTGTGATCGCTACAATCATTTATCTTTACACATCAATAGTCGTATCGGTTGGTTGGGTTGTTGGCTAATACTTATCGATAATAGTTCTAAAATACTCGGCAAACCGATAAAAATTTTTATCTTTAAAGATAGTCTTTCTCAGCAAGATTATTGTCGATTATCTCGAACTATTTTATCAAATCATCGGCAACAACCTGCTTCGTCTTCAACTATTTAAAACACGAGTGCTTGTTTATGTGTGAACTATAATTAAATATCTTCAGATGAAAGAATTGTCATACTAATTTCGTCGCTTAACTCTGGATAGTCTAACGTGTAATGTAAGCCTCTGCTTTCTTTGCGTTTCATCGCACAATGAATAATTAATTCAGCCACTTGCACTAAATTTCTTAATTCTAATAGGTTATTACTTACTCTAAAGTTTTGATAATAATCTTCTATTTCTTGCTGAAGTAATTCAACCCGATGTAATGCTCGCTCTAAACGTTTAGTGGTGCGAACAATGCCAACATAATCCCACATAAAAAGTCGTAGTTCATGCCAGTTATGTTGAATCACGACTTCTTCATCTGAGTCGGTTACTCGGCTTTCATCCCAATCAGGTAATTCAATATATTTTTGTGAATTGGGTAAATGTTTTTCGATATCTTCCGCTGCTGCTTTCGCAAAAACTAGGCACTCCAATAACGAGTTACTGGCCATTCTATTGGCACCATGTAGTCCGGTATAAGAAACTTCACCAATGGCATATAAGTTTTCAACATCGGTTTTGCCTTGCTTATTTATCATGACACCCCCGCAGGTATAATGCGCTGCGGGTACAATTGGCATTGGTTGTTTGGTCATATCAATGCCTAAAGAAAGTGTTTTTTCGTAAATAGTAGGGAAATGTTGCATGATAAATTCAGGCGACTTATGGCTGATATCTAAATACATGCAATCAGCGCCTAGACGCTTCATTTCATAATCAATGGCACGCGCAACAATATCGCGAGGAGCTAATTCTGCACGCTCATCAAAACTTGGCATAAAGCGACTACCATCTGGTCGCCTTAAGATAGCACCTTCTCCACGTAGGGCTTCGGTTAATAAAAATGTTCCGGCTTCTGGATGAAATAAACACGTTGGATGAAATTGATTAAATTCCATATTGGCAACGCGACATCCTGCGCGCCATGCCATGGCAATACCATCACCACTGGCAACATCTGGGTTTGAGGTATATTGATAAACCTTACTTGCTCCGCCTGTCGCTAAAATGGTTTTTTTGGCAAAAATACGCTCAACTTTTTCGCTATTTCTGTTCCAAACATAAGCGCCAATACAGTGTTTGTTTTTATCATCTGAATTTTGACAGACTAAATCAATGGCATTATATCGTTCGAATACTCGAATTCTGTTATGATTATTCACACGATCAACGAGTGTCGTTTGTACCGCTTGCCCAGTAGCATCTGCGGCATGCAGTATACGACGATGGCTATGACCACCTTCTCGAGTTAGATGATATTTTACCTTGCCATTATCGTTATCTTCTTGATCAAAATTAACCCCTTGTTCAATCAACCACTCTAAACAACTTTTAGCATTTTCAGCGGTATATTGCACAATGTCTTCATTACAAAGACCTGCTCCGGCAATTAACGTGTCGGAAACATGCGATTCAATACTATCATTCTCATCAAAAACAGCGGCAATTCCGCCTTGAGCATAGAATGTAGAGCCGTCGTTCACTCGGCCTTTACTTAAAATGACAACATCTGCATTTTTTGCTAAATGAAGAGCAAGCGATAAACCTGCTGCACCACTACCAATAATTAGCACGTCACAATTGTGTTGTTGATTCATAAATGATTGAATTTCATGTATCCTATTAGATAAATAAATTTTAACGTTTATTCGGCGCAGAGAACAGAAAAAATGGACTATATCGATTAATTTAAGTTTTTTTTAATTTATTTAGAACTTTTTCGCACAAGTCTAGTCCTACTTGATGTGTTTGCTATGAGCCAAATTGAAAAGTTAACGAGTTTTAGGAGTATTGGCTCGGATGAGCGAACAAAATGTCGACCAAGTATTGGTTGAGCGGGTACAACGCGGTGATAAAAATGCGTTTAATCTGCTAGTAACAAAATACCAACATAAGGTGGCAAATTTAGTTTCACGCTATGTTAAAAACCATAGTGATGTACCTGATATAGTACAAGAAGCATTTATTAAAGCGTATCGGGCTTTACCTAATTTTAGGGGCGATAGTGCTTTTTATACTTGGTTATACCGTATTGCGGTTAACTGCGCTAAAAACCATATGGTTGCCAGTGGCAGAAAACCACCAGGATCAGATATTGAAATTGAAGATGCAGAGATTTATGATGCTGGTGATGCGCTAAGAGAAAATGCATCACCTGAAAAATTATTATTAACCAAAGAAATTAAAAGTGTAATATTTAATACCATTGAGCAATTACCTGAAGATTTACGTACAGCGATAAATCTTCGAGAGCTTGAAGGATTAAGTTACGAAGAAATAGCAACGATTATGGAATGTCCTGTTGGTACAGTACGTTCACGAATTTTTAGAGCACGTGATGCTGTAGATAAAAAAATCAGACCATTGATTCAGCGCTAATTTTATCGGTTTTTTTAAGGTGTATATATGAGTGAAAGTAAGTTTGAGACAGTTTCATCATTAGTTGACAATTATCAAACCAATGATGATGTTTTTGACGAATTAGTTAAAGACAATCATATGTCCGAAACTTGGCAACGTTACCATATGATTGGTGATGCTATGCGCGACGAATTACCTTCTTCGTTGAATATTGACTTATCTGCCAGTATAGCTAATGCCATTGCTGAAGAGCCTACCGTTCTTGCACCAATTGCTAAACCTAGTTTTACTGAATCTGTAAAAGCTAAGGTAGTACAATTTGCTAAACCCTTTGGTCAAGTTGCTATTGCCGCATCTGCTGCAGGATTAATGGTGATAGGTGTTCAGCAAAATGTTGCAGATACTGACCCTTTAGTGCCTAATCCGGTTGTCCAAACAGTACCATTTGGAGGCATAGCTGAGCCAGTGAGCCTTAACTATCAACAAAATGATAGACTTTCGAAACAACAAGCAATGGTTGAACAACAACGACGTTTTCAAGCATTATTACAAGATCATAAACAACAACTTAAATTTACAGCATTAGCTGAAAAAGAAGAGAATGCTGAAAAAGAGGTTACCAATCCGGTTAAATGAAGTTATTAATTTGTTTTTTAATGCTGGGGAGCTTAAGCTCTTCAGCATGGTCAGCTGAGAGCGAATCTCCTGAAACAGCTGATATATGGCTGGCTCGTCTTTCCCAATCTTTACAAACATTAAATTTTAGTACATCTTTTGTCGTGGTTAAAAACAATCATGCTGAACCTTATCATTGGTTTCATGGTGTAACAGAAGAAAATATTGAACTAGAAATATTATCTTTGCTCAATGGCCCTCGAAGAGACGTTTTAAGAAAAGATAATACCATTAGTTATATTGAACCTGAGTTACCGCCTTATTCTGTACTTTCTGCAAACCTTACTGGTCCAATTCCTAATATTTTAAGCGGTGATATTCACGCGTTATCAGCTACTTATAATTTTATCTCCGTGGGTAAAAGTCGAATTTTAGGGCGTAGTGCGCAAATTATTCGCATCGTCCCTAAAGAAGCGAATAAGTATGGACATTGGCTATGGTTGGATGAAAAAACCGGACTTTTATTAAAATTAGCAATTGTTACCGGCAAAGGTCAACCGCTTGAGCAGATTCAATTTACTCATTTGGATATTACGGAAAAACCTTCTGAAAGTTTACATCAATTGCAAGAAACCGAATTGCCGAATGTTGTTGATATTCCACAAGGCTACCAACAGCAAAAATTATCATGGAAAGTCAATTGGCTACCGGCAGGCTTTGAGCAAATTAATGCTAATCGTCATAGAATCGCCGCCACCAAACAACCGGTAGAATTTACATTATTTGGTGATGGGTTAGTTGAAATTTCAGTGTATGTTACCCAAAGCCAAGAGAAACAACGTTCTGTTGATTATGTGATGGATGGTGCAACTGTTGCGCTTAGTCAGGTGGTTAATGGCATTGAAGTTAGTGTTGTAGGTAAAATACCTTCTATTACTGCCAAACAAATAGCTGATTCTGTCACTCTTTTAGTTAGGCCTTAATCATGATTGAAGAACAAGCTCTAGTGACTGCTATAACACAAGATAAAGTGACGGTTGAAAGTATCGTCAAATCAACGTGTAGTGGTTGTCAGCAACTAGAGTCTTGTGGAAGTGGTCAAATAGCAAAAGCTTTTCCTCAGAAAAAAACGACTTATACAGTAACTTCTGAACTACCTGTAAAAGTAGGGGATAGAGTTATTATTGGTTTGTCAGAAAAACTATTATTATCAGCCGCTTGGCAAGTATATATGTGGCCTTTAATAGGTTTGTTTGTCGGCAGCTTTTTAGGACAAACATTACTCGAAGTTAATTTTATAAACCATGAATTATGGGCTTTACCTCTTGCTATATTAGGAGGCTATTTCGGTTACTTTTTAGCAAGGCGACAACAATTTATTAGCGGTAATAAACAAGCGTGGTTACCAACTTTAATAGGTGTCCTACCTGCAAATAAACATGATTAAAATCATTGTTTGTCAGCTTTTATCGAATTTAAACCATTAAATTGACCTAACTTTCCTCGATTATCGTTATTAATATTCAACAAAAGATAGCCCCAAGGGGCTAAATTAGCTAAAATCTCGCCACTATTGATTTTATAAAACGTTTAACTGAATTTTCATCTATGAAACATATCCGAAATTTTTCTATTATTGCCCATATTGACCATGGTAAATCGACACTTTCTGATCGTCTGATCCAGCATTGTGGCGGGTTACAAGACCGAGAAATGGCAGCGCAAGTTCTTGATTCTATGGATATTGAGCGTGAACGTGGCATTACCATTAAAGCACAGAGTGTTACCTTAGATTATCTTGCGAAAGATGGTGAAACTTACCAGTTAAACTTTATTGACACGCCTGGCCATGTTGATTTCTCTTATGAAGTTTCTCGCTCACTAGCTTCATGTGAAGGAGCATTGCTTGTTGTTGATGCTGGTCAAGGTGTTGAAGCACAAACGGTTGCCAACTGTTACACGGCTATTGAAATGGATCTCGAAGTACTGCCTATTTTAAATAAAATTGACTTACCTCAAGCAGACCCTGATCGAGTTAGCGAAGAAATTGAAGATATTATTGGTATTGACGCGACAGGTGCGGTGCAATGTTCTGCGAAAACAGGCATTGGTATTGAAGATGTATTAGAAACTATTGTTGCAAATATTCCTCCTCCAGAAGGCGACCCATCGGCTAATCTTCAAGCTTTGATTATTGACTCATGGTTTGATAATTACCAAGGCGTTGTTTCGTTAGTTCGTGTGATGAACGGTGAGGTGAGAAAAGGCGATAAAATGGTGGTGATGTCAACAGGACAAACCCACATTATTGATAAAGTAGGTATTTTTACACCTAAACAAACAGATACTGGCGTGTTAAAAACTGGGGAAGTTGGTTTTATCATTGCGGGTATCAAAGAAATTCATGGAGCACCTGTTGGTGATACCATTACTATTGCCAAAAAAGAAGCTGCTGAACAACTACCGGGGTTTAAAAAAGTACAACCGCAAGTATATGCCGGTATTTTCCCAATCAGTTCAGATGATTATGAAAACTTTAGAGATGCGTTAAATAAATTAAGCTTAAATGATGCATCGTTAGTGTTTGAACCTGAAAACTCATCGGCACTTGGGTTTGGCTTCCGTATTGGTTTCCTTGGCATGCTTCACATGGAAATTATCCAAGAGCGTTTGGCAAGAGAATATGATCTGGATTTAATTACCACGGCACCAACGGTAAATTATGAAATTGCTTGTACCGATGGTGAAATATTATCCATTGATAACCCTGGTGATTTACCGCCTATTAATAATATTGATGAAATCCGCGAGCCAATTGTGCAAGCGAATATTTTAGTACCACAAGAACACTTAGGTAATGTTATTACTCTTTGTATTGAAAAACGAGGCGTACAAAAAGACATTATTTATCATGGAAATCAGGTTGCTGTTACTTATGAATTGCCGATGGCAGAAGTCGTTATGGACTTTTTTGATAAGTTAAAGTCAACCAGTAGAGGTTATGCTTCACTTGATTATCACTTTGTTCGTTTTGAAGCGGCGGATATGGTTCGAGTTGATGTTATGATCAACGGGGATCGGGTTGATGCGCTAGCGATGATCACACACAGAACAAACTCTGTTGCTCGTGGCCGTATGTTAGTTGAAAAGTTAAAAGAACTTATTCATCGTCAAATGTTTGATATTGCGATTCAAGCGGCCATTGGCAATAACGTTATTGCTCGTACCACGGTTAAGCAACTCCGTAAAAACGTAACCGCTAAATGTTACGGTGGTGATATTTCTCGTAAGAAGAAATTATTACAGAAACAAAAAGAAGGTAAAAAGCGTATGAAACAAGTAGGTAATGTTGAAGTACCTCAAGAAGCGTTTTTAGCCGTACTTAAATTAGATAATTAATAGGGAAATCATGGCAGTTTATTTTTCAATATTTTTAGTTATTCTTACTGCGGTTTGCGGTGTTATTTGGCTATATGATAGGTATGTTTTGTTACCGCAACGTAAAGTGAAATTAGCGACAGCACAAGAACAATGTGAAGGTGAACTTAGCGAAGAAGTGAAAGAGAAAATCTTAGCGATTCCTTTTTTAATTGACACGCCAGTGCAAATTTTTCCGGTCATAGCATTTGTCTTAATTTTGCGTTCTTTTTTATATGAACCATTTCAGATCCCTTCAGGCTCAATGATGCCGACCTTACTCGATGGTGACTTTATTCTCGTGAATAAATTTAACTATGGTTTACGAGATCCAGTAGCACGTAATAAGTTTGTCGAAGTAGGGTTGCCAGAACGCGGTGATGTGGTGGTGTTTAAATATCCGATAGATACCAAAGTAGATTATATTAAACGGGTTATTGGTTTACCTGGCGATAGAATTATTTATCGCAATAAGTCGTTATATATCAAAACCGCATGCTCTGAAACTAATACCGATTGCAATGAATTTAAGCAAGTTGTAACAACATTTGTTAGTAATGGTGATTACAGTGACGGCAATGTTGAATTGACTCGTTACACTTCAGCTATGCCAAATAAAACGCATGATATTTTAGTCAATAATCAAATATTGCCCCGTACAGCAAACTATTATCAACAATCTGGCTCGCAACGCGACGAATTTGTTGTTCCACAAGGCCAATATTTTGTGATGGGTGATAACCGAGACAATAGTTTAGATGGACGATTCTGGGGCTTTGTACCAGAAGAAAACTTAGTGGGTGAAGCCGTTTTTATATGGATGAGTTTTGATTTTGAGCGCGATGACACTAGTTTCTTACCGCGTTGGGTACCTACTGGAGTTCGTTTTGAACGCTTAGGTAGTATTCATTAATGATAAATAATAATGCCCTCGCTATTAATCAATTATCTAAAAAGCTTGGTTATCGTTTTCAAGAGCCGTCATTATTGATTCAAGCGCTAACACATCGAAGCGCCAAAGGAGATCATAATGAAAGGCTTGAATTTTTAGGAGACTCAATTCTAGGCTTTGTTATTGCTGAAAAACTTTATGATAAATTTCCGCAAGAAAATGAAGGCGATTTAACTCGAATGCGTTCAAGCTTAGTCAAAGGGGTAACCTTGGCGGAAGTAGCGCGAGGGTTTAAGTTAGGCGAGTATTTAATTTTAGGTCCTGGTGAACTCAAAAGTGGTGGCCATCGAAGAGATTCAATACTTGAAGATGCCGTAGAGGCTATTATTGGTGCTATTTATATTGATTCAGATATGGCGACCTGTAAGTCGCTTATTTTGTCATGGTTTGAACAACGACTTGACGCAATAAAACCAGGTCAAGCACAAAAAGATCCAAAAACCCGTTTACAAGAATATTTGCAAGGTCGAAAAATAGCATTACCTATTTATGAAGTGATTGATACTACAGGTCAGTCACATAACCAAGAATTTACCGTGCGTTGTACAACTTCAGAAATCGATAACGAAGTTATCACTAAGGGTACTAGCCGTCGAAAAGCAGAACAATCAGCGGCATCAAAAGTGTTAGAAATTATTTTAGCGAATAATGCTAAAGGTAAACGAACGAGTAAAAAGTCATGACACAAACTACCCATTGCGGGCTTATCGCTATAGTTGGTCGCCCTAATGTTGGTAAATCAACATTACTAAATAGTATGCTTGGTCAAAAAATTAGTATTACTTCGCGTAAACCACAAACAACTCGTCATCGTATTTTGGGGATTTTAACCGAAGATAATCACCAAGCGGTGTTAGTGGATACCCCCGGTTTACATATTGATGAAAAAAAAGCGATTAATCGCTTAATGAATCGTGCGGCAAGTAGCTCTATCGCTGAAGTGGAACAGATCCTGTTTTTAGTGGAAGGCACACATTGGACAGCTGATGATGAACTTGTTTTAAATAAAGTGAAAAATAGTGGTGCACCGTGTGTTTTAATTATCAATAAAATTGATAATGTACAAGATAAAGAATCATTGTTACCACATTTGCAAAAGCTAGGTGAAAAACATAACTTTACTGATATTGTGCCTATTTCAGCGAGTAAAGGGGATAACGTCGATAAAATTCGTGAAATTTGTTTTAAAGCCTTACCTGAAAGTGACTTTTGGTTTTCCGAAGATCACATCACAGATCGCTCAAGTCGATTTATGGCATCAGAAATTATTCGTGAAAAATTAATGCGTTTTACTGGTGATGAATTACCGTATTCGACAACGGTTGAAATAGAGCAGTTTAAAGTAGATGAAAAAGGCATTTTACATATCAATGCTTTGATCTTAGTTGAACGAAATAGTCAAAAACGCATGGTGATTGGCAATAAAGGCGAACGCCTAAAAACTATTGGCCAAGAAGCGCGCCGCGATATGGAAGAAATGTTCGAACAGCAAGTTTTCCTCGAATCTTGGGTGAAAGTTAAATCGGGCTGGGCGGATGATGAAAGAGCATTGCGCAGCTTAGGTTATGGTGATGATTATTCTGGTTAATACGCAAAGTGTTGAACTGAACATGTAAATAATGAAAGAACTCGAGCAAAATGCCTTTTTATTACATTCACGCCCATTACGCGATAATCAGGTCATCGCTGAGTTTCTTACCGAATTAAACGGAAAGGTTTCAGCGATCGTTTATGTTGGTACATCTCTTAAATCTAATAAAAAAGCCTTATTACAACCATTTACTCCTTTAATTATTGTCCTTAAAGGTAATGGCAATTTAAAAACGCTTAATCGAATAGAAGTCAGTAGTAAGTCATTTTTATTGACAAGCGAGCATTTATACAGTGGTTTTTATTTAAATGAATTACAAGTACGTTTATTAGGGGAGCATATCCCTTATGAAAATTTATATGCACTATATAAGCGCTGTTTAGTACAATTAGCTGAAAAAAATGCGATAGAGCCGGTATTAAGACGGTTTGAGAATACTTTATTGGAAGAGTTAGGTTTGACCATTGATTTTTCTGTCATCAATGATCAAGTAGAGCAATTTTATTATTTTCCTGAACAAGGTTTTATACCGGTAATTGAAAATTTAACTCAACCACGTTATAGCAGAGCGCATTTAATCGCGATAAATAATCAAGACTTTAGTGACGTTGAAGTTAGGAAAACCCATAAAGTGTTAATGCGACAAATCATTAATCATTTACTTGGTGGCAAACCGTTAAATAGTCGCCAATTGTTTAAAAAAAGATAGAGAAACATTCATGAGTGATATTTTATTAGGTGTAAATGTAGATCATATAGCGACTTTACGACAAGCCCGGGGAACGACTTACCCTGATCCTGTTCATGCTGCGTCAGTCGCTGAACATGCTGGTGCAGATGGTATTACTATCCATTTACGTGAAGATCGTCGTCATATTCAAGACAGAGATGTTTACGTAATGAAAGAAACATTACAAACACGAATGAATTTAGAAATGGCTGTTACGGATGAAATGCTCGCCATAGCTTGTGAAGTTAAACCTGTTTTTTGTTGTTTAGTTCCGGAAAAGCGTGAAGAACTTACCACTGAAGGTGGTTTAGATGTTGCTGGTCAACAAGATAAAATAAACCAAGCAGTTAAGCAGCTTGAACAAGCGGGAGTGCAAACTAGTTTATTTATTGATGCTGATAAAAAACAAATAGATGCCGCTGTTGCAAGTAAGGCGCCTTATATTGAAATTCATACTGGTCATTATGCTGATGCTATTACTGAAGCAGAACAGCAAAAAGAATTAGCGCGACTTATTGAAGGTATTGAATATGCTCATCAGCAAGGATTAAAAGTGAACGCGGGTCATGGTTTAACGTATTTTAATGTAAAACCGATAGCGGCAATTCCTGAAATCATAGAACTTAATATTGGCCATGCTATTATCGCTCGTGCCGCCATTGACGGTTTAGATAATGCTGTTAGAGATATGAAGCAATTAATGTTAGAAGCAAGAAGAGCATAACAGTATGTCTGTTGTGGGTATTGGTAACGATATCGTGCAAATTCAACGCCTTGCCGATATGGATGAGCAGGCGTTAGAGCGTTTGGCGTTAAGAATATTAACGCCAAATGAATATGATTATTACAAAACCTTAAAGTTTCACGTTCCTTATTTAGCCAAACGGTGGGCAGGAAAAGAAGCGGCAGCAAAAGCATTAGGTACAGGCATAGCTGAAGGCGTGTCGTTTCAGCATTTCGAAATAGCCTCACTAGCAAGTGGGCAACCGCAATTGATTTTAACTGAAATTGCTCTTAGTAAAGCAAAAGCACTTCAAGCAAATGCTTGGCATATCTCTTTATCGGATGAAAAAGACTATGCAACTGCGTTTGTCGTTTTATCAAAATAAATCTTCTGTTATATCAATTACTCATCAACCAGTGATGATTTTAATCTGTTAAAATTAAAATTATCGACTATACTGAGATAAATTATGCTTAAAATTTATACGGAATATGTGTTATGCAGTCACAAAAACTTCCTACCGTTGATCGACGAGGTGAGGCACCCGAACAATCTGTTTGGTGGTCGAAGCTTTCTTTAGCACAAAAATTTTCTGCGAGTAGTTTAGGAAAGTTTGGTTATGAATTAGCCTTTGTTAGAAATGAAAATGGCAAAAGTCTTGCTGTGCTGTTATGCAATGGTGGGGTGGCTGTTATTAGTGAAGACGGTGATATTAATACTTCACCTGATATTAACATTCGTTAGTTTATAGATTTTTACATCCTCGATAGTTTCTTTCTTATTCGTATTTTTATTGCCTAACTCATCTACCTAAGTTTCAAAGCTTACGATCCCAAAGACTTAACTGACCATGTAGTTTTAGTTTAATTGTTGTTCATAAATCACATGAAAAATTCAAAATTACTATGATCAACATGCATGAATAAATAGGTTATGAATAATTTTTTTCCAGTAGCTTATCAATTTCTGAAAACGCTTCTTCTGCTAAGCTCGATACTCGTTCAATATGTTCAAAGAGTTCGAAAAACTCCGGTTCTAAATCATCAATACCGCTACCACTTTTTAATTGGGTTTCAATTTGATGTACTATTTTTCCTAAATCAGGAACACCCGTATAACAACAAGCACCGTTAAGTTTATGAATATACTCTTTTAGTTTATTGATATCTTGAGCTGTTAATGCTTCAGAAATGGTTAATTTTGTTTCTGGTAAACTGTCTACTAAACCTTCTAACATATCTCTGGCTAAACGTGGTTTTTTCCCTGCTTTGTTTATTGCATCTGGCCAATTAATAACACTTGAGTTAACAAAGGTTTGCTCGCTTGTCATGTTCTCATCTATATGTTTAGATTGAGCACTGGCTACATTGTTAGGGTTTTCGTGATGTGTAGTTAACTTGGCATAGCCACTATTAATATGTTTTGATTGTGTGACTTGATTACCTAGGAGTCTAAGATCGCAGTATTCATAAATAATATGACGTAACATACTTTCATCTATAGGTTTTGTCATGTAAGAGTTAAACCCTTCATTCAGTAGTTTATCTTTTTCATCACTAAGTGCGTGTGCGGTTACTGCAATAATTGGCGTTTTGTCGTTAAAGGTCTGTGCTTTAATGTGTTTTAATGCGGAAATACCGTCCATAACCGGCATTTGAATATCCATGAAAATAAGGGCAAAACTTTCATGGACACAAAGCTCTAAAGCTTCTTGACCATTTTGGGCAGTAACAACTTCTCTTACTTGCTCTTGTAATAAGGCATTTATTAATTTGAGGTTAGCTTCGTTATCATCAACGGCTAATACTTTTATATCTAATTTATTTTCTAAAACTTCGATGAGTGAATTAGCGAAATCAAAATGCTGTGGGGTTAATGCTTTACAGATTTTTTCAGGGGTGAGTGGTTTACTTAAACAACTACTTGAACCCGCAGCCATTAATGCTTCATGTAAGTTAGGTGAATTACTATTAATAGCTAAATGAATGGATGGGATATTTTCTTTAACCGATTTAATTAATTGTTTTAATTCATTTAAAGCGGTAGGCGTTATATCGTGAGCAATTAAGGCAAAATCAAAGGTATTGCCTTTCGCTAAAGCGTGGCTAATTTCTTCTAGACTTATCACTGGATACACTTTCATATTCCAGCTTTCTAATATTTCACTGGTGGCTATTCTGCTATGAGTGTGCGGTTCAAAATAAAGTATAGATTTTTGGGAAAGTGCAACAGGGCGCAGTAACGACTCATCTGGAATTGGATTAATTTCACATTGAAAAGAAAACCAAAACGTAGAACCATTTTTTTCATCACTAATGAAGTTTATTTCGCCTTTCATTTCTTTCACTAATCGTTGAGAAATCACCAAACCTAAGCCTGTACCGCCATATAGTCGGGTTACACTTTGATCTGCTTGGCCAAATGCTTCAAAAATAGATGCTTGTTGTGACGTGTTCATACCAATACCAGTATCACTAACCGTGACCTTTAATATCGCCTTATGTTCGTCAACATGTGCTTTATCAATATCAATATTCACACAGCCATTGTCGGTAAATTTTATTGCATTACTGGCTAAGTTAATAATCACTTGTTTGATTCGCATGGCATCGCCAATTAAAGAATCGGGTATTGATGGTGCAATCCGTAACGATAATTCAATATTCTTTTTATGAGCACCAGGGGCTAATAGTGTAATAGTTTCTTCAACGGTTTCACGCATTGAAAAGGGGATTTTTTCAATAACCATTTTACCGGCATCGAGTTTGGAAAAATCAAGAATATCATTGATTATCGCTAACAAATTGGCGGCCGAGCGCTCAATGGTTTGTAAATAGTCTCGCTGGGTATCAGACAAAGGTGTTTTTAGCACTTGACGAGTAAAGCCAATCACCCCATTTAACGGTGTTCTTAATTCATGACTCATGTTCGCTAAAAATTCAGATTTTACTTTATTGGCATCTTGCGCTTTTCGTTTGGCAATATCTAACTCAACGTTTTGTATTTCAAATTGCTCAAGGCTTTCTCTTAAATCGATAGTGGCTTGGTCAATGCTTTGCTGCATTTCATCATGATAATCACCTAAAGACTCAGCCATGGCATTGACACCATTTTTAAGAAAATTTAATTCACCAATTAACTGACCCGTAACCCGACTTTCAAGCTTACCTTCTCTAATTCTATCAACCGCTTGCACCATCGAAGTGACTGGGCGAGTAAAGTTTTTAATTAATCTTGTTGAGAAAAAAGCACTAATTAACGTACCGAATATAGCAATGGCAAAGGCCATCATTATCTGGCTTTGTTGAGCCAGTTTAATGTGGTTTTTATTAATTTGCATGGCAATATAGCCGACAATTACTTGAGCTGATGAAGTATTGGTGATCACTTCATCATCACTATTTTCATCAATAATAGGAGTGCGAAAAATAATATAATCATCAGTGAATACAGAAGATGTAGTTAAAGGGATTTGTTCACCTGCATCAATACGCATCAATTCGGTATCACCATTATAAGCACTAGCAACAAGCACCTGATTATCTTTAGAAAAAATGATTATGCTTTTAATAATTGAAGATTGAGTCCTATGGGTAAACCCCACTAAGTGTCTTAATTTTTCTCTATCGGCATTAATAACGGCTTCTGTGGTTGCAATTGCTAAAGGTTCAATAATACTTCTAGAGCGATCAGTAAGGTGGGTATTTAACTCAACATAACGACTATAAGAAAAGTAACTAGCAATGCTAAAACCAATAATAGTCGTAGGTACTATTGTCAGTAAAATAACCCAGTCTTTTAGACTTAATTTATACATTTAGTGTCAGACTCTTAATGCCAAGATTTCGTAAAAAATTTTTAGTATAATTGCCGTTATAATGGCACATCAGCAAGCAAATATATAGCGCTTAACAATAGGTCTCAATTTTTGTGGCAAATTTCTTTAAAGTAACTCCGAAAACCCAAAAATTGGGTCAACAATGTACCGTAAAAATTTCTCGTTTAGACGCTAATGGATGTGGGGTCGGTCAGTATCAGCAGAAAAATATTTTTATCGATGGTACCTTGCCTTCAGAAACTGTGGTGGCAAAAGTTATTGAACAAAAAAGTAAATATTTTCGCGGTAAACTCGTTGAAATACACACGGCTGCCGAGCACCGAGAAAAACCTGGTTGTCAGCACTTTACAAGCTGCGGTGGTTGCGATTTACAGCATTTGGGCTCTGAAGGTCAATTATCATTTAAACAGCAAAAAATTACCGAATTATTTGCTCGAAATGAGGTGATTGCAGGCAAGCAATATAATAATCGACAGTTAATGGAGACAAGTGAGCTGCCATGGCAGAGACCGATAACTAATCAAACTTGGTATTATCGCCATAAAGCTCGTATTGGCGTGCAGTATAATAAAAAAGGCCAGGCAACGGTTGGTTTTAGACAAAAAGCGAGTAATCAATTAGTGGCGATAAAAACATGTCCGGTGTTAGTAGAGCCTTTTGATTCAATATTTCATTCCTTAAACGAGATACTTGCGAACTTATCAGGAAAAAATCCAATCGGGCACATTGAGATCATTGCCACGAATGTCAAAACGTTGATAATAAGACAATTAGAGAAAATGTCTGTACAAGACCGAACACTTTGGTTGGCATTTGCTCAACAACATCAGTGTCAAATTATGCTAGATGATGGCAAATCAATTTTACCGTTAACTGATTGTGAAGCCTTAAGTTATCAAATTGAAAATGACATTAATATTACCTTTTATCCTGAGAACTTTATTCAGGTAAATCATCAAGTGAATCTTGAAATGGTTGCCAGAGCGATTGAATGGTTAGCCGTTACACCGCAAGATATTATTCTTGATTTATTTTGTGGCTTAGGCAATTTTAGTTTACCGTTAGCGAAAAATGTTAAAAAAGTGGTAGGAGTCGAAGGTGTCGATGAAATGGTTGTGCAAGCCCAAAACAATGCTCAAGCTAACCAATTAACGAATTGTCAGTTTTATCAAGCGGATTTAAATAGTGATTGGCAATTATACCCTTGGACAAATGAAACATTCACCAAAGTGTTAATTGACCCGGCTCGGGCTGGTGCATATAAAGCGATAGAACAACTAGTAAAGTTAGGCATAAAACAGCTGTTATATGTGAGTTGTGATCCAGCAACGCTTGCCAAAGATAGTAAACTTTTAATCAGTCATGGCTATAAAATTGAAAAAATTTCTTTAATCGATATGTTTTCACACACAAAGCATATTGAGACTATGGTATTGTTTGTTCGTTAACTTTTTCTTTATTTCTTCATTAGTAAAACACAGGATGTCACATGGTTTCGGTTCGAAAATCTCATCAAATGACCCAAACAAGCTTTGAGCAATGGCTATTATCTCTGGAAATCAGCAAAGAGAAGTGCCAATTATTAGAAAACATCTGGTCTGAGAATCAAACACACCATGAAATAGATGAGCAATGCCAAACTAAATCCTTAGAAATGGTTGAAATTTTAGCCAGCCTTAATCTAGATAAAGACTCGTTAGCCGCTGCTTTTTTGATCCCATTAATTGAGTTTAACTATATCACTTTAGACTATGTTGAAGAGCAATATTCCAATTCTGTTTTTCTATTGTGTAAAGGTGTTGCGCAAATGGAGGCGATTAAAGCTTTACGACAAAGTCAGTCAAACAAAATATCAGTTAACCAAGTGGATAATATTCGTAAGATGTTGCTTGCGATGGTGGAAGATGTCCGTGCTGTGGTGATTAAATTAGCAGAACGATTATGTCAATTACGTCTGGTTAAAAACGCTGATGAAGAGTCCCGTGTGATTGTTGCAAAAGAAACCGCTAATATTTACGCACCATTAGCCAATAGATTAGGTATTGGTCAGTTAAAGTGGGAGCTTGAAGATATCTCGTTCCGTTACTTACACCCAAAAGTTTACAAAAAAATAGCCTCATTACTGGATGAAAAGCGTTTAGATCGTGAACAATATATGGTTGATTTTGTAAGTAATTTATCTCAACAATTAGTGGATTTAAATATTAAAGGTGAAGTATATGGTCGCCCTAAACATATTTATAGTATTTGGAAAAAAATGCAGCAAAAATCACTGGATTTTGAGCAACTATACGATGTGAGAGCGGTACGTATCGTGGTTGAAAAGCTACAAGATTGTTATGGCGCTTTAGGAATTGTTCATACTAATTGGCAGCATTTACCGAAAGAGTTTGATGATTACGTTGCCACCCCGAAACCTAATGGATATCAGTCAATTCATACGGTGGTTTTAGGTCCTGAAGGCAAGTCCGTAGAAGTGCAAATTCGAACGAAGCAAATGCACGATGATGCCGAATTAGGTGTTGCGGCACACTGGCGTTATAAAGAAGGCTCTGCTCATGGCAAAACCAGCGGTTTTGATGAAAAAGTTAGTTGGTTACGAAAAATTTTACAATGGCAAGAAGATGTCACGGAAAGTGGTGAGCTCATTGAAGAACTTCGCAGCCAAGTATTTGAAGATCGCATTTATGTTTTTACCCCTAATGGCGATGTAGTTGATTTACCTAATGGTTCAACGCCATTAGATTTTGCCTATTATATTCATTCAAATGTCGGTCATTGTTGTATTGGCGCTAAAGTATTTGGCCGTATTGTGCCATTTACTTATCGGTTAAAAACCGGTGATAAAATTGAAATTTTAACCAGTAAAACGCCTAATCCAAGTCGCGATTGGCTAAACCCTAATTTACATTATATTCATGCGCCCAGAGCTCGAGCTAAAGTTCAGCATTTTTTCAAACTGCAAGATCGTGACAAGCATATCGCGCAAGGTAAAGAAATGCTTGAGCAAGAATTAATAAAGCATGATTTAATGCAAGTTGATTTATTATCAACCAGCAAACGTTTTAATATTAAAACGGTGGATGATTTATATGTTGCCATTGGCTCTGGTCATGCAAGATTGCAGCAAGTGGTTAATCATCTACTACTCGAAAATGAAAAATCACAACCTCCTGTTGAGCTAGATCCACAAAGCTTAGTAAAACCACAATACCATCAACCTAAAAATGCCGTTGATGCGAATGGCATAACGGTTTCAGGTGTCGGAAACTTACTTACCCATATGGCAAAATGTTGTCATCCGGTACCTGGCGATGAGATCATGGGGTTTATTACTCAAGGACGCGGAATTTCAGTACATCAAGCAGATTGTGAGCAATTAGCTAATTCACTATTACAACAACCTGAACGTGAAATTGAAGTGCAATGGGGGGATAACCCGACACAACATTATCAAGTGACGGTTAAACTTGTTTGCGTTGATAGGCAAGGGTTAGTGAGAGATATTTCGACGATTATTGCTAACGAAAGAGTGAGTATTATGGGCATGGAAAGCCGCTCAGATCATAGCAAGCAAACGGTTATTATGTCGTTAACCATTGAAATCGCTAATAACGAAATGCTCACGCGTTTGATCAGCAAGTTATTACAACTTGACGATATTATTGAAGCGAAACGCTTGTAGTTTATAAACATCTTAATCAGTAAATGAGAAAGCTTTTTACATGTTAAATGATACTCCTTCTATCGAAAAACTCCGTTGGATTATGGCGCAGCTTCGTGATCCTGAAACTGGCTGTCCGTGGGACATAAAGCAAACCTTTGCCACGATCGTTCCTCATACAATCGAAGAAGCTTATGAAGTTGCAGATGCTGTTACGGAAGCCGTTGAACAGAACGACTTTAGTGAGTTAGAAAAAGAATTGGGTGACTTACTTTTTCAAGTAATTTTTTATAGCCAGTTGGGTAATGAGCAAAAAAAGTTTGATTTTGATAGTGTCGTCGCTGCTATTTGTGAAAAGCTCATTCGTCGTCATCCTCATGTTTTTGCAAATGAAGAGTTATCAACTGAGGAAGCAATTAAACAAAATTGGGAAAATGAAAAAGCGAAAGAGCGACAAAGGCGTAATCAAAATGACAATATCAGTATTTTAGCGGATATTCCTAAAAATTTACCGGCACTGTCGCAAGCGGCAAAAATTCAAAAACGTTGCTCTCATGTCGGGTTTGATTGGCATAACATTCAAGACGTTGTTGCGAAAATAGAAGAAGAAGTCATTGAAGTTAAAGAAGAGTTGGCTGGCGATCAACAAGGCTTAGCAGAAGAGTTAGGCGACTTAATGTTTGCGGTGGTTAATTTATGTCGGCACGCCAAACAAGACCCAGAAAACCTGTTAAGAAAAGCGAACCAAAAATTTACTAAACGTTTTCATGGCATAGAGCAGCAAGTTGTCGATTCAGGAAAAGCATTTGAACAACACAACCTTGAAACACTAGAGCAGTATTGGCAAAAGGTAAAACAATCAGAAAAGAGTCAACGCTAATTTTTTAATACCGTGTTTATAGTTTTAAAGAAAGGAGCTAGCCAAGGTTAGACCAGTTGACAACAACCATCTATCGTAGTTAGATGATAAAATCTGCTGTTATTTATCGAGTTTTTTGTGATCCATTCTTTCATTATTTTTATCCGTCGATATGTAAATCGACTTATTCACATTCCAATGCCAACCTTGATCAACGGTTCAGGAGAATTACGTCAGTCGGCTGAAATATTAAAGGATGCTAACAGTCGCAATACTTTTATTGTGACTGATAAGACGCTTGTTGGTGTAGGTGTCGTTAAAAAACTGACTGATTTTCTCGAAAAAGCACAATTACCTTACGTTATTTTTGATGAAGTGACGCCTGATCCAACCATTGCCGTTATTGAACAAGGGGTTCATTTATATCAACAGAACAACTGTGACAGCATGATTGTTATCGGCGGTGGCTCAGTAATGGATTGCGGTAAAGCAATCGCTGCCTCGGTAGTTAAAAATAAAAACATTCAAACGTTATCGGGATTATTTAAGGTACGAAAAAAACTTCCGCCATTTATTGCTATCCCAACTACTGCAGGTACTGGCTCTGAAGCTACCTTAGTTGCCGTGGTTACTGATCCGAGTAAGAAACAAAAATTTACTGTGATAGATCCGTGTTTGGTTCCTCATTACGCGATTTTAGATCCTTTGCTGATGGTTGGTCTGCCAGCAAAAATCACGGCTGAAACTGGTATTGATGCATTAACACATGCTGTTGAATCATATATAGGTTTACATGGTACGGCACAAACTCAATCATACAGTTTAGCGGCTATACAACGAATTTTTACTTATTTGCCACAAGCGTATCAACAAGGAGATAATTTAACTGCCCGAGCCGAAATGTCATTGGCAAGTTATTATGCTGGCGTGGCATTTACTCGTACTTCTATTGGTTATGTGCATGCGATTGCTCATCAGTTAGGTGGTTATTATCATATACCACATGGATTAGCTAACGCGGTTTTATTACCCCATGTGCTACATTTTTCATTTGACAACGCTTTTCAGCAGTACGCGAAAATCGCCTATCATTTAGGCATAGTTGAACAGCATGAAAATGAAATAGTTGCTGCAAAAGCGTTTGTTCAAGCTGTTATCTCGCTAAATACTACGTTGAATATTCAAAAAACTTTTCCTGAACTGAAAAAACAAGATATTTCACTGTTAGCTAAACGCGCTATGAAAGAAGCTTACTGTGAATACCCTGTTCCTAAGCAAATGACTACCGCAGAATGTGAACAAATCTTACTTAAACTACTAAAGGAATAAAAAAAGCACCGTAAAGGTGCTTTTAAAACTAGCGTTCATGTAACTTTTTAACCGCGTAATGTTTAGCTGAAAAAGTTAATGAGGATTATTCTTCTGGCAATTCTGCGTTGTGGTAAACGTTTTGTACATCGTCACAATCATCTAACATCGCAATGAATTTCTCAAAGTTAGCGGTATCTTCTTCGCCGGTAATTTCTGTATAGGTTTGAGGAACCCAAGTAATTTCTTCAACTTCAAGATCATATTCAGGCATGCTGTTGGCGAATTCTGTTTTGATCTTAAAAAATTCTGTATGTGGAGCGTGAACAGTAATAATACCATCTTCTAATTCAACATCAGTTACGTCGATATCAGCCATCATCAGGTTTTCTAATACCGCTTCATCATCTTCGCCTTTAAAGGCAAATACCGCTTGATGATCAAACATATGTGAAACCGTACCGGTAGAACCAATTTTAGAATTTGTTTTCGTAAAACATTGACGAACATCTTTGATCGTACGGTTACCATTGTCAGTTAAACAATCGATTATCACCATACAGTTACCAGGTCCAAAACCTTCATAACGGGCTTCAGCGTAATCTTCACCACCGGCACCCGATGCTTTTTTTATTGCATTTTCAATAACATGAGTAGGTACTTGGTCTTTTTTCGCTTTGTCTATTAAACCACGAAGCGCTAAGTTGCCGTCTGGATCTAATCCGCCATTTTTAGCACAAACATAAATTGCTTTTCCGTATTTAGAATAAACTTTAGTTTTAGCGCCAGCGGTTTTGGCCATTGATAATTTACGGTTTTGGTAAGCTCTGCCCATCTTAAAATTTTCTCATGTTCTCTAAAAATTAACTTGGCTAGATTCTAACAGTGTATGAATTGGCTTTCTAGTGCTGTAAAAGAGATAGGATGAATTAATGGCGTGCTAAATGTTGATTGTCTGAGGATTCTTCTTCTAAAGGTGTAGGGTGTAACATTGCGGTTTCATTGTTACACCCAATCACGTTTCTCATAAATATTCTCTAGTTAGCGTTTTGCTGTCGATTTGCACCTAAGGTTTTCATTTGCAGCTTTTCAATATTCCATTGCGATAAAGATAAATGACTGACTTGGTAACAAAATAGCATAATGCGTTCACATTGTTTTTTTAAGTCTTTCATGTCTTTTCCTTAATCTGCTGCGACAGTATCTAAATCAACTGATGAAGCCATGCTGGTTGATGATTTGAAGTAAGCAATGTTATCTAAAATAATTGCATTTTCAGATAAAGACTTCGCTGTTAATAAATCTTCATAAGCACTGTAGCTTTCATTGTTCAAATGTTTAGCGATACTACGGTTACTATAAGCTAATGCTTTTAATAATTTACCATGGCGACCGCGAGTAGCGTTTGCAGACATTGAATCAATCGCTTTAGTACAAGACTCTTCAGCTTTTTCAAATTTAAATGTTTTAATTTGCGCTGCACATAAGTTCATTGCATGGTTGTAGTCAATTTTTTTGTGCATCTCAATGGCTTTCATACCATCGGTATATTCACCAGCGATAATTTTATCAGCGCCTGTAGTATCTTTTACTACTGCAACTTTAAATTTTTCTACGCTGTCAAAAGCAAATGTTGCGCTGCTACACAATAGTAATAATGAGGGTAATGTTTTTGAAACGAGTGAGTTAAGTTTCATGATCTTTTCCTTTTCAAGTAAAGTTATACGTTAATTTAAGTGCCAATGTTGTTGACGGTTTTAACTTTAAGGAAAAGACGGATGGCTGACAAACGACAAAATTACAGCCATCAATTGAAATTAATTCACTTATAATGAAAATTCTTGTTTAATCCAGCTTGCAAAGCTATCAAGCTCACTTCCTTCGTTGATATTTTCATGCCTAATTAAAAAATATTTATCATTGGTGACGAGTTCATGATCAAATAATTTCACTAATAATTGTTCACTGAACCATGATTTACTCATAGGCAATGGTACTAAAGCAATGCCCATTCCTTGTTGGGCGGCTCTTGCTACACCAAACATACTGTCAAATTGAATGATTTGCTTAGGATCAAAATCTTCAATATCAACACGATCAGCCCATTGATGCCATGACCAAGGGCGAGATTGATGAAGAATAAGTGGAACTTCTTTTAAGGCGTCGTAGCCTAAACTTGACCATTTTTTATATAAACTTTTATTACACGCAGGTGCATAACGTATCGGAAATAATTCATGAACAATGCTGCCATTTGGCTTGCCATTGGCTAAAACAATAGAAAGCTCTGCTGGAATATTTGTTTGATTCGCCGATTTTACTGTTTCCAATTGCAAGTTGATGGTCGGATTCGCTTCCGTCCAAACACTTAGTTTTGGAATAAACAATTCACTGGCAAAAAATTCCGGTAAGGTGATGGTAATGGTTTTATTTTCTTCTGTAGCAGTAAACCTGCCTATTGTCGCTTCTAATTCTTGAATAATAGGTTGTACTGCGTTGTAAAATTTCTTTCCCGAGGTGGTTAATTTTATCGCACGAGTTTGTCGCTCAAATAAAGTGAAACCTATTTGTTCTTCTAGTTGTTTTATCTGGTGACTGACAGCAGAAGGTGTTAGAAAAAGTTGTGAAGCTGCATGTTTGAAACTTAAACATTTGGCTGCAATACAAAAAGATCGCAGTCCGCGGATAGGTGTTTGAATAGCCATTAATTAATACTTTTGATGATCCCAATGTCCCTACAGCAATTGTCAGACCAGTAATGCCAACCATTTATTGTTTTTGTTTTCATTACGCGTTATCAGGGCTATAGAAGTTTTTTATCTATATTATAAAAGTAGCTGGTGCAAATTTTGGCAATACAAATGGATTTTTTGCTCTGTTTTGGTGCGTTGCAAGTTATTGGTGCAAATATCACTGAGGTGAATTTTGTTGAAAGCTTGCCTGCTTATTAGCTATTAAATCAATGATTCTATTAAAAACAGCAATATTGAATGACAACTTTGAAGAGAGGTTACAAATAAAATAATGAGTAGAAAAAAAGGGTGCGTAAACACGCACCCTTAACATCAAACAAATGTTTAAAAATTTAGAAATCTGGGGAGATTCCGAAAACAAGTTCATCATATGCAAACCCTATGTGTTAGACAAACGAGATAAAATCACTCGATAGATTAATTAATTTAACCTGTCCTGAAATATGGGATAAACCTTGAAGTGCGTGTTTTTCTGAATGCCGGATTTAATAAAATTCTTTTATTAATTTTAGGAAAGATTCAAAATTTACAGGACGACTATATAAAAAACCTTGGACCGAGTTGCAGGCATTATTTTTCAGAAACTTTAATTGCTCATCAGTTTCAACGCCTTCTGCCGTTACCCCTAAATTTAAATTATGCGCCATTGCAATTACTGCTCTTACGATAGCTTTGTCGTTATCATCAACTACAATATCTTTAACAAATGATTGATCTATTTTAACAAAGTCTAAAGGGAGTTTTTTAAGATAAGCTAATGAACTATAACCGGTACCAAAGTCATCAACAGAAACACTCATGCCTATTGCTCTGATTTTACTTAATAACTTTTCAGCTATTGCGTAATCATTGACTAAAACACCTTCGGTTACTTCAAACTCTAATAAATCAGGTTCAATGTTATATTCTTTAATACAATTATGAATAAAGGAAAATAAATTTTCTTCAATGACTTGGGAAGGAGATAAATTAATTGAAATTTTTATCCTATACCCATGACTATTCAATTGTTTAACTAAGGCACAAGCGGATTTTATTACCCAGTGACCAATCGCATTTATTAATTCGCTTTTCTCAGCTTCTGGAATAAATTGAATCGGGGAAATGGTACCTTTTTCCGGATGGTTCCATCGTATTAATGCTTCTGCTTTATGAATGGAATTCTGTTCTAAATTGATAATGGGTTGTAGATATAATTCAAACTCTTGATACTTGATAGCATCTCTAAGCTCTTTTTCTAATTCGATAATATGCAACGAAGCGTCTTGTAATGATTGTGAGTAAAATTGTATTGAATTTTTATTATGTGCTTTACCGCTATAAGCACTCAAATCGACAAATTTCATTAATTCTTCAACACTATTCGCATCTTTTGGATAATTAGCAGCACCAACACTTACACTGATAGTGAAAGGCTCATCTTTTGTGCTAATAAACGGTTTGTGAGTACAAGCTAATATTTTATTAAGTCTCGTTTGGCAGTCATGCTGATTTTCAATGTCAGATAAAATAATGGCAAATTCATCACCACCAACTCGTGCTAAATAGTCATTGTTATTTAACGTTCCCGAAATTCTTTCACTTAATTCAATTAATAATTTATCGCCATCATCATGCCCATAATATTCATTATGAGAACGGAAATTATTGATATCTATATATAATAAGTAAAAAGGTTTGTTATCTGTTGTTTGCTGTTCTAGTTTTTGCCAAAAAGAGAAACGGTTTGGTAATTCAGTTAGCATATCTTGTAATGCAAGTTGTTCATTTTTCTGAACTAAATGTTTAATGCTAGTGATATCATTGGTAAAAATTATCCAGTTATTCACTTCGTTGAGTTCAGTTTTTACTGGATATAAGGCTATTTTTAACCATTTTAATGTTGAAGGAGGGGATATCCAACAAAGCTCTCCATCCCACCCCGATTTGGTGCTCATTATTCGATCAAATTCAGGCAATTGAGCTTTCATTAAATTAAGAATAATATCAATGGGTTTTTCATCGTGATCAAGTGCTTGGCGTCGTTGTTCAAATAAGGAATAGGTTGACGAATTTTCTATCAATGTTTGTAGTGAATTATCGGTGATGATAACGGAGAATCCCGCATTTTCTATGGCTTTTGTTAAAGCAATTAATATATCGCCTTGCTGCTCAGGCTTTTTAAGTATCGAAAGCAAACGAGTATGTAAGTATTCATTTTGCTCGATTAATCGATCATTAGAGAGTAATAATTCACGTGCGGATTGTAAGGTATTTTGTTTGCTCTTAAACTCTTCTGCTAAGCTGGTTATTAGTAAGATATTGGTCTCGTTATGTCTTATTGCTGTCGCTTCAAGATGCAATTCTTTTTTATTCTCAGTAACTTCAGTCCAAAAACCTGATTTAAGCGTATTGTTGTTATTACCTTGCCATACTTGTTGGGCATCAATTAAAAAGTCTTGTAAAAACGGAGTGTGATCATCAATTATTATGGTGTCTTGTTGATGCAATTGAGGGAATAAATCAAAAGCCCATTGACTGTTTCCAGCAATACGTTGCACCTCTCCTGTTTCAGCGTTAGTAACTTCAAAAATCACCTGTTGTAAAGAGTTGAGTACGCTAAGTAAGGTGGTATGCATACTATTGCTCCTGAAGCGTTAACGCGGCAATTGCTTGAAACATTTCTTCTACATTACTGCCGTTTTTCGCGCTGGTATTAAAATGAGCGTTAAACAAGGTTTGATATTGGATAGTTTTACTATCTTCTAGATGCCAGTTAGCTTGAAGGTCACTTTTATTAATGGCGAGAATAGCCGGTACATTATTGGCTTTTTGAGCAAGTGAATGAATTTCCAACCCTTCAATTAATGAAGTACTTCTCGTTTGATCAACAACGATGATATAAGCGGCGGCTCCTCGTAAATACTTATCTTGAAAAACATTGTAGCGATCATAGCCTTCAATATCCCACAACATTAATTGAACGGCTTGTTGTGCAACATTGACAACTTTTTTATCAACTTTCACGCCTATTGAGGTCAGGTATTTTTCATTAAAAATGCCTTCAACAAATTGCTTAACTAAGCTAGTTTTTCCTACGCTAGACGCCCCTAAGAGGCATATTTTCTTTTGAATCAAAATCCATCTCTTGGTGTTAGTGAGTTTTAAATCTTTGTTTTTTCAAATTTATTATTGATATTAAAAGCTAACAAATGTTTATGTTGCTGTATCGTCAATATAGATAATATTAAACATAACCTTTCTAGCGGTGTTTTTCACATCTTTTATGTTAATTTGTCCTAAACCAGTCACAAATATTTGCTCTCTATCTAAACCTAATTTTGTTAATGCAATAGCGGTGTTTTCAGCTCTCTTTAAGCTAAGGGCATTATTCATACTTGTATTACCGGTATTATCACTACTTCCCATAATAATTAAGCCAACCTTTTTATTTAGCTTATTAGCTAATGATGATAAATATAAAAACTGTTGTTTCAGCTGTAATAAGTCACTTTCCATTGCTTGGTTTACTTGATCATCACCACTGGTAAAACTTAGTTGAATAGTCGATATTTTACCGACAAGATCTTTAAAAATTTGTTGGTTAATCGTATTAGATTGGGCAAGCACATCGCTGCTCATTATTGTTAAGTTTTGACGGTTTACCTCGCTTGGATTTATACCTAACGTTTCAAGTTTTGCGGTTAACTGTTGATATTTTATAAAATCAATATTACCCGTCAGTATTAATTCTTCATGAAGCCAATCAAAATTTAAGTCAGGAAAGTTTGCTGATAATTTATCTACTCTCTGTTTGATGATGACTGGCGATAATGAATAAAATCTTCGTTCTTTTAATACAACGTTTTCAAAAGGTATTTGTTGTAATTCGAACCAATTTTGTACAGACAAAGCATTAGGGTCACGCATTAAATCTAAAGAGATCAGGTGCTTTGAATGCACATCAAGGTTTTTTACAACAATGCCAGCTTCATGATCAATTGCCATAATTTGCTGATGTAAAGTATTAAGTTGGTACCAATTTAGCGTTTTAAAACCGGCAAATAGAATTGCCAAAACTATCATTAGCCACGCAAACCAAGGCTTTTTTTGGTTTGATGCTTTTTCAGGTTTTTCTTCGGTTAGAAGGCAGTCGTTTAATTGTGTGTCTACATTTTCAAAAAGGGCATTATCACCATTAAATTGATTAAATTCTTGTTGATATAAATGATGAACTTCCTCAAGTGTAAGTTGCAATTGTTCATTTACCGCCTGCGGAGGGGTTCCGGTAACTGCAGCGACAATAATTGCACTAGGTCCTGGCTTAATAAGTAAGTTGAAACTATCAGTACTAACTGTTTGTAGTTGCTCTTTAACGCCGTTTTCGTCTAATTGAAATGAATCACCAACAAAATCATTAATTGCGGTAAGCATAGAAGAAATTAATTCGGCATCATTTTGACTTTGTTGATCTAAGTTAACCGCTTTTAATAATAACCCTGTTTCTTGATGAATCAGAAAGATATGTTCAACACGATAATTATAAGTTTGTGAAACAACATATTGAGTAAAGCTAACACCAGCCTGCCAGGCTTTAAAACGCCATTTCAAGCCTTTTATGGTAAAACTGTGTTCAATTAATTGATTGGTTTTTTCGATAAAATTAGTCAGAAAAGCTCCGACTGATTTTCTCACTAAACTGCCCATAAGTGGGTAAAGTGAACTGATTAATCGATCGCTATGATGCGTAACCGAGTGTTCTACAGAGTTTTCTACAATGGGTAAAAGTACTTTTTTTATTGAGTCGTCTTTTTTCTGACGATCATGAAAAGCTTCTGTTATCACATCAGAAACAATGCCTCGGGCTTTTTTATTAACCGCATCGGTGATCAGCTGGTTATCCTGACCTAGAATTATCTGTCTTAGTTTTTCTAACTCTTGTTGTGATTCTTGGTCTGATATTGAGATATCTTTTGGCATTATATCTGGTCATCTTCCAAGTTAGTTGCCATAGTCGCCAGCAATTTAGCTAATGTTTTTCTATCTGTTTTTGAAGACGTCAGCTCATTTGATACTTCTTCTAAATGTGTTTTCAATTGGCTAAGTTGTTGATCAAAATTATTGGTTAGGGCTGAACTTTCATTATCAAGTGATTGATTTAACTCTTTAAAATCTTGCTGAGTGGCGCTAGCGAACATTTCATGCTCAGAATATAGATTGTCTAATGATTTTTGTAGATTAGCTTCATTTTCATCGTGAATTTTATCTATGAAAGTGATTCGTTTGTCGATTTCTAACTGCTTAGATTCTACATCCTTTTGAAATTCTGATATTTTTTTAGATAAACGTTGCTCTAATGAATCGAGCGATTTTTCCATATCGCTACGTAAGGCCGTTAATTGTGTAATAAGTTTTGTTTCTGCGGCACCAAATACAATAGCTCTTAACTGAGATAGTTCGTCAACTGAAGTATTGTCATTATTATTTTCTGTAGCACCTTTGTTTTTGTTCGCCATTGCCTTATCCATTTCAATCAATTTTTATTATTAAAATAAGTGTAACAGCTATCTTAAATTTTTCCTGAAAGTTAATAAATTAATACCTATAAACCAATAGTTTGAATTGATTTTACTTGATGTATCACTTGAAATTGTAAAGTAACTATAAACTTTCAATATTTGGAAATTAAACCATATAGGTGGTTAATTGATTCATTTCAGTTTAAGAATAGATTAATTGTCGCTACATTCCTGGTCAACCACTTTGTTGATGGGTTTCTTGAAATACCTGTTACCAATTTTGTTAAAAAAGGTTATAAATCACTAAGATTTTATGTTAATTTATTAAAGAAAGGAGCTATTAAGCCTTATAAATCATAAGATTAACCTTGTGTTTTTTGAACTTGATTTTGGTTATAAAGATAAAGGATTTATCACACCCGAGTTTTTGAAGATAAATCTAAAAATAGCTGGATAACAGAATGCAATATAAATTAGTGTTAATAATATTAGGGGTACTTTTTAGTTGTGATAGTACTAAAAATGCCGAAGCGGCTTTAATACAGTCAGATTATGTTAACTATGGTGATAATTTAGCGGTATACGATGAAGCAACGAATTTAACGTGGTTAGATTTGTCAGTTACAGATGGCAAAGCCTATGAAAATGCATTAACTCCTCATAATGAAAATGGCTTTAGTTATGCGAATGGTAGTCAAGTTACACAACTTTTCTTAAGTTTTTTTGGTGAGTCAGTTTCGTATAATTCTCCAGGTTACAGTACGGGTAATACTGTATTAGCTCAAAAATTTTCTTCCCTATTTGGCCTTACTAGCGCTAGTTCTTCCTTTGGTTTTTACTTCGATAACGAAAATAAATTTTCATTATTTGGCGTTACGTTAGGGGGAGGAAAGGTATATTCACCTGAGTTTCCTGTCGATTACAGTAAGTATTATGATACTGGTAATTCGGGCGTCGGAACTTATTTAGTGAGAGAAGGGCGAATAACTCTTGATGAACCCGTAATTACTGCATATTCCCCGAGACTAGCACCTCCGTTATCAGTGTCAGAGCCTACTGGTTTTATTACTTTTATTTTTGGTATTTTAGGGGTACTAGCGTACCGAAGAGTATCTTTAGGTTGAAGTTAATTAAATTAAGTATTCAGGAACAAATTTATCTCTTAGGGGGAAATTTATTTTTAAGACGAGGGATGTCGCCACTTTAGTAGATGGATAAGCCTAGTTCGTTTGCAAACCCTGATATTAAATTCATTCCAACCACAGAGTTGCCAAATTTATTTAAAGGGGGGCTCCATGAGCAAATAACGCCATAATTTGGGATTATTGCAACTATTCCTCCACCGACACCGCTTTTGGCGGGTAAACCAACGGAAAATGCAAACTCACCTGATTGATCATACATACCACTGGTCGATAAAATGGCGTTAATGCGATGTGAATCTTGCCTAGTACAAATTTGCTCTTTTGTTCTTGGGTCAACTCCTTTGTTCGCTAAAAATAACAAGCTCTGTGCTAACTGTTGGCAATTCATAGAAATTGCGCATTGAGTAAAATAATGACTAAGTACCTCAGGCACTTCAGCTTCTATATTACCAAAACTTTTCATCAGGTAAGTTAAGGCAGCATTACGGTTGCCGTGAGATAACTCTGACTGATACACGTCTTGATCTATATGAATATTTTCATCATTGGCCAAATGGCGCATAAAACATAGAAAAGCAAGTTTACTTGATGAATAATGACTCGCCAAAACATCCGCTACTAATAAAGCTCCGGCGTTGATAACCGGGTTTCTCGGGATACCTTGTTCCCATTCTAACTGGATAATTGAATTAAAAGGCTGGCCAGAAGGTTCCATTCTGACTCTGTGCCATAATGAATCACCTAAACGGTTCATCGCCATTACTAAACCAAATACTTTCGAAATACTTTGAATAGAAAATGGCACGTGAACATCACCGGCGGATACTAATTTACCATCAAGAGTAGCGACAGAAATTGCCATCAATTCAGGGGAAACTGTTGCTAACGCAGGAATATAATCAGCGACGTTGCCCTCTTGGTATAGACCTTGTTGTGAAGCTATTAATTTATCAAGCGTTGCCGCTAAATTTTTAGGAATTGAGGTCATTTATATCACGATAGTTTAACGATTTGTTTGCCAGTAAACTCACCTGATATTTGTTTTTCTAGTGCTTTTGAAATGCTTTGTTCATTAAAGTCGATAATAAATTGTTCTGGCGTCGTGATTTCAGCATTTTCGACATTTTCGAGTAATAATTTACTCATAAAACTCATATGTTGTTGTGCACATAAGCTGTTAGCTAACCAAGCTCCACCCAGCGAGACAATACTAATATTGGGGGCTTTTCTAAACATTAATTCAGGTGCTAATACGGGTAAGGTTTTTAAACAAGCAATTCGACCACAAAACCGCATTAGTTCAATATTTCTAACGGTTGTTTCACCGCCGATAGAATCGATAACCGCGTCAAAACCTTGAGGGCCTAAGGCAGTTCTAATTTTCTCACAAAGTTTTTTATCACGATAATCAAAAACAGCATCGGCACCTAATTTTTTCACTAGTTTATGGTTACGCTTTGATGCTGTAGTAAACACATTTGCCCCTCGTTGCTTGGCAAATTGAATGGCAAACTGTCCAACAGCACCTGCACCCGCTTCAATGAATACTGTATCACCTTCAGATAATTGTATTTTATTTAAGGCAATAAGTGCTGTCATACCAGCACAAGGAAGGGTTGCTGCTGTACTTGAAGGAACACCGTTTGGAATTATTGATACTGCATAGTTTGGCACTTTAGCGTATTCACTTAGCACGCCCTGTTGAGCTAGGCTAGAGTGCCACATAATACGGTCGCCAATACTAGGAAATAATCCTTTATTTGCTTGTACGACGATACCGACAGCATCTAAACCAATAGTATGTGGATATTGCCATTTACAAAAGCCCGCTTTAGCAAATTGGGCATCTAATGGGTTTAAGCCAACATATTCAACTTTTACCAACACTTCATTTTCATCGCACTTGGGTAATTCAAGTTCAATGGTTGATAATTGCATTTGCTCATTAGGTTGTTCCAACACAATGGCTTTCATTGTGTTGGGTAAGTCGCAAAGTTGTATTGTTTCGTTTAACGCCATTTTAACTCTAATGTTCGATTGTTAACTGGTGACTCCAATGACCATTAAATGCTTGATAGGTACTTACTTTGGCAATTAATGACATGATGGATGTATCAATATTATTTTTTTCCGCTATTAAAACATCCTGCCGCGCATCTAACAACTCTAGATATGGAATTTGTCCTTCTTGATACATAGCTTGAGCCTGCAAAAAGGCATTATTAGCATGCTTAAATCTAGCCTGTGCATAGGCATGCTGATTGGTTTGCTTGACTAAAAACTGAAGCGATAATTCACTCTCATTAATTGCTTTAAGCACCACTTGCTGGTAATCACTATATGCTGCTTCACTTAAAAGCTGCTGTGCTTGTTTTTGTGCGATTAATGCTGGGTAGCTTAGTAAGGACCACTCTATTTGTGGGTTCACTTGCCATTGCTGTTGAGTGTCAACCAAACGAGTGTTGTTTAAACCCAATACACCAGCAAATCCACTTAAACTAATATTTGGTAAAAGTGCCTTACTTGCAGCAACACTCAGTGAATAAGCTTGGCTAAAATTAAATAATGCTTGATTGATATCCGGTCGTAGCGCAATCGCATTATTGGGATTTGCAATTTCAACCGCCAATTCATTTGATAAAAAGCCTGGTTTTTCAGTCAATATTATTTCATTAGTAAATTGCCCTGTTAATAACGCAAGCGTTGATAAATCACGATATTGCGCGTATTTTATTTCCGGCAAAAGGGCTTGTTGTTGACTAAGTTGTGCTTTGGTTCGATTAAGATCAAGTTCATTAGCAACCCCTTCATCAACGCGCGCTTTCAGTACATCAATACTTTGTTTTAATGCTTCAATTTGTTGCGTAATGATTAGCTCATTTTCTAAGTTACCTTGATAGTTTATATAGCCTTTTACGACAGAAGAGACTATTTCAACCTTTAATAACCTGAGCTGTTCAGCTTTACTCATGGCTGAAGCGTTTGCTGCATCAACCAAAGCCGTGACGCGGCCAAACAAATCAAGCTGCCAATCAACGCCAAAATTCGCATTGGATTGGCGAGTGATAGTATCAGCTAAACTACTTCGTGCTGCTGAAACAGCAACACTTCCTTGCGGTAAGTACTCGGCTTTTTGCTCACCGAGTCTGGCAAGTGTACTTTGTAGCTGTAATTGACTGGTTTTTAAGTCGTGATTCTTGGCTAACGCATTTGCTACTAACTTATTAAGTTGTGGTGAATTTAATTGGTACCACCAATTTGTTTCGTCTATTCCTGATAAGTTAGGTGCGACATCAGCGCGTTCAATAAAACCCTCTAACAATTGTTGATGTTGCTCTTCATTTATTTTACTGGCACAGCCGGTAAGTAACAGAGAAAACACCGCAAAACCTATAAAGGCAAACTTATGTTTTATCGGGCGTATCGTTAGTGTAGTCATGATTATGCCTCATCCTTGTTAGTTTTATCTTTACTTAGGAAAATATAGAACACTGGCGTAAATAATAAGCCAAAAATGGTGACACCAATCATGCCGGAAAATACCGCATTACCCATTGCATGACGCATTTCTGAGCCTGCGCCTGTAGCAAGTACAAGTGGTATAACTCCAGCCGTAAAAGCGATAGATGTCATTAGAATTGGACGTAAACGCAAGCGACATGCTTCAATGATTGCATCTAAATGTGATAAACCATTTTCATGTTGATCTTTTGCAAATTCGACCATTAAAATTGCATTTTTAGAGGCTAAAGCAACCAATACAATTAAGGCGATTTGGGTAAAAATATTATTATCATCGCCAACAAACCATACCCCTAATAACGCTGAGAATATTGTCATAGGCACAATCAAAATAATGGCTAACGGTAAGCGTAAACTCTCATATTGTGCTGCTAATACCATAAAGACCAATAACACGACTAATGGAAATACATATACCATAGTATTACCCGCGAGTATTTGTTGGTAGGTGACCTCTGTCCATTCGTAGGCGATACCTTGCTCTAATGTTTCAGCTAAAATGATCTCGATAGCTTTTTGTGCTTGATCAGAGCTTGTACCGGGAGTCGGACTACCATTTAATTCCGCGCTCGGATAACCGTTATAATGCATTACTCGGTCCGGGCCAGTGCTTGGGGTAACAGTGAGTACAGATCCTAGCGGCACCATTTGTCCTTGTCGATTACGTACTTTTAGGTTAAGTATTTGCGCAGGATCTTGACGAAAATCGGCATCTGCTTGTGCGTTAACCTGATAGGTTCTGCCAAATAAATTAAAGTCATTTACGTAAATAGAGCCTAAATAAATTTGTAGCGCATCGAAAACCTCATCTAATGGGATCCCTTGTATCAACGCTTGCTCACGGTCAATGTCAATATCCATCTGTGGTACTTGTATCCGAAAGCTTGAATATAGTCCCATCAAGGCAGGATCTTTTTGTGCTTTGGCTATTACGGCTTGTAAGTTGTTAAACAGTGCTTCAAAGCCTTTATTTTCACGATCTTCAATCTGTAGTTTAAAACCACCAGTAGTTCCTAGTCCTTGAATAGGTGGCGGTGGAAATACAGCGACAAAGGCTTCATCAATTGCCATAAATCTTTGGTTCAGTTGTGCGGCAATGGCCATGGCTGATTGACTTGGATCTGTTCTTTTATCGAAGGACTCAAGTGGCGTAAAGACAATCGCGCTATTTGGACTTGTAGTGAAGCCGTTTACTGATAACCCCGGAAAAGCAACAGCATTGGCGACACCCGGAATTTCCAGAGCAATCTTTTGCATTTCTTTCACAACAAGCTCTGTTCTATCTAAGCTTGCCGCGTCTGGTAATTGTGCAATAGCAACTAAATACTGTTTGTCTTGTGCCGGAATAAAACCACCAGGTACTTGATTAAATAAGGAAATGGTACCGCCAAGTAAGACGAAGTAAATAATACCAACGACTGCACTCATTCGAATGAGTTTTTGTACCAGTTTTTGATAACCTTGCGCACCTTTATCAAAAACACGATTAAAAGGAGCAAATAACCATTTGCCAAATAATGCATTCAGTAAACGTGTTAACTTATCTGGCTTGCTATCGTGTGATTTTAGTAACAACGCTGATAATGCAGGCGATAAGGTTAATGAGTTAAACGCAGAGATAAAGGTTGAAATCGTTATCGTTAAAGCAAATTGCTTATAAAATTGCCCCGATAAGCCACTAATAAAAGCCGTAGGAATAAATACCGCACCTAACACTAATGCTATCGCAATAATTGGCCCTGTAACTTCTGTCATGGCAACACGAGTAGCTTCTAACGGCGTAAGTCCTTTTTCGATATTACGTTCAACGTTTTCTACAACAACGATGGCATCATCTACCACGATACCAATGGCGAGTACTAAACCAAATAGCGATAAAGTATTGATGGAAACCCCCAACCATTGCATGACTGCAAACGTACCAATTAGGGAAATAGGTACGGCAATTAATGGAATAATAGAAGCGCGCCAAGTTTGTAAGAATAAGATAACCACAATAACCACTAACACTATGGCTTCAAGTAAGGTCGTGATAACGGCATCAATTGAGCCACGCACAAAAACCGTTGGATCATAAACAATGTCGTATTCAACGCCTGCAGGGAAGTTCTTCGATAAATTAGCCATGGTTTCGCGAACTTGGTCTGATAATTCGATGGCATTTGCCCCAGGTCTTTGAAATATTGGGATAGCAAGAGCTGGTTTGCCATCAAGCATGGCACGTAACGAATAATTGTTTTGGCCTAATTCAACTCGGGCAACATCTTTAAGACGAGTGATTTGTCCTTGTTCACCAAGTTTAATGATCACTTGTTCAAATTCTTCAATATTATTTAATCGACCTTTTACGTTTAATAAAATTTGAAATTGACTATCGTTACTTGCAGGCTGAGCACCTAAGCTACCTGCTGCAACTTGTTGATTTTGTTCGCGCAAAGCAGAAACCACATCATTAGCAGTTAACTCATGTGAAGCTAAATCATCCGGGCTCAACCAAACGCGCATGGCGTATTGACCACCACCAAATAACTTGAGATCACCTACGCCTTCTAAACGAGTGATTTGGTCTTTAATATATAAATCTGCATAGTTAGTAAGGTATGTAGTGTCATGAGTATTTTCAGGAGAAAATAAATGAACAACCATAGTTAAATCAGGTGACGATTTTTCTGCAACTACACCTAAACGTTGCACTTCTTGTGGTAAACGCGGCAGTGCACTATTTACTCTATTTTGTACCTGAACTTGTGCTCTATCTAAATCAGTACCTAAGGCGAAGGTAACTGTTAGCGTCATACGACCGTCACTAGTGGCTTGTGAAAACATATACAGCATGTTTTCTGTGCCATTAATTTCTTGCTCTAATGGCGTGGCAACCGTTTGGCTAATGACGGTTGGGTTAGCACCAGGATAACTCGCTGTAACAACAACGGTTGGAGGCACAACTTCTGGGTATTCGCTAACAGGCAACTGAAATAAAGATAAACCACCAGCAATAAGTATGATCAGCGATAACATCGCTGCAAAAATGGGTCGTTGGATAAAAAAGTGAGAAAATTTCATGCGTTACCCTTAGTGTTTTGCCAGTAAGTTTTCGGCTTGATCTTTACTTAAGGTAAAGGCAACACCACGACTATCAATTTCAACACTGTTCGGTTGAATAGGCATGCCCGGACCTACACGGGCAGGACCATTGACCGCGATAATGTCACCTTTTGTTAAGCCTGATGTTACCGCGCGTAGCTTACCGTAACGCTCGCCTAATTCTACTAACTTATATTGCAAAATATTATTGTCGCCTACGGTTAATACGAAGCGATTTTTTAAATCGGTACCAATTGCTTTACTTGGAATGATGATTTGCTCAGTAACAGCATTAGCTGCTAATTTAATCCGTGCAAATGAACCCCCTCGCAATTGATTGTCTGCATTTTCAAATACTGCGCGCAGACGTAATGTTCCCGTTGAAGCATTGATTTGGTTATCAATAAAATTAATATGACCTTCATAAGAGAAAGTGTTTTGTCCAACTTTCTGCATGACTACTTGTTGCTTGCTATCAGCAGTGATATTACTGAAAGACTGATTCCAGGTGCGTTCGTCTATATCGAAATAAGCGTACATTTTTTTATTTGATACGATAGATGTAAGCACACTTTGGCCCGCTATTACGTTATTACCTTTAGTGATATTCGCATTTGAAATAACGCCATTTATTGGCGAACGAATAGCAGTAAATTCTAAATCGAGCATTGCTGCGTCAAGTTGTGCTTGTAAGGCTAAAACTTGAGCTTTACGTTGACTTAATGTGGATTTGCGTAATTCGACTTCTTCCGTTGATATGGCTTTTCTTTCTGATAATCTTATCGCACGTTGAGCCTCGCTTTTTGCTTGCTCTAACGCTGCTTTTGCACTTAACACTTGCGCTTCTAAACTGGTCACAATCGCTTGAAAAGGTCGGTTATCAAGTTGAATCAGTAAATCACCTTCTTTCACTTCATCGCCTTCTTTAAAAGCAATATTATTAATGACGCCTGAAACTCTCGGCATAAGAGCTACTTCTTCGGGTGATTCAACACGTGTGGTGTAGGTGTGCCAATTTTGTACTGGTTTAATTAATACTTCAGCAACATCAATAGGTTGAAGTGGACGCTTTGAAGGGGTTTTTGTTGTTTCTTCACTACAACCTACTAGTACTAGCGTTAAACCAACAACGGAATATATAAAAATATTTTTTAACATGTGGGACTCCTTGAATAATGGAGCAATCATACTGAACCAATCTGTTGATAAAAAGCCTAGTTTTTTACATTTATTAGTGTCAAAATTGCACCAATTGTTTTGGTTGAGTAGAAATGATGGATACAACAAGTCGGTTGTTATTATTGTTAGACGTAGTGGAAAGAGGCTCTTTTGCAAAGGCCGCTTTGGCTCGCAATATTGATCGTTCTGTTATTTCTAAACAGATCAGCCGCTTAGAAGATGACTTAGGTGTTAGGTTACTAAATAGAACAACACGTTCTTTTTCGCTTACGGCAGCTGGCGCTGAAATGATTAAAAAGGCAACGCAATTGCGCGTGCTTTTAGGGGAAACAATTAGTTTAGCTGAAAACTATCATCAAGAGCCCAGAGGTATTCTAAAAATAACGGCATCAACCACGATAGGCCGTCGCTTTATTCAGCCGGTGATAAATGATTTTCAAAAACGTTTTCCGCAAGTTGAAGTAGAATTACACTTAAATGAGTTGTTGGTTGATATTGTCTCAGAAGGCTTTGATTTGGCCTTTAGAATTGGTGAGCCAAAAGATTCATCGTTAATTGCCCGAAAAATTGCCCGTAACCGTTTATTGTTACTAGCTTCGCCTGCGTTTATAGACACATACGGAATGCCAAACTCGATAGAAGAGTTGGCAAAATTACCTTCGGCTAGTTATTCAAGTCAGTCGGTTAAAGTTGAGAGTATTCACTATTATGATGAGCAAAATAAACCGTGCGAACAAAAAACTTTCAGTACTTTTAGAGCGAATAATGGTGAAGTATTGTTGATGAAAGCGTTATCTGGTACCGCTTATGTTTTAGCACCTGCTTTTATTATTGAACATGAAGTGAAAGAAGGCTTATTAATACCGTTATTACCTCAATTGAAGTTAATGAATTTTAGCGATATGTATGCGGTATATCCTCATCGAGATTTACCGGTGAGAACTCGTTTGTTTTTTGATGCGGTAAAAGACTATCTTGGCTATCAAACACCAATATGGGAAAAAGCGATTCCTGATTTTGATAAACTTTATCAGGGGTAATATCTTTAACATAAACCCATTTATTCACATTATTCGCATTGCTTAAGAGGTGATTCATAAATTTTCAAAAACAAGATTTACTAATAGCATTGACTGAAATTCTACCTCAACATCCACTGGGTATCAGTGAATATGACTTGTTATTATTGTTACAAAATCAGCCATATCAGCTCTTTTCAAGTGATGGCATGCAAGATCCTCTTATCTTGTTTCAACGTCATTTTATCTTGTTTAATGCGCTATATCAGTTAAAAGATAAATGGCATCAAGAGCAAACAGCAAGTGTAGATATTGTGGTAACCCACATTAGATATTTGCCTTTTACAGCAGGACAAGAAGGTTTGCTTCAAACGGATAATTTGCGCTCATATTATCTGGATTGGCGAAACTTCACTGATACCGATAAAGCTGATGTTGAAGCGCTTATAGAAAGCTTTTGGGATTTGATGGCTGGCGATCACAAACCTTTGCCCTCAAGCGAAGAAAGTATTAAAAATGCGTTTAATTGTTTATTGATCAACGAGTTTACTGATTTTACTCAAGTAAAAATACAATACCGAAAATTATTGCATCAACACCACCCCGACAAAGGCGGTAATACGCAAAAATCACAAGAGATTAAAGCCGCGTATCATTTGCTTAAAGTGTATTTTAATAGCCGTTAATGTTGATTGATTAACTAACTACTATCGGTTCTATATATTGCTCTAATTTAAAACTGAGTCTGTCTAAACGCCTCTTGAAAACTTTGAATTTATAGTGGGGTCTATGAATGAGGGCAGGGGAAACAACCGTAATAACTTGTCTTATTAACTTGGTGATAATTAAATCAACACAGGCAATGTTATATACATTCCTTTGCTTTAACTCAAATAAAAAGATCATGTGTCCTACATTTTATTGTTATTTTGTTGATAGATAAAAGGTTGCCTCTAAGTCATGTTGTATTCATGATTGAGAAAACCGTGGTATTAAGTGGGTTAAACGTTTTAAAACAATGAAATTGATTGGCTATAAATTATTAAGGAAATCTCGTTTAGTCAACAGCCCATGATGTAATCTAACCGGTTAATTTGAAGGGGTTTTATAGTTTTTTGTATTAAAAAAATATTTAATTAATATCAATAAAATTAATATTAAAATTGTATATATGTTCAATTTTTTTACACTTTTTATATTATTATAATGTTAAGTCTTGTACGTAATTGAAAAACATAAACTTTTTAAATTGGCATAATCTCTGCTTTGTTTTGCATGATGTATTTAAGAAATACAAAAACATATATTAATTATTATTTTAAAGGTTACATATGAAATTATCTCACTTTATTTTTGGTTGTTCACTTACTGCACTAACTGCAGCTTCAAATGCCGGCGTAATTTATACAGAAGATTTTGAAGGAAATGATAATACTTGGGTTGATTATAATAGCTCTGTGATTAATACGCCTTCAGGTGCCATTACCGCAAGTGACGGTAATCATTACGGCTTAATCGAAGTCTCAAATGAAAATCAAACTGGAGCTTTTACCCGTTTTGGTGGTTATAGCACGGTGTTCGGCAATGGTTTTAGCACGAGTCTTGATGTCTATATTGACCCAACAGTGTGGTCAGTAGGAAATGGGTTTGATTACAGCTCAGCGGTAAATGATCAAGATAATTTTCATCAAAGAGATTTTATCTTTCAAGCCGGTCAAACTGCAAACAATGGATTTGTTATTAATGCTTCAAACAACTCTAATTTTGATTTTAATGAAGGCAGCTTAATAAACAGTGATTACTATGAAGTTACTACTGCAGGTTGGTACACACTAGAACACGTTTTTTATAACCTAGGTGGCGTGTTAGCTGTTGATTTTAATATTTTAGATGGCGCAGGCTCATTACTTCATTCGGAAACACGTTCAAGCGCAGCAGATGACATTGCAACGGTTGTTGGTGGTAATAGATATGGTTGGGTAACCTATACGGATATGTCATTAGCGATTGATAATTCAACATTAATTACTTCTGAAGTACCTGAGCCTTCTACGCTGGCTATATTCGCCTTAGGTATGATTGGTTTAGCATCACGCCGATTTAAGAAATAAGTATAGTTAAATACTGAATAACATTTAAAAAAACACCAATGATTATTGGTGTTTTTTAATATGTGTAATTTAATTGTATTAAAGCGTTTAAGAAAACGTTTTACATCGTAATAGCGTTATTCAATTGCTGCAGCCAAGTTTCGTCAATATTATCGCAAATAATTTCTATTTTACTTTCAGTGCATTTATCTTGTTCTGTAAATGTCTCATTCGCGATTTCGTTTGCTATTTCATGTTGATCGTCGCAGCTATGGTTATAACTATAAATGCCCTCTTGGGTGAGAAAAATGGCCTTGACGCGAATAGCATCAAAAGTAGGTAAAAGCTGCATGAGCTTTGTTTGGTTAAACACTTTACTTGCTGGAAAACGCCAACCTATAGATTGAAATTCTGCCTTTTTATTCGTATCAGCATAAGTCTCAGTAGGAGTATCAGTCGTCGCTTTGTGTTGGCCGTTTACAGCTTGTCTTTGGAAATTTGTTTTACCTGCTAACCAGACTAATTTTACCTGTGAATGCTCAGTAAAATATAATTTATCGGCTTTAAAATCGTGGTCTTTCACGTAATGTATTAAAGCAGATTTATCTTGCTCGCTATATAAATCTGCTTTATTAGCAACAATGACATCTGCGATTTCAAGTTGTTGATTAAAAGTGATATTTTCAATGTAACGGCTGTCATCTAACTTTCTTGCATCTATGAGTGTCAGTGTTTTTTCGAGACGTAAAGATTCTTGATAATATTGATTTGAAAGCAGTTTTAATACCTCGAAGGCGTGACCTAAACCTGTCGGTTCAATTAATAAGCGATGAGGTTTAGCTTCTTTTAGTAGTTTATTTAAAGCCGTTTGCATTGGTAATAAAGAAGCGCAGCACATACAACCACCGGATACTTCTTTAATGAAAATATTGTTGGTATTTTTTAAATGACGGTTAATTAAACTACCATCAATACCTATTTCTCCAAACTCGTTAACCAGAATCGCCCAACGTTCATTTTCAGGTTTACATTGTAATAAATTCAAAATCGCAGATGTTTTTCCTGCTCCAAGAAAACCGGTAATGATATTGGTGGGTACGGATAAAATTTTATTATCTGAGGTCATTTGCTCACTTGCTTTGATTATTTTATTCTCACTTAAACCTTATAACCTAAATGTTTGCTGGTTAACATGCGCAATTGTTCGTTTTATTGCAAAGTTGATAATTTTTAATGTGGGCAAAAGCGATAATAATCGCACCTAATGTTGTTAACCCTTTTTCGCCCATTTCGCCTAAATGGCTTTCTCCAAAAACAAACGCTGAAACTAATGTAATAAGTCCTAAAGCTCCATAAACACCAATGGAAAATTTATTGTGATTTCTGCATCCCATTGTCAGGGCATAAATACTTACGGGTAGCACACAGACTACCATCATTAAATGAAATAACTCTTGATTCAATGCATTCGCAATTATGCTGGGTACTAATACCGTAATTAAAGGCAAAGCGAGACAATGTACGACACAAAGTAAAGATAAAGTCACCGCTGACTTATCCAAATAATTATTCAAAACTTTCATGTTAAAACCTTTTAATTTAAAAAATAGCGCTAATGTTAAGCGTTGTTATTTGTGGATAAGCATTTATTGCAAATACCATTTAATTCAATTTGAGGTGAAGTAAGTTGATAACCTGTTTGCTCAGCTTGGCTCGTTAAATCACTTAAATTACTGGTGTGGGAATCGTTAAGCTCATCAACACACAAGCATTGCTGGCAAATTAAAAAATGCGATAATTCATGATGTGCATCACAACTAATATGGGCGCATGCTACATATTTATTTGCTGTATTTAGCCTATGTACTAAATGTACTTCTTCGAGAAACTCTAGCGCTCGATATGCTGTCATTGGTAGCAATACATCATCGAAATTCGTTTCAAATAATTCTATTAATTCGTATGCCGAAATAGCTTTATTTGTTGTTAATAATAGAGTGAGTACTTGGCGACGTTTTTTAGTAAGTCGCATATCATGTTTTTTACAGATTTTTTCAGCTAACTGCAGACTAATACGCAGGTGATTATTTTGATGCACGAAAATGACCTTTATCTTCTTTGAAGAACATTAATTGCGTGAATAGCATAGGTTAGTGTTAAAAGTGTACATAGCACTAAGGTAGCGAGTAGAGAAGGCAGCGACATAATTTTCACTTTATTATTCAATAAAATCTAAGGTGAGCAACAAACGTCGTTCATTTTTTGAAATAGCTGGAGAGCGATGAACAGCACCGCCATTTTCATTGTTATACCAACCTTCTCCTTTTAGTAAGATAACGTCGCCTGTGGTCATCTTTTTAATATCTTGGTCACTTTCTATAATGCCAGATATTTCATCCGGTAAACCTAAACTGCCAGCGCCAAGCTTGCTTCGATCTACTTTATGATTAGTTAACCACTCAGTGGCAACGCCATATAACGTGGTTATTAAGCGACAAGGTACTTTGTCGACATGAAATTTTGGACACATAGCATTATCTAAAATAGCTAAGCGAACACCGACTCGTTTTAAATCAAATAGAGTACAAAACATATCAGTTAATAGCGCTATATGGCAGTACAGCGATGGTTTGTCTTGTAATACATCGGCGCAATCTTTTAGCGCTTGTTCTACATCATCAGGCGCTGCCGTAAATTTTATATTCAAGCGTTCTGTAGTTAACATTATCTGGTTAATGTCATTTAATATTTGATGGGATAGCTTGTTTTCCCATATGACAATATTGACATCGGCTTGATAAATGTCCGTCAAAATAGAAGCATTGCTGTCGACTGAAACTCTCTTAAAAGGTAATGATGAGATTTCACTATCAGTGGCTTGAGGGGAGAGTAACATTGTAGTCCTTTTCATAATTAACAGTAATGATTTATAAATTTAACTAAGAGGATTAATTAGTTAAGTTTTGTTATGTTATAACATAACGATACAGTAAGAGTAAATTATTAATTATTTTTTAGTTGTTTAAATAAAGGGGCTTACAAAGTGAAATACGTGAGACTTGATAAACGACTGAATCAATCAATAGGCCAGTTTGACGATTTACAAATGAAAAAAAAGCTTCAACTTAAGTTGAAGCTTCGTTTTGAAGTGTGCCTATTGCTGAATTGAACTTTTAAGCCTTCTTAGCTGCCTACTGAGCTTAATTGTTGATGTGTTTGAGACCAAAATCGACTTGATAATTGGTTAATGGCGTTAGATTCGGCATTAAATAATATTGCAAAACCAATACCTGAATTAGGCGAATAACCTATATCTGCTCTAAAACCTTCAACCCAACCGGAGTGATAGATGACCTCTGTGTCGGCTAATTGATATATCCGCCAACCATAACCATAATGGGCATCGGTGAGATAATCTCGCCAAAACCTTCTTCGTAAATCTCTTTTGGTTTTGATCCTTGGTGTGGTTAATTCTTTGATAAGTGTTGGAGATAATACTTGCGGGCTATTTCCTAAATTTGCAATTAACCATTGTGCTAGATCAGAAATACTCGAATTTACGCCCGCGGCAGGCGCAACATTATAAAAATCTGGCGCTACATTCACTTTACGCCAAAAATATTTCTTTAACTTATTACCTTGTTTATCTGTTCTGCCGGTTGGTGTCGCTTTTATGAGTACATGGGGTTTAGCCGTGTTTTTTTGTTGGGTGAATTCTTCTATACCTACAGAACTATCTTTCATATTTAATGGTTGAAAAATACGCTCGTCTAATAACGTTGAGTAGTTTTTATTTTGGCTTGCTTCAATAGCCGGCTGTAATAAACCATAAAGAATATTTTGATAACCATAACATCTCTCAGGCTGACAAATTGGGGCTATGCGATCAAAACGACTAATAATCTTATCCATATTCCAGTTTTCGTGAAGTAAGTTGTCATAGGCGTTTGGCATTAACCCGCTTGAATGACTTAATAAATGTTTAAGTTGAATTTTCTCTGCGGCACCGGCTGTTGCTAACGAAAAGTGTGGAACATATTTAGTGATAGGATCTGATAAATCAAGTACTTGCTCCTGGGCGAGCATAGTTGTGATTGTTGAAGCAAAGGTTTTTGATACTGAAGCTAAACGAAATATCGTATTTTTATCTACAGGCTGAGACTTTGCTTTGTCGGTATAACCAAATGTTTCTAAAGCAATAACTTTGTTATTTTTTACAATAACGTAGGCAGCACCCGGAATATTATAATTTATTAGTTGCTGAGCAAAGTAAGCAGAAAAGTCTTTATTAACATCTTCAAGTGTTTTAGCCGATAAAAACGAACTGAAAAAAATAAGGGAAAATATACAATAAACTCGAGAAAACACGACCATGCCTCTTATCAAAAGAAGGTGATTCTATCGAGTTAGTTGCTAGATAAAAAGAGAAACGTATATTTTTTAACAATCGTCTATATTTTTTTTCTAACTAGTTGTTCAAGCATGATGCATTTGGGACTCTTTTCAAAAGCTTGTAGTACTCCAAGATATTTGCTCATCGTTTTATTGTTAAGCCTGTTTGATAAGCGGTATAAAGAAAATTTCAACAAAAATTAGGATTTGATGCTTCCAACGACGAAATGGTGCCGACTGCCAGAATTGAACTGTAAACCTGCTTAGCTATTGATTTCAAGGTACCTACGCTTGATAGCGAAAGCCACTATCTATGCAATATACATGTGCTTTTGACTATTTTTCATTTTTAGTGAATGATTGTTAGAAAGTTTAACAGCTTATTTTAGGTATATGTTGCCAATTAGAAGTGTATTGTGGACTAAGAAAGTGACGCTTCATATTCCACTTTTCTGTTTGTCCTGCACTGGCAATGTTAATACTCCCTTGACCATAGCGGTGATTAATTTTATCTAAGCACTGCATTAGCTTTGGATTAGTATTATCAGGTGTAAATAAATCAGCTTGATAAAATTTATTACTGGTTAATTCAATAGCACCAACACCACAACGATAAAAACTCACTCCTGATTGATAAATGTTAGGTAATACAGTTGATACTGCACTGGCTAGTTGACTAGTGTTATCGGTTGGTATCGCAAAGGGGTAAACAATCGCTTGTTTGTAGTAGTAATCATCATGCGGTGAACTGGCAGCAAATACCATGAGTTTATGGGTTTTTGATGATTGCTTACGAAGCTTTCGCGCAACTATCGTAGCGTGGCTAGCAAGTGCTGCATGTAATGTGTGATAGTCAGTAATTCGTTGCCCAAAACTACGGGTAGAAAATATCTCTTTTTTAGGCTCTTTTACTTCATCCCATGAAAGACATGAAATACCGTTTAATTCACTTACTGTTCGTTCAGTTACAACACTAAATTGTTTTCTTATATCTTTTGGGTTTTGCTCTGCTAAATGCTGAGCCGTTGTTATACCTTGTAAACTAAGTTTTTTAGCAATACGCCCTCCAATACCCCATACATCACTAGTTTTCATTTGATTTAAAATGGGTTTAGTATCTTCAATGTTGTTAATAACAGCAACACCATCAAAACCCACAAGTTTTTTAGCGGCATGATTTGCCGCTTTTGCTAAGGTTGCTGTATGGCCAAAGCCAACACCAACAGGTAAGCGAGTTTCTTGCCAAATAGCTTGCTTTATTTGATGGCCGTATTGATGCCAATTATTAATGGCTCGATGAAAATTATCGAAATGCAAAAAGGCTTCATCAATTGAATAAATGTGGTGGTTATCACAATACCTAGCGATCACAGTCATCATTCGCTCAGACAAATCAGCATATAGCTCATAGTTTGATGATCGAATAACTACTTGGTGTTGATAGAGTAAGTCTTTGATTTGAAAAAAAGGTGTAAACTTAGGAATACCTAGTTGTTTGGCAATAGGGCAAACGGCACAAATACAACCATCGTTGTTTGTTAAAACAACAACAGGTTTATTGCGAATGCTTGGATCAAACACCTTTTCAGCTGACGCATAAAAGGAGGTTGCATCAACTAAGCAATACATGCCGTTAACTCAGGCGCTTTATGATGTAGTCGAATAGAACGAGTGACTATACCTTCAATTTGAAATTCATCTTGCTCTGAAATAGTGACTGGCTGATGATACTTAGATGCAGATATTAACCGTGCTTGTGCTTTATCAATGAGTTTACATACAAAACAACCATTGTAATTAGCCACGATAACATCACCATTTTTAGCTGATATTGCACGATCAACAATTAGTAAATCGCCATCAAAAATACCGACACCTTGCATGGATTCTCCCGATGCCTGCCCAATAAAGGTAGCATTTGGGTGTCTTATCAATAACTGATCAAGTGATAAACCTAACTCCTTGTATTCTGCTGCAGGTGATTCAAATCCTGAAATGCCTGCCTCTATGTATATAGGAATAACTTTCATACAAACCAAACCAAAAACTATACTGTTAATATATACAGTATAGTTTTTTAATTGTCATTAATAAAGGATTTATAAATGAGTTGGCTTATTTTGCCTTTCAACATTTCTGCTAAGGTTTGTTTCTTCCTTTAGGAATGAATGGTACCGACTGCCGGAGGTGAGCTGCCAAACCTGCTTCGTTACTGATTACAAGCCCGCTACTTGGCGTGTATAAAGTCACTGTTTATGCGGATTAACTACATGAATAATAACTTAAATTACAATAATAGCCGATATATTAACTCGTTAAAATTAAGACCAAACTCTCTTTATTTCAGAGAATTCGTTCTCAAATAGACAGTTGGCTTCCAGTTAACAATGACTTCAGGTACTACTTTATTATTATGTTTCATAAATGAATACATTATCGAGCAATTAAAAGTGCTGGTATTGAAGATTTTCGTCATACTTGTGCTAGCCGATTAGTGCAAAATGGTATGACGGTTCAGGAAACTGCTCACATTTTAGGACATACTAATATTGCTACAACTATGCGGTATGCACACCTTGAGCAAAATAAAGTTGCTGAGAAAATGAAAGCATTGATAGATCGGTTTAATGAATAACATTAAAAAGGGTTTTGTTTTTGCTTTTCAATTACCTCTTTATGCTTGCTTCTTGCTGTTTTGTCTGCGTAATCTAAAGCATCTTGCCAATTAGCGTGTACTTCATATATCGCTTTGCCTAAGTAGCACCATGATATAATAGCAGCTAGTAAGCATATTATGCTGGCCCACCAAGATTCAAAAAATCCAAAAGATATTTGTGATATTGCGCTTATAAATGACCAACTTATTGCTTTCATCAATAAGTTAGAAAAGTTACTCAGGTTATCGTAAAAACCTATATTCTCGTTTGCTGCGATTTTTTGACATACTTTATTTTGGTATATCTCGTGATCATAAACATCTTCCTTTAAGGTTCGGATAATCACAGACTTCATTGAGAAAAGAAAACTACCGATAGTAAAACCTGTTGCAAATAAAGCAGGCATAAACTTCTGGTGGTACTCGACTAGATTACATAGAAATTCGTCCATTATTCTACAGTTTCTTTTTTATTGATTGTTTGGGCGCTTTCTAAACGCCATGCTTCATCTGCTGGCAAGTCGCCAAATATCGCTGTCTTGTTGGTAAGTATATATAAAAGTTTTTCTATTGCTTCACAACTGGAATAATCAGACCATTTATGTTCTGGCAGTAAATCAACAAACGAATCGAACTTTAGACGACCAAAGTCTTGTATATTCTCTCCGACTACTAGCCATTTATCTTCGCTAGTGCCTTCCAATTTACCACGAAGTTTGACTATGTCATCATCAGATTTATTTGCAATTAACCCTTTAATATAAGCAACAATCTTTGATTCATTAGAAACAACGTTTTCAAATGTTTGATTTATTTTACCACGTTTAATAAATTGAGCATCTGGCCTGTATCTTCCTGCATCGTTAAATGCATTCACAGAGTTTATCTCTAATGCATTGATAGTGTCATAATGCTTAATTAGATCATCTATATCGGCGGGATTAGTAAGCAACTCTAAGTTGAACAATCCTGAACAATCATCAGTAGCTCGTTTATGAGCTGCAGCTTTATCCTTTTTACCATGTTGTGAATATTCATCGATTAAAGATTTAATATTATATGTTTTTAACTTGTCGTGCGGCTTCTTCCATATGGTTTTGAGTATGCTCGAAGATAAACTGCCAATATAAGAATAATAAACCCCGCGACAGGTTTCTGGGTTTATTGCAAAAAGGCTCACTTCTGTACTTTCTTTACCTTTGCCTAGCTCAGTCTTGTCAATTATAAATTCTTCACCTTCTTTACTGGTGGCTATAGATTTTTTATCTTCTTTAAACCTAAGAACTAGGCCAATAATATAACCTTCCTTTAAATCAGTATAATAAAGGTAACTAGTTGAACCTTGCCTCAGCTTTTTTCCTGAAGAAGACTCTAGAAGTTGGTATAATTCGGGTATGTTGATGCGTCTTGCAAAAGACATCTGAAATCCGACAACATTAACGTTCATATGAAAAACCTATCCATTGGTATTATTTTTATTGACTAATAATGCAATTTACAGCATTAACAAGCAAGTGTAATGATTGAGAACAAATATGTGTGAGCTATTAACCAACTGATTTTTCTGGTTAAATTACCCAGTTCGGAATTTTACACCAGTAGATAATTTATCCTAATCATCACAACATCACTAAAATTGCTAGGTAGGGAATACCCAATGTGCCTTAATGGTGTTTGTTCAAAATAGGTTGGATGTTGTGCCTATTAATAACACGAAGTAAATAACAAGCTAACACATACGCCACGAATAGTGCAGGGTAGATAGAATATTGGTGTAAATGAAAATTGATTGAGAATTTAACCAAGTACTCTATTAGAAACGGATACAAAAAAGCCCAGCTAATGCTGGGCTTATCTGATAAATGGTGCCGACTGCCGGAGTCGAACTGCCAAACCTGCTTAGCTACTGATTCATCAGTAGGCCAGTTTCATAAGCTTTAGATACAAAAAAGCCCTAACCGAAGTTAGGGCTTGAATGAATGGTGCCGACTGCCGGAGTCGAACTGGCGACCTACTGATTACAAGTCAGTTGCTCTACCAACTGAGCTAAGTCGGCACACAAAGCTTTGTGTGCGATAAACTATTCTTCTGAATGATTTACCTTGGCACCGAACGAATGTTTGTTGAATAACAGAACACTCACTCTAAATGATGGTGCCTCGACCCGGAATCGAACCAGGGACACGAGGATTTTCAATCCTCTGCTCTACCGACTGAGCTATCGAGGCACATTGATAATACTAAATACTATCTTTGTACATGTCTTTTTGGCTTTGCCTTGAAGACGGGCGCTATTAGACTGTTTTTCTTTTTCCCCGTCAACCCTTTTTTTATAAAATATGCTTGTTTGGCGTTTTTTTCTACTGTTTGTTGCTTTATGAATCGAATTAAAGGTCGAACCTTATTAAGCCGTATATAAAGTGTACAAGCCTATGACGATAAATCCTGCGCCTGCAATATAGGATAATACTTTTTCGTTAATATATTCAGATAGAAAAGTACCAACTAATACGCCCATAGCACTGGCAAGTACTAAAGCGGCGGAAGCAGCAAAAAAAACTGTCCATTTACTAACGGCTTTATCAGCCGCAAATAACATAGTAGCTAGTTGGGTTTTATCGCCAAGTTCAGCAATAAATACTGAGACGAATATGGTTAAAAATATTCGCCAATCAATTGAAAATTCCATTATTTTGATTCTGGTACGTAGCCTTCAATGTTCGGCTCTATGTTATTAAATAAATAATCGACCATACTTTTTTCTAAAACAGCGCGATCATCTGGGTTCATCATATTCATTTTATGTTCGTTAATTAACATGGTTTGTTTTTTTTGCCAGTCGGTCCAAGCCTCTTGACAAATATTGTCATAAATTCGTTTGCCTACCTCGCCAGGAAAAAGTTGAAATCTTAAACCTTCGGCTTCTTTCTGTAATTTTTGGCAAAATACTGTGTGACTCATTTTCTGTTCCATTTAATAAATAGGTTGTTGCTGAACTTGTTCAATTAATTTACTGGTAGAAGCGGCTAAACCCACCGATGCTTCAGTGGTTAAATCATACCACTTTTGTTGCTTAACATCGTGTATTTCTTTCGATAATGATTGTTGGCAATCGACAAGTACAGGGGTAATGTCTAAATGAAAGTGACTAAAGGTATGCCTAAAGCTTTCTAATAGTGTTGTTTTGCTAACGATTAAGTGTTTTTTCGCGAGTAATGGCGCTATCTGGCTGTGATCTTCCACTTCAAAAAAGCACCATAGTCCTCCCCAAATACCAGCTGGTGGGCGTTTTTCCATCAGAACTTTATTATCAAGCCTAGCAATAATCATAATGGTTGATTTCACTGGCGTGGTTTTTTTAGGTTTTTTCTGTGGGTAAAGCGCTTGTACATTTCCGGCATTGGCAAAACAATTTTTTTGAATTGGGCATTGTTCACATAAAGGTTTAGTTCGCGTACAAACAGTTGCGCCTATGTCCATCATGGCTTGATTGTATTTTTCTACACCTTTTACGGGCGTTAATTGTTCTGCAATAGGCCACAAGGCTTTTTCAAATTTACTTTGGCCGTTATAACCATCAACCGTGTAATAACGAGCTAATACGCGTTTAACATTTCCGTCTAATATTGGGTGATGTTTTTTCAATGCCAAACTTAAAATTGCGCCAGCAGTTGAACGACCAATGCCAGCTAAGGCGATAACATCATCAATGTTTTCTGGAAACTCACCTTGGTATTCGTCACGTATAATTTTTGCTGTTTTATGTAAGTTTCTGGCGCGTGCGTAATAACCTAAACCTGTCCAATGATGCAGCACAGTGTCTTCATCTGCATTGGCCAAATCAATGATGGTAGGAAAACTAGCCATAAATCGTTGGTAATAGGGAATAACGGTTGTTACTTGGGTTTGCTGTAACATTATTTCAGAAATCCAAACCCGATAAGGCGTTTTATTTTGCTGCCATGGAAAGTGTTTTCTTCCTTGTTTGTTGTACCAAGAAAGGATTTGTTGGCTGAATTTTTCTGCTGATGCAGCAGATATTTGAGTGATTTGTGTCATAGTCGCGACAGTCTAGCGAAAAGCATTTATTGAAACAATCATTATCAATAAACGATATTTTACGAAAGTATTGGCAAAATAACCGTTTTATCACTATATTCTCGGCCAGTTAACGAATCCCTTTATTGATGAGAGAAATTATGAAATTTGAAGCAAAAAATAGAAGCCAACGTTTAAGAAAGAAACTCCGCGTAGATGAATTTCAAGAATTAGGTTTTGATGTTGCTTGGAAATTTGCGGACGATACAGATTCAGAGGCGATTGATACTTTTTTGAATCGTTTTTTTGATGAAGTGATTGATCCTAACGAATTAGGCTTTGGTGGTGAAGGTGACTTAATTTGGCATGGTTTGATCTGCACACAACAAATCGGTAAGTGTACTCAAGAGCATAGAGACATTGTTGAAAAGTGGTTAAAAGATAATGGTGCAACCACAGTGACAGTTAGTGAGTTATATGATGTGTGGTGGGCTGAATAATTTAAGCGTTATCAACGCGATTTATACTGCATTGTCTACGTTATTTTTTTCATCACATATAAAACATATGCTCAGAATTAAAATAACGTGACGGCTTTGTCTAAATCACCTCGATTTAGCTTAAAATAAATTACTTTGCTGCGTTAAGTGAATTTGAAATATGAATAACTATTACATGCATTCACTTGCCTTGTCTAAAACGCTTTAAACTCTATCAGCTGAGGAGGGTGTTAATACAGAGAATATATTTCTCAGAATTAAAATAACGTGACGGCTTTGTCTAAATCACCTTGATTTAGCTTAAAGTAAATTACTTTGCTTCGTTAAGTGAATGTGAAATATGAATAACTATTACCTGCATTCATTTGCCTTGTCTAAAACGCTTTAAATTTTCTTTGCTGAACGGTTATATATCATCAGATATATAACCTATTTATTGTTAATTAAAAGTGATATTTCAGCAGTAAATTCATGTTTTTCTCATCAATATTATTAACACCATATTTGTTGTGCCAATAAACATATTCAACCCCGACATAAAGCTTGTTTTTTATGCTCAGTAAATCAGCAATGTTATATTTTAATTGCGAAGTAAAGTTGTAACTGGTGCTGTTGTCATCGTTCGATGGTACATAATCAAGAAAGCCATCATAAGTTAATCCTGCAATCGGCACCTTCCACGTTAGGGTGACTTGTTGGCCATTGTCGCCAGAATCGTTATTTCTATGGTATAGGTTCAAGTTGAAATAAGTAAAATGTGGTAACTTTAAGCTAGTGCCCAGCCCCATTAAGTAATGGGTAAAACCGTCACCAATTTCAGCTGTGGTGGCAAAGTATATGTTTTTAAAAAAGTCATTTTGATATTGCGAAAGCTGAAATCGAGGTGAGATTTCAGCATAGGTTTCTTTGTTACCATTTGCAGACTGCAAGCGATCAACAAAGAGAAAACTATCTCCCCAGCTATATCCTCCTGCATGTTCAAAGGTGAACACGGTACGATTATTGTCGCCTAATTGATAATTATTGCCTTTGAGTAAGGTCGCACTAAAATCAGTCCACAGTGTTTCAGCAGAACTGGTCAGTGAGGTAAGCAATAATAGAGCGGTAGATAAATATTTCATAAGTATTTGTCCTTCCTATTCAGTTTTAAACTGTGAGACAAGGTTTTCTAATTGCTGTTTTTGTTGATTAAGTTCATTCATAATCGCAGCAGTATTATCTGATAAAGTTGATATTTCAACTGCCATATCAGCAATTTTAGTGACATTTTGATTTAATTCATTAATAACACTAGATTGCTCTTGCGTTGCTGTGGCTACTTGAACGTTCATTGTCGTAATTTCATTGATTTCACCAACCACTTCACTTAACACGTCTTTAGCTTCATTTGTTTTATGTAAGCCTTCACTGGCTAATTTTGTATTTTCTTCCATGGCTGTAACCGTTTCTTTAGCTTGTGATTGTAGGCGCTTGATCACATCATTAATTTCTTGAGTCGAGCTTTGTGTTCTTCCGGCTAATGTTCTCACTTCATCGGCGACAACTGCAAAGCCTCTACCTTGTTCACCGGCTCTTGCGGCTTCAATTGCTGCATTAAGTGCCAGTAAATTTGTTTGTTCTGAAATACTACTAATGGTATCTAAAACCGAACTGATCATTTGTGTTTGCTCGGCCAAGCTAACAATTTTTTCTTGGGTAATGCGGTTACTTTCTTGGAGTTGTTGCATCACATTACTTGAATCATCAACTCGTTGATTCGATGTGTTAATTTGTTCTTCTGATTTTTCTGTTTTCGTAGCAGTACTCGTGGCAAGCTCACTAACTTCTTGAATACTATGGCTCATTTCATTGGTTGCCGTAGCTACAGAGTCTGATTCTATTTGTTGGTCAGCCACTAAAGAATTTACTTTAGCTGCCATTGCGCTGAGTTGATCAAATGATGCAGACATTACTTTTTCATTCTGCTTTATCTCCACCATGATTTCTTTTACTTTGCCGATAATCGCGTTAAAACCTTTTGCTAATAAGGCTAATTCGTCGTTACCTTTTTCATTTAAAGTATGAGTTAAATCACCACCTTTGCCTGCCATGGCAAGTAAGCGTTCGCCAATATTTAAAATAGGTTTGGTAATACGATTAGCAAGAATTACCATTAAAAATATAAATACCGCTACTATTACGGCATTGAGTAAAGCCGTTTGTGTTAATGCAGAATGAATTTTTGATAAGGGTTCTGCCTTTGGCAGCATGGCAATGATTTTCCAGTTCAACTCAGGTAAACCAACACTTGCGACATAAAAATCTTCATCGTTATAATTTACATCGTCATATACATAGCCTGCATTTGAACTGAGTAATTTGCTTGAGGAATTAGAGAAGCCATTTAGTTGAGATAATGTTTGACTATTTAATGATGAAAGTTGTGGATGAATAAGAATATTTCCTTGGTTATCTGTGACAAAAACATAGCCTTTTTCACCAACCTTGTTACTTAGAATGCTTTTACTTATTTCATCAACTGGATATCCAAAACCAGCGATACCAAGATCTCTACCTTGATAACGAATACGATAATTAACAAATGCGGTTAGTTTAGTGGTGCCTTTTTCGATATCGAAGGATATTTCATAAGGTTTATCGCTTTTTAAAAATTGATAAAACCAAGCATCGCCTTGAGGAGATACTTGCCGAGATATGCCTGTTTGAGTGTAATAATTGTTAGTGATATTTGAAACCCAGTAAACGGTAAAGGCACCGTTTTCTTTCCGTAAATTTTCTAAATAATCAATAAGTTGATTCTGACCACTGTCAGATTCACCAGCTAGTACCCAATCTAAAAGGAATTTGTTTTGTGCTATCCCTTTAGAGAGTTCTATTGGAGTGCTAAGTTGTTCTCTGATCCGAGATTCAACTTTTGCCAATTGGTTTGGCAGTAAATCTTGTTCGATATTATTTTGAAAGACATTGCTAAAAATAAAGTTATTTAGCGCTAAACTAAAGATAGATAAGGTGATCAACGAGGTGGTAATTACAGCTATCAGCGTTTGCCGAATTGAACGGTTAGTTAACCAATTACTCATATTCATAAAAATAGGCTTCCAGAAGCTAGGTTATTATTTTTTAGTATGCTAAGTCGTGGTAAATATAGATAAATATTAATTATATTTATCTACAGTATTGCCTATGCTGAATAAATTGCCTAATTACTTAAATAAAATTCGTGGTGCTAATTGAGTTTAAGCTGTTAACGTTAGATAATATGTGCCCTTAATTTCCAGTAGAAAATGATTATGACCGAAAGAACCCATAAAACTGTCGAACAAGCCGAACAAGAAGGCAAATATATTCGAAAAGTACGTAGTTTTGTTAAACGTGAAGGGCGTTTAACTAATGCGCAAGCGCGTGCGTTAGAGCTGCATTGGCAGACCATGGGATTAGATCATCATAAAAATGTAATTGATCCAAGTGCTGTATTTAACAATGACAATCCTGTAGTACTTGAAATTGGTTTTGGTATGGGAAAATCTTTAGTAGAAATGGCAAAAAATGCGCCAGAGTTAAACTTTATCGGGATTGAAGTACATAAGCCAGGTGTTGGTGCTTGTATTGCTTTAGCTCAGGAAGAAGGTATTAAAAACCTGAGAGTATATGAACATGATGCTATTGAAATATTAGCAGATTGTATTCCAGACGCTTCGATCACTACCGTACAATTATTTTTCCCTGATCCTTGGCACAAAAAGAAACACCACAAACGCCGTATTGTTTCTCCTGAATTTGTTGAAACTATTCGCCAAAAACTAAAAATTGGCGGTGTATTTCATATGGCAACAGACTGGGAAAATTACGCAGAATGTATGCTTGAAGATATGCAAGCTTCTGCAGGTTATAAAAATTTATCTGAAAACAATGACTTTGTGCCTCGTCCTGACTCTCGACCTTTAACTAAATTTGAAAATCGAGGCCAGCGCTTGGGGCATGGCGTTTGGGATCTACAATTTCAGCGAGTTGATTAATTTTCTAGGTAAACGTTTAGCATTAATACATGCTTAAAATGGGAAATAATAGCGATTTTAAAAGGTGAGCTTCATTGATGATGCTCACCTTTTTTAATGCATGAATTGTCGTTCAACATAGAATAAATGCTGGCTGTTACGCGTATTTCCCGTTTCGACTAACCATTGTTGCGTGATAATTTCTTTTGCTAGAGCAAATTGTAAAATTCTGACTTTATAACGGCACCAATAATCAATACTTGCCTGAATATGGCAATCAGTATTCGGAAACACTTCGCTTCTATTTTCAACTAATTCGTTTGTTAGGTATTCAACGATTTGAGGTTTTAACTCTGACTCTATTAATTGTTTAAATTGGGTAAATTGTTTTGCGCGATATAATTGCCATACCATCCAGAGCAATAACCCAACAGCTAAAATCACCAGAATTTCCAAAATAACCCCTTAATTAAATTTTTCGCTGATGTTAAAAGAATTTAACCATAAAGGATATTAAATTTTAAATTGCGCTTTTTCGTGCATTAGTAATTTTGCTTTTAATGCTAAGCCACCTGCGTAACCGGTAAGTTTGCCATTACTGCCTATTACTCTATGACAAGGGATTATTAGTGCGATTGGGTTAGCGCCATTTGCTGTTCCTACGGCTCTAACCGCTTTTTTATTATTGATTTTGTCAGCAAGCCAAGCATAGCTTTTAGTTTCGCCTTGTTTAATGGTGGTTAATGCCTGCCAAACTTTTTGTTGAAAAGGAGTGCCTTGTGGCGCTAGCGCAAGATCGAAAGTGGTTCTTTCACCCGCAAAATATTCGGTGAGTTGTTGATGTACTTGGCTAAAGAATGATTCATTTTTAGAACAATTCTCTGGTATTGCTAACGCTGCGGCACCTGATTGAAATGCCAGTGCTGTTAAACCATTGTTGTTCGCCGTTAATGCAATGTCGCCATATGGCGAATCGTAAATACTGTAATACGTATCAGTAGACATAAGTTTCCTTATCGAATCATCTTAATGGGCGAGTGAATGCCACAAATAAATGCAGGCATAAGCTCGCCAAGGTCGCCAGTTTTCAGCGAGTTGTAAAATTTCTTTATTCGTCGGTTTTTGCTCATCGACAGTGAGTGCTTTAATTATCCCAAGATCTGCACTTGGAAACGCGTCTGGATCACTTAAACCTCGCATCGCAAGGTAATTTACCGTCCAAGGGCCAATGCCTTTAATTTCGCATAACTGTTTTTCTAATTGTTCTAGTGATGAGTAGTTTTCAATACTGTCTTGATGCACTTTAAAAAATTCAACCCAACGCTGTAATGTTGCTATGCGTGTGTTTGTTAAACCTACACCTTCATAATCAACGCCCAGTAATGCTTCAACAGCAGGGAAAACTAAAGCGGTTTCTTTTGGTAACTCAGGTAATTGTTGACCATATTTTTCAGTAATACGTTTCGCAAGGGTCGTTGCTCCTTTTACTGAGATTTGTTGCCCTAAAATCGCCCGAATGGAAAACTCAAAAATATCCCAACAGCCGGGTAACCTTAGTCCTCGATATTGTATTATGGTTTTTTCAAGTATTGGGTGTTGCGAAAGTTGTCGGTGGATTAAATCCATATCGGCGTCTAAATCAAACATGCGTCTGATACGGTTGATAACATTATTTAAGTAACTGTAGTCAGATAACATTATTTTCATCGTTAATGCTGGTTTTTTAGGGTGGTGAGTAATTACTAACCATCCAGTGCAATTATCAATTGAAATGCTACGTTGATAGCTATTATCTGTTACTTGCTCTAAGCCTGTTATTTGTCTATTTTGGAAAAAAGATAGCATTAATGGCCAATCAAATGGAGGCCTATAGGGTAAGCTGATTGTTAAGCATTCATTGCTTTTTAGCATGCTTTTACTGTTTCGTAATAACTTAGGCGAACACTGATATGTTTTTTTTATTGCTTCATTAAAACGCCTTACGCTATTAAAGCCACTTGCAAAACAGATATCGCTAAAGCTCAATTGAGTCGTAGAAATTAATTTTCGTGCTAATAATAATCTTTGTTGTTGGAAGTATTCGCTCGGTGAAAGGCCATAATATTGTTGAAATAATCGTTGTAGTTGCCTTGTACTAATAGCGAACTTTGCTGAAATAGTCGTTAAATTATCAGATTTATAATCAAAACTTTGAATAATTCTTTTTAGTTTAATCGGTAAACTTTTCACCGCAGCTTGTTCAGGAAAACATCGTTTACAAGGAATAAAACCGGCATATTGAGCTTGTTCAGCACTTAAATAGTATTGTACATTCTCTGGTTTTGGTGGCCGAGCAGGGCAAATTGGTCGACAAAAAATACCTGTGGTGATCACACCGGTAAAAAACTTACCATCAAATCTGGCATCTCTACTGAGTCTTGCGGTTTCGCAAGTCTGAACATCAAGTGGTTCTTTCATGGAAGTTCTTATTGAAGGAGTAATGTGATTAATCTAAATTCAATTTAACTTATTTACTGGCGAAAATCAGACATTAATAACAAAATTTATAATGAAAATTTTAAAAATCATGTAAATTTTTTCGAAAAATCACTAAACAATTATTTTTCTCAATCAAAGAAAAATATAAGATAAATCATCTGGATAATTAATGTTTTTGCGCTATTTTTAAGAATAACTTAGTCATTTTTAATATTTCGTCAGTATTTTTAAACTTTACGTAAGCTTTAATTGGAATGCATCAATATAGTGTTTTATGAAAGCAAATAATTAAAAAAAATATACGAATAAAAAACAATCAAAAATTTTAACGTTCGGGGAGAGCAGAATGTCGCAAGGCTATCATCACAGAAGTACCCATTTCCAACGCAAAAAAAGCAAAGTTGCTCAAGCAATTATTTCATCACTATTTATAGCCCCTCTTTTAGTTAGTGCGGCAGAAGAAATACCAGAAGAAGTAGAAATCATGACGGTTACTGCACAAAAACGTGTGCAAAACATCATGAAAGTTCCTGTGACTGTTGACAGTGTTTCTGAGGAAACCATTAAACAATCAGGCTCTGTAATGCTTGATGATATTGATAAATTTATTCCAGGCTTTGATTTTAGTGGTGGAGATGTTACTCAAGCAGGCGTCACTATGCGTGGCGTTTCTAGTCCAAATATCAGTGTTGGTGGCGATCCTTCTACGGCAACATTTTTTGATGGCGTATATATGCCAAGAGCGGCACAAAACGTATTGTTCTCAGATATGCAACGTGTGGAAGTGTTAAAAGGCCCTCAAGGTACACTTTTTGGTAAAAATGCGGCAATGGGGGTTGTTAATATGATCCCTAATGCACCAGAAGATGATACTTATGGTTTTGTAAAAGGTACTTTTGGTACTGACAATATGCAGCGTATTGAGGGGATGTTTAACTTTGCTCTCTCAGATAGCGTTTATGTGCGCATGAATGCATTATCTAATCAACAAGATGGTTATATTAAGAATGTTTCACAATCAACGTTGACTAGCAAGAAGTCAGGTGACGGCGGTGAGAAAGGTCATCAAGCGGCTAGGGTTGCTGTAAAGTGGGATATTTCAAGTCGAACGAATGTTCAGTTGTCATATGACTGGGATAAGTTAGATCAAGCACCAGGTGCTGCTATTGGTTTAAGTCCTTACGCTGAAAACCCGACTAACCCATTCGCTAGTACTTTTGCCAACGACGTAGTAAACGGTGGTGAAAGTCGTGATATGACAGCAACAACATTTAAGTTAAATCATGAGTTTAACGATAATTGGTCAATGATGTTCATTACCAGTTTTCGTGAATGGGAGACCAGTAACCGTATTGATGAAGATGGCACGGCAGAAGTTACTCGTTATTTAGATACTGACAATCATGAAGATTCCAATATCTTTTATAACGAATTACAAGTTAATTATAATAGCCATAACTTTAACTACGTAGGTGGTATTACCTATTCAAAAGAAGATGTGCATCAAACAACGTTTATTAATACTACTACGGATACAGCAGCACGTTTAGTTTCAGGACAGTTAAATGATCAATTATCGGCCGGTGTTAGACAACAATTTGCTGGTGCTATAGGGGTTAACCCCGATGATGTCCCACAAGAAACCGTTGACTTTTTACTCAGTCAATATGGTTTACCTTTAGAGCATATGTGGGATCCAGAGCAATGGGCAGCGACATTAAATGTGATGGGAGCTGCAGGTGATATTATGGATTACCTTGCGTATATCGGGGTAGTACCGCCAGGAACTCCTTTAACGGCTGATATAGTGGCGCTTACCGGTGATGCAACATATGATATTGTTGCTCAACAAATGGGTATAGCAGAAATATTTGGCCCAAGTTATGCTGGTCAAATGTGGTCAGAAAACTTTATCAATAATGGTGAATTTGTCAGTTATGGCATTTACTCAGATTTTGATTTCCAATTATCTGATAAATGGAATGTTTTCTTTGGGTTGCGTTATTCAGAAGACGAAAAAGACTTCTCGTGGCAAGTCTCTGAAACACAATTCGCGCAAACTCGCCCTGGTGTCGGCAATATTTTATTCCCTGCACGTGAGCAATTATGGCAATCAAAATCATGGAGTAAAACTACAGGGCGTTTAGGTGCTGGCTATATTATTAATGATGATCATATGGTATTTGCCTCTGTTGCAACCGGCTATAAAGCGGGTGGTTTTGACTCGCTTAATTCTCCTCACAGTGAAACCGATGGTTCGATAATTATCGATCCAAATACGGGAGATGTGGTTGATGTAGCTTTTGAACCTGAAGAGTCTGTGAACTATGAGTTAGGTTATAAAGGAATAATGTTTCGAGATATTATTACAACCTTTTCAATGTTTCATAATGTCTTAGATGATCGTCAAGTGAGCATGAACTCAAAACCTCCAGGTCAAAGTCAAGCGTTGCCGACCATAGTTAACCAAGACATGACCATTGACGGTTTTGAACTTTCTATGAGCTGGCAAATGACAGACACATTATCTACAGGTTTTGTTACTGAAGTACGCCAGATTGATTCAAGTACAGAAGCGTTTTACAACGACTCGGGTACTTTAATTGAAGAGGGCACCTCAGCAAATGACTCTAACACTTCATATACAGTAATGTTAGATTGGGAACCAGAAGTTAGCACAGGTTATGCCGTTGTTCATGTCGATTATGTGTTTAGAGAAAATGCCCGTGGATTGGAAATTGGTAATGATGAATGGGTGAATGAAATTCCTCATTATTTTGATGATACTAAATTACTTAATGCGCGTATTTCTTGGCTTAATGATGATGAAACCATTGAAATTGGTTTGTGGGGAAAAAATCTTTTAGATAATCGATATACTGGATTCCCAGGCGGTCGTACAAAAGATATCTTAGGAACTGGATATACTAGTGTAAATAAAGGTTTAGAGGCAGGCGTTGATATTAAATATGCATTCTAATACTTAATTTAAGTTCTTGTGCTAAAAAACCAATATTCTAGGATATTGGTTTTTTTATACGTAAAATAGCGTAAGTAACCTACTATGAATTTTTAGTTATTGTGTTTATTATGGATCAAATTTTTTGACCTCCGACCACAGTATATTTTTCATGGCTGAATTTTTTTCTCATATCGCTTTTGCACAAATGTTAATGTGCGCTTTGTTATTATTTCCGCTTAGAAAGCAAAATTCTTCAATCCCGCTTTATATCTTATTAATGCTCTGTGGCTCAGGTTATCTATTGAGTGCATTATTTTCTCCAATAGAAACAGGCTCCATTTTATGGTGGCTTGGGCGTATTGGCGGTAATGCATTACCTGGCGTATTTTGGTTAGTGAGTTTAAGCGTTTTTGGTGATCATATCGTGCTGAAACGTTGGCAATATATTGTGGCATCTTTAACGTTACTTGTGCCATTGTGTGTCACATTAATACAGATGACGTTTTCAATCTCGCTCAAAGAACATGAAGGTTTGTATGGTTTAACTACTTATGGCGCTTTATTATTAGAGTTAGTTTTGATATCTCACGCGTTAATTATCTCTATTAAACATTGGCGTGGCGATTTAGTACAAGAAAGGCGCTATATCAGGGGCAGTGTTATCGCCGTAGCTTCACTATATATTATTTTAGTGATGCTGCTTGAACAGCTACTGAAAATTGACTGGCCGCCATTAGAGATTATTTCAAGCCTTTTACTTGCCATTTTAGTCACCGGCGTAAACTTCTTTTTATTCCAATTACGCGAATCCAGTTTATTTGAATCTGTTGGTCAAAATTCTAATGCTCCCAAATCTGTGTCGCCTGATTCAAAAGGTTCTTTAGAGTTGAAGAAAATCATAGCGTCAATGGAAAAAGATAAACTATATCAACAAGATGGTATGACGATTTCTGGTTTAGCTAAACATTTAGCTATTCATGAGTATAAGCTTAGAAATTTAATTAATGGTGAATTAAATTATCGAAATTTTAATGATTTTTTAAATTTTTATCGCATTAAAGAAGTGACAGAAAGTTTGACTTCGCCTTCTTTTAGCCATTTACCCGTGTTAACTCTGGCGTTAGAAAGTGGCTTTAGAAGCTTAAGTTCTTTTAATAAAGCGTTTAAAAATACTCATGGCATGACACCTACAGAATATAGAAAGAAAAATTTAACTGAATAATACCTAAATTTATACTTTTTAATCTATTGAAATTTAATTGAAAAAATCAATTTTCATTAAATGAATTAGTTAATTTTTATAATTCGTCAGCTTTTTTTTATAATTCGTCAGCAAATTTAATTAGGTCACACTATAGTGAAACTATCTACGGCTTGATGAAGTGTATCTATGCTCAAAATTAATGTTACTTTTTATTATCATTTAATCGGAATAATTGCGGCCGGTTTGTTGTTTGTTTTTTCTTCGGTTGTTAATGCTAACGACGCTGAGCAAATGTACACACAATGCGCAACTTGTCATGGTGATAAAGGGCAAGGTAATGCACTCTTAAAGTCGCCAGCTTTGGCGGGGCTATCTGCCGAATATATTACCCGACAATTAAATAATTTTAGCTCAGGTGTGCGAGGCTCTCATGAAAAAGATGCCTTAGGTAAACAAATGTTGGCCATTAGCCAGTCACTAGATAAGAACAAGGATGTTCCCGTATTATCAAAATATATTGAATCGTTACCGGTAGCAAATCAATCTCAAGAAATTTCTGGAGATTTAAAAAATGGTAGCCGATATTATCAAGCAAAATGTGGTGCTTGTCATAGCGGTAAAGCGGAAGGTAATCCCGCCTTTAAAGCCCCTAAACTTGCAGGGCAAAATATTGATTATCTTCGCCGACAAATGCAAAACTTTGTCAGTGGGATAAGAGGAACTCATGCGGAAGATAAGCTTGGTCGTCAAATGGCGATGATGGCAAAAACAACTTCGGGCAAAGAGTTAGAAGACATATTACATTTTATTGCTCAGCAAAAATAAATAGACGTTATTATGAATAAATTTTCTATTTATCTACTCATAATATTTTGTTTTATTGTTTCGCCTGATTTATCGGCGCAGCGTGGCGATTTTGTCTTAGCAGAAAATTGCCCTCCAAGCTTTGAATTAACGGAGCAAGGGGTTTGTCGCTTATTAACGCGTTATCAGTTTTATAGCTCGGTACAAAATAAAGGCTTAGGCGGCACTCGTACCAATTTACCTGCGCATCGTGATGGTTTTACCCCCGCGCAAATCGATTTAGGACGATTTTTATTTTTTGATCCTGCACTGTCAAAAGATGGTTCCATTTCTTGTGCTAGTTGTCATCAGCCGGATAAAGGCTTTAGTGATGACCTTGACAGAAGTATAGGAATAACAGGGGAAAAAGTTGCACGTTCAGCACCAACGTTATGGAACGTCGCTTTTGTTGATAAATTCTTTTGGGATGTTCGCGCAAATTCGCTTGAAGAGCAAGCCATGGGGCCGTTATTTGACCCACTCGAAATGGCTAACACTCCTGAGCAACTTCTTTCAACATTACGTAATAATCAAGATTATCTGGCAATGTTTGCCCAGGCGTTCCCACAAGAAAATACCATTGAACTCGCTCAGATTTATACAGCATTAACCGCGTTTCAAACCTCGTTAATTTCGTTAAATAGTCGATACGATCAATATGCGCATGGCTATCATCAAGCGTTAACAAAAAATGAAATTGCTGGCTTAAATGTTTTCCGATCTTTTGTTGCTCGTTGCGCAGAATGCCACCAACCTCCGCTTTTTACGAATAATGAAATTGCTGTGATTGGTGCACCAGAGCCAGAAGGCAGAGCTTTAGACATAGGTGCAGAAAAAACCTATAACGCACCTAAATTACGAGGCGCTTTTAAAGTACCTACTTTAAGAAATATTACTAAATCAGCCCCCTATATGCATTCAGGGCGTTACGATAATTTAAGAGATGCGGTTAAATTTTATAATGATGGTCGCGGTAATTCAGTACCAGAAGGTGAGGAAATGCTTTTACATTGGCACATTTCAGAGCCCAATTTAACCGATGATGAACTAGATTTAATTGTAGAGTTTCTAGGGACGTTAACGGATGAAAGTTTAACTCCGCAAACCCCGAATAAAGTACCTTCGGGTTTACCCGTAATTGATGCGAATTTTCAGCAACAAAAACAGCGTTTAATAACGTCAAATCAACAGATTCAACAAAATAAACATAAAAATAATATAGACAGGCAAAGTGGGGAATAATATGAGTTCAGGAAAAATATTAGGTGCAGTATTAGTTATAGGTGCATTTGTCGGAGGCATGTATTTTGGCGGCAATCAAAACCCCGTGCCAGTCATTACTAAAAGTTCTGGTGGTGCTAGTTATGGTGGTGGCTACGATAAGGCCGCTGATAGTGATGCAACTGCTGGCACAAGTTCAACGCGTGTAAAATATAAGAGTGAAGTTGCTGATAGAAGTATTGCTGGCGAAACTCATGTCGTCAATGATGGCGAATCTATCATGGATGCAGTACAAAAAGCTAAGCCGGGTGACACTATTCAAGTTATGCCGGGTACTTATCATGAAACGGTTTATATTGATAAAGATAACATCAGCATTATTGGTGTCATTCAAAAAGGTAAACGCGCGACGTTAGATGGTGAGAAAAAGCTTAATGATGCCATTTTATATTCTGGTAATAATTTTATTGTCGAAAATTTAGTGATCACTAACTATAAAGGCAATGCCATTATGGGGCAGGCGGGCAATAACTTTGAAATTCGTAATAACATCATTGTTGATACGGGAGTTTACGGTATTTTCCCTCAGCTTGGTAAAAATGGCGTCGTTGAATACAACATTATTTCAGGTATTGAAGATGCCGCTATTTATGTGGGTATGAGTGATAACATTCATGTTGCCTACAATGATGTTTTTGATAGCGTTGCCGGAATTGAAATTGAAAACTCACGTCATGCCATTGTTGAAGATAATTATGTCCATAATAATACGGGCGGAATTTTAGCATTTATCACCCCAGGCTTACCGATTAAAACCACTTACGATGTGATTATTCGTAATAACTTTATTACTGATAACAATACGAAAAACTTTGGTGCGCCAGGTTCAACGGTTGGCGGTATTCCTGCCGGCACAGGTATTTTAATTATGGCGGCTGATGATGTTGTTGTTGAGGGAAATATAATAACCAACAATAAAACGGCGGGAATATTAATTACTGATCATAACAATGCGCCAAATGTCACGATAGATCCAGAGTCGGATCCTGCGCCTGATCGTGTCATGATTTTAGATAATTTAATGTTGAATAATGGTTATGACACCATTGATGAAGCGAAAGCATTGATGTTGACTGAATTCAAACAAGGTTATCCAGATATTCTTCAAGTGGGAGCTACCCAAGACAGCTGTATTATTAATCGTCATCGTTATGTTTCTGTTGGTGTAAATAAATGGGCAGAATGTGATTTTACTAATACAGACACTATCGTGAGTTACTTGCTTGAAGAGCCTGTTGCACCACGTGTGATTGACCCATCTGAGCGCGGTAAAGTGGTATACAACGGTATTTGTGCTGGATGTCATACATATACTGGCAGAATGATTGGTCCTCCAGTTCAAATTATTCAAGCGTTATATATGGATAACCCACAAGGTATAGCTGACTATATTGCTAGCCCAACGAAAAAGCGTGAAGATTATCCTGAAATGCCTCCGCAAAACTATTTAGATGAAGAAACACGTTTAGCAGCAGCTAAGTACATGTTGAGTAGAAAAAGATAATTTAACTAACTGATTTTTCAGTATAATTAAAGAAATATAAAAAGGAACGTAATGTTCCTTTTTTTGTATCTTAAAAACAAAAATTACGTTAATTGCAGTTGCCCACTTTTCAAATTAACCAAGCGATAAACTGAAAAAACAGCAGTTTCTCACTTAATTTTTCATTTCTTGTGATTAATCTCTGTGTTTTACCTTTCATTAACACAATAAAATTGTTAAGTTTATTCGCACAATAACAAGGACGTTAAATAAGTGGCTCGATCATTTTGTCACTTTCTCGTCTAGACATTTACTTTAAGTCTATGGAATAGATATGACCTTTCTTTTTAAAATCACTTTATTTATTTTTACTTTCGCCTTTGCTAATACCGCTAAAATTGCAGCAAAAACCAACGACAGCTTGCTGCCTTTGGAGGTTTATAGCGAACTTCCCAATAAAAGTTTGGTAAGAGTGTCTCCTAGTGGAGATCGAATATCTTATCGTTTGACTGAAGATGGCAAAGACTACTACCTCATTCTAGATACTAAAAAAAATAAAATATTACACGGTTTTGACGTATCAGAAGTGAAGCCAGTGAATGCTTATTTTATTAATGAAGACCAAGTTATTTTAATCTTAACTAAAAGAAAGAAAATTCGAGGTTATATAGGGTTTTATGATATTGATTATGGTTTTATTTTTGATTTGAATAACAAAGAACTAAAGCCTTTACTACAGCCGGGCAATGGAATTAGTTCAGGCCAAACCGAATTTGGTAGAATAATTGGATTGTCAAAAGATCAACGATGGGCATTCATGCCGGCTTATGCAAGATATAAAGGAAGCTCAGTTGGTATGGCAAAGTTAAGTTTGATGAAAGTAGATTTAAAAGATCCTGAACGAAAACCTAAAATATTTGTACAAGGAACTGGCGATACTATTGATTATTTTATTGGTGAAAACAGTAATGTTTTAGCGCGTGAACGTTATGATCATGAAACGGATTTGCATGAAATTGACGCCTATACCGATAAAGGTTGGGAAACAATTTTTAGTGAAAAAACTCCTTATATTGTCAGATCTTTTTCTGGTGTAACTGCTGATGGAAAATCTTTGGTGATGGTAAAAGATAATGAGAAAGGAAGAGACGCCTATTATCTATTGTCGTTATCTGATGGCTCAATTTCAGAGCCTTTATTTGAACGAGATGATGCTGATATTGAACAAGTATTATCGACCATTAATCGCGTTGTCTACGGTGTAAAATATGCAGGATTCACTCCTAGCTATGCTTTTTTTGATGAGAGTAAAAACCTCGAACTGGAAAAGTTAAAAGCAGAGTTTCCTTCAAGTAGCATTACATTAGTTGATTTTACCCCTAACTGGGAAAAGATAATTACATATATTGAAGGTGATGGTTTGGCGGGAGATTATATTTCTTATGAAAAAGGTCAATTGTCTTTAGTGGCTAAGCAACGAGCGGAAGTTTCGTGGGAAGATGTTAATAACGTTGTTGAATTCAAGTTTAAAGCTCGAGATGGCTTAACAATTCCAACCTTATTAACTATTCCCAATTCTGCTGTGAATAGTAAAGAGAAAATGTCAGCGATTTTAATGCCACATGGTGGACCAGAGTCATATGATAGAAAAACCTTTCACTGGATGGCGCAGTATTTCGCAAACCGAGGGCATTTAGTTATTCAACCGCAATTTAGGGGATCGTCTGGCTTTGGTGCTAAGCATACGTTAAAAGGTCGTGGCGAATGGGGTAAAAAGATGCAAGATGATTTAACAGATGCAGTAAACAAACTTGTAGATATGGGAGAAGTAGATCCCAATAAAGTCTGTATTGTTGGTAGTAGTTACGGTGGTTATGCCGCATTAGCCGGTGCAACCTTTACTCCTCAGTTGTATAAATGCGTAGTAGCGATTAATGGCGTGGGTGATATCAATGACATGCTTGATGAAGAAAAGCAAAGTCATGGAGAAGATAGCGCTGCATTAGCTTATTGGAAAGAAGTTACAGCCAAAAATAAAATTACTCATGAATTTTTAGCAAGTATCTCCCCTGCAAAACATGCCGACAAAGTTCAAGCGCCGACATTCATTATTTATGGAACGAGAGATGATGTCGTTGACCCTGAACAATCAGAAAACATGTATGATGCGTTAAAAGATGCAGGTAAGAAAGTAGAACGATTAGAACTTGTCGGAGTAGGCCATCACTTTAAGACTAAAGAAACTAGACTAAAAGTCTTAACAGCTATTGATAAATTTGTGAGCAAGCATATTCATTAATTTACTTACTCAAACCTTACTTAAAGTATTTTAAAGAAAAGCTCAGCATTGCCTGAGCTTTTTGCTGTTTAAGGCATATTTTGTGTTAATTTCACTCTTTATGATCATTTCTAATGTTTAATGAGCCCCTTATAGTAATAGAAATTGCGGGGTGGCTCCTATTAACAATACTTTTTTGGATTTTAATGATAGCCAGCTATATAAGCTCCTTGCTTTCATTGCCTCAAGTAAGCAACACTATAACGTATTGAAAATATAGTGTTTTTAATTTAATTCGTTGATTGGTGTTACCTAAAGGCAACACTAATTAAGCGTTTTATTCATGCTTTATTTACTACATTACCATCAGCTTATTGCAACTTATTGATTATTAGGTACTTTATTGTTTTGGCATTAAAGTTGATATCTCTCTATTGAAAGCACTGAAAAGTAATAGCGAATCTAAACAACAAGCTTTATTTAAGTGTTAATTAAATTAAATTAAATAGAATTATTTAAACAATAAGTGAGAGGAAAAATGATGAAAAATTTAACGACGATGTTATCAGTTGTAGTGATGTTAGTGTCTATTAATGCTTATGCAGGTTCTGATTTTGAAAAGTATGATCTTGACGGTAACGGTGTGATCAGTGAATCAGAAGCCCAAAGTAATTCTGCATTAGCAGAGCAATTTAAAAAGTTAGACGCTAATGGTGATGGTGAATTAAGCAAGGAAGAGTTTGCAAGTTTTTCAGGTTAATAAAGACGTTTGACTCCCCTTTATTTGATAAGAAATGCATGTTTAGTTGTTTATATCATGATAAATCAATATTTACTGGCTAAACTCAGCGATTTTTAATAAGCACCAGTCAGTATCAGTAAACAGCTAGCTTGATTTTTATTATTAGCAGCCTTTAAGTGTATAACTTAAAGGCTGCTTTTTGTTGATACTTGGTTAATTTAAACCAATTTCAGTTTCCAATGGCCTTTTCTAAACGTCAGCCAGCCAACGAGCGCGAATATACTTTGTGCGATAGTGATCGCTAAAAATACGCCAGTAGGACCTAAGTCAAACCATTTTGCTAAGCCATAAGCGACAGGTATTTGAATAAGCCAATAACAAACAAAATTTATTTTTGTTGGTGTCATGGTATCTCCAGCACCATTAAATGCTTGCACTAAAATCATACCGAGGGCAAAAAAACCATTGCCATAACTAATATACCGTAAGCAGTCTACGCCATATTTAATAACATTTTCATCACTGGTAAATAAGCCGATTATATGGCTTGGAATAGTGATAAATATTAAGGCAACAGCAAGTAAAAAGTAAATATTATACTTGGCGATGCGCCAAACTGATTGCTCAGCTCTGTCTGGTTTATTAGCGCCAAGGTTTTGTCCAACTAAGGTTGCTACCGCATTACTTAAACCCCAAGCAGGTAATATCACAAACATAATAACTCTGATCGCAATGGTATAACCTGCTACCGCATCACTACCATAAGTAGAAACGATTCTAACTAAAGCTATCCAACTTGCGGTGGCAATTAAAAATTGAATTATTCCCCAAAATGATACCTTTAGAAGTTTTAAACAAACTTCGGTTTGGATAAGTAAATGTTTCAACGTAATTTTAATGCGCCCTGCAACACCAAACAAATAACTAAGTTGATAGATTACGCCGACACCTCGCCCAATGTTTGTCGCAACAGCAGCACCCGTTAAACCCATCTCAGGAAATGGGCCAACGCCATAAATTAGCAGAGGATCTAATACTATGTTTATTCCATTAGCTAACCATAAAGAACGCATCGCGATAGAGGCATCTCCAGCTCCCCTAAAAATAGCGTTAATCAAGAACAAGTATAATATGGTAATTGAACCTGACAGCATAATGGTCGTATAGGTTTTACCTTCTTTGATTAACGTTTCGCTGCCGCCCATTAACCTTAAAATGTCTTCAGCAAAATTTAATCCGATAAAGCCGACAACCAGTGCTACGGCCATGCCTATCCATAACGTTTGGCCTGCTACCACATCAGCTTGTTCAATATTTTTTTCACCGTATCGACGTGCGATGGTTGCCGTTACGGCCATACTTAAGCCAATTGCGAGGGCATATAAAAGCGTTAAAACAGCCTCGGTTAAGCCGACGACGGCAACCGCTTGTGCGCCTAAACCCGAAACGAAAAAGATATCGGTAATAGCAAAAATAGACTCCATTAGCATTTCTAACACCATAGGCACGGCGAGCAAAAACGCGGCAACGCCAATCGAACCTTTGGTTAAATCTTGATGATTGCCTTTTAATGACTGTTTGAATAATTGTTTTATGCTTAATTTTTGTTGAAGCTTTTCGTTATTAGCATCAACGTTTGTTTCTCCTTCATGGAGATTGGTTGTTTTTTGTGTGTTCAAAGTTTTTGACCTTTTGAAACGCCAAATAAGTATTTGGCTACTATCAAGTTAACTTCATTCTATAAAAGAATGAAAATAGTTGTTAAAACGGGAAAATAGGGAATACCAATACGTATCATTACGTAAGGAAAGCCTGTCGATAGGTGACAGTCAATCTTAAGTGATAGTTGTGTTTGGTAATGTTAACAGTATCGCCAATCGCAATTGACGTCGTTGCTTATTTTATGCAAAAAAACTGTTAGGACAGATCCCATAAATTACAATATCAGCGATAACATGTGTTGATATAATTGAATTGTTCATTGTCTCGCTCTCCATGGGATAAACTTTGATAAGTAAATTTAGCATGTCAGCGCTTGATTAAAAAGTCAACTCACATCCCACAAGAAATAATTTCAATCCTAATATTTTAAATTTGTATACAGTATGCAATAATGCATTAATTGTTTTAATGTAAATATAAAAGGTTCTATATGTTGTCTATAAATGCAGAAACTGTTCATCAAGCGTTAACTTTTCCTAAATTGGTGAATGCACTAGAAATTGCTTTTACTGAGAGCATCGAAGTACCGCCTAGACTACATTTTGATATGGAAAATCCAACAGCAAGTCGGGAAACTACGTTGTTAATGATGCCTGCTTGGCAAGCTGGTGATGTAGCGGGTATTAAATTAGTTACCGTTGCCCCAGAGAATAGCCAAAAAAATCTCCCTTCCATTCAAGGCACTTATATTTTATTGGATGTTGATACTGGCTCTATGAAAGCCATGATGGATGCACCTTCATTGACGGCGAAAAGAACCGCTGCTGCCTCTGCGTTAGCGTCTCGTTACCTATCGCGCGAAAATAGCCAAACGCTTCTCGTTGTCGGCACAGGGACATTAGCACCACAACTAATTGCAGCGCATGCTAGCGTTAGACCTATTACCCAGGTTTATGTTTGGGGAAGGGATATTAATAAGGCACAGCAAGTTTGTCATCAGGTTGAAGATTTAAATGTTACATGTACAGCGGTTGACGACTTAAAAGCTTATGTCAACAAAGCTGATATCATTTCTTGTGCAACCTTAAGTACAGAGCCGTTGATATTTGGTAAATGGTTACAAGACGGTCAGCACCTTGATATGGTTGGCGCTTATCGACCAGATATGCGTGAAATGGACGATGCGTGTTTAACTCGTTCAAAAGTTTTTGTTGATAATTTTGAAAGTGCAGTACGTGAAACCGGTGATATTGCTATTCCACTTGCTGAAAAAGTGATTGAAATAGCTGATATCAACGCCGATTTATTTTCATTATGCCGAAAATCTTTTGAATTTAAGAGAAATGCCAATGATATTACTGTATTTAAATCGGTAGGACATGCTTTAGAAGATCTTGCTGCGGCAAAATTAGTATTTGATTTTGTCGAAGAACGTTAATTTTTGACAATATTTCTATATTTTTAAGAATAATCGTGATTATTTTGTTAACAGTTTGTTATTCCTAAGAGAATTTATTGACATTAGTTGGTTTGACTATTTTAATTAAGAAAGTTGAAACTTTATGGATAAAATAGTCAATGGCAGCACAAGTCTCTTTTAATAATAAGTTAAGTCGGCGCGTGCTTGTTTATATATTATTATGTAGCTCCTTTTTATCAGTAGTTTCTACTTTTATTCAACTTTATTCTGCGTACCATGAAAATATCACTCGATTAAATAACCGATTTGAAAATATTGAGTCGAGTTACATTCAATCAATATCTACCAGTTTATGGGATTTTAATGAGCCTTTAGTGCAACAACAAATTCAAGGTATTGTTAAATTGCCTGATATTCGTTTTGTAAAAATCACCACTGGTTTTGGAAAAATATACCAATTTGGTGATGAAAATGCAGAGTTAAAAAAACAAGCCAAGTATCCTATTTTTTATGGAGAAAGCGATATTGGTGAAATATTAATTGGTGCTGATTACCAAGATATTTATCAACGATTATGGCAACAAGCGGGATTCATTGTTACCGCGGAGTTTGTTAAGACTTTTATCGTGGCATTTTTTATCATGTTCATTGTTCATTGGTTGATTACTCGGCAAATTTACCATATCACTTCTTATTCTCAACGTGTTACCACTGAAAATTTAGACGAAGAGCTTGTTTTACAAAATCGTAGTAAAAAAACTGATGAATTAGATGATTTAGCTGATGCTATAAATTGCATGCGATTAGCTATTAAAAATGACATTGTAAAACTTGAAGAAGCTGAAAATGCTTTGATTAATCTTAACGGTGAATTAGAAATTAAAGTTTATGATCGAACGGCAAAGTTAGCGGCTAGTAATCAGCAGTTACAGCAATCGCTCGATGACTTAACCTTAGCGAAAGATCAATTAGTTCAATCAGAAAAAATGGCGTCATTAGGTCAATTAGTCGCAGGTGTTGCTCATGAAGTGAATACTCCATTAGGTATATGTGTTACTTCAATTACCGCGTTAAAAGAAAAAGTTTTAGATTTAGCTAAATCAGTTGAAAATGAAAACTTAACCAAGTCTCAGCTTACTACTACGTTATCTTTATTGATTGAGTATCAAGAAATCATTGAACGCAGTTTAAATAAGGCTGTAGAGTTAATTCGTGGTTTTAAATCAGTTGCAGTAGAACAACATACCGATCCTGAGTTAAATATAAACTTGCTTCAACATGTAAATGATATTGTAAATACAGTAAAAACATTATTTAAACGCAAGAATTATTCTATAAACGTTTCTGTAGATCCAAATTTAAACTTAGTGACATATCCCAGTGCTTGGAATCAAATTTTAACTAACTTCATGACTAACTCTCATATCCATGGTTTTGATGGCAGAGATAAAGGGGAAATAAATATTACCTTTACTGAAAGCAATGGATTTTTAACCTTAGTTTATAGTGATGATGGCGTTGGTTTAGATAAAGATATTAAAAAACGAATTTTCGATCCTTTCGTCACCACCAAGAGAGGGCAAGGTGGTTCTGGGCTAGGAATGAACATTGTTTACAACCTGGTAGATGCTAAGTTAGGTGGCACAGTGAAAAGCTTACCGGTGAAAAAGGGCTGTAGTTTTCAAGTGAAAGTGCCAATTACCCATCAAGAAGATTTAAAATAGTTATTGTTTTTAAACGGCTTAATGATCATGTTTATTAAGCCGTTTATTCGCTAAGTTATTGAAAGCGAGAAATACAAAAGGGAGCAATATCAATGGCCGGTTGTTCGCTTGCCACTATTTGACCAATCAGTTTTCCTGTTATAGCACCTAAAGTTAAACCTAAATGCTGATGCCCTAAAGCAAAACTAATGTTTTTATGATTTGGCGCTGCGCATATTACCGGTAAAGAGTCGGGCAGAGACGGTCGAAAACCTAACCAACCCTGACTTTCTTCAGGCGCCTCTTCTGATAATTTTTTAACAATAAACTTAGCGTTTTTATAAAGCATTGTGGCTCGTTTCATATTTGCTTTTTGTGCTAATCCTGCAAATTCAACCGTTCCTGCTAATCGTAAACCATGCGACATTGGCGTGATAATAAATCGCCGTTCTGCAGAAGCGACTGGTCGATTTAATTCAATGTTAGCGTCTGCGGCTAAGTCTAAACTGTAACCACGTTCAGCTTCTATTGGCAGCTTGTAGTTTAATTGCTGAAGCAAGTTTTCTGACCAAGCGCCTGTTGCTATAACCACATGATCGAACGCTAATTGTTTCCTCTGATCACTTATTACTACCTTAGTTGCTCGATGTTCAATGTTTTTAACGTCAAAGCGTTCAATTTTACAGCCTAACGTTTCGGCATATTTAGCTAATTTTTGACTCAAAGATAATGGGTTGAGTGTATGGGCTACATCAGTGAAATATAACGAGTATTGAATGTTTTGATGTAAATTGGGTTCTAACAATAACGTTTGATTTTTATCTAATAGTTTAACTTTCACTCCTTGTGCTAAATACGTTTGTTGTAACTTTTGTATTTTCGCCAAAGGTGTATTTTCAAAAACTAATAAACTGCCATTTTCTACGAAAATATCTTCTGCATTAGCCGCTTTTAATAGCGGTTTATAATAAGCGATGGCCTGTTCATTAATACTTTTTAGCGCTGCAATATTTTTACGTCGTTTAGACTGCAACATATTCGCCATAAATTTAATAAACCACGGTAATGCTTTCGGAAAGTATTTTGGTGATAGTGCAATAGGACCTAAAGGGTTTAGCAGCATTTTGGGTAATTGTAATAAAATATTCGTCTCGGCTAAGGGAAAAACTTGCTCGGTAGCGAAATGTCCCGCATTGCCTTTTGAGCAACCTTCACCAATGGCGCCTTTATCAAGTAAAGTGACTTGATAACCACGTGATTGTAATTCAAGCGCGCAGTTGATGCCGATAATACCCGCGCCAACGACTGCGATTTGTTTATTGTTTGTTGATTCATTCATGTCATTAAATCCAAGTGATGTAAGCAGATCATATTTATTGACCAATTACTGCCGGTATATTATTGAAAACGGCTATCGTTGAAAATTTACCTTAGGAAAAACCCTTGCGGAAAAATGTCATTTTCATCTAATAAAAACTGATGCACCCCTGTAAGGTAAGCTCTGCCACCAACGCGTGGAATTACGGCTTGTTTGTCAAAGTAATTGCATTCTTGTTGAATGCTAAGTGACATCCTTCCGCCGACAATACTTTCTATTTCAATGGGCGTATGTGGAGGTAAATCTTCTTTAACCTGTAATAATGCTGCGCGAGCTGAAACGCCTGTACCTGTGGGTGAACGGTCGACTTCTCCGTCAGCAAAAATGCAAACATGACGTGAATGCGATGAAGCTTCATTGGTACTTTTTGAGGTGAAAATTGTCCCGTATAAAAAGCTTAATGCATCGTCTTCGGGATGATTTATAACGACACTTTTCATTACCGCTTTTTTAATTGCTCGACCCGCATTTATCAAGTTTTGCAGATTATCTGCTGAACAGTCTATCGACAGCTTATCTGCATCAACAAAAACATAATAAGCGCCGCCAAAAGCGATGTCATAAGTTATTTGTCCGACACCTTCGACAAATATTTCTTGATCACGCGCTTCGACAAAAGCAGGCACATTATCAAAACTTACCGTTAATTGATGATTATTTTGAGTGGCGTATGCTTTAATAAAACCTGCCGGGGAATCAATACCGATATAGTTTTTTTCAGTAGGTAAATTAATGGTTTTAGTTTCAATTGCTGCGGTAACAGCCGCAATAATACCGTGCCCGCACATACTGCTATAACCTTCGTTATGCATAAATAAAATACCAAAATCTGCATTTTCAGTACAAGGTTCGGTGATCAAAGCACCATACATATCGGCATGACCTCTAGGTTCAAACATTAGCAATTGGCGTAAATGATCTAGATTATCGATAAGATATTGACGCTTTTCTAAGATAGTTTTACCAATAATCTTTGGATAACCACTGGTAATAATACGTAGTGGCTCACCTTCAGTATGTGCGTCAATGGTTTTAATTGACTGATAGTTATTGAATTTAATGTCATTAAACTGCATTGTTTAACCCTTAAAAATATTTTTTTATACATTATACTTGTGCGAATAAAATAATTGTATACAATATGCGATATTAATTCTACAAATACTTTTTAGGTATTTATTACTTTAACTATTGTGGTACAAACAAATGATGAACATTAATTGGCAAGGTGTTTACCCTGCGGTAACAACTCAGTATTTCGACGATTATTCAATTAACTTTGAAGCGACAAAAAATATGGTCGATTCACTTATTAAAGAGGGTGTTGACGGTATTATTGCTCTTGGCACTGTTGGTGAAAATTGCTCACATACTCGAGAAGAGAAAAAAGCCATTTTAATGGCCGTTAAAGAAGTGGTTGCCGGCCGAGTGCCAGTTATTTCTGGTGTTGCAGAAACCACAACACAGTTTGCCGTTGAATACTCTCAAATGTGTGAAGAAGTCGGCATTGACGGTTTGATGGTGTTACCTGGCATGGTTTATCGCTCAAGTGAAGCAGAAGCGATTCACCATTACCAACAAGTGGCGAGAAACTGTAATTTACCTATTATGATATATAACAACCCAGTTACCTATGGTGTTGATGTTTCCATTGAAGGTATGCGCGTACTTGCTCAAGAGCCAACCATTATCTCTGTGAAAGAGGCCACGGAAGATACGCGTCGTATATCTGAATTATATGCAGCGTTTGGTGATCGTTTTATTGTCTTTGGTGGCGTAGATGATATTGCTTTAGAAAGCTTAATGTTAGGTTGCACAGGTTGGATCTCTGGCTTAACCAATGTCTTCCCTCAAGAGTCGGTGGCTATTTACAAGTTAGCTAAGCAAGGTCGTTACCAAGAAGCCCTTGAAATCTGGCGTTGGTTCTTACCATTATTACGTTTAGACACTATTCCAACATTAGTACAATGTATTAAGTTTTGTGAACAACTTGCCGGTCGTGGTAGTGAAGTCACTCGTGCACCACGTATGCCGCTTACCGGTGAAGAAAGAAGCCGAGTTGAAAAGCTTTATAACGATGCAGTTGCAACGCGTATTGATTTGTCTAAATTTAACTTAGATTAAACGTTAATAAATCCACATGATAAATGGCTCAATAAATAATTATTGAGCCTTTTATTGATGAGGCATAAACCGATATAAGGTTGTAAATGAACAAAGGAACATTTTTTTGTATTGACGCTCATACTTGCGGTAACCCTGTTAGGTTAGTGACCAGTGGCCATCCCGAACTCAAAGGGGAAACCATGAGTGAAAAGCGACAAGACTTTCTCGAAAATCATGATTGGATCCGTCAAGGTTTGATGTTTGAACCTCGTGGCCATGACATGATGTCGGGGGCGTTTTTATATCCACCGTGTCGAGATAACTCAGATGGATCGATTTTATTTATCGAAACATCTGGTTGTCTACCTATGTGCGGGCACGGCACTATTGGTACGGTTACCGCAGCAATACAAGCAGGATTATTAAAACCTAAACAACCAGGCAAACTGGTATTAGATGTACCTGCAGGACAAATCAATATCGATTACCAAATGTCCGGTGAGCAAGTGTCTGCGGTTAAGCTTTATAATGTTGCCGCATACCTTGCCCATCAAAACGTTGAGTTAATTATTCCTGAATTAGGAAGGTTAACTGTAGATGTTTCTTATGGTGGCAATTTTTATGTGATCGTTGAACCGCAACAAAATTTTCCTGGTATTGACCAATGGAGCGCCGACGAAATTTTGCGTTGGAGCCCAATTGTTCGTCAAGTAGCGAGTGAGGTTTTAACCTGTGTACATCCTGAAGACCCTACCGTGAATGGGGTGAGTCATGTGTTATGGACAGGTAAACCGAAAACGGCTGGCTCAGACTCAGCTAACGCAGTGTTTTACGGTGAAAAAGCCATTGATAGGTCACCTTGTGGTACTGGCACTAGTGCTCGGATGGCACAATTATTTGCCAGAGGCGAATTAACACTTGGCGATACTTTCACTCATGAAAGTTATATCGGTAGTCAATTTATCGGTAAAATTGAAGGCGTTGTTGAGTTAGGTAATGAAGATAAAAAGATTCAAGCAATCAAGCCAAGCATTCAAGGTTGGGCAAAAGTCTACGGTAAAAACTGTATTACTATCGATGATGATGACCCTTATGCATTTGGTTTTAGTGTGAAATAACTGACTTAGTTTTTCACTAAGTCTTAGTTTAACTGAGTTTGGGTTTAATTAAATAAAAGAGAATGATGATGACAATTACAGGACAACATTTAATTGCTGGAGAGTGGTCTGGCAATGCGAGTCAAGGTTTTTCAGCAACTCATGCCATTAATAATGAACAGATGGAAGAAACATTTGCCGATGCTACCCCTGCAGAAATAGATCTGGCGATCGAAAGAGCTAATCAAGCGTTTAAAAGTTATCAACAACTTAGCGCACCAAAACGCGCGAAATTTTTAAGAAATATTGGTGAAGAAATACTGGCGCTAGGTGATGAACTTATCAATATGGCGTGTGCTGAAACGGGTCTACCGGTAATGCGTATTCAAGGTGAAAGGGGGCGTACTATTGGTCAACTTGGTTTATTTGCTGATTTATTAGAAAGTGGTGAGTACCAAAGCGTCATTGATGAAGCTGATGCCGAACGCCAACCTTTACCTAAACCTGATACACGTTTAGGTTATTTACCGTTAGGCGTGGTTGGAGTGTTCGCCGCGAGTAATTTTCCCTTAGCTTTTTCAACGGCTGGTGGTGATACTGCGTCGGCATTAGCCGCAGGTTGCCCTGTTATTATGAAGGCTCATGCTGCGCATCCTGGTACGGCTGAATTAGTCGCGCGAGCCATTGCCAAAGCCATTCAAAATTGTGACATTGATCCTGGCGTTTTTTCATTGTTACAAGGAAAAAACTACGCTATTTCCAGTCAAATCGTCACTCATCCTAATATAAAAGCGGTAGGTTTTACTGGCTCTGAACGTGTCGGTATGATTTTACAAAAACAAATTAATGAACGAGCAGAGCCTATCCCTTTTTATGGTGAGCTAGGTAGTGTTAACCCTCAATTTATTATGCCGGGCAAGTTAGCAAAGGATGCTGTCGAGATTGCGCAAGCTTTAGTGGCGTCTTTAATGATGGGGCAAGGTCAATTTTGTACTAGTCCGGGAATTTGGGCGTATATTGAAGAGAGCAATTCTTGTGATTTTGAAAGCGCAGCAAGTGCTGCTATTGCAGAAACGCAAGCGGGTGTAATGTTAACGCCAGCCATTGCCGCTACATACAATCGCGCTGTTGAACAATGGCAATCATTATCAGGTGTAGAGTTATTAGCTCAAGGCCAAGCAGGTGTTGAGCATTTTGGTCGAGCTGCTTTATTCGCCACAGATTTTACAACCTTTAAAGCAACACCAATTCTTCATGAAGAAGTTTTTGGTTCATGTGCATTAATTATTCGCTTGAAAAACCTTTCAGAAATGGTTGATTTTATTGGTTTACTTAAAGGGAATTTGACCGCGAGTATTCATGCTGTAGCATCTGATATTGAGGAAAGTAAGCAAGTTGCTTCACTCATTGCTCATAAAGTAGGGCGCTTGATTTATAATCAAATGCCTACCGGGGTGGAAGTATGTGCGTCTATGAATCATGGCGGGCCATTTCCGGCGTCAACTGATGTAAGAACTACTTCTGTGGGGAGTGAAGCTATCAAACGTTTTCAACGACCTATTTGTTATCAAAACATGCCAGATGAGCTATTGCCTGCGCTATTAAGACGTTAGATTTTCATCTAAATATGATTGATTAAAATGAGCTAATTTTATTAGCTCTTTTTTTTAGGTATTAAATGCTTATAATGGGGGCAATTAATTTTTAGCAGGTATTTGGTAGGCGCATGAGCATAGTTTATAAAACACGCACACAATTGGTCGTTGAAACATTAAGAGAGAAAATTCTTAATGGTGCAATAAAAGCAGGCCAACCCCTCCGTCAAGCTGCTTTAGCGGAAGAACTTAATGTCAGTCGAATTCCTGTTCGTGAAGCGTTATTGCAGCTAGAAGCGGAAGGTTTAGTGTCATTTGAGCCACATAAAGGCGCAACAGCGACTGAGCTTAATGTTAATCAAGTAGATGAACTTTTCGAATTACGAGCAATGCTTGAAGCTGATTTGTTAGCAGCCTCAATTCCAAATTTAACCGATGAAAAGCTTGAAGAAGCAACGGTTTTACTTGAAAAATTGAATCAATCTTTAGGTAAAGAGAATGCTGCTAACACGTGGAGCGAATTAAATTCAAATTATCATAATTGCCTTTATTCTGGCGCTACTCGCCCGCAAACCCAAGATTTAGTAAACACTTTGAATAAAAACGCTGATCGCTATATCCGTATGCATTTATTATGGGCTGGTGGTATTTCTAAAGCCGAATCAGAGCATAATGAGTTACTGGCACTGTGTAAAAGTAAAGACGTTGATAAAGCCGTTGCTGTGATGAAACAACACATTTTAGGCTCTAGAGATGAAATTAAAGCATTTTTAACTGAACGTGAACAATTGACTGAATCATCAAATTAATAAATTATTTATATAAAAATCATAAAGATAAATGCTTATTGCTGCTTCTTTAGTCATAAGCATTTATTGACTTTCTCTCGATAAATCTATAGTATTCCCGCGCTTTTTATCACTTAAATATTTTCCTATTTTTTCTTCTTTCAATTAGCTGATTTAAAAAGTAAATCCAATTCTAACTGACGTAATTCCTATGATTTATGCCAGTTTACTTAAATTAACGTGAGATCGTGATGTTTGAATTACATGCCAGCAAAGTTGGCAATTTAAAAAATGATGTTTTATCAGGACTAACAGTTGCGTTAGCACTTGTTCCTGAAGCCGTTGCTTTTGCCTTTGTTGCCGGTGTTGAACCTTTAGTAGGATTATATGCTGCCTTTATGGTGGGGTTAATCACTTCTATTTTTGGTGGACGACCAGGGATGATCTCTGGTGCAACAGGTGCTATGGCCGTTGTGATGGTGAGTCTTGTCGCTATCCATGGCGTTGAGTACTTGTTTGCGTGTGTTGTCCTTACCGGGATCTTACAAATTTTGGCGGGGATATTTAAACTCGGAAAATTTATTCGTTTAGTGCCACACCCAGTGATGTTAGGTTTTGTTAACGGTCTGGCAATTGTTATATTTTTGGCGCAATTAGGTCAGTTTAAAGTTACCAATGCTGCTGGCGAATTAGAATGGATGATGGGTACACAGTTATATACTATGGCGGGTTTAATTGTGTTAACTATGGCCATTATTCACTTTTTACCGAAATTAACTAAAGCAGTGCCATCTTCACTAGTAGCGATTGTTGTGGTGACAATTTTAGTACAAAGTTTGGGATTAGATGCAAGAACGGTAGTCGACTTTGTTCGTGATATGACCAATGATCCTGCTGCATCAATTGCTGGTGGTTTACCTCAGTTCTCTATTCCAAACGTGCCATTTAATTTAGAAACATTGAAAGTTATTTTCCCCTTTGCCATCGTGTTAGCGGCAATTGGTTTGATTGAATCTTTGTTAACGTTAACCTTGATTGATGAACTCACCGGTACGCGTGGTCGTGGTAATAAAGAATGTATCGCTCAAGGTGCGTCAAATGCAGTGAATGGCTTTTTTGGCGGTATGGGGGGATGTGCGATGATCGGTCAATCAATGATTAATGTGAACTCAGGTGGGCGAGGCAGAGCGTCTGGTATTACAGCCGCATTAGCGCTATTAGGCTTTATTTTGTTTGCTTCTAGTTTAATTGAAATCATACCGTTAGCTGCACTAGTTGGTGTGATGTTTATTGTCGTTATCGGTACATTTGAATGGTCAAGTTTCCGTATTTTAGGCAAAGTCCCCAAAGCTGATGCTTTTGTTATTGTGTTAGTTTCTGGTGTGACGGTAGCTACTGATTTAGCAGTAGCTGTGGTAGTAGGTGTGATAGTTTCTGCATTAGTTTTTGCTTGGGAACATGCAAAGCATGTTAATGTAAAACGTTCTATTGACGAAAATGGCTCTACCGTTTACGACGTTAATGGCCCATTATTTTTTGGCTCAATTTCAAACTTTTTAGAACAATTTGATGTTAGTAACGATAGTGATGATGTCATTGTTGAATTTAAAAACTCACGAGTAGCTGATCACTCAGCTATTGAAGCCATTGATACCCTTGCTGAGCGTTATATAGCTAGTGGTAAAACTATGCATTTACGCCATTTAAACAGTGAGTGTAAACAGTTATTAACTAAAGCCGGCAGTTTGGTTGAGATCAATTTAATTGAAGATCCTGATTATCATATTGCAACGGATGAATTAGCGTAATAGGGTTTAACTCGCCAATAGTTTATAATAAACGATAGGCGAGTTTTTATCGTAGTGACATTCACTGCGCTTAACGATAGTAAAATATGCAATTAGAGTTTTTTGATGTTCCTAGCCCTTGTGTTGGTATTTGTCAGTCAGATGACAAAGGCCAATGCTTGGGATGTTTTAGAACCCGTGAGGAACGTCAAAACTGGATTAATTTTGCTTCAACTGAAAAGCAAAAAGTAATTAAACGATGTATTCAACGCAAGAAACGAAAAGACGGCAAAATTAAAGTCAAAGAAGTTGAGCAAAATGTTGAGAACCCTCAACCATCATTACTTGACCCTCCAAGTAAAAATAAATTATCTACTTCCAATGATATCGACTTTGGTGATTTTGAGCTGTAAATATCTATATCAAACTCAATTAACCAAACCAAGTGTAAAGTCTACTGTTGTACTGCAACAATAAGTTGACACTTTCTCTGTGACATTTTTGTCAATTCGTAGCCTTTCAATTGCTCGCTGTTATAATGACGGCAAATATTTTCTCAATGATTTTGCTCTTTCATTTCAGGGCAACAGAGTCTAATAACATAAAACACTTTTTATACGCTTTTTCGGAGTATTATTGCCAATGTCGAATAACCATTTGCTTAATGAAACCCATAACCCTGATTTAACTAGTTGGGTTGAAACTGCCAACCAAGCTGGCTGTGACTTTCCTATTCAAAATTTACCTTTTGCAGTTTTTAAAAGAATCGGATCAGATGAAGACTTTCGCGGCGGTGTTGCCATTGGTGATCAAATCGTAGATTTAGCGGCAGCAAAGAATGCTGATGTTTTTTCAGGCGTGGCATTACAAGCGCTTGAAGCTTGCTCTCAACGTGAACTTAATTCCTTTATGGCAATGGGGAAAAATGTTTGGTCAGCACTTCGTTTAGCTTTATCTAAGGCATTAAGCTCTGGCTCTGCAGCACAAGAAAAGCTTAAAAGTTGTTTAGTACCTCAAGCCGATGCTGAGTTTGCTTTACCTTGTAATATTGGCGATTACACGGATTTCTATACTTCTATTCATCATGCAACTTCTGTTGGTAAAAAATTCCGTCCAGACAACCCATTATTACCGAATTATAAATGGGTGCCAATTGGTTATCATGGTCGTTCATCGTCAATTGAAGTTTCTGGTAAAGACTTTAAACGCCCTAAAGGTCAAACGAAAGCGCCTACAGCCACTGAGCCATCTTTTGGTCCTTGTAAACGTTTAGATTATGAACTTGAAATTGGTATTTTTATTGGTAAGGGTAATGAATTAGGTGAGCCGATTACTATTGAAAATGCCGAAGATCATGTCTTTGGTATCTGTATCTTTAATGATTGGTCTGCGCGAGATATTCAAGGTTGGGAATACCAACCATTAGGACCATTTTTATCTAAAAGTTTTGCTTCTACAATTTCGCCATGGATAGTGACAACTGAAGCGCTTGCTCCTTATAAAGCAAGCTGGACTCGTGATGAAGCTGATCCTCAGCCAATGCCATATTTAGAATCTAGTCAAAATAGAGCTTCTGGTTCTTTTGATATTAACTTACAAGTGTTATTAGAAACTGACGCTATGCGTTCCAATGATTTAGCTCCAACACCTTTATCACAATCAAACTTTAAAGATTCGTATTGGACAGTTGCACAAATGGTTGCTCATCATACCGTAAATGGTTGTAATTTACGTTCTGGTGATATGTTTGGTAGTGGCACACAATCCGGTCCCAAACCTGAGGAAGCCGGTTCTATGTTAGAACTATCGAACGCGGGCTCTGAGCCGATTAGTTTGCCAAATGGCGAAACACGAACTTTCTTAGAAGATGGCGACAACGTTATTATGACTGGCTGGTGTGAAAAACCAGGAGCTGCTCGTATCGGTTTTGGTTTGGTTGAAGCGAAAATACTGCCAGCTAATTAATAAAACTCGTTTATCTAAGGCGCGAAAATGTAAAAGTTTCTTGCTGTCAATAATCAAAGCTTGTCTTATATATAAGACAAGCTTTTTTATATTAGCCTATTTGTCTCTAAAAATTATCACAGAAAGTTTATCCCATTTAGTTATCTATTTTTTATTCATTTCTTGTTGAATAATTATTCAATGTTTTTAATTTTTCATTTAGGCTTTTTGTGCTGTTTTTACGATAAGCAACATGATAAATACGATGAAACGACTTGTATACAATATTCCGTGTTAATATTTGGTTAAAAGTAGGTGGAAATTACAGCGTTTTTTTTGTTGTCTTTGAAAAGTTCAAAAATAAATCTATTTTATTTTTGAATATCAAAGTTGTTTTTTAGTCGTTATGGTTATGTTTATAACCTTTTTTATACGAAGCCATTCGCATTTTAAAAATGTAAAATTAAAGCTAGAGAATATGGTCTGTCTGACTTGTAATAAATATAAAGGAATAACTCATTTTAATATACCGCTTCGTATCGATGTAATGATATTCGTAAACTTTCTTCAACTTGACTTTTAAGGTGAATTTTACCCTCTTGTAAAGCTTTACTCGCTGTTTTATAACATATTGAGCTTAGAGTATTTTCAAAGGATGTATCTAAGCAATAATAATAATTATTTATATATACCTAAAAACTAGGAAGGAAATAAAATGTCTAATAAATTTCGTGCTGGCACGCTAGCAATAGCGGTTGGCTTAGCCTTAGGTACTGCTCCCTCATTTGCAGAAGAAAACACTGGTGCTGAAGAAGTTGAACGAATTGCCGTAGTTGGTTCTCGTTCTGCTCCACGTTCAGTTGCTGAATCCCCTGTACCTGTTGATATTGTAGGTGGTGATGAGTTAGGAAAAAGCGCCTCTAGTGACATGCTTGATATGCTACAAGGTGCTGTCCCTTCATTCAACGTTCGCCAACAACCTATCAGTGATGCTGCAACCTTAATTCGTCCGGTAAACTTACGTGGTTTATCATCAGATAGTACACTTATCTTATTAAATGGTAAGCGTCGTCATCGTGCATCGGTTATTGCTTTCCAAGGTGGTGGTGTGAACGATGGTGCACAAGGTCCTGATATTTCGGTGATTCCAAGCGTTGCTTTAAAACAAGTTGAAGTTTTAAGAGATGGTGCTGCTGCTCAATACGGCTCAGATGCTATTGCTGGTGTAATGAACTTTGTTTTAAAAGATGACGCTGACGGTGGTTCTTTATCTGTTAAACATGGTGAATACTATGAAGGTGACGGTACAAGTACTATTGTCGACGGTAATATTGGTTTACCTTTTACGGATGATGGCTTTGTTAATTTAAGTTTTCAGTTAAAAAATGCTGATGCGACTAGCCGAAGTGTACAACGTCCAGATGCTGCAGCTTTACAAGCAGCAGGCAATTCTCATGTTCCAGATCCAGCAATGATTTGGGGTAGCCCAGAAATTAAAGATGACATTACCTTATTCGCTAATGTAGGTCTTGATTTAGGTGATGATAAAGAATTCTACATGTTTGGTAACTACTCTGAGCGTGATGCAGAAGGTGGTTTCTATTATCGTAACCCACATAACCGTAGTAACGTATTCTCAATTGATGGTGGTGAAACCTTATTAGTAGGCGATGTCGCTCAAGCAATGGGCGCAGAACGTACTTGTGCTGTTGTACCGGCAAACGTCCCTAATGTGTTAGATACAGCTGAATATCAAGCGATGGTAGCAGATCCAAACTGTTTTGCTATGAACCAAATTATGCCAGGCGGTTACACGCCTAGATTCGGTGGTAATATCACTGATACTTCTTTGGTAATTGGAACTAAAGGTGAAGCAAAATCAGGCTTTTTAGAAGGTTGGTATTATGATCTAAGTGGTAGTGTAGGTCGAAGCGCATCAACCTTTATTCTTAACAATACTTTGAACCCTTCTTTAGGCTTAGACACGCCGGTTGATTTTGAAACAGGTGGTTATACACAATTAGAAAAAAGCTTTAATTTTGATATTGTTAAAGAAGTTGAAGCCGGTTTTGATCAGCCTCTAAATGTAGCGTTTGGTACAGAATGGCGTGAAGAAAGCTTTGAAATTACTGCTGGTGAAGAGTCTTCTTGGAAAGCAGGTCCATATGCAGCGCAAGGTTTTAACATAGGTTCTCACGGCTTTAAAGGGTTCGGTCCAGAAGCACAAGGTATCAATACTCGTCGTAGTTTCGCACTATATGCGGATGTTGAAGCACAAGTTAATGACGATTTATTATTAGGTGGTGCATTGCGTTATGAAGATTTTACTTCATTCGGTAGTACGCTTAATTATAAATTAACGGCACAATTGTCGGTTTCTGATGAAGTCTCTTTACGTGCTTCACACAGTACTGGTTTCCGTGCTCCAACGGTTGGTCAAGCAAACGTTGTCAACACAGCTACATCAATGGTTGAAGGTGAGTTAATTCAAAGTTTCACTGCGCCACCAACTAACCCATTAGCAGCATTTTATGGCGGTAAAGAGTTAGAGCCAGAAGAATCAGTCAGTTATGCGGCAGGTATTGTTTATACTAGCGGTGATTTCTTCATGACGGCTGATTACTATAACATTGAAGTGACTGACCGTATTGCGCAATCAAGTCAAATTACTGTTGAGCCTGCTGATTACACAGCGCTTGAAGCTGCTGGTGTAACGAATCCTGAATTAATTTCTGCGGTAACTTATTTTGCCAATGATTTTGATACTACTACTCAAGGTATTGATGTTGTAGCAAACTATTCAATGGAGTTATTTGACGGTGATACGCAGTGGAGCTTAGCGTATAACTGGACAGATACTAAAGTTGATGCATTTAATCCTGCGACAACAAACCAAGGTAAAATTGATCGTCTAGAAGATGGTATTCCTGCACACCGTGGTACATTAACTATGGCTCAGTCATGGGAAGATGTAAGCATGTTTGTTCGTGCAAATTACTTTGGTGAGTACTATGCAACGCATGCTGATGGTACAACGCCAGAAGAATCAGAAGTTGCCGATTCTGCAATCACTTTCGATGCTGAAATTAGTTATTTCTATAGTGACTCGTTAACCTTCTCTGCTGGTGCAATGAACATTTTTGACCAAGAAGCACAGAAGTTACAAGCGGCGAATAACTGGAGTGGTGCTATTTACTACGAAAGTGGTCCATTCGATTACAATGGTGGTTATTACTACGTAAAAGCTAACTATACATTCTAATTGTTAGTGAACGTAATAAACCACACGCACTTGCGTTAACATCGATCTGTTAGAGCTTGTCTTTTAACATAATCGGAGCAAAATCCAGTGATCACCAATCACTGGATTTTTTTATGTTTTCTGATTGACTACTAGTAGATATAACCTTGAACCGCAACCGTTCATTTACAGGGTGTTCGCTAAACTGAATTTAAAACTCGCTGATAAACTTGGAAACACCGTAGCAACTAGTACTATTTCTCAAGTGGGGCAGCGATTAACCGAAACGCTATAGCAAGCTTACATCCTTCGGTTAAGCATGTTTTGACTGACTGTTATTAACAAAACGGTGACTTTTTTTATGTCTTTTTAGTCAGGTCGTATCAATAAATACAAAAAAGCCCTAACCGATGTTAGGGCTGCTTGCTTCCTACGAAGGAATGGTGCCGATTGCCGGAGTCGAACTGCCAAACCTGCTTAGCTACTGATTCATCAGTAGGCCAGTTTCTAAGCTTTAAATACAAAAAAGCCCAGCTAATGCTGAGCTTATCTGATAAATGGTGCCGATTGCCGGAGTCGAACTGCCAAACCTGCTTAGCTACTGATTCATCAGTAGGCCAGTTTCATAAGCTTTAGTTACAAAAAAACCTAGCTAATGCTGGGCTTGTCTGATAAATGGTGCCGACTGCCAGAGTCGAACTGCCAAACCTGCTTAGCTACTGATTCATCAGTAGGCCAGTTTCATAAGCTTTAGATACAAAAAAGCCCA
>NZ_JAUOPE010000011.1 GCF_030546755.1 Colwellia sp. 1_MG-2023
ATCAATACGGATAACTAAACCACTTAAAACTCGCTTCTCAGGTCTCCCTTAAGAAGTGGAGCGCATTTTAGGGATTTCTGTGAGAACGTCAACAACTATTTTCAATTAAATATTTGTTTGCTTGGTTTTCGTACAAACCGCATGTTAATTGACGTTTATCCAACAGTTATCGCTAGATTATTAACCAGCCATCTCTTGTTATGTCGTTTATCCTCAGTAAAGTTCTAATAATTCAATTCGCGTTATTTAACGATAAAGCGTACTCTTTTATTATTGATTTTGTTAAAACGTATACTAAGAGCTCGTTTATGAAAAATAATACCTTAAGATCTTACAAAGGAATTACGCCAACTATTGGTAATAATTCTTATGTCGATGAAAGTGCCGTGTTAATTGGTGATATTGTTATTGGTGTTGATGCTAGTGTTTGGCCATTGGTTGCCGGAAGAGGAGATGTAAATAAGATACGTATTGGTGATAGAACGAATATACAAGACGGTACTATTTTGCATGTTACTCGACGATCTAACCATCAACCAGATGGGTTTCCACTAATAATTGGCGATGATGTTACTGTTGGACATCAATGTATGCTGCATGGTTGTACTTTGGGCAATAGAATTTTAGTTGGTATGGGCGCGATCATTATGGATGGCACTGTTGTTGAAGACGATGTTTTTATCGGTGCTGGCACCGTTGTTCCTCCAAATAAAGTACTACGCAGTGGTTATCTTTATGTCGGCAACCCAATGAAAGAAGCACGATTACTCAAAGATAAAGAGCTGGAATTTTTAAAGCAATCTGCTGATAACTATGTCGTTTTGAAAAATGAATACTTAGAGGAATGCGTAAACGAAAGTTAATCTTTCATTTTTATATGAATTTCATCCCCCTCTGGTTCGTTTTTTTCGAGCCAGAGTTCCGCCACTTCTTCTAAATCAAATTTAGTGCAAGAATCAATGTTATCTAAACGCCCTAACGAGAAGGAATGAAAATAAAGCGTAATACATTGTCCTGACATCATACCAGTAAAGCACCAAGCATCATGATTTTTGTCGAACCTTAGGTCATCATTAAAAATTATCGCTTGATTCATTTCAATATTTCTTCTCTTAATAACGCTAAAACTTGTTTTGTCTCTGGCTGAGTATTTCGCCAGATAGCAAAGCTAACTGCAGCCTGGCCAACTAACATTCCTAAGCCATCAATTAGTTTTACCGCGTTTCGTTGCTTAGCTAGTTGTAAAAATGGCGTTAATGTTTTGCCATAAGTCATATCATAACAAGTGACATTTTGCTGTATCACTTCTTCTGATATAGGTAACGCTTGCCCATTTAAACCTGCTGACGTTGCATTAATAATGACATCGAACTTATGATCAGTGACCTCTTCAAAAGAACAACAAGTTATAGGATGTTTTGGATATTGCTGAATAATTGCTTCGGCTTTCGAAACAGTTCGATTAGCAACCACTAGTTGTGCTGGAGATTGTTCTAATAAAGGAAGTATCACACCTTTTGCTGCCCCACCCGCACCTAACAGCAATATTTTTTTATTCTTCAACACAACATCATTTGCTAGTAAGTCATTGACTAAGCCATCACCGTCGGTTGTATCGCCCCATACTTCGCCATTAACAAAAGAAAGTGTGTTAACTGCTCCCGCTAATTTTGCTCGTTCTGTTAATTTATCGCATAACGCCATCGCTTCTTCTTTAAATGGTGCCGTAACATTCGCACCTTTACCACCAACGCTTATTAAGTGTTGAACCGCTTGAGCAAACTCACCTATCTCAACATATTCACTTTGATAATTTAATTGCTCATTTGTTTGTTCAGCGAATTTTTGATGTATAAAAGGCGAGCGAGATTGCTTTATAGGGTTTCCGAAAACGCGATATTGATCCATAACGACTAATGATAAAAAGAATGTGATAAGGGTATAACCATAATAAACCTATAAATACAAAATAACAGGGATTAACTATCGATAACCTCTGTTATTTTATTATGAGTTATATAGATTTTAACTTACATACATGCGGTGCACTAGAAAATACCTTAAAAGAGCAGCGTGTAAAATTTATAACCCCACACTAATAGAAAATATAAGATAGCAACAAAGACGGCTGCTGAGCCTAAGTCTTTCGCTCGACCGCTTAATTCGTGTTGCTCAAGGCTAATTCTGTCGATTGCGGCTTCAATGCCAGAATTAAGCAATTCCGCAATCAAAATACCAAATATTCCAGAAATTAATAAACAAAATTCGACAAAATCATTTGCCAAAAAAAAAGCCGTGGGCAATAAAACAATGAGTAAAAACACCTCTTGCCTGAATGCTATTTCGTACTTATATGCGGCTTTCAAGCCCAATAAACTATGTTTAATTGCAGGAATGAATCGACCAAGATGAGTATGTTGTTTAGCTGACAAAGTAAGACCTAACCTATTTAATAACAACAAAAAAATAACTGTTCAAAAAGTTAAATTAAATCATTGCTGCTATACTAAAATTTAGATGAAATAACTAAGTAGATCATATTAGAATGCTAGCAAGAAGTACACTACAACAACGGATCCTGTGCGTAATGCCTTGTTTATCGGCAGCCGGGATTCTGCCGTTAACTATTTATCGATTTATTCAAGCTGAATGGGATATGGCCTTACTAGATTTAGCTATTTTCATTTTAATGTGCATAATTGGTTACTTTGCTTACCATCGAAAGCACGTCAGTACTATTAGACTACTTTTTTGCGTATTAGCCGTTATCGGCAGTTTATCTACTCTTTATTTAAAAGGCGAAAGCCAATTATTTTGGTGTTATCCAACGATAGCAATGCTCTTTTATTTCTTGACTGTTCGTGTAGCGGCAATCAGTAGTCTGTTAACATTAATTGGAGTTGCTATATTAGCCGCGCCTTTATTATCAAATTTATTACTTGCTAATGTGCTCATTACTTTAATGATCACAGCCAGTTGTTCATTAGCTTTTAGTTATGAGACAAGCAAACAAAATGAACAGTTAGAAACCTTGACTAAAACAGATCCTCTTACCAAAACACTTAATAGAAGAGCATTTACGGAAGTCGCTGAGCGGCAGATAAGTAATTTTCAACGCAATCCAATTGCAACAAGTATGATTTTACTCGATATAGATCATTTTAAGACTATTAATGATCAATATGGCCATAATCAAGGCGACGATGTATTAATCAAAGTGTGTCAATTAATACAACAAGAGCTCAGAAACAATGATTATCTATTTCGTATCGGTGGTGAAGAGTTCATTATTTTGCCCTACGCTATTAATCAAGATCACGCTATTCAACTTGCTATTAAATTAAAAGAGCTTATAGCAGAGCATAATTTTATTGAAAATCATCGAGTAACAATTTCATGCGGTATCGCGGAATATACGAATAAAGAGGAGACACTAAAAGAATGGTATGCTGAAGCCGATAGCGCGTTATACCGAGCAAAATCAACGCGCAACACCGTTTGTCCAACCAAAGGAAACTGTTATTCAGATAGCCAATCTCGTGCCACTAAATAATCAGTTAATTTGGCTTCTTCTGAGCCTTGTTCGGCTTGAAAGTTGTACTCCCAACGTGCCAAAGGAGGCATAGACATTAATATTGATTCAGTGCGACCACCAGATTGTAAGCCAAATAATGTACCGCGATCGAACACTAGGTTAAATTCAACATATCTGCCACGACGATAAAGCTGAAACTGTCGGTGTTCATCATTAAACTTAGTCTCTTTACGCTTTTCCATAATTGGCACATAAGCATCAATGAAACCTTGACCAACCGCTTTGATATAATCTAAACAAGTGTCAAAGTCCCACTGATTTAAATCATCAAAAAATAAACCGCCTACACCACGTGTTTCATTGCGATGCTTTAAATAAAAATATTCATCACACCACTTTTTATGTTCAGCATAAATATTCTCACCAAAAGGAGTACATAAATTTTTTGCGGTTTGATGCCAATGAATAACATCTTCCATAAAAGGATAAAAAGGCGTTAAATCAAAACCACCACCAAACCACCAAACCGGATCCTCACCTTCTTTTTCTGCAATAAAAAAACGTACATTAGCGTGTGAAGTTGGAATAAATGGATTTTTGGGATGAATCACTAATGACACACCACACGCTCGCCAAGTTCTACCAGCAAGTTCAGGGCGATGAGCCGTTGCTGAAGGCGGTAGTTTATCTCCAGAAACTTCTGAAAAGTTAACTCCGCCTTGCTCAATCACTGTACCATTAGTTAATACTCTTGTTCTGCCACCGCCGCCTTCGGCACGAGTCCAATTATCTTCAACAAATTTGCCGTTACCATCTGCTGACTCCAGTGATTGACAAATGTTGTCTTGTAATTGTTTTAAAAATTCGATGACTTGTTTGAAATTCACTTGGCTCATGCGCGAAATTGCTCTCCGGTTAAAGCATCAATAATAGTTGACGGTTGTTTGTACCCTAAAGTTTGCCCTTTAATAATAAAGTCTATTTTATCAATTAATTGGCTCGATAATGACTGCCAAGTTCGCGCAGGTAATTCACCTGATAAGTTAGCACTTGTTGAAACAATCGGTTTATTTACTTGATTACATAATGCAACAACGTCTGCTTGGCTAGTGATACGTACAGCAATAGAGTCGAATTTTCCCGATAATAAGGCATGGCAGTTTTTATTTTTCGGAACGACTTGAGTAATGCCATCCGGCCACCTAGAAAGTACAGTAAAGCGTTTATCTTGCGGAATTTTAGCGTCATCAATATACGGCAATAATTGTGAATAATTTGCCGCTAACAAAATGAGGCCTTTTTCAGGTGAACGCTTTTTAAGTAACAAAAGTCTTTCTATAGCGTCAATATTATCAGGGTCACACCCTAAGCCAAATACGGCTTCAGTTGGGTAAGCGATAATGCCGCCATTTAAATAGCTGTCTACTGCGGTTAACGTCATAATAAAAAGTTACTAAAATTAAATTAGCAGTGATTATACGGAGTTTTTACCCCGGTTGCCTAATGAAAACATACTGTTTAACAATTTAAATGGTCGTTTTCTTCTATTGAGTTTCATCCTCAAACAACTCTTTGACTTTCGCACGTAAAATAAATTTTTGAATTTTACCGGTAGACGTTTTGGGTAAATCGCTAAACACGATTGTTTTTGGCGCTTTGAAGTTTGCCATATGCTCCCGACAAAAAGTAATAATCTCAGATTCTGTCGCATTTTTTCCTGCTTTTACACTGACAAATGCGCAAGGAGTTTCACCCCATTTTTCATCTTTTCTCGCAACGACTGCCGCTTCTAAAATAGCAGGATGTTGATATAGCACACTTTCAATTTCTACAGAGGAAATATTTTCACCGCCTGAGATGATAATATCTTTAGAACGATCACGAATTTCTATAAAACCATCTGGATGTTTTACCGCTAAATCTCCCGAATGAAACCAGCCACCTTTAAATGATTCCGTCGTTGTCGTGTCATTTTTTAAATAACCTTTCATGGTGGTATTGCCGCGAAACATAATTTCACCAATGGTTTCGGCATCAGCTGGAACGGCTTGCATTGTATCGGGGTCTAAAACATCAACTTCTTCTTGAGTAGGATAACGCACACCTTGTCTTGCTTTTAATGCCGCCCGCTCATCGTCATTACATTGATTCCATTCTTCTTTCCACTCACTGACCACACACGGTCCATAAACTTCAGTTAAACCATAACCTTGCGTAATATCAAAGCCTCTAGATTCCATGCCTTTGATCACGGTTGCTGGTGGCGGAGCACCTGCAGTCATAATACTAATTCCGCGAGGTACTTTATTTAATAAATCATTTTCGGCATTTAAAATCATATTTAAGACAATTGGAGCCCCACAAAAATGACTCACTTGATGATCAATTAAGCTGTTAACAATGGCATTGACTTCAACTTGTCGCAAACAAACTTGCGTTCCAGCCATTGCAACAATTGTCCATGGAAAACACCAACCATTACAATGAAACATAGGTAGCGTCCATAAATACACCGACTGATTATTAATCGGCCAAATCATATTATTACCAACAGCATTTAAATACGCACCACGATGAGAGTAAACCACACCTTTTGGATTACCTGTGGTGCCCGAGGTATAATTGAGCGCTAACGCTTGCCATTCATCAACAATATGATTGCCTTGATAGTGTTTATCTCCTTCAGCTAATAGCGCTTGATATTCAATTTCTCCGAGACATTCCGCCTCTTCACAATCTACATCATCGTCGATATCTATCACAAGAGGCTTACGTGAGCACAATGCTAAAGCTTTTTTAACCACTGGCGCAAATGCCGTATCCGTTAGTAATACATCACATTCACCATGATCTAAAATAAATGCAATTGCTTGCGCGTCTAATCGAATATTAATCGAGTTCAGCACAGCTCCCGTTAATGGCACGCCATAATGTGCATCTAAAAAGGCAGGAATATTAGCGGCAATAATACTGACAGTATCTCCCGTTTTTACACCTCGCTGAACTAAAGCAGACGCTAAGCAACGAACATTATTTCGGTATTCTCGATAAGTAATCTTTTGCTCACCATGAATAATAGCCACTTTATCAGGATATACATCAGCGGTTCGGTTTAAGAAATTGATCGGAGTTAAAGGTTGGCTGTTGGCAGCGACCTTGTTTAGTCCTTGATGATAAATATTACTCATGACTCAACCTCACTATTTTAATGTTATGACTTTGCTAAGCATAATGTTAGATATGGTTATTTTACGTACATTAAAATTTTTACCTATCCTCCTTTGGTCTAATACTGTCGACAATTAATAGATTAATTTTTAAAAAATGCCTACATACCGGATGAAATAAGAATTATTGTCTACAACAAAACAGTTCTGTTTTTATATATCAAAACAATCTTATTTTAGTCATCGCTTTTACAAACAAAATAGCCCAACATATTTCCGTATTAAAGCAAACGAAGGTATAATGCGCGGCTTATTTTCGGTGATGCTACAATCACTACTTCGGCACTTAAACTATAAGGTGATAAATCATGAAAGTCGGTATAATTATGGGGTCAAAGTCAGATTGGCCAACAATGCAACACGCAGCAGATATGCTTGATTTATTAAAAGTTCCTTATGAAACAAAAGTAGTATCGGCACATAGAACACCTCATTTACTGGCTGAATATTCTGAAACAGCAAAAGATCGTGGCATTAACGTAATTATTGCCGGCGCTGGCGGTGCAGCTCATTTACCAGGTATGGCAGCCGCTTTTACACCCCTCCCCGTTTTAGGTGTACCAGTACAATCAAAAGCGCTAAATGGTCAAGACTCTTTACTTTCAATTGTTCAAATGCCAAAAGGCATTGCTGTAGGTACATTAGCAATTGGTACTGCTGGTGCTGCGAATGCAGGCTTATTAGCCGCACAAATTATTGGTACGCATAATCCAGAAATCATGGCAAATATTGAAGCTTTTAGAAAAGAACAAACAGAAACTATTTTAAGTAACCCAAACCCCGCTGAATAGGTTTATTACAATGAAAAAAGTGTTGGTATTAGGCGCAGGACAATTAGCCCGAATGATGGATTTAGCGGGCGCTCCGTTAGGTATGGACATTAAAGCATTTGACGTACGAACGAATAAAGTTGTTCACCCTGTTGATCCTGAACATATTTATGGGGATTTACCTAACGGTATTGCACAGTGTGATGTGATCACCGCAGAATTTGAACACGTTGCTCATAACACTTTAAATGAATGTGAAAAAAGCGGTAAGTTATTACCAAGCAGTGATGCGATAAAAATTGGCGGCGATCGTCGGCTTGAAAAAGCTCTACTTGAGTCGTGTAATGTAGCCAACGCAAAACATGTAGTAATAGCTACGAAAGCTGATTTTGAACAAGCGCTTCAGCAACTAACTTTACCAATAATTTTTAAAAGTGCTTTAGAGGGCTATGATGGCAAAGGCCAATGGCGGTTAAAATCTCTAGAGCAAGCAGAGGCCATTTGGCAAGAAATGGCAGCATTTATCGCCAACGCAACATCTTCCGTAGCTCAAGGCATTGTGGCTGAACAAATGGTACCTTTCGATCGAGAAGTATCATTAGTTGGCGCACGAAATACTCATGGTGAAATCGCTGTTTATCCTTTAACTGAAAATCATCATACCGATGGTATTTTAAGTGTTTCAGTAGCTGCGCCTAGCGAAGTAAGCCTACAGTCAAATGCTGCTGAAGTATTTGCAAAAATTGCTGAAAAATTAAATTATGTTGGGGTACTTGCGATAGAGTTTTTCCAAGTGGGCGAACAGTTACTAGTGAATGAAATTGCCCCAAGAGTACATAATTCAGGACATTGGACACAACAAGGTGCCGACACTTGTCAATTTGAAAATCACCTTCGCGCTATTTGTGGTTTACCATTAGGCGGCACACAACTGATTCGTCCAACAGCTATGGTCAATATTATTGGTGAAGACGATATTTCTGATGAAATTTACTCAATACCAAGTGTTGCAATGCATTGGTACGATAAAGCCAAGCGTGAAGGTCGAAAAATGGGCCATATCAATCTTTGTGGTAAAGACGAAGCAGAATTAGCCGAGCGTCTAGTTCAATTGTCATCGTTATTAAAGCAAGAATCTTTTCCTGATTTAAACGATTTTGCCAAACGTTACCTCGCGAAGGTATCTCAATAACTTATAAAAGAACAGCATAAAGACCGTAGTGTTACGGTCTTTATGCTGTTTGAAAATGACTACACTTTTTCTGCGCACATTGCAGTTTTTTACCCGCCGACATATTTCTTTTCAACAACAGCTCAAAACCACATTGCTGACATGTTCCGGCAACGGGTGGATGATTGACAATAAATTTGCACTTTGGATAATTATCACAAGAATAGAAAATTTTACCGTAACGACTGGTGCGTTCGATTAACTCGCCCTTCTTGCATTTAGGGCAATTAACGCCAGCATCTTCATGATGGTTTTGGTCTTCAATATGGTGGCACGCAGGAAAATTGCTACAACCGATAAACATACCGTAACGACCTTGTTTAACTGCAAGTTCATGACCACACTTAGGGCATTCACTTCCCGCCAAAATTTGATCTTCAACTTTTTCATGTTCAACAATGGGGCGAGTAAAAGCGCAAGCCGGATATGAAACACACCCCCAAAAAGCGCCCGATTTACCATGTTTTATCGCTAATTCACTACCGCATTCAGGGCAAGGCTCATTCGCTTTTTCAAGTGCATGTTCATGATGTGAAAACATTGAATCGTCAGGATCAGACATATAAAAAACACAAGTAACATAATATACGACTATTATGCCATAAGAGGGGTTTGTGAGAATAGCCTAATTTATATTCGACTATTCTCGCTAGCTGATATGAAAAGCTTAATTAACGTATGGTCCGTTTAATTAATGTAACGGCCCTTCTTGTTCATCGAAGATCAAATCTTCCATTTGAGAATAAGCAGATTCTTTACCGGGTACATTAAATAACACCATTAAGACAACCCATTTTAAATCATCAATAGTGAAGTACTTGGTATCAAGCTCCATGACCCTATCAATCACCATTTCACGCGTGGTGAAATCTAGTACATTTACTTGTTCTAAAAACATCAAAAAGCCACGACATTCTTGATCAAGTATTTGGCTTTCGTCTTCGGTGTAAATACGAAATGAACGACTGGCTTCACGCGAATAATACGGATAGCTGTCGGTGTCTTGCAAAGCGGCTAATTTTTCTAACCAAGCAAGTGCTTTATATATTTCATCTTGGTGAAAGCCAGCCCGTGTTAATTCATCAGTGAGTATGTCGTGGTCTACCATTACCTCGGCTTCACTATGAATATAGTTTTCAAAAAGGTACATCAAGATATCAAACATATTTAGCCCCTATTAATTTTTAAGGTAGCCCCCTGGCACCGCAGACACCAGACCTCTAAGCTCAAGCATTGTTAATCGGGTTAGCACTACGTCTGTGGGTAGTTTACTCCGAGAAACCACCGTATCTACGGGAGTGATTTCATATCCCACACTAGCTAACAATGAATCGTTAAACAAGTCCTGATCACAACTTTTTTTTGACTCTTTTTCTTTCTCTTTGTTTCTACTCTGCTTTAATCTTAAGTCTAGACTATTTTTTGAATCAAAGCTTACTTCTTCCATTATATCGGCAAGTTCCTCAACTAATTTAGCCCCTTGTTTAATTAACCAGTGACAGCCTTTAATTTGCGGATTATTAATATTGCCGGGCACAGCAAAAACATCTCGATTTTGTTCCAGAGCAAAACGTGCAGTAATTAACGAGCCGCTTCTCATTGCCGCCTCGATAATCAACACGCCAGCAGACAAACCACTAATAATACGATTTCGTTTTGGGAAATGTCCCGCTTTAGGTGGAGTACTTGGTAAAAACTCACTGACAATGGCCCCGCCATTTTCAATAATTGCTTTTACTAAAGGTTTATGGCGAGCCGGATAACAGCTATCTAACCCTGTGGCGATAACCCCAATGGTTGCACTGTTATTATCAACAACTCCTTTATGAGCATGAGCATCAACACCTAACGCTAAACCACTTGTGACAACAATTCCTTGTTGAGATAATTCACGGGCAAATCGATACGCCGTTTCTCGGCCGTGAACACTGACATTGCGGCTACCGACAATCGCAAATTGAGGGCGGTTTAGCACTTTACAGTCGCCTTTAACGAACAACACCAAAGGCGGATCATATATTTCTTTTAGTTTATGTGGATAATCAGCATGATCAAAAGGAATAATAGTGGCGTCGAGTGACTTTACACTTTCTATGATGACGTCTATTCGCTGCCAATCGGGCGAGATTAACGCTTGATATTGTTTCTCTGTGAGTGAGATATTGCTATGAAGCGGCGGTTTGGTAAATAAATCTATAATGGTATATTGCTCAACGAGCGCTAACTTTTTATGAATGGCAAGTCGTGGAATAAACTTTAAAGCCAACCAAAACCGCACATTATTTGTGTGGTTCGGTTGGCTTAATGCTTTACTTTTTGTGCAGCTTCATCCTGAGATTGCATCTGTTTTCTCCTTAAAACAGTCCAATAATATTTATTACGCGGTTTTTTTATGGCGCCGTTACTGAATCTTGAAGCCTTAACGGTTTTTCAGAATTCAAAATGATCGCCATACTGACTTGTTCAAACACTTTGAAAACCATCATTTTACCAATAGCTTCTTTCGGCATTTGATAATCAGATTCAGCGTCGTTAGCCATTCTATTCCAACGAGATGCATCAGTCGTATACACAGGACCATCGTTAGTTTCTACTACGCCAGGGCTTAATCGATTTACCGATAAAACATCACCTTGTTTTACGCCGTGGCTATTACCTTGGTCAATAAACACCACTTCAAGCTTGCCAAATTCTCGCATGCCATTGGATGCTTTAATGATTTCACCTTGAACGTCATGACTTGCCGCTTGCATGGTAAAAAATGAAGGTAACATTTGTCCTTCATTGACTGGTTTTACAATATCGCCAGCACGAATTTCTCTTAAAGCGCCTTCCACATAAATAGTGGCTGGCGTTTTACTGGCTTTATCACCTTGTCGAATCGCTTTACCAGTGCCAACTAAACGAGCATGATAACCAATAATTTCTTCAGTGGAAGGTGAAATGATTGCATCGGCTTTTTGATAAACCCCATAAGACTTACCTGTCGCTAAATCACCGTTAACGTAAAGCTTAACGCCATCCACGCTTGATTTATAACCGTCATCACTGCCTAAAATATAAGGGCCGCTTTCAATGTCTTCTCCTGAAAGTACGGTGTCATATTTAACAAAAGGAGATAGAACATTAAGCGAAATGGTTTCAACCGGATTTTGATCTTTAAGTGCAGTACGAACTTTAGGAGACCATTTTAATGCAGGTTTTCCTTTCACCAACATTGGACGACCTTGTTCATCATATATAAGGTTCAGTTCTTCACCTGGATAAATTAAATGAGGATTTTCAATGTCAGGGTTAATTCTCCATAATTTTGGCCATAACCATGGTTGCTGTAAAAATTTTGCTGAAATGTCCCAAAGTGTATCGCCTTTTTTTACAACATAAGACGTTGGTGCATTCTTCGTCAACTGAAGCTCATCTGCTATAACACTCAACGGCAAAATTAAACAAAATATCGTTAACGTTATCCTTTTTAGCATATTTATCCGCCTATTCTTCTTTCAATTAACCTAAAGTAACGTAAAGCACTAGGATTAATTATATTTAATGGCTAAAATTGAAACATAACACTCTATGCGAAATTTCGCGAATTCTTTTGAAAAATTATGGCTATATTAGACGTTTTACGATTTCCAGATGAAAGACTACGCACTAAAGCAGCGCCCGTTGCTGAAGTGAATGAAGATATTAAAAACATTGTTGCTGACATGTTTGAAACTATGTACGCAGAAAATGGTGTGGGCTTAGCGGCAACCCAAGTAAATATACATCAACGGATCGTGGTAATTGATGTTTCCGAAGACAAAGAACAATCTTATGTTTTAATTAATCCTGAAATTATCAAGAAAAATGATGAAATCATGATTAACGAGGAAGGTTGTTTGTCGGTGCCAAGCAACTATGCAAAAGTAGAACGCCACACAGAAGTCACTGTAAAAGCACTTGATATCAATGGCGAAGAATTTGAACTAGACGCAACCGAGTTATTATCAATTTGTATTCAACATGAGTTAGATCATCTTGATGGAGTGCTTTTTGTGGATTATTTATCACCACTAAAGCGTAAGCGTATTCAAACAAAGTTAGAAAAAGAAGCTCGTTTAGCAAAAGCTGGCGCTTAATCACTATTATTAAGAATAGAATCTACCTATGTCACAACCTTTAAATATTATTTTTGCCGGTACTCCTGATTTTGCCGCCAAGCATTTAGCTGCACTGATCAATTCTCACCACAATGTTATTGCGGTGTATTGTCCACCGGATAAACCTGCTGGCCGAGGTAAAAAACTCACGGCATGTGCTACTAAGCTGTTAGCCATTGAAAACAATATTCCCGTTGAACAACCGCAGCATTTCAAAGAAAGTAAAGATCAAGCAACATTATTAAATTACCATGCAGACATTATGGTGGTGGTTGCCTACGGTTTATTACTGCCTAAAGTTATATTAGACGCGCCCCGACTAGGCTGTATTAATGTTCACGGTTCTATTTTACCTAAATGGCGTGGCGCCGCCCCTATTCAACGCGCTGTTGAAGCAGGTGATGTAGAAACCGGTGTTACCATCATGCAAATGGATGAAGGTCTTGATACTGGCGATATGATTTTAAAAGCGATTTGTGAAATCAGCCAACAAGATACCAGTGCTAGTATTTATGAGAAACTTGCCGAATTAGGGCCTCAAGCTTTAACCGAAACATTGCAGTTAATGGCTGAAAATAAACATCACGCTGAACCACAAAGTAATGATTTAGCCACGCACGCAGCTAAACTTAATAAAGATGAAGCAGAATTTGACTGGCAATTATCAGCAAAAACTTTACATCAAAAGCTTCGTGCTTATATTCCTTGGCCTGTCGCTCAGTTTACTTTTAATGATGACAAACAAAAACAACACCGTATTCGCGCTTGGCAAGCCAGTATTGTTGAAGATGATTTTAGCGAGACTCCTGGCACCATTATCAATGTCGATAAAACAGGTGTCACCGTAGCTACTGGTGATCAGGCGTTAAAATTAGAAATTTTGCAATTACCGGGCAAAAAAGCGCTGCCGTTTTCTGACATATTAAATGGACGCGCTGAATGGTTTCAAAAAGGTCAATCTATTAATGGTTTAGGTGAATAACATAATGGCAACAAATGTAAGAGCCCTAGCCGCTAAATGTACTTATGCCGTCATTGATAAAGGACGTAGTCTTGCTGATGAGTTACCAACACAGCAAGAAAAAGTAGTAGGTAAAGATAAAGGGCTACTACAGGAGTTATGTTATGGCGTATTACGCTACTTACCTGAATTAGAGCATGAAGTAAGACAACTGATTCAAAAGCCATTAGTCGCTAAACAAAGAGCGGTGCATTTTTTGCTGTTGGTAGGTATTTATCAAATAAAGTATACCCGCATACCAGATCATGCAGCAGTCAGCGAAACCGTTGCTGCCACTAAACCTTTGAAACATCAACATTTAAAAGCTTTAGTTAATGGTATTTTGCGTAATTTTCAGCGTAAGTCATCTGATAACAATGAAAATTTGCCTGATGCAATAAAATTTAATCACCCTGGCTGGTTTATTAAAAAAATACAAAATGCTTACCCAAATGACTGGCGGGCCGTTCTAAACGCCAATCAAGAAAAACCACCAATGTGGCTAAGAGTTAATCAACAGCATCATACGATTAATCAATATCTCGAATTATTAGCAAAGGCTGATATCGAAGTAGATAGCTGTGATGAATTCTCTGGAGCAATAAAGTTAGCTCAAGCAACAGATGTAAATAATCTGCCGGGCTTTGAGCTTGGCCATGTATCGGTACAAGATGGCGCGGCTCAGCAAGCGGCTGTACTTTTAGATTGCCAACCCAATGATCACGTACTTGATTGCTGTGCAGCACCCGGTGGTAAAACATGTCATATCTTAGAGCTTAGTCCGTCGATAAAATCAATGACTGCCATTGATATTGAAGATAAACGCTTATTACGTGTAAAAGAAAATCTCGCTCGACTTAACCTAACTGCAAAAGTTATTGCCGCCGATGCGTCTAAACCTGAACTATGGTGGGACAATCAAGAATATGACCGCATATTACTTGATGCACCTTGTTCTGGCACTGGTGTGATCAGGCGTCACCCAGATATAAAATGGTTAAGAAAATCAACAGATATTGAAGCACTGACGTTATTACAACAACAAATATTGAAAAATATATGGTCATTGCTTAAACCCGGTGGTACTTTGCTTTATGTTACTTGTAGTATTTTACCTGAAGAAAACTGTGAACAAATTCAGCAGTTTATTTCAGAAAATTCCGATGCAGAGCTGATAGCAATAGAAAATACCCAACAGAAAATAGGCTGGCAAATATTACCGAATGAACAGTCTATGGATGGTTTTTACTACGCTAAGCTAAAAAAGAAAAATAACGGATAGCATCCAATGAAAATAGTCATAATTGGCGCAGGACAAGTTGGTGGCACACTCGCGGAAAATTTAGTGGGTGAAAAAAACGACATCACTTTAATTGATACCAACGCAGAAATATTGCGCGAGTTGCAAGATAAAATGGACCTGCAAGTGGTAGTAGGTCAAGGTTCACACCCTGATGTATTAAAACAAGCGGGTGCTGAAGATGCTGAACTTATTGTTGCCGTAACCAGTGACGATGCAACCAATATGATTGCCTGCCAAATTTGTTATTCATTATTTAATACCGCCACAAAAATAGCTCGTATACGTTCTGCTAAAATTTTGAAATATCAAGATGAGTTATTTCAGCACGAAAATATTCCTGTCGATCACGTTATTGCACCTGAAGAATTAGTTACTCGAGATATCGCTCGATTAATTGATTACCCAGGTGCATTACAAGTATTAGAATTTGCTAAAGGTAAAGTGAGTTTAGTTGCTGTTAAAGCCTATTATGGCGGTTTATTAGTAGGTCATGCCCTGTCAACTCTGCGAGAACATATTCCTAATGTTGATACGCGGGTTGCTGCTATATATCGTAACGGTAAGCCTATTCGTCCACTTGGCACAACCGTGATTGAAGCAGATGATGAAGTGTTTTTCATTGCCGCTACTATTCATATTCGTGCTGTTATGAACGAATTACAAAAACTTGAGCCTGCTTACAAACGAATCATGATTGCTGGTGGTGGTAATATTGGAGCTGGCTTAGCTCGCTTATTAGAAAAAAATCATCAAGTGAAACTAATTGAGCACACACCTAAACGTGCCGCTTATTTAGCTTCTGAGCTAAACGATACCTTAGTCTTTGTCGGTGATTCATCAGATCAAGAACTATTGATGGAAGAACATGTTGACCAATTTGATGTTTTTATTGCTGTCACAAACGATGACGAAGCCAATATTATGTCATCTTTACTCGCAAAACGTTTAGGTGTGCGCAAAGCCATGGTGTTGATACAACGTAGCGCCTATATTGATTTAGTCCATGGCAGTAATATCGATATCGCCGTTTCTCCACAACACGCAACAATTTCAGCATTATTAACTCATGTACGTAAAGGTAGTATTAATAATGTTTATAGTTTACGAGGCGGTGCAGCGGAAGCGATAGAAATTGTAGCCAAAGGTAATGAAAACTCATCTAAAGTTATTGGCAGAACTATTGCTTCATTAAAGTTACCTCCAGGTACAACCATTGGTGCGATAGTGCGTGATGAAGAAGTTATCATCGCCCACTCTCATACTGAAATTTTAGCCGAAGATCATGTGATTTTATTTTTAGTGAATAAGAAATATATTTCAGATGTAGAGAAATTATTCTATGTTGATCCGCTTAAGTTCTTTTAAGGGAATAGACTAATTTACAGAGCAAGTTACGTGCAGGTTATCGATATAATGTTGCTTTAATTGTCCGCTAATACGCATTTCTTCTAAAGCTTTATTAAATTTATCAATAAAACTCTTTGAAACTGTCTTTTTATTAAACAAAAAATATATCGGGGTTTCATAAAGTACTGATGAATGAATAGTTATTTCAGGGAAAGGGAGTCGATTTAATTCGTGACATAGAACAATACTATCGTCGATAACAATATCTACTCGCTCATAATTAAGCATTTTTAATCGCTTACTCACCGTGTCACTATAAATAAAGTTATTACTATCTGCTTTTGCTTTTTCAATTTCCTCGCCATACCAACCAGCAAGGTTTATAGCGATGATTTTATCTGATTCAATAATATTCTTAATATTGGTAGATTCACTAATACTCCTATCATTTGTACGATAGGCAAATTGATTGATTTCATGTCTATACTGGTTACTATACCAATATGCTTGAGCTCGTTCCTTATTAAAGCTAGCGCCAAGACCAATATCAACATTACCTTTTTTTAATTCAAACAAAGAACGTCTTTCAGGAAAATGTACGACTTTTAATTCACAGCCAACTTCATTTAAAATAATTCGAAGTAACTCAATATCAGCTCCCATGCTAACCCCTTCAGGGCTCATATATATGTATGGATACCAATCAATCGTTGAAGATAATATTAATGGGTTTTCGCAACCGAAGTTTTTAGCAATAACTTGACAGTTAAAAAGCAAAAAAATCATAGTTAAAAAATAAGTACTAAACTTGTTAAATGCTGTGTTTTTAAACATAACTAATTATATGAATTAAAATAATAACTTAAGCCTAGTGTATCGCGAAGATATTTTCAAAATTCAGCAGTCAGACGAATATTCTCATTAGAGTTTATTTTATTAGTCGATTCACGAACGCCAAAACGCAGGGGTAAATAACACCAACAAGGTAAATATTTCTAACCGTCCAAATAACATCGCTAAAATAAGTACCCATTTACTCGAATCGCCCAGGCTAGCAAAGCTAGACGCAACCTCGCCCAAACCAGGCCCTAAGTTGTTTAAACAGGCTGCAACAGCAGTAAAGGCTGTAATGTCATCAACACCTGCAGCTAATAATGCCAACATACAGAGTACAAACACCGCCGCATATGCCGAGAAAAAGCCCCATATTGCTTCAACGACTCGATTAGGTAGCGCTTTATTGCCAAGTTTAATGGTAAAAATAGCTTTAGGATGAACAAGCTTATTAAGTTCTCTTAATCCTTGTAGATACAATAAAACTACCCGAACAACTTTCATACCACCGCCAGTACTACCTGCACAACCACCAATAAAACTAGAAAATATTAATAAAATAGGTAAAAGCGTAGGCCATTCAGCAAATGACGTGGTTGCAAAGCCTGCTGTTGTACTAATTGATACCGATTGAAATAAAGCCTGATCGAAAGCTTCAAAGCCTGTTTCATAAACACCAACAGACATTAATACGGTAAAACAGAGCAAGGTTAAGGCAATTTGAATTGAAATAAACACTTTAAATTCTGGATCATAAAAATATGCCCGCAATGATTTACTATGAACAACAGCAAAATGCAGCGCAAAATTAACACCGGAAATAAGTAAGAAAAACACACAGACAAAATTAATTAAAGGACTATCAAAATATCCCATACTTAAGTCATGAGTAGAAAAACCACCAATTGCTATGGTAGAAAAAGCATGGCAAATGGCATCAAAACCGCTCATACCAGCTAACCAATAACTGATTGAGCAAGCGATCGTTAATGAGAGATAGATAAACCATAAATGTTTGGCGGTGTCAGCGATTCGAGGCGTCATTTTTGAGTCTTTCACTGGCCCTGGTGTTTCAGCGCGATATAACTGCATGCCACCAACTCCAAGCATAGGAAGAACCGCAACCGCTAACACGATAATGCCCATACCGCCTAACCATTGTAATTGTTGTCTATACCACAAAACCGCATGTGGCAGGCCGTCTATTTTAGTGAGTATCGTCGCGCCAGTGGTTGTTAAACCTGAAAAAGATTCAAAAAAAGCATCAGCTACCGACAAGTTAGGTTGGTCTAATAACATCAAAGGTATTGCTGAGAAACTGGCTAAAACAGTCCAAAACAAAACAACAATTAAAAAGCCCTCTCTGGCTCTTAAATCACTTCGTTCCTCTCGGTTAGGATACCAAGCAAATAACCCTGCGATTAAGCAGAATACAAAAGACATTAAAAATGAAACACCGCCACCATCACGATAAATTAAGGAGATTAAAGCAGGTGGCAGCATAGTGACGCTCAGTATGGTCACTAAAAGTCCTAATATGCGGATAATATTTTTATATTGCACGACTAATGGTACTTCTTATTATTCATGTGACTAAACTGACTTTAAGATTAATTGACCAGATGACAACGTTTTTAATTGTTCTTTTAATAACAATACGTTGGCTTCTGGAATAGCTAATGTTAATGCAACATCCACTTGGTAGCATTGTTCAACCACCTCACCACCGATAGTACTAAGTAAATGTAGCACATCATTCACTTGAGTATACTGACATGCTAACGTTTTGTGTACCATAGGAATTTTAGTTTTTGTCTTTAATAAAGTCAGGGCTTGCCTAACACTTCCCCCGTATGCCCTTTGCAGACCGCCAGTGCCTAGTTTTATACCGCCAAAATAACGAACCACTACCGCGCAAACTTCTCCTATGTTACTACCTTGCAGTACATTTAACATTGGACGACCAGCGGTACCTGATGGCTCGCCATCATCTGAAAAGCCATAACATTGGCTATTTTTAGGATGCGAACTGACAAACGCGTAACAATGGTGTCGCGCTTGTGGGTGCAATTCGATGACTTTTTTTAAGAAGGTTTTAGCGGCTTCATTAGACGCACAAGGTGATAGATAACAAATAAATCGACTTTTATTGATAATTGTTTCGTCTGTTACTTCACTCGCCGCTATTTGATATGTTTGTGACACGTTAAACTTTTACTTTTTTAGTCTAATTCTAAATCACGAGTCATATTTTCGTTATGCGATTGATGCACTATAATATTATCTTCAATACGAATACCACCAAACTGGCGCATTTCATCGACATTTTTCCAATGAATCATTTCGCCATTTTTAGATTGTTTTAAATCAGATAATAATGAGTCAATAAAATATAAACCAGGTTCTATAGTAAACACTTGCTCACTTTCAATAATGCGAGACGTTCTTAAGAAAGGGTGATTTTCTGGAGTATTAACATGTGTACCTCGTTCATCTGCCATAAAACCACCAACGTCGTGAGTTTGCAATCCTAAGTGATGACCAAGTCCATGTGGGAAAAAGGTACTCACTACACCAGCTTCAGCAGCCGTTGCCGCATCTACCGTTAAGTAGTCAAATTCATGTAATACATTGGCGATCTCATGATATACGTTGATATGTAAATCAACATAACTTTTACCTGGTTGAAGCCCATCAACCGCATTCAGCATTAATTGATCCATGCGAGCAATTAATTCAGCAAACTTATCACGTTTATATGAGTAGGTTCTGGTAATGTCTGAGGCATAACCATGAAAATTTGCCCCCGCGTCAATTAAGAAAGAACGATGCGCTTGAGGTACCCCTCTTTCTAATGCCGTATAATGCAAAATAGCGGTATTTTCATTAAGCGCCACTATATTACCGTATGGAGTTTCACTGTCGGTTTGTTGGCTAGCTTTTAAATAAGCTTGTTGGATATCATATTCCGATGCGCCATCAAAAAATGCGGCTTTTGCGGCTTTATGTGCTTTAACAGCAATACTATTCGAAAGTCGCATACATTCTTGCTCATATGATGTTTTATAGGCACGATGAAAATGCAAATAATTCAATAGTGTATCAGGGTTGATACTGTCAAATCCTAGCGCTTGGGCCACTTCAACATGTGCACCTATATACGCATACCCTTTTTTATCATAAGGTAAAAGTTGGTCTACAGCTGACGCTTTGTTAAGTATTTTAATATCAAAAAACTCATTCCAGTAACTTTCTGACAACGCAATAACTTTATGCCAAAAGTCAGTCGGCTGGTAATAAATAAGGGTCGGCTTATCTTCACCATTTATAATCAACCAAGAATTGGGGATGTTCACCAAAGGAAGCCAATGTTTAAAATGAGGGTTCACTTTAAATGGGTAGCTTAAATCATCTAAGAATACCTTTAATTCTTGTCCTGAATGAATGACCATTCCCTGCAAATTGTCTCGTTTAAGTGCATTTTTGGCTCTTATTTGCAGTTCAGCAACATGTGCTGGATATAAGGTAGAAAGTTTACTCATTCTCATTTGATCACCCTGATGAAAAATTTTAGCTATCATATCATAGCGATATTTGCAGTTCAGCAATTGTAAGCTCAATCTGCACTAAACTCAGCACGCTGAGCTAACCACCTATACTTTTTCAAATATCAGCAAGTCGTGAATACTATAATTGAGAAATATTTAAACTGTGTAGCTGATCAAATAACGAACTTTCTTCACCTACTTTATGTTGATAAATTTCTTGGTAAGCTAGCACGCTTTTTACATATTCTCGTGTTTCTCGAAAAGGAATAGTTTCAATCCAAATATCAGCAGGTAATTCATTTGCTGATTTTAGCCACTTTTTAACTCGATAAGGCCCTGCATTATAAGCGGCAGTAGCCAGAACTTGGTTTCCTTTATGCCTATCAAGTAAATCTTTTAAATATTTTGTGCCTAAATTAATATTATTTTTACTATCCAGTAAATATTTCGTCGATACTTTCTTCCGTCTTGTTAAATGTTTAGCGGTATCAGGCATTAACTGCATTAATCCTCTCGCTCCTACGGAAGAGTTAGCATCAGACATAAATGAACTTTCTCGTCGAGTAATAGCAAAGGCCCATGCGGGATCAATTGAATACTTGCTCGCGTGTTGTTTTATTTCATCATTAAATGCTAACGGAAAACGCAAATCGACATCATCTAAGTAACCCACTTGTGATAAAGCAAAAATTGCACGGTCATACCAACCAATTTCATTAGCTAACTTTGCAGCAACTAACTTTTGTCGTTCATTTAATTGTCGCAACCAGTAATTCCACTCTAATCGCGCATGGTAATAACGACCTAAATGGAAAAATTCAAAAGCTCGTTTACCAGCTACATTTTTAAATATCTCTATTTTTTCTTGTTCGGTAATTTTCAGTGGCTTATCTTGTAAATTCACTGGCTTATCGCTGTAAGTCGCGGCTAAAAACCCGTAGTAATGGCGGCTATCAGCTAACGCTTCCATTAATTGCTTACCAACAACATCTTCGTTAGTTGCTAATAAGCTTCGGGCATACCAATATTTCCATTGTTGCTTCTGTTGATAAGCTTTAGGTAAAGAAAGTAGTTCTGTTTTAATCGTTGGCCAATCTTGTTTTCTTAATACATCGGCAATTTTCCATTGAATAATATTGTCAGTTAAGTTGTTATCGTCAACTTGCTGTAACCATTCATTAGCTAAATCATGATTTTTACTGGCTAAAGCTAAAGCAAATTTCAACGCAATTTGCTGTTGTTGATCGGTATTAAAATCAAAAGCAGTTTGTGCTTGTTTATATGATTTAAGCGCCCTATTCTGATCTCGCCAAATTAACCTTTTAATACCATAAGTAAAAATGGTGGTTTCTTTCTCGTTTTTATTTGGAAATCTCGATAATTTAGTAATATAAGCGGGATCTCTTCTTACTTTATGCCAAAGCTTTCCCAAATATTGTTCGTTTTTTGGCAACAAACCCGTCAAATATGGAATTAAAGTATGTTTTCCACCATCAGCCGCTAACGATAGACGTTGCCAAACATGCTCAGCGGTACGTAAACCTGCTTTTTGCCATCGTTCGAATAATGGATCACATGATTTAGGTTGAGACTTTCCTACTACCCATAATTCTGCAATTTTAGGGAAAAGTTCAGCTTCTTTTACACCTTTATTTAGTTGGTATTGATAGTAATGACACGTTAAATTAACGTCATAAGTCGGTTGAAAAAACTCGATAAATAACGCCTGACGGTTTCTTTTTATTAAATAGTTCAACCATTTTTTTCGTAATGGCCAATCAAGGGGCGAACCTTGGTATTTATCCAAAAAGTCCGCTATTTCTTTTATCGAAGAAAGACGCATCCGATGAATTAGCCGTTTTTGGTCTAAATAGGGTTGCAATGGATAATAGTTTAACTGTTGGTAAAGGTTTTGATAGGTAGAAGAATCAGACTTCCACAATTGTTTTTCAGCTTTTTCAAATGCTTGCCGAAATTCACCTTCTGTAGAAGCATGAATTAGAGGTACTAGACTGAAAAACAAGGGAATAATCAGAAAAAGGTTACGCATATAAAAACCTGAAATATTTATCTCTCTCTAGGTTATTCACCCTATTACAACAAAGCAAGCATATTTACTTAAAAAACTATTTCGCCATTTGGTAGTTATCAGTATTTACTGTTAATATTAAAAAAAATGTTCGAAATATCCCTATGAAAAAATTAACAATTATCTTTTTAGTAAGTGTATTACTGCCTTTTTCACTGAGCGCTCAAAATACTCACAAAGCAGGTGTAGGACTTAACTATCATCTTGATCAGGAAGATGGTCCTGGTTATCACATTTTTTATCAATGGCAATTTGGTGAATCATTTGAATTTGAAACACGTTATTTTGACAATAGTGATATTCACTTAAAAAACAATGAGTTGGATGTATTTGCTAATTACAGCCAGTTTTCGATTGGTGCCAATTTTATCAAACGCTATAACAAAGATTTATCATTAAAAGCAGGTACAGGCTTAGGGTTTGTGGTTAATAGCTCGAATGAAGCCGTGATAGAAAAGCAAATGTCACCTTATATTATGCTTGCAGCAACATATAAACTTACCAAAAATTTATCTCTTGAGTTTGGTCAGTTTTCTCACTTTAACAGTGAAATAATCGACACAAATCATAGTTTGTTTTTATCACTAAGTTATCAATTTGGTCAAAGTTTTAATAATTATACGCCTGAAGAGCGTACTCCTGAACCCACTTTAAGAACAACGACTACAGAAACGCCAAATCAAGTAAGACCAAGCGTCGCGCCAGTTTTAGTAGAGCAAACACCAAAGAATAGCAAACAACCAATACGTCCGGTTATCAACAAACCTTTCTGGTATGTGCAATTTGGTGCATTTAGTAATATTAGTAATGGTCAACAATCTTTAGTTAAATTACAGCATTCTTATCCAAACATTCATTTTCAATTAGTGAATGCCAACAATTATTTTCGAATTATTAGTCATCACTTTCAATCAAAACAACGGGCGAATGATTTTATCAACATGATAATGACAAATTATAATTTGAATGGGTATGTCACTCAGTTAACCCTTCAAAACAATTAATTGGATAGATGGTTATGGATGAACTTTTTGCAGGCGCTGATCATCATTTAGATGCTATTGGGTTAAGGTGTCCTGAACCTGTAATGATGGTTAGATTAAACATACGTAAAATTAAAACAGGCGAAACATTGTTAGTTTTAGCTGACGACCCGTCAACAGCACGAGATATTCCTAGTTTTTGCCGTTTTATGGAACATCAACTCGTTGCACAACAAAGCGACGATATTCCCTTTCAGTACTTAATTAAAAAATCTTAATCTAGGGGCTATTGATCTTTATAACAATTTAATCATTCTTGAAAACAAAAAAGGTAGCATAACTAGCGAATAGTTAGCTACCTTACTTTTATTACCTGTAATTTATCAGAATCAACTTTGTAATAATGAAATATCTGCAATCGCTAAAAAGCTATTTCTGATTTCATTAAGTAAAGTTAACCGATTAGTTTTTACTTGTTCATCCTCAGCCATCACCATTACGCTATCAAAAAACTTATCTATCGGTTGTTTAATCTGAGATAACTCAGATAATACCGCTTTATAATCTCTTGCTTCTTGTAAAGGTTTTACTTTATTACTGATTGCTGCAAAAGTTTCGGCTAATTCAGTTTCAGCCTTTTCTGCAGCTAATGACGGTTTAAATTCTGTAAATAATTCACCTGTAAATTTCGCGAGTATATTACCAACACGTTTATTTGCTGCTGCTAATGTTTCTGCCTCAGGCATCGATTTAAAGTGACTAACCGCAGAAATGCGTTTTTCAAAATCTAAAGGTGCTGTAGGTGCATTTGCTAAAACGGCTTGAATAACATCAACTGAAATATTTTGTTCTTGATAGTGCGCTCTAAAACGACCTAAAACAAAATCTAATACGTCTTTTTGAGTATTTTCATTCGATAATTTATCACCGTACAAGGTAATACTTTCAGCTACTAACACGGCAATGTCTAAATCTAATTGTTTTTCAATAATAATACGTATCAAGCCAATTGCAGCCCTACGTAAAGCAAACGGGTCTTTATCACCTTTTGGCGGCTGATTAATACCAAAAATCCCAACTAATGAATCAATTTTATCTGCAATGGCTACCGAGCAACCAATGTTACCTTCAGGTAAACTATCTCCTGCATAGCGTGGACGATATTGATCTTCTAGAGCTTGTGCGACAGATTGGTCTTCGCCGTCATGAATAGCGTAGTATTTACCCATTGTACCTTGTACTTGAGGGAATTCTAAAACCATGTCACTCATTAAATCTGTTTTACTTAAAAGTCCTGCACGATGTGCTAGTTCCGCATCTTCATTAACTTGCTTGGCAATAAATTTACTTAAATCAGCGATACGTTCTGACTTAGCTTTTAATGTGCCTAATTGTTTTTGGAACAATACTGATTCTAAACTCGCTAACCTTGATTCAAGTGTTTGCTTTTTATCTGTCTTAAAGAAAAACTCAGCATCAGCAAGTCGTGGACGTATTACTTTCTCATTACCAAAAATAACCTTTTCTGGAGCTTTACTTTCAATGTTTGCAACAAAGATAAACTTGTTGATCAACTGGCCTTGTTTATCATTTACTGGGAAGTATTTTTGATGATCTTTCATTGAGTAAATTAACGGTTCAGCTGGTACTTGTAAAAACTCTTCATCAAAAGTCCCTACCAAGGTTACTGGCCATTCTACTAATGCAGTTACTTCATCAAGTAAATCTTGATCTATCAATGCATCTACCGATAATGCTTGTTCGGTCTGTTTAATTTGCTCGATGATAATTTGCTGTCTTGCTTGATAATCTACAATGACAAAGGCTTCTTTTAAAGTCGCTTCATAATGATCGGCATGAATTAATGTTACTAAGCCTTCATGATGAAAACGGTGACCTTGTAATAAATTATTTGACGATACGCCCAAAGTTTCACCACTAATAACTTTATCACCATACATTAAAGTTAGTGTATGCACAGGCCTAATAAATTGAATACGTTCACTGCCCCAACGCATCGGTTTAGGTATTGGTAATTTATTGACGGCATTATTTACCATTTCAGGAATAAGCATGTCTAAGGTTTTACCTGTTTGAATTGCTTTATGTAATAACCATTCGCCTTTATCGGTTTTTAAACGTTGTGCTTGCTCAATCGTAATCCCATTTGAACGAGCCCAACCTAATGCAGCTTTACTTGGTTCACCTGCTTCATCAAATGCCACATTTACAGCAGGACCACGTTTTTCAATTTCTTTATCTTGTTGCCTTTCATCTAATCCACTTACTTTTACAGCAAGTCTACGAGGTGTTGCAAACCAAGTTGCCGTTTCGAACGTTAGGTCAGCAGCTTCTAATTGCGACGTGATCTGTTCAAAAAATATTGTTGCTAATTTTTTTAACGATTTTGGTGGTAACTCTTCCGTACCTAATTCAATTAGTAATGTATCTTTCATAATCCTGTTACCCTCGCTCTTCTGACTTTTTGCACATTGGAAAGCCTAATTCTTCACGAGTTGCATAATATGCTTCTGCACAAGCCTTTGATAAAGCTCGTACTCTTAATATATAACGTTGTCTCTCTGTTACTGAAATAGCGTGCCTTGCATCTAGTAAATTAAAGGCATGAGATGCTTTCATTACCTGCTCATATGCAGGCAGTGCTAAGCCTGCTTCAATTAATTTTTGACTATCCTTTTCACACTGATCAAACTGTAGAAATAACGCATCTACATCAGCATGTTCAAAGTTATAAGCAGACTGCTCTACTTCATTTTGATGAAATACATCGCCATAAAGTACCTTGCCCATTGGACCATCAGTCCAAACAAGATCATAAATACTATCTACATTTTGAATATACATAGCTAAGCGTTCTAACCCGTAAGTAATTTCACCGGTTACAGGTGTACACTCTAATCCGCCTACTTGTTGGAAATATGTAAACTGGGTAATTTCCATGCCATTTAACCAAATTTCCCAACCTAGTCCCCATGCACCTAATGTTGGTGATTCCCAGTTGTCTTCCACAAAGCGAATATCATGTACTAATGGATCAATGCCTAGCTCTTTTAATGAATTTAAATACAGCTCTTGTATATTCTTCGGAGATGGCTTTAGCATTACTTGAAATTGATAATAATGCTGTAAACGATTTGGGTTTTCGCCATAACGACCATCTGTAGGACGACGACAAGGTTGAACATACGCACTACTAATTGGCTCTGGACCCACTGCACGTAAAAACGTCATAGGATGGAATGTACCAGCGCCTACTTCTAAATCTAAAGGTTGAACTATGACACAACCTTGACGTGACCAATAATCTTGCAATTGCAAAATTAAACCTTGGAATGTTTTACTATTAAACGTGCTCATGATTTTCCGATTTTTTACTGGTTAAATATTTACTTGCGGTAGTATACCGTTTGTCTGATTATTCGCCTAGATACCAAAGCAACTTTATCGAGTTAATACTCAATAAGTAGCGACTTATTCTTTTAATGCTATCTAAATTGATGTCCGTACATACACTAATTTAATGAAACTATCTAATCTGTTAGCAATTGCTTTTATGCTTTAATGAAAAAAGAGCCCAAAGGCTCTTTTTTAAACTAACCATATGATATTTCTACTATATATCTAAGTTCGCCACTTTTAATGCGTTATCTTCAATAAAGTTTCTACGTGGCTCTACATGATCGCCCATTAAAGTATTAAACAATTGATCGGCTGCAATAGCATCTTCAATCGTTACTTGTAACATTCTTCGTGTTTCAGGATCCATGGTGGTTTCCCAAAGTTGATCAGGATTCATTTCCCCCAACCCTTTATAACGTTGAATGTATTGTCCACGTTTAGATTCAGCCATTAACCAATCTAAAGCTTCTTCAAACGTTGTCGCATATTTAACTTTATCGCCACGTTTAACATAACCACCTTCTTCTATTAAACCATTGATGGCTGCATTAAGTGCAATAATAGAGCTAAACTCTTTTGAGTCTATAAATTCATAGCTACAATTATATTCGGTATCAATACCATGTTTGCGAACAATGAAACTTGGATAATAAACATTTCGTTCACTATCTTGTTTTACAACTACAGAATAGATAGAACCATTACCGTCTTGATTATCTAATTGGGCTAATAAGTTTGCAGTCCATGCTTCTACTTTTGCTTTATCTGAGAAATCTTCTTTATTAATCGTTGAGCTATAAATCATTTTTTCTAAGATATCAGCAGGTATCTGTCTAGATAATCTTTTGATAGTAGCGGTTACATCTCTAAACTGATTAACTAACTTTTCCAAAGCTGCTCCTGCAATTGCTGGAGCTGAGTCATTAACATGTATTGCCGCATTATCTAAGGCTAACGTTGTTAAATATTCAGTTAAGCCATCATCATCTTTAATATAACGTTCTTGCTTACCTTTTTTCACTTTGTAAAGTGGTGGTTGAGCAATATAAATATAACCTCGTTCCATAATCTCAGGCATTTGACGATAGAAGAAAGTTAATAATAACGTACGGATATGAGAGCCATCGACATCAGCATCGGTCATTATAATAATACTGTGATAACGTAATTTATCTGGATCGTATTCATCACGACCAATACCACAACCAAGCGCAGTGATTAATGTTCCAACTTCTTGAGATGAAATCATTTTATCAAAACGTGCTTTTTCTACGTTTAATATTTTACCTTTCAAAGGTAATATTGCTTGGTTTTTACGGTTACGTCCCTGCTTAGCTGAACCGCCAGCAGAGTCCCCTTCCACAATATAGAGTTCAGATAATGCTGGGTCTTTTTCCTGACAGTCAGCTAGTTTTCCAGGTAAGCCCGCAATATCTAAGGCTCCTTTTCTTCGAGTCATTTCACGTGCTTTACGTGCAGCTTCACGAGCTCTAGCGGCATCAACTATCTTCATAATAATTGTGCGAGCTACTGCTGGTTTTTCTAAAAGGTATTCACCTAACTTTTCACCCATAGCTTGCTCAACCGCTGTTTTAACTTCAGATGAAACTAGCTTGTCTTTGGTTTGCGATGAGAATTTTGGATCTGGAACTTTAACAGAAATAACGGCGGTTAATCCTTCACGAGCATCATCACCAGAAGCACTGGTTTCTGTACTGCCACCTTTCTTGGTTTTATTTAAACCTTCTTTAACCATATAGCTATTTAACGTTCTGGTTAATGCAGTACGGAAACCACTTAAATGTGTTCCACCATCTTTTTGTGGAATATTATTAGTAAAACAATGAATACTTTCTTGGAAACCATCATTCCATTGCATAGCAACTTCAACAATGATTCCATCTTCTCTCTCAAGATCAAAGTAAAATATTTCTTCATTTACTGCGGTTTTATTAGTATTTAAATAATCAACAAAAGCTTGTATCCCACCATCAAAATGGAAATGGTCTTCTTTACCTTCTTCTCGCTCATCAATTAAACGAATTGAAATACCTGAGTTCAAGAATGATAGTTCACGAATTCTTTTTACTAATAAGTCATAATGAAACAAAGTATCAGAGAATGTTTCAGCACTTGGCCAAAATCTAACTTCAGTACCTGTACGTTCACTTTCACCAATGACCGCTAATGGCGCTTCAGGCTCACCGGCTTGATAAATTTGTTCGTAAAGTTTGCCTTCCCTTCTGATATTAAGTTTTAGTTTACTACTTAATGCATTAACCACAGAAATACCAACACCATGAAGACCGCCTGAAACTTTATATCCAGAATCTTCTCCACCAAACTTACCACCAGCATGTAATACCGTCATGATAACTTCAGCTGCAGAAACTCCTTCTTCAGGATGAATATCCGTTGGAATTCCACGACCATCATCCTTTACCGAAACAGAACCATCTAAATGGATAGTAACTATAATATCACTACAATGACCTGCTAATGCTTCATCTATAGAGTTATCCAACACTTCAAAAACCATATGATGTAAACCAGTGCCATCATCAGTGTCACCAATATACATCCCAGGTCTTTTACGAACTGCATCAAGCCCTTTTAAAACTTTAATACTATCCGAGCCATATTCATTTTCTACTGTCATAGCGTTTAGCCTACTCAATCATTGCTTTAATTTGTCCATGTTTCACGTGAAACATGTTGTAATTATTATCGTCTGGAATTAAAGGTTCCAGTGCGACCCTATCAATTGCCGATATTATTGTTTGACAATTAAGTTGCTGATTTGCACGAAACATAGCTTGTCTAGAACTATGATCTAATTCAGCTCCAATATCATCAATTAGTAAAATTGGCTTTATTCGTTTAACTTGTTCAATCAATTTTGATTGTGCAAAAGTTAACGCGAGTAAAAACAACTTTTGTTGTCCTCTTGATAAACGATGCTCAATAGAAGCGTTATCAATAAGGAAGCGGATATCAAATTTTTGTGCCCCATATAAAGAATAACCTTTCTCTAATTCTCTATATCTGTTTTCGTCTAAGATGGTTTTAAGTTCTTTTTTACTATTCCATCCCTGTAAGTATTGAATTGAAATTACGTCACTACAACTGGGTAACATAATCTTAAGCCATATTTTCAATTCTACTTTTAACTGCTCAATATATGAGTTTCTTAAACGAGCTATATTTTCAGATAAACGACTAAACTCTTCTGTCCAATAATCTAAAAGCTCTAATCCCTGTTTTGTTCTTAAACAAGCATTTCTTTGTTTATATGTTCGCTGAAATAATTTCCACTCATTTGAAAAAGAATGTTCCACGTGGAACAATCCTAAATCAACAAATTTTCTTCTTTCTTTTGGCCCACCAAAAAACAACTTAAAACTTTCTGGTGTTACTATCTGAACAGCAATATTTTTAGCTAAATCAGAAAGCTTTGATGAAAGAACCCCATTGATTTTAATCTTGCTTTCACCTAGTGAATTTCTTTGAATACCTAGTTGAGTATTATCATCTGATTTGACACTGATAATAAAAAAATCAAAATCATTTTGAATTAAACTTTCAACCCTACTGGTTCTAAAAGATTTACCGTGACCTAAATAAAATAAAGATTCTAATAAGCTACTTTTACCACTGCCATTATCACCAATCAAAAAATTTAAATCTGAATGAAGTGATAGTTTATCTGACGCTAAGTTTCTAAAATTAACAACCTGTAATTCTTTTACTGACATTTATAAACGCATTGGCATAACAACATAAATTGCTTCGCCAGAATTTTCACCTTCAATGACTACACTACTGTTTGCGTCAGCAAGAGTAAACTTAACAACAGGATCTTTAATCGCATTCAAAACATCAAGCACATAGTTTACGTTAAACCCAATTTCAACTTCATCATAAGGAAATTCAATTTCTAACACTTCTTCAGCTTGTTCTTGCTCTGGATTATTAGCGGTGATCTTTAGCTCTGAATTTGCAAAGTTAAGTCTAACCCCTTTAAACTTTTCATTAGATAAAATTGAAGCTCTTGATAAAACTTGCTTAAGCTGATCTTTATCGGTATTTAATATTTTATCGCCATTTCTTGGTAAGACACGTCGATAATCTGGAAAACGACCATCTACCAACTTACTGGTAAAAGAAAACTCTTGATCGATAATTCGAATATGATTCGATCCTAAAAATACTTGAACATCTTCTTCAACAGGATCAAGTAAACGGATAATTTCTAAAATCCCTTTGCGAGGAACAATAACTTGCCTATTAGGCAATTCAAGAGATTCATTCGCTAATTTACAAATCGCTAGTCGGTGGCCATCTGTTGCAACAGAACGGATTTCTTTTCCTTCCGTTTCAATAGACATACCATTCAAATAATACCTAACATCTTGATTTGCCATAGAAAAATGGGTACTTTCAATAAGTCTTAACAATTCAGACTTACACAATTTAAATTCTACATCACCCTTCCATTGTTCAATATTTGGAAAATCAGTTGCCGGTAAGGTAGAGAGTGAATATTTACTTCTACCTGAAGAAATAGTCACAGAATCATTTTCTGATTCAAAATTAATTAACGAACCATCAGGGAGGCTTTTACAAATATCAAGTAATTTTCTAGCAGGGATAGTTAACTTACCATCTTCACCTTGATTATCAATAACCGCATAAGAGACCATTTCAAGCTCTAAATCTGTTGCAGTTAAAGTAAGTGACTGTTCACTTACATCAAGCAATATATTACCTAATATAGGTAATGTGCTTTTTCTTTCTACCGCTCCAGAAACGAGTAATAGAGGCTTTAATAATAATTCTCTGTTTAATGAAAACTTCATTTGTTACCTACTGTTCTTAACCTTATTATTAGGATGAAAGAGTTCTAGTCAAGTTAGAATAATCTTCTTTTATATCGTGTGATTCTTCACGTAAATCTTTTACTTTACGGCATGCATGCAACACTGTTGTATGATCTTTACCGCCAAACGCGTCCCCTATTTCAGGTAAACTATGGTTTGTTAACTCTTTAGATAATGCCATTGCTATTTGTCTAGGTCTAGCAACAGATCTATTTCTTCTTTTTGAAAGTAAATCAGCCACTTTAATCTTATAATATTCAGCAACAGTTTTTTGTATATTGTCGATAGTAACTAACTTATCCTGTAAGGCAAGTAAATCTCTTAACGCTTCTTTAACAAAATCAATATTAATCGCTCGACCGGTGAAGTTTGCATTAGCAATAACACGGTTAAGTGCGCCTTCTAATTCTCGCACATTTGAGCGTAAGCGTTTAGCAATAAAAAAAGCAACTTCATCTGCTAGATTAATATGACTTTCTTGTGCTTTGCGCTTGAGAATAGCCACACGTGTTTCAAGCTCTGGAGGTTCAATAGCAATCGTTAAGCCCCAGCCAAATCGAGATTTAAGCCTATCTTCAACATCAACTTCTTTAGGGTATCGATCACTCGTTAGAATAATTTGTTGATTGCCTTCAAGTAGCGCATTAAAAGTATGGAAAAACTCTTCTTGTGTTCTATCTTTACCAGCAAAAAATTGAATATCATCTATTAATAGCGCATCAACACTTCGATAATATTGTTTAAATTTTTCCATGGCATTGTTTTGTAACGCCCTAACCATATCTTGCACAAATCGTTCAGAGTGCATATAAGCTATTTTTGCATTGGGTTTATTTAATAAAATACCATTACCAACTGCGTGCAATAAATGGGTTTTACCTAAACCTGTACCACCATAAATAAATAAAGGATTATAAGCGGAACCAGGGTTATCAGCTACTTGAGAAGCAGCAGCTCGTGCTAATTGATTAGATTTACCTTCGACAAAATTGTCAAAAGTATAATTAACTCTAACATTAGTTTTTTTAGGAATATTAGGCTCGGGATCTATATTTTGCTGAGGTCTACTCTCCTTCATTGAAGGAGCAAAATGACTATCAGAATGAGCAGGAGCAACTGCTGCTTTAGGAATACTACCAACATCGAAGCGCAATAAAGGTGGGTTGCCATTTTCTTCAAACGAAACAAGTTCATTGATCCGTGCAACATACTTATCACGTACCCAATCTAGAACAAACCGATTAGGTGCATATAAAGTCATGATATTATTATCAATAACGCATTGAAGTGGGCGGATCCACATACTAAATTGTTGAGCAGGAAGTTCTTCTTGCAAAATAGAAAGGCAACGTTGCCACAAAGAATGATCCAAGAAAAGCTCCTAGCTAATATAACGCCAACAATTTGAAAAAATGGGTAGGCTTTATTAATGTTATTTTTATTTGATATGGCATTATCTCCTTAGTTATCCACAACTTCAACATATGTCTGAAAAATAAATTAACCAACAAGCCCTAAAAACAATTAACATATTGATAAATTTATAAATAAATGACTTATAATTTATTTACTCAAAAATATAATAGATAGATTAAATTACTATTTAGAACGGTGAAAAGCACAAATAATCAACAACATGATCTGATTTTGTTATCAAACTGTGGATATTAATCAGATCCACTAAAGATCATCAAAGGATCTTTTCTTATTATATTGATATTAGTCGTTGACAATTATTCCTATTATGTATAGAATTCTGCCTCTTTTTTAGACCCAGTGTGCTCAAAACGGCGGTTATGCCAGGGCAACAACAACCGACGGATAGCGTAATGAAAAGAACATTTCAACCTAGCGTATTAAAACGTAAGCGTAATCACGGATTCCGTGCTCGCATGGCAACTAAAAACGGCCGTGCTGTAATTGCACGTCGTCGTGCTAAAGGCCGTGCAAGTCTTAGCGCTTAAGCTTTTTGTTGAATCATCAATAAAAAGAAGGTAACCCAAAATGGTTACTTACGAATTTAATCGGGAGTCACGTTTGTTGACTCCCGGTCAATTCCAAACAGTATTTTCAAAACCTCTACGTTTTGGCTCTAATCATATTACTGTTCTCATAACACCCAATCCAGAAAAAACTAATCGTTTAGGTTTAGCTATTGCTAAAAAACGCGTTAAACTAGCCGTTCAAAGAAATAGAATTAAACGCCAAATACGAGAAAGTTTTCGCCTTAACCAACACAATTTACCAGGTATAGATATGGTAATTATGGTTAAATCGGGTACTGACAAGTTAGATAATCAAGAAATTAGACGACAATTAGAAAAAATATGGCGAAAAATAATTCAACGCCACAAGTAATTGCAATATCTATCGTCAAAGCCTATCAACGTTGGCTTAGTCCACTACTTGGCAACAATTGTCGCTTCAATCCAACCTGTTCTTTTTATGCTATTGAAGCAATTAATCGCTTTGGTGTGTTAAAAGGTAGTTGGTTAGCAAGCAAACGTATACTAAAATGCCATCCATTAAATGCGGGTGGAGAAGATCCCGTACCACCACTAAAAAAAGAGAAATAACATATTATGGAATCTCAACGCAGTTTTCTGTTCATTGCGCTTATGGTAGTAACTTTTTTACTCTACCAACAATGGCAGTTAGATAACGCCCCTGTGCGACAACCGGTAGCAACTAATCAAGTTGATTCATCGGTTCCAAATACATCATCAAACTCTACAAATGATGAATTTGTTCCAGCATCAAGTACAGCAACCTCACCAATAGCTAAACCAACAATATCTAGCGCTGCTTTAGTTGAAGTGACAACAGATGTTTTAAAAATAAAAATTAATACGCAAGGTGGTGACATTGTTGAAGCAACCTTACTTGATTATGAAACAGAACAAGGTAGTGGTGTACCGTTTACCATGTTGCAAAATGGTACCTTTAAATATATCGCGCAAAGTGGATTAACTGGCGCTCAAGGTATTGATAGAGTAGTAAAAGGCCGCCCAATTTATCAGGTAGCAAATAAGCAATATCAATTAACAGGCGAAGAACCGCTAGTTATCGATTTATCATACGTTGCTGACAATGGTTTATCTGTAATCAAACGTTTTACTTTTGAAAAATCAAACTACAAAGTTAACGTAGATTACATTATTGATAATAATTCTAGTGCTGCTGCTAGTGTTGAATTATATGCACAGTTAAAACAATCTTCATTAGTTGATACTTCAAGTGCCTTAATTCCAACCTACCGTGGTGCTGCTTATTCAACAAAAGAAGATCGATACGAAAAGTATGACTTTGAAGATATTGCCGACGCAAACTTAAACGTGACAACACAAGGTGGTTGGGTTGCCATGTTACAACATTATTTCGTTTCTTCATGGATCCCTAATCAAACAGAAGCAAATTTGTTGTATACCAGCTTTACGAGTAATCAAGATGCCGTTATTGGTTTTAAATCACCAGCTATTATTATTGAACCTCAACAACAAGCGACGACTTCAGCAAGCTTTTATGTAGGACCAAAAGATCAAGATGCACTAGAAAAAATTGCAGATGGATTAGACTTAACCGTCGATTTCGGTTTCTTATTTATGATCAGTTCACCATTGCACTGGTTATTACTTCAAATACAAGCGCTAGTAGTAAACTGGGGTATCGCAATCATCATAATCACCATTATTGTAAAAGGCGTAATGTACCCGCTAACAAAAGCGCAATACACGTCAATGGCGAGAATGCGTGAATTAGCACCAAAAATGGCTCAGTTAAAAGAACGATTTGGTGATGATCGTCAAAAAATGTCTCAAGCCACCATGGAAATGTACCGTAAAGAAAAAGTTAATCCAGCTGGCGGTTGTTTACCATTATTAATTCAAATGCCAATTTTCTTAGCTCTTTACTGGGTATTTTTAGAAAGTGTTGAATTAAGACATGCGACATTTGGCTTATGGTTACAAGATTTATCTTCTAAAGACCCGTATTACATTTTACCGGTATTAATGGGTGTTAGTATGTTCATTATGCAGAAAATGCAGCCAATGACCGTACAAGACCCTATGCAACAGAAAATAATGCAGTACATGCCAGTTATGTTTACTATCTTTTTCTTCTGGTTCCCATCAGGTCTAGTATTATATTGGTTAGTCAGTAATGTTATTTCTATTATTCAAATGAAAATTATTTTTTCAGGATTAGAAAAAAAGAAAAATAGCTAACTTACCAAAAATTAAAATCCTAAAAAGCGGCTTATTAGTCGCTTTTTTATTATCTTAAAATGACGAATTTCCAGCATATCCAATCATTAACTAACCGTTTATAATAAAGCTAATTTAATGATGAATACCAAAACCGAGTTAATCTGCCATGTTACAAGCCTATAAAGAAACAATAGCTGCACAAGCAACCGCACCAGGAAGAGGCGGCGTTGGCATCATAAGAGTATCAGGTCCTGAAGTAAAAAATGTCGCCCAAGCTATTTTAGGCAAAGTCCCCGAATTAAGAAAAGCAGAATACTTACCTTTTCATGCGTTGGACAAACAAGTACTTGACCAAGGTATTGCCCTTTACTTTAAAGGACCAAACTCTTTTACCGGTGAAGATGTGCTTGAGTTACAAGGCCACGGTGGCCCTATTATTTTAGATATGCTGTTAAAAGAAATATTAAGCCTAGATAAAATAAGAATGGCAAAACCAGGTGAATTTAGTGAACAGGCTTTTATCAATGACAAGCTTGATTTAACTCAAGCAGAAGCCATTGCTGATTTAATTAATTCAAGTTCAGAGCAAGCGGCTCGCTGCGCTTTACACTCGTTGCAAGGTGACTTTTCAAAATTAGTTAATCAAATGGTTGAGTCGACCATTCACTTAAGAATGTATGTTGAAGCGGCGATTGATTTTCCCGAAGAAGAAATTGATTTTCTTGCCGATGAAAAGATTGTGAATGATCTCAAAGCCATTATTAAACAAGTAGAAGATGTTCAACAACAAGCACAACAAGGCAGCATCATTCGCGAAGGCATGCGGGTGGTCATTGCAGGTCGCCCTAACGCTGGTAAGTCAAGCTTGCTTAATGCCTTAAGTGGAAGAGAAAGTGCCATAGTCACAGATATTGAAGGTACTACAAGAGATGTCCTTTCAGAGCAAATTCATATTGATGGCATGCCATTACATATCATTGATACCGCAGGACTTCGTGACAGCGCTGATAAAGTAGAACAAATAGGCATAGAACGCGCTTGGCAAGAAATCAAACAAGCAGATCGAGTATTGCTAATGGTTGATTCCACCAAAGAGGAATATCAAAACCCCAAAGATATTTGGCCTGATTTTTTTGCAAAATTACCCGAAAACATTGGCTTAAGTGTGATCAGAAATAAAGCCGATTTATCTGGCAAAACTACAGGTATAGAAGAAAATAATGCATTACCCACTATCACCTTATCCGCAAAAACAGGGCAAGGTACAAACGAATTAAAAGAACATTTAAAAGAAATCATGGGCTATCAAGGCAATACTGAAGGTGGTTTTATGGCTCGCCGACGCCATCTTTCAGCATTAAAAGAAGCGCATCATCATTTAATAATAGGTTTAGAACAGCTAGAAGCTTATGTCGCTGGTGAAATTCTCGCTGAAGAATTACGTTTATGCCAAGAAGCACTCAATAAAATTACTGGTGAATTTACCAATGACGACTTATTAGGAGAAATTTTCTCTTCATTTTGTATCGGTAAGTAATTAACTAGCGTACATACTTCTTCAACATCACCGGCAGAATAGTCATGTCGGTGATCAATGCCACAAACATCGCAATACTCGTTAATAAACCAAACAACATACTCGGTACAAAGTTGGAAAATACCAACATACCAAAACCAATAACAATAATCACAGTGGTGTACATTAATGCATACCCTACCGATAAATTGGTTTGTTTGATGATATTCAACTTAGCGGATGTGTCTGCATTATTTATTTGGTTATTACTCGCATTCTCTTCTAAATAACGATGAACATAGTGGATAGTATCATCCATTGAAATTCCCATCGCGACGGTTGCTATGGTGATTGTCATTAAGTCTAACGGAATAGCAAACCATCCCATAATCCCCATGATAATCGCAGTTGTAATAATGTTAGGTACCAGTGAAATAACGGCTATTTTTAACGAAGAAAAAATCATCATTAAGATAATCGTCATTGCCGCATAAACCAGTAATAACGTTAATATTTGCGAATCAACAAGCTTAGTTAAAATATGCTGATATAAAATGAAAAGCCCCGTGAGTTGATAATCACTTTTTGCTAATCCTAAGTTGGCCAATTCTTGATGAATATCTTTTAATAAATCAGCGCGATTCAATGCTTGATGGCTATCTTGAATACGAGTGCTTATACGAAGCTCATTGTTCGAAGGTGAAAAATAACCACCAAATAAATCTCGTTGTATGTCTTTATCTAAGCTTTTATACAACACTGTTAGTTCATATTCGGTGAGAGGCTTACCATTGACCACTTGAGCAATGCGAGTAAAGTCAGCAACGGATGTAATATTACCAATCGCCTTTTGTTGGCTTAACATCGTTTGAATGGCGGTGATGGTTTGTACCGTTTCAGCCGATAAAATTAAATCTTTCTTTTGCTGCGCTTTAGGAATTTTATATAAGACATCGAAACTCGTTGAGCCACCAAATTCTTGATCAATAAAGGTTAACTCTCGTTTAACATCGGTAGAATCTGAAAAGTAATTTAAAAAACTATTTTCAGCCGTTAATTTAAAACACCCTACCCCAAAAGCTAAAGTAACAACGATAGTTAAAAGACTAATTTTAGTCGGCAGGCGATTTACCACGTTAGCCATGCTCGACATAAATTGTTCTATTATTGTATGTTTTGCGACGTGCTTTTGAATCGAAAATATACTCAATAATAAAGCTGGAAAAAATACCAAGCCGACAATAACACTCACCGACATGGCAATAACCATCATCCAACCAAAACTAATAACAGGCTGTACAGAGCTAAAAATTAGCGTAGCAAAACCAACGGTTGTTGTGATGGCAGCAAACAAGCAAGGTTTAAATTTACTTTTAAGGGTTGCTAATACTAAAGCAGTTTGAGTTGTAAAGCGGCCTGTTTCAACGAACTCTTGATACTGAATAATTAAATGAATGATCATCGCAAGCGACAAAATAATTTGCAAAGCAATTACATTGGCTGAGATAACCGTTACTTTTAAAGCAAAAACAGCAAGTAAACCTAGTGTAATTATCACGCTTACTGCGCAACAAAAGATCGGTAAAAACACCCAACTAAACTGTCTAAATAAATAGGTTAAAATAACAATAACCGCAATTAAGATAATACTTCCAAACAGCAATAAATCACTTTCAATAATATTAATTAATTCATAGGCTAATAAGTTATTGCCGCCAAGATAAAACTCCTTTTCTTCACCATATTTTTCAATGATATTTCTAATGAGGTTAATTTCTTTTATACGAGTGATATCAAGTGATTTAGTAATATTATCTTGTTTGATTTTTAAGTTAACGAGTTGATCTTTTTCTGATTGTGTTAAATCACGTTTAAGTAAATGTTGTTTTATGGCAAGACTTTCAGCTTGTAAATTAACGAGTGTTTTATCTTCTTGAAAAACCACTTGCAAAGCTAAAGCGGTTTGTTGTTTATTAACTAATAATCCTTCATACAAAGGATGATTTTTTAACGTTTTTTGTAAAAGTTCAGACGAGTATTTCTGAACTTGCCATGTCAGCGTATTAACATCACCAGAAAAATTAGTCGCATGAGCAAAAATAGGGACATTTGCTATGCTACGTACTTGTGCTACCCGCTCAATTGCCGCTAGTTCATTACCGAGTTTTGTTAATTTATCTAAATTTTCATGTGAAAATATATCAGCATTTTTCGGTTTAAAAGCAATTAAAATAAACTCTTGAGCGCCATAACGGTGATCACTTATTTGGCTAATAATATGATGACGATTGTTATCGACCAAAAGCGTATCAGCGGAGGCATCAATTTCAAAATGTGTCGCTTGCCAACCTAAAAACCCAGTTAAAATCACAAAGAAAAGACAAGTGATTTTTGAAAACAGACTGATTTGCTTATCTGAAAATGAAATGTTTCCCATCTAATTTTTTTCCATTTCATTCGTTTTAGTACTGATAATTACCGGTTTTTCACCAAACTCTTGATCTCTTTTACTGCTTTGGATATATAAATTTCGAATAAACTCATAACGATTATCAACTCCTTCAAGCATTTGAGGGTATTTCGCTAATAGGGGAATTTGGCGATGAATACCATTGATGATTAAAAGCTGAGAAGCCGCTTCGTCATCATTAATATGGTTAAGCGGATGGGCATAATGATCAAATGGCAAAGCGACTAACCCGCGAATATTTGACGGCCCGATAAAAGGTAAAACTAAATAAGCCCCGCGTCCAACGCCATAACTTTCAATGGTTTTCGCAAAACGAGTACGGTCTTGTTGAATATCGAACCAATCAGTCGCCGGATCAAACAATCCAAGTAAACCGATAGTAGAATTGATTAACAGTCGAGATAAATTTTTACCCGAACGTTTAAATTCACCTTGTAATAAATGATTTATTGCAGAAACAGGCTCTGCTAAATTATTAAAAAAATTACCAATACCTTGATCAATAAAGTCAGGCATAACTGCCTGATATCCGCGACTAATTGGCGTTAATAAATATTCATAAAACACATCATTAAAAGTAAAAATAGGTTCATTAATAAACCTAAGCGGATCGTCTATTACTTGATAGGTCACGACAGAAGGTAAATCTGCATTTTTCTGATAAGGCCCTAAATCAGATTGTTGCTGCGATTGATTAACCACTAAGCTATTATCGTTAATATCGTTAGGCGATGAAGAACAAGCGGTAAGTAAACCGATAAAAGATAAAACTACAAAGCCACGTCGATAGTTAAGAAATCGTGTAAAAAGTTTATCCCTGAAAATTTTTACCACTATGCTTTTCCTTCAACTCAATGTTAATAAAAAGATCAATAACTCCTAAGCACTATAACAAAATTTAACCGCGAAAGATCAACAGCCCCTATAGGAACAGAATTAAAACCTTTTAACTATGCCTAGCTAAAAATATAATGCGGCCATTCAATATAAAATTAATTAGGTGAGTTATGGCGTCATTACAAATAATTGTTGGCAGTATGTTAGGTGGAAGTGAATATGTTGCAGAAGCATGTGAAGAAATATTATCGTCTTTAAATCATCAAGCAGAAGTACATTTATCACCCGATTTTTCTCAAATCCCCATCGAAAATCAAACATGGCTAATTTGTACATCTACTCATGGCGCTGGTGAGTATCCAGATAATATTCAAGCCTTTGTTAATAACTTATCAGAATCAACTGACGATCTATCTAAGTTACGCTTCTTTACCATAGGTCTTGGTGATACAAGTTACGATACCTTTTGTTACGCCGCTAAAAACATTAATAATCTTTTAAAATCAAAAGGTTCTATAGAAATCATCCCTTTGAAAACATTTGATATGCTTGAGGATATAGATCCTGAAGAAGAAGCTAAACAGTGGATCATAGAAAATAACGATCGTATTTAATCAATATATCGAAAAGTTATTCACAGCATCACACTAAAAAACAACCAAATGTGGATAAAAATAAAATAAGCTATGAATTAACGGTTATTTTCCAGTTTGTAATAAATTAATAAATACTCATTGTGGATAACTAGATGTTTTGATCAAAGCTTATAAGCTAATTGATCAACGTTTGATCACAATAAATGATCCTACTTAGTCAATTGATCTTTATAAAGAAAAAGGACTTACCCACAGAAAATCCATTTACTAATAAGTAATAATAATAAGATCTTTAAATAGATCTTATATATTATTTAACGATCCACTGAAGATCATTTATTGAAAATGATCGTTTCACTTAACAATAAAAACAGTTAAAATACGTGCCCTTTTATTTTTAAATATTTTTCTAAGGTTTAATTTATGTGGTATCAAGAATCATACGATGTCATTGTTGTTGGTGGTGGACATGCAGGTACTGAAGCTGCATTAGCCTCAGCACGTATGGGCTGTAAGACTCTATTGCTTACTCATAATATTGATACTTTAGGGCAAATGTCGTGTAATCCAGCCATTGGTGGGATTGGCAAAGGACATTTGGTTAAAGAAATTGATGCGTTAGGTGGTTTAATGGCAACCGCTACGGATCATGCCGCTATTCAATTTAGAACACTAAACGCGAGTAAAGGGCCTGCTGTAAGAGCAACCAGAGCTCAAGCTGATAGAGTGTTATATCGTTCATTTGTAAGAAATTTTTTAGAAAACCAAGAAAATTTGACCATCTTTCAACAACCTTGTGATGATCTTATTTTAGAAAATGATCAAGTTGTCGGTGTTTCTACTCAGATGGGCTTAAAATTTAAAGCCCAATCTGTTGTGTTAACCGTTGGTACTTTCCTCGCAGGTCAAATACATATTGGTATGAATAACTATCAAGGTGGTAGAGCTGGCGATCCTGCAAGTGTTAATTTAGCGAATAAATTAAAAGATTTACCTTTTAGAATTGATCGATTAAAAACAGGTACACCACCGCGTTTAGATGCTAGAACCCTTGATTTTTCTCAAATGGAAGAACAACCAGGTGATGATCCAAGACCGGTCTTTTCATTTTTAGGATCGCGAAACGATCACCCAGAGCAAGTATCTTGTTTTATTACACATACCAATGAAAAAACTCACGATATTATTCGAGGTGGCTTAGATAGATCTCCTATGTACACCGGCGTAATTGAAGGGATTGGTCCTCGTTACTGTCCATCTATTGAAGATAAAATTCATCGTTTTTCTGAAAAAGATTCACATCAAATTTTTGTTGAACCTGAAGGTTTAACCACTCATGAGATTTATCCAAACGGTATTTCTACAAGCTTACCTTTTGATGTACAAATGAATTTAGTTCGTTCGATAAAAGGTTTTGAAAATGCTCATATCACTCGACCAGGTTACGCAATTGAGTATGACTTTTTTGATCCTCGTGATTTAAAACAAACCTTAGAAAGTAAATTAATCAAAAACTTATATTTTGCGGGCCAAATTAACGGTACCACTGGTTATGAAGAAGCTGGTGCGCAAGGTTTAATTGCTGCAACTAACGCGGCTGCCAGAGTGCAAGGTAAAGATGAATTAGTACTTGGTAGAGACCAAGCTTATATGGGTGTTTTAGTGGATGACTTAGCAACCTTGGGCACTAAAGAACCTTATCGTATGTTCACTTCTCGCGCTGAATATCGTTTATTATTACGTGAAGATAATGCCGATATTCGCTTAACTGAAATTGGTCACAAGCTTGGTTTAGTTGATGAAAATCGCTGGCGTCGTTTTAATGAAAAAATGGAAAATATTGAAGTTGAACGTCAGCGTTTAAAGTCAAAATGGATCCAAAAAGATCATCCGGCAGCAGAAAAAATAAATCCATTATTGAAAAATCCTATCAGTCGTGAAAATAATCTTGAAGATTTAATTCGTCGTCCTGAAGTTCGTTATGATGATCTTATGGAAATTGAAGGTATTGGGCCTGCGCTTGCAGATAAACAAGCGGCTGAGCAAGTAGAAATTCAAATTAAATATGCTGGTTATATTGAACGTCAATTGGATGATATTGCAAAGAAAAAACGTCATGAAGATACCTTAATTCCGCATGATTTTGATTATGCTCAAATATCAGGGTTGTCTAACGAAGTGGTTGCAAAGTTAACGGATGCAAAACCTGAGTCAATTGGAAAAGCATCACGAATTTCAGGAATAACCCCTGCAGCAATTTCACTTTTACTTGTGTATTTAAAAAAACATGGCCTTTTAAGAAAGTCAGCGTAAACTGTTGTTACTAATAGGTAAAATAATAAAAATATGTCGTTGATATCAGAATTAACATCCTTAATTAAAAAATCAAATATTAAGGTGAATGAAACGCAAGTATCCCAATTAATTCAATATGTTGAATTATTAGTAAAATGGAATAAAGCCTATAATTTAACTTCTGTTCGAGATCCTCATGAAATGTTAGTTAAACATATTATGGATAGCCTAGCGGTTGGTGAAGTTCTCGATGGTGAACATTTTATTGATGTAGGAACAGGACCTGGTTTACCTGGTATTCCCTTAGCTATTTTATTTCCAGAGCGTTCGTTTGTGTTATTAGATAGCTTAGGAAAGCGTATTACTTTTTTAAGACAAGTTGTTTTTCAGTTAAAACTTGCTAATGTTACCCCTTTACTTTCTCGTGTTGAAAAATATCAACCAGAAGTTCCTTTTGATGGTGTATTAAGTCGAGCTTTTGCCTCACTTGAAGATATGATTAATTGGTGTAAACATCTTATTGATCAAGATGGCCGTTTTTATGCGTTAAAAGGTCAATATCCAAAAGATGAATTAACTCAACTACCAAATGATGTATCATTAATAAAAAGTCATGAAATTACAGTGCCAAACCTTATCGGTGAAAGGCATGTAATAGAGCTTAAGAAAAACTAATAACAACAATTGTTCGAGGTTCTAGTGGGAAAAATTATTGCAGTTGCTAATCAAAAAGGTGGTGTTGGCAAAACCACAACAGCAGTAAATCTAGCAGCTTCTTTAGCAGCAACAAAACGTAAGGTCTTATTAATCGATCTTGACCCTCAAGGTAATGCAACTATGGGGAGTGGTATTGATAAATATGAAGTCCCTGCAACATGTTATGAATTATTAGTAGAACAGCTTCCTTTTGATCAAGTGGTTTGTAAGAACACGGAAGGTGTTTATGATTTAATTGCCGCCAATGCCGATGTTACGGCAGCAGAAATTAAATTAATGGAAGTTTTTGCCCGCGAACAACGATTAAAAAATGCCTTAGCACCGATTAAAAAAGATTATGAATATATTATTATCGACTGCCCTCCTTCATTAAATATGTTAACCGTTAATGCGATGACAGCAGCCGATTCTGTATTAGTGCCTATGCAATGTGAATATTATGCCTTAGAAGGTTTAACTGCATTAATGGACACTATTGCTCAACTTACTTCTGTCGTTAACGGCGAATTACATATCGAAGGTATTTTACGTACTATGTATGACCCGCGTAATCGACTGGCTAATGATGTTTCTGAGCAGTTGAAGCGTCATTTCGGTGATAAAGTTTATCGAACCGTTATCCCAAGAAATGTAAGATTAGCTGAAGCTCCAAGCTTTGGTGCACCTGTAATGTATTATGATAAATCGTCGACAGGCGCAAAAGCATATTTAGCATTAGCAGGCGAAATATTGCGTAAAGCAGACTAAAAAATTATCCTAAAATTAAAATAATTACACTGTAAATCAGCAAGGAATATTATGAGCCCTTCTAAACGTAGAGGTCTTGGTAGAGGTTTAGACGCATTATTAACGAATGCACCTAAAAAAGAAGAAAGCGCTGATCAAGCGTTATCGTCAAATGCTGAAGAGATCACTCCACCGCAAAGTGAATTACAAAAACTTCCCATTGAACAATTACAACCTGGTAAGTATCAACCACGTAAAGATATGTCGGCAGATGCGTTAGATGAATTATCTAATTCAATAAAATCTCAAGGTATTATTCAACCAATTGTTGTTCGCCCTATTGGTGAAAACAGTTATGAAATTATTGCCGGTGAACGTCGATGGCGAGCAGCCCAATTAGCTGAAATTGATCTTGTACCATGTTTAATTAAAGATGTACCAGATGAAGCTGCGGTTGCAATTGCATTAATTGAGAATATTCAGCGTGAAGATCTCAACGCTATGGAAGAAGCGATTGCCCTGCAACGCTTATTAACTGAATTTGAATTAACTCACCAAGAAGTCGCTGAAGCTGTAGGTAAATCTCGTACTACAGTCACTAACTTACTTCGTTTAAATAATTTAAATGATGAAGTTAAAACCTTGTTGGAGCATGGTGACATTGAAATGGGTCATGCGAGAGCGTTACTTGCATTGCAAAATGATGAACAAACCACTACAGCACGTGCCGTCGTCGCAAAAGAGTTAACCGTTCGAGAAACGGAAGCGTTCATTAAGAAAATTCAAGATCCTGCAAAAGTAAAAGAAGAAAAAGTGAAAGATCCAAACACTAAATCTTTAGAGCAAAATTTATCAGAAAAGCTCGGTTCACAAGTCACTATTTCTCATAATACTAAAGGTAAAGGTAAGCTTGTTATATCGTATACAAACTTAGATGAACTCGATGGTATTGTTGCTCGGTTTGGTTCTTTTTAATTATTCATAACATCAATAGTTAAAATTACATAATAATCGCACATAAAGAGGGCAACCACCGCCCTCTTTTGTTGCATTAGTGTTGTAATTAAGTATACTTGCGTCGGCTTTTTAAAGTAAAAGTTTTCACTTTAAAAAACTATAAATAATACGAAAAGCTTCGTTTGGAGAATCTTGTGAGTTCCACACAAAATAATGAACTTACCAAGGTTGGAAAACGTTTCGCCTTTAAACAAATTATCGCTATGTTGGTGGCTGTTATTGTTTTGGCTTTCGTGGTTTATTTTAAATGGGGAATTGAGTACGCAAAGTCAGCGTTAGCGGGCGGTGCAGTAACAATAATCCCGAATATATTTTTTGCTTTAAAAGCGTTTAGATATGCAGGAGCAAGATCGTCAGAAAAAGTGATGGAATCATTTTATAGTGGCGAAAAAATGAAAATAGTATTAACGGCCCTTTTGTTTGCGCTAGCCTTTAAATTTTTAGCGATACTGCCGGTACCATTTTTCACAAGTTTTTGTTTAGTAGTGGCAATGCCATTATTAACACCGTTTTTTATTAAACATTAGAATTTTTAAACTTTAATCATTAGGAACCTTAATATGTCTGCTGCTGAAGTTACCAGCCAAGAATATATTAAACATCATTTGCAAAATCTTACTGTTGGAGAAGGCTTTTGGGCACTCCACATAGATACGCTAGGATGGTCAATATTTTTAGGCTTGGTCTTTTTAACCATTTTCCGTTCTGTTGCCAAAAAAGCGGAAACTGGCGTACCAGGAAAATTGCAATGTGCTGTTGAAATGATCGTTGAATTCGTTGATGACAGTGTTAAAAGTACTTTCCATGGTCATAACCCTGTAATTGCTCCATTAGCATTAACCATATTTGTTTGGGTTTTACTAATGAACGCAATGGATTGGGTACCAGTTGATTTAATTCCACGTATTTTTGAGTTGTTCGGTGTTCATTATATGAAAGCTGTACCAACAACTGATCCAAATATGACTTTTGCTTTAGCCTTAGGTGTATTTGTACTAATTATTTACTATTCAATAAAAGTGAAAGGTATTGGTGGTTTCATTAAAGAATTGACCACTCAACCTTTTGGACATTGGTCTTTATACCCAGTGAACTTTATTCTTGAAATGGTTACTTTATTAGCTCGTCCATTGTCACTTGCGTTACGTTTATTCGGTAACTTATATGCGGGTGAGTTGATATTTTTACTGATTGCGACAATTGGTTTATTCCAGTTGCCAGTACACTTTTTATGGGCAGCGTTCCACTTGCTGGTTATCCCATTACAAGCGTTTATTTTCATGATGCTAACGATTCTATATTTGAGTCTAGCTCACGAAGAACACTAATTTTTAACTTTATAACTTTACTTAAATAATCGGAGATAAATATGTTATATATCGCTGTTGCTTTATTAATCGGTCTAGGTGCTCTTGGTACTGCGATTGGTTTTGGTTTACTTGGTGGCAAATTCTTAGAGTCTGCTGCACGTCAACCTGAATTAGCACCTCAACTTCAAGTGAAAATGTTCATCGTAGCGGGTCTTATCGATGCTATCGCGATGATCGGTGTTGCTATCGGCTTATACCTATTATTCGCAGTTGGTGCTTAATTTTAAGTTGTTTTTTAACCGCGAATTTGAATAGGAGATACATAAATGAATCTTAATATGACCTTAGTTGGTGAATTAATCGCATTTATCGTATTCGTAATTTTTTGTATGAAGTATGTATGGCCGCCAATTATTGGTGCCATCGAAGCTCGTCAAGCAACTATTGCTGACGGACTTGCTGCTTCAGACCGTGCTGCTAAAGATCTTGAGCTTGCTCAAGAGAAAGCTACTGCACAACTAAAAGAAGCCAAAGCGCAAGCTGCTGAAATTATTGAAGCTGCTAAAAAGCGTGAAACGCAATTAGTTGAAGAAGCTGCTGAAAAAGCACAAGCTGAGAAAGAAAAAATCTTAGCTGCTGGTCATGCAGAAATAGAGACTGAACGTAACCAAGCGAAAGAAGAATTACGCCAACAAGTGGCTGTTCTTGCGGTAGCTGGTGCTGAGAAAATTCTCGAGCGTTCAATTGATGCCGCTGCACATAGCGACATTTTAGATAAACTTGTAGCTGAACTTTAAGAGGGAATAGAGCTATGTCTGAATTGACAACCGTCGCTCGTCCCTATGCTAAAGCAGCGTTCGATTTTGCTGTAGAAGCAAAAGCAATAGATGCTTGGCATGAAATGCTAACATTTGCTGCTGAAGTTTCTAAAGATGCCACTATTACAGAATATATTTCTGGTGGTGCATCAGTTGAACAAGCCACAGATCTTTTCTTAAAAGTATGTGATGTTCAATTAGACAGTAACGGCCAAAACTTAATAAAAGTGATGGCTGAAAATCAACGTTTGTTGGTGCTACCACAGGTATTAACGCAATTTAGCGAATTAAAAGCTGAATTCGAAAAAGAAATATCTGTCGATGTTACCTCTGCTGTGAAACTAAAAGTAGCACAACAGAAAGTAATTAGCGCCGCGCTTGAAAAGCGTTTGGCAAGAAAAGTAAAGCTCAATTGTAGTGTTGATAAAAACGTAGTTTCTGGCTTAGTAATTAAAGCTGGTGACATGGTGATAGATGGTTCAGTTAGAGGTAAATTGAACCGCTTAGCAACAACAATACAATCTTAACGGGGAACAGAGCATGCAACTGAATTCCACTGAAATCGCTGAACTGATCAAGAATCGTATTGAACAGTTTGACGTAGTTAGTGAAGCTCGTAACGAAGGTACTATCGTTTCTGTAACAGATGGTATTATTCGTATCCATGGTCTTGCTGATGTAATGCAAGGCGAAATGATCGAACTTCCTGGCAACCGCTTCGCAATAGCGCTTAACCTTGACCGTGATTCGGTAGGTGCGGTAGTTATGGGTCCATATGCGGATCTAGCTGAAGGCGTAAAAGTTAAAGGTACTGGCCGTATTTTGGAAGTACCAGTAGGACGCGGTTTATTAGGCCGTGTAGTAAACACTTTAGGTGAACCAATTGACGGTAAAGGACCAATCGAAAACGATGGTTTTGCACCAGTTGAAGTTGTAGCACCAGGTGTTATCGATCGTAAATCAGTTGATGAGCCAGTACAAACTGGTATCAAATCAATTGATGCAATGATTCCAATCGGACGTGGTCAACGTGAACTTATCATTGGTGACCGTCAAATTGGTAAATCAGCGATCGCACTAGATGCAATTATTAACCAGAAAAACACTGGTATTAAGTGTGTATACGTAGCAATCGGTCAGAAAGCTTCTACTGTTGCGAACTTAGTTCGTTCATTAGAAGAGCACGGCGCGTTAGAAAATACTATCGTTGTTGTGGCATCTGCTTCTGAAGCTGCGGCTTTACAGTATTTATCAGCTTACTCTGGTTGTACTATGGGTGAATACTTCCGTGATCGCGGTGAAGATGCACTAATCGTATATGATGATTTGTCTAAGCAAGCTGTTGCTTACCGTCAAATTTCATTACTTTTACGTCGTCCGCCAGGTCGTGAAGCATACCCAGGTGACGTATTCTATCTTCACTCACGCTTACTAGAACGTGCTGCTCGTGTAAACGAAGCATACGTTGAACGTTTCACAAATGGTGAAGTTAAAGGCAAAACAGGTTCTTTAACAGCATTACCAATTATTGAAACACAAGCGGGTGATGTATCGGCGTTCGTACCAACTAACGTTATCTCAATTACCGATGGTCAGATCTTCTTAGAATCTAACCTATTTAACTCAGGTATTCGTCCTGCGGTTAACGCTGGTATTTCTGTATCACGTGTTGGTGGTGCTGCTCAAACTAAAATCATCAAGAAACTTGGTGGTGGTATTCGTTTAGCATTAGCACAATATGCCGAGCTAGCAGCCTTTGCTCAATTTGCATCTGATTTAGATGACGCGACTCGTGCTCAATTAGAGCATGGCCAACGTGTTACTGAATTAATGAAGCAAAAGCAATACAGCCCATTGTCAATTGCTGAAACAGCAGTATCATTATTTGCCGCAGAAAAAGGCTTTTTAAATGATGTTGAAATCAACAAAGTTGTTGATTTTGAAGAAGCATTACGTTCATACGTAAACAATGAGCACGCTGAGTTGATGGCTACTATCAACGAAAAAGGCGACTATAACAAAGATATCGAGTCTGGTTTAGCGAAAGCGATTGAAGCTTTCAAAGCAACTCAAACTTGGTAATTAGTTAACCTTTTCGCGGAGAATAGTCATGGCTGGTGGTAAAGAGATTAAATCAAAGATCGGAAGTGTACAAAATACACAGAAGATCACCAGCGCGATGGAAATGGTTGCAGCTAGTAAAATGCGCAGAGCGCAGGATAGCATGGCTGCTTCTCGTCCATACGCTGAAAATATGCGAAATGTGATCGGTCACATCGCGCTTGGTAATTTAGAATTCCGTCATCCTTATATGGAAGAACGTGAAGCTAAGCGCGTAGGCTATATCGTTGTCTCAACAGACCGAGGTTTGTGTGGTGGTTTAAATATTAATTTATTTAAACAAGTACTTGCTGATGCTGGTAAACAGCAGGAAGCAGGCGCCGAAGTTGAATTTGCTGTAGTAGGTTCTAAAGCTACTGCTTTTTTCAATAATATGGGTGCTAAAGTCGTTTCACAAATTTCAGGATTAGGTGATAACCCTTCATTAACTGACTTAGTTGGTAGTGTTAAGGTTATGTTAAACGCCTATGACAATGGTGAGATAGACAGATTGTTCATTGTATATAACAAGTTTGTTAATACGATGACGCAAAAGCCGACAATCGATCAACTTTTACCTTTGCCTAAGTCAGATGATGACGCAATTAAGCATCGCTGGGATTATTTATACGAACCAGATGCTCAAGCATTGCTTGAACAATTATTAGTTCGTTATACAGAATCTCAAGTATATCAAGGTGTAGTTGAAAATCTCGCATGTGAACAAGCTGCTCGTATGGTTGCAATGAAAGCTGCAACCGATAACGCGGGTGACTTAATTGATGATTTACAATTGGTATATAACAAAGCACGTCAAGCAAGCATTACTCAAGAATTGAGTGAAATTTGTGCCGGCGCTGCAGCGGTATAAGCAAAGGTTCTTAATTTTAAGAGCACAAGATTAGAGGATTAAACATGAGTACAGGTAAAGTCGTCCAAATCATTGGCGCAGTTGTGGATGTAGAATTCCCACAAGATGCTGTACCTCAGGTATATGACGCATTAAATGTAACTGAAGGTGACCTTTCAGGCTTAGTACTAGAAGTACAACAGCAATTAGGTGGTGGTGTAGTTCGTGCTATCGCTATGGGTTCATCAGACGGTTTGCGTCGTGGTCTGACAGTAGAAAACACAGGTGATAACATCCAAGTTCCAGTTGGTACTGCAACTTTGGGTCGCATCATGAACGTATTGGGTGAGCCTATCGATGAAGCTGGCCCAATCGGCGAAGAAGAAAAATGGTCAATTCACCGTGCGGCGCCAGCTTACGCTGAGCAATCAATGTCGAGTGAATTACTAGAAACTGGTATCAAAGTAATCGACTTAGTATGTCCATTCGCTAAGGGTGGTAAAGTTGGTTTATTCGGTGGTGCTGGTGTTGGTAAAACCGTAAACATGATGGAACTTATTCGTAACATCGCGATCGAGCATAGCGGCTACTCAGTATTTGCTGGTGTAGGTGAGCGTACTCGTGAAGGTAACGATTTCTACCATGAAATGAACGATTCTAACGTACTAGATAAAGTATCGTTAGTTTACGGCCAAATGAACGAGCCTCCAGGAAACCGTCTTCGTGTTGCGATGACAGGTTTGACTATGGCTGAAAAATTCCGTGACGAAGGTCGTGACGTATTATTTTTCGTAGATAACATCTACCGTTACACACTTGCTGGTACCGAAGTATCTGCATTGTTAGGTCGTATGCCATCAGCGGTAGGTTACCAACCTACACTTGCTGAAGAAATGGGTGTTCTTCAAGAGCGTATTACGTCAACGAAGAAAGGTTCAATCACTTCAATCCAAGCGGTATACGTACCTGCGGATGATTTGACCGATCCATCTCCAGCAACAACCTTTGCTCACTTAGATGCAACTGTTGTACTTTCTCGTGATATCGCATCGCAAGGTATTTACCCTGCAATAGACCCACTTGATTCTACTTCGCGTCAATTAGACCCGTTAGTAGTTGGTGCTGAGCATTATGAAACGGCTCGTGGTGTTCAATCAACACTACAACGTTATAAAGAACTTAAAGATATCATCGCCATCTTAGGTATGGATGAGTTATCTGAAGAAGATAAGCAAACAGTATCTCGCGCACGTAAGATCCAACGTTTCTTATCTCAACCGTTCTTCGTTGCTGAAGTATTCACAGGTTCTCCTGGTAAGTATGTATCACTTAAAGACACAATTGCTGGCTTTAAAGGTATTCTTGCTGGTGAATATGATGACTTACCTGAGCAAGCTTTCTACATGGTTGGTTCTATTGAAGAAGCAGCTGAAAAAGCGAAAAACATGTAATGTAGGTTGGTGATTACAATCGTTAACTAACGGTTTAATCACCTATTTAGGAGGTCAACATGGCAATACTTTCTGTCAATCTGAATGTAGTAAGTGCTGAAGAGAGTTTATTCTCTGGCGCTATAGAATCATTACAGATCACAGGTAGCGAAGGTGAACTAGGTATTATGCCTGGTCATGCACCTTTGCTGACCTCACTAAAACCTGGAATGGCGAGAATCGTTAAAAAAGGTGGTAACGAAGAAGTTATCTATCTTTCTGGCGGTATGCTTGAAGTTCAACCTAATCACGTAACAGTATTAGCAGATATTGCAGTACGTGGCGATGACTTAGATGAACAAGCAGCACTTGAAGCGAAAGAACGTGCAGAGAAGCATTTGAATGATCAAGGTAATGATATTGATTATGCGGAAGCTGCGTCTGAATTAGCACGTGCAGTTGCGCAATTACGCGTAATTCAAGCAACAAGCAAAAAGTAGCTCCATTCTAATACTTACATAAGTTTTAGTGATTTAAAAAACGACTTTTTACTTCGGTATAAGTCGTTTTTTTGTTGCTATAAAAAATTTATAAACCCTGTCTTAATTCCATCACATAACCGTCAAATGATAGTAACTTTAATGTAACCCAAGCTTAATAGTTGTTGTTTACTTTAGTTCAGTTTTCTTAATTTAATAAATTGAACTTGGAGCAAATATAGATGATTAAACAAGGACTATCACTGGTTATGGCCAGTATACTATCGTCTGGCGCTTTAGCCCAAACGGTACCTACTTCACAAACTTCTAATACTTGGTATCAGCAAGGCCAAGAAAAAATAATAGCAAAGCTTAACCAACAACGATCAATAAAAGCAAAAAATGTCATCTTATTTGTGGGTGATGGAATGGGAGTTTCAACATTGACCGCTGCGAGAATTTTAGAAGGTCAATTAAATGGTGGAATGGGTGAAGAGGGTTACTTAAGTTTTGAAGAGTTTCCTTATTCAGCATTAGTTAAAACGTATAATGTTGATGCTCAAACACCAGACTCTGCAGGCACGATGACAGCGATGATGTCAGGTTTAAAGAGCGACGCAGGTGTCTTGGGTGTGAATGAAGACGTTGTTCGTGGAAACTGCGCGTCAACCAAAGGAAATGAAGTTGTAACAGCTGTTGAACTAGCTGAAATAAAAGGCATTTCAACAGGTATTATTTCAACCGCACGAATAACCCATGCCACGCCAGCAGCAGCTTATGCAAAATCAGCTGATCGTAACTGGGAAGATATTTCTGATATGAATATTGCAGAAAACCCTGAACGTGCAAACTGTGAAGATATTGCTGCTCAACTTATTAACTTTGAAACGAACTTAGAAAAACGCTTTTTAGGTGTCGACGTTGACGGTATTGAAGTAGTTATGGGTGGTGGTCGCCGTCACTTCTTGCCAAAAGATGCGGCATTTAATAGTGCTGATGCGGTAAGTGCAGTGGAAGGAGATCGTACTGATAGCCGTAATTTGGTGAATGAATGGCAAGAAAAATACCCTCAAGGTCGATATGTTATGGATAAAGCGGGCTTTGAAGCTATTGATGCTGAAACGACACCGCAACTATTTGGTTTATTTAATGAATCTCATATGCAATATGAAGCGGACCGGATGAATGATATTGCTGGAGAACCTAGCTTAGCAGAGATGACAGCTAAAGCGATTGATGTACTAGACAATAACGAAAAAGGGTTTTTCTTAACTGTCGAGTCAGGTCGTATCGATCATGGCCATCACGCTGGAAACGCAAGTAATGCCTTAACGGATACCATCGAACTAGCTAAAGCCGTTAAGGCTGCAATGGATGCAACAAATGAAGAAGACACATTAATCATTGTTACAGCTGATCATAGCCATGTATTTACTATTGCGGGTTACCCTAAACGTGGTAATCCTATTTTAGGTAAAGTCGTTGGCGTTGGCTCAGAAGAACCTTCATTAGCAAAAGATGGTATGCCATATACCACTGTGGGCTATGCGAATGGCTTAGGCTATCGAGATTTAGGTAATGAAACGGATGCTGACGCTACTTATAGTGAAGGAGCAATGGCTGGGCGTATTGATTTAACTTCTGTTGATACAACGGCTTCAGGATTCCATCAAGAAACAACGGTTCCATTGGGATCAGAAACCCATGCCGGTGAAGATATTTCTGTACATGCGATGGGGCCAAGCGCTCATCTTATTCAGGGCACAGTAGAGCAAAGTGTCATTTTCCATTTAATTAATCGCGCACTAGGCCTAGTTGACTAATGTCATCCAATAATAATTAAGGATATAAACTTATGAAAAAATATATTATTTCAGCAATCACAGCTTCATTAACATTAGCACTAAGTGCATGTGGTGATGGTGATAACGGAAAAGATGGCGTAAACGGCACTAATGGAAGTAATGGTGTAAATGGATTAACAAGTTTAGTTAAGCAAACAGAATTACCTGTGGGTGACAATAATTGTTTAAACAGCGGCGTTAGAATAGATTCAGGCATTGATGCAAATAGCGATGGTGTATTAGAAGAAAGTGAATTTAGTGAAAGCCAGTTTGTGTGTGCGCCAACTATTAATGAAGTAGCCTCAGCAGATATCGCAACCAATAGTTATAATTCGTGGTTTGTTGCTGGCGCTTCTGAAATAGCTGCAGCTGAAGCTATTTGGCAAGAAGTAAGCGAGCAGGCTAATGCTACCTCATCGGCTACTAAAGTTGCTTTCGCTAACACACAAGCAGAGCTTGATAGTCTTAGAGGTACTGCAAAGAATGTGATTCTTTTTGTCGGCGATGGTATGGGCGTTTCTACAGTAACGGCTGCTCGTATTTTAGATGGACAAAGTAAAGGATTAATGGGCGAAGAAAACCAATTAAGCTTTGATAAATTTCCTTTCTCGGGTTTTGCAAAAACCTATAATGTTGATGCGCAAACACCAGACTCAGCTGGCACAATGACCGCAATGATGTCTGGAATAAAAACAGACGTTGGCGTTATTGGTGTAGATGAAGATATTGCTTATGGTGATTGTTCTACTGTAGCGGGAAATGAAATGATAACCGCATTAGAATTAGCTGAAATAGCAGGTAAATCAACAGGCATTATTTCAACCGCACGGATAACACATGCCACACCGGCAGCTACTTATGCAAAATCTGCTAATCGAAATTGGGAAGATGTTTCTGATATGCCGCAATCTGCTATTGATGGTGGTTGTGAAGATATAGCTTCTCAATTAGTAAACTTTGAAGCGAATTTAGAAGCGCGCTATGCAGGTATTAATGTTGATGGCATTGAAGTGGTTATGGGAGGTGGTCGACGCCACTTTTTACCAAAAGATGCAGCATTCAATAGTGCTGATGCAGTGAGCTCTGTAGAAGGTGATCGCACTGATAATCGTAACTTAGTGACAGAATGGCAAGGAAAATACCCTCAAGGTTCGTACATTATGGACAAAACTGGGTTTGATAGTATTGATACGAATACGACTCGCCAACTGTTTGGTTTATTTAATGAATCACATATGCAATATGAAGCTGATCGCGGTAACGATATTGCAGGTGAACCAAGCTTGGCTGAAATGACAACAAAAGCCATTGATTTACTTGATAATAATGAAAAAGGATTCTTTTTATCAATTGAGTCTGGACGAATAGATCATGCTCACCATGCCGGTAATGCCTACAACGCATTAAATGATGCCATTGAGTTTTCAAAAGCTGTGCAAGCAGCAGTGGATGCGACAAATGATGAAGACACGTTAATTATAGTAACTGCTGATCATAGTCATGTATTTACTATTGCAGGCTACCCTAAACGCGGTAACCCTATTTTAGGTAAAGTGGTTGGTATTGGCTCAGAAGAACCTTCGTTAGCAAGTGATGGCATGCCTTACACCACATTAGGCTATACCAATGGTTTAGGTTACCGAGATTTAGGTGATGAAACCAATGCTGATGCCTCTTATATGGAAGCTGCTGTTACGGGGCGTGTAGATTTAACTAACGTTGAAACACAAACGCCAGGGTTTCATCAAGAAGCATTAATACCTTTATCTTCTGAAACTCATGCAGGTGAAGATGTTGCTGTTTATGCAATGGGCCCAGGAGCACAACTTGTGACTGGCACTAATGAGCAAAGCTTAATATTTCATATCATGGACTTTGCTGCAGACTTGAGCAATGAAAATTCGATGAATTAATATTGTAATGTGACTGGATAGGGAAACCTTGTTTCCCTATTTTTATGGGAAAAATTAATGAAAAATTTTGTTATTCTTTTTTGTTTTATGGCTAGCCTGTTAATGAGCTTTGAAAGTTATGCCACGGAACAATGTATAAATAAAAATCAGCAATTAGGCGCGATTTACTTAATTGAAACCTCACATAAAGATCATGAAACTAAACCAACCAAAGGTAAATTTGAGTTGTGGCGAAATGGCCATGATATTTTACATATCAACCCATCGAAACAAACCACGAACCAGTGGCATAGCTTAAAAAATAATAGTTTTCGAAAAGTAAGTTATTTTGACCATTATCAAAAAGGTATTGAGTTTGAACCCATAGCTTTAACAAAAGCTAAATGGCAATTGAAATATCAGTTAGTTTCAGAAGAACAACTATCTAAAATGACATTAATATCAACTAAAGGTAAACGTTGTGATCGTATTGAACATTATAAATTTACAAACAAAGATCAATCGATAGAACTGTGGTGGCAGCCAGAGTTGCAACTTGCACAAAAAATTATCTATCATGAAAAAGAAACAATAACGGTTTGGCAGTTAAATAAAACCATCTTTTTAAAAAGTGACATAGAAAATACATTTAACAAAATCGAACATTATCAAATGACTGATTACGCAGACATTGGTGATAATGAATCAGATCCGTTTTTAAGAAAAATGATACGTTTAGGCTTTATTAACCATGCGGGCAGTGGTTTTTACGACGCACAAGGTAATCAACTAGCACACGATCATCAACATTAATAACAGGATGTAATATTTAAACTAGCCCAGAAGTAAATAACAAGGTTACAATATTCATTACACCCTAATTAGAACACGGAATTTTTATGTCGCTATCAGTTGTCATTCTTGCTGCGGGTAAAGGTACTCGCATGCGCTCTTCTCTGCCAAAAGTATTACATCCAATTGCTGATAAGCCTATGGTGAGTCATGTAATTGATGCAGCTCGCCACTTAAACGCTGAAAATATTTATGTGGTTTATGGATTTGGTGGAGACGTTTTAAAAGCAGTGGTTACTGGTGACGATTTAACGTTTGTTGAACAAAAAGAGCAGTTAGGAACAGGCCACGCAGTGGATATGGCATCACCTTATTTAAAGGATGATGAAAATGTTTTAGTGCTTTATGGTGATGTGCCGTTAACGAAAGTTTCAACCTTAGAAAGTCTGATAGAAGTAAAACCAGACCAAGGTATGTCTTTATTGACAGTTCATTTATCAAATCCAACCGGCTATGGTCGAATTGTGAGAGAAAATCAAACGGTTGTTGGTATTGTTGAACAAAAAGACGCCAATGAAGAGCAGTTAAAAATTAATGAATGTAACACAGGCATTCTTTTAGCAAATGGTAAAGATTTAAAGCGATGGTTAGGAAATTTATCTAACGAAAATGCCCAGGGCGAGTATTACTTAACAGATATTATTGCTGCTTGTCACCATGAAGGCAAAGAAATAACTACAGCACACCCTGAAACTGAAATTGAAGTAGAAGGCGCTAATAATCGCGTACAACTTGCGGCATTAGAAAGAGCATTTCAATTACGTAATGCTGAAGCGTTAATGATTGCAGGGGCAAGTCTTCGAGATCCTAATCGAATCGATATTCGAGGAAAAATGATGATAGGTCAAGAAGTACAAATTGACATTAATTGTATTTTCGAAGGAGAAGTGGTGTTAGCGCATGGCGTAACAATTGGTGCTAACTGTATTTTGAAAGATTGCTCGATTGGTGAAAATACCGTGATAAAACCCAATACGATTATCGAAGGTGCCGTCATTGGAGATAACTGTTCTGCGGGACCATTTGCTCGTATTCGACCAGACAGCGTAATGAACGAAAACTCTCACATTGGCAATTTTGTTGAGATGAAAAAAACCACCTTAGGTAGTGGCAGTAAATCAGGGCATTTAACGTATTTAGGCAATACCACAGTTGGCAACAACGTTAATATAGGAGCTGGCACAATTACATGTAATTATGATGGTGTTAATAAATCTCATACCACCATAGACGATAACGCTTTTATTGGTTCAAATAGTTCATTGGTTGCTCCTGTATTTATTGGTTCTGGTGCTACTGTTGGGGCTGGATCTGTTATTGCAAAAGATGTAGAAGTGGATGAGTTAGCCGTAGCGCGAGGAAAACAACGCAATATTGCCGGTTGGAAAAAACCGACTAAAAAATAATAAATTCACTTATCTGGGGTATTAAGCCGATTTAATACCCTAACCTTAATTCCTACATACGATTTCATACCACCAAATAATAAATTCTGATTGTTTTTTATCACAACTTTTGCTTAAATGGATAAGTTTTAAAACGAAACTTAATTAAGTAAATCGAAAGTTATGACAAAAAGAAATACTAAACAACGACGCCATATCATTATTACTGAACTAAATAATTCAGGGGAAGTAAGCGTTGATCAACTTTCTAAGAAATTTGATACCTCAGAAGTTACCATAAGAAAAGACTTAGCAGCACTGGAGAATAGTGGGTTATTACTGCGCCGCTATGGTGGTGCTGTTTCATTACCGAGGGAATTAATTGAGCCAAAGTGCGAAAAACTTTCAAAACGAAAGATTAGTATTGCTAAAAAAGCAGCAACTCTCATCCGTGATCATAATCGCATTATTTTAGACAGTGGCAGCACAACATCGGCACTCGTGAACGAACTGAGTAAAAAATCTGGTTTAGTGGTAATGACAAACTCATTATCGATAGCATCAGAAATACATGCCTTAGAAAATGAACCGACCTTATTGATGACCGGTGGTACATGGGATCCTCTTTCTGAATCATTTCAAGGAAAAGTAGCTGAAAGTGTTTTGCGCTCTTATGACTTTGATCAGTTATTTATTGGCGCAGATGGCATTGATATTGAGCGTGGCACTACTACCTTTAATGAATTACTTGGTTTAAGCCAAGTGATGGCTGAAGTGTCTCGTGAAGTGATTGTGATGATCGAATCAGAAAAAATTAATCGTAAAATTCCGAATTTAGAAATCCCATGGCAACAAGTGCACACACTTATTACTGATGACGATTTATCTGAAGACGTGAGAAATAAACTAATAAAACAAGGCATAAATTTAATTTGTGCAAAGTAAAAATTAAAAAGGAAAGATAAATATGTGTGGGATCGTCGGTGCAGTTGCACAACGTGATGTGGCAGATATATTAGTAGAAGGACTTAAACGTCTAGAATATCGAGGTTATGATTCAGCTGGTGTGGCGATTATCAATAATGATAAACAATTACAGCGATCTCGACGTTTAGGTAAAGTTCAAGAGCTTGCAGATGCATTAATTGCAACCCCGCTTTTTGGTGGAACAGGTATTGCGCATACTCGTTGGGCAACACATGGAGCACCAAGTGAAGTCAATGCTCACCCTCATTTATCAAGTGACAATATCGCTGTCGTGCATAACGGCATTATTGAGAACCACAAAGAACTGAGAGAAAAACTACAAACATTAGGTTATGTCTTTGTTTCTGAAACAGATACAGAAGTGATTGCCCACCTAGTACATCATGAATTGAAAACAGCTGATTCACTTGTACAAGCAGTACAAAAAACAGCACTTCAGCTTGATGGCGCATACGGCACTGTAGTGATGGACAGCCAAGATAAAGATCGAATTGTGGTTGCTCGTTCTGGTAGTCCATTAGTGATTGGTTATGGCGTAGGTGAAAACTTTATTGCTTCAGATATGATGGCATTATTACCCGTAACGCGTAAGTTCTCTTTCTTAGAAGAAGGCGATGTTGCTGAAATCACACGCTTTTCGGTTAATATTTTTGATGTTGAAGGTCTACCGGTTGAACGTGAAGCTAAAGAGCGCGAAGTCGCTCAAGACATTGGTGACAAAGGTGAGTATCGTCACTACATGTTAAAAGAAACTTACGAACAGCCTACCGCTATTCGTAATACCCTTGAAGGTCGTTTAATTGGTCACGCATTAGATGTAAACACCTTTGGTGATGGTGCTGACACTATCTTTAAAGAAATTGAACATGTACAAATTATCGCTTGTGGTACTAGTTACCATTCAGGCATGGTGGCACGGTATTGGTTAGAGTCGTTAGCCGGAGTTTCTTGTAATATCGAAATTGCCAGTGAATTTCGCTACCGAAAATCTCATGTTCCTAAAAATGCCCTAATCGTCACTATTTCACAATCTGGTGAAACGGCAGATACTTTAGCAGCATTACGTTTAGCAAAAGAGCTAGGCTATCGAGCAAGTTTAACGATTTGTAATGTCACGGGCTCTTCTTTAGTGCGTGAATCTGATTTAGCCTTTATGACTAAAGCCGGCGCAGAAATTGGTGTTGCATCAACAAAAGCCTTTACCACTCAATTGGTTGGTTTGTTGATGATGACCTTAGCCATCGGCCAACACAATGGCATGAGCGAAAATGTTCAACATGACATTGCTCAATCACTACTAACCTTGCCAAATAAACTTGATGAAGTACTCGCATTAGCTAATTCTATTGAAGATTTAGCTGAGGATTTTGCTGATAAACATCATGCATTATTTTTAGGTCGAGGTGATCAATACCCAATCGCAATGGAAGGCGCGTTAAAGCTAAAAGAAATTTCATATATTCATGCTGAAGCATACGCGGCAGGAGAACTAAAACACGGGCCATTAGCCCTGATAGACGCTGAAATGCCGGTTATCGTGGTTGCGCCACAAAACGATTTAATTGAAAAATTAAAATCAAACGTTGAAGAAGTACGTGCCCGTGGCGGTCTAATGTATGTATTTGCAGATGCTGATGCAAAATTTGAAAGCGATGACACCATGAAAGTGATCAACGTGCCACATTGTGACGACTTAATCGCACCCATTGTTTATACATTACCCCTGCAATTGTTGTCATATTATGTGGCGATTATTAAAGGCACCGATGTTGATCAACCACGAAATTTGGCAAAAAGTGTCACGGTTGAGTAACTTTTGATTGATAAATCACATTCCTGTGGGATAGTAATATAGTTTGACCCTGTTATGGGAAAGTGAAAGCCGACAATTATGTCGGCTTAGTTTTATGTTCAAGCTTAATTCAATTCATTTAACTGCATAATGGGTCTTACTTCTACTGTGCCTTTTTTAGCGGGTGGTAAACTTGCTGCTATCTCAAGAGCTTGGTCTAAATTATCCACATCAACAATATAGTAACCTCCGAGTTGTTCTGTGGTTTCGGCAAAGGGACCATCTGTGATTTGCTGTTTACCATTTCTCACCCGTAAACTAGTGGCGCTAGTAATGGGGTGTAATGGGGCAGAAGAAATCAATTTTCCTTGTGCCGTTAATGCTTCACTGATTGCTCTTGATTTTTTATAACAAGCTTCGCTTTCTTCTTCGGTCCAGCAATTTTCATCACTATAAATTAACAGTATATATTGCATAATAACTCCTTAGTTAAGCGCCATTTTCGGGCAACATGACCATCCAATTAACCCCAAATTTGTCGGTCACTTGGCCGTAGAGTGGTGACCAAAATGTTTCTGCTAAGGGCATGTTTATTTTTCCTTCTTTAGCTAAAGCAGCAAAAATTGCATTGACTTCCTTAGCTGTTTCTAGGGTCAAGGCTAAACTAAAACCGCTCATTTGGGTACCATCTCCACAACCATCTGAGGCTAAAAATCTAGCATTACCAAGCGTAAATTCGCCATGCATGATTTTATTTTTATATTCTTCGCCTGATAAATCATCAGGTAAAGGCTCTGGGCTTTCACTAAAGCGCATTAAAAAATGAATTTCAGCCCCTAGCGCTTGTTGATAAAAATTCAGCGCTTTTTCACAATGTCCAGAGAAAAATAGATAGTTGTTAACCTGAGTTTTTGATGAAGCTAGCTGTTGTCTCATTTTTTCTTCTTGTGCTAATACGGCTTCACTACCACTCACTTCTGCAAAATCCTCCATGGTGTAGAATGGGCGAATTTCAATTTCAGAATCTGCCGTCATTGGGTTAGGGCACTTTTTCACCCACTCAATAGCCTCTTCCATTGAATTTACATTCCATATCCAATAACCGGCAATGAGCTCGTTGGTTTCGATAAAGGGGCCTTGGGTAAGATCTCGATTTTCGCCACTAAAACGTACTCTAAAACCTTCACTACTTGGTTTTAGACCTTCTCCCGATTCCACAATGCCTGCATTTACCAGCTCTTGATTGTAGTTACCCATAGCCGTTAATAATTCAGCACTGGGTAGCTCGCCTTGTTCAGAACTGTTTGTTGCTTTAATCATTATCATGACTTTCATAATATTTTCCTTATAAACTAATTATTGAACTTGTTGTTGCGTGCAAGGATTTGTTGATTAATGGTTTCATCTGCACAGCGAATTTCAAACGGCCCCATTTTAACGCCCGGGTGTTTTGCCATTAAGCTAATGGCATGATTAAGATCCTTAGCCTCAAGAAATAAAATACCACCCAATACCTCTTTGGTTTCTGTGAAAGGCCCATCCAGTACATCGACATCACCACTTTTAATTCTTAATGTTACAGCGTTAGCGGCTGAACCTAAGGCTTCTCCCCCTAAAAAATGTTTACCTCGACGTAATTCATCATCGTAGGCAAAACACTCTTCCATTAGTTTAGTCTGCTCTGACTCAGGTAATGCATTCCATTTCACTTCATCAAAATATCCAAGGCAAATAAATTTCATAAATACTCCTTAATCGGCTTAACTTTAGCTTTACGTTATTGTGCTTGGTATTAAGTAATCGAATGAGTGTCAGTGAAATCGACAAAACCAGAAAATATTTTCAAAAAATTAAATTTTGTCGTTTATTGTTTTTTTATGTTGAGTCAGTTTTTGTTGCAAGTAACGTTTTTCAGGGATTTGCTTGACTAAAGATAAGGCCATTTCAAATGCCTTGATTGCTGCTGGTAAATCACCAATACGTGCTAAAAGTTCACCTTGAGTAGAATGTAATTTATGGTAATGATTTAACTTTCCCTGTGCTGATATCCCTTCGATAATCTCTAAGCCGGCTTGCGGCCCACTGCGCATGGCAACGGCTACGGCGCGGTTTAGTTCGACAACCGGAGAAGGATCCACTTTCATTAACAGGTCGTAAAGTTCAATAATTTGTTGCCAGTCGGTAGAGGTGGTTGATTGTGCATGTATTGAGGCAATAGCGGCTTGTATTGTATAAGTACCAATATTTTGAGTGGCAAGCGCTTGTTGCACCAGTGCTACACCTTCGGCGATTAAATCTGGTCGCCATAAAGCGCGATTTTGTTCTGCAAGCAGTACAATGTTTCCCTGTTCATCAACTCTAGCTTCGCGTCTTGACTCATGTAATAACATCAAAGCTAACAAGCCCATCACTTCTGAGTCGGGCAGCAATGATAAAACAAGACGGCAAAGCCTGATGGCTTCATTGGATAAATTAACTTTACACAGTAAATTACCACTTGAAGCAGCATAACCTTCATTAAAAATTAAATAGATGACTGATAAAACCGCATCAATTCTATCGGGTAAATCAGCGGCTTGTGGGATCACAAAAGGGATGTTTGTGCGTTTGATTTTATTTTTACCGCGTACAATTCGCTGTGCCATAGTCGCTGGCGTAACAAGGTAGGCGCTGGCAATTTCTTCCGTGGTTAATCCGCAAACTTCTCGTAAAGTGAGTGGGATTTGCACTTGAATATTAATCGCAGGGTGGCAACAAGTGAAAATCATGCGCAGTTGATCATCTTCTATTTCTTGTTGATTGACATGTTTATTATGTTCTTCAAGATCGGTAATTAACTGTTGAATGTCTGGCTCTAACTTAGCAATGCGTTTTTTTCTACGTAAATTATCTATTGCTTTAAAGCGTCCTGTAGAGATCAACCAAGCGGTCGGGTTTGCCGGAACGCCATTTTCTTTCCATGCCTGTAATGCCACAGAAAATGCTTCATGCATAGCTTCTTCAGCAAGGTCAAAATCACCTAGCAAGCGCACCAAAGTCGCTAATACTTTTGCTGATTGCTCTTGATAAAGTTGAGCTAAATGTTGATTATGCGGATCAGCTTGTGGCATTGAAATGTCTTTTAGTTAGGTTAATTCAAATAAATTAGGCTAAAGCGAATATACCGAGTTATTGCTTTCGAAAATGAGCCACTAATGCATTTGCATGGCCATGACCTATACCCATTAAGGTATAACTTCCTCTACTTGCAAACTTTCATTTGCTGTTTCTTGTTGTTGGGCTGATGCCAATGCACGTTTAAGCCATAATAATCCAAATAACGAGGCAATCACGCTACCAACGACAATAGATAACCAAACGGTCCACAGTTCTAATGACAATAAGTTAATGGTAATAAAACTAATCACCAGCGAAATACCAATTCTTGCAAAAGTGATCCAAAAGCCTGGCCATGATCTTCCTATTCCTTGAAAAATACTGGCTTCAATAAAAGCAACGGCAAAAAAGATATACCCCAAAGGCACGATACGAAAATATTGTAAGGCATATTCAGACACCAGAGGATCCGTGGTAAAAATAGCCACAATATAAGGAGCAAAAATAAAAACCAGCAAACTAAAGATTAGCGCAGAGCCTGAGCCATAACGGACAGATATATTTAAAACCGCGCTAACTCTATCGTGATTACCAGCACCTATGTTTTGACCAATCATAGACATTGCCGCAAACCCAAAGCCAATTGCCGGAATAAAGGCAAAAAATTCTATTCTAAAACCGATAGAAAATGCCGCAGCACCGGCTTCTAAAAAAGTTGCCGAGACAATAAACATTAATGCCGAAAAACCGAGTGGGTTAAGTACTTGGTTAAGTGAGGCGGGTAATCCAATATCTATCACTTTTTTTACTGATAGCCAATTTAACCGTAAATACTTTAAATGTAGGGGCACCATCATAGAGGGCTTCATTAGCAACCTTAAGGCTAACACGATAAAAACAGCTTGCGATATCAAGGTAGCATAGGCCGCACCTGCAATACCCAGTGCAGGGAAGCCGGCGTAGCCAAAAATAAAAATGGGATCAAGTAGCATATTGATCACGGTAGAAAGGGCGAAGAGTTTAGTCATAGTAAAATTGTCGCCCTGAGCATTATAAGAAATCGAAATCATCATCATCAAAAATGTCAGTATTGAACCTGCAATGATCACAATAAAATAAGGCGTAGCTAACGGTAATATATCGCCAACAGCGCCTGAAATAACAAGCAACTGCTCGCTAAAACTAAGCGTAACTAAAGTGAAAAGTAGCGCGGCAATAATAGTTAACAGAAAACCTTGTCCCAACACCCGTTCAGCAAGGGCTATTTTTTTGGCACCAATATTCTGACCAACCAATACCGAAGTACCCACTGAAATCCCCATGGCTAAACTGATCGTAATAAACAAAATAATTTGTGCAATAGACACAGCAGCAATGGCAGAAGCCGAAATTTTTGCCACCCAAAATGCATCCACTAAATTGTAGAGTGAATGAAAAAACATTGAGAGCATCATAGGCCACGCCAAAGACCATAACTGCTTTGGAATATGGCCACTTGTTAGATTTTGTCCTTGCATTATTTAACCTTATTTCATTGTCCCGCAGGGAGCTTCAACTGATATAAAATTGATTGAGTATTCTATTACTCAAGTGAGGCTGATACTTCACATGAGTAGTCGTTTAAGAAAACCTTAAATCGACAGGTAAGCTACATTTATCGAAATATTATTTTTAATCAAAAACTAGCTGTCGGCAATTGTTCAGCTACTAGGTTAAGTTCAATACTATGCTCTAGCCAAGCTTTTAAAGCCGCTAACACCATAGTGTAAGCACCTTTACCATCAATGGCTTGCTTGATAATTTCATCCTCACTACCTTGACCATCAGGTTCGAGTTGATCGGTGAAATTGATATCATTAGCCGTGTTTTTGGTTTACTCATGTTGCAATACATTGATTAGTTTCCCAAAGGGATCTCGAATGTAAAACCTACGAACGCCCCAAGGTTCTGATGTAGGTCCATATTCGATCTGAATTTTGTTAGCTTTAACTCTTTTTTAGCACTACATCAAGCTGGTCAACTTCTATTGACAAATCGGGAACTGGTGTACCAGAACCTCCCTCAGATGCGACACTAATTTGTGCAGTCATTTCTTCGCCAGAACTATAGGTCTTAATCCATCCGTGATCCATAACAAGCTCAAGGCCTAAAATAGACTTATAGAATGTGTTAGCATCATTGGTGTCTGATGCTGCAATATTTGAAACTATTCGTTTTACTTTCATTTAAAAAAACCTATTAGTTAACGATCTGTATTAGATATTATTTTTGCATTTAATAAACATTGAGTGAATGTCGATATTAGCATTAATGAAAAGTATGTCTTCTTAACTATTATTTACCTTATAGCGTAACTCAACCATACCAATGCCCATTTTTTGACAAGATTTCAGTTCTAATCTAGGGCTTAAAACTCGGCGCGGAAAAAGTGGCTTACCGGAACCAAGGGTTGCAGAGCCTACTTGAACAATCATTTCATCTAATAAACCTGCATCGAAAAATTGTCCCGTAAGATCACCACCTCCCACGATCCAAATATTCTTATCTTTAGCGGCTATTTGCATGTCCTTGTGAATTTGTTTTACGTCAGTGTTTACAAACTGAATATCTGCATTTTCAATGATAGGAAGCTGACGGCTGGTGAATACCCAAGTGGGTTGAGCATAAGGCCAAGGAGAGCCTGTTTCTTGAGCCACTTGCTCAGCATGCTTTACCATCCATTCATATGTGGCCGAGCCCATTACTACCGCCCCCACTTTTGCAATAAATTCTGGGTAGCTTGACTGATTTATGTCACCTAAAGGAAACAGCCAATCAAGAGAGTCGTCTTCAGTCGCTAAAAAACCGTCAAGGCTAGTTGCTGTGTAATATTGTGTTTTCACAATTATCTCCTTTATTAGTTATTTTCAAGCAAGGCATTATCTAAAGCTTCAGCGCGTTTAGCTGCTTCACGGTTTTTACAGCGTTCTACGTATTGGCTAAACACAGGGTTTGGCTCAAGGATATTCAGCATAGTATGAAAGCCAATATAACTTGCCATCACAAGATCAGCCGTCGTGAAATGTTCACCACATAAATAGGGTTGTTGACTAAGTGTTTGCTCGATAACATTCAGTGTGTCTTGAACTTGACCGCAGCCAATAGAGACCGCGCTTTTTGGGGTTATTTGCCAATTATTGGCCTTAATTGTTAAGGCCATCTCTAAAGGCCCTGCCGCAAAAAACAACCAGCGATGGTAACTAGCACGTTCAGGGCTAGCAATTGCTGGCGCAAGTCCCGCCTCAGGAAATTGCTCCGCTAAGTAACTACAAATGGCAACTACTTCTGTCACCACAGTATTATTGTGAACTAAAGCTGGCACTTTACCCATAGGATTAATGTTTAAATAACTGGGTGATTTGATATCAGCCCCGAAGGTCATGACTTTTTCATCATAAGGCTGGCCAACTTCTTCTAACATCCAACGAACCACACGACCTCGAGATTGTGGGTTAGTATAAAACGTCATAGCACTCATAAAACTTCTCCTTAATTTCTAATGTAATCACTACTATAAGTTGTGATATGTATTTGCTAACTATTGCAATAACGCTATCTTATTTCGTAAATAGGATAGAACTCGCCCTATTAATAAGTCATCATAAATTTTTTTCATAAAAGGTAAGATAATGATCAGGCCGACCACTCGAGTGTTAACCCTATTAGAGTTGCTTCAGGCTAAGGGGCTGCTTTCTGGTGCTGATATTGCCGAACGTTTAGGTGTCGACCGACGTACAGTCAGGCGTTATATCTCAGTGTTAGAAGATATGGGGATTCCCATTATGACAGAGCAAGGCCGTTACGGTGGCTACTGTTTAGTACCTGGCTTTAAATTGCCACCACTCATGTTCACCGAGGCTGAAGTGCAAGTCATAATGCTGGCGATTTTAGCGGTACGTGAACAAAATATTTTGGATGATAATATGGCCGTAGAAAGCGTGCAGGCAAAACTGCAGCGGGTTATTCCTGATCATCTAAAAAACCAGATCCAAACAATTAGTAACACTGTTCAGTTAATTCCTTCACAGCAATCATCTGGTTATCATCATCTTGTTACATTAACTCACGCCGTTCAATCTCGCTTGGGCATTAATATGGTTTACCAATCTCCCCAAGGTGAAACTATGCAACGTAGATTTGATCCATACGGGCTAGTGTTTAGGGCAGGAAAATGGTACGTAGGAGGCTTTTGCCATTTGCGTCAAGATCTTCGCTCTTTTAGGTTAGACAGGCTATCAGATATTACTTGTACAGATGTTCATTTCGAACCACCGGCCAATTTTGATGCGGCTCGGCACCTTCAACAAAGCCTTTATAAAGCGCAGAGGCGCTATGCTGTAAGCGTATTGTTCCATGCCGATTTCAATTCAGTCATGGCCTATATGAGTACAGCTACCTCTAACATAGAAGATTTAGAAGACCTATTTGTACAAGATGGCGATGGTGTATTACTCACTACCAGCACAGATGATTTTCAGTGGTTTATTTCATGGTTAGCAAGGCTGCCATTTAAGTTTGTTATTAAATCACCTGACGAGTTAAAAACAGCACTTAAAGAGCATGCTCAAAAGTTACTTTTAGCAATTTGAATTTGTTTATTGATAGTGTGTAACTTCGAAAGTTTTAAGAATGAGTGATCAGGGTTGATAAGCCCTATAGACAGACAAGTGAATTAATTTAAGGTTTTTAGTTTCAGATTTCATGAGAAAATTGCTCATAACTTCATAAATAACGAGAATATTACTATCCGATGTTGAGTTGAGTTAGATTTTCATTTAACTTGCCTTTTTGTTCAAGCGTTGATTTAAATCATGCTAGATGAGTGATGAATTAGATCAAATCTGACAGTCGCAAAAGCCACCAAAGTGGTCATAGATACTTGAAAATAAAGCATCAGTAAAAAGTAACACTTCACTTTATTATCCATTGTTCTACTATGTATAACCAGAACTAGAATGAAGTATAACCATACATTTTCTTTTATTATGATAAACCTAATATCCATTCGCTCCTACAGTACAAAACCAGCGCGTCACTCACATCACTTTAATCAGTTGGTTTTACCTTTACGTGGTGTCATAAATATATGTGTTGGTAACTTTAATGGTAGAGTTGCACCGAGTGAATGTGTTGTAGTTAAAGCCAACGAAGAGCACTTGTTCGCTGCTGATACTGAAGCTAGGTTTGTAGTCGTGGATATGGAACACCTCCCCCTAAACATTTCATCTTCACAATATATTGTTTTTGCGATTAATTCATCTCTTAAAAGTTACTTAACTTTCATCGAAAACCAACTAGAAAACAAAGTTAATGCTCAATTAGAGCAAGCAATGTTTGAAATATTTAGTTTACTGCTTGCAGAGCAACCTTTATTGCCAAAAGTAGATAATCGTATTGGTACAGCAATATCTTTTATCGAAAAAAATATTGCAGAGCAACTCCAAATCAAACGTTTGGCTGAATCTGCTTTTCTAAGTGAGACACAGTTTAAGAAACTCTTTAAACAACAAACAGGGTTGACTGTGATGAAGTACGTAACAAAACTTCGAATGGAAAAAGCCCAAGCTTTACTTACGCATACAGATTACCCGTTAGCAATTATTGGTGAAAAGATAGGTTATAAAGAGCCATCCGCCTTTAGCCGAAGGTTTTCACAATACTTTGGCTTATCACCAACTAAGTTCAAAAAGTAAACTTAGTCTGAATTGTTAACGATTGCGTCTTAATTGTTAAAAATACCTTCCATAATTAGCATACTATTTCTGTAATAAAGTTATCATAAACAGATCTCATTATGGAAAATAATCACGAAAATTTTAAAAGTGTTATAGCTATTATTATTGCCAGTTTTTTCTGGGGAACGACAGGCACCGCAGCAAGCTATGCACCTGATATAAGCTCTTTGGCGATTGGTGCGTTCTCTATGGGTATAGGCGGAGTCTTACTTGTGATCACAGCTAGAAAAAAGCTACTTATAGATTATAAAGTGATGCTCAAACAACCTAAGATATTACTTTTAGGTGCCGCTTCTGTCGCTATTTATCCATTAGCCTTTTATACCTCAATGCGTTTATCGGGTGTTGCCATTGGCACTGTGGTTTCTATCGCTACAGCACCTTTTTTTGCCGCAATCCTTGAGCGTCTTATTAGTAAAAAGTGCATATCGTTACAATGGATATTGAGCTTTGTCGTTGGGGCTATAGGTATTACGTTGTTAACTTTAGGTAAAGACCAGAGTGATAATACTGCTTATAGTGTTAATCAACAAAGTTTGGGTATTCTCTTGGGCTGTATTGCTGGATTTACTTATGCAGGTTATTCGTGGGCAGCAAGGAGTTTAATCGAAAGTGGCGTTCATTCAACATCGTCCATGTCAGGGCTGTTCGGTTGTGCCGCACTATTGTTACTCCCCTCATTATGGTTTACGGGTGATAACTTATTTTCAAGCTCAACTAATACGTTGGTATCTTTGTATATGGCCATAATTCCAATGTTTTTAGGGTATCTATTATTTGGTTTTGGCTTGAATTTTATTGACGCAAGTAAAGCTACACTCATAACTTTAATTGAACCATTGGTTGCAACTGTTTTAGCTGTTTTCATCATTGGCGAAAGATTTAAGGTTATTGGTTGGGTAGGTGTCGCTTTAGTATTACTATGTCTATTGATGCAAACCATAAAAACTCAAAAACAACTACAGATGAACTGATCCACATTAAGTGATTGATGAACTCAAGCATTATGCGTGGTCACACATATAGCTCAAATTCTCATTTGTTGACACCATTCTCATTATTTATGGCACCTCCACAATAGCCAAATTCTATATAGTGCGAATAAATCTAAAAAAATTAGAGTAAAGGCTTTACTTTTATAGAGCAGTTGCTCTATACTACATTTGTTCCTAGCGAACGCCTGTTGTAATAATTTGATATTCTAGCTTTCCCCAAAGCTACGCAACCGAAGATTTTATCTTCGGTTTTTTTTTGCCTGATTTTCCTCTCTCGTTTTAAAATTGATAGGTTATTAATTAGATTGTAAAAAATTTATATTGTTTTGGTCGAATCGAGACAAGGTTGGAAACACTTGGGCAACTTCTGCATCGGTTAAACCAAACCATTTTGCTAATTGCGCGCCGTATTCTTCACTTGATGTGGTAGGGATCATTCTTCCATCGGCCAAATCATTTTGGCTATTTAACGCAAGTTCAGGCATTTCACCATAAAGTTTACCGCCATTTACCGCGCCGCCCATCACCAATTGATGTCCACCCCAGCCGTGATCTGTGCCATCGCCATTGCTGGTTAATGTTCTACCAAAATCAGAAGCCGTAAATGCCGTAACAGACTCTGATAAGCCAAGTTCGTTAATTGCATCATTAAAACGATGTAGGGCAAGGCTTAAGGTATTTAATAAACGAGGGTGATCTAACAATTGGCGATCATGGGTATCCCAACCACCAAAACCGATAAAAAACACCTGTCGATTCATACCAAGTGCTTCTCTAGCAGCGATTAATTTAGTGGTCATTGCTAGTTCTTGTGATAGTGAGTCTTGATCAAAAGTCGTTGCTAGTATTGGTAAACTGTCTAGCGCTTGATTTACTTGTAGCGCATTAGTTCGTGCTGTTGACATAATTTTTTTATAGGAATTTCCTAATACATGATTATCGAGCGCAATGAGTTGATCAAATAATGCTATTCGCTGACTATTCCAATTGTGGAGCGGGTTTAATGCGTCAAACATGGGCGCACCGTCTGCGGTCATTGAATACGGTTGCACAATTTTGCCGGTTTGCATGACATTATTGCCAGCTAAAGAAATATTCATTGATAAGCTGTTGGCAGAAGTGTCGGTGATCAAATCCGCCATTCTGCCTGCCCAGCCAGATAATTCATTAATATTACTACCTGCGGTTTCCCATAATTTTTGTTGGTCGTTATGAGAAAATAATTGTGGCGGTAATAGCGCACTGCCGTTTTCAATATTCGCTTTGAATGTCGGCTCAACTAACGGACCAACGTTATTAATAAATGCTAAACGGCCTTGATGAAATAATTCGCTCACCGGGCTCATATAATCAGGAACACCTAAAGCGTAAGGTAACGACGAACTAGTGGAGAGCGGAATTAAGGTCTCCTGCGCAATTGCGAGGTTTTGTCTCACGTCGGCATAGGTTTGATAATCACTAGTTTCTGTTGGAATTAACATATTGTACGAGTCATTTCCGCCATATAAAAATATACACACTAGTGCCTTGTAGTTTTCAAGCGGTGCTGCTTTAGCTGAAGCATTAATCATGGCTAACTGTTGGCCAACCGCTGAGTAACTTGATAATCCAACCCCTGAAGCGAGTATCGACTTTAAAAATTGACGTTTATTCATGGCCTGTTTCCTTGTCGTTATCGCTGAATGGCATATTGTGGCGCCGACATAATCAGAAAAACGAGATTAGCAATTTTGCTTTCAATGTCTTGTTGCTCGCTTTCTTCAAACGCGTTTACTAATAGCGTGATTGCTTGGTCATTTAACGCTCCTGCAGTGAGCACAATGTTTAAGTGTTCTAGCAGGGCTTGGGCACCTTCTTCTTCAGCAATACTAACTTCAGTGGAGAAATCTAAATAAAGTTCGTCTTCTTCCGAAATATCGGTATTTTCCACCTCGCCAGAAAAGTGTCGCCATAAACCGTACCAAGCAAAAAAATTAATGGTGTTGGTCATGGTTGATTCCGTGGCAATTTGTAATTCTGGCGCGACCAATCCATAACTAGCGTTTAATTCAATTGGACTATAATCTGGCCGATAAAAATTAAACACAGAAGGTGATGCTAAGGGGGCTTGACCGAAAAAATAATCTGGCCAACTGAAATCTATTCGATCACTAATATAGGTTAGGTTAAAGGCTCGCCACATATGAGTGGCACGAATAATAGGCTCTCGCACTTTACCAAAGCTTTGTGGGGCAAGATCATGGCCGAATCTTGCTTCTTCATCTAACAATATTGCTTTTATAACGGCAGCTAAGTCGCCACGTTCGCCAAAACCGTTATCAATAAAAACACGTGCGATTCTTTCGATATATTCAGGCGTTGGATTGCTGGTTATTAACTTTTGAATTAATTGCTTAGCAATAAAGGGGGGGACATTACTATGATTGGCGAGTGCATCAAGGGCATCAGACAAATCTTTTTCAGGTGTTTGATTGGCAGGAAGCAACACGCCAGAAAATAAATGCTTCTCTTGGGCGTCATGATAGTGAGTAACAGCACTCATTGGCTCTAATAAGTTAAAATTTTGCCACCAACGATACCAAGTGTCCTCGGTGGTTCCGTTAAAATTCCAACCAGTAAACACATGCGCAAAGCCTTTAATCACGGTTTGATCATATGTAGGAATGATTTGACCTGCGCTATCAAGCTTTAGGCTGCCGTCGATATTTAGCTCCACTAAACCAACTGAGAATAATTGCATTACCTCACGAGCATAGTTTTCATCAGGGCGTATATTTCGTGCAATGTTAGGCTTTTCATTTCCTAACATACTTAAATACACGCCCATTGCCGGAGACAAGGTGATTTTTTCTAGTAAATGTCGATATGAGCTAAAAGCGTTTGTAACTAAAATATCGTAATAGTTAGCCAGTGCTTCTGGTGAATCAAACAACACACCATTGTATTCAGAAACGACAAATATTTCGCTTAATGCAAAGGCAACCCGTTGTCTTAATTGATCTTCTCCGTATAAAGTATTTTGCCACCACGCCGAAATGCGATAGGTTCGCCAAAAATCATCATTATCAATAAAGGGCTCTACTAATGGGTAATGTAGGCTAGGAGGTATGTTTAATTGCTCTTCAATCCATGCTTCTTCGCCACGTGTTATTAGATAGTTTATATCAGTTAGGGTAGCACCAAAGGTCGCTTGGTTAAGTAAACGCGCGGCTTGAATTTTTTGCTGATAGGGATCAACAGGCTCTGGAGTTGGCGGGGTGGTCGTTGTCGGTGGATTATCGATAACAGGCGGTGATGCCGTTGTATTGTTTGCAGAATCTCCGCCACACGACACTAGCAAGACAATTGAAAATAGAAAAATTGATGATCTCATCATAACGAAATCCAGTTAAAGAAGTGCAACTTATTCAATTTTTAGCCTAGGCAGCCTTTAAGGGGAAGTCAAATTGACAAAGTAAAGCCCTATCTATTATTAAGCTTTAGAATGCGTGTCGTTATGACATTTAGCAATATATAATACGAAAAGATTAGAAACCAAACACAAATGATATTAATTATCATTTGTGTTTGGTGTGTTGCTTATATATAATTCCTGTCACTTTTTAACGCTCTCATAAAAAATTAACAACATGAAATTAGACTCTCAAATAGAAAACAAAAATAGAATGGCATTAGGTGCACATGCTGTAGCTGCTGCTTTAGCAATTGGAAGCCCTCAATTATACGCAGCACAAAGTACTGATAACTGCGACAATAATAATGCTGTAGCGTGTGAATCGAAAAAAACTAATACCTCTGATGAAGCATTAGAACGCATCGCGGTGCATGGGGTAAAAAGTTCTGTTTATTTATATGAAGCTTCTGGTGATATTCGTCGCGTAGCTGATTTAGTCGATACGCCACAAGTGATAACTGTGTTGACGCAAGATCAAATTTTAGAAGCAGGTAAAACCGACCTTAAAGATATTTTGGCTGCTCAAGCAGGTGTTACATTGGGTACTGGTGAAAATGGCAACGCCTTTGGTGACCGCTATATCATCCGTGGTCATGAAGCTCGTAGTGACGTATTTGTTGACGGCTTAAGAGATCCGGGCATGAGTACACGTGAAAGCTTTGCTACTGAACGTGTTGAAATAACCAAAGGGCCAAGCTCTACTTTTGCTGGTCGAGGTTCATCAGGTGGCGCGGTTAATAGTGTTACTAAAAAAGCATCTGTTGCTTATAACTTAGGCCGTGTTGAAGCTGGTTTAGGAACGGACGACTTTTCACGCATTACTTTAGATTATAACCTTCCTCTTTCTGATACTTCTGCTATACGAATTAACGCTTTATCGTCAGACAAAGATAAGCCTGGTCGTGAAGGAATTTCAAGCGAAAGAACGGGTTTACAAGTTTCAGGTGTTTACTTACCAACCTCACGATTGTCTTTTACTCTTGATGGTTATTATTTAGATGCTTCTGATGTGTCTGATTTAGGTAGCTACTTCGATAGTACAACTCGTAAACCTGTTAAAGACATTCCTGTTTATGCACAAGAATCTGACTTTCTCTCTTCTGAAGTGAAAACATTAACGTTACGTACTGAATACGAAGTTAACGATTATGTGACTTTATACAATGCTACTCGTATTGGTGAAACAGAAAACGGTTACATAACAACAGGTGCGAGGGGCACATCACGAGCTGAATCTGACCCATTAGCGCCTGGAGCTGCAACGATAAGTTTAAGTACCCATCAAGGTAATCAAAACGTAGATTATAAGAGCACCCAGTTTAATTTATTTTGGGATACCAATGTTTTAGGTTTCGATAGCAATTTTGTTTTTGGTTTGGAATTTACTGATGAAAATGTTGATAACGGTGTTTATGACATTGACTATAATAACCCAACGAACTGTGTAACTGCAGGCCGTCGAGGTGATACGAATAGTTATTGTATTATTGATGCTGCTGGTAACAAGGTTAATAATATCAGTCAATTAATGGGTAGAACCTATGTTGATGACTATGATGACGCTTCAATGAATATTGAAACCGTATCAGCTTATATGATGAACACGGTTCATTTAAATCAACAGCTTGATCTTTACTATGGTTTAAGAGTTGATAGCTTCGATTACAATAATGATACCTTAAGCCGTGGCACTGAAACGACTTATGAATACTCTGATACCATGTACAATGGCAATATTGGTTTAATTTATGATTTGTCTGAAAATGTAAATATTTATGCTAATTACAGTACTGCAACGAACATTAATGGTGGTGAGTCTGATTTAGGGGCAAGTTGTGGGTATGGTGGTGTATGTGGTACAGCGAGTCAAGTACCTGATTCAGATCCTGAACGTGTAGAAAACGTAGAGTTAGGCACTAAATTTATGGCATTTGATGATAAATTTATGTTCACTGCATCCTTGTTCCAAATTACCAAAAGTGATGTGATGGAAAGTGTCGGTGAAGATGACTATGCTGCACTTGGTACATTAAACACGGGTGAAAACAAAGTTAAAGGTATTGAAATTGGTTTTGTTGGTAATATCACCGATGAATTAAGTGTACAATTTTCGGCGACCACTATGGATGCTGAAGTTACTGATTCTATTAATGAAAATAATATTGGGTTAACGTTAAGTAACTTTGCAAAAGACAGTGTATATTTACAAGTTAGATATGAATTAAATGATTCAATAGTGATTGGTGGTGATTACGCCTATCAAAGTGAAATGTATGCTGGACAACCAGACTCTGCCGCAGGTTATGACAGTGCAAACAGCCGTTATAGTATTGTGGTACCTGATTACCAAGTAGTTAACTTATTTGCTAATTACTACGCAACAGATGCATTAACTTTTAGGCTAAATATTGGTAACGCTTTTGACGAAACATACTACACAGCAGCATATCGTAGTGGTGCATTCATGTATTTAGGTAATGCGAATAATACCAAGCTTACTGCAACTTACGAGTTCTAGTAAAAGAGGCAAGCAATGATTGTTATTGAAAAAATATTATCAGAAGAAGAAGTGACCTATTATCGTCAACAACTTGCCAATGCGCCTTGGGGTGATGGCAGTAAAACGGCGATGGGCATGGCAGCTTCGGTAAAAAATAACAATCAAGCCGATGCAAATGATGAAAGCGTGAATCACTTAGCGAACCAATTATTGGCTCGTATTGGTGAAACGCCAAAAATTGTGTCGGCTGCCTTACCTGATAAAATTTTCCCTCCTTGTTTTAATCGATATAGTGAAACAGAGGAATACGGCTATCATGTTGACTCGGCCATAATGCGTATACCGAATTCCGCGCAAGTGTTACGAAGTGACTTGTCGATGACGACGTTTTTAAGTGATCCTGAATCATACGACGGCGGAGAGTTAATCATTTCAACCGAGTTTGGCCAACAGCAAATCAAGCTACCGGCCGGATATGCCGTGCTATATCCTTCAAGTAGCTTGCATAAGGTAACTGCTGTTACTCGCGGACAAAGAGTGGCTGCAATCACTTGGATGCAAAGCATGATTTCAGATACAAGTATCCGACAAAACTTATATCAGTTAGATCAAACTATTCAAAATTTAATAAAAGAAAACAACACCTCAAGAGCTGAACTCGATAATTTACACAACGTTTACCATAACTTAATACGTCAATTTGCGAAGTTGTAATGTCATAATCAAGGTGTATGATCGGTGGTTAACTGACTAAAGTGATACATCACTTTACTTTTAATCCCTTATTTATATTGACCGATTTTATGAATAGCTATTTTGACATCTTCAAACAGTTCTTATTATTAGGCGCTATTAGCTTTGGTGGACCTGCTGCTCACATTGGCTATTTCCATCAAAAATTTGTTCAGCAACTGCGGTGGATCTCACAAGAAAAGTACGGTCAAATCGTGGCTCTCAGTCAATTTTTACCTGGCCCAGGTTCCAGCCAAGTTGGCTTTGCTTTGGGTTATCACAAGGCAGGCATTGCTGGCGCAATTACCGCTTTTATTGCGTTCACGTTACCATCGGTTATTTTAATGTTAGCGCTTGCTCAGTTAAGCAATCAACTGAGTGACAACAGCTATTTTTATGGCATTACTCACGGTTTAAAATTACTTGCCGTTGTGGTGATAACTGATGCGGTGGTAACTATGTTTATCAGTTTTTGCCAATCAACATTAACCAAAAGCATAGCCGTTTTCACTGGTATCATTTTATTAGTATTTTCTACTCTGTTGATGCAATTAGTTGTCTTAGTCGTTGCAGGCTTGATCGGCATGAAATACTTAACCAATTCTGCTTTAGAAAGCCAACCAGTCAAATCTACTTTTTCTTGGTGGCCTTTAAGTCTATTTATCGCATTACTGGTTTTATTGAGCGCTTTTTCTTCAGAATCCATTTACTGGCAACTTGCGGCTGACTTTTATCAGGCTGGCAGCATGGTTTTTGGTGGTGGACATGTGGTTATACCCTTATTACAAAACTTATTAGCCGGACAACTTTCAATCGATACCTTTTTAACTGGATATGCTGCGGCTCAGACAGTGCCAGGCCCAATGTTTACTTTAGCAACGTTTCTGGGCTTTCATTTATCCCCAGATGCTCCTTATATCGGAGCAATTATTGCTACTTTAAGCATTTTTCTCCCGGGTTTTTTATTAATGTTGACCTTGTTGAAGCATTGGCAAAATTTAGCAAAACAGCCGAAATTGATGGGAGCAATGCAGGCCATTAATGCGGCAGTAGTAGGCTTGTTGGCGAGTGCGCTTTATTTTCCTGTTTTTACTTCATCAGTTCTGAATGCGGTTGATATGGCGGTTGTGGTATTAGGCTTTTATTGTTTAAGACAATTAAAGGTGCCCATTGTCGGACTTGTTTTAGGCTTTGGTCTGTTAGGGATAATAATTAATTTAGGTTAGATGAATAAGCTTGTTATCAATGATGTTGGTCATGATGGTGAGGTAGGCTAAGTATCATATACGCTTACCTCGATTCAATGATTACCTTGTCTTATTATTCACTAGCTTCGGTTGATAACCAATCACAAATAATTTTATTGGCTTGCTCTGCCCCTGTTTTTTTCAATGACGAAAATGCCTGCACTTTAATGTCAGCATTTAATGGTGCGAGGTTTTTCTTTACTTTCAACACTTCAGCACTGGCTTTACCTTGCGATAATTTATCTGATTTAGTTAATAGCGCCAAAACAGGCAAATTGCTCTCAGCCGCCCATTCAATTAAGTTTCGGTCTAAGTCTTTTAACGGATGACGAATATCCATTAACACAACTAATCCTTTTAAACTTTCACGTTTTTCTAAATATTCACCTAGTGCTTTTTGCCATTTCTTTTTCATTTCTAAAGGGACTTTGGCAAAACCATAACCTGGTAAATCGACAAGTCGTTGCGTGTCGCTTACTTCAAAAACGTTGATTAATTGCGTTCGACCTGGAGTTTTACTGGTTCGCGCTAAGCTTTTTTGATTGGTTAAAGCATTTAATGCGCTAGACTTTCCTGCATTTGAACGGCCCGCAAAGGCTACTTCAATGCCCGTATCTTCAGGTAGTCGACGGATATCAGGCGCACTAATTGTAAAAGTGGCTTTAGAAAGGTGGACAGCAGCGTTAGACAAAATAACTTCCAGAACATTAGAATTAAAAAAGTAATTATATCTCTTTTTATAAAATAATAATTAAAACCTTGCATTTTTTAATGTTTTTTTTCTTCAATCGCTTAATTATTATCAACATTCGTGTAAAATGCCGCGGTAAATTTACTCATTTAAGCAATGCTTGGCTACAATTAATCAAGTCATTAACACAGAGAGTTCCTTATGAAAAAAGTCTTTTTCTCAATAATCATCGGATTAAGTATGTTAGCGCATGCTAATGCGTTTGAAGGCGACGCCAAAGCTGGTAAAACTAAAGCTGCTACATGTGCAGGTTGTCATGGTGCTAATGGTATTGGAATCATGGGTGCTTATCCAAATATTGCAGGACAGCATGCGGATTACATAGTTAAACAACTTAAAGCATTTAAAGCAGGAACTGATCGTAGTGATCCTGTGATGTCACCAATGGCTGCCGCTTTATCTGAACAAGACATGGCAGACATTGCTGCTTATTTTTCAAGTTTCGGACGCGATGGTTCGGCACCTGCTAGCGAAGAAACTGCAGCATCGAGTGATGACGCTACCGCATCGCCAGCACAAGTAACACGAGCTCCAGCGAAAGCTGTGTATGTTGCTAATGCTGCTACTGGTAAAGCCTTGTATGAACATGGCGACAAATCGCGTGGCATAACCGCATGTATTGATTGTCACGGTAAAGACGGTAACAGTGATGTTTTGATTAACCCTAATTTATCTGCACAACATCCTGAATATATTGAAAAACAATTAAAGGCGTTTAAAGCCGTAACTCGTCATAATGCTTCGATGAATCAAATATCGGGTAACTTATCTGACGAAGATATTGCTAATTTAGGCGCTTACTTTAAAGATCCTGCTGCTGTTGGCGAAGTAAAAGCTTCTGCCGCAAAAGTTGTTGTTAAGTCATTTACTGGTGATGTAACTGAAGGGAAAGTAAAGGCGGCGACTTGTGCTGCTTGTCATGGTGCTGATGGTAATGCGTTAGTGGCGATGTACCCTTCTCTAGCTGGTCAAAGTGAAGCGTATTTAGTGAAACAAATAACCGACTTTAAAACAGGCAGCCGTAAAGATCCTGTAATGGCGGGTATGGTTGCTGCTTTATCGGCAGATGACATTCAAAATATTTCAGCTTATTTTGCCTCACAAACGTTGAATCCAGCTGTGGCTGAATCAAACGAGCGGGGCAAACGTTTATATTTAAGTGGTAATGCCAAAGCTGGGATCACAGCATGTGTTGCTTGTCATGCTATCAATGGTAAAGGTATGGACAAAGCCGGTTTTCCTGCAATTGCCGGTCAAAGCGCAACGTATTTAAAATCTCAACTTGAGAAATTTCGCACTAAAGATCGTACTAATGACACAAATAGTATGATGCAAAATATCGCGTTAAAATTAACCAAGAAAGATATTGAAGCCGTGGCAAACTATATGGCTTCATTAAAGTAATTAGCATTTCATTTTAGAGCGCTTAATGTTAGTTAATTAATCGCTCTCCTCTACAAAAAGCAGCGAATGACGCTGCTTTTTTATTACGTTAAATTCATCATTTTATTGGCGAAAGTGCCTTAATCTCTTACACTAAAATTAACTTCCATCATTAATTGTTTAGTTTTTGAGTAATTTAGACGACGAAAATGAATTAATCGCCTGTAAGCATTGCGACTCTTTGGCAAGGTTACCGAAATTAACTTCAGGTGAATCGGCATTATGCCCTTGTTGTGGTCGAACGTTTTTTTCTCGAAAGGTAGATCCTGTTAACCGTACTTTAGCGGTTTCTTTTGCTGGGTTATTGTTATTGGTGCCGGCTTTTTCCATGCCTATTATCGGCGTTAGCGTAGCCGGAAAATACAATGATGCAACGTTATTAGATTGTATTATGCTAATGATAAATGCTGATTTTTATATTATCGCTTTTTGTGTTTTTTTATTCGCCATTGCCATTCCTAGCATTAGAATATTTTCAGCGTTTTACCTTTCATACAAAATTAAAAGAAGACAGTTTGGCGCATCGTTGCTTACTTTTTATCGTTCTTATCATTTGTTTGATAGCTGGAGCATGGTTCATGTGTTTTTCTTAGGTGTGATAGTTTCTATGTATAAACTTATTACATTAGACGAGCTAAGTGTTGGCAGTGGTTTAATTAGCTTATTGTTATTATTGTTTTGCTCAACCTTAATTAGTATCACATTAGATCAGCGGCTTATTTGGGAATTATTGGAGGATGAGCTTGAGCCAAAAAGCTAAGCATTTAGGGCTGGGGAGCTGTCCTTGCTGCCAAAAAATTAACAAAATGACGGCGGAACAACAGCGCTGTATTAGATGTCATCAAGTATTCAGTCAACGTAAGCAATATAGCGTGCAATTTACACTTGCTTGGACATTAGCCGCCATTGTGATGTTTATTCCCGCTAACATCTATCCAATGATGGTATTTTACAAGCTAGGCAGGCCAGAACAATCGACCATCATCGAAGGTATAGCATCTTTTATTAAACAAGGGCTATATCCTATTGCTTTTATTATTTTTCTTGCTAGTTTTATCATACCGTTAGGTAAAATAATTGGCTTATTAATTTTACTTTATAATACAAAAAATTATTCGAAAATATCAAAAAGAAAACAAACACAAATGTACCACTTAATTGCCTCGCTTGGGCCTTGGTCTATGCTGGATGTATTTGTTGTTGTAGTGATGGCCTCTGTAGTTAATTTTGGCTTTTTCACTTCTATTGAGGCCGGTATAGGTATTACGTATTTCACCTTAATGGTTATTTTCACTATTTTTGCCGCTGAAAGCTTCGATCCTAGATTACTCTGGGATATAGAAAGAAGGAAAAACCATGACAGATAATAATGAAGGCAGGCATCCTAAAGCCTATGTCACTCGTAAAAAAGGCATATCTGCTATCTGGATTGTTCCTATTATCGCCTTAATATTTGGTGCTTGGTTAATCATTAAAACTGTCTCCGAAAGAGGCACATTCATTACTGTTCAGTTTGATAATGCAAATGGTATTGCCGTTGGAAAAACCGAAGTGCGCTATAAAGGTTTACCTACCGGCATAGTGACTGGACTTGAAGTTTCGGAAGATTTAAAAAGTGTCATCGTTGAAATTGAAATGGTGGCAAGCGCCAAAAATATGTTAACCGACAAGACCTTATTTTGGGCGGTAGCGGCTGATATTTCATTTCAAGGCATATCCGGATTAGAAACTATATTGTCGGGTAACTATATTAATATTCAGCCGGATTTTGAAGGCAAAGGGGTCGCGCAAAAAAAGTTTATCGCCTTAAGTGAGCCACCAATTCTTAGTGAAACGACACCGGGCTTACATATTAATCTACAAGCCGATAAGTTAGGCTCCATCGGGCGAAATTCACCCGTTAGTTATAAACAAATCAACGTTGGCCATGTTTCTGGTTATCATTTTGATAATCAAACTAATAAGGTCAACATTAAGGTGTTTATTGAACCTGACTATACCCATTTAGTAAAAGAAAATTCTCGTTTTTGGAATGCCAGTGGCTTTGAAGTCACAGGTTCATTAACCTCTGGTGTACAAGTTAAAACTGATTCGTTAGCATCGATAGTCACAGGCGGCATTGCGTTTTCAGACGCCAAATATACCAAGGCACTACCGCAAGCAAAAAATGGTCAGCGGTATCCGTTATTTTCAAGTTTTAAAACAGCGGAAATGGGCCATGAAATAACATTATCCCTACCATGGGACGCAAACATTGAACAAGACGCAAGCATTATTTATCAAGGATTAACACTTGGTTATATCGACGCTTTTTCGGCTATTGATCCAACAACGAGAACCATAACCGCGATTGCAAAAATGAATCCAAGAGCAACGCCTTTTTTAACGAATCAAACGCAGTTTTATGTAGCTTCACCGCAACTCAGTTTACGTGGCATTTCCAATGTTAGCGGACTAATAAAAGGCACTCATATTAGTTTGTTGCCGTCATTGCAGGGACAGTCTCAACAGCATTTTACGGTTTTAAATACTAAACCTGCATATCGTTATGACGAACCTGGCTTACATTTAGTGTTAACCGCGAGTCATGTTGATTCATTGTCAGTAGGTTCAGGAATTTTTTATAAAAAACAAAACATTGGAACTATTCAATCTATTGTTAATAAGTCAGCTGATGAATTTAATGTTCATATTCATATTGCAGAGAAGTATCAAAATTTTATTAATAGTAATAGCCATTTCTGGCACTCCAGTGGCATAAAAATAAAGGGTGGAATACAAAGCTTTGAAGTGCAAGCTAACTCGTTACAATCTATTTTAACTGGCGGGATAGCCGTTGATTCCCCTGATTTTACAGATAATTCAACGGTTCAAAATGGTGCTAATTTTACATTATTTAATACACAAGAATCAGCACTACAGCGTTCGACTTTCCAATTAACTACTCGCTCAGCAAAAAATTTAACCACGAATACTCGTATTATCTACCAAGGTGAAGTTGTTGGCTCACTTCATAAAATACAACATCTAGAAGATCGTGTAATGTTATCGGCAGGCCTGTTTCCTGAGTTTGCCTTTTTATTAAAAGAGCAATCTCGGTTTTGGTTAGTTAATGGTGAACTGTCTTTTACCGGTTTAAGAAATGCCGATGCTTTATTGGGTGGTAGCTATATTGCTGTTAACGCTGGCAGCGGCAATGAACACGCAAATTTTGAGTTATCGCTTACCCCTCCCGTTAAAGATGTTAGTGCACGCGGACTACAATTAACCTTACAAAGTCAAGAAGGTCCAGCGGTGTATCCAGGTAATCCGATTAGCTATCGCGGTATTAATATTGGCCAAGTTGATAATGTTTCATTAGCTCAGAACCAAAAAGATATAAAAATAAATCTTACTATCGACGAAGAGTATCAACATTTAATTACGCCTTTTAGCCGGTTTTATAATGCCAGTGGTTTTACTATATCAGGAGGTTTGAACCGTTTTACTGTGCAAACAGAATCTGCGGATACTATGTTACAAGGAGGCATTAGTTTATTTAATCCAGAGAAATTGCTTGATGATGAACAAGTAAGTGAAGGCGCAACGTTCACCTTATTTAATCACGTACAAGAGGCAGAGATGGCAGGTGTCGCCATCACATTAAAGTTTAATGACGCGAAAGGATTAACGGAAAATTTAGTTATTAAATACCAAGGGCAACAAATAGGCATGGTCACACGTGTAGCGCTGGATGAAAGTAGTTTCGGGGCGAACGTTTATGCGGTGTTATACGACAAAGGCAAAAAATTTGCCGTTGAAGGCACTCAATTTTGGCTTAGCAGCACCGCTTTTAGCTTGTCAGGAGATAATCATGTTAGAGATATTTTAGCAGGTAGTTTTATCGATATTTTGCCAGGCAAAGGTGAGCAAAAATATAGCTTTTTAGCCGAAGATATTGCTCCCGTGATAACTCACTTACCCTATGGATTAAATCTTAAATTAACGGCTCAGTCACTGGGATCAATTCGCGTAGGAAACCCTGTTTTGTATCGTCAAGTGAAAGTAGGCAAAGTGATAGGTGTTGGTTTATCTTCAACGGCAAATAATGTTAATGTATATATTAATATTGCGCAGCGTTATCAATCACTTGTAAATTCGAATAGTAAATTTTGGAATACCAGTGGTGTGAAAATAGATGCCAGTATTTTTTCAGGGATTAATATCGACTCACAATCAATCGAAACCTTACTTGCCGGTGGAGTCGCTTTTGCTACCCCAGAAGTAAAGAGTCTGGATAACACCTCTGCTATTCAACAGAATCATGAATTCAAACTTTATGATGATTTACAACCACAGTGGCTCAATTGGGCTCCTAAAATATTAATTAAATAGCTCAAATATATAATAACAAGAAGAGAAAGCATGGAAACGACAACTAACACTGGACATGAAATGCCAGCACGCTTAAGCCCTGTTGAAGATATCAATCGAATTCAAGTCATGGATTTACTAAGGGGCTTTGCCATTATCGGTATTCTACTTATGAATATCGAGTGGTTTAATCGACCCATTAGTGAATTATTAAGCTTTGATATAAAATTAACGGGTTTAGATTGGGCGGCAAGCTGGCTCGTAAAAGTATTTGTAGAGGGCAAGTTCTATCGAATATTTTCCTTGTTATTTGGTATGGGGTTTGCCGTGATGCTGTTAAAAGCGCAAGCCGTCGATAAGCCTTTCGGTGCTTGGTTCAGTAGACGAATGTTAGCTTTATTTATCTTTGGCATGTGTCATCTATTATTTCTATGGAATGGTGATATTCTTCATGATTATGCCGTTGGAGGAATGTTGCTGTTAGGCTTAGTGTTTTTAATGCGCAGCAAACGTTTTGTCAAACACAATCACCCTAAAACCTATTTAAAAATTGGTTTGTGGATGATGGCATTACCGTTCTTTATTTCAATTGCCGTCTCACTCTTTTTTGGTATTACCCGCACTCATCAAGTGATGACCAATGACTGGCGTGAGCAAGTCACTATCATCGAGCAATCTGAAATACAGCTTGAATCAATAAATGCACAGGCAAAAAAACAGGCATTATCCAGTCCAGAAATAGAATCTCCTGAACAAACGCATGCAGTCACGGGTACTGAAGAAGATGAAGAGCCTGATTTAGAGAATTTAACACCGGAAGAAAAAATTGCATACGAGATAGAAAATCGCGTTGAACATAAGTTAGAAACACAACAAAAGCATGAAGAAGAATATGAGGCATTTACCCAATCGAGTTATGCTGTTGCGACAGAGTATCGTATTAAACAAGCCATCTTCTCATTAAAAATCACGCCGGTGATGGCAATATTTATCTGTTTACCTTTGTTTTTAATTGGCTACTGGTTAGTGGCCAGTGAACGGATAACCAAGCCTCAGTCTCACCAAAATTTCTTTAATATATTATGTTGGGGCGGGTTAATTTTTGGTGTTGTCTTAAATATTTCGGGGACCTATTTAGTGTTGCATCCAGCGACTCAAGGAGCTGTTGAAATATCAGTCATTGGAGAGAGCTTACAATACTATGGGCAATTAGTATTAGCTTTTGGCTACTTAGGTTTATTGGTAAAACTTTCACAAAAAGCCAGCTTTATGAAGTATTTTTCATGGTTATCACCGTTAGGCAGAATGGCGCTGACAAACTATATTGGTCAATCAATAATCCTCACCAGTATTTTTTATGGTTATGCTGGCGGCATGTTTGGTCAAATAGCCCGTGCAGAGCAAATATTAATAGCCGTTGTGATAATTATTGCACAAGTTATTTTTAGTAAACTATGGCTAAATCATTTTAAATTTGGTCCTTTAGAGTGGTTGTGGCGTTCAATAACCTATTTACAGTGGCAACCTATCAAAATAAATAATCAGTAAGTAACTTTCGCTCCTCGTTGCTTATTTAAGTGCGAGGAGTTATTTAGAATAATTCGCCCTTTACGTTAAATTCTATCAACAATTATTCATGTAATTTGCACTGTGACACACCAATCAATTAATGTATATTGTATAAAACTAGGTTTATCATGGAATAATTATGAAAAAAATCACAAATAAGATGATTAAAATAGGTTTTCTTTCTTTACTATCGCTTTTATCTCAGGTTGCAACAGCAGCTGAATTGTTGAGTGAAAACAGTACTATTAGCCGACAAGATATTCTAAGAGGAGCAATTACCCCTGAACGTGCATGGTGGGATTTAGGGCATTATCATTTAGATATTAAGGTTGATCCTAAAGCAAGAACAATTTCAGGTACAAACACCATGAAGTACCGTGTTTTAGCTGAAAAAAAACGCTTACAAATTGAATTACAAGCACCAATGAAATTAGAAAAAGTGGTGCAATCGGGTAAAGAGCTCAGTGTTGAAAAAGACGGTTATAGTTATTTTATTACCGTTGAAGAATCACATGAAATTGGCTCAGAACAACAAATTACCCTGTTTTTTTCGGGGGCACCACAAGTTGCCATTCGTGCTCCTTGGGATGGTGGCATTACCTGGTCTAAAGATGAAAATGGTATCGACTTTATTGCATCGAGTAATCAAGGCATTGGCGCTAGTATTTGGTGGCCAAACAAAGACCATGCTTATGACGAACCTGACAACGGCATATTAATGAGTGTTGAAGTGCCAGAACATTTAGTCGATGTCTCGAATGGCCGCTTAATTAAAGTTGACCACAATAAACAAGCTAAAACAAAAACTTATCATTGGCAGGTGGTTAATCCCATTAACAATTATGGTGTCAATATTAATATTGGTGACTATGTACATTTTGGTGAAAAGTACCAAGGTGAAAAAGGTCAACTAGATATGGATTATTGGGTGTTAAGGCATAATTTAGCGAAAGCCAAAAAGCAATTCAAAGATGCTAAACGCACTATTGAAGCTTTTGAGTATTGGTTTGGCCCTTATCCTTTTTATGAAGATAGCTTTAAACTTGTTGAAGCACCTTATTTAGGTATGGAGCACCAAAGTTCAGTGACTTATGGTAACGGTTACCAAAATGGTTACTTGGGACGTGATCGCAGTAGCACAGGCGCAGGTATGTTATTTGACTTTATTATTGTGCATGAAGCTGGGCATGAATGGTTTGCTAATAATATTACTCATAACGATATTGCAGACTTGTGGATCCATGAGAGCTTCACTAATTATTCAGAAAGCTTGTTTCTAGAATACCATTTTGATCAAGAAACCGCGTCTCAATATACACGAGGACAACGACTGAACATTGCTAACCAAACGGCCATAATAGGTCAATATAATGTTCATCAAAGAGGGTCAAGTGACATGTATGACAAAGGCGGTAACATGTTACATATGATGCGTCAGATCATTGATGATGACGACATTTGGCGTGACATTCTACGTGGATTAAATAAAGACTTTTATCATCAAATAGTCACTACTAATGATATTGAACAGTATATTAATCAGAAATCAGGTAAAGACTTCACTAAAGTATTTGATCAATATTTACGTGATATTCGCATACCAACATTTGAATACTTTATTAAAGATAACACCATGAAAATACGTTGGGGTAATGCCGTTCAAAATTTTGATATGCCAGTAAAAGTTAGTATTAACGGTAAAACACATTGGTTATCGCCGACCACACAATGGACAACGGTAACGTTAAAAGAAACTAACCCAAGCTTAATCGTTGATGCTAATTTTTATATAAATAGCCAAAATGTTTTAGGTTCACCTTCCCAAGAGTAGCAATAATTTTTTTCTCATTGAGTAATGAGAATCATCAGATGTTAACGAGATGATTCTCCTTGTTAAATACTTGTAAATTTATGGCTAAATTGTTTTGTAAATAGCGATTTGAGGTTAAATTTCATTGTAATAGTCGTTCACTTGTTTACTATTGGTTAACCTTAATTACCACTGTAGATAGTGCTGAAAAGCAATGGCTTATATTTTTAATAAAAAAAAGATGGCTTTTATCATGCTTTTGCATGGATTAGTTGTATTTGCTGCCACTGCCGATTCACAGAATGCTCAACAAAAGAAGGTAACTAGTAACTTAAGTTTACCTGTTATCGCCAATATTTGTTTAACTTCACCTTTTACTTGTTTACAAAAGGTTGATGAAGCCTTGTTGTCTGCTCCTCAAAATAGTCGAATATATTTTGAAATTTTACAATATAAGATGGAAGCGCTTTTTAACTTACAAAGACCTGACGCGCTTTATCAAGAAAGTAAAAAATGGCTTAACCAACCTGAACTCCCTTTACCATTTCAGGTTACTAATGCAATCTATTTTGCGAAAACCGCTTGGTATCGTGGCGAAAAAGAAGCCGCCAAAAAAAGTTACTTTTTAGCAAAATCGTTATTAGCACAAATGAATGAAGTTTACCCCTCTCCTTTAAGGTTAGTTCAGTTTGCAAATTTGCAAATGCAATTGAAAGAACATCAAGCCGCTTATGATTTATTGTCAGATTTGGCAAAGAAATACCCAAACAGTCCAGACACACGCTTTATGGTAGAACTTCATGGTAACCTTGGACATGTTGCAAACCGATTGGGAAACTATAAAAATGCATTATTGCATTGGCAAGAAACGAAAAAATGGGTATTTCTTTTTGGTAATAAACAACAAATAGCGGTGGTACTGTTTAATTTGGCCGATATACACAATAAATTATCACAACATAAAGAAGCGGTACAAAATTACCAGAATGCCATTTCATTTTCGGTTGAGGCGGGTGACTATGTTAAAGCTAATCAAGCTAGGTTTCGCCTTCTTAAAACCCAATTAAAACAAGGCGAAGTATGTAGTAAGGATTCAAATTTCAACGAAATTGAACCTCAATATTTACCCAACAAGCCTACATACAATTTAGACCAGTTAAAAGCTCAATTAAGTGCATGTTAATTGTCGATTAAGTCACTTGACCATCTCGCGTCTTATATTAATTCATTGAATTTAATCAAGTTGTAAACGACACTAACGACCTTACATTTTATTACCTATTTGAACACTATGATAAAGATCATTTCTGCTCAGTCTTTTAAAACAATACCGTGGAAAAATGGTAAAGGGGTGACCACCGAACTCGCTATCAATCCAACAGGTATCTTAGATAGCTTTGATTGGCGATTAAGTATCGCCACGGTTGCCGAAGATGGCATATTCTCTGACTTTTCCGGTTATACAAGAAATTTAGTGTTAATTGAAGGTGATAGCATTTCATTAACGCATAATGAGAATAAAACCGATACGCTGACAAATATACTGGATTTTGCAACCTTTGATGGCGGCAGTAAAACAGAAGGTAAATTGCAAAAAGGTGGGATTAAAGACTTTAATATTATAACCTCAAAAGTCGCATGTGATACCAAAGTACGAACCTTTACTCAGCCAACCAATCAATCGATCAATTTTAACGGACTCGTATTTGCTTATAGTTTATACGCAAGTATTGAAGTGATTGATCCACAAGGCGTTATTCATAAAATTGATCATGGTGATTTATTGCAGCTTACTCAACCTAAAGGTGTAGAGTTATCAGGGACAGACTTAATCCTAATTTTCATTAAAAGCATCAACGAGTAAGTCAGGCAATCAACGCAAATACAATGGTATTCAACGGAAATACTCTGACAGCTATTTATTTATACTCTATGCTTGTTATACCTAAAAATAAGCAAGAAATTTCAAAAAATAAAGGGTTATCAAGGTCATGAAAACACTCATTCAGTTCGCTCTTCTTATCAGTTGTCTTACTTCTTTTGCTTACGCTGACAATATGCGTAAGTTAGAAATAGACACAAAAAATTTGACTACTCACACGACAAAAATAAACGGTAAAAAGGTAAACTATACCGCAACAACCGGCACACAACCTGTTTGGGATGATGAAGGCAATCCAACCGCCAGTTTATTTTATACCTACTATCAACGCAGTGATGTAAAAGATGACAGTTCACGACCCTTATTAATTTCATTTAACGGTGGACCAGGCTCTGCTTCTGTTTGGATGCACGTTGCTTATACCGGCCCTCGAATTTTAAATGTCGATGATGAAGGTTACCCTTTACAACCTTATGGGGTAAAAACGAACCCTTACTCGGTATTAGATGTTGCTGATATTGTTTTTGTAAACCCAGTGAATACTGGCTATTCACGCGTATTGCCCGATAAAGATGGAAAAATGCCATCAAAAGAACAACAAAAGAAAATGTTTTTCGGGGTAAATGCCGACATAAAATATTTAGCCGATTGGATCACAACATTTGTATCACGTAATGATCGCTGGCGTTCACCTAAATATTTGATAGGTGAAAGTTACGGTACAACGCGTGTTTCAGGTTTAGCGTTGGAGTTGCAATCACGTCAATGGATGTATTTAAATGGTGTGATATTAGTTTCACCTACTGATATTGGTATTAAACGTGAAGGCCCAGTAAAAACAGCCAACCGTTTACCTTATTTTGCTGCAGCTGCGTGGTACCATAAAGCGCTAGACAGTAACTTACAAAAGAAAGCCTTATTAGAACTCTTGCCTGACGTTGAAGCTTTTACTATTAATCAATATTTACCTGCTCTAGCCAAAGGTGCGTTTATTAGTGATCAGGAAAAACAAACTATTGCGCAACAAGTAGCTCAGTATTCAGGCTTATCAACACAAGAAGTTTTACGTAGTAATTTAGACATTAGCAATAATTACTTTTGGAAAGAGTTATTGCGAGACCGCGAGCAAACGATAGGTCGTTTAGATTCTCGATATTTAGGTATCGACAAAAAAGCCGTGGGCGCTCGACCTGACTACAATGCCGAGTTAACTTCTTGGTTACACAGCTTTACGCCAGCTATTAATTACTATTTACGTGAAGAACTTAACTATAAAACCGACATCAAATACAACATGTTTGGCAATGTTCACCCTTGGGATCGTTCAAATAATAATACTGGCGAAAACCTTCGTTTAGCGATGGCGTCAAACCCATACTTAAATGTGATGATTCAATCGGGTTATTTTGATGGTGCAACGAATTATTTTGATGCGAAATACACCATGTGGCAGCTAGATCCTAGTGGTAAAATGAAAGACCGTTTATCATTTAAAGGGTATGAAAGTGGTCACATGATGTATCTACGCCATGAAGACTTAAAAACATCAAATGACGATATTCGTACCTTTATGAAAAACACCTTACCGAGCAAAACACAAGCCGCTAAGTATTAATTCACCCATTTAAATGGTAAAGCCTTAATAATAAGGTTTTACCATCTTATCAATAAGTTATATTTATTCTAATCGTGTAGAAAATACAGCATTTAACGCAACGAAGATTTCTTTACAAGTTAACCGTCTCTATCTAGTATTAATTTACCCCCTAATTATTGAGATGGATAAATCATGGTAGAGTCATTAGAAACGAGCATATTAATCGTCGATGACAGTACTATAAACACGCGTATTATTGCTAAAATGATCAGTGATTTAAACCATCAAGTTCTTATTGCTCAAAGTGGTTTGGAAGCTTTAAAATTACTAACAACATTCAAACCTAGTTTAATTTTACTTGATATAAAAATGCCAAATATGGATGGCTTTGAATGTTGTAAACGTATCAAAAAATCGAACAGTAGAGCCGATATTCCTATTATTTTTATTTCAAGCTCAGATTGCCCACACGATAGGGCAAAAGCAAAACAATTAGGTGGCGCTTGCTATCTAACGAAACCTGTCAATGCCAATCAGCTTTTAGAAGAAATAGAATTTCATCTACCCTGGGCTTAGTTTGTAATAATAAAAAAGGTTAACCAATCAGCTGGTTAACCTTTTTATTTTAATGATTATATTTTGTTATTTGGTAATCAATCGTTAAATTTTATAGTCAATCACTTCATAACCTAATGCTTCGAGTTGCGGTGCTAACGTTTTAGCATCACCGACTACAACCATGAACATATCTTCAATATTTAAATGTTTTTTCGCTAACGCATTGATTTCATCTTTGGTAATTGATTCAACGATTTTAGCGCGCTGCTTAACAAAATCAGCTGTTAAGTCATGCTCTAAAATTTGTGCCAAAAAGCCTAATTTTGCACGTGGTGTTTCATATTTTAAGGCATCTTTTTGATTAATAGCATTACGCATAAAGCTTAATTCTTCAGCGGTAATTCCTTTGTCATGATACGCTTTTATTTCATTAACAAATTCTACGATAGATTTATCTGTAGCATCGGCACGCACTTCAGCAGAAGCGGTATAATTTCCAGAAAATTTATCGGCACTAAAGTATGAACGAGCACCGTAAGTGTACCCTTTGTCTTCACGAAGATTTAAGTTGATACGACTATTAAAAGCACCACCTAACGCAAAGTTCATTAAGTATGATTTATAATACTCACCCGTAATATCTTGCGTCATAGAGCGCTTACCAATGCGAATAGCTGATTGTGCTGCTTCATCTTTATTGACTAAATATATTACGCCTGTTTTGGTGTCAGGTTCGGCTAACACGAGTGATAGTTTTTCTCCTTTACCTTGCCATGCACTAAAAACATCCAATGATTGTGTTAATGTTTTTTCTTGTAGATCTGATACAACAATCAACTGGCTATCAAAAGGTTTAACCTGCTGCTGATAAAATACTTTTACATCTGATAGCGTAATATTATTGATACTTTCTTCACTACCTTGGCTAGATACAGAGGCAATATTATCAGCTTGAAGCAATTGACGATAAGCTGTTGAAGCTAAGTAGCCAGCGTCTTTTTTGCTATTAATAATCCCTTGAATAGCATTGCTTTTATTGCGAGCAAACTCTGACTCGATAAAAGCAGGCTTTAACAATTTTTCGTTTACTAATAACAAAGTGGCGTCTAAATTTTTAGTTAACGTACTGACATTAACATTAAGATATTGACTGCCGGCTGAAATATTTATCGAGCTACCAAGTTTTTGTAAAGCATTACTCATTTCTTCAGCACTACGTTCAGTGGTTGACTCATTTAATGCACTCGCAAGTAATGAAACAACCCCGGCTTTTTCTTTATCAGAATAGTAATGACCCGCAGGTATTTTTAATAATAATGTAGTGGTTGGGGTTTCAGTGCTTTGCGTTCCTAACACTTTAATGCCATTGGCAAGAGTTTTTTGCCACATTTGGGGCACATCAACCGCTTTATTCGCACCTGATGTCGGGATGACACTACGATCAAATGTATCTTTTGCTTTACGAATAACCAGCTCTTCTGAGGATGTTTCTGATAAAACTCCTGCGCTTCTTAATGGCGGAGTAAAATTATCTTCTGCAGCAACTAAGTCGGTTTTTCCTTTTGGAATCACACTCATGATGACCCCGTGTTGCCCCTTGATGTATTGCTTAAATACACGCATTACATCGGCTTTTGATACATTTGCATAACGAGCAATATCTTGAGCAATATAATTAGGGTTACCTTTAAATGTTTGATTGGAAGCTAACGTACTTACCTTGCCCGCAACACTCTGTAGGCCAAAAATATAGCTTGCTTCCATGCTCGCCTTTACTTTTGTTAAATCGTCGTCTTCAACGCCACGCTCTTCAAATTCAACCAACGTATCGCGGATCACCTTTTCAATATCAGCAAGGGTCTTTCCAGAGGCTGGATGAGGTAAAGCAAACAAGTTAAAGGTACATGCTAATTCAGCACAAGGATGGCTCACAGAAGCTTGAACGGCTAATTGATTTTTCACTAAATTTTTATAAAACAATGAAGTTTTACCACCGCCTAAGATACTGGAAAGTACATCAAGTGGCGCTTCATCTTCATGACGAATAGAAACTGTTGGATACGACATGTATAACAATGGAAGATGAACATTGTCTTCCATTGAAATATAACGATCATCTTCTACCGTCACAGTTGGCTTTTCTGGCATGGCAACTTCAGGGCCACGTGGAATAGAGCCAAAATACTTGTTCACTAAGCTTAGTGCCTGCTGCTCATTAATATCGCCACCAATGGTTAAGGTTGCATTATTAGGACCATACCATTTTAAGAAAAAGGCTTTTAAGTCATTAACGTTTACGCGGTTAAGGTCATCCATATAACCAATTATCGGCCATGAATAAGGGTGACCAGCTGGATAAAGAGCTTCAGAGACACGTTCATTTAATCGGCCGTAAGGGCGGTTATCAACTCGTTGACCACGCTCATTTTTTACGGTTTCACGCTGCACTTCAAATTTTTCTTGTGTCACAGCATCAACTAAAAAGCCCATTCTATCGGCTTCAAGCCATAACATTTTTTCAAACTGATTCGCTGGTACTGTTTGAAAATAGTTGGTTCTATCACTATTTGTCGTACCATTCATGGTACCACCGGCTTCTGTAACTAATTTAAAATGTTGTTCATCTTCAACGTTTTCAGAGCCTTGGAACATCATATGCTCAAAAAAGTGAGCAAAGCCAGATTTTCCTATCTCTTCGCGTCCTGAGCCAACATGATATGTCATGTCAACATGAACTAATGGATCAGAATTATCCTGATGTAAAATAACTGTTAAGCCATTATCTAAGGTATATTTTTTGTAAGGAATAACCGTTTTACCTGCCTGTGCGGTAACTTCTTCAATAAAATTAACACCTGGCGGTAATATATTTTCTTCGATAGGTGTACTTGCTTGTTCACACGCGCCTAAACAAGCAATGACTAAAGCAATGCTCCACTTTTTCAACAGACTTCTCCTTTGTATTTTGATTATATTTTTATGCTATTTAGTTTTAAAACCAATATCACTAATGTTCACTTCAATTATTTCACCATATTTATTCAGTTTATCCCGAATAGCATCAGCTTGGCCAACGACAACAAATTGAAGATTTTCTTGTGGGAAATATTGTTGAATTAATTGTTTAGTTTTTTCAATCGTTAACGAGTCAACTTGCTGTTCAAAGGTATTGATATAGCTTTCATCAAATTGATAGCCATACATATTGACTAGTAACGAGGCAAGCTCGCTAGACGTTTCAAATTGTGGTGGAAATTGACCTTTTACGTATGCCTTTGCTGAAGTTAGGGTTTCATTATCAATGCCTTTTTCCCATAACCTTGCGTAAGTTTTCAATGCTAAATCTATGGCTTCAATCGTGGTATCGGTTTTAGTAAAAGTTGATATAGCAAAACTGCCGTCTTGACTGTATGAACTGAATCGACTTCTTGCACCATATGTTAAGCCAGCATTCACCCGTAATTCATCGTTTAACCATGAGGTAAAGCGAGCACCTAAAATAGTATTTATTACCGAAATACCAACCCGATCAGGATTGCTTTGTACTATACCTTTACCGCCAATTAAAAACGTGGACTGACGTGCATCAGGTTTATTCACCAATAATAATTTTGATGTGGTTGCCTTGGCGGCTTTAGCAACTTTAGTGCTTGTTATTTCTTGAGTGTTTTTCCAAGGCGCAAATAAAGTTGTAAGCTGCTTTTTCATTTGTTTACTGTCAAAATCACCGACAACAATCACCGCACTATTACTTGGTTGATACCATTGTTGATAGTGTTTTTTTAATTGTTCCAGTGTCAGGTTTTCAATGGATTGACTATCTCCTTGTACAACAGAGCCATAACCCTGTTCGCCAAAAACAAGTTGGTTAAAATAGTGATTGATCACCGAACCAGGGCGTTCTTTACTTTGTTGTAAGTTTAAAATATGTCGTTGTTTTAATTTTTCAAATTCATCATTATCAAAACGAGGCGATATTACTAGGTCGCGCACAATAGGTAGAATTTTTTGCTTATCTTTACTAGCAAGTGAGGCACCAATGGTAACAAACTCTAAGTTTGCCGTACTGAAAATATCAGCACCAACAAAGTCTATCGTTTCATCCAATTCATTTTTATTTAATGATTGCGTACCTAAGGCAAGATTTCTTGCGGTAAAATAATTTAAGCCTGATTGTTGGCCATCTTCAATAGCCCCTGCTTTTATGACAACACTGATATCAATTAACGGGACTTCTTTTTGTTCCATTAAATAGATGACTAAGCCATTGTCTAATGTAAATTTCTCATAAGTAGGTAAGGTATAATTTGCCATACTAACGGCACTAAAAACTGTTGCACTGAGCAAGAATAAATAATTAAAGATCCGCATCATTGCTGTCCTCTTGTGAAGATAATACACCGACTGTTCTATTCGCTTTTCTCAAATATGTTTTAGCGACTCTTTGCACGTCAGCTAAAGTAACTTTGCTATATTCTTCTGGGGCAGTAAAAAGCTTTTTATAATCGCCAAAATAAATTTCATAACTACCAATCGTATTTGCTTTACCATTTATCGTTGCCATTTGACGGTAAAAATTAACTAATTTAGTGTTTTTAACCTTTTGTAATTCTTGTTCGGTAACACCTTCTTTTATAATGCTATTTATCTCTGCAATAATACTTTTTTCTAATTGCTCAGCACCAATGTCTTTTGCTGCTATGGCATAAATATAAAACAGGTTAGGGTCAATCGACTCCGGTTGATAACTAAAAACAGAACTGGCAACTTGTTGTTCGTTAACTAAAGACTTTTGCAAGCGTGCACTATCACCTGTGGTTAAAATATCATTTAAAATCTCGAGTGCGTAAAAATCTTGATGCTGGGTTTCTGGCACATGATAAGCCATTAAAATATTCGGTGTAGTAACAGATTTCTTTTGTAAATAAACCCGTCTTTCACCTTTTTGTTCCGGCTCAATCGTATGTACTTTTCTCGGCGCTGGTTGCGCAGGGATAGGTTCAAAATATTGTTTTGCTAAGCGTTTTACTTGTTCAACCGTGACATCGCCTGATATAACAACTACGGCATTGTTAGGAGCATAATAAGTTTTATGATATTGCTTTAAATCTGTAAGGCTCCAATTATCGATATCAGATTGGTGACCAATTACTGACCAACTATAAGGATGGGCGCGAAAAGCCGCATTTTTCACTTCTACAGAAATACTGCGATAGTTGGAATTTTCAAGGCCGGTACTGCGCTCTGAAGTCACCACTCCTCGTTCACTTTCTACCATTTTTGCATCAATGGCTAAATTAGCGATTCGATCGGCCTCTAAATCAAAAATGGTTTCAATAGCAGTAACCGGGAACCAATTGGTATAAACCGTCAAATTTTCAGTTGTATAAGCATTATTACTACCGCCAGCCGCTTCCATCGTACGGTCAAACAATTTCGGGCCATATTTTTTAGCACCGTTAAACATCATATGCTCAAAAAAATGCGATAAACCGGTAATGCCGGGATATTCATTTCTCGATCCCACTTTCCAAAATAAGTACATATTGGCGTTAGGAATAGAATGATCTTCTAACACCATAATTTTCATTCCATTGCTTAAGGTGAATGTTTTGACATCCTCGGCTTGGGTTACTGCTTGGAGGGGTTGACTAACAAACAGCATAACCAAAGCAATAATGGTCAATAACGACTTCATATAATACTCCGTATTACTTTCATGAAAGGTTAATTGATAAAAGTTCTTTAGACTTTCATCATGTTTTATAACAAAAATTTAACATAATTTGTTGCGAAACGTATATTTTATTCCGTTGAAAGTAATAAAATATACGTTGAAAGGCCGTTTAGCAAAGCGATCAAACCATAGACAAATCACTCGTGATTGCGTAATGCCCACACATTAGTTGCTAAAACAATAATACCGCCAATGGACATCATTAGCGAAATAGTTTCATTAAGAAGGAAATACGCAGCAATAATGCCGTAAATAGGTTCCAAACTAACTGCAATACTTGCCGTTTGTGCAGTGATTGTTTTTAATGAGTAGTTAAAGAGTGAATGAGCAAAAGCTGTAAATACAATGCCTAATAAAGCTAAAAGTACTACTTGTTCAAAAGATACTGATTTGGCGCTTTCGAGTATAAATGGTATTAAGAGTATCGCGGCAAAACTATTTTGATAAAAAGAGATGGTCGTTGCTGAGCTGTTAACGACAAAGTTTCTATTTAATAAGGTTAATATTGCAAAAGAAAAAGCCGAGGCAATGCCCCAACAAACCCCGTTAACTATGCCGCTATTATTGATGTTTTCCGGCAAAATAAAATATATACCTAAGATGGTCAATAACGCCTGAAAAACAGCACGAGGAGCGAGTTTTTCTTTAAAACAGATCGGTTCTAATAAACTGACAAACACAGGAAAGGTTGCAAATGTGATCAAACCTATTGCTACATTTGATACTTGAATGGCTTGAAAAAAACTCCCCCAATGAATCGCTAAAATTGCACCGGTAATCATTAGTGCAAATAAAGTATGGACGTTTATTTTTAACGATTGCTTTTTAAACAAAATGATAAAAGCAGCCAGAGAGATCGCCGCGAAAAAAGCCCGTCCAAAGACGATGAACATTGCTGGTAAAGTTAGCCATTTAGCAAAAAGCCCTGAAAGCGCAAACAGCAACACTGCACCGTGAATGGCTAGTAATCCATGCTTTTTCTGTTGACTAACTTTATTGTTCAATTACTTGGTGTCTTCCTTAAGCCAGCGGGCAACTTGTTTCGCAAAGTAAGTAAGAATACCGTCAGCGCCAGCTCGTTTAAACGCTAATAACCCTTCCATTACGCATGGTTTTTCAGCCAACCAACCATTTTGAATGGCGGCCATATGCATTGCGTATTCACCACTCACTTGATAAGCATAGGTAGGAACTTGGAAATTATCTTTTACTCGACGGACAATATCTAAATAAGGCATGCCGGGTTTCACCATAACCATATCGGCCCCTTCAGCAATATCTTGTGCAATTTCATGCAATGCTTCATTGCTGTTTGCTGGGTCCATTTGATAAGAATGCTTATTACCCCCTTTAATATTGCCGGCAGAACCAACCGCATCTCGAAAGGGGCCATAATAATTAGAAGCGTACTTTGCGGAATACGCTAAAATACGAGTATTTACCAAGCCCTTTTCTTCTAATGCTGCTCGAATAGCACCAACTCGGCCATCCATCATATCTGAAGGCGCCACTACGTCAGCACCCGCTTGAGCATGAGAAACGGCTTGTTTTACTAGAATTTCTTTAGTGACATCATTTAAGACATAACCTTGGTCGATACCGTTTAATCCGCTGTCGCTTGTGCCTAAAATACCATCTTGACCATGAGTGGTGAAAGGATCTAAGGCGACGTCTGTAATGACGCCCAGCATAGGGAATTTTTCTTTTAACGCTCGCACCGTTCTTTGTGCTAAGCCTTCGGGGTTATAGGCTTCTTCAGCCATTAATGATTTTTTATCATTTGGTGTGACTGGAAAAATAGCGATAGCGGGAATGCCTAAATCAACGAGTTCTTGTGCTTCTTCAAGCAGTAGATCAATACTTTTTCGTTCTACCCCAGGCATTGATTGTATCGTTTCTCGTTGATTTTCTCCTTCAAGCACAAATACCGGATAAATTAGGTCGTTTACCGTTAATTGATGCTCGGCCATTAAACGTCTAGAAAAATCATCTCTGCGCATTCTACGCATGCGGCGTGCTGGAAATTGACCAAATTCATTACTCATCATTTTCTCCTAATTGCAGACTAAAGGTTGCTGCAATAATTTCTTTTATTTGTACTTGATTACGGCCATCGGCTTTCGCTTGGTATAAGGCTTTGTCGGCACCATCAAATATATCGATAGGGGTAACATTTTTTTGTTGTTGATAAGTACAAACACCGCAACTAATCGTTAAATTTATCGACGTGCTATCAAAATTAAATGACGTTGCAAGCACTAATTCACGTAATTCTTCAGCAAAGGCTACGGCACCATCAATATTGGTTTCAGGCAAAATTAAGCAAAATTCTTCACCGCCGTAACGACAACCAACATCACTACTACGACGTAAAACTTGTTGAATTAATTTACCCAATATTATGAGACATTTATCACCAGCTGAGTGGCCGTAGGTATCATTGACTTGTTTAAAATGGTCAATATCAACTACCACTAAACTAAGCGGAGTTAAATTGCGTCGGCTTCGTCTAAATTCAGCCAATATTTTTTGATCATAAAAACGGCGGTTATATAAACCTGTTAATTCATCTAGGGTGTTTTTTTCTTTTAATTCTCGGTTTACTTCTTCGAGTTCTTGTAAGGCAATATTTAACTCTAACGTGTGCTCTTGAACGCGAGATTCTAATAATTCTTGGTCTTCTTCTTGCTGAATTAACAGTTTTTGATAAGCAGCTTGATACTGTTCAGATTCGGCGATTGCTTCAGCTTTTGACGCCTTTATTTCTGCTTTTGATAACATCGCCTGTCGATTTAAAACATATAAACACACCATCACCAGTAGCCAATAACATACGCTGAATATTCCCCCATTTAATTCATGCCAGCCAAATATAAGAATATTGCTTGTTACGCTAATCAGATAAATAAGGGACAGCGCGGTAAAGTAAGGTACTAAATTATGCTTTTCTTTGAATAATAAATAATTGACTGCAAATAAGATAAATAACGTTAAAAATAAGGCGATATGAGTCAACAAATACACAAATTCTGATGGTGAGAATACTGTCATCGTGCACAGCAAAGTTACTATAGCGATTAACAATTTTACCGAATAGCGCTTTAATTTAAGTGCTAAAAATTCTTGCAAAAACATCAATAAAAAAGGGAAAGATATAAACAACAAAAGCGTCGATATTGTGTCATTATCTCTTAATTCGACGGATGAAAAAAAATCTACGTTCTGTATGGTTGAAAGGGTGAAGAATGTCAGTAAACAATACGCTGACAAATAGCCATATGTTTTGCTTTTATTTACCCAAAAAACACTAAATAACACTATGGCAAGCGTGAATATACCACCCAAAGCAATACTGTCGATAAAATATTGCGCGATGATATTCATTGTATTTCCCAGGCAAAAACTTGTTGAGAATTTTCAAAAGTTTTCTGCATGATTTCCGATGCAGAATATGGGGTTAATTCTGCTAATGTGGCGACCACATAAGGCAAATAACTTGGCTCATTTCTACTGCTTTTCGGTTTCGGACGTATGGTCCGAGGCGTAAGATAGGGCGCGTCAGTTTCAATCAGCAAACGATCAAGAGGAATATATTTCACAATATCACGTAAAGTTTGACCTCTGCGTTCATCACATAGCCAGCCAGTTATTCCTACATACATATTTACATCTAAGCATTGTTTTAATTGCGATAAGTCGCCGGTAAAACAATGGGTCACCATAGCAGGAACTTTATCAATATACGGTGATAAAATATCAAACCATGGTTGAAAGGCATCTCGTTGGTGTAAAAAAAGGGGTAAGTTGATTTCACTAGCTAACATAACTTGTTGAGCAAAAACGTGTTGTTGATTTTTAGGTGTAGAAAAATTGCGATTAAAGTCTAAACCGCATTCGCCAATCGCTTTTACATGATTATGTTCAGCCAATGATTTCAGCTGCGCAATAAAGTTATCATCAACCTGATCGGCATCATGAGGATGAACGCCAGCAGTGCAGGCTAAATAGGGGTAATATTCTTGACAAAAAGATAAGGCTTTTTGGCTTTCAGCAACATTTGTTCCGGTTACTAAAAGTCCTTTAATATTTGCTAGTTTTGCTCGTTCAATTACGGTTGATCTGTCTTTGTCAAAGCGAGCGCTAGTTAAATTAACACCTATATCTATCAAAATAAGTTCACTATTTCCTGCGTTTAACTTTAATTCTTCTGTTCTGATTCTCAGTTTTTAAATATATAACCCCTAGCATTCCTTTAGATAATTTGACACGGTCACCAGGTAATACTTTTAAAAAATTATCATCGGTTTGATACCACACTTGTCCATTCTTAAAAGTGACAACGAGTTTATTTTGCCTCACTCTCTTTACTGATTTAACTGTAAAAAATACTTCCTCGATACTTTCTTTGTCTTTCTTTAAGTGCTCGCCGCCGAAATCATCAACTTGTTTTTGTTTTTGTGGCTGTTGAACAACCACAGGCTTAGCTTGACTCGGACGAATGGCTACAGGAGTGGTGTGATCTTTCGGTTCTGTTACTCTTAATGAGTCTGTTGGTTTTGATGAAACGTGGCTATCTAACCATTTAACCACATTGTCATAGCATTCTAATCTTTCTAAGCTGTCTTTATTTTCTGCACATTTTTTAAGATCAACTAAAGTATCAGCGTGAACATTAAACATATACACAGCAGTAATTAACAATATAACGAGTTTACTTAATTTCATTTTCTGCTTCCTCGGAGTGTTCTTCATCATCACTCTTTTTATAATAAATCGATGAGATAAGCACACCGACTTCAAACAACAACAACATAGGTACTGCTAATAATGTTTGTGAAATTATATCTGGTGGCGTTAATAACATGCCAATAACAAATGCTCCCACGACGACATACGGTCTTTTTAAACGTAAGCTTTGCGGTGTAGTAAAGCCTGTCCAGCATAATAAAATGATGACGATTGGAATTTCAAACGCGACACCAAAGGCAAAAAATAACTTGAGCACGAAATCAAGATAACTACTAATGTCTGTTGCAATATTCACTCCTTCTGGCGCCACCGAAGTAAAGAACGCAAAAACTATGGGAAATACCACAAAGTAAGCAAAAGCAATACCGCCATAAAAAAGAAAGCTACTACCGAACATAAGCGGACCAACTAACCTTTTTTCATTTCGATACAATCCTGGTGCGATAAACGACCACACTTGATACAAAATATATGGCATCGCAATAAAAATAGCTAAAACAATGGTCAATTTAAAAGGGGCAAAAAATGATGATGCTACATCGGTTGCGATCATCTGCCCCCCTTCAGGCATCGTTGCTATTAGAGGCTTAGATACGTATTCATAAATATCATTAGCAAAATAGATCATTGAACAAAACACGATTAAAACAGCTAATACCGCTTTAAGTAATCGAGAGCGCAATTCTAATAGATGATCAAATAATGTGTATTGCTTAGTAGATGAACTCATTAGGTATCATTTTCTTTTTTGCTTTTAGACTCAGTGCCCTTTTCAGCATCAGCGTCTTTTTTGTATGGATGATTCACGGATTCTGCTGCTTCTTGTAACGTTTTTAAAGACTCTGCAACTTCTGGAGACAAATTTTGTAAATTTGTTTCTTCTGCTTTTTTTAAATTAGCATGCAGTTCTTGAATACGCAGTTCTTCTGTTAATTCAGTTTTAACACTATTACTAAAACTTTTTACGCCACTGATCCAGCCTCGTACCGTTCGAATTGCCACGGGCAATCGTTCTGGTCCTAAAACAAATAAACCAATAATGGAAATTAGCAGCAATTCCCAAAAACCAATATCAAACATCAGTTAAACTTTTTCTTTATCTTTAGCGTCGGCTTCAACTTTAGCTTCTGTGTTTGAACTATCAGTTAAGGCATCATTTTTTGCTGTTGTGCTATCGTCATCCGCTACTGACTTTTTAAATCCTTTCACTGCTGAACCAAGGTCAGAGCCTAAGTTACGTAATTTTTTAGTGCCGAATAATAAAACCACTATGACTGCAATTATCACTAATTGCCAAATACTTATACCACCCATAAAAAAAACTCCTATAATTCAAGTGAATCCATTATAAAGTTAATTGAAAAAAAAGCACCATTTAGCCAAGTAAAATATGAGGTAAAACAAACTTTGCAGCAAAAATTATTTATTATTTTTTCAAATATCTTGTTCGGAACAATAATAGCTATTTTTATGGTTAGTAGTGCTTTTGCACAATCGTCGGAAAAAGCGATGTCTATAGAAACAAAAGCCGTCGAACAAAAAAATGATGATGAGATGAAAAAAGCGGCGGCAAGTGCACTTTCTAAAGGAGATTACTTGTGGATGGAAAACCTTCATCAGTCAATAGCGAATTCAGTCTATCAATCGGCGGTATGGTTTGATCAATTTTTTTTAGATGAAAACACCGAACAATCTAAACCTAGAACTAATGCCCGGATACGTATCGGTTGGGAGCCTAAAGCTCGAGATTGGAGTGAAATAGACACGCGATTTCGTATCAAAGTGAAATTGCCACATTTTAAAGATAAAATTGATTTGATTTTATCGGATGATGACGAGCTTGATCAAAGCAATTTGCCGCTAGATTCCCCTAAAATGCATCAAGAAGGGAATGAAGAGAGTTTTGCGGCAGCAGTAAGGTTTACCCATAAAAAAGATAAAAACCGGTTACTTGAGTCTCGAATCGGCATATCTGGTGGCGATATCTTTGTGAAAGCAAGACATAAACGTCGATATACATGGGATAATACGCATAGTTTTAGATTTGAACCCTCCTTATATTACTTTCTTGATGATGGTTTAGGGGCAAAACTGTTACTTGAGTATGACTATCAACTAAATAAGCATTCACAGCTTAGAGTTAATTACAGCATACGTGGTTCCGAGGCCTTTAGTGGTATTCGATGGAAGCATGGCTTTTACCAATTAACGCAATTAGAACAAAACTCTGCAACAATTCTTGCATTGAAAGTTGAAGGTGAGCGAAATGGTGAAAAGGGGTTTTTAATTGATAACTATACGTTAAGTTATCGATATCGCTTTAATGCATTAAAAAGCTGGTTATTTTTTGAAGTCGAGCCATTTTTAGAGTGGTCAGAACAAGAAAATTACACCACAACACCTGGAATTGCCTTAAGAGTTGAAGGCTTTTTTTATAAGGGGTAACTCATATAAAAATGAAGCTAAGCTCTCGCTTTCGGTAAATCTTGTTCGGCTTTTTGAGGTTTGGCAATTTTGGCAGGACGACTAATATGATAGCCTTGGCCAAATTCACACCCTACTTGTTGAAGTCTGTCTAACATATCTTGTGATTCTATGCCTTCTGCCACTAAGCGGTAACCAAACTTGCTACCTAGGTCATGCAATGCTTTTACCAAAGATATATTCTCAGAATTTGAATTTAATGAACGAATAAAGCTGCGATCTAATTTAATAAATTCAAATGGATAACTGTGTAAAAAGTTTAATGACGATAAACCTGCACCGTAATCATCTAATGCCAGCTTAACACCAAACTCTTTTAGTTTTCGTAAGCCTTTTAACGCTAATTCTGTATGTTGGCTAAACGCAGATTCATTAAACTCCAAAATTAGTCTTTCTGGCTCAACGGTATTTAATTTAATTAAATCTATTAAATGCGACAATTGATTTGCTTGCGTTAAATGTCTGCCTGATAAATTTACCCCAATGAAAGCATGCTGATATTCGTCGCTGGTTTGCCAGCTTTTTAACTGCAAACAAACTTCTTCAATCACCCAGGTTTCAATGTCAAGAATCATCCCTGTTTCTTCCGCCATAAACAAAAATTCGCTTGGCGTTAATAAACCTTTCGTTGGATGTTGCCAACGTAATAACGCTTCAAAGCCAATGGTACTTGTTAATTCAAGGTCGGATATTTGCTGGTAATGTAATTCAAATTGCTTTTCTTTAATGGCGATACGCAATTCTTGTTCAAGCGTCATACTAGCAATAAGTTGTTCACGCATACTTTCATCAAAAAAGACATAACGACCACGCCCCAAACTTTTAGCTTGATACATGGCAGCATCGGCATCTCTTAATATTTCATTGGAATCTTTATATTGCTGGCCGCACAAGGCAATACCAATACTCGCGTTTGAATATAATGTATGGCCGTCTAATTCAAAGGGTTTTTCAATCGCACTAATGATGCGCGAAGCGACTTCTTCAACATCATCTTGAGACTGTAAAGAATCTAATAAAATAACAAATTCATCACCCCCCAAGCGCGCTAAAATATCATTATCTCGAACGCAATCACTTAAACGAGCAGCAATTTCAATTAAGAATTCATCACCGGCATGATGACCTAAGGTGTCGTTGATTACTTTGAAGCGATCTAAATCGATAAACAATACCGCTGACCGATTGTTAGGATGACGTTTTAAATGACTTAATGCATAAGCTAGTCGGTCTGAGAACATTGCTCTATTAGGTAGCTTTGTTAACGCATCATGATTGGCTTCAAAATATAATTGTTCTTCAGCTTTTTGGCGTTCTTCAATCTGCATTCGCAAATTAAGGTTAGTTGCCTGTAATTCTTGTGTGCGTTGATTGACTATTTTTTCTAATTGTTCATGACTTTGCTGCACTGCTTCTTGAGCTTTTTTTCTAATAATTGCTGAAGCAATATGCTGACTAACAAAGCGAATTAATTCTAAATCACAATGCTGATAGGCATGTTCATCTTGATAATGTTGAACCGCTAATACACCAATAATTTTACCATTTTCAATTAAAGGTGCGCCTAGCCATGCTTTTGGTAACTGTTTTGCAGGATAAGTTAGCGAAAATTTTTGCTTATTAATCGTGCCTTGCTCAGACAAAATATAGACACTTTCATCAACAATTAATAAAGGTAGTCCGGTTTTAATCGCTAATTCAGTTAAACCATTCGCTAATTTTCTAGGTGTAGGGCTGGCAACTTTTTCATCTTGATAATAAGGAAAAAATAACTCTGTTTTATCATCAGATAATAACGCAATGTATAGGTTTTTTGCCGGTAAAAAGCTATTTACCTCACCATGTAATATTTCGTAAAAACTGTTGATATCTTTGCCTGAAGAGGACAATTCTGATATCGCCAATAACGCTTTATGCATTTTAACGGCTTTTTGGCGCTCAGCAATTTCTTGCTGCAATTTTACATTGGTGGCGGTAAGTTTTTGTGTTCGTTGTCGAATGTTTTTTTCAAGTAATTCACGACTTCGCACTCGATCAATGGCAGTAACTAAATGCTCGGCAATAAATTCTAATAATTGACAATCCCGGTCATCAAAAAAGAGTTTTTTATCGTAACTTTGTAAAGCGATTACCCCGATGGTTTGATAACCGCGTTTTAATGGAACACCTAACCAATCAACACAGGGTGACCCATAAAAAGCAATTTTTTCTGTGCGAACTAACGCCATTCTTTCTGCAGAACTACAATGAAAAGATTCACTTTCTTCAAACACTAATCCGGTTAGTGAATGTTGCCAATGGTTGATCTCAAAATGTTCTAAAATTTGTTCTTCTTTCGAGTTGTGGCTATATGCAAGGGAAAGTTGGCGAGATTTATTTAACAAAACAATATGAAAGCTATCAGTCACTAAAAGCGTTTTGATGACTGATTCGAGGGCAGGATAAAATGATGCCATATCGGTGACTGTACTTGCCAACTCTGAGAGTTGAAGTAATCCCGACTGCATCGTTGTAATTTGACGATATTTTTTTAGTAACGACTTGAGCTTAGGCAATTGGCGTGCAGCTTGAAGGTCGTTTTTCGCCCTTACTTCCATTAAGGCTAACCCATTATATTTATTATTAGTATTATTATTGAGCGATTAGTCTACCAAAATATGATTACTTTACTAGTGTAAATATGCTAAACATGTCGCTATTTTATTTATACCTATAAAAAAGCCGACTATCTTGTCGGCTTTAATCAGGTTGATACACCAATTAGCTTACGAGGCCATGCCTGCTTTTAACTTATTTAGTGCATTTTTTTCTAACTGACGAACTCGCTCTGCTGAGATGTCATATTTATCTGCTAATTCTTGCAATGTACTTTTTTCGTCATTTAACCAACGTGTCTTAACAATATCTTGACTGCGATTATCTAGAGTTACCAAAGCATTCATTAAACGTTTGTTAGCATGATCTTCCCAGTTCTGATCTTCCACTTCCGTGGCTAAGTCAGACTGTTTATCTTCTAAATATTGTGCCGGTGAAAAATTACCTGAGCCCATCGCATTGTCATCATCATCTGAAGACAATTCAAACGCTTGGTCTTGACTAGTCATCCGAGATTCCATCTCTAAAACATCTTTTTCACTTACACCAAGTGTTTCAGCGACATTAGTAATCTCATCGTTACTAAACCAACCTAAACGTTTTTTATTCTTACGTAAATTAAAAAATAATTTACGTTGAGCTTTTGTAGTAGCGACTTTAACAATACGCCAGTTTTTAAGCACAAACTCATGAATTTCTGCTTTAATCCAATGAACAGCAAATGATACCAAACGTACACCAACTTCAGGATTAAAACGTTTAACGGCTTTCATTAATCCAACGTTACCTTCTTGAATTAAATCAGCTTGCGGTAAGCCATAACCGGCATAACCTTTTGCTACATGGATAACAAAGCGTAAATGCGACATAATTAACTCTTGCGCCGCTTGTAAATCATTTTCTGCATATAAACGAGTTGCGAGATCATGCTCGCGCTCAGCTGTTAGCATAGGGATGCTATAAGCAGATTGCATATATGATTCAATACTGCCGCTTTGTGGAACCGTTAGCGCCATTGTTTGAATATTATCACTCATTTATTTAAACCCTTTTTTATACCTGGCTCGCGATATTAACACGAACCTTTTCTTTGATCGAGTATTTACTATACTCAACATAACTTACTAGACACGGCGATACAATAAATGCTTTCATAGTAACGAAGATAATTTGTGTAAATTTGTTAAATTAAATAGATTTTTAAAGTAATAACAAGATGTTGCCTACTAAATTACATATTTATTAAATTTTGGTTTAGCGTATTTGTTAGAGGTATTATTTTGTATTCATATGTAGCCAGACAACCTATTTTAGATATTAATAAGAATGTTATCGCTTATGAGTTATTATTTCGTGATGGAAAAAGCAATAGTTTCCCAAATATTGATCCCAATTTAGCCACTTCAAATATTTTAACAAATAATCATTTAACCTTAGGTATTGAACAAATTACTGGTGATTTACCTGGTTATATTAATTTTCATGCCATCACCCTTATTCGACGGTTCCCAAGTTTTCTTGATCCTAAAAAAGTCGTTATCGAAATTTTAGAAGACCTTGATGTTTCGAATAAGCTTATCGAGACCGTAAAATTACTTAAAGAAAAAGGCTACACGCTAGCATTAGATGATTTCGATTTTGATAAAAAATGGGATGTTTTACTTCCCTTTATCGATATCATTAAAGTTGATGTATTAGCTTTTTCTCTATTAGATATTAGTAAATTAATTCGTACACTTCCGGACTCAAATATTACCTTGTTAGCAGAAAAAGTAGAAACATTAGAACAATTTGAAAAGCTAAAGATGCTAGGTTTTACTTCATTTCAAGGCTACTTTTTTGCGAAACCAGAAATCCTAAAACAACGAAAAATCACTACTGCTAAGCAAAACATTTTAGATCTGATTGGCCAAGCAAGTAAGACTGAATTAGACAATGAAGTGATTGGCGATATCTTCAGTGCTGATCCGGGGCTAACCTATAAATTATTGCGCTTTATCAATAGTCCCACTTATGGGAATAACCAGGAAATTACTTCTTTAAAGCATGCCCTTGTTTATATTGGGGAGCTTGAATTAAAGAAATTTATCACCTTATTAGCTTTATCAGATTTAAATGCAGGAAAATGTGATGAGGTGATGCGCTTATCTTTGAATCGAGCAAAATTCTGTGAATTAGTTTCACAAACTAAGCTGGATGAAGAAAACCCCCCTAAGGCGTTTCTTACTGGCATGCTTTCAATGATTGATGGCGTATTAGATCATGATTTAGAGTTTGTTTTAAAAGCTTTACCCATTCACCCAGAGATTAAATCTGCCTTACGAAATGAAAGTAATTATTTAAATGATTATTTAACATTAGCTAAGTTGATTGAGACCGGAGATTGGCAAAAAAGTGAAGCGTTTGCGAAAAAAATAGACTTAACCGCTGAGTATTGTTTTGAAACTCATCAAGAAGCGCTTGCTTGGACGGATGGCATGTTATCAAATCAATAAGTGTTAACCTGAAAGCTCCCATTTAAGAAATATTGAGGCTCTAAAGGTAAATATAGTTTAATCAGCGGTAGGTTCTATCGCTCTAATATGCTTTCTTACTGAAATATAACTGCCTGCTAGCCCCAATAAAATAGCAAAGGTAATCAAGATAAACATTTCAGCAGCGTCTAAACCAATTAACTGAAAGTCACTTTGGTATAAATCCGTTAAATTGATTAATGCTCCGGTAAAATATTGTGCCAATATCGCCACACAAATCACTGCTACAGCCCCGCCTAGCACTCCATACCAAACACCAGAATATAAAAAAGGACGTTGAATAAAGCTATCAGTTGCGCCAACTAATTTCATCACAGCAATCGCATCTTTTTGATTAAGAATCGCTAAGCGTATTGTGTTACCAATAATTAAAACTACTGATAAACAGAGCAATATTGCAATACCTATCACGATATCCTCAATCAATAAGGTTATTGCTTCTAATTTGGTTAACCATTCTAAATCTAGCTTACCTTGTTCTACTTCACGTTCATTTTCTAATTTTTGTAAAAGTTCTCGGGCGGCTTGAGTTTTACTTGCGCGTTGCGTTGGTGTAACAAGGATAGTGGCAGGTAAAGGGTTTGATGATAAATACTCTAGAGCTTCGCCAAACCCTGATAATTCTTTAAATTCTTTTAATGCGCTTGTTGCAGATATATATTTAACTTCTGCCACTTCAGGATATAAATTTATACGCTGGACAAGGTTTTTTGCTGATTTATCATCGACTGAAAGCTTTAAAAACAAGCTAATTTCTGAAGCAGAATCCCATTGCTGAGAAATAGATTTAGCATTTTTAACAATTAAATGAAGAGTCGCTGGCAAGGTTAAACTGATCCCTAAGACCAATATCGTCATCATCGAAGTAAAGGGTGTTCGCCATAGATCACCTAAACTACCAATCGCTTGTTGTAAATGACGAATAAGACGTGCTGAAATTTTTGCCGCTACATTGGGCTTATCAGAATGACGATGCGAAAAGCTGCTGTCAGAAAATTTAGTCAATTTATTCTCCTCCCAGCCCTTCAATTAAGCCATCATCGATCATCGCACCTTGTTTAAGTGTAAGCGTACGATATTTTAATCGAGCAATTAACCCTAAATCATGAGTGGCAATTAATACAGCAACACCCATGTCATTAAATTCTTCAAAGAGTTTTATGATATCAAGTGAAAGTTTAGGGTCGAGATTACCTGTCGGTTCATCCGCTAATAAAATTGGCGGCTTGTTTACCAACGCACGTGCAATTCCTACGCGTTGTTGTTCGCCACCTGAAAGCATATTAGGAAAACAACGAGATTTATCAGATAAATGGACTTTATCTAAAGCTGCATCAACACGTTTTTTTGTTTCTTTATGGCTAAAACCTTCGATAATTAGAGGTAGAGCAATATTGTCAAAAACTGTGCGATCCATCAGTAGGTTATGATTTTGAAAAATCATGCCTATGCCACGTCGAACATAAGGAATTTGTTGATAAGTTACCGTCGACAAGTCAACATCATTGATCATCACTTGGCCGCTAGTGGGCTTTTCCATTAAACTCATCAGCTTTAATAATGTACTTTTACCCGCTCCAGAATGTCCTGTTAAAAATGCCATTTCACCGGCAGCAAGACTAAAGCTGACATTATTTAGCGCGATAAAGCCACCGGGATAAGTTTTATTGACATGATTAAAGCGGATCATTAATTTAATTTCTTATCGGTTGGTTTTCTATGAAGCATCGGGTGAATTATTATCAACAAATAATGCATCGATAAAATCTGCGCCATTAAATGGACGTAAATCATCAATGCCTTCACCAACACCTAAATAACGAATCGGCATCTGGTATTTATCAGCTACCGCAAATACAACACCACCTTTTGCAGTTCCATCTAGTTTAGTTAGCGTTAAACCTGTTAAACCAACCGCCTCATTAAATAATTGTGTTTGACTTAAGGCATTTTGTCCCGTTCCTGCATCTATGGTTAACATCACTTCGTGCGGTGCATTTTCATCTAATTTTTTCATCACACGGACAACTTTTTTAAGCTCTTCCATCAAATGGTTTTTATTTTGTAAACGGCCAGCCGTATCAGCAATTAAGACGTCGACTTTTCGTGCTTTAGCGGCACTAATGGCATCAAAAATCACTGAAGCACTATCAGCACCCGTATGCTGAGCTATCACTGGGATATCATTTCGCTCACCCCATACTTGTAATTGTTCGACAGCTGCAGCTCTGAAGGTATCTCCTGCTGCTAGCATCACGGACTTACCTTGTGCTTGAAATTGTTTGGCTAATTTACCAATTGTGGTGGTTTTACCTACGCCATTTACTCCAACCATTAGGATAACAAAAGGGCCTTCGCCTTCAGGAATTTCAAGAGGTTGGCTAACGGGTTCGATAATTTTTTGCAATTCTGCTTTTAACAATTCATATAAAGATTCCGCATCTTTTAGCTGACGACGAGAAGCTGAGTCAGTTAATGAATTGATAATTTTAGTCGTGGTTTCAACACCCACATCGGCTAGCAGTAGATGTGTTTCTAACTCTTCAAATAACTCATCATCAATTTTTTTCCCACGAAATAAATCAAAGACGCCACCACCTAGGTTTTGACGAGTTTTAGATAAACCTTGCTTTAATCGAGTAAAAAAGCCAGATTTTGGTTCTGGTTCTGGTTCTGGTTCTGGTTCTGGTTCTGGTTCTGGCTTAGATTCTGTTAGATTATCTTCAATCGTCGGATGCGATTCATCAACAGTTTCCTGTTTTATATCAATCGTTTCTGATTGATTTTCACGGTTATTTTCAACGGAGTCTTGTTCGCTTTCTTGACTTGCTACATCAACTAACTCTTTTGCTGATTCTTCTTTTTGGCCACCAAGACCCAACCAAGAAAACATACCTTTCTTTTTCGACATACGATTATTTCTTTCTCTGCATTATGAATAGTTGTAGTCATAACGCGTTAAACAAGGATAAAATTGAATAATAACACCTAAACTGCTGACAAAAAACTAAAGTAGCTTAACTTATGCGCAAAACCAGAAATCATCTTTCAAAAGGGTCTCAAAAATCCAAAGCTACCGGTAATATTCGCATTATTGCTGGCAAGCATCGTGGGAGAAAACTTCCTGTGCTGATGTCAGATGGTTTACGGCCAACAACAGATAGAGTAAAAGAAACCGTTTTTAACTGGTTAATGCCATATATTCAGCAAAGTAATTGCTTAGATTGTTTTGCTGGAGCAGGAAGTTTAGGATTTGAAGCTTTTTCTCGTGGCGCCAAACAAGTGACTTTAATTGAACTGGATAAAAATGCCGCCAAACAATTACAACAGAATAAAGCCCTATTAAACGCTGATAATGTTGATGTTTATCAAACCAATGCTTTAACTTATTTAGCTGATACACCAAAGTCAAAATTTGACATTGTTTTTATCGACCCACCGTTTAGGCAAGGCTTAACTGAAGAAGTTATTAAGTTACTTGAAAATAATTGGTTAACGAAGCAAGCGCTAATTTACTTAGAAATGGAAAGCGAAAATAATCAGGTATTGATACCTAACCATTGGTCGCTATTAAAAGAAAAAAGTGCTGGGCAAGTGAGTTATCGTTTATATCAATATTGTGAAGAGTAGAGTAACGAATTAGCCATTAAAATAGCTAACTCGTTTGTTGTTAACTGCACTAGCTTGAAGGAATGAGATTTATTGAATTTCTATTCCTAAATTTGATAAGCCTTGCTCAGACACCATATTTTTCAATGCTTTGATAGTCGCTTTGTTTTCAGGAGAGTTTTTTAAGAAATCGAAGAGTTCGTTTTGAGTTGCAGCTTCCCATTCCATTAAAGGATGCTCATTAATAAGTTGTTGCGATATTTCTTCCGTATTTGCTGAGTTTGATTCATCAAGTTCTTGCGCTAAACAAAGTTCTACATAAAAGTTAACACTACCTTGAGAAAGGCGAGAAATACTCTCAAAACCTTCGCCTTCTTTATCTTGCATGGCTTGTAAAAGCGACATTACGGCCATGGAAGTATCTAAAGCGGGATAAACACCAAATAAGTCAAACGCTTGAGGATCAGGAACTTGCTCTTCCAACTTCAATAGTTGAGCATCATAATTGATATTCACTTTTTGACTTTTATCTAATCGTTGCCAAATTAAATCGAGTTGATTACGAATGAGTTGGAAATTTCCAAAGCCCGAATTTTCGGAAAATGCTTTGTAATTGGGTAACATGCGTTCAATTAACGTCACGCAAAAGGCTATTTTTTGCCATTGAGTTAATTTAGTTAAAGGGATATGAATTGACACCAATATTTCCTATTTTGAAAAACAGACCCGATTATAACGAGTATTTATAATTATAATGATTTTTTTGCCAATTCTTTTTGTGCATATTCAAATCGTAATCGATATTCGGTTAACTTAGTTTCAAGTTCTGATATTTGATTCTCAAGCTTTTGCGATAACTCTGCATTTTCATCACGTAAGTACTTAATCGTATCTCGAGCCTTACTATATTCAACTTCTTGTTTGTCTCTTTTCTCTATTTGTGCATTATAACGTTGTTGATTTTGTTCAATATTTTTTGTTGCTTGCTCAAGATCTTTCGTGAGGTTTTCTGTAATGATTTGGAAATGGTCAACCTCTTGTTTAGCTTGCTCAAATGAAGTCGCTAAATTGTCATAACTTTGTTGAAGCTGCATAAGTGCCTGAGCATTTTTACTGTGTTGCGCTTCGCTGTTTGCTATGCGTTGCTGCATTTCCGTCAGTTTTGCATCAGCCTGCGCTTGTTGTTGTTTTTGTTGCTCTATAGTTTGTTGTAATTGACCATTATTTTTCTGCAACTCGAGATGCTCTGCTTTTAATGTCGTTAAGCTTTTAGTTTGTTCATTGTATTTATTATTACTTTCTTCCAGAGACGCCATTGCCGTTTCTAGCTGCGTTGAAACTTTTTCATTATCACGCTGTAAGGCATTTATTTGCGCATTTTTTTCTGCGGAAAATTTATCATTTTCCGCTTGAGCGTCAGTAAGTTGCTTAATTTGGTCATCAAAAGTTTGTTGGTTGGTGGTAATTGTAATTTCTTGGCTATGGAGTTGTTCTGTTTGCTCAATGACGTTTTGTTGCAATGCTTGATTGGTTTTTTCTACTTCTGCTAACTGCAAATGTAATTTATCAATCAGCGCTTTGCTCTGCTTTTGATCCTTGGTTGCTTGTTCAACTTGTTTTTTAAATGCTAATTCTCGTTGTTGATATTCAGTTAAAGCTAGCTTATTACTTGAACTGTTCTGCGTTTGTTCCGCTTTAATATGAGCTAATTCAGCTAATGAAATATTCAGTTGATTTTGTAATTCAGAAATTTGTTGATTTTGAACATCTAACGTTGCCGACTTTGCTTGGGCATTTTTTTGTGCAGATTTTTCAGAATCACGTAGAGTGTCTAATTGACTTTGCTGTTCTTGAGTAACACTTTCAGCGTTGGCAATTTGCTCTTGTTGTTGCTGATTTGTTGCGGTTAATTGCTTAACCTGTTCCAAAAGGTTAGCGTTTTCAGCCATTTTCTCTTGTAGTGCCGCCTCTGTATCCGTTAGTTTTACCTCATTAAACTCAGCATTATTGGTAATTATTTGTTGTTGCTCTTGAAGGGTGTTTTCTAACGATTTTGACTTTTCTTGGAATTCTTTTTTGGTTTTGTTAAGTGTGGTTTCTAATGCGGAATTTTTGCTTTTTTCTAAGTTAAGCTGGTCAGCAATTAATTGATATTGAGGATGTTTTTCGATGACCTCATCGGTAATTTCATTTGTTTTTTGCTGATTAATAAAAAACTTAGTGACTTTTTCTTCTATCTGTACATAAATTTCACCAGCAAGAGATTGAATTTTATCATCTAATTCTTTAGGGATTTTGTTCTTTTCAACCATTCAAGCCTCAGAAAAGTTAATTGCTTTTACTAAAACTAGCATAGCTTACTACAATAAAAAAGGGAGCGTTTAAGCTCCCTTATTAGTAAACCTTTTCAATGAAAGATTATTTTGCTTCTTCAGCTTTAACTACATTGTATTGAATGCCGCTAACTTTAACCGGGTTTTCACTCGAGTTACGAAGTTGAGCTAAACGATTTACTTGACCAGCAGAAGCTAACATCGCGTGAATAGGCATAAATAAACCAGACTTATAAAACTCTAATGCTTTCTCATCACTTAAACCGTGAAGCGCCTCTTCGTTGATACCGTAAATACCAACCAGTTTTTTCTTCTCTTCATTGTTAAAAGCAATATTAAGTTCTAATTCTTGTAATAAATCATTTTCTAATAAAATTTTAACGAAATTTTCGTTAGCAACTTCATTGTCATATAAACGACCTAATTGCTCCTGAATGCCTTTGAAATAATCTGTATCATTGCCTTCTGCATCGAATAAAGCTTGATCTTTATCTTCACCGACAAATGGACTATCTAAATCAATACAAGCCGTTAAGGTTTTTTCTTTTTCAGGATCTAATCCTAGTGAAAATGGCACCATAGAAATTGAATGTGGAATATAAATGGCCTGCCATTTTTTCTCTTCATGGTATAAATTTTCACCCGCTTCTAAGCCCAGCATTACCACAGTACGGTAACGTTCAGAATCAGGATCTTTAATTAATACAATAGGGTAACTTGTTGAAGCTTGAGGGAATTCACGTACGTTAATTGGCGCAATATGTTGATTGGCAACATGCGATAAATCGCGTTGATTGGCAACTTTTAAATTTTGATGTTGCTCTTTTTTGATGGCTACTATATTCATATTTTAATTCACTCTAACTTTTTTGAAATTTTTTCTGTATATACTTAGGACTGTTGAACTAATTATTTTTTACAGATCTTTTAATGTGAAATAAGTAATGGAGACGATGGTTAATGCTTTCAATAGTGAATAATTAAAAATATAATAAAAATTGGTCAATTTTGATTTGAAGCTAACTATAGTTAGACAAAATTATTACATAACTTGGTGAATTAAAATGAGTTTTATTGATAAAACGATAAAAGTTAACGAGATAAAATTATCTTCATTAATTCTGATTTTTATCAGTATCGTGCCTATGTTTTATTCATTTTCTGCTTTAAGCCAAGCTAAAATTACAGTTAATAATAGTCATAATGCTGAAGGTTTCGCCCGCACGCAAATTAAAAATGAAACCACCAAAGAGCTTGCTTGTTGGGTCGCGATTGATGGTTTTAAGTCAAAATTTCGTTTACCTCCTGCGGCTACTTCCAGATGGTTTACCGCCAATGATAAGCGCTATTCATATACGAATTTCAGTACTTGGTGCGACAATATCGAGTATTACCCTCAATATAAAAACTACTCTATTGGTGGTCAATCATCTGATTAATCTTGCCATTTAAAGAGATAGATCATCATAAACCCGCCCGTTAATAAGAAAATAAAGCCAAAGACAACAGCTAAATCCTTCATCGGTGATTCTATCTCTCGAACATCTATTAGTTCATAATAACGGCGCTTATTGCCATATCCTTCGACAAAACCTTCGCCTTGATAGCTGCGAGTTAATATTAAGCTTTCATCTAAACGAGCAATATTTTTTGCAATACGCTTATTTGATTTATCCCAATCTTCGGCGAGTTCTCTAAGTGGTGACATTTGATAGTGTTTGTTAATTTCCCCTTGGTTAATCAATCCCATTGATTTGTATTGGTAAACCGAACAAGGAAAAATTGTTGATGAATTGCCAATAATGACAAAAGCAACACCCAAAACAATCAGCATGGCGGCCAAAACATAACTTCGGCGCATCTTTTGTTTTTTCGCTTCTCGACGAGATTCTAACTTTACGGCAATCTCCGGAATGTGCTGTAAATTTTCTTGTAAATACGACATGCTTAAACTATCAATCAAAGTGAATACATCCATATCAAAGGCGCTAGCTATTTTTGAAATAACCTCAAATGAAGGGGAGCCTTTTTCATTTTCTAACTTTGATAAATATGATTGCTCTATTTGTGCTTTTTCTGCCAATTCAGGTTGCGTTAAACCAGCATCTTGACGCAGTTGTTTTATTTTTTCACCAAGTTTCATTGTCTGTCCTTTTGCTTGAATCAATTAAATTTCAAGCGAATTCTTATTTATCATATCAGGAATATAAAGATGAATATGCCAAGATATTCATGAATATTGTTCTATCATTCGATTGATGAGTGATAACTAAGCTGTGTTTAACCAAAAGGCGCAGATCTAATAAAATCGATAACGCAGTTTAACGAAATGTAACCGCTTACAAAGTTTTATGGTAAACTGCTGACATCAAGTTTGATTCAAGCTACTATCTACAAAGAATCACTATATGCTTTGAGCGCGTTATGGATCGTCTTCTTTTTAATACTTTTGATCTTGCCTTACTTATCACCATTTATCAGTGCATTCTTTTTGCACTTTTTTTAATCACGCTCAAAAAAGGTAAAAGACAAAGTAATATTTTACTGGCATTGTTTTTACTGTCTTATGCTGCCATCCCTTTAGATACATTAATTAATTTTGGAGAGGCCTTTAGACAATTTGCCATGGATTTTTCGCCAAATGTTTTTTATATCTTCGGCATGGCGTATTGGATTGAAGCAGTACTGTTACTATTTTTTGTCCGCTCTTTAATCTATAAAAACTTCTCGTTAAAACCGACAGACATTTTATATTTCTTACCTTTTCTTATTTTTGCCGTTCATGATATTCACGATTGGCATTTACTTGACTCTCAAACAAAGTTATTGATTTTAGAAGGTTATCAATTAGCTAATGAACCGGCTTACACGCGCTACATCAATTTGTTTAGAGAATGCTTTAGAACATTTTGTGGCGTGCTTTGTTTAATTGAGCTTCATCGTTATCAAACACACATTAAAAATGAGTTTGCTGATATTGAAGCAATAGATTTAACTTGGCTTAAAATTTTAGTTATTGGCTTTTTGGTCATTAGAGTGCAAGCAATAATCATTACTTTAGGTTTTATGACCTCAATTGATTTACACATCAATATTGACTATGCCTTAATCGGTCAAACGTCTAATTTTATGGTGATGTTTTTGATCAGCTTTTTAATGTTTTATAGCTTAGGTTTCTCAAGCGTATTTAAAGGCATTGAAAATAAAGAAAAAATAATTGAAAAAGATCCTATCGATTTAGCTCAAGTGGAAAAAATAGAATCGTTTATGCAGGCGCAAAAGCCTTATTTAAATCACTTGTTAAATTTAGAAAATTTATCAATGCAATTACAAATGCCGGCCAGAAATTTATCTCAAATTATTAACCGGCATTTTAAACAAAACTTTTTTGAATTTATTAATCGATATCGTATTGAAGAAAGTAAACATTTGTTGCAACAAGAAGAAAATAGAAAAGTCACTATGCTCGATATTATGGATCAAGCCGGTTTTAATTCTAAGGCAACGTTTAATACTTTTTTCAAAAAAAGTGTCGGACTCACTCCCACACAATACCGAAAAGAGCAACTAGGCTCTAAAGAGACTCATCAAAAATAATATCAAAACCGCCATAGATTAATCGCTTGCCATCAAATGGCATTGGATTTTCTTCTGGATTCATTCTAGGGTCTTCCATCATTGCCTGCCAACCAGCATCACGAATTTCTTTTGAAGGCCAGACAACGGATGAAAACACCACAGTTTCATCTGCTTGGCACTTAACCGCCATTGGAAAAGACGTGACTTCACCATCTGGGACATCGTCTCCCCAGCCTTCTGTTATTTTAAGCGCGCCATGGTCTTTAAATACCTCGGCGGTTACTTTTGCATGGGCTAAATATTCATCTTTATTTTTAGTGGGCACAGCCGCCACAAAACCATCCATATAAGCCATTTCAATCACCTCTGTTGTGTTTATTATAATTATTAGCGCGTTATATTAGCTAAAGTAGCTTTCAGTATTGATGCTAAGAGTCTATTACACAAGTTTTAGTCGGCTAACTGTAGCCTTAGGTCAGCTAAACTTATTGCTAGTTCTATAAAGTATTCAGGTATTTCCTCAACATAGTGATCTTGCAAATAACTTCTGAGTGTTTTTTCATTGTTTGTTTCTGCGGTAATCAACATTCCGATAACTGTAACTGATGCTATTTCATCAATTGAAACCTGTTGTTCCTGCCAATTTATTTGTCGATAAATATCAAAGTCTGATAACGAAATATCAATAGCTTTCGTTCGATTTATCTTGGTTGAGCTGAGCATATTTTCAGTGAGAATGAGTTGATAATTAGCAAAGGTAGTAGCAATGTTTTGATCTTCGTGATGTTCACCAAAAAACTTAATATTAATCACGCCATTGCTAGAAAGCAGTTCTTTTAGCCAGTGAATATCAATTAAACCAGAGTCAATATACTTACTATAAATATCGTTGAGTTGCGCTAAGGTTGGAATAGATGAAGCTTGTTTATTGAGGGAAAGTTGTAGTGAAAGCGTTTTAATTTGGCCAAAGGTTAAATCTGGTTGAGAAAAAACGACTTTTAAACCGTTACTATGTTGTTGATGCCAATTGGCCACCTTCTTTATTAAAGTGATTCGAATTTGTTCCGATTCTGCTGTTTTAGTTATTGTTGGCGCGTAGGCGTTAGCATGATGTTTCAATGCTTTATATTGCACAGGTGAGGTAGCTGGGTGATTCCAATGTTGAACCTGTTGTGGATGAACTTTGACAACTTGACTGGCATTAACGTGGAAAAAACACATGCCGATCAGCGCAAAAGCTGTGATAGTTCTAATCATAATTTACCTTAATCGTTTGTATGATGATAAACATACCTCGCTTGGATTTTTAAATCGTTCAACTTTACAATTTAGAGTAGACCTGAACGAATAAAGTTTATAATACTATGTTTTTATTGCATAAAAGAGCAATAAACTAGATTGGTTCAACCTCAATTAATCGAGCTTTTTCAGACGATTTTTTGTCGTTCACTCGTTATCATTACTACACAAATAATAAGATGAAGTGAAGTTATGGTTATCACAGTTAAGTCGGCATCTCACGTATTTATTCGGACATTATCTTGGCTCATACTTGCCAGTGCGTCTGCTATGTTTAGCGTTAATGCTAGTCAGGCCCCGGTAAAAACCCATGGCCAATTATCCGTGCAGCAAGGAAAAATTGTTGATCAAAAAAACGAAGTAGTTTCTTTAGCCGGACCAAGTTTATTTTGGTCGACAAAAGATAAAGAAGGAGAACCGTTTTATCATCCAAAAACCGTTCAAACAGTAGCCCATGATTGGAATGCTACTATTATTCGAGCGGCAATGTCTGCGCAAGGCGAAGGCAGTTACTTAACTCATCCTGTTCGTCTTCGACAAAAAGTCGAAAGTGTGATTGAGGCTGCCATTGCCGAAAACATATACGTGATTGTTGATTGGCACTCTCATCACGCTGAAGATAATATTGAACAAGCTATCGATTTTTTTGAAAAAATAGCGAGTAAATATCACCAATATCCCAATATTATTTATGAAATTTATAACGAACCGTTGAATAACACCGACTGGTCAACGGTGATCAAGCCTTATGCGGAACAAGTGATTAAGGCCATTAGAGCAATTGATAACAACAATTTAATTATTGTGGGCACACAAACCTGGTCACAAGATGTTGATAAAGCGGCGCAAGATCCGATACTCGGATTCGACAATATTGTTTACTCTTTACATTTTTATGCCGGTACTCATAAAGATGATTTACGCGTAAAAGCAAAAAAGGCGCTTGATGCTGGTTTAGCGCTTTTTGTTTCTGAATGGGGAACCGTGAATGCTAACGGTGATGGTGATATCGCTAAAGAAAGCACCCAACAGTGGCTAAGCTTTATGAAAGAAAATTCGCTATCTCATTGTAGCTGGTCCATTACAAATAAAGACGAAGGCTCGGCGATGCTAAAACCTACCACCACTAAGCTTGGGTCTTGGCAGGACGATGAATTAACGGCTAATGGTATTTACTTAAAAAACATTATCAAAAATTGGTATAAGCCAGTTCATTAGCCGCTAAGTGTGCAACATAGTCATTCAAGTAACTGGGCTTGTTTATCGTATAAACGACTCAGTTACTTTAATGAGTGGCTTAACAACCATTGATAAAAATCACTACTCGCATAAACGCGTTTCCAGGCATCATGTCCCATTTCTTCATGCACAGTGAAACGCACGTTGTTATGCCCTAGCTCTCGCAATTTTTCAATACCGGCATAAAAATACTGAATGTGGACGGCATTATCTCGACCACCGGCAAATTGCCAAACGGGTAGTTGTTGATCGGCAATTGGTTGCATTAAGTCCGGATGTCCCCAACCAACAACAGGGGCAATGGCGGCAAATTTATTTGGATATTGGCTCGCCATAAACCAAGTGCCAAAACCACCATAGCTTAAACCCGTTATGTAAGTTTTATTGTGTTCTACATTGAAGTTAGTGCTTACTTCATCTAAAATATTGATTAAATCTAATTCTACTTTATCCCAACCAAGTGGTAACAAAGGTGATTTATCACTCATATCTTGTAATGATTGCGCTCTTTGAATGGCTTGTTTAGGACGAGATTCACTATTAAGCGGTGTTCCCTGTGCTTGTCTTTGTGGTATATCTGCGAACTTTCTATTATCAATATAACCAATGCCACGTTGATCAAAATCGAACATGTGCAACTGAGGAGAAATAATAATAAAAGGTAAATCTTGCTTTTGGATCCATGCTTGATAAACAGGGCCATGCATTAAAACAAAATCTAATTCACTTTTGCCATTACCGCGTTCGCCATTACCATGCAAAAACATCATCACGGGCCATTTTTTATCTGGCTCTGAGTAATAACCTTTCGGTAAATAGAGAAAATAGTCTCTTTCTTTGTTATTGAGCTGACTAATATAACTTTTTCTAATGAGCTGCTCTGGTGAGGTGTTAACTGTATTGAGGGCGCACGCTGACAATAAATTCAGCGAACAAAATAAGGTAATAAATATATTCGCCTTGGTGCGATTTTTACTATACAAACTTAACCCCCACATTAATCCGTTATATTTGCCCTTTTAAATAGGCTGTTCTTTCTGTTTTGGTAAATTTTTCAATTGCATAACGTAGCATAGTTCTTGGCATATTTTGGTAATGTTTTTGCAAAAAACTCTCTGCTACTTGTTTATCTTTATTACCTATTTCTCTTAGCATCCAACCAACAATTTTATGAATTAAATCATGTTTATCGTTGAGTAAAGTTATTGCCAATAACAAGGCATCCTCGAATTGATGGTTTTTTATAAAGGTATAAGTCGACATCATTGCTATGCGTCTTTCCCATAAGTTGTTAGAAAGGGCTAATTGATGCAATGTTGATTTGTTGCGATTAAGGTAGTATTTACCGAGAATTTTATGTGCCGAACTATCGACAATATCCCAATTATTAATGTATTGAGTATTTGCTAAGTAAGCTTTTACAATTTCAGCTTGCTGCGCTTGATCTTTCTTTGATTGTTCAAAAAGCTCAACAAACAACAACACTGCAAAAAGTCGTATTTCATGGTATTCACTTTTGAGCAAAGCTAACGCATCCTCAATAGTCGCGTGTTTGTATGCTTTTAGTGTTTGACGAAGAATAGGAATACGGATGCCAATGAATTTATCACCTTCTCCGTATTCTCCTTTGGCTGTTTTGAAAAAACGCTGAGAGTGTTGAGCAATTTCCGGATTTCCTGCGTTTAACAGCTGTGTCGTTATTTGCTCAACAAGCATTTCCTAGCCTTTATTAATGTTTCTGATAAGTAAATGTTTCCTTTAACAGAATATTATCTGATGAAGTCCCCAGTTGCACTTCAAATTCTCCCGGCTCTGCTAACCAATCATTGTTATTGGTATCCCAAAAAGATAAATCTCTTTTAGTTAGCGTGATTGATATCTGTTTTGTTTCACCCGGTTGTAAGAACACTTTATCAAATCCTTTCAACTCTTTAGTGGGACGTTCAACACTTGCTGCCATATCATGTAAATATAATTGAACCACTTCAGCGCCGGCCACTTTTCCTGTATTAGTGACGTTTGCCGTTACCTTAATGTTTTCGTCATTAGTGATAGTTTTATTGGCAACTTGAATATCGCTTAAAGCAAAGCTTGTATAAGAAAGGCCATGTCCAAAGGCAAAAGTTGGCTTGATATTTTGTTGTTCAAACCAGCGATAACCGATAAAAACACCTTCGGTATAAAGTGATTCTTCCGCGTTATAGTCATTCAATGCAATAGGGGCGGTATGCGCTAATTTTTCAGGTAAGGTAATCGGCATTTTGCCACTTGGGTTTACTTCACCAAAAAGAATATCAGCAAAAGCGTGACCTGCTTCCATACCGCCATACCAACCCCAAACAATAGCATTGGCTTGTTCAGCCCATGGCATTTCTACCGCTGACCCAGCTACTAAAAATACTACTGTTTTTTCATTTGCTTGCAATAATTTGCCAATAATTTCATCTTGGCTATTGGGGAGTTTCATGTCGGGCCTGTCTATTGATTCCCGATCATCACCATGGCTTAAGCCTCCGAAATAAATCACTGCATCTGCCGCTTTTGCTGCTGCTAAGTATTCTGCTTCTTCGCTAAATAAATTGCCTGGGGCATCCCAGCCTAAAGTAAATGCAGCGTTACCATCATAATTAATTTCAAAGACATACTCTTGATCAGCATTTAACTCAATATTGTGGCTTAATACGCGGCTATCTTTATTCGAAACGTTCAACACGGATTTGTCGTCTATGCCTAAGGTGAAATCACCGACAGCAGATAATTTTAATTGATGAACACCTGATTTTAGCGGCTTAATTGTCGCTTTCATCGTGATGTGCTCAACATTATTTTGCGCTTTTGAAGTAAATGTAGAATCAACAATCCAAGACTCAGACATAAGTTCTTGACGTGCTGCATCTTGATAATATGAAATATTCCAAGCCGGTGTACCTGTCCAATGGCGTGAAGCAACATAATCACTGGCAATAGGAGCTAATACACTGCTGCGGGCACGCATCACAGTAATGTTAACGTCTTCGCCTAGCTGTTCTTTTAAGCCTGCGAGTGGAGTAATTTCATAAAGTGATTTCACTTCAGATGAGCCACCACCTGTGCCATGTTTTTTGTCTGCATTTGGTCCCAACACCAAAATATTCTTTATGGCTTTTTGATCAAGTGGTAAAACGCTTTTCGCGCCAACGATTTCATTTTTAAGTAAAACTACACCTTCAGCGGCAATTTTTCGTGCGGCTTGTTGATGCGCTTTCGTGTTGCGTTGGCCAGGCAAGCGCTTGTCGTCGTACATACCAATGCTATATTGCACGCGTAAAATGCGACGTACTTTATCGTCTAATACTGATTCAGGTATGTTACCCGCTTTAATTTCTTTCAATAAGGGTTGGGCAAGAAAATATTCATCATAGGTAGGAACATCAGTGCCCATTTCTAGATCTAGACCATGCATCGCGGCATCGCGGGTATTAATATCCACATTCCAATCGGTTAATAACACCCCTTTAAAACCCCATTCACCTTTGAGGATATCCATTACTAAATGCTTACTTTGATTAGCATTAGTACCGTAATATTCATTGTAGGCACCCATCATTCCTAGCACATTCGCTTCTTTCACCGCAGCTTCAAAGGCAGGTAAATACACTTCGCGCAAAGTACGTTCATCGGGTTTTGCGTTAACACCTGTGCGATTTAATTCTTGCGTATTTAACGCATAATGTTTGATTGTAGCAGCGACATCATTTTCTTGAATGGCTTTAATTTGAGGCACGACAAGTTTTGCGGCGAGGATAGGGTCTTCACCCATGTATTCAAAATTACGGCCATATAAAGGTAAGCGAGCTAAGTTAACCCCAGGGCCTAAAATAAAATCTTTTTTACGGTCTCGCGCTTCAGCGCCTAATACTTTGCCATGTAAAATCGCCATCTCTTTATCCCAACTAGCGGCAACTGATGTTAAATGAGGTAAGTAGGTTGAGTGATCATCAGTCCAACCGGCAGATGCCCAGTCGTGTCGATTGATTTGATGGCGAACACCGTGCGGCCCATCTGAAAGCCACATTTCTGGAATACCTACACGGTCAATAGCATTGATATGAAACTTGCCACTGGCATGTACTAATGACACTTTTTCTTCCAAGGTTAACTGAGCGAGCATTGCTTCAACATTGGTTTCTACTGTCGCTTGACGAGTCACTTGAGGTTTTTTTGCAGATGCCGTTTCATGTGTATTGTTACTTGCTTTTGAGCAGGCAAAAAGTCCCACAAGAGAAATTACATAGCAACACTGTTTTAGATATTTTGTCATTGTTATACCTGATTTGTTTTAATAATTAACACGCCAATGAAAGCGCTTACATTTATTATATGTAAGAATAATAAATATAGCAAAACCTAGCTTACTAATTTATCTGCTTACGAATAAGTTTTCGTTCAACTTCATCAAAGATCCGAAAATTAAACGTTTAAAAGTTAATATCACTACATAAATAGTAATTTAACTACATTTTCGGTTGTTATAACTGCGTTTACTTGTTTAAATACATTATTTGTTGTAATAATACGACATACAGTAAATAAATAGGTGAACGTATATGACTGATGTAAACCAACAATCAACCGAATTTAATCGCAATGCGTTAAATCAAAATGAATTAACTGAATTTGACTATGATAATTCAGATTTACCTCGCGATTTTGATATTCGTATTGAAAAAGCAGAACAACGTGAAGTATTCGATATTACTTAATACTTATAGCGACTGCTCTCTGTATAAAGCCAAGGCATTTGCGTTATTCAATCTACGCTTGACAGTTTTTTGCAATAAAGTCTTTTTGTAACGGCATTGTCTCAGCCGACTTATCTATCACTGATTTGATATGATCTAATCGGCGTTGAATTTCATGTTCGTCCATAACATCAACCAGTGGATGATAGCCTTGTGGTTGCAAGCCTTGGCCATGCATAACCGCAAGCCATGATGTTTCATTAAACAACTCAACATTCTCTCGGTAAATTCTGCCATTGGATTGATATAAATCTATTTTCGCCTGTAAGCGGTCGGAAACTTTCATATCTCGGCAAAATCGCCAAAACTCTGAATCGTCTCGATCAGTCACTTTATAGTGCAAGACAATAAAATCTTTAATGTATTCGAGCTCAATTTTTGACTGCTGGTTATAGGTATCGATATCAATTTGATCAAAACCGTTGTGCGGAAACAAGCCCATAAATTTAGCAATCGCACTTTGGATCAAATGAAGGCCAGTAGATTCTAAAGGTTCAACAAAACCAGCAGATAAACCTATTGCGATACAGTTTTTATTCCAGCCTTGTTTACGCATACCGGTTTTCCATCGTAAAAAGTTTGGTTTGGATAAGGGTTCATTTTCCATTTGTTCGGTCAATATTTTAACCGCTTCATCATCACTTAGATATTTACTTGAATACACATAACCATTGCCGATGCGATGTTGTAAAGGAATGCGCCATGTCCAACCAACTTTTTGGGCGGTGGACTGTGTAAAAGGTTTTAAATTTTCTGGTTCTTTTGCCATACAAGGCATAGCAACGGCGCTATCACAAGGTAGTTCATCACTCCAATCGATAAACCCCGTTTTTAGGGCGCCTTCAATTAACAAGCCTTTGAAACCGGTGCAGTCAATGAATAAATCCCCTTCAATTCTCTCACCACTTTCTAGTTTGATTGAATCGATAAAGCCGTCGCTATTGCGTAATAACACATCTACGACTTTTCCTTCTTGGCGTTTCACGCCACGCTCGGTTGAATAATCACGTAAATAGTCGGCGTACAAAGTTGCGTCAAAATGAAAGGCATAGTTAATTTCTGAAAGAGGAGAATTCCCCATATTTTGCGGTCGCATAAAACGACCTTGTCTGGCTGCTACTGCAGCAAGAGAATATGCTTCGAGATCTGGTACTGTTCCTTGTTGATGCATTTTTAGCCAATAGTGATGAAATTGTATTGCGTCCATACCTTTGCCATGATCGCCAAAAGGGTGCATATACCCACCACCATTTTTGGTCCAATCAATAAATTCGATACCTAACTTAAATGTCCCTTTGGTTTTCTTAATAAAGTCATTTTCATCTATGCCTAAAATTCGATTAAATAATGAAATTTGTGGAATAGTTGCTTCGCCTACAGATACAGTACCAATGGCGTCAGACTCGATTAATTGTATCTGGCAGTAATCTTTTCCTAATACTTTGGCCAGTGTTGCCGCGGTCATCCAACCGGCAGTACCACCACCGACGATCACTATTTTTTTTAAGTTGTTATTTTTTGCCGACATAAGCATTCCAAAATTATTTGATGTAAAGGTGCTAACACTCAATAACATAAAGTAAAAAGCCGATACTCAATAATGAATACCGACTTTCACTAATACGATTATGTATGAGGGAAGTTACATTAATCGTATAATCTCACCTTAAAATGTGCCACGAACTACGAAACTGTAGCGTCGGTCGTTAGTAAACCAAGAGCGTGTTTTTTTATCGCCCGCTTGGTTTATTTGCATCATCGTTTCGGTAATATTGTTATTTAAGTTAGTGCCTTGAATACCGATTTTCCAGTTTTCAGTAACATCCCAAAATAACGATGCATCAAGTTGCCCATTCGCTTGGTTGTAAATAGGTAATGTAGTAATTACGTCACGCGTAGTCAGTAAATACTCTGAACGCCAGTTATAAGCAATGCGCCCTGATAAACCATCTTTTTCATATAATAAGGCGGCATTGGCATTTTTCTCCGATAAACCTTCAAGCGGCAAATCATCAAAAGCAAAATCAGCTGACTCACTACTATCAGGATTAGAATCACTTAACCCCGCATTTGGTGAGCCATCTTCATTAATGTGCGTGTAGTTTAACTGAACACCTAAACCAGATAATGCGCCAGGTAAAGTATCAAAGAACTGCTGATAAGCAATTTCGTAGCCTTTAATCGTACCTTTATCACCGTTTGTTGCGCCAGATACTTGAACGGTTTGAGTTGCACCATTGTTCGTATAATCTCGTTCAGTAACGCCATTGATGAAGTAATTACTTAAATCTTTATAAAAGAGTGAAAAAGTTAAAGACCCTGCCTCAGCAAAGTACCACTCTAATGATAAATCGTAATTATATGACTCCATTGGTTTTAAATAAGGATTGCCCGAATTTGCCGTATAACGATCATAAGCCATAGAAATAATTTCAGGTTGACCTGTTACAGGATTAATATCATTACCAAAAGTAATCACGTTATCCTCTCCGCTGATATCAACATAATTACGTAAATTTCCTAACGAAGGCAAAGCAATGGCTTCAGAAAAACCAAAGCGGAATAATAGCTCATCACTTAAGTTTAATTTGAAATTCACGCTTGGGAGTATGTTGGTATATTCACTTGACGCAACTAGGCTTTCAGAGCCAGCATTACCGAAGGCTTTTTGGTCTGCAACGCGGTAGAAATCACCATCAATAGTAACGGTGCCATCGCCATTATCAACTGGATCTTCTGGCACGTTGTCCGGGTAAATAATAAAACCCGCAGTATCGTTTTCTAACTTCACATAACGTAAACCAACATTAGCACTGTAGTCTAAACCGTCGATATCACCTTCGAAATCGAATCTGACGTATGCTGCGGTACTGGTTTCTTTCGTATCGTTAATTTCATTGGGAATAAAATCTCCCGTGGTATCGCCTCGATCCGCTAACGGGTTCCAACCCCAATCAACCGCTTTGGCATTCGCTAATGATGCATTTAAGTTACGATAATCACGTGCTAAATCCATTGATGGGAAGATAAAAGCATTGCCGCCCTCCATTGACAATACGCCACCCCGGGCAAAATTATCAAAGCTGACCGTTTCATGAGGTACATCGGTATCTGAATACCAAATATTGCCTCCGGCCCACGCTTCCGACAATACACCCCAGTTATAATCTGATTGTCGAGTGGTTTGCTCTCGATCAGAATAACGCACACCAAATTGCACAGACTTAATAATGCCTTCATCAAAGGTATATTCTGCATCTAATTGCGTGGCAAACTCTTCACCTTCATTATCTGAAACATGGTCCATCGCGCTTCTGAAAAAGTGCTTGGTTGGATCCGTAAATGGGTTAGCTGAAGTATCACTACCTTCGCCATCATAACCTGGATGATATAAGGTTATATCTGCAACACCACTACCGGTAAGATCCATGCCGACTACAGCCCGGGTAGCACCCATAACAGAAACATCTTCAATTTCCATCGTTGAGTCAACATATTGCACATCAAAGTTAAATGCCCAAGAATCATTTGGCGTAAATTTCGCGTTAAAGCTGTAGTCATTTACGATTGATTCTTCAATGCGAGAACGCGACTGCATAGTATGTTGCATGCCGTAACGTTGAGGGTTGCCATCACCACGCCATCCTGCTTCTGAAGTAATAACGCCGCTTTCAAAATAACCATTTTCATCAAATTCAAATTCAGTACCTGCAACGGGCAGCATATTTGAATGTGAATCAGCGTCATCCATTTCCATGACGCTTTCACCCCAAGAAAGGCCGGCTTCAGAGCGAATATATTCACCTGTTAATAAAATGGTTTTATCGGTATTTTCCCACTGTAAAGATGTCGCAAAACCTTCACGAGTACGATCATCTAACTTTTTACTTAAACGAGTGGAGCGTGGAATATATTTTGAATTATCCCAGCTTTGCATTTCATATAGTCCAACTTGAACACCATTAGACTCAACTTTCATTTCAGAATTAGAATAGTTAACTAAAAAACCTAAACGTCCTGAGTCGAGTTGCCAAATATCGCTAAATAACGCAGAAAAAGTTGGTGAGGTTTGTTCACGTAAATCGGTGTAGGTGGCATCGGCACTAAAAGCAAAAACTCGTCCATCGGCATCAAATGCTTTACGGGTATTGAGATTAACGGTACCGGCAATTCCTCCTTCAATCATATCGGCAGTTTGGTTTTTAAATATTTCAACCGACCCCATGAGCTCAGGGGAAACATCTTCAAAGCTTAAGCCTCGGCCTGAGTCAGCTGAAAAAGTATCTCTGCCATTAAATTCACTACGTACATGGGTTAAACCACGAACAACAACACCGCCGCCTTCAACACCAAAATGGTCTGGATCATCAGCAGCTGCGAAGCGTTCAATGGCTACCCCTGGCATTCTTGAAATCGCTTCAAGCACACTTCTGTCGGGTAACGATCCCATATCTTCAGCGGAAATAGCATCTAATACGGTATCTGCTTCCATTTTCATATTTTGCGCTGAAATTAAATTGCCACGTTGGCCTTTAACTTCAATAACTTCGATATCTTCTTGTTTTATCTGTTCTTCAGCGTGAACGGCTGTTGATGAAAGGCCAACAATTGCAGAGGCGATCAAAGAATATTTGAAGACACTTCCTTTATTGTGGCGATTTGAATTTTGTCGTTGAGAATGATTTCTCATGGTGCGAACTCCCCAAATGTTAATGCAGCGTTATAGCGCTTGCTTATATTTTTTTGTTTTCAGGGTCTACGTTAAAGTGATGAACGGCAAGAGTCGTTCAAAGAAAATGAATTTAAGGAGTTTGAACGTTCAACTTTAAACAATACGTATAAATATACGCTTGTAATTGATGATGTTCAGTTTTTAACTGATTGAAATATAGTAGGAAATAAAAAACGCTATCAATAAAATTAATAGCGTTATTTATTAGATGATAAATATCGAAAAGTTGATTTATACGCGTGCTAGTTCTGCCTTCAGCTCGTCTTTATCAATGATATTTTTATCCGTTTGTATTAATGGCAGTGATTTTTTGTAAATCACTCGGCTTGGGATCATATAAGAAGCTAAGTGTTTTTTAAGTTCGAAGATAATTTCTTCTTCAGATATCTCGCTGGCGGCAGAATACACCATAATAATCTCTTCTTCGATGAGTTCATTATCGAGTCCAAACACTGCACATTGCTCAATTTGAGGGATGTTTTTTGCGACAACTGATTCAACTTCATAAGGTGACACCCTAAAACCACGAGTTTTTATCATATCGTCATGTCTTGAAACAAAGTAAAAATAGCCTTCTTCGTCTTTATAAACATAATCACCTGTTGCCACGACAATTTCATCGGTTAATTGCCCTTCCAGTTTTATTACGTCTTTTAAAATATCGACCGACTTAAACCGTAAAGCATTTTGTTCGGGTGCATTCCAAAAGCCTTTGTAAATGTAACCACCTCGATGAATCATTTCACCGACTTCTCGCACGGCACATTCTTTACCTTCTTCATTAATCACATAAAGCTCAACGTCGGCTATAGGTTTACCGATAGAGTCAGGGCGAATTTGCACTTGTGAAGGGTCTAAATACGTTGAACGAAAGGCTTCTGTTAAGCCATGCATCGAATAAAACTTAGCCTCAGAAAAAGTGTTTTTGCAGTCGTTGATCATTTTCTCAGTGACATTGCCGCCTGAAGAGGTAATGGTTTTAACATGAGAAAATAGTTCTGCACTTGGTGTTCTTTGCGTTGCATCTTCAAACATTTGAGAAATATTCACCGGCATTAACGGTAGCACAGTCACTTTGTCGTTAATGACATGATTAAAAAAGTCATCCGGCAAAATAAATAAATGTAACGCTAACGTCGCTTTTTTATAAAGCGTACAAAATATTTGGTTCAGGCCGTAATCTAAATTAAATATCAAAGTACCTGAGATCACATCGTCTTGTTCTAGCGCTAAGTATTGTGAAACCACTCGTGCCGAATCAATTAAGTTACGATGAGAAATAACAATGCCTTTAGGGCGACCTGACATACCAAACGAATACGTGATAACGGCACTACTATAACTATTAATATTGCAGTGATAAGGCTTGTTATAATATTTGAAAATTTCTTCAAACGACGCCATATCGTTATTGGTGGTTTGATACGAGATCACTTTGCCAGAGAAGTTTATTTCTTCAATACTTTCAAGTTGTTGCTTATCAGTAATAATGCATTGTATGCCGCAATCGTTAATAATATATTCAACTTGTTCAGGCTTTAATAACTTAGTGAGCGGCACTAAAATATAGTCGGTTGATAAAATCGCTAAAATGGCAATTACTTGTTCAATACTTTTGCTTGAATAGATACCAATACGTGAATCTTTAGGTAAATCGAGTTCTTTCAAATAAAAAGCGACTTGATTCACTTTGGCAAAAAGCTCCTCATAAGTCATTGATTTTTCGTTATATACGATCGCGGTTTTATCGCTATGGGTATTTACCGCATTTTCAAGAAGCGTTCTAATACAGTTTATTGACATGCTGCTTTTCCTTTGGCACCTAATGTCCAGATATCATAATTACTATCTAGTACAGTCGCAGGATTGTGATCTGAATTCATAATTTTCTTATAAAAGAAGGAGATAATATCTTCAATTTCTTCTACGGTGAGCACTTTCGTGATCCCCCCAGTTAAAACAAAAGAGTTCACAGATAATAATTTTAGATTAACATAAGCTTTTTTGTAATGTGATATTTTGCATAGAACCAAAAAAATGGCTAATTGCATCAATATTTTAGTGGCTTTCTCGCTTTGTTCTTCAAAGATATTTTCTGTGACTTTTAAGTGCATTAATAGCTCATAAACAAATTCGTTATTTTTTGCGACAAAAATTAACGACTGCTTCGACTTATAAACCCCTAACTTCTTGAATACTAAACGATCATATTCATTTTCGGTAACAATATTTTCATCAACTAAATCTTTTGAGTAATGAATATCGGTCGTCGCGCCGCCAATATCTAATAAAACAAACGGGTTAACCACTGAATATTTTGAGCCGATAAAGGGTAAGGCTTTATTGACCACATAAGGGGTAGAAAATATTTGATTATCGGTAATATCGTATAAGTCTTTAATGTCTTCTTTACCTTCAATATCTTGTTGATAAAGGTTAGTTAAATATTCTTTTAAGTCATCTTCAACAATATGCAGTCGGTCATCAATAATATTAGGCAATACCACTACATCGTTAATATTGTCTTTTATGATCGGAGCATCACTCTCACTACCAACATAAACAATATTTGAGTAATTCAGCTTTTCTAAATAACGAAACAAATCATCAGAAAAATTATCTGCGTTTGAATTAATGCCGCCCGTAATAATCACCACATCAATTAAATCGCTTGGTACCGAATACGTTTCAATGTTTTGAAACAGTACTGTGTCAATAATGTTGATGCCAGAATTAAAGGCGATATTGGTTGCATATTTTAATGAAAAAGAATGGGTTACACCGATAATAAGTGTACTTAAACCACCATTGGCAGAGGAACAAATATGAATATCTTTTTTATCAAATCGCTCAATTGATTGACCACATTTATGGGTTAAATCATCAATGATAGATTTATTAAAATCACGAAAATGTTGCTCAATACTGTTATTGGTACTTAATTTAAAATAAGTACTGCCGACATCAATTAATAACTTTTCTTGGCCGTTTTCGGCATTTTTTATCTGGCTCATTGCATAATTCCTATGTCATGAATAATGTCGTTAACAATATCTGTAGTATCTTTAGTTAAGTTACATTGCGATTTTTCATAGGCGTAACAACGATCCGGAATTGGCACGTTACCACGTTTAATAATACGAATATTCTTGTTGGCATCACGCACGGTGATCATATTATTATGATTAATAATATGTGGTGAAAATGGTACATCAATGACCCCATTTTTAATGGAGTTAAACACTTTTCGCCATAAGGTGTCAGCAGGATCATTAAATACCGCTTCCATAATAGCTTTCACTTCCAATGTTAGGATTTCTTCTTCTTCTTCATCTACCACATTGGGTAAACCATTTAAAATACCTAAGGAATATTGGGTATTGGCTACGGTTTTAGCGTTCGCTTCTTTGGTTGGAATACCAGAAGCTTCTTCGCGGGTTTTTGTGATGATTTTGTCAGCGCCAACCATTGAAGCAATGACAGTAGATATACTAATTAATTGTTCAGCATAATTTTTGTTCATTGGAAATGCACCCATCCATTGGTGATAAACCAAGTTGATAGCAGCATCGGCACAATTAATTTCAGCGGCATAATGTTTCGCAAGTTTTTTAAGCACTGCCCCTGTGACAATATCCTGATTCATCGAACCTTGCTGAGCAAACGAAACAGAAAACGACTTAACGCCTTCTTCTAACGACAACAACATTTCTAATAATTGAATAACAATTGTGATTGAAGGCGGTACTAACGTGGCGGTTAACGGCCCGAAAGATTCGCGATTAATTGGTTCATTTAATTTTGAGTAATTCGCACAGACGCGCTCAACATATTTCCAATATAAAAATGCTTTGTCTAATGGAAAGTTTTTTGAATAAGGTAAAAGGTAAGTAATTGGCCCACCTTCAATTTCAAAAATACCAGACGCAATTGCGGTTTCAATTAATAAGCGTGCATCTGGCGTACCATGACGTAAACTTACTGGCTTATTAAAGTGAGTGATCATTTTTCGGGTTGTACGATAACCGTGATTCACTAACGGATAGCCATTAAGCATATCGACATCATTTTCTTCACTCAAACGCAGCATTTTCTTTGACGTTGCATAATCGTTAAGGCGAGTATTGGAATCTATGGTAAGCGGTAACACATCAACATTGGCATCGACAAAAAACTCATACAAAGCAAATTGCTTTTTGTAAGTAGGAAAGCCGCCGCGCGGTTGTACCAACATTTTCTTCTGATTTTTAAAATGATGGGAGATAAACAAGTCTTTACTCGCATTAGTAACAAATTCAGCCACTTCAGCAAAATCAAAGCTATCAACGTATTCATTATTAAGAATAATTTCTCTTTCTTCTTGCAACAAACTCATTAGTTTTTACCCACTGCTAATTGTCTTTCTTTGATCATTACTTCTAATGAGTCTAAACCGGTATTTAAATCTACTTGGTGACAAACAATGTCGAAACCATAACCTTTATATCGTGGAATAATGTCATCAGCATTACCTGTACCAACGACTAAATTACCGCCAATCATCATAATGACATCATCAAGTTTTTTATATTTAGCTTTAAGTAGTTGAACTTCGCGACCCCAACCTTCAGCTTCACCATTCAAAGATGAAATCAGTAAAACCTCTGCGCCAGTTTCTATTACCGCGTCAAAAAATTCCTCTAAATAGGTATTTACCCCGAGGTTAAACACTTCAAAACCCCTTGCTTGCAAGGAAAGATCAATTAATCGGTTGGCGACAACATGGATATCATTTCCCACAACGCCTGTAACAACTTTCATATGGTAAATTGCCTAATGTATATACAAGTATATTTATTCAATAATAGTGAATATATAGTATCAAATATTCTAATAAAACACTGCTTTAATGATAGAATACTGGCTTATAAGTAAGAACAGGAAAGATATATGACAATTTTCACGGCAGATCTTTGTGATGAATATAGTGACAAAGTACAGGTTTTAGCGGCTGGTTATCAAAATTATGGTGGAGTAGATAACTGCCATGGTGAAATTATCACCATAAAATTAAACAAAAATAATTCAGATCTTATCACTTTACTACGTGATGAAGATGGCACAGGTAAAGTGGTTGTCGTTGATGTTGAGCAAGAATATTTTGCGGTTGTGGGTGAAAACTTAATGAAGTTTGCGCATCAAAATAATTATGCCGGCATTGTGATTAATGGTTATGTTCGAGACACTTTTCAAATAACCGATATTCCTGTCGCGCTATTTGCGTTAGGAACCTGCCCACGAAAATCAATTCCGGTAACTTCAGGCGAACGCGCAGTTAAACTGGCCTTTGGTGGTGTTGAGTTTAATCAAGGTGATTATCTTTATGCCGACACCGATGGTGTGATTGTCACAAGCGAAAAAATAGTTTAATCATACTAATTTAATTTATTGATTGATTACACGGATGTGATCTTTTTACAAACCTAATATGAAAGTTAATATTTTTAACTTTTTATTAACATGTTAGTATCAGCACATACAAGGCAGGCTGCCAAATAATTTCAAAAGGATTTATCTATGTTATTTCGCTGTTATTTAACAATAATATATACATCACTTCTCTCTTTCGCTTTAATTTCTTGCGGTGGAGGAAGCTCAACAACAACACCTAAAACTGAAGAAGTTACGGTAACTCCCCCTGCAACGAACACCTTTTCAACACAAGTTATTTATCGCAATGCATGTGATATGGCTATTCCAAGTGAAGGGGCAAAGTTATTAATTCATGATGATGATTTTGATGTTATTGATGTAATAACAGCTGATGACAATGGTTTTTTAACTTACGAAACCACTGATGAGACAATCGACGTTTCAATTATCTTTGGTCAAAAAGATAACTATGATGATTATGTAATCAAAGCTATCACATTAATGCAAAGTCCTGTTACGCAAGTTGCACCAATTTATCAGTCAACATTTTCAACAGAAGGCTGTCATTGCGAAACGATTGAACCTGAATTGATTTCCAATGACATCCAACTTCCTGCAAACAAAACAACATTTAACACACTTAATAGCAATATTCATTATCGAGTTAAGAAGACAGAAATAGGAACTAAGTTTAACGCGAATCTTTGCCAATTAGAAAATGGCAGTTGGCCCGCAATCTATTCTACTTTATGGTTTTGGCAACAAGAAGAATTGCATGGCATAGTGATAGACGATTACCAAATTGAAGACTTATACGAAGGGGAACAAATCTTTGTTTCTGAAAAAGCATCAAATTTAAATTACAGCGTTAGTAATATGGAAAATGAGGAAGATGTTAAGATCTCTCTTAAAGGTATTTTGGATGAAACCATGTATGTAAACCAAAGCTCTTCGCTTGTTTTTGAAAGTTTTCCCATGGATTTCTATCAATTTAGCGCGTCACACTATGAGTCTTATCCTATTGAAAACTCTCTTTACTTAATGAAAGTCACCCAAAATAATACCAAACTTATCAATGATATAAACACAGAAATTTCGTTTGTTATACCTGAATACTCAGATCAGCTTATTATAGAAACATTAACACATGAAGATGGTCGTTATGATTTAACTTCCTTTGACAAGATAAAGGTATTTTCACAATATATAATGTTTCAATATACCAATGGGTACCTTGTAGACTGGGAATATTACGGGCCTGAAATCGGAACTTCAATTTCGGATAAAAAATTGGATATCAGTCAAATTTTTGATGTGGAGTCGTTAGATATTTATAGCGTATTTTTAGAAACAATTAGCGGTTTTGGTATTGATTCTATTAATAATTATGAAGATTACATCAAAAAAGTAAAATTGAACAAACGATATTATTCAATTGGAAGTGAGACTGAAAATATTTCTTCCTTCAGTATACAAAGCTATTAATTTCTTCCCGCTTATAATACAAAAAAGCCATTGTTGAAAACTCAATCAATGGCTTTTTATAATTTGATTTAAGCTTAAAGCACTTTCGCAATCGATTGCGTTAAGTAATCCACATTATCTGATGAAATACCAGCCAAACTAATTCGGCTAGAACCAACGATATAAATGCTGAACTCATCTTGTAAACGTTGCACTTGCGCTTGGTCGATACCTAAGAATGAGAACATGCCGTTTTGGCGAGTGATAAAACTGAAATCGCGCTCAACACCATTTTCTTTTAATTTATCTACTAACAATTGACGCATGTTATTAATGCGATCACGCATTTCTTTTAATTCACCATGCCATTGCGTGGTTAATTCTTGTGAACTTAAAATGGTTTCAACAATTGCCGCGCCATGTGCTGGTGGCATTGAATAAGCAACACGTACCACTGACAGTAACACTGAATTGATAATATCAGCCGCTTCAGCGCTTCTACCAATAATTGAACAAGCGCCAATTCTTTCACGGTATAAACCGAAGTTTTTCGAACAAGAACTACAAATAATCATTTGCTCAACCGTTTCAGCCATTAAGCGTAAACCGTAAGCATCGCTGTCTAAATCAGTACCAAAACCTTGATATGCCATATCTACAACCGGCATAAAACCAACATCTTTTGCAACTTCAGCCACGGCTTGCCATTGTTGTTGATTTAAATCCATACCACTAGGATTATGACAACACGCGTGTAGCAATACAGCGTCTTCTTTTGGAATTTCTTTCAACGCATTGATCATGCCGTCGAAATCTAAACAGTTATTTTCATAATCATAATACGGATAGGTTTTAACAATTAAACCTGCCGCTTCAAATACACCTTTGTGGTTAGCCCATGTTGGGTTACTGACCCAAATGGTTGCGCCAGGCGTACATTTTTTAATAAATTCACCAGCAACACGTAACGCGCCAGTGCCGCCAGGAGTAGAAACCGTACGAATACGATTTTCAGCAATAACCTTGTGATCATCTAAAATAAGCTCAGTCATTTTAGTGTTAAATACTGGTGAGCCTGTTGAGCCTAAATAGGCTTTACTAGCTTCATTATCAACACGAAATTGCTCGGCAACTTTTACACAGTCTAAAACAGGCGTATTACCTACGGCATCTTTATAAATGCCAGCACCTAAATCAATTTTCTTAGGGTTTTGATCGGCTTTAAATTTAATCGATAAACCTAAAATTGGATCGGCGGGTAATTGCTTTAGCTGGGAAAACATAACGATTGATACCTTTTACTGCGTTGATGAATATAGTTAGCGCGGATTATAACTCAAGTTAGAAACAAATTCGTAGTAAAAACTGCAAGAATATACACAAAAAAAGAATAAATAATTACAAAAAAGTGGGTAGTTATGTTTTTCTGTCAATAAGCCTAAAAAATAGCTGCGCTTTAAACATTACCTTCTATTATTTTATTTTCTGCTACTATTTAAATTGTGTGAAATAATTGGTGCTATTAGTGAAATTTATTTGGATATTAATACTATTTTCAACCTCCTCATTTGCAAAAACAATCACTTTAAGTAGAGGGCATGATGCTGCTTTACAAAGTTTTTCAGAGTTAGTTTTGCATGATGCTTATCAAAAAATAGGTATTCAATTAAATATTATTCATACTCCAGTTGGTAGATCATTACTTTTAGCTAACAATGGTGAAGTTGATGGTGAAGTTTCGAGAATTATCAATATAGAAAAGGAATATAAAAACCTAATAAGAGTGCCTGTTCCAATTAATTATGTCGATATAAGGATGTTTTCTTATAATAAAATACTTTTAATGCATAACGCAGATATCAGCAGTTTTTACAGAATAGGCTGTGTTAAAGGCGTTATCTTAATCAAGAAAATAATCAGTGAACTTGATGAAACCTGTCAAAGTGTTACGGGGTTTAAGCAAGCGGTAGCTATGTTAAATCAAAACAAGTTAGATGCTATTTTATTACCGTTATCTGTGGGTTTATATTTTAAAAAAGCAGATTCACAATTTTTTACTAGTTTTTATGGCGACACGTTAGGTTCAGAACCATTATTTCATTATCTGCATAAGAAGCATTATGAATTAGTACCTAAATTAACCGCTATATTGAATGACATGGACATTGATTTTATTACCAAAAGCTACAAAGATAGTTCGGCTCCAACATTAATTGAAAGTAAAAAGTTTATTGATTAAAGTTTCCTATAACTATTGTTCTATAAAACCAAAAATCAACATTTACCTTTTGTCTAGCTTAAGTTCTTTCAAATTATCCACAGCTACTGGTTGACTCTCTTTTTACTAAATTGGGTATATATCTATGCTTAAAATCACTTTTTGATTGTTGGTTGTGGCTAAATTCGATCGCTAGTTTAGCCGCATTTTCTGCCATGATTTCAATAGGGTAATGCATAGTCGTTAACTTAGGTCGTGAATATTGTGACAATAATACATCATCAAAACCAATCACTGAGACATCTTCGGGAATTCGCAAACCGTTATCTTCAAGCACAGAAATAGCACCAATTGCCATCGCATCGTTATAAGCAAAAACGGCTGAAAAAGGTATGTTAAGCGAGAGTAATTGCTGCGCCGCCATTTCTCCCCCTTTTAATGTAGGCTCATGATTAATTTCTTGAATATTGGCTTGCTTAGAATTTAAATTTTCGATGGTTTCTACAAAGCCTTTGCGTCTTAAACTTGGATCTTCAATATCAAAATTACTATTTAATAAAGCAAATTGCGTATGACCTAACGCTAACAAATGTCGAGCTGCTATTTTACCGCCTTCCGTATTTTCTAACCAGATACACCTTTCTTCGATGCTAGGAACTAGGCGGTCAATAAAAATAATACCAGGCACTTTCTTACTCAACTCAATCAGAGTGTCATCAGCTAACTTTTTGCTATGAACCACCATTGACTCACATCTTTGTTCGATAAGTAAGTTAATCGCATTCAGTTCACTTTCACTACTAAAGCCACCGGTACTCAATAACATATGTTGTTTTTTATCACGAGCGATACGTTCAACACCATTGGCTAGCGAAGCAAAAAATGGATCATTTAAGGCAGGAATTACCACACCTAAGGTAGTGTTTTTTTGCTTCACTAAGGCACGCGCATTGGCATTAGGGGTGTAACCTATTTCAGCCATCACTTTTAATACTTTATCTCGCGTTTTATTGCCAACTTTTGGGCCGTTATTTACAACACGTGAAACGGTTGCAATAGATACTCCTGCAATATTGGCAACATCTTTTATTGTCGACAAGGGTAATCGTTTAACCTTTTTTGATATATTTATATTTGCTAACTTAACGATTTATAGTGTTTTGTTCAATAAAAATTAATTGGAGTATTGCAAATAAATAGGTAAACGTTTACATTTCTATCGTGAGTTGCGAATAAAGGCACAAGATGGCAAATATATTTGAGCTAAAAGATCACAGAAATAGTCAATCACAATGACAAAACAGGGTTAATTGCAGATATTTTTGTTGGCAATGCCCCTAAATATAATAAAAAACAGGTAGGTGGGACTAATGAATTTTGAAACTACACTAAGCACCTTAGATAGTGGTGTTTTTATTGTTTATGTCGCGGGGTTACTCATATTAGCCTTGTGGATTTCTCGAAATGAGAAGAGTGAAGGAGCAAATACTGAAGATTACTTTCTTGCCAGTAAAGCACTACCTTGGTGGGCAATTGGTGCTTCGTTAATCGCCTCGAATATTTCGGCAGAGCAAATTATTGGTATGTCGGGTTCGGGTTATGCTTTAGGTATGGCCATTGCTTCCTATGAATGGATGGCAGCCATCACCTTGATTTTAGTCGGTAAATACATGTTGCCTATTTTCTTAGAAAATAAAATATTTACCATGCCGCAATACTTGCAACAAAGATACGATACTCGCGTTAAAACAGTTATGGCGATATTTTGGTTAGCTGTGTATATTTTTGTCAACCTTACCGCTGTTTTATGGTTAGGTGGTTTAGCAATAGAAACGGTAGCAGGCGTTGATTGGATGTACGGCATGATATTTTTAGCTGTTTTTTCAATAGCCTATTCATTGTATGGTGGATTAAAAGCGGTTGCTTATACTGATATACTTCAAGTTACTCTCCTTGTGTTCGGCGGCCTCTTTTTAAGCTATCTTGCTTTAGATGCGCTAGGAGCAGGCTCAGGTATTTTCGCTGGATTTACTCGCATAACAACAGAAATACCTGGGCATTTCGATATGATTTTAAGCCCTGATCATCCTAACTATATGAGTTTACCGGGTCTCTCAGTATTAATTGGTGGCATGTGGGTAATGAACTTTAGTTATTGGGGATTTAATCAGTACATTATTCAACGTGCTTTAGCGGCTAAAAATATCAAAGAGGCGCAAAAGGGAATCGCATTTGCTGCCTATTTAAAGTTACTTATGCCATTGATTGTTGTACTACCGGGTATTGCAGCCGTTATTTTACAACCTGACTTAACTGCACCCGATAAAGCTTATCCATCAATGATGGCATTAATGCCAGAAGGTATTAAAGGCCTTGTTTTTGCTGCCTTAGTGGCGGCAATCGTTTCTTCATTGGCGTCGATGACTAATAGTATTTCAACTATTTTTACCATGGATATTTATCATAAATTTAAGCCAAATCAATCAGAGCAACATTATGTTCGTATTGGCCGCATGGCGGCGTTAGTTTCGCTGTGCATAGCGTTAGTGGTAGCCGAGCCATTATTAGGAAAATTTGAGCAAGCGTTTCAGTATATTCAAGAGTTTACCGGGTTTTTTACCCCTGGCATTGTTGTGATATTTGTTATGGGAATGTTTTGGAAACGTACAACGTCGAATGGAGCCTTAGCTGCTGCTATTGGCTCAGCAGTATTTTCATTAATATTAAAGTTTGCTTGGCCATCACTACCTTTTATGGATCGCGTGGGCTTAGTGTTTTTAACCTGTTTAGCATTATGTTATTTAGTGTCCTTAAAAGGTAATACAGCTAATAGCGATAGCTGTGTTGATATAAAAAGCATCAGCTTTACCACAGAAAAAAGCTTCAATGTCGCTGCTCTTGGCATAACACTGATATTAATAGCACTTTACGCTGCTTGGTGGTAAACAGGCTTAAGTAAATGCGCGACTTTCTAGTGAAGTATCGCGCATTTACTTTAAATATCGAGCGGTTAATTCTTTAATGATTACCTCGTTGAACATATTTAGTCGCTAATAAGTTTTTATTGATTGCTAAAAACAGAAAAGGGACCAAACTACGGGTTCTCGTTTATTTAAGTAAGCTTAAGTAAAGATACGCCAACCAAAGCAAAGAAAACTAAAGAAGTGCAAAGTTTGTGTAAAGATAAGAACTTAATGCTTCAACTTACCTCTATTGCCTCATCTTAAGTTTATTAATAATAGATAGGTAGTATATGAAAGTAAGAGTTGGATTTGGTCGACAAGCGTGTTTAAAAAACTGGTTAGTTGCGTTGGTTGTTTTGGGGGTATCAGCTTGTAATTCAAGTGATAGTGATGATGATAGTAATCAAGGATATATAAAATTCTATAACGCCTCTAAAAACGCGCCGGAAATTTATCTCACTATCGATGAAGATCTTGATACCAGCGAAGATGATGAAACTGAAATCACATTCTCAAGTGTGGCTTATGCTAAAGCATTAGGAACTTATGAAATTGAGATCAATGATTATTTCTATGAGCTCGCTTGGCAAGATGGTGATAGCGCTGTGCGCAGTGAACTTGAAATTATCTATCAAAGTGAGCTTGCCATTGAAAAAAACACATTAAAGTTAGTGGTGCTCAATGATGATGTTACTGCGCCTGATGTCGTTGTTTATAACATTCCAGTGATTGATGATGATGACGATGATACCTATTCATTATTTAATTTTAATGTGTTAAATGTCAGCACTAATAACAATGTCATTGATGTTTATGTGTCTGAATCGGATGAAACATTTAATGAAGCACAATTATTAGGAAGCTACCAAAACAAAGAAATTTCAGACAACCATAAATTTGATCAAGGCAGTTATATTTTTTATATCACTTATGCTGATAGTGATGAAGTGATCTATCAATCAGATGCTGTCGATTATTACTATTCTGCTCAATATATTATGGTGATACGAGAAAATACAGGTGTCGGCTCATCCCCTTTTATCATGGATAAAGTCTCAAATTCTGCCCAAATTGAATACATCGACTATAACGCAGAAGCTCGCTTTCGAGTTTATAACGCTATTCCAGTGAATGATTTACTGCCGGAATATCAAGGAGAGGTAACAGTGCACGTTAACGATATTGATGACTCTCCAGAAATTGAATCATTAACGTTTGGCCAATTAAGTACACCGCTAAACGTTGAAAGTGGTGATTATAGCTTGTCTTTATTAGCCGGTAATAACAACACAGCAATAGTGAGTCATCATTTACTGTCTTTATCAGAAAATGCCAATAAAACGGTATTCTTTTATGCTGACGAAGAGAATGTTGATGATGATAATGACGGCAATGTTGATGAAGACGGCGATGGAATTGTCGATGAAAAAGAAGTAACTATTCATTCTCTGGTTATTGATAGCAGTGATAATACCAGTATTTATGGTCATGAGATTACAGCGGTTAACTTAGCGGATAACGAAGATTTTACGTTAGTGAATATTTACTTTGTTCGAAGTGATGAAACTATTGAAAGTGCTTATTATAACCGCTCTTTTGGTTATGCTGAGCATGAAACTTTGTATTTAAATAACAATACATATCAAGTGTATGTCGTGGCAAAAGAAAATAGCAGCAACATCATTTTAGATTCGTTTGAATTAATCCTCGATGAAGAATCAACCGATCAATTTATCGTAATAGAAAACGATGTAAATTCTGCTACGGGTTATAAAGCAAATACGTTTAGTCGTAGTTCCGACTAACTGCTCATTGTCATTGTAGAGAGTTATATGAATTTACATCTTCAAAATGTAAAACAACAAGTTACTGTGATAGGGAGCCTTTCATTATGTAAAGGCTCTCGGCAAGTAAAAGTCGAAAATAAGGCAGTTAATTTAACAAGTGTAGAGTTTAATTTATTGTCTTTACTTATGAAGCATTCGCCTGAATTGTTGCCAAGGTCAACCATTATTGGGCAGTTATTTCATGGAGATGAAAATAAACAGCACGTGCTAAATATACATATCTCAAATCTTAGAAAGAAGTTGAGAAATTGTTCGAACAGCATTGGCATTCAAGCCATGCGCGGGCAAGGATATTATTTAATTGCAGGAAGATAATGAGTTGTAAATAGTCATAAGGCTTCTAATGAGAAGCCTTATTGATTTCTTTATTTGAATTAGTTCAGACAAGATCTGACATTTCGATTTGAAAAATTGAGAGTTACCCGTTTTGATAAAGGTGTCGAA
>NZ_JAUOPE010000012.1 GCF_030546755.1 Colwellia sp. 1_MG-2023
GGCAGGGGTAAGAGGATTTGAACCTCTGAATGACGGGATCAAAACCCGCTGCCTTACCGCTTGGCTATACCCCTGCAGAAAACTCATTGTCGTTACAAAATTAACTTTCGGATATTACTTGAGAATAAAAAGAAAGTGGCAGGGGTAAGAGGATTTGAACCTCTGAATGACGGGATCAAAACCCGCTGCCTTACCGCTTGGCTATACCCCTGCAATGTAACTTACTTTCTAACACAGTTTCGAGAAGAAATGTGTTATTTGAAATGGTACGGGGTGAGAGACTTGAACTCTCACATCTTGCGATACTGGAACCTAAATCCAGCGCGTCTACCAATTCCGCCAACCCCGCATTATTTCTATCACTAAGAGTTAATGGTGGCTACACCGGGATTTGAACCTGGGACCCCATCATTATGAGTGATGTGCTCTAACCAGCTGAGCTATGTAGCCTTTCCAACCTGCCTCTCAGCAAGTGGCGCGTATTATGCAAATCTGTTTCGGCTTCGTCAACCGTTTTTTTACAAAAAAAGAAGACTTTTTGATTGTTTGGCTAAACTCTCAACAAAACGCTGCTAATATGCACATTTTTCTTAGTTTTTGATGCAAATTTGATAGAAATAAATAAATTTAACTTTATCTTTCTTTAGCTTCTTCCGCTAAATGAGCTGAATATTTTGCAATTTCAGGTATTTCAGCTGCAACAACTTTCGCTGGCAATTTACCAATCATAAATTCACCTACCTCTAAAGCTTGTGATTTTGCGGCAAATGCAAGTAAGGTACTACCATTGCACATTAAGCCATTGTAGATCTTTCTAATTTTTAATTTATTTGCTTTTAAAAATGAGCGTAAGCGGTTTTTATCATTGGCCTGTACATATTCACATACACGCAATGAAAGATCTGCTTTAGCAGGGGCTGAAATTAATAAGCTTGTAGCTAATACACTAGCGAGTAAAATTATTTTAGTCATTTTTAGTCCTATAATTTAACAGTAATTTTTTAATACCCTTATTATGATAGTTTATTTTCTTATATATACAGAGAAATAATTTAAATAAAGATGAATTAGCGTTACTTTATTTGTTTTTGTTTAATTTTAAGTTAACTAACTGTTAATTAGGCTAAAAGTTAAACGTTATTTGGGGATCTTTTTTCGAGTTGGTTAGCAAAAGTGAGTAAAGTTTTAGGTTTGTCAGCCGCTAGCTTTAAACATGTCAAAAAATACAAAAAAGTAATTTTAATACGGCGATTAAAACTAGTGATTTTTTTCTTTTGGTGGACACTGTGCAATAACTTCTTCTTCACCTAGCTGATTTTCTTGCGTTAATTTAACGTCAAATTGCCATAGATAATATAAATGCTTTAACACTTCATCTTTTGAATCGGCAAGCGGTACCTGTTGATGAGGGGTATACTTTAACGTCAGTGAACGATCGCCGCTGATATTAGCTTTGGTGATTTGAATATTCGTTTCGATGTTACTTAAGTTGTATTGCTCAGATAATGCGGCTCTGATTTTTTGATAGCCTTGCTCGTTGTGTATAGCAGCAACTTCAATAAAGTTTTCTTTATCATCATCATGAATATGAAAAAATTTAAAATCACGCATTAATTTGGGTGATAAAAATTGGCTAATAAAGCTTTCATCTTTGAAGTTCTCCATAGCGAAATGTAAAGTGTCTAACCAATCACTTCCTGCAATTTCAGGAAACCATTGTTTATCTTCTTCCGTTGGTTGTTGGCAAATTCGTTTAATATCCATAAACATATTAAATCCTAAAGCATAAGGGTTAATACCTGAGTAATAAGGACTGTTATAGTCAGGCTGTGCGACTACATTGGTATGGTTATGAAGAAACTCCAACATAAATTTTTCACTTACCATGCCTTCATCAAATAAAGTATTTAAAATGGTGTAATGCCAAAAACAAGCCCAGCCTTCATTCATCACTTGCGTTTGTTTTTGCGGATAAAAATATTGTGAAACTTTACGCACTATACGAACAACTTCTCGTTGCCAAGGTTTTAATAAAGGTGCGTTTTTTTCAATGAAATACAATAAATTTTCTTGTGGCTCACTCGGAAAGTTAATTTTTTTATCTTCGGTTTTATTCGCGTCTTCCGGGATAGTGCGCCATAAGGTGTTTACTTGAGATTGCAAATATTCTTCTCGTGATTTTTGTCGTTTAAGCTCTTGCTCTAATGAAATTTTTTGCGGACGTTTATAACGGTCAACACCGTGGTTCATTAATGCGTGGCAGGCATCTAAACAAGCTTCAACCTCATCAATGCCATATTTGTGTTCGCATTCGGCAATATAATTTTTAGCAAAAACTAAATAATCAATTATAGAGCTAGCATCTGTCCACGAGTTAAATAAATAATTTCCTTTAAAAAAAGAGTTATGACCATAGCAAGCATGTGCCATAACAAGTGCTTGCATGGTGATAGAGTTTTCTTCCATTAAATAGGAAATACAGGGATCAGAATTAATGACTATTTCATAGGCTAATCCCATTTGGCCCCGTTTATATGTTTGTTCAGTTTGGATAAACTTTTTGCCAAAGGTCCAATGATTATAACCAATTGGCATGCCAACACTTGCATAAGCATCCATCATTTGTTCAGCAGTGATCACTTCGATTTGATTAGTATAAGTATCTAAACGAAAGCTTGCTGCGACTCGAGCAATTTCATCCTTATATTGCTGTAGTAATTCAAACGTCCAATCAGGCCCATCAGATAACATATTTTTCTTGCCTATGCTTTTTTTTACCATGTTTATATTCCTTTACCGCTGTAAATATTTGTACAAATAATAACTGCACAAACGGTATATAATTAAGCTACTTGAGGGGTGCTTTTCTTAAATAACTCTCTAAAAACAGGATAAATATCTTCCACCGTTTTTATGTGTTGCATAGCAAAATGACTGTATTGATCTTGCACCGTTAAATATTGTTGCCACAAAGTTTGATGAGTACGCTGAGTAATTTCGATATAAGCAAAATATCGTGATAGAGGCAGAATTTTGTTACTCATTAATTGACGACATTGAGGAGAGTCATCGGCCCAATTATCACCATCAGACGCTTGAGCACCATATATATTCCACTCTTTTGGGTTATATCTTTTATTGATAATGTCAATCATCAGCTCTAAAGCGCTAGAAGCTATAGTGCCGCCAGTTTCTTGTGAATAAAAAAACTCTTGTTCATCTACTTCTTTTGCTTGGGTATGATGACGAATATAAACCACTTCAATGGTTTGATACGTACGAGTTAAAAATAAATAAAGTAATACATAAAATCGTTTCGCGATATCTTTAGTCGCTTGGTCCATAGAACCTGAAACATCCATTAAACAAAACATTACTGCTTTTGAAGTGGGAACTGCTACTTTGGCATAATTTCTAAAACGTAAATCAAAAGTATCTATAAAAGGAACCTTGGCAATTCTTTCTTTGAGTTTGTTAATCTCAATCGTTAATTCGGTAATTTCTTTAACGTGCTCGTGCTTGTCTTGTTGTAATGCGAATAACTCTTCTTCAAGCGCCTTTAACGTTTTACGTTTGGACGATGTCATAGCAACTCGTCTTGCTATTGAGCCTTGTAAAGATTTCACTATATCAATATTTGAAGGTACGCCTTCAGCACAATAGCCAGCACGCACCGTTTTATAGTCGATTAACTTATCTAGTTGATTTTGTTCGAGGTTAGGAAGCGCTAAGTCTTCAAAAAGTATATTGAGATATTCATCTTTTGAAATTGAAAAGACAAAATCATCTTCTCCTTCACCTGAATTACTTGCCTCACCTTGACCTGCACCTTGTCCCGATTGTTGAGGCGGTCGTTGTATTTGATCGCCGGTGTTATATTGATCGTTACCTGGATGCACTCTGTCTTTTATGCCGCCTTGACCTTGATGAAAAGTAGGCTCACTAAGATCTTTTTTGGTAATGGTGATGCTTTCACCGCTATCAATATCAGTGACACCCCGTTTATTAACCGCTTGTTCAACGGATTTTTTAATTTGCGATTTATAGCGTCGAATAAATCGTTGTCGATTAACGGTACTTTTATTCTTACTATTGAGTCTTCGATCGATAAAATTTGCCATAATGGCTACCTCACAAATGCCTGTTTAGCGCTTACCTTAAGAAGATTTTCTCACGCGTAAATACCATTCAGATAACAATCGGACTTGTTTTTTTGTATAACCTTTGCTCATCATACGTTCGACAAAGTCATCATGTTTTTGCTGATCATCATTAGAGGTTTTCGTGTTAAAAGAGATAACCGGGAGTAAGTCTTCGGTATTCGAAAACATTTTTTTCTCTATCACAGTGCGTAGTTTTTCATAACTTGTCCACACAGGATTAGTACCGTTATTATTAGCTTTAGCCCTGAGGACAAAATTGACGATTTCATTTCTAAAATCTTTTGGATTACTAATGCCAGCCGGCTTTTCTATTTTCTCTAGTTCGTTATTTAAGGCTTCACGATCAAATAATTGTCCTGTTTCAGCGTCGCGATATTCTTGATCTTGAATCCAAAAGTCGGCATAAGTGACGTAACGATCAAAAATGTTTTGTCCATATTCAGAATAAGACTCAAGATAAGCGGTTTGAATTTCTTTGCCAATAAAATCAATATATTGAGGAGATAGATAGCCTTTGATAAATTCTAAATATCGATCGGCCACTTCTTTTGGTAATTGTTCACGTTCAATTTGCTGTTCAAGTACATAAAATAAATGAACCGGGTTTGCTGCTACTTCCATATGGTCAAAATTAAAGACACGAGATAGTATTTTAAAAGCAAAGCGGGTTGATAAGCCTGACATGCCTTCATCGACACCAGCGTAATCTGTATATTCTTGGTAAGACTTCGCTTTGGGATCTGTATCTTTTAAACTCTCGCCGTCATAAACACGCATTTTAGAATAAATACTAGAGTTTTCAGGATCTTTTAATCGCGATAATACAGAAAATTGCGCTAAGGTTTCTAAGGTGTCAGGTGCACATTGTGCTTGGGCGAGCTCGCTGTTTTGGAGAAGTTTTTGATAAATTTTAACTTCTTCAGATACGCGCATGCAATAAGGTACTTTTACGATATAAACGCGATCTAAAAAGGCTTCATTATTTTTATTATTTCTAAAAGTTTGCCATTCCGATTCATTTGAATGCGCGAGTAAAATACCTGCAAAAGGTAATGCAGATAAACCTTCGGTAGGATTGTAATTACCTTCTTGTGTAGCGGTTAGTAGCGGATGCAACACTTTGATAGGGGCTTTGAACATTTCAACAAATTCCATCAAGCCTTGGTTTGCTCGACATAGAGCTCCAGAGTAACTGTAGGCGTCAGGATCATTTTGCGCATAATGCTCTAATTGTCGAATATCTACTTTACCGACAAGTGCTGAAATATCTTGGTTATTGTCATCGCCGGGCTCAGTTTTAGCGATAGCAATTTGATCAAGTATAGAAGGGTAGATTTTAACTACTTCAAATTTACTAATATCGCCTTGAAATTCATGTAAACGTTTTGCCACCCAAGGAGACATAATAGTATTTAAATAACGCTCTGGAATGTTGTAATCATCTAGTAAAATTTTGCCATCAGAATGTTTATCAAATAAACAAAAAGGGTGGTCATTTACTGGGCTTCTTTCACCGTTTGCACTCAGTACGTAAATAGGCTCTTGTTGCATTAAGGCTTTTAATTTTTCGGCGAGCGAAGATTTGCCGCCACCAACAGGACCTAATAAATAGAGTATTTGTTTTTGTTCTTCTAAACCTTGTGAGGCGTGCGTTAAATAAGAAACAATTTGTTCAATGGCATCTTCCATACCATAAAACTCTTTAAAAGCAGGGTAGCGAGCGATAACTCTATTGGAAAAAATCCTACTAAGTCGTGGCTCTGATGAAGTATCTATCATTTCAGGTTCGCCGATTGCACTTAATAATCGCTCGGCGGCACTAGCATAGGCAGATTTGTCTTTTTGACAAAGCGAGAGAAAATCTTGTACTGAACAAGTTTCTTCTTTTGATTCATCGTAACGAGATTGATAGTGTTTAAAAATACTCATAACTGCCCCCAAAAAATTGATAAACATATCAAAGCTGAGCTATTGACAGAAAAGAGAGTAAATACAAATAACGGGTATTTGCTCGCTCAGCTTTATTAATATAAAGACCGACAATTCACTTTATACCAAACGGAGCAATTAATTGGTCCAATTGATATTCACTATATTAAGTTTAGTCTCTATTTTTTGAAGGTGTGAGAAAACTACGAAAAAATTTGTAAATGAATACACTGACTAACATTAGGTAAGCCACTAAAACAATAGATATTATAATTGCGGAAATAGAGATGACTTAATAGAATTTTAGCCATAAAAAAACCAGAGATAACCTCTGGTTTTTAATACATTTTATATTGAAATGTTATTTTATGCGAAGTTTGCTGAAGCAAAATCCCAGTTAGCTAAAGCCCAAAAAGCATTCATATAGCTAGGGCGTAAATTACGGTAATCAATGTAATAAGCATGTTCCCATAAATCTACAGTGATAATTGGCGTAACGCCTTCATCTGTTAATGGTGTTGCTGCGTTTGAAGTGTTAACTATTGCTAAGCTACCGTCAGCATTTTTCACTAACCAAGTCCAGCTTGAACCAAAGTTATTGATAGCACTGTCAGTGAATTTAGCTTTAAATTCTTCGAAAGAGCCAAAGCTAGCGTTAATTGCATCGGCTAATGCGCCAGTTGGCTCACCACCACCGTTAGGGCTTAAGCTGTTCCAATAAAAAGTATGGTTCCAAATTTGAGCCGCATTGTTAAAAATGCCTGCTGAAGATGTTTTTACGATATCTTCTAATGATTTTCCATCAAATTCAGTACCTTCGATTAAACCGTTAAGTTTAACTACGTAAGTATTGTGATGCTTGCCGTAGTGGTACTCTAACGTTTCTGCTGAAATGTGTGGTGCTAATGCATCTTGTGCATAAGGTAACGCTGGTAATTCGATAGCCATTATATTCTCCAGGAATTAATTAGAAAGATTTATTTTACCCAAAAATAAAGAAGTTGTTTGCTTTTGGTAAAAACCGAGTAAAATACTCAGGTATTAAAAACTATGCATATTTTACCCAAATAAATTGGTTTTGCCAGCGTATTTATCAAGGTAAATAGTTTTAACTTAGAACATTTTAATTATTAGTATTTATTGGGTTGAATAATAAAGGTTCCGCCACCATTATTTAATGCAATAAGTATTACACGTGAAATTGAAGGTTGATATGGACACTATTGAAAAAATTAAAGAACAAATTGCAGAAAACAATATTTTACTTTATATGAAAGGTTCACCAAAATTACCAAGCTGTGGATTCTCTTCTCAAGCTTCTCAAGCATTAATGGCTTGCGGTGAAAAATTTGCATTTGTGGATATTTTACAAAATCCTGATATTCGTAGTGAATTACCTAAATATGCCGATTGGCCAACTTTTCCACAATTATGGGTTGATGGTGAATTAGTCGGTGGCTGCGATATTATTATGGAAATGTATCAACAAGGTGAATTACAAACGCTAATTAAAGAAGCAGCAGCGAAACAAGTTTCAGAATAAGTATTTTTTATTTAAAAAGCATTGAAAAAAACGTTTATGTCTCAATACTTAGTGGAGACGTAAACGTTTAATAAATTTTATAGACAAATCATGGAGAAAAAAATGAGTGTATTAGTTGGTCGTCCAGCTCCGGACTTTACAGCAGCAGCTGTGTTAGGTAGCGGTGAAATCGTAGATAGCTTTACTTTATCTGAAGCAATTAAAGGTAAAAAAGCCGTAGTGTTTTTCTATCCTTTAGATTTTACATTTGTTTGCCCTTCAGAATTATTAGCATTTGATCACCGTTTTGAAGAATTCAAAAGCCGTGGTGTTGAAGTTATTGGTGTTTCTATTGATTCTCAATTTTCACACAATGCATGGAGAAACACTCCAGTAAACGAAGGCGGTATTGGTCCAGTTCAATACACTTTAGTTGCTGATGTTAAGCATGACATTTGTCAAGCATATGATGTTGAGCATCCAGAAGCAGGTGTTGCTTTCCGTGGTTCTTTCTTAATTGATGAAGAAGGCAATGTTCGTCATCAAGTAGTGAACGATTTACCTTTAGGCCGTAATGTTGATGAAATGATTCGTATGGTTGACGCGTTACAATTCCACCAAGAACACGGTGAAGTTTGTCCAGCTGGTTGGAACAAAGGCGACAAAGGTATGACAGCTTCTCCTGAAGGTGTTGCATCTTACTTAACAGATAACGCTGATAATTTATAAGCGATATGGTTAACGAGAAAAAGCCGCATTAGCGGCTTTTTTTATGCTGTTCAATAAACGTCTGACAATCCCCTTGATAAACATTATCGATTAAATATCTTATTTTCCATTGTTCATTTTGTTTGATTAATTGAAAACTATTTACGCCACAATGACTTAGTTTACCATCTACATAAAAAGCAAAAGGTGCCCATACTGATGCTAAATTGCCACTTTCTTGAACTTTTATATTAAATAGCTTTTCATCTAGATGCTTTTTAGACCCTTCAATAAATTCGGCAAACTTCATTAAATCAGATTTTTTTATTTCATCATGTGTTGTTGCTCTTTCAAGGATTGCTTCTTGAGTAAATTGTTTAAGAAATTTTTTACTATCATGTTCGCGCATTGCATCAAACATAGTGTTTATTGGTGATAAAACTTGTGTCTTTTCGTTTGCAATACTTGTGAATGATTGCAACACAAATAACAGCAAAATAATTTTTTTAATATACATGTGGATATTCCATTTATTAGTTCATACCTTTTTATATAAATTTACAGAAAAGGTAAATGAACAATTGAAGTTATTCGTTACAGCTTATTCGTTACAGGTTATAATAGGCAAGGTATAAATATTTTATAAATAACAAGTAGGAGTAGGCTTTGTCATTTAGCGATTTTGGGTTAGATAAACGATTGATGTCGACTATCGAACATTTAGGCTTTAACGAGCCAACAGATATTCAACAACAAGCAATACCAGTAGCTATGACCGGCCAAGATCTTATCGCATCGTCAAAAACTGGTTCAGGTAAAACTTTAGCTTTTATATTACCAGCGCTTCAGCGTTTAATGAAAAATAGAGCCTTGAGTAAAAGAGATCCTCGGGTGGTTATTCTTACGCCAACCAGAGAGTTAGCCAAACAAGTTTTTACGCAATTACGTTTATTCACTGCTGGTACACAATTTAAGGCTGTGTTGATTCTTGGGGGTGAGAATTTTAACGATCAAGTGAAAACTTTAGAAAAAGATCCTCACTTTTTAGTGGCCACTCCGGGACGACTTGCTGATCATCTAACCAAAGGGCATTTTTATTTAAATGGTTTAGAGTTACTGATTTTAGATGAAGCTGATCGCATGCTTGATTTAGGCTTTTCCAAAGAACTTAAATTGATTAATAAAGCGGCCGATCACCGAAAACGTCAAACCTTATTGTTTTCAGCAACCTTAGATCATGCTCAAATTAATGATTTCGCACTTGAGTTATTAACGAAACCTAAAAGAATTGCCATAGGTGCCGCACATACTGAACATAAAGACATCAGCAAACGTTTTTATTTTTCAGATAATCTCGATCATAAAGAATTACTACTTGAGCACTTTTTATCAGCTGAAAAATATCAGCAACTTATAATCTTCACAGCAACTCGCGCTGATACCGAAAGGTTATCGGTGAAATTATCTTCACAAGGGTTAAGTACCGTTGCTTTAAGTGGTGATTTAAATCAAAGCCAACGAAATCAAATTATGGATGGTTTTGCCAAAGGCCAACAAAAGATTTTAATCACTACTGACTTAGCGTCACGTGGTTTAGATTTAGTGAACGTTTCACATGTGATAAATTTTGATTTACCAAAACATACGGAAGAATTTGTTCATCGCATTGGTCGAACAGGTAGAGCAGGGAATAAAGGTGAGTCAATTTCGTTTGTTGGACCAAAAGATTGGTTGAGTTTTAAAAACATAGAGTTGTTCTTACAACAAAATTTCACATTCGACTTTGTTGAAGGATTAAAAGCTAAATTTAAAGGGATAAAACCTAAAAAGCCGAAAGCGAGAGCAATAGACAATACGAAGAAGAAATCAGAAGGTTCAAAAAATAAAAAAACGAAAGTAAATAAAACACAGAAAAAAACATTCTTTGCTCAAGATGTTGGCAATATGCCAGTGATGAAAAAGAAGAAAGCCAAACTTGCTAATGAATTAGAAACTGGTAGTACCCCCGAAGTTGAATAGTATATTTGTAAAAATTAGTAGCCTACTTTTATTGGCTTTATTATCTATCAAGGCTTTTAGTCAGGCGTCTGAAACAATATACGTAGAACCTTTTGATGATGAAATTATCATTAATATTGTTGCCCCTGAATTGAAGCCGCTTATTTATAATAATGTCGATAAAAAAGCAGAAGGTTTACTCATTGATACATTGAATGAAGTTAGCGCACAAACTTCATTGAAATTTAATGTGACTATCATGCCTTGGGGCCGAGCAATGCTCGAAGTGAAAAGTGGCAATGCTGATGCAATTATGCCGGCACTTTATACCGAGGAGCGCGCCAAATATTTAGTATATCCTCAACAACAGTTAATTAACTTTTACGGCTCTGTGTTCATAAAAAATAGTCATGATAAATTTGAATTTACTAGCTTTGAAGAAATGAAAAACAAAAAAACTGTCGCAAAAGTACGGGCTGTTTTGTTAGGTGTGCAATTTGATGAAGCAAAAAATAAAGGATTGATCGAGATCGCAGAAGTTACTCGATTAGACGATGCTTTAAACATGTTATTGCTTAAGCGTGTTGATTTGGTTGGTACTGATGGTTTTGCGGCGTATACATCAATCCAAGAGATGGGGATAGAAGATAAGATTGCTGTTATGTCTATTTCAACACTCGAAGAGCCGTCTTTTATTGCATTTTCACAATCGTTTTCAAATAAGCACGATGTCAATAAAATCATGTTAATGATTAATCAGTTTAATAACCCAAATCGCTATAAAGAAATATTACCTAGCCAATGATCTATTTGATGTAATTTATTACTAAAATAATAAGGTAAAACTTCAATTATCAACTATTATTTATTTAAGTGGAGTTTGTATTACCGTTTAAAGGGATTTTATATGGCAAGGGAGTTCAAAATCATACCGAAAGATTGGTATCAAAAAAGAACATTAACAGGTAAAAAAATTGAGCCTGTGCATGTGGCAATACCTGATTATCAACAAGTACATAACCATATCTGTAATATGATTGTCAGTTATAGTGATGATTCATTAAAAACACTAATCGCTAGGGTTTTATATAATGATCTCAATGAAAAGTGGACTGTTGATGGGATGGAAGTCGCGGTTACTGTTATCGAACATCGTCAGGAAAATATAATAGATTTCTTTGATTCGCAGAAAACGGGTTAAGCTAATTTTCATTTAACTTCAATAATGTAAATAATTAATAATGGAAAACTCAAATACCTTAGTATTTGAGTTTTTTTATTAACTTTTGTTATTGATAACTATTCTCCAACAAGCTGTTTTAATAAGAAATGGCTTTGTGTGTTGCCAAGTTTTTCTTTAACAAAAGGTAAGATCTCAGATAATTGTTTATTTAATTGCCAAGGAGGATTGACAATAAATAACCCTGTACCTGTCATACCGTACTCATCGGTATCTTCTAGCTGACAGTATTCAACTTGTAAAACATTTTTAATACTACTTTGACTAAACTGATTTTGCATTGCAACGACTAATTCTCGTTTAACAACCGGGTACCATAATATATATGTGCCGGTGGCAAACTTTTTGTAGGCGTTAATAATCGTTTTTACCGCTTTTGAATAATCTTCTTTTAACTCATAAGGCGGGTCAATTAATACTACGCCTCGCCTACTTGGTGGGGGTACTAAACCTAATACACCTTGATAACCATCCGATTGATTGACATGTGATTTATGCCAACGTTGGCAATATTCAGATAATAATTGGATGTCATTAGGGTGTAGTTCAAATAAGTGAGCGCTGTCTTGACGGCGGTCAAAATATTTTGCAATGGCAGGAGAGCCCGGATAGTAATCTAGCTCACCATCTTCATTAAAAGACTTTATTAAATTGACGTAGTCAATTAACGCTTCAGGTATATCAGCTTGATTAATAAGTTTCGCAATACCGTCTTTAAATTCACCCGTTTTTTGCGCATATTCATCGGCTAGCGAATACATGCCCGCACCAGAATGACTATCAATGTAATAAAAGCCTTTTTCTTTTCTCGTCATATATTCAAGCACTAAAGTCAGTACAGAATGTTTTAAGACGTCGGCAAAATTTCCCGCGTGAAAGGCATGACGATAACTAAGCAAAAGTAATCCTTATTTAATAGGAGCAATGAGTAAGCCGAACCATTGGTGTATCGCTTACTCGTTAATTTATTTGTTATTCTTGACTGGCTAAATACTCATCGTAAGTTCCTGCAAAGTCTGTATATCCATCTTCTTTTAACTCGATTACTCGAGTTGCAATACTTGATACAAACTCGCGGTCATGACTAACAAAAATAATGGTTCCTTCAAACTTTTCCATTGCCATATTTAACGACTCAATCGATTCCATGTCCATGTGATTAGTTGGCTCATCCATAATTAGAATATTTGGACGTTGCATCATGATTTTACCAAAAAGCATTCGACCTTGCTCACCACCTGATAATACTTTAACTGACTTCTTAATATCGTCTGCAGAAAAAAGTAAACGTCCTAAATAACCACGTACGGCTTGTTCATCATCGGTAGGTTGACGCCACTGACTCATCCATTCAAATAGGGTCATGTCGTTTTCAAATTCATGAGCGTGATCTTGAGCATAATAACCAATATTAACATTTTCCGACCAGGTGAATTCCCCTGAGGTTGGTTGGTAATCCACTTCGTTCATTAACGTACGTAAAAAGGTGGTTTTACCTATACCATTTTCACCAATAACGGCCACACGTTCGCCGACTTCAATCATTAAATCAATATTTTTAAGAACATGATTTTCTTCATCGCTACCCACGTTAAATGTTTTGTTCATTTGTTCGATGACTAACGCATTTCGGAATAATTTCTTCTCTTGATCAAAGCGGATAAACGGATTAACTCGACTTGATGCTTTAACTTCTGCTAATTGAATTTTATCAATTTGTTTGGCGCGTGAAGTTGCTTGCTTTGCTTTGGAAGCATTCGCGGAGAATCGTGCAACGAAAGCTTGTAATTCACCAATTTGTGCTTTTTTCTTGGCATTATCTGCTAATAATTGTGCACGAGCTTGCGTGGCTGCAAGCATGTATTCATCATAATTACCCGGAAATACACGAAGCTCACCATAATCTAAATCAGCCATATGAGTACAAACGCTATTTAAGAAGTGTCGATCATGCGAAATAATTATCATGGTTGAATCACGTTCATTGAGCGTTTCTTCAAGCCACTGAATCGTGTGAATATCCAAGTTGTTGGTCGGTTCGTCAAGTAACAAAATATCGGGATCAGAAAATAGCGCCTGAGCAAGAAGGACACGTAATTTCCAACCTGGGGCAACTTCACTCATCAAGCCAAAATGCTGTTCAACAGGAATACCAACGCCCATTAATAGCTCACCTGCACGACTTTCGGCACTATAACCGTCCATTTCGGCATATTCAGATTCTAAATCTCCAGCGCGCATACCATCTTCTTCACTCATTTCAGGTAATGCATAAATACGATCGCGTTCTTCCTTAACAGCCCAAAGTTCGCTATGACCCATAATCACGGTATCAACAACTGTGTATTCTTCAAAACCAAATTGGTCTTGACGAAGTTTACCGATACGTTCGTTAGGATCTAAACTGACGTTGCCGCTAGTTTGTTCAAGATCATTGCCTAAAATTTTCATGAAAGTTGATTTGCCACAACCATTCGCACCAATTAAACCGTAGCGGTTACCACCGCCAAATTTTTGAGAGATATTTTCAAATAAAGGTTTCGCACCGAATTGTTGTGTAATGTTATTTGCACTTAACATGAAAAGTTTACCTAGTAGATCTGCCTGAAGAGTTATTGCGCGCGATTATACAGAGCGAGCGTTATGAAGTCATTAAGCTATTAACAATTTTAAATTATTAATGTCTTATTTATTTATCACCACAATTGAGCATAGAAATAATTTTCTGCACCACCAAGGCATGCTTGTTGGTTTTTGTGCACTGAAATGGTGCGGTGTTTTGGTGCTTTTTTAATGACTTTTGTAGTAAATATATGAATTTATTGGGATTATAAAATGGGCTTAAATTGTGCATGTTGTCGGGTCGTTTAAATGGTAACAATAAAGTACGCACTAAAGGTGAACAAATGAAATTAATAACGACGATAATCAAACCTTTTAAATTAGATGATGTAAGAGAAGCTTTAAGTGACATTGGTATTGATGGTATGACGATATCAGAAGTAAAAGGCTTCGGACGTCAAAAAGGCCATACAGAGCTGTACCGAGGAGCAGAATACAGCATTGATTTTCTCCCAAAAGTTAAAATTGAGATTAGCATTCAAGATGAGTTAGTAGAACGTACTATTGAAGCTATCGTCGCATCTGCACGCACTGGAAAAATTGGTGACGGCAAAGTGTTTGTCACTAATGTTGAACAAGCCGTTCGAATTCGTACCGGTGAAACGGATGAAGAAGCTCTTTAATTAGCAAAAAACAAAATATAACTGGAAAACTTTATGATCAAATTTATTTTATTGTCATTTTTTTCATTGTTGTCTTTTACAAGTTCAGCAAGTGAAAATGGCTTGAATGGCGCCAATACAGCCTGGATATTAACGTCAACAGCCTTAGTCTTATTAATGACTTTGCCAGGCTTAGCTTTATTTTATGGCGGTTTAGTACGTCGTAAAAACATACTTTCAATCTTAATGCAATGTTTTGCTATTGCGGGTATTTCATCCGTTTTATGGTTAGTCGTTGGCTATAGCTTAGCCTTTGGTGAAGGTAATGCGTGGATTGGCGATTTTAGTAAAGTGTTAATGATGGGGGTTGATAAAAACACTCTAAGTGGTGATATTCCCGAAAGTCTGTTTATGTTATTTCAAATGACTTTTGCGGTGATCACACCGGCGCTAATTATTGGTGCATTTGCTGAACGTATGAAATTTTCAGCGGTATTAATTTTTTCTGCATTATGGTTACTGACTGTTTATGCTCCTATTACTCATTGGGTATGGGGCGGTGGTTGGTTAGCTCAAATGGGCTTATATGACTTTGCCGGTGGAACTGTTGTTCATATCACAGCAGGTGTTGCCGCTTTAGTTGCTGCGGTTGTTTTAGGACCTAGAATGGGGTTTCCAAAAACACCTATGATGCCACATAATTTAACCATGACAGTAACGGGTGCAGGGCTGTTATGGGTCGGTTGGTTTGGCTTTAATGGTGGAAGTGCATTAGCAGCGACAGGTGATGCTTCTATGGCAATGCTAGTTACGCATATTTCAGCGTCTATGGGGGCTTTAACTTGGGCTGCGATTGAATGGAAAAAATTTGGTAAAGCCAGTGTTTTAGGTGCGGTAACTGGTATGGTAGCCGGTCTAGGTACAATCACACCAGCCTCTGGATTTGTTGGCCCTGGCGGAGCGTTAATCATTGGTTTATTAGCCGGTTTTGTTTGTTTTTACGCAACCGTTTATATTAAACAAAAACTAAAAATAGATGACTCACTCGATGTTTTTCCGGTTCATGGCGTTGGCGGAATTTTAGGGACGTTTTTAGCAGGAATTTTTTCTTCAGCTGAGTTAGGCGCTTTTAGTGGCTATGGTTTTGCTGAAGGTATCACTTCGATGACAGAACAAGTTACTGTTCAAATGATAGGTATAATTGCTACCATTGCTTATACCGCCATTGTTTCTTATCTGTTATTTAAATTAGTCGCGTTAATGACTAATGGTTTAAGAGTATCGGAAGAACAAGAAACAACCGGTTTAGACTTAAATGAACATGATGAGTCGGGCTATAACTTATAAAGCTATTAAATAAAAAATACTTGAGTTGAAAACAAAAAGGATACCCTGTGGTATCCTTTTTTCTGACGGGTTTTTGGCTTTAATAATTAGTTTTTATTGTTGACTTGGCTATTTCTTTGGACGTTTCTTTTTAGGTTTCCTATCATCAAATTGATTGTCGCTAAAACGTGTTAACCCTTGCTTTCCTTTATTAGCAGGCTTGCCATATTTATTGGTTGTGCTTCTTCGTTGCCCTGGAGAGGTTTTCTTTCCTGAAGCATTATTTTTCCCTTTACCATTATTTTTATAATGTTGCTGTTCTTTTTCCCCTCGTGTTTCGTGAGGAACTAAACAACCAGGTTTAGAGCCAATAAGTTTTCTTGCTAAGCCCATTTTTGTTAACGCAGCACGGATCAAAGCCCAATTAGCAGGATCATGATAACGCAAAATAGCTTTATGTAAGCGTCTCTGTATTGTGCCTTTTGGAATAGGTACTGTTTCACTATCTTTCTTAACTCTTCTTAATGAGTCTATCTCAGTGTGATACAGCGTCGTTGCATTGGCTAATGGCGACGGGTAAAAGTTTTGTACTTGATCTAGCTTAAAATCATTTTCTTTCAACCATAATGCCAGATTAACCATATCCATATCGGTAGTGCCCGGATGAGCTGAAATGAAATAGGGGATAAGGTATTGTTTTTTCCCGGCCGCTTTAGAGTAATGATCAAACATTTCTTTAAATTTATTATAGCTACCCATACCTGGCTTCATCATTTTATTGAGTGGGCCTTCTTCGGTATGTTCAGGGGCTATTTTTAAATAACCACCGACATGATGTGTGGCTAATTCTTTAACATATTCAGGATCTTGTATGGCTAAATCATAGCGAACACCTGACGCAATCAATACTTTTTTAATCCCTTTTACTTTTCTCGCTCTGCGATAAAGGTTAATGGTTGGTGTGTGATCGGTATCTAAGTGCCCACAGATCGTAGGCCAAACACAAGAAGGTTTTCTACAGGTGGCTTCCGCTTTTTCACTTTTACAACGCAATTGATACATATTGGCTGTTGGTCCGCCAAGATCGGATATAACACCGGTAAAACCTGGCACTTTTTGTTTTATATCTTCAATCTCATTAATGATTGAGTCTTCACTTCGGCTTTGAATGATTCTACCTTCATGTTCAGTAATTGAACAGAAAGTACAACCACCAAAACAACCTCGCATAATATTAATTGAGGTTTTTATCATTTCATAAGCCGGAATTTTAGCGTTACCGTAACTTGGGTGTGGCACTCGTTGGTATGATAGACCAAAAACGCCATCCATTTCCGCTTCTGTTAATGGTGTTGCGGGTGGATTTAACCAAATAATTCTATCGCCATGTTTCTGCACTAGAGGCTTGGCTGAAGTAGGATTTACCTCTTGATGAAAAATTCGTGACGCGTGCGCATATAAAATTTTATTGTCTTTGACTTGTTCAAACGTTGGCAAATTTATATAAGTATTTAACCAAGGCTTCTTCTTGTCATGCCACGATTTGTTTTGTAATGATTTTGCCTTAAAATCAATAATTTGTACGGGTTGTGCTTGTTGGGTAATATCTGTAGTAGCATCTGCTTCATTAGACGATGATTTTTGCTCGCTACAGCTCGTGTTATCAATTTCTTGATATGGACTGTGAATAGGATCAATTTTACCCGGTTTATCGACATTTCTTGAGTCTATACCGTGCCAACCTGGTAAGACTTGGCTCGCTAAAAAAGCACTGCCTCTGACATCTGTAATTGCTTTTACATCTTCTCCCGCGGCAATTCTGTGGGCAATTTCTACTAGTGGTCGCTCTGCATTACCATACACTAATAAATCTGCTTTAGAGTCAAATAGTACAGAGCGTCTCACTTTGTCAGACCAATAATCATAATGAGCAATACGGCGTAAACTTGCTTCAATGCCACCTATAATAACCGGAACACCTTTAAAAGCTTCTTTACAACGCTGAGTATAAGCCGTTACTGCACGATCTGGGCGCTTTCCACCTTCATCGTTTGGTGTATATGCGTCATCGTGACGAATTCTACGTTCAGCCGTATAACGATTGATCATCGAATCCATATTGCCTGCAGTGACACCAAAAAATAAATTTGGCTTACCTAAACGCATAAAGGCATCTTTTGAATGCCAATCAGGTTGTGCGATGATCCCAACTCTAAAGCCTTGCGACTCAAGCATACGTCCGATAATTGCCATACCAAAGCTAGGGTGGTCAACGTAGGCATCACCTGTTACTAAAATAATATCGCAGCTGTCCCAGCCTAATTCATCCATTTCTTTACGAGACATAGGTAAAAATGGAGCAGTGCCATAGCATTCAGCCCAATATTTGGGATAGGTAAATAAGTCTTGTGCAGGCATTTGGGTAGAAGCAATCAAACGTGTAAATCTCGAAAATTAAAGCATGAGGTATTATAACATACAGTTATTATAATGGTTATAGTTCATCTATATTGAAGCGTGAGAAAGATTACCCGTTTATATAGTTGAGTTTTTAGTTGAGTTTTATCTTAACAATATTAGGGGCTGTTGATCTTTCGAGATTGTTTTTGCCGCATTTTATTGGGTATTTATACAAGGCAGAGTCTTGTAATAGGGTTGTTCCACATAAAAAGGCGATAAAGACTTTATGCTCCTGCAAAGTCACCTTACCCCACATCCTTGTGGGGCAACGCCGTTAAAAATGATCAACAAACGTTGTCCGAAGAATTCGGCTAAAATCGGTTTGCTCTTTGTTGAGTAGTATTTGCATAGAATGACTAGGCTGTACACTAATTGCCGCGATTAGAACGATTTTATCTCGAATAAAATTTAACCGCGAAAGATTAACAGCCCCTAACTCAACTTCTTTGTTCTTAACCTTTAATTAGGCGAGTAAACCGATAATTTTGTTATTTAATCGCAAAAGCTTGCATTTATTACTCAATAAAATATAGGCTGCTTTTAATCATGCTTTTTCACACGAGATGAATTTTACTTGGTGTTAATATTTTAATGTTCCCCAAGTTAAAAACAACTCGTTCGGTTTATTTTAACAATTAAGTTTTAGAATTATGATGAAAATAAAAATTATTTCTACCGCCATTAGCTTTTCACTGTTAGGTTGTGTAACTACCACAACTGGTGAGCAAACGGCCGAAGCTATCCTTGATAGCCAACCTGAATCAGTTAGTACAACAACACCTCCACGATCTTCTCAAACTGCAACTTCAGTATTTAACAAAAAAGAGCCAAAATCATCGATTGCTAAAGTACTTCAGACTAAAAATGATTCTGAATTGGCAAGTAATGATGTTATTACGCTTGAACAAATAATGGCTGATCCTGATTGGATGGGGCGCTCTCCTGAACGCATGTATTGGGGAGATGATAATCAAACCGTTTTATATCAACAAAAGCAATTAGGTAATCCGCTGAGAGACCTTGTGAAAAAATCATTACTAACAAAAAGTAATGGTCAGCGAGTGGCTCTGGCAGATATGCACATCAATGCCGATCGTAATGCACAGTTAAACCGCGCAGGAACGCATGAAGTTTATGTTTATCAAGGTAATGTTTTTCTTAAAGAAGTTGCCAGTCAGCAAGTTCAGCAACTAACTAATACTTCTGCGACAGAACGTTCAGCAATGTTTTTGAATAATGGTAATGTTGTTTATCGTGTTGGTGATAAGTTTTTTGAACATGATATAAAAACTAGCAAGATTAATGAATTAGCTAGCTTGGTTATGAAAAAATCACCAGATGCTGATGATAAAGAACCTGCATATATCGCTAAAGAGCAAAGTAAGTTACTGAAATACATTGCGCTTACTCAAAAGAATAAACAACTAAAAAATGAGCAAAGTGAACAGCTTAAAGCGAAAAATAGTACCATCACCAAGAGTGAGTTTTATTTTGGTGAAGGGAAAAAAATTGTCCATGCGAGTTTGTCGCCAAATGGCGATAAAATGGTGGTAGCGATAGCTGAGAGTAAACCAAGTCGTGCTGCTAGTGACATTATGCCTAATTATATTGCTGAAGATGGTCATATCAAGCCAGAAAAAGTGCGTCATAGGGTGGCGGATAATCGTCAATACAGCGAGGAGTTGTTTTTATTAGATTTAAAATCAGGACAAAAATTCTCGTTAAGTTACGAAACGTTACCAGGCTTTGATGAAGATGTTTTAGCTAGTGTTAAAAGTGAAAATTATAAGCGTGAAGGGAAAACCTACCAGAGCGAAAAATCACCACGAAATATACATGTTATGAGAGCTTCAAATGCAATTCAATGGCATAAAGATGGCAAACAAGTTGCGTTGTTATTAGAAGCGTGGGACAACAAAGATCGATGGTTAGCTTCTGTAAATTTACTAGAAAACAAGTTAGTGACTCAACACCGTTTACATGATGACGCTTGGGTGAGTTATGCATTTAATGAATTTGGTTGGATAAATAAAAATCTCTATTATCTATCAGAAGAGTCTGGTTATTCTCATCTTTATACTAAGTCATTAAAAGGTAAAGCTAAAAAGCTAACTTCAGGATCATTCGAAATTAGCAATGTCACACTAACTAAAGATAATAAACGTTTTATCTTTAAAGCAAATAAAAAGCATCCCGGCATTTATGAAATTTATCAACTGGCGATAGATACGGGAAAAATGTCTGCCTTAACTGATTTAGGTGGAATGAATGATTACGTATTAAGCCCAGATGAAAGCAAATTGCTGATTAATCATTCCACAGTAACTATGCCGCCTGAACTATATGTTAAACGTATAGGCGAGCAAACAAAAGCAGAACGAATTACTCATACGGTTTCGGAAAATTTTTTGAGCTTGCCTTGGGTTGCGCCAACGGTGGTGGCAATTCCTTCTTCTTATCAAGACGATCCGGTTTATTCGCGGGTATATTTACCGAAAGGTTATGATCAAAATCAAACTAAAAATAAAGCGGTAATGTTTACCCATGGCGCTGGCTATTTACAAAACGCACATTTAGGCTGGTCTGGTTATTTTCGTGAGTTTATGTTCCATAGTTTATTAGTACAAAAAGGCTATGTTGTTATTGATATGGATTACCGAGCGTCGAAAGGTTACGGACGTGATTGGCGCACCGCTATTTATCGTCATATGGGAAAACCAGAAGTTGAAGATATGCGTGATGGCGTTGAATGGTTAATTGACAATGCAAATGTTGATCGCCGAAGAATAGGCACTTATGGTGGCTCTTACGGTGGTTTTTTAACGTTAATGTCGATGTTTAAAGAGCCTGACTTATTTGAAGCAGGGGCGGCTATTCGTTTAGTGTCGGACTGGGCCTATTACAATCATGGTTATACTTCGAACATTTTAAATACCCCGAAAGATGATGCCATCGCCTATGAACGTAGTTCACCTATTTATTTTGCGCAGGGGCTTGAGAAGCCGTTATTAATCAATGCTCCTATGGTTGACGATAATGTATTTTTTCAAGATACCGTGCGTTTAGTACAGCGATTGATAGAACTTGAAAAACAAGACTTTGAAACAGCTATTTATCCGGTAGAACCGCATGGTTTTGTACAACCTAGTTCTTGGTTAGATGAATATCGTCGTATTTTTAAATTATTTGAAACGACGCTTTAATTTTAAGAAAGGTTAAAAGCAACTCAACTAGTTATCGTTTAAGCGGTAATTAGTTGAGTTTTTTTGTTTTGGTTGGTCACAAAGTTAAATAACTACCACTTCTATTTGTTTATCTTTTTGTTGTTCGATATATAACCTAGCCAGTTCAATCGAACCAAATTGTTGTTTAATAAGCTGATAAGCTCGAAATTTTGCTGAGGCTAATTGATGATCTTGAGATTGTGCTAGAAATACCCAAGTTTCGACGATAGAGAGTGGTAAGGACTTCATACATTGCTTCCTTGCAATAACAACTACAACTTTTAGTATTATAGACCTATCTTTGTTGCTTTGCTTAATTCTATCTATAATATATTCTTATTTTATTGATATTTTTTCATAACTTGGATTCATATTAATTTTGCGAACACTCCTTTGAATATGGGCGGTGCAAGCGGCGATAAGTTACTGGTACTGTCTATAAAAGGGGTAAATAAATATCAATAATCGTTTCAGATTCAGCAACATCAGGAAACATTTTTACGCGTTCTAAAATACAGGGGAAATCTCTTAATTGTTCACCGCTTTGGGGTAACCATTCGCCATATAATATATCAAAACTCTTTGCTAAAAATCGGTCTGAGCCGATATGACGATATTTAGCACATCTTCCAGCAGGGATAGTTAAATTAAAAACACCAAATGTATTTTCCTCAATTTTCTTTTTAGTTTGTGCACAAATATCAAATCGATAATCACCTTCATTGCTTTGGCTGGGATCACTATAAATCAGATTAAACGTTTTTGATTGATTTGGTGGTGTGTGATGTGCTTTTCGCCAAGAAATAAAATGTTGCACACTCGCCATGATGTTATTTGGCGAGCCAATATGGGAATAAACGGCGAGGTCAGTTTGGGGGAAATTGACGATGGAAATTGAGTTGATATCATTATTAATCACTGAATTATTATACATAAGTTCTGTCACTTTTTTCTGTTTTTGTTGTTTGTCCTGATCACCTAGATTGTTAACTATAGATAGCCAAGGTTTTATTTTTGGTGATTTTCTATATTGACTCGGTGTTTGGTGAAACATTTGTTTAAAGGCTCGAGAAAATGATTCACTATTGGAAAAGGTAGCTTTTTCCGCTATTTCTCCAATGGAGAGATGTTGACGATAAACTAATTGTAAAGCCGCTTTTTCTAAACGAGATTGTTGAATGTATTGATGTAGCGGTTGGCCAATATAAGCACTAAATTGTCGATGAAAATGATAGGCTGAAAAGCAAGCTATGTGACTTAATTGAGCTAAATTTATCGGTTTTTCAAGATTTTTATCAATATATTCTAGTACTGTTGCAAATCGCTGTTGGTAACTGGTCATTTCGTTTGATGGGTTGAAGTAATTTTTTTTATAGTAATAAAGTTTGTAAAGAAATACCTGACAATTCTTGCTAAAAAAGGCCAAACATAATGTTTAGCCTTGGTTGTATTATATTGATATTTTATTGTGATATTAGGAAGCCAATACCAATCATTTATTTATTATTTTCAAGTAACTTAAAAATACCTTTGGCAATGTCTGTATTGTCAATTACGCCAGAGAAAGGTTGTTTTTCACTGCCAATCACGTAAACAGGAACATCCACACCTGTATGAGTTGCTGAATCACTGATTCCACCCCAGCCAGTGTTAGTTCTAATATCGATAATCTCTTTAAGTTCTGCGGCAATAAGTCTATAAACCGTTGGTGGATATTTGCTTGTTCGTTCAGCTTTTGGCGTTTGATAATATAAGTCTACTGTAGCCGCTGCTGTCGATTTACGTGTTTGTAATCGGTCGTACTCTTGTTGTGTTAATTCAAAATTTAATAAATCACTAACTTGTTCAATAGTTAATTTATTTTTTTCAAATTGCTTTGCAACGCCTTCAGGAGATAAGGTCATCGAACGTAAAATCTCTGGCAACCAAGTATAGTCACTTCTAACGTTAGGCGCTTTAAGGTAGGTTTTTCTACCAATACTAAGGCCACCAGTACTATGATCTGCGGTTAATATGACTAAAGTATCTGGATGCTGGTTAACATATTGTTCTAAAAACTCAAATGTTTTGGCAAGATCATCCATTTCGTACATGGCTGATGCGATATCATTTGAGTGTCCTGCCCAGTCAACTTGGCTTGCTTCTACTAACATGAAGAAACCTTGCTCGTTTTCTAATTGCGAGATAGCCGCTTTTGTCATTGCCGATAAGCGATGTGGGTTTGTATCATCGAGTGCCCAAGGCAAGCCTGTTTTACCAAAAAGTCCAAGCACTGGTTTATCTGAAGGTAAGCTTGATAAATTTTGGTAATTATCAAGATAATGAAAACCTGATTGTTTAAATTCTTCCACTAAATTACGATCTTTACGAATAAAATAGCGCCAACCACCACCTAGATATATATCAGCTTTAATACCATCATCGAGGTAACTATCAGCAATTTCATTATAGTTTCTTCGGTATTCATTATGTGATAAATAAGAAGCGGGTGTTGCGTGGTTAATTTGCGAAGTGACAACCACACCCGTTTTTTTACCTAGCTCTTTTGCTCTTTCTAAAACTGTTTTTACTGGCTGTTTATTTACATCAACACTAATGGCATCGTTATAGGTTTTTACGCCGGTTGCTAAGGCCGTTGCCGCAGCTGCTGAATCGGTTATATAACCAGAAACACTTGCCGGGTAAGTAGTAGCAGTACCAACATAATGGCGATCAAATACCGTTCTATCTACACCTTCAGTCGTTAAGTCGTCGGCAAAGTTTCGATAAGCGGTGACGTATGCTGGGCCCATACCGTCAGCTACAACCATAATGATATTGTTAATGGCTGGCTGATTTTTATTGATATTGTTATCTATTTCTTTATGAGTATTGTTTGCGTTACAAGCAGTGGCTAATGCCGTTATTAATAGTGTGGGTAATAGTTTTTTCATTAATAATTCCGTGATGTTTTTATTCTGAAATTTCTAAGTCTAACCAGACTAATCTATGGTCTGATGAAGCTTGTCTATCTTTAATTAAGCGGTATTGTGGGGTATTTTTTTCTGGCCAAAAGACACCTGATGCAATGAGGTTAAAGCCTTTTTTTGACGGTAATACATAATCCGCTCTCATACGCCAGTAGGCGGTATGGTGTTTAGCTAGTGAGTTTTCTGCACTGTGTAATTTTGCGCCTTTACTTGCAGGTAATGCATCTTGAACATTGTCATGATTTAATAATGCAGAGATACTTGAATTTATTGCATCGCCTTCAGTCGCAGAGGCATTTAAATCACCAAGAATAATAAACGGGCTATTAGGTGTTAAGCCACCATATTGTCCTTTATCATCATAAATATAAGCATTGTCTTTTTCTGAAATATAATCATGCCAGAAGCGAATTTCATCATGGTTACGTTTGCCATTTCGATCTTCGGGCCCATCAAAAACAGGTGGAGTAGGGTGACTTGCTAAAATATGAATTTGCTTATTATTAATGTTCACCGGGATATCCCAATGTGATTTAGACGATAAGCGCAAACCTTGCCATGCTTCATCACTATACCAAGACTTACCTGTTTGTGGATCGATAGGTTGCAGAGCATTAGGCATATCTTTCCATTTAAAGGTTTGAAAACTTCTTACTTGTTCTGCATTTATAGGATATTTTGAAAGTAACACCATACCAAAGTGACCAGGGAAATGACCAAAACCATAGGTATCTGCTGGTTGTTCGATTTTGTTATCACCATTTAAATCAAAAGGGGTTTTTACCCCAGTGTTAACACTTGATTGATAATAATAAGGAAAATGAATTTTATTTTGTTCTTGTTGAGAAACATTCAAATATTGATTAAGAAATAATTGCAGCTCTTTACCATCGGGAGAATAGTCAAATTCATTTAGTAGTATGATGTCAGGGTTTACACGTTGAATAATTTCAGCAATATTTTTAATTTGCTGGTGATTTGATGTAAGTGCTTGGTTAAGCTCATTTCCGACAACTTTAGCAGGTTGACCTTTTACTCGTTTACTATAGTTTAATGCTTCCATGCTGACGTTAAAGGTTGCCACTCTTATCGTGTCATCCGTGTTAATATGGTTCGCTTTCGCATTCATAGAAAATACCGTTAAAGATAAAAAGGTTAGTAACGTTGTTAGTAAATTCATCATTTATTTTACCTCTAAACCACGAAGAATGAATTGAGTTAAAAATTGAGTAACTTGCTCAATATCATCTTCTTCATAATCTGCTCGATTCATAATGGTTAAAATTTGTGTTTCAAAGTCAGCATAATGTTGTGTTGAGGACCAAATTATAAAAATAAGATTGATCGGTTCAATATTGATCATTCTTCCTTCATCAATCCAAAGTTGAAATATTTTTGATTTATCTCGTACCCATTGTCTTAAATAGGTTCGAGCGAATTCTTTTAGATGTTGAGCCCCTTGAATAATTTCCATCGCATAAATTTTTGATGCCTTCGGATGATTAAAAGACATTTTAACTTTTGCAGAAACAAATTTTTCAATCGCAACTTTTGGTCCATCTTCATAGACAATATCACCAATGCCTTGATCCCACATGTCTAGTGTTCTTTCTAAAACAGCGTGATAAATGTTTTCTTTATTTTTAAAATAATAAAGTACATTTGCTTTTGGCAATCCTGCAAGATCCGCAATTGATTGAACGGTCGCCCCTTTATATCCATTGGAAATAAATTCATCTTGAGCAGCGAGGAGTATTTTTTCTTGGCTGTGTATTCTTATTTTGCCTTGTTTTTTATCCGTCATTTTAAATCTTTTTTATTTATCGTTTTTATAAAAGTACGCAGGTATGCCTTTTTAGCAGTATGCGCATAAAAAGTCACGAGTTAGCTTTTTTATCTTGTTTATTTGGTCAAGAAATTTAACTTTACTCTATAAGATTCACCGTAATTAATAAATGAAAATAGCGTGTTTACATCAGGTTATTTGGAATTATTTTCATTTTATTTGGTTTTTATTACTGGTTGATGACTATTTCGCTGCTTTACTGTCAAAATATAAGATTATTGTTATTTTATATTTTTAATAATGATTAACCTGAGTAAATGGTTCTTTAATTTTTGGTTCTATAACGCACATTTTATATGGGTTTTTGTTATAGGGGTTAATAAACTTGACTAAATGGTTATTGATTATTGCTTGGCAGGGTTTACTCGAGATAAATTAAATGTAATAAATTTTATTAATAAGTGCGTGGAATTTTAAAAGCCTATTAACTTATTGTATTTATAGGTTTTTTGTTGTTTTTTGTGGTTTTGCTGTTAATTGCTAATGATTATTAAAACTTGTTTTTTTGTTTATGGTGAAATATTGTAATAAAAATGTAAGAAATGTCTGGTCTAATTTAGACATATAAAAGGCAATAAACGCATTTTGTATTTTTTTAACTAATATTAAATTGACTAATAGTCGCACCATAAAAATAAAACATACACCAAGGGAACTTAAACGATGAAAACCCAACGTCTCTCACTTATATCAAGTGCAGTAATACTCGCACTTGGTTTATCAACATCAGCAATGGCGGATGATACATCTTCAGCAATGCGAGGAACTTTAGTTTCGACGAGCGGTAATGCTGTTACAGATGCAACAATTACAATTGTTCATACCCCATCAGGTACAAAGAAAACTCTAACAGTAAATGAATCTGGAAATTTTTCAGCTAAAGGCTTACGAGTTGGAGGGCCTTACACTGTAACTATTGACTCTGATGTTTATGCTGATAAAAAATTGGAAGGTATTTACATTACTTTAGGTGATGTTTTTCGTATTAGCGAAACTTTAGAAAATGAAGACATTGAACGAATTTCAGTAACAGGTTCATCAAATTTTTACGATCCTTCTAAAGGTTCATCAAGCGTATTTAGCGGTGATGACTTATCAAAATCTTCAGCTTTTAATCGTGACTTAAAAGACATAGTTAGACAAAACCCAATGGCTGTTGTTGGTAACGATGGTGTTTCTCTTTCATTAGCAGGTAGTAACCCTAGATATAATAGTTTAGCTGTTGATGGTGTGAACCTGAATGATGATTTTGGTTTAGCTGGAAATGGCTACCCAACAGAACGTTCACCAATTTCCTTTGATTCAATAGATCAAATTAGTGTCGCTATAGCGCCATTTACAGCGAAAGAAGGTGGGTTTTCAGGTGGTAAAATAAGCGTTGTAACTAAGTCAGGTACTAATGATTTTAGTGGTTCGATGTTTTTTGAACAAGCTAAAGATTCTTGGGCAGGTACACCTGAGCATCCAGATACTAACGAGGATATCGATTTAAGTTTTAATGAAGAATCATGGGGCGCTACATTAGGTGGTCCGATCATTAAAGATACGTTGTTCTTTTTCGCATCATATGAAACGTTCGAATCACCTAGCTCTGTTGATAAAGGCCCATCTGATGCAAATGTAGCGAATAAGGTTAGTCAAGTTTCTCAAGCTGAAGTTGATCGTGTTGTCAACATTGCCCAATCAAAATATGGTTATGATGCAGGTAGCTGGAATAACTCAATTCCATTAGAAGATGAAAAATATTCTTTAAAATTAGACTGGAATATAAATGATGATCATCGTGCATCGTTTACTTATTCTCACGGTTATAGTAATAGTGCGGGTAACCAAGGTGCAGGAAATTCTGATGATTTGTATTTATCATCTCATTGGTATAATCGTTCAAATGAATTTGATACGTATGTTGGACAGTTATTCTCAATTTGGAATGAAAACTTCTCAACAGAAGTAAAAATTTCTCAAAAAGAATCAATAAATGGTCAAATTCCATTAGGTGGATTATCGTTCGGTGAAGCCAAAATTGATACGGTAAATGGCGGACAAATTATGATCGGCCCTGATGATAGTCGACATGCTAATGAGTTAACTAATGAAACGTTCCAATTTAGAGTAAGCGGTGAATATCTTTATGAAGACCACGCTATTTCATTTGGCTGGGAGTATGAGAAAGTAGATGTATATAACATTTTCATGCAACATTATTTAGGGTCTTGGTACTTTGATAGTATTGATGATTTCGAAAATGGTAAAGCGAACTGGTTTGAATATCAAAATAACCCAAGCTTAAATCGTGATGACGCTGCTGCCGCATTTAGTTTAGGAAATCATGCATTATATATTGAAGATAGCTGGGATGTAACAGATACATTAAACGTTACTTATGGTTTACGTTATGAGCTTACCATTAACGATGATAAACCGAATGCAAACCAAGGTTTTAAAGATCGTTATGGATACAGCAATGATGAAAACCTTGATGGTCTAGATGTATTTATGCCACGTGTAGGTTTTACATGGGACGCAACGGATGAGTTAACCATTCGTGGTGGTGTTGGTCGTTTTAGTGGTGGCCGTCCAAATGTATTTATCTCAAATGCCTTCACTAACGATGGCTCTCGTATAGCGGCATATAAAAGTTTTGGTGATGCAATTGCAGAAAGTACCTTTTTACAAAATGCTGATTTAAACAGTGTTCCTCAGCATGCTCAAGACGAAGTTGCTAGTGCTGTACTTGGTGGTCCAAATACGAATATTGATGCAATAGACCCGAACTTTGAAATACCTACAACAATGCAATATAGCTTAGCAGCAGATTATGTTGGAGATTTTTCGGATTACGGTCTTGGTGATGACTGGCGCATTAGTGCAGAAGTGTTATATAAAGATAACGAGAAAGACATGACTTGGTCTGACTTATCGCGCACTTTAGATACTTCAAAAGGTGATAACGGTTATACTGTTGAAGGTCGTCCAATTTATACATTAGCCGATCCTAGCCGTGATAATCGTGATGTATTGTTAACCAATACTTCTGGCGGTCATTCATTAATAGAAACATTTAGCCTAGCGAAAAATTGGAATACAGGCTTTAAAGCTAATTTCTCTTATACACATTCATCAATTCGTAACAGAATTGATGCAACGGGTACATCTACAAATACTGCGTATAACTACAACCCTGTAATTGATCCTGAAAACCCAAGTATAGGTACGTCAGCGTACGAAGTTAAGCACAGATTAACGTTAAACCTATCATATAACACTGAAGTTTTTGATGGTTACAATACTGCTTTTCATATGTTTTGGGAACGTAAATCAGGTCGACCTTATAGCTATTTACTGGGCTGGAATAACAGAGACGGAATTTCAGGTGAACTTGACTTAACCAGTGCTAATTTACCCTACATCCCAACAGGTGCTGACGATGGTGCTGTAGATTTTGTTAACGGCTTAAGCTATAACGAAATTATCGGAGAATTAAGTAAAGCCGGTATTTCATCTGCAGGTGGTTATTTGCCTAAAAATGGGTATCGTGCTCCTTGGACAACTACTCTTGACTTACGTTTAGAGCAAGAACTTCCTGGTTTTATGGAAGGTCATAAAGGTTTAATTTACTTTGATATAAAAAATGCTTTAGCAATCTTTGATGAAGATGCCGCTAGAGTTTATCAATTACCTTTTGGTCAATCAGCTACAGAAATACTTGATTACAGCATTAATGATGCAGGTCAATATGTATACGAAAGTGCTAATATAAGCCAAGGCGAATCACCAGTTGAATGGAAAGATCGTGAATCTACTTGGTCTATGAAAATTGGTGTTAAGTATACGTTTTAATTAACATTGCTGTGTTAAAAAAAGCCGAGTTAATTCTCGGCTTTTTTATATCAAAAATCATATACTTCTTAAATTGAATACACTATAGTTGACCAATTGGTAGGTTTTTATTGTGTAGTAAAAATGACAGTTACAAATGAACAAAAAACAAAATTAGTTAATCAAGCTAAAGTAGCCTATGCAAGCGCATATGCACCCTATAGTAAGTTTCATGTAGGAGCAGCTGCATTAACTGCTCAAGATAATATTGTTAGCGGCTGTAATGTTGAAAATGCGTCTTATGGCTTAACGGTTTGTGCTGAACGAAATTGTATTGCACAAGCGGTAATTGGCGGCGAACAAGATTTTAAAACTTTGGTCATTTATACCGAGCAAGAAAAACTAACACCACCATGCGGTGCGTGCCGACAAGTGATTGTTGAGTTTTTTGAACCACAAGCCATCATCATGGCTGTTAATCACTTAAACCAATCAAAAACATGGACAGTAGATGAACTTCTACCATCAGCTTTCACTCCTAAAGATCTTATTTAAAGGTATTGTATGTATCTTCCTCAAGAAATTATTCGTAGAAAACGCGATGGACTTAACCTTTCTCAGCAAAACATTAAGGATTTTGTTGATGGCTTAGTGACCGGTAAGTTTAATGATGCGCAAGTTGGCTCTATGGCGATGGCTATTTTTCAACAAGGGATGAATACCGACGAAATTGTGCAGCTTACTCACGCTATGATGCATTCAGGTGATGTCATTACTTGGCCTGAGCTTGACAAACCTGTCGTTGATAAACATTCAACAGGGGGAGTCGGTGATAAAGTCAGTTTTATGCTAGCAGCCATAGTGGCAAGTTGTGGAGCTTATGTGCCTATGATTGCGGGTCGTGGTTTAGGTCATACAGGCGGGACGGTTGATAAATTAGAAAGTATTAAAGGTTTTAATGTTCAACCTTCTATTGCCGATTTTAAGCGTATTACTAAAGAGTTGGGCGTGGCGATTATTTCTCAAACCGATAATCTAGCTCCTGCAGATAAACGCTTATATGGTATTCGAGATATTACTGCCACCGTTGAATCTATTCCGTTGATCACAGCGTCTATACTATCTAAAAAATTAGCGGCGGGATTAGATGCATTGGTAATGGATGTGAAAGTCGGTAATGGCGCAATGATGAATAATATTGAAGGAGCAACCGCATTAGCACAATCTATTGTTAATGTGGCAAAAGGTGCTGGCGTGAATACTCAAGCAATTATTACTGACATGAACCAAGTATTAGGTTCAACGGCCGGTAATGCTTTAGAAATGAAAGAAACCGTTGATTATCTTACCGGTAAACAACGTGAGCCAAGATTGCATCAAGTCACGTGTCAATTAGCCAGTGCAATGTTAGTAAACACAAAAATAGCTGATAACCATGCTAATGCTATGGAAAAAATAGAGCGAGTGTTGGCTTCAGGTGAAGCGGCTGAGTTGTTTAATGAAATGATCGCAAGCTTAGGAGGTCCCACTGATTTTATTGATAATCCATGGGGAGCTATGAATAAAGCAGATATTATAGTTGATATTTTAGCGCCACACAGTGGCTATATAGATACCATGCAAACACGTGATATTGGTTTAGCGGTTGTTGGTATGAAAGGCGGGCGTTCAGCCAACGGTCAACAAATTGATCATCGAGTCGGTTTTGATCGTATTTTACCTATTGGTACTTTGGTCAATCGTGGTGATGTTATTGCTCGTGTTCATGGCAGTGATGTCGACAGTACCAAAGTAGCACAAAAACAATACAACCAAGCCGTTACAATCAGTGAATCCATGCCTGAAAAACAACCCGTTATTCACAAAATCATCTAACTTTATTTGACACTTACTTTGTTACATTTCGTTATAAATTCTCTTTAAGTTATCCAACAATTAATTGAATCGTTGGATAACTCTCTTCCCTCGCGCTAATTTTTATTTCTGAAACATGTTGTTAATATTTCGATGAACTGTCTATTGTTAGAGTTCAATAACCTGTTATAGACTAAGAGAATATCTTATATTCAATAGGTTGGTATTCGATTGGTTATAAGTATTAAACAAAAATAAATTATTACAACAAAAGGGAACTCAGATGGAAAGACGTGACTTTATAAAGTTATCTGGCGTAGGGGCAGGTGCTATTGCCTTACCTATTTCAGGTATGGCGGTATCTGCTGAACAATTGCTCGATAAACCAATGGATGTTATTTATAAGAAAAAATTAGCAGACATTGCGCTAAATGCAGCAAAAGCAAAAGGAGCAACTTATGCGGATGCTCGAATTGGTCGTTATTTGAATCAATTTGTTACCACACGTGAAACACGTGTCGATAATATTGTTAATACTGAATCAGCAGGCATAGGCGTACGCGTAATTGCTAACGGTACTTGGGGCTTTGCTTCAACTTCAAATATGACACCAGACAGTGTTGCCAAAGCAGCAGAGCAGGCCGTTGCAGTTGCAAAAGCAAACTCTAAATTTCAAACCGTGCCAGTGCAATTAGCACCTGTTAAAGGTGTTGGTGACGTTAGTTGGCAAACGCCAATTAAAAAGAATGCTTTAGAAGTTCCCATTAAAGATAAAGTAGACCTGTTACTTTCTGCAAACGATGCTGCCTTAAAAAATGGTGCCAATTACATTACCTCAATTTTGTTCTTAGTAAATGAACAAAAATACTTTGCTTCTACCGATGGCTCTTATATTGACCAAGACGTACATCGATTATGGGCTCCATTTTTCGCAACGGCGGTAGGTAAGGAAGGCTTTAAGCAACGAACAGGTCTTGGTAATCCAGTAGGTATGGGCTTTGAATACCTTGATGGTAAAGAAGAAGATAAAATTCGTATTTCTGGTGCTAATGTTGGTTACAAAAACTCTTACGATATGGTTGAAGATGCCGCAGCTGCAGGTAAACAACTTAAAGCTAAATTAAAAGCTAAATCTGTAGAGCCAGGTAAATATGATTTGGTGCTTGACCCTGCTCATCTAATGTTAACTATTCATGAATCGGTAGGTCATCCATTAGAACTCGATCGAGTATTAGGCTATGAAGCAAACTTTGCCGGAACAAGTTTTGCCACTTTAGATAAATGGAAAAGTAAAAAATTCCAGTATGGTTCTGATATCGTTAATTTATTTGCTGATAAAACCCAAGATTATTCATTGGGAAATGTTGGCTATGATGATGAAGGGGTTAAAACCAAAGAATGGGATTTGGTTAAAGATGGCGTGTTAGTTAATTATCAAGCAACACGTGATCAAGTACATATGATAGATCAAAAAGAATCTCATGGTTGTTGTTATTCTCAAAGCTGGCGAGATGTGCAGTTCCAACGTATGCCTAATGTTTCATTAAAACCTAATGAAAAAGATATTTCCGCTGAAGATGTGATTAAAGATGTTGAAAACGGGATTTACATCGCTGGTCGTGGCTCATTTTCAATTGATCAACAGCGTTATAACTTTCAATTTGGCGGCCAGTTATTTTACGAAATTAAGAACGGTAAAATTACTGAGCAAATTGAAGACGTGGCATACCAATCTAATACCCAGCAATTTTGGAATAGTTGTACCCAAATGGCAGGGAAATCCGATTATCGCTTAGGCGGTTCTTTCTTCGATGGTAAAGGTCAGCCTTCTCAAGTAAGTGCTGTTTCACATGGTTGTCCAACGACGCGTTTTAATGACATCAATGTTATTAACACAGCGCGCAAAGTGTGATCTTTACGAAAAGAATAAATTATAAGGAAGAAAATAATCATGACAATTGTAACAGAACAACATGCTAAAGAGCTGTTAACAAAAGTAATAGCTTACTCGAAAGCTGATGAAATAGAATGTAACTTAGATGGTCGCATTGGCGGTAATATCCGTTATGCTCGAAATACCGTGTCTACAGCGGGTGAATCAAGTGATTTAACCTTAGCGGTTCAGTCAACATTTGGTAAAAGAGTAGGTGTTGCCACCATTAATGAATTTGATGATGCCTCATTAGAGAAAGTAGTACGACGATCGGAAGAGTTAGCGAAATTAGCGCCGGAAAATCCAGAGCATATGCCAAATTTTGGCAAGCAAAGCTATCAAAAATCTTCAACTTACTTTCCTAATACGGCAAAAGTTACCCCAGAAGACAGAGCGCAAGCAGCTGAAAATAGTATTAAACCATCGAAAGCAAATGATTTAGTCTCTTCAGGTTTTCTTGAAGAAGAAGTCACTTGTACTGCCATAATGAACAGCAGTGGTTTATTTGCGTATAACACAGCAACTAATGTCGACTTTTCAGTGACAATCCGAACCAAAGATGGCAAAGGGTCTGGCTGGGCGTCACGTAATTACAGTGATGTTAATTTACTTGATACTAAAGAAGCGTCTGAAATTGCGATTGAAAAATCTAAAGGTTCTGTTGATGCCAAAGAAATGGAGCCTGGCAAATACACGGTTATTTTAGAGCCAGCAGCAAGCGTTGGCTTATTAGACCGTTTAGCAGGCGCATTTGATCAAAGGCAAGCAGATGAAGGTCGTAGCTTCTTAAGTAATCAAGTTGAAGAAGGTAAAGAGGGGCCTAAAAATAAACTAGGCCAAAAAATGTTTGATGAACGTGTTCATATTTATTCTGATCCGAATCATCCTATTGCACCTTCAGCTCCTTTTGCAGGCAATGGTTATCCGAGAAATAAAGTGGACTGGATCAAAGATGGTGTGATTCAAAACATACCAAATACACCATATTGGGCAAAACACACAGGTACAAAATACGTACCTCGTGGTGGCAGTTTTATTATGGCTGGTGGTGACGAAACACTTGAGAATATGATCAAAAATACCCGTCGCGGTATTTTGGTTACACGCCTTTGGTATATTCGTGCACTCGACCCTCAAACGCTTTTACAAACGGGTTTAACTCGCGATGGTACGTTTTATATTGAAAACGGTAAGATCAAATACCCGATCAAAAACTTCCGTTTCAATGAAAGCCCCATCGTTATGCTCAATAATATTGAAGCATTAGGTAAACCGGTACGTATCGATGGCAACATGGTACCACCAATGAAGATTAGAGATTTTACATTCAGTAGTCTCTCTGACGCAGTATAGATAGAAGTATTGAGCGCTAACCTAAAAGGTTAGTGCTCAATTTTCTTTATCTAATTATGAATAAAAGACAATTTATAAAGTCATTATCAGCACTCGCAGCAGCAAACATCATCCCAAATGTCGTTAATGCAGAACAAACTTCTGTCTTTGATTTTTATTTCACGCGATTAAGTTATGAATCGGGTGATTGGGAAGTAGATGAAAGAATGCCGGCCAATGTGTTAAATTCGCTGATTGAATACACCAGTTTACGCGTTGATTTAAAAGAGCGCATTATTCCGTTGTCAGATCCGCAAATGCTTAATTCGCCATTTTGCTATATGGCAGGGCATCGGCTTGTGCAATTTAATCATGAAGAAAAACAAAACTTTAAGACCTATGTTGAAAACGGTGGTTTTGTATTTGTTGATGACTGTAATCATGATATTGATGGCATGTTTGCTCGCACGTTTGAGAAACAAATGGCAGAAATGTTTGGTGAACAAGCACTAAAAAAAATTCCTAATGATCATGCTATTTATTCATCATTTTTTACCTTTGATGGGCCACCAAGAACTTCTATAGAGTTAAATGGTTGGGGCGATGATCTTGTCCATAATTATTTAAAAGCCATTGAAATTAATGGCCGAATTGCGGTGTTATACAGTAATAAAGATCTCGGTTGTGAATGGGATTATGACTTTCGAAACAAACGCTGGTTAAAAGTAGATAATACTCGATTTGCCGTTAACATTGTCATTTATTCAATGACCACCTAATTAACACTAAACCTCATTAAAAAGTCACGAAAATAGGCAAGCTATGAACGAAGAAGCATTAAACGAGCAACAAGTAAAAGAAGCGTTAAGTAAATTACAGCACGTTATTGATGAAGTGGGAAAGGTGATTGTTGGGCAACAAGATGTTATTGAAGAATTACTGATCTGTATTCTTGCCGGTGGTCATTGTTTATTGGAAGGTGTACCGGGGCTTGCGAAAACATTAATGGTAAGTTCTTTAGCAAAGACACTTGAATTAGATTTTAATCGAGTGCAGTTTACACCTGATTTAATGCCCAGTGATATTGTTGGCACCGAAATTTTAGAAACCGACCATGACAGCGGTGATCGCTTTTTCAAATTTCAACAAGGACCTGTTTTTACTAATATTTTATTGGCTGATGAGATCAACCGAACTCCCCCTAAAACACAAGCGGCGTTACTTGAAGCGATGCAAGAAAAATCAGTGAGTTATGGCGGAAAAGCGTATCAATTACCACAACCATTTTTTGTCTTAGCGACTCAAAACCCTGTTGAACAAGCCGGTACTTATCCTTTACCTGAAGCTCAACTCGATAGATTTTTAATGTTAGTCCGTGTTGGCTATCCGAGTGCTTCTGATGAAATAGAGATCTTAAAACGCACGACAGGTAATGTTTCTGCTACGTTGAGCAAAGTGCTCTCAGGTGAAGCAATGTTGGTGTTACAAAAATTAACCCGCTCGGTAGAAATATCTGACGCACTTGTAGGTTATGTGACGGACATTGTAAGAGCGACACGAACAGACAATGAACAGAAAAGTAGTTGTGAAAAAGTAAATGATTATATTCGATGGGGAGCTGGCCCTCGTGCAGGGCAAGCACTGGTACTTTGTGCAAAAGCGAAAGCGTTATTGTCAGGGCGTTATGCAGTAACGTTAGCAGATATTAATTTTGTCGCCTACGCCGTACTTAGACATCGTATGTTATTAAACTTTCAAGCAGAAGCGGAAAATATTTCGACAGATAATGTTATCAAAGCGTTGTTGGCGGATGTTAAACAGCCGATAAGCCCACTTGTTTAATGGTAGGTTTTATTCGTAATCAATGAAAAATTTTATCGATCCTAAAACCTTATCACGTGTAAAAGATTTACCTTTAGTGGCTAAAACTATTGCGCAAGGATTTTTGCATGGTATTCATTCGAGCGTACAACGAGGCGTTGGCATCGAATTTAGTCAATATCGTGTTTATGAGCCTGGTGATGAGCTGTCTAAAGTTGACTGGAAATTATTTGCTCGCTCTGATCGTTATTTTGTTCGAGAAGCTGAACGAGAAAGTGATATTAATATTTGGTTAGTGATCGATAGCAGTGCATCTATGGCGCAAAAATCGGTTGGCACAGGTAACAATAGTGGTTTAACTAAGTTGCAATATAGCCAATTTTTAGCCGCTACCATGGCATATTTAGGGCAAAACCAAGGGGATAATGTTGGCTTATTAGGCTTATCTACCCAGCAAAAACAATTTTTGCCTGCGCTATCGGGGCAACGACATTATCAAAAAGTGTTAATTAATTTAGCGCAAATTAATAGTGGCGGGCATTTTCCATCGGCAAGTAGCATTCGTTCGCAGTTACATTCCATGCAAAAGTCCGGACTTATATTTGTGATCAGTGACTTTTATCAATACGACAATACGAATGAAAATGATGTGGTCAATATTGTTGCTGATTTAGTCAATGACAGAACGGATGTTATCGCTATTCAGTTGCAATCAAATGATGAAATAGAATTTTCATTTAAGGGGGCACTTAAAGTTGAAGATTTAGAAACGAAACAGCAATTACTCCTTTCATCAACGCAAGCAAAAGCCGCTTATTTAAAAACACGTAACGAATTTAATCAGCAATTAACAGACTCTTTTTCCACTAAACGTATAAAGCATTGGCCAGTAAATATTGATCTGCCATTAGATGAAACCTTGTTTCAGTTTTTAAAAATAAGACAAAAGGTCAGTTGTTAATATGTCTTGGTTCACGAGTTTTCCGAGTTATTTATGGGCGTTAATGGCTTTAGCGGTACCGGTGATCATTCATTTATTAAGTAAAAGTAAGGGTAAACTTGTTTTTGTGGGTACCTTACAGTTTTTTCAACAGGTTAAACCTGTAAAAATGACTGAAATTAAGCTAATAGAAGCGCTTTTATTATTGTTACGTTTATTAATGTTAGTGTCTGCCATATTGTTGGTTGCACAGCTTTGGTTTGTTGATAACACCCATAATGAGAATAATGATATAGCCTTAATTAGCCCTGCTTGGTTAAATCATTCATCAGCTGCTGATAAACAAGCATTAGCGATAATACTTGAAAATCAAAGCGCTTATTTATTAGACTCTAATCTCAAAGAATTAAATCATCGTCAAGTGTTAGCTTGGCAAAAACCTGCAACATCAAAAGAAACAAAATCACAGAACAAACCTTTATGGCAAGCCATCAATACCGCTCATTTTTCTCTGCCGCAACAAGCAACTTTTCATATATACACGGATAACAAAGCTGAGAATTTTATTGGCGAACCGGTAAAAATCACTCAACCAATACAATGGCATGTTTTAGAAAACAAACCTATCGTCGAGGAAAATACGGTAAATTCAGGATTAAATGTAGTTATCGTGTTAGATAAGGATAGAGTTTATTCTCGCTTACGACTGCAACAAGCCTTTAAGATAATAAAACAAGCAGTCATGCCTGAGTTAACCCTCGAGGTTATTGACAGCCAAGCATTATTGATAACTGAAACAAGTTCATCAGCGGCTGAAAATACTATGTTGAATGCTGACTGGTTGTTTTATTTATCTTCTTCTGAACCACCAGTTTCTGTGCTAGAGGCGATTCAACGCGGAGTAAAATTGTTTTTTGATGGCAGAACTAATGACAATATTGCTCAATCGTTAGATGAAATCACGACTTCACTTTTTAGTTATGACTCGCACATTGAAGATGCTTTAGTACATAAACGAGTTAAGCGCAGCGAACAGCCATCGTTAGATGCTTGGCTTAAGGTAAATGCCAAGGGGGGTGATATTCAATCTCAACCTAAACTTCAACCTCAAGCGTTATGGTTTACTGACCAAGGTGAAATTATTATAGAAAAGCAGCTTTTACCTGAAAAAAATGCTGTTATTTATCAGTTTTATAGTCGGTTTGAACCTAGTTGGAGCAATGTTGCAGAACAGCCTCAATTTATTCACCAGCTTTTAAGTTTCTTAACAAGTGGCGATGACGCACTTCAATCAAGATTAAATCAACGATTAACGTTAGCTCAAATTGAATCACTGGAAACTAAATTGCCTAATCAATTAGCCGCTGGTGATAATACAGCCTTTGATAAGTCACATAGGCTAAAAGTCACACTCAAACAAACACTAAAAGATTATAATCAGCAATCTTTAACCTCGTGGTTGATTGTATTATTGATACTTTGTTGGTGTGTGGAGCGTTTGTTAACCGAATATAGTCTAAAAAAACAAGCGTCATTCAAAAGAAGTGAACTAGCCAAATGAGCCAAGATAATCAAACGCGATTAATGACGCTTGTTGATGAACAATTGACTAAGGTACGTCGTTATTTTATTGCTAATTCACTAAGCCAATTTCTGCCGATAGCTGTAGTAATCGCTTTTAGCGCTTCATTTTTATTTTCATTTTATCTTGATGATATAAAAACGATTGTTTTTTTAAATATGCCATTGAGTATTGTTAGCGGCATAACAATAGCTGTTTTGATATTATTGCTTAAATATTTCTTCATCATTCGCAGTAAAGCCTTTAACAATATTAATCAAACAAACTTTTTAAAGCACTGTAATCGACACTTTGCTTCTTTAGAGGAAAGTGCTCAATTAGTGTTGTCAAACATTGAAACGCTCAATGTCTTGCAACGGTTACAGCAAAAAAAGGTTAGTCATCAATTAACTTTGTTACTTAGTAATAATGAAAAATCGGACGAGGAAAATATAAAACTTAACGGGCATTTTCATCGTTACTTCTCTCTAATTACTGCTGTTATTTTGTGTTTTAGCCTGTGGGTATTTTCACCTATTAACTTATTGAAACAATTTCAATATTATCAGCCTGAATTAACACCAGTTAGTCAGTCGACAGTAAAGCCAACACTAACTGATAAAAAAACGGTGTCGTTATTGGCCAGTAAAGTGAGTATTACGCCACCTAAATACACGGGGCTTGAAGAAAGTATTCAACGAGAATTAAATATTGAATTATTGGCAGGCTCTGAAGTTTCTTGGCAATTCAACTTTTCAGATATTGAACAAGTGTATTTTATTGAATTTGAGGACGGTAAGGTAAAACCATTACGGTTATCTAGCGATAATCAATTTACTCTCACGTCAGTCGTTGAACATACCGGTTTGTATAAACTTTATTCTCAAGATAAAAGCTTTCAGCAAATTCATACCTTACGCGTTGTTTTAGATAAAAAACCAGTGATTAGAATATTATCGCCTAAAAGTACCATTACTGAAATTGAGAAAAACGGACAAACCTCTCTGACAACCAAGGTTAATATTAGCGATGATTATGGTATTAACCATGTTGAAATATTAGCGTCTATTGCAAAAGGCTCAGGGGAGTCGGTTAAGTTTCGAGATCAAGTTTTTGCCTTTGATACTATTGAAAAGCAACCGCTTACAGATGCTAATGAGTTTCAAGCGGTTTATCAAAAAATATGGCACTTTGATGCATTAGGGATGGAACCGGGTGATGAGTTATATTTCACGGTAAAGGCATGGGATAACAAACAACCTACTCGACAATTGACAAGCTCTGAAACCAAAATTATTCGTTGGTTAGAAGATGAAGAGCAACTGGTGATGGCCGATGGTATTTTAATCGACTTTATGCCGGAGTATTTTAAAAGTCAAAGACAAATCATCATAGAAACCAAAGAGTTAATTGCGGATAAAAAACAATTAACGGAAGAGGATTTTGTTGAAACCTCTGAGCTTCTAGGTGTCGCCCAAAGCGAATTAAAACAAAAGTATGGTCAATACTTGGGAGATGAATTTGATGAAGGTGGTGCAGGTCCAGTACCTGCTGATGTTGGTTTTGATGAACATCATGAAGGTGAAGAACATGATGAAAATGAAGCCGAACAAGAGCAAGAGAAAAACCATCAACAAGCGAAAGCGCAAGCAGCAAGCGGTCATGATCATGGCGTAGCCGGTCAAACTGAAATGGCGCATTCCAGTGATGATAAATCTGGATATAGTCAATTGATTGAGACTTATGCTCATAATCATGAAGATACCGATATTGGCATGATGAGCCGTCAAGATCCCAAGGCATTGATGAAGCAATCAATCGCTAATATGTGGCAGGCAGAATTATATTTAATGTTATCTCAACCTAAAAAGGCACTGCCATTTGAAGAGCAAGCGTTAGCCTTATTAAAAATGGCGAAAAAAGCGGAAAGAATTTACGTAAAACGATTAGGGTTCGAGCCACCACCGGTGAGTGAAGAGCGCCGTTACCAAGGAGATTTAAGCGATATTAATACGGAAAATAAAGTTGATAGTATTAAATTAAACCATAACGAACAAAGCTATGTTGCTCAATTATACCGAGCGTTAAATCAATATTTACATATTGAAAATTCGACACAAAAATCGGCTGGGCTATTACCTGAACAGCGTGTTTTTATTAAAGCCGTTAAAGTGTTTATGCAAAAATTGTTCATTGACAGACCAGCATTAATTAACGATGTCGCGACATTAGAGCGAATTTTGTTAGCTGATTCTTTTGCGTTACCCGATTGCCAACATTGTGTTGCAAACCTTCATAATAAACTTTGGCAGTTGTTAGACAAGCCAACCGCCTTACCCAATGTTCGTAAAATAAATTATTTGTTTAATGATACATTAATCAATAAATACAATGAGTTATTAATACAAAGTAATGAAAGCAGCGTTAAAAAGGCACAGGCAATTAGGGAAGTTAGTAAATGATTTGGCTAGATAAGGTTGTTGTTCCTTCACCTTCATTCTTAGAACTATGTTTAATCATCACACTTTTGCTTGTCACTATTATCGTGGTGTATCGAGCAAAGCAACGCTTATTTAACTTATCGCCCGTGAAGTTTTTCTTGGTATTTATCGCCAATGTTGTTTCATTTATTGCCGTTTCATTATTAGTGTTACCTATTCAAATAAAAAACCTTGAGACTAATCAGGTGATGTTACTCACCACAGGTTTTGAGCAAGCGAAGAAAAGTAATAACGCGTTATGTGATCAATATTCAAATATTTATTATTTGAATGAAACAACAATTAACACAGCATTAAACACAGCCGTTGACTTGGCTAAGTCATGTAATAAAAACCTAGTTGCCATTAATCACCTGAGTGAATTATCGATATTTGAACCGAAGTTAGATCATCTTGCGGTATACGGTGATGGGTTAACAAAGCAACAATGGCAACAACTTGAATTTCTGACCAGTGAGTATCATTCAAGTGAACTATTAACTGGTTTTATTTCACCGCAGTGGTTAAAAGAAGCGGTATTAGGTGAAAGCATAACCTTTAGCGCTAAATTACAGCTTGCTCAATCACAACCTCAGTCTCAGAGCCAGAAAGAGCCAAAGAAGAAGATAACGCAATCAGCGCTTCATCTTGTGCAATTAATCGATGTTAACGGGGCAGTGTTAGCAGAGCAAAACGTAAGGCATCATGAAGTGTTTTCATTTCGTTTTACACCTAAAACAATGGGTAAGCACATATATCGACTTCGCTTGATGGAAAAATCTGCAGGTAAAACACAAGACAATAAAGTGTTAGTGGATGAGGCTATACCGGTCAATATTACTGTGTCATCTGTACCTCGTGTTTTGATTGTTCAATCATCGCCAAATTATGAAAGCAAATATTTTAAACATTGGTTAACTGAAAATAGTGGGCAATTATTAACGATTACGCAAATCAGTAAAAACCATGTGACAAGTGAAAGTATTAATTTACCAGAAGAGACAGCGATAGCCATTCAAGACGCGACGAAAAAAGCCGGCAAATTAACCTCACTCAATGAGTTTATAACGAGTGATGTTTTAGCGTACTTTGATTTATTGATGATTGATAGCAAAGCACTGTTAACGCTTAAAAATGAACAACATAATATTATTGATAAGGTAAGTAAAAATGGGTTAGGAGTGCTAGTTTTTGCGGACGAAGCATTAATGACAGCTAATACCGCACAAACACTGCCTGTACTTTCAATGTTTCAAGCAAAAGCGATCAATAATCATTTCAATGAATCACTTGAACAGAAACAAAAACAGGTGTTTTTGCATTGGCGTAATAATCAATCTGAACAGAAAACCAAACATGCGATAACGGCTAATCACTTAAATTTACAAGACTTTAAGGCGAAAACCTTAGTGTATGATCAGCAAAAGCAAGCTTTAGTGATCACTAATAGTAACGGTAAAGGTAACGTTGCTCTGACAAGCGTTAATGGAAGTTTTCAATTAAAAACTAATGGCTTAGTACATGAATACAGCAAATTTTGGCAGTTTATAACCACATCATTGGCACGAAATAAAACCCCTCTGTATTGGATACCAGAGTCGGATAACAAGCTGGCATTTTCAGGGCAACAATTAACTCGCTGTTGGTTAGCGGAACGCTCATTAATGCAGTCTGCAAAAATGAACCATGTGATTGCGAGTAAGAAAACCCCGTTATATATTGAGGCTGAAGGCGAAAATAAATACTGCAGTGTCTATTTTTCAAAAGTAGGGGGCTGGCAAACATTAACCTTAACCCATGAAGAAAATACAGCAAAAGTATTTGATAAATCTCATGTTATTTATCATTTTACTCAAGACGATTGGTTGGCTTGGCAACAGACTTTAAAACATTTTGCGAGTGAAAACATAGCTAAGCAAAACCAAACAAATACAAAGCGCGACAGTGAAACGTTTACAGATGTGAATAAACTGATTATCTTTTTCGTGTTATTACTGAGTTCAATCTTTTTATGGATCGAAAGAAAGCTGTTTTAATTGCTTATTTCATTAAAGTTTTACGTCTAGGAGGCGATATAAAGATTAAGTTAAATAATAAAGCTTAATCTATTGGAAACTCAGTCAGTTAACTGCAACTTATTAGTTGAAGAATTACAATTAGGTGAACAACTAAATCATTGTGTACACAGTGAAAGACGTGCTGATTTTGCGCTGATGCTTTCAATGTTAACCGATGATGTTTTAGCACATAGCCAATTTAAATTACCTCACACGGATAACTCACCTGCTAAAACGAGTGAAGATACTTTAAGAAAAACCTTTGAATTACCGAAAAAACAACGCTTAGCTCTTGAAAATATGGAACAAATCAATGAGTTTTCACAAGCGAAATTAATTGAACAACAACAATTATCTACTCTTCACTTAACTCAAGCGTTAACACCGCAACCGTTAGCTTTTAGAGACGATAAAACACATATAAGTGCGACGGTATTATCTAATACCCGTTTATACTGTCAGCAACAACACCAACTTAAAAAGCAAACAGAAAGTACCCAAGATAAAGAAAATCGCCTAGCATTTAATGTTAATGAATGGTTGAAATCTGTACAAACTGCGATAGTCAAAGCGCCGCTTTTAGCGACCACAGCTTAACTCTTTATTAAGCAGTTTATATAAGCGTTTTATTAACGCTAAGATTTCGTGAGTTTATCAACAGTCGCTGAACAAGCGTTTAAAAAAGTATCAAGAAAATACGCTACTTCTGGCATGTCACGTTTAATTTGGTTTAATTTTTTTTCTAAACGCTCTTCAACATGGTCAAATTCATGATTGTGATGATTTAATTCATCTAAAGCTTTAATGTAAGCAACTAAAATATCAGCCGCTTTAACTATTTTTTTATACTCATCGTCTACATTATCTTGAACAATAATATCTTCGAATAATGCTTGAAACTCTTGTGGTAAAGACGATAAACATTCTTGTTCGGCTAGTCGTTCAATCTTTTTAAATTCTCTTGCTATTTCTTTATTGGCGTATTTGGTTGGACTTACAATATCTCCGTAACGAGTTTCACTGGCTTCATGATATAAAGCTATAGTGGCGACTCTGTCAGCATTAACCTCGCCATTAAATTTTTTATTTTTTATAATCGCCAATAAATGAGCAACAATTGCGACTTGATGAGAATGTTCAGCAACGTTTTCAGGTTTTACGCAAAACATTAATGCCCATCTTTTGATTAACGGCATTCTAAACATCCAAGCTAGGAAGGTGCTTTGTGTGCTGACTTCATTACTGGCCATATTACTTCCTTTCTAGTTGAGTTTATTCTTGACGATAATTTTTGAAGAAATTTTTAATTTTTTCAATGGCTAACGTCAATTCTTCTACGTGAGGTAAAAATACCAGTCTAAAATAATTTTTTTCTTCAATATTAAAACCACTGCCATGCACCACGAGAATCTTCTCTTGTTTTAATAAATCTAACACCATTTTTTCATCATTGCTGATATTAAATTTTTCCGCATCAACTTTTACAAACAAATACAATGCGCCCATCGCAGGATTACAGGATAAACCATCAATATCATTGAGCATTTTGTGGGCGAGATTACGTTGTTTAATTAAACGGCCATCGTCTTTTATTAATTCGTTAATACTTTGATATCCGCCTAATGCTGTTTGAATGGCATGTTGACAAGGGACGTTGGCACAAAGTCGCATCGATGAAAGAATATTTAGCCCTTCTAAAAAATCTTCAGCATGAATCTTAGGGCCGGTAATTACCATCCAACCTGCTCTAAAACCAGCAATACGGTAATTTTTTGATAAGCCGCCCATCGTAATGATTAATACGTCGTTAGCAAGACTTGCTGTCGGAATATGCTTTGCTTGGTCATATAAAATTTTATCGTAAATTTCATCACTAAAAACAATGAGTTGATGTTTTCTAGCCAATGCTAAAATGCCTTGTAATACTTCTTCAGTATAAACAGCCCCGGTTGGGTTATTTGGGTTAATTAAAACAATTGCTTTGGTGTTTTTAGTGATTTTACTTTCAATATCTGCTAAATCAGGAAACCATTGGTTCTCTTCATTACAGCGATAATGAATGGCTTTACCGCCAGATAGTGCGACAGATGCTGTCCACAAAGGGTAGTCAGGTGCAGGAATGAGCACTTCATCACCATCGTTTAGTAAGCCTTGCATAGCCATCACGATTAACTCACTAACTCCATTGCCAATATAAATATCATCAACACTGACATCAAGAATGCCATTTTGTTGAAAATATTGCATAACAGCAACACGTGCTGGATAAATACCTTTTGATTCACAGTAACCTTGCGCGGTAGGTAAATTATGAATAACGTCTTTTAAAATATCATCAGGGGCTTCAAAACCAAAAGGGGCAGGGTTGCCAATATTCAGCTTTAAAATTTTATGACCTTCGTCTTCTAAACGACGTGCTTCCGCAGCAATTTGCCCACGTATTTCGTAACAGACATTATTGAGCTTGGATGATTTTTTTACGCTTTTCATAATTTACTACTTTTAACGGCGATAAGTGAATGAGTTAACTACTAAATACAGTCCCATTGTTGCCAATTATCACGGCTTTTGAAACAGTTTCTTGCAACTTTTTTATAGCAATAATTAAAATAAACGATAATCTTGTTATTAGCCGTTGATAAATCACACATCTCATTCAGTTATCTAAGGGGATTATTATGCCGTTACCACTTTTATGGCTTGGCGCCGCAGCTGTTTCTGCCTTTGCGGTAAAAAGTGCAGCTGATGATAGAAAAGCACAACAAAAACAACGTAGCCGCTATCGTAAAGTGCAAAGCTTAATGGATTTAGAACGCCACGAATCACCTATTGCTATTTATCCTTCTGATTATTTTTCGACCGAACAACGGGTTAAGCCAGCCGTTGGTTCAATTGTCTGTTGTGGCATTGGAGGCGTGTTAGATCATACGGGGATTTGGGTAGATGATGACACTATTATTGAATTAGATGGTGAAGGCTTAATTAAGCCTATTTCAGTGAAACGGTTTACGAAAGAGCGTTCAGGTAAACATATTTTTATTGCCTGTGATTCAAATGCTACACCGCTAGCTTGTGCTAGTGCGGCAGATAAAGCTATTGCTCAAATTTTTCAAGCGCGTAAATATCATGTCCTTGACAATAATTGCCATCGATTTATTTGGCAATGTTTAGGTGGCGAGCATGAAAAAGTGATCACCTTTAAAGATTTAAACCTGTGTATGGCGAAAAAATTTAATCGAAAAATTTATTGGGACTTATGCGATTGCTAAAATGTGTCTGTTAAGGTGCATTTTTGTTAAAGCGTGATTGTTAATGCGTGACTGTTAAATTAAGCTTTTTTTAATTTATGATGGTAAATGTGTGAATGAACATGGGATTATAAATGTAATAAATAGGGCGTGTTGATCTTTCGAGTTTAAATTTTGTTCAAAATAAAAGTCATTTATTCAAGGCGTGAGCTAAGTAGCATGGTTGTTCCATGTAAATAGCGAACAACGAATAAAAAATGGCTTTTAATTGAACCCTTCGGGCAACATTTGTTTGTCATTTCTACTACATTTTTGCTCATTAAGGTGGAATAACCACATATCATTCGCAATGCTTTGTATAAATACCAAACAAACTGTTGCAAAAATCATCGCGAAAGATCAACACGCCCTAGGTTTAGTTACTCAATTATATTTGCTAATTATCAAAGATAAACCTGATAGAAGGCTGTACTTTTTGATTTTAAACATTACCATATTCGCTATTGTTTCTTTTATATCTCAATTCCTTTGAAAGTATTTATCAAATCGTTAGTTTTTATTCTTCTTGCTCTTATTATTACGAGTTTGGGGCTTATTTACTTCGCGCTGCAATCGCAACAATCAACGGTACAAGTGAATCAAATTAATGCCGCTTCAGCAAAACATAGTCAACAATTGGCACAACGCATTGTAAGTACTTTGAAACAAAAAAATACCGTCACGAGTATTAGTATCAATCAACAAGAAGCTAATGGTTTAACGGCTTTACTTCATCGAGCTTTTCCAAAAGTGAATGCCGATGTTCGCTTGTCAAAATACGGTGCGGCGATTGAAGCGTCCTTAGCATTGCCATTTCCTAGCTTTATCAAATATTTAAACGTCAATGCTTATATTTCACCTTCTACACAAGGTTTGTTGCTTGATGAAGTCAGTCTTGGTGACTTGAAAGTTAGCGGTGAATTTTTTATTTCGTTAATGCGCTTTGCCGCAGACAACTTTCTTAAAGAACAATTGCTTGATAACGCACTCGCGATGATCACCTCGATTGATATTAATGAAGAAAGGTTGATTGCTCATTTATCGATAGATAAAAATTTATTAACCATGAAAAAAGACGATAAGTCATTTTTATTAAAAATGCGTGATGATTTAGCTTTATTTGGTAACGTAGAAACTATCTCTTTTTATTATCAATCATTAAGTGAATTCGCAGCGCAACAAGATATGCATTCATCAATCGCGGTGTTTATTCGTCATGTGTTTGAACTGGCGAAAACGCGCAGTAGTATCTCTAAAGAATATCTTGCCGTGAAAGAAAACCAAGCAGCGATAACCGCATTAATCATTTATTTTGGCGCTGATCGTTTTGAATTATTAGTGGGCGATGTCATTATTCGTGAAAAAGAACAGCTCGTGATCCGTAACAGGCTGAGAAAACATGTTAGCTTACAAACTAGACCTGATTTACAAAAACATTTTATCTACTCAATGGCATTACAACTGTTTAGCAGCCATGGTGCAAGTGACGCGATAGGTGAGTTTAAAGAGTTTTTAGATACCAATAAAGGCGGCAGTGGTTTTAGTTTTGCCGATTTACAAGCGGATAGAGCAGGCACGCGTTTAGCCATGATAGTCACTAAATCTGAAAAAAATGCTAAGCGTGCTCAGCAATTATTAGCGAACGTTACTGATGCAGAATTACTACCTAGTATTGAAGGTTTACATGAAGGTTTGAATGAAGACAGTTTTGAAAAGAAATTTAAAGATGTCTTGTCGAAAGATTATCAACAAACTTTAACAGAAATAGATAATCGTTTGAAAAACTTACCTGTCTATCAATTAGGTTGGGAATAGCTATTTTGGGAATAGCATAGCTGGGTATAACTTACTTGAGAATAATTTTCTTGAGAATAACTAGGTTAGGGAATAATTGGCTAGAATAAAAAACAAAAGCTATGTCTTGAACACAGGATTTTTTTCAATTAAAAAAGCCTTATCATAGGTTGATAAGGCTTTTAAAATTCAAATCACTTAATGAGTGTAATGACTCGATTTAACTTAGTTTAGTTGAAAAGTGACATTACTTCGTCAATTGCCATCAAAGACTTTTCGCCGCTGATACGATCTTTTACTTCAATTTGCTGTGTATCTAAATTGCGCTCACCTACTACTAATAATATTGGTGTACCAATTAATTCATGATCAGCAAACATTACTCCTGGACGTTCTTTACGATCATCAAATAAAACTTCGATACCCGCCTGCTGGAGTTTTTCATACAAAGCTTCCGCCGTTTCTTTAACGCGAGCAGATTTTGCCATATTCATCGGCACAATAGCCGCTTGAAAAGGAGCAATTGCTTTTGGCCATTTTATGCCATATTTGTCATGGTTTTGTTCAATCGCTGCGGCAACGATACGTGAAACACCAATGCCATAACAACCCATGGTTAAGGTTTGATTTTTACCTTCTTCGGTTAATACGCCACAGTTCATCGCTTGTGCGTATTTGTCGCCTAATTGGAAAATATGACCCACTTCAATACCACGTTTAATGACGATTTTTCCTTCTCCACAGGGGCTAGGATCACCTTCTACAACGTTACGGATGTCTTGGATATTAATTTCACCACAATCTCTTTGCCAGTTAACCCCAGTAAATGATTGATTATTAACATTAGCACCACAAGCAAAGTCGCTTAAATGAGCCGCACTTCTATCAACAATTACTTCAATTTCAAGCCCTTTAGGACCAACTGAGGTAATGTGACAATTTGTTAAAGCTGAAATTTGTTCATCTGTTGCCATAGTTAATGGTGCAGCAACACTTGGTAAATTCTCTGCTTTTACTTCATTGAGTTGATGATCGCCACGTAAAACTAACGCTACCAATTTTTCTGCTTCGCCATCAGCGACAGCCCCATGCACGATAACTGTTTTAACGGTATTAGTTATTTCTATGTCCGTTGTTTTAATTAATCGTTCTAGTTTTAAATCAACAGTTTCTAACGCGGCGGTTGCCGGTGAACGTTCACCTTGTGGTGCTAAAGCTTCTGCTTTTTCAATGTTAGCGGCAAAGTCACTGCTATCACTAAAGGCAATGTCGTCTTCGCCTGAGTCTGCAAGTACATGAAATTCGTGTGAGCCTTCTCCACCAATTGAGCCGTTATCGGCAATTACTGGACGAAAATCTAAACCAAGACGTTCAAAGATACGGCAATACGCATCAAACATATTTTGATAAGTTTTCTTTAAACAATTGTCACTAAGGTGGAAAGAATAGGCATCTTTCATTAAAAATTCGCGGCCACGCATGACACCAAAACGAGGGCGAATTTCATCACGAAACTTCGTTTGAATTTGAAATAAGCTTAATGGTAATTGCTTATAGCTGCTGATTTCTGTGCTAATAAGCTTGGTGATCACTTCTTCATGAGTCGGTCCTAACACGAAAGGGCGGTTATGACGATCATGTAAACGAAGTAATTCTGGTCCGTAATCTTCCCAACGCCCTGATTCTTCCCAAAGATCAGCAGGCTGTACCATTGGCATTAATGTTTCGATAACCCCAGCTCTTTCCATTTCTTCACGAATAATGTTTTCAACTTTACGAAGTACTTTTAACCCTGTGGGTAACCACGTATATAAACCCGAAGCCACATTACGAACTAAACCTGCTCGTAACATTAATTGATGGCTGATCACTTCTGCATGAGCAGGCGTTTCTTTCTGAGTAGAAAGTAAATATTGGCTAGTACGCATTAAAGCTATTCCATAAAAGGGGTGATAAATTTTAAGGTGAGTATTCTAACAGGGCAGTACGCGTTGAAAAAGAGAAAATAACCGTGAACTGTCTATTATTTTAAATTCATGAAAATATTCGTTTCTTTAAAATGATAATGGCAAAATCAACAACAGAAAAACCAATATGAAACTCGTCGTATCCGTGGAGGAAATTTTTAATTATTAGCTATTTACCCCAGTAAAACTGATAAACTAAAATTAACGAATCTACTTGTGATTAAAACGAAATTCGTTTTCTTTTACCTGAAGTTACTGGGGATTCATTTATGTCGTTATTATAATCGTTAACGTGTTGTTTTTTATTGACTTTGGTTTTGTCCTTACTTTTGGTTTTACTCTTTGTTTTATTGCTTTGCGGTTTCTTTGCTATTGATTGGGCAAGCTTGTCCGCTTTAGCTGCTTTTTGTGCGTTAACATCTTGAACGGGGGCAAGACACTGTACAGCAATTACTTCACCATTAAATTCAACGATATCTTGATGGTAGATTTTTTTTCGCTTTTGAAATTCAACTTCACCATTGACGTACACATAACCTTCACTGATGACAATTTTCGCTTCACCACCACCGCCAACCATATTGGCAATTTTAAGTAATTTACATAATTCGATGGGTTGGTATGAAACATCGATTGGCGTAATTTCTTGCAAAGTATCTTCCAAAGTAATCTCTAAATAGTGTTTGAAGTGATTATTTTAAGCTGAAACGTAAAAAGTGTACATGACATTATGTGATGCAATAACTTATCAAAGTACTTTTTGTACAAGGAAGTAATTAAAACAGTCCAGATTTTATTCTGCTCACCTCTTACTTGATGTTAATCAACATCGCTTGAAATGTTTTTACACCAATCTTTGGGAAAAACAGGTTTTAAAGGGCTATTTTTTAATGCATGCTTAACTTGTATAGCGACACTTGTCACTTTTTCAAAGGTGATTCAGATGTCACCAGAACGCTTATTATCAGTATTGTTTTTTGCCTGATATATTTGAGTGGTGAAACCATTTATATCCCAATATCATCCGATGACCTTAATCATCTCATCATCTTACTCATGGTATGAGATGTTTATGGTGGGATATCAAGTGATATTGTGCGAAACTTCATGCAAGAAACATCTTTAGATATTGAATCTAAGAAGCAGCTTTGTTCATTGTGCATCAAAAAGTTATTATCAATGAATTCATTTAAAATTAGAGTAATTACCAAGGCTTAAAATGAGGGAATATGAAAACAATAGGTTTACTTGGAGGTATGAGCTGGGAAAGTTCACTCGGTTATTATCGGACAATTAATCAAGGAATTAAAACTGCTTTAGGTGGTTTACACTCTGCGAAAATAGCGATGGTGAGTGTGGATTTTCAGCCGATAGAACAATTGCAACACAGTGGTGATTGGCAAAAAACGGCTGAAACTTTAGTCAACTCAGCTAAACAAGTGCAGGCGGCAGGCGCAGATTGCCTGTTAATTTGTACCAATACTATGCATAAAGTAGCCCCTCAAATTGCAAGCTCCATCGATATCCCATTATTGCATATTGCGGATGCGACAGCTGAAGTTATTGTTAATAAAGGCTTTTCTACGGTAGGCTTGCTAGGGACTGCATTTACCATGGAGCAAGACTTTTATAAGAACAGATTAACCGAAAACTATGGTATTAAGGTTCTTATTCCTAACGAACAAGATCGAGTCATTATTCATGATGTGATTTACCAAGAGCTTTGTTTAGGTAAAGTTAATGCTGCATCGAAAAATGAATATTTAAGAATCATGAAAGCGTTATCACAACAAGGCGCACAAGCGATTATTCTTGGTTGTACTGAAATTGGTATGTTAGTTGAACAGTCAGATATACCAATCCCTTTATTAGATACGACGATTATTCATGCTAATAAAGCCATTGATTTTGCCTTAAGTGACGAAATATAAACGATTCAGTTTGCATAAGATGAAGCATAATTGCTAATGAGTAAATGTGAAGTCATGTTTATTCTTAATGAAAAAATAGTGTTAAGTCCTAAATACAATAGAAATACACGGTGAAAGACAAAGGAGTTACAAAAGAGATACAAAATTTTATTGGATTTTAGTTGCCTCGCTCATTTTATTCTGTACAATGCGCCGCAGCTAGAAACGGCAAGATACTTGAAAGGGTATTACGCAAAACTACCGGTCTAAGGACAATAGTCTAAGACAGCGGAGTTACCAAGGCAAACCTCTTTGTTAAGGTGGCATGTAAACCGGTATTAACGTTTCTTATATTTGAACTGTTTAATATTATTTAAGGGTATTTCATGAAATCTATTATCGCAGCGATAACATTCGCAACATTATCTCTTTCTTACACACCACAAGCTGAAGCTTCTAATATTGCACAAAACCTTTGTGATTATGTCAATGTTGATAATAAGTCTAAATTACGTTCTTACTTAAAAAGCAATAAGTTAAAAATTCGTAATGTATTTGATAGTATTTCTTGTAATGGACAAAACTTATTAGAATTTGCTGCGGCAAAAAACTCAACGGAAACAGGTTCGATGATCATTGGTAAATTATCGAAAAAAGTTGTTTCAAGTAACTTAGCTTCTATAGCCTCAACTGAGTTAGCATTAATTGCGGAAAAACGTGTAAGCAGTTAATCGCACCAAACAAAGAAAAGCAGTAAAATGAAACAAGACGAATAAGTAATTATTCGTCTTTTTTGTTTGTCTCAATTTAAACAGTTAAATTGAGACAAACAGCTACTATTTATACGAAGCTATCACGTCTTCTACTGTGTTAATGCCAAACATCACTTTTTTAATAAATGATTCAGCACTATTAACTAAGTTGTAATTTGGATGCTGCGACCAAACTTGTTGAAGTTTATCGTCTAGCGCTATGGCTGCTTTTTCAGACTCATTTCGTATGGGATTGTTACTTTTAATACTTTCACCTGATTTAGCCGCAGTTTCAAAAAAGATCACCGCATCATATCGAGCAAATTCTTCTTCAATAGTCGTTTTCATCGTTTGAAAATAATCTTCATAAGAGCCCGGCCAATAAGCTAATCCATCTAAACTTCCTCTATCACATAAAATGATCGAATTTGGGTAAGTTGCTCGTTGAATATCTTCTAAGTGCTTTTGTAAATGATAAATTGCCGTTTGTTGGGTTTTTAATACATGGTCGTCGTTTGTACGGGCAATACCACCACTGAAAATCATTGTGGCAGCCTCAGGCACTGTCGTTATTTGTCCGCCAAATTCACGCCTGATCAAATCAAGTGCAGTGGTTTTACCACCGCCAGGTCCACCGGTAAGGACAATGCGTTTCTTAATTGATTGAATATCCATAAAAAGCTACTTTTTTTAACATAATGATAGTATTACTTAAATTAAAATTGATGATGTTATTTTAAATCAAACAATTCTTTGTGCTTTTGATTTTACAAGAAAAACCGCGATTGATTTAGACGTTGGGGTATAAGATCGATCGCCGACACTGTCTAATGGCACCAATGGATTTGTTTCTGGGTAATAAGCGGCTAAATTATCGCGTGGAATATCATAAAAACAAAGTTTGAATCCTTTTACGCAACGGCTTTGGTTATCATGCCAAATAGAGGTGATATCGACTAAATCGTTTTCTGCAAGCTTGAGTTTTCTGGCATCTTTTTCGTTGATAAACAACACGTTTCTTTCATTTGAAATGCCGCGATATCGGTCGTTCAATCCATATATAGTAGTATTGTATTGATCATGAGAACGAAGCGATTGTAAGGTAAATATCTTTTGATTTTTATCCGCCGTTTGCTGGTTACTAATGACATGGATACTTTCAGGCAAAGCTTGGTAGGAAAATAATGCCTTATTATCTGGGTTTCGCCATTCAAGCTGAGCTGCGGGGTTTCCTAAGTAAAAACCACCGGGTTGGGTGATTTGTTGATTAAATCCTGAAAACTCACTGAGGGTTTGAGCGATTAATTCTCGAATTTTTGCATAGTCATCTGCTAACCCTAACCAATCTATATTTGTTTTATTATCGTGAAGCTTTTTGCTATTTAACGTGCTTTCGGCAATATGAGCGACAATACTGGTTTCAGATTTCAAGTTCGTTGAAATAGGTGGCACGTTCCCTTGAGAAGCATGCACCATACTAAAGGTATCTTCTACGGTGATCTGTTGCTCGCCAGATTGTTGCATGTCAATTTCAGTGCGGCCAAGGCAAGGTAAAATCAACGCATCTTGACCGATTAATAAATGACTGCGGTTTAATTTAGTACTAATTTGTACATTTAAAGCCGTATTTTTAAGTGCTGCATGGGTTTGCTGAGTATCGGGAGCGGCAGCGGCAATATTTCCACCTAAGCAAATCAACACCTTACTACGTTTTTCAAGCAGGGCATTAATAGCATGATAAACATTATGACCTTTTTCAAAGGGTAATGGCTGATTGACCAAAGTTGACATGGCTTCAATAAACACTTTTGATGGTTTTTCATTAATGCCCATGGTTCGATTACCTTGCACATTTGAATGGCCACGAACCGGGCAAAGTCCGGCGCCTTTTTTACCGATATTACCGCGAAGTAGTTGCAAATTAACGATTTCTTGAATAGTAGCAACCGAGTGTTTATGTTGAGTGATGCCCATTGCCCAGGTACAAATAACGTTAGATGACTGTAGATATATCTCAGCGGCTTGCGTTATTTCTGCTTGTGTTAACCCTGATTGTTCAACAATTTTATCCCAAGGGGTTGATGTGACTGCTTGGCAATATTCATCAAAGTTTTTACAGTGTTGGGCAATAAAAGTCTCGTCCAACAAAGAAGGTTGGCCTTGTTTTAATGCTTCATTATTTTTCGCTAGAATAACTTTTACCATGCCTCGAATTGCCGCCATATCGCCACCTAGTTTCGGGGTGAAATATGCATGACTAATGGTTGTGGCCTTTGGCGTTAATAATTCAATGGGATCTTGTGGGCTGGCGAAACGTTCTAACGCTACTTCTTTCAAGTTATTAAAACTAACAATCTTACAACCATGTCTGGCAGCTTTTCGTAACGCATTCATCATGCGAGGGTGATTGGTCCCAGGATTTTGTCCAAAAACGAAAATAGCATCCGCATGGTCAAAGTCATCTAATACTACAGTACCTTTACCTACGCCAATCGCTTCATTTAAGGCGACACCGCTTGCTTCATGACACATGTTTGAACAATCAGGGAAGTTATTCGTGCCATACATACGGCCAAATAATTGATATAAAAATGACGCTTCGTTACTCGCACGGCCTGAGGTATAAAATTCTGCTTGATGGGGAGAGTCTAATTGATGTAAATGTTTGGCAATTAATGCAAAACTTTCTTGCCAGCTAATCGCTTGATAATGATCGCTTTCAGGATTGTAACGTAACGGTTGAGTTAGTCTTCCTTGATATTCTAACCAATAATCGCTTTGCTTCATTAATTCACTGACTGAATATCGCTGAAAAAATTCTTCATCAACAACTTTACTCGTTGATTCCCAAGCAATTGCTTTTGCCCCATTTTCGCAAAATTGTAGTAAGCCGTCTTTTTCGTCTCCCCACGCACAACCAGGACAGTCAAAACCTTTATTTTTATTCGCCTTTAAAAGGCTTTTTATATTGGTTTGTGGCTGTTGGCTTTGCATAATATGCTTTAAGGTTGAAGTTAACGACGATATTCCGCCTGCTTTTTTCGGCTTTTTATGTGTACTTGCTAACGGTTCATTTTGATGATTATTTTCTGACATAATTAACCCTTTGAAGATGGCAATACACGCCATTCACCATGGTAAAGATTGAATGATTCACTACTGGTAAAACCGATCAATGTTAAATCAAAACGTTTTGCCGCTAATATCGCTAAGTTAGATACAGCACCAACGGCAATTAAAACACCAATGCCCGCCATCACCGACTTTTGAACAATTTCAAAACTCACTCGACTGCTAACTACTATAGCCAATTGATTGTCTGAACGTTGAATGAACTGGTCTTGAAGGCAAGCACCTAATAGCTTGTCAACGGCATTATGTCGACCTATATCTTCTTTAAGCAATAGTAATTTTCCGTGTTCATTAAATAGCGCTGCTGCATGACTACCACCCGTTGTGTTAAATAGCTGCTGCTGAGCTTTCATGATACTGGGCCAATTGCCTAACGTATTAGCATTTAACCAATGTTTAGTTGTTGGCGATGGCGGCGGTGATTTTAGTTCAAGTGATTTTAATGAGGTAGTGCCACATAAACCGCAACTACTATAAGTCATTTGATAGCGTTCTAGACTAGAGAGATTAACTTTTATCCCTTTTGCTAATTTTACTTCCCAACTATTTTCTTGATTTAATCCTGATGTTGATTCAGTGACTTCGATAGCGATTGACTCAATATCATTGATATGACTGATGATCCCTTCAGATAACAATAACCCTAGAATTAATTGTTTATCTTCACCTGGGGTTCTCATGGTAATCGAAAAAATACGAGAGCAAGATTGAACAGCGTTGAGTGTTTGTTTAGCATTATTCTTTCGCTCAGTTTCTCTACTTTGTGGCGAATTATTTGATGTTAATGAAGCTTGCTGATAAAAACTAAGTTTGATTTGCAGAGGCTGTTCAGCAATTACTTGATCATGGCTAAGCTGTCTTTGCCCATGAATATAGGTAATTTTATTCGTTTGTTGACTCGAAAATTCTGGCATTCTTGTGTCTATTTTCAGTGCTGAGTTATTTATTGGTTATGGTTATTTAAGTGTTTATGCCTACTGATAATAAAAAACTTAGCGGTTACATGCTCGAACATTGTCAGTATACAAAGCCGAGCTTTATTATGAGCAATACTACCATAGTCAATTTGTTATTAGCATGATAAACCAGAAAACTTAGTTATAGTCTCTCGTCATAATGTTGCTTTTTATGTCCATTTCAAACGGGACTTTTGATAAAAATAAGCGAAAAGTAATGTATTGCAATATGTGTCTGAGTTTAACAAACAATTTCTAACCCGCTTTCTATCCTATTTTACGCTCCGTTTAACGTAAGCTTGCTTTATCTTCTGTAGTTACTCACTAATGATGAATTAATCAGCAATAACTTAACGCTAAAACAATATAAAAAGCTGCGGAGTCATTATGAAAATAACGTCAAGTGCATTAACTAGCCCAGCAGCCGTGGCTGTTGGGGTCGCTTTAATTTTGTTAGTGGGATTTATTAGTTTATTTAAATTGCCCGTACAGTTATTTCCAGATATTGAGCGTCCGCGTATTGCTGTGCAAACGTTTTGGCGAGCCGCTTCTCCGCAAGAAGTAGAATCAGAATTAATCGAACCCCAAGAGCAAGTATTGCGAGGAATTCCAGGGTTAACCGCGATGAATGCTTTTGCTAATCGTGGTAGTTCTTATATCAATCTAGAGTTTAATGTCGGCACAAACATGGATCAAACCTTGATTGAAGTGATCAGCCGCATGACACGCGTACCTAGTTTACCTCGTGATGCTCGACCACCTCGCATCATGTTGGGCGGTTTTGGTGGCGCTAACCCCGCGTTAACTTTTTTCTTTTTACAAGCATTGCCCGGTAACGATAAATCAATTGATGAATATATCGATTTTACCAATGACACTATCCGACCTCGCATTGAAGCGGTAGAAGGGGTCGCCAGCGTTCAAACCTTTACTCAACAGAACAGAGAAGAATTACAAATAAGGTTTGATCCAATAAAAGCGGCAGAATATGGCATTCAAATTCCACAGTTAATTTCTCTGGTTTCTGCAACCAATGATGTTTCTGGTGGTTTTGTAGATGTTGGGCGTCGTCAATACACCTTACGTTTTAATGGCAAATATAAAGTAGATGAACTTGAGAACCTGATTTTAGAGTCACGCAACGGTAGTAACATACGTCTTACTGATATAGCTAAGGTTGAATTAGCTCGTCCTGATAAACAAAATATTGCCGTACAAAATGGTAATCCAGCCTTTTCTTTAAGAATTGATCGAGCCAATGGCGCGAATGTTTTAGAAACGTTAAATCGGGTAAAAGCAGAAGTTGAAACGATAAACAGCGAAATACTAGCAGATAAACAACTGGTGATGGTGCAATCGTTTGATGCCTCGGTATTTATTTATCGCGCAATAAATTTAGTGACTAGCAATCTTTTTGTTGGTGTTGTTTTATCGTTAACAATACTGTGGTTTTTTATTCGTCGTATGCGCGCGACACTAATTATTGCTACAGCGATCCCCATTAGTTTACTCAGTACCTTTATTGTTCTTGAGATTACCGGTAGGTCACTCAATGTTATTTCATTAGCGGGCTTAGCATTTGCCGTTGGTATGGTGTTAGATGCGGCAATTGTAGTGTTGGAAAATATTCTGCGCATGCGCGATAAAGGGCTAGACAATCATCAAAGTTCTGAACAGGGGGCACAGCAAGTGTGGGGCGCATTACTTGCCTCTACCGCCACAACCGTGGCGATATTTCTGCCAGTTTTTTTCTTAAAAGATATTGAAGGGCAATTATTTGGTGACCTAGCGCTAACCATCGCTATTGCTGTTTCTGTATCATTAATTGTTGCTGTGGTGTTGCTGCCGGTGTTGGCTAAATACTTGTTAAAGCAACAAACCATTGAAGATCCTAACGCTAAGCTTTGGGCAAAGTTAACGGCAAAAGTGATGTCGTTAACCCAAACCCGTAAAAAACGTCTCAGCGTAGCGAGTGCTTTATTAATAATTCCAATGGCAGTTACCTATATTGCTATTCCGACATTAGATTATTTACCCCCTGTTAAGCGTGATGCCGTTGATGGCAATTTACAGTTTCCGCCCGGTGCAAATGTTCAAACCATAGAACGTGAAGTGGTTCAACCCATTGTTGAACGTTTAAAACCATATATGGACGGTACTAAAGAGCCGGCGCTAAAAAACTATTATCTTTTTAGCGGCCCTTTTGGCGGCAATATTGGAGTAAGAGCGAAAGATCAATCGAAAGTAAATGAATTATTAGACATAGTGCGAAATGAAGTATTAGTTGATTTACCAGACACTCAAGCATTTGCTTATCAAGGTAATTTATTTGGCGGCTTTGGCGGTGGTCGTCAAGTAAGAATGAATTTACAGTCGAAAGATACTAAAGCATTACAAAGTGCTGCCCGTCAGGGCGTTGAATGGGTAAAAACCGCTATACCTGAAGCGCGTGTGCAAGCTAATCCGAGTACAGAAGATGCTGAGCCTGAACTGCGTTTAACCCCTAATGATAGAAATATATTAGAGCAAGGTTGGGACCGTCGTAATTTAGGGCAGGTTGTTAGAACGTTAGGTGATGGCCTTTATGTCGGCGAGTATTTCAACGGTAGTAAACGTTTGAACATGATTTTACGTTCAGAAGGTTGGGATGATCCTGATAATTTAGCTGATGTTCCAGTTGTTACTGGAAATGGCTCGATCACTCAATTATCAGAGCTTGTTGATATTACTCGCACAGTAGGACCTTCACGTTTAACTCGCGTTGATGGTAACCGCACTATTAGTTTGAATATTAATCCACCAGAAGGTTGGTCGTTAGAACAAACGATTGCCGTTTTGAAAAAAGAAGTAGAGCCGAAACTAAAAGCGGCGTTACCTAGTGATGGCAATATTATTTATGGTGGCAGTGCAGATCAATTAGAGAAAGCGATTAGCTTAATGGCTGAAAACTTTGCTTTTGCTTTAGTGATTTTGTGCTTGTTAATGGCGGCATTATTTAAGTCGATTAAAGATAGTTTGCTCGTTGTTATCACCATTCCGTTAGCGACCGTTGGCGGTGTACTTGCCTTGCAGGCATTAAATATATTTGTTTTTCAACCGCTTGATTTATTAACCATGATTGGCTTTGTGATTTTATTGGGCTTAGTCGTAAATAACGCTATTTTATTGGTGCATCAAACACGATTAGGTCAGGCACAAGGCTTATTAAGAGTGGATGCAGTAGAACAAGCGCTCAGTTTACGATTACGTCCTATTTTTATGAGCACTTTAACCAGCTTTTTTGGCATGTTGCCATTATTGTTAATTCCAGGCGCAGGAAGTGTAATTTATCGAGGTTTAGCGGCGGTGATCGTCGGAGGCCTTGCAATGAGCACTTTATTTACCATTGTGCTATTACCTTGTTTATTACGCTTAAGTAAGCAAGATTTTATATTAAGTACGATATCAGAAAAAATAACGAAACAGCCGTTAGCAACACAATCAGTGACGAGCCAACAAGTAACTGCTCAACCTACTAACAATCAAATCAGTTAACTATTTAGCGATTAAATTATCAGGAGTTTATTATGGGATACATTCAGGTGAAAAATAAAATCCGCCAGTCATTGTTTACAAAAATAATGACTCAATCACTGATCACGATAAGCTTACTGAGTTATTCTGCTCAGGCTTTTTATTATCAGGACCACGAAGATAAAGGTCATTTAGTCAGCGTTGAACGGGCGAAAACTGAACAAGTGAATCCTACTATGTGGTTACCGGGTAATGTGATCAGTCGCAAAAATTCCCCTATCTCTGCTGAGCTAACGGGGCAATTACTATGGGTGGAAGATGTTGGCAAACAAGTAGCGAAAGGAGATGTGCTTGCCACTATTGATAATCGACATTTAACATTACAATTAGCGAGGCAGCAAGCGCAAGTAAAACAACATCAAGCTAATGTGAGTTACCTTAGTAAACAGAAAAAAAGACTGTCTAAACTAAATCAAAAAAACAACACCTCACTGAGTGAACTTGAACGGATTATCAAAGATTTAGCTATAGCTAAAAACGAAGTCGTAGCACTTGAAATGCAGGTTAAGCAAACGGAATTAGAGATTGAAAAGTCTTCTATAAAAGCACCATTTTCGGGTAATATTAGCCAACGTTTTGCTCATGTTGGCGAATTAATTACTTTAGGTCGACCGTTAGTTCAGCTGGTAGATACCAAACATTTAGACATTAAGGTATCAGCTCCTTTAGCGATTGCACAATTTATTCAAGCAGATGCACAAGTGTTAGTGAAATGGCAAGATAAACTAATTGAACTACCGGTTAGAACATGGAGTAAAGCAGGCGATCAACAATCGCGTACCTTTGAAGTCAGGTTAGCGGCTGATGATTTAAACTTAATTTCTGGTTCTGCGGTGTCAGTTTCTTTACCTAAACAAACGAGTAAACAAGCCACCATGGTACCTCGAGATGCACTTGTACTTCGTGAAAAGGAAACTTTTGTGTTAACCGTGAATGATGACAATCAAGCAAAGAAAGTGAATGTACTAGTAGGTCAAGGTGTCGGACGTTGGGTTTCAGTATTGGGTGCTTTAGATGCCGGTGATGAAGTGATCGTTAGAGGCGGTGAACGATTAAGTGATGGTCAAAAAGTAAGAAAAGATCAAACATTCACAGTAACAGCATCCACCAATTAATAGGTTTATTAAATGATAAAAACCACAGCTTTAAGTGGAGTAGTTTTTTTGCTCATTGTATTAGGCAACTTAACTAGTTGTACTCAAAATAAAATTGCTACGCGCGGCACATTAGCGCCTGATGCTAAGCAATTTAACAAAGGGATCATTCAAGTGTATGCCGCAAGAACTAAAGGGGTGAAACGAAGCGTTGCGGTACACACGTGGATAAGTACTAAAAGATCAAACGATGACCATTATACTAGCTATGAAATTATTGGCTGGAAACTTCGCCGCCATGATTCTGCTTTAGTGATAAGACATGACTTACCTGATCGAGATTGGTGGGGAAATCAACCTGAATTATTAGTGGATTATCGAGAAGCCGACGCAGATAACTTGATTAATAAAATTGAACATGCCGTAAAATCATATCCTTATAAAAGTGAATATCAAGCTTATCCTGGTCCTAATAGCAATACCTTTACCGCTATGATCGCTTCACAAGTCCCTGAACTAAGTTTAGATTTACCTTCAACTGCGATAGGCAAAGATTATAAAAGTATCGGTAATGCAATAGGCTTTTCTCCTAGTGGAACCGGTGTTCAGGCTTCACTTTTTGGCATGTTGGGAATAACCTTAGGATATGAAGAAGGGCTTGAGTTAAATGTGCTTGGACTCAATGTTGAGTTCGATATTTTTGACTTAGCTATTGAATTACCTGCTGTTGGTCGAATAGGGCCTGCTCAGGTCACGCGTACAAATGAGACTATTCAATAAGTGACAGAAAGGGGTAAATAAATCAGTGTAAATTGATATCTTGATATATTTCAATTCTATTACGGCCATTTTCTTTGGCGAAATACATAGCGCGATCAGCATCATTAATAAGCTCTTCAAAGCTTTTATGCTTTTCATTAAAGGTTGCAAGACCGATACTTAGGGTTATATGAATTTTTTGGTTTTTTACAGCTACACTATGATGCGCTAACGAGTCTTGAATTCGGCGTGCTGTTTCCAACCCTCCGTCAATATCACAATCGGGTAATATGATCACAAACTCTTCTCCACCATAACGACCTAAAAAATCAATTTCTCGAATTTCATTGCTGCAAACTTTGCATATATTTACCAAAACTTCATCACCAATTAAATGCCCATATTTATCATTAAATTCTTTGAAAAGATCACAGTCGAGTAGAATAATCGTTAAATTATTCTTTGAGCGTTGTGCCCGTGAAATCTCGATATGACCGCGTTCGAACAATGCTCTTCGGTTAGCAACTTTCGTTAATGAGTCGGTATTTGAAAGCTCTTCTAAGACATGGGTTCTTTCTTCTACCACTTGTTTCATCACTTCTAATGATACCGTTGATTTACTTAATTTTTCATTCATGGCATTAAAGGCATTAGCAATACTTTCAAACTCTTGTGACTGGTTTGATAACTTAATTTCTTCAAAGTGACCGCTGTGGTTAGCATGAAATGCGGCTTTAATTTCGGTCATCGATGTTCTAAAAATTTTGATTAAATGAAATGAGCCAAATGTGAGTAATATAAGACAAATCGCTAAGAGAGTGACAATAAAAGCGACCTCTTGTTTTAGTACTTGATGAATATTTTTTTGTGCGATAGTTGAGAGTTGTTCTGAATCAGAACGAATGGTTTCAAGTTGAATGATTAAACGTGTTTTTAAATGTTTTTTTGTTGCCTCACTGGCATTTAATAATTTGTTATTGTTAATTTTTTTAAATAATAATTGCACACTCAAATTTTGGCTATGAATACTATTTTTTAAGGTTTGTTCCTGAGGTGTTAGCGTAGGTGCTCGTTTAAGTAGGGTAATAAGTTCTCTTTGGGACTTGTGCCAATTTGATGCATTATAATTATCTTTGTATATGTCGCCACTCATAATTAACTGTTTGAGGATATTGGTATGAGTAACAAGATTTTGGGCGTAGTTTTCTTGTTTGATAGCAAGTTCAATAACATCTGACGAGCGAATGATACTCGCCACTAAAAGAATAAATAACGTACAACAACAGATTGTGAAGAAATATATTCGTTGGCTAAGACTCATCTTCATTCTAATATCCTTTTATCTTGAATCAATGTATCCGTCTAATAATTAATATTTACCGCACTAGGGTTAACTTGAAGTATTGCTCTGCTATCTACCAATTGTACAACATCGGGAGGCGTAATGTTAGATAGTTCATGTGATTCAGTAAGCCAAGTGGTTTGTGATTTTAAATTGAGTAGCAAAGATTGGTTTAATTCTAATTTAAAAATATAATCTGGCCACACCCAATTAATAAACTCAGCAGATACCCCTAACTCTTTGATGACTATTTCTTTAGCATCCTCAGGACGAGAGGCGATATAATTGATTGCTGTATTTAATCCTTGAATCACACATTTAGCTTTTTCTATGCTAGCTAAATCTGGCGTTAAAGAAATTAAGTTAAAACTTAAGGTATTTAAATTTTTAGTATCGTGAATGGTAATTTTATCGTCTAATATTTGGTGACTTTGAAAAGCAAACGGTTCCCAAGGTGTGATGGCATCAACGTCTTTATTCATTAAACCATTAATTAATTGCTCGGGCTCATAATCGATTAAATTGACATCTGCGATATCTAAGCCATCAATGGCTAATAATGTTCTTAAAAAATATTCACTGGAGGTTTGTTTGGTTACCCCAATGTTTTTGCCTTTTAAGTTAGCAACTTCTTTGATGTTATCTTCTGTTCTCGTAATGAGTTTTACATCGTTGTCAGATTGAACAAACATCGCATGGGTAACAAAGGTTTGCTGCGTTAAACTTTGAAACGCAATGACCGAATCTGAACTGGTAGCAAAGTCTACTTCCCCCAATAATACTTTGCTAAAGGCTGCTCTTCCTCCTATCACATGTTCAAAATCTACGGTTACGCATGATGAGTCAAAGGCATTAATAGACTGAGCTACATAAAAGGGCGCTGATAATGGCGTTTTAGACACTGCGATACTGACAGGATATTTTTCCGTTTGCCAAAAGTTATTCAAATTAACCGATAACAAAAGGACACTTGCTACTAACAGAAAGATCAGCACAAAGAATGGAATTAACTTTCTCTTCAAATTAAATCACTAAAAAATATGGTTTATTTGATTATAGAAAAGATTCTATTTTTTATCCGTAATATCACAGATATTTTCTTAAAATTATTTCTGAGTAACACTATGAACATTTTTTATCTAAATGAACTCTTTGGCATTCATGTAGCTGTTACTCTGTTATTGTCCTTCGATGAACCAATCCAAGCGACGATAAATGCGAATACAAAAGGTAAAATTCGTTCAATAACATCGCCCGGTGGCGCGGGAAAGAAGCTAAAAATAACGGTTGAGAAAAAGCCAATAAAAATAGCTAAAAATGTGAATTTCCCAGAAATTATTCTACCCATTAGTATGATAATCACTACAGGTCCAAACGCAGCACCTAGCGCATTCCAAGCAAACAATACCCGAGTGAAAATATCTTCTGGAGCAAAAATGGCTAAACACATGGCAACACCACACATAGCGATTACGGTGAAACGTGATAACACCAAGTTTTGTCGCGATTTTTGTGAACTTACATCATATGAAATAGCACTGGCGGAAACTAATAATTGACTGTCAGCGGTAGACATAATCGCAGATAACGTGGCGGCAACAACAATACCTGCAAGTACAGGATGAAAAACTTGCTGAGACAAGGTGACAAGTGCCTGCTCACCGGTTACAGGTGAAGCAAGTAAAACTTTTGCGCTCCAACCCACTAACAGCATGCTAATAAAAATAATAACTGACCAACCAATTCCAATATATTTACCTTGTCTAACGGCTTTTTCATCTTTAAGTGCCATTAAACGGTTAACAACATGAGGTTGACCAGGGTTACCTAAGCCAATGCCAAAAGTTCCAAGAACAAAAAATAACGCATATATGCCTTGGTATTCGCCAAACCAGGTTAATTGTGTTTCATTAAAAGCTAATTGCATTTGTTGCCATAATTCAATGGGACCACCTATTACATAAATAGCTGCCGTGGGTAGCATAATAGCGGTTGCCACCATTAATAAACCTTGCAAGGTATCTGTGATACTGACCGCCCAAAAACCGCCTAACAAGGTATATATTAAGATGATTAGCGTACCTAAAATAATGCTGTTGTTTGAGCTCATTTCAAACGTGTCACTAAACATATTTCCTGCAGCTTGAAACTGTGCGGCGATATAAAAAGCAAAGGAAAAAACGATACATAAGGAACAAAGCCAGAGAATAGCTTTACTGTGTGATCGCCCTTGAGCAATAAAATCACTTAAGGTGACAGATTTTTGTTGTTTGGCTTTTTTTTGAATTCTAGGGGCTAACCATAGCCAATTTAAGCTATAACCTAGAACGACAGAAGGCACTATCCAAATAGCAGATAACCCCAGTAAATAGGCTGCGCCGCTCATCCCTAATAATGACCATGCAGATGACGCACTCGCTGCAGCACTTATCGCAGCCACCCAAGGGCCTAACTCTCTGCCACCAATAAAATAATCATCGGTGTTAGTGGTGCGTTTATTGCTCCATATCCCAATAGCAATAAGCACCACTTTGTAGATGATAAGCGTTACTAAGACAGTCGTTTGATAATCCATTTGAATGAATTCTTATTATTTTAGGTTGTTACTCCGTTTTATCATTATCGAAGGTAGAGATAAATACTTGTAGTTGAGATTGTTTCTTTTTATAAGCAATAAATCGTAAATATAAGTGTGGAGGTAATTTAGTTTCGAATGCTGAGGGTAGAAGTTTAACAAAATTGTTTTTTGTGTAAAACGCCTCAAGGGGGGCATTAGCAAAACAAACTAAAGGTTGATGGCGTTCGTTTGCATGGTTAAGCAGGAGGGAAGCGATCCCCTGATGCTGAAATTTATTATCAACCACTAAAGCATGTAGAAAATAGTGTTGATGGTGTTCGGCAATTTTAGACACCATTACCGCAGCAACTATTGTGTGATTTTTCTTCACATAATAACCCTGGTCGTAACCAATATAACTGGCCGAGTATTGTTGTGCTTTATAGAAACGCAAAAGCTCTTTTTTATCAGACTTTGCTGCGGTGATTATTTTCATTATTGAAAACTGTGTGTCATTTTATTCCGCCATATTAACGCTTATTTACCCCATTTAATGATTAAATTACGCTGTTTAAGTAAATACGAAGTCATTTCTATTAATACTAGAAATGGAAAACAGGTAAATAACATTTATGAATATTATAATTTGGTTTTAGTTCATTTGTGTCAAAATGTTTAAATAATAAAAATTAGGCTATGGAATAAATAGTATAAACACATTAGTTTAGATTTTGTTTCACACATCACTATAATATGATGTTTGTCACATATTATTAAAAATAAATTATTATATTTTTGAGTGTTTATGATTACTGTTGAAGTTTATTTTAAAGAAGCTGAACATGCATTAGATGGGCTATTTAAATCACTTGAATATTATTGTGGTTTGGCAAAAAAAGCGGTAGAGCCAATTATAATTTCTGATAGACCAATAGAACATTTAAACCAAGATTTATCTCGAAGAGAAGAAATCTATAAAAGTATGAAAATGTATCAATCTCATCAATTTTCTATGCATTTTGTAAGTGGATCTATTCTTCAGTTTGTATCTAAAGCAATTGATTTATATTCAGATCAAAAAGAAATGAATTTTGACAAGTCAGCATTGTTTTCAAAATTTAATGATAATAAGAAATTACTATTATCAAAGTATTCTGTAGGTAGGATTGTGAAAGGTATTCCTATTGGGTTAGTTATATTGGCTGGTAGAAGTCAATATAATCATATAGAAGAGGGTGGGAAGCTAAGGACTTATAATCAAATAATATTTAATTTGCTATGTGAAGAAGAATTAGGAAATGATACATATCGTGATCCCTGTTTTGATTTATCTAATAATCTTTATTGCTACTCATCAAATATTATTGCTTTTCTTGGTTGGGAGAGATACGAAATATTCAAAAAAGATATGTCAGACATTTTTGGGATAACTCTCTCATAAGCAAAGTAACGGGTATAGGTAGCGGTGACTCTTAGATTTCGTGGCCATGTCGTTATTACTATAATTGTTCTGATATCGGTTCTGTATGACCAAAGGAAAACATATGAAGCTTGCAATAGTGTTAGGAACGGCTAAATCTGATGGTAACACTCGTGCTTTGGTTGATGCTTTTACTTTGAAGGTTGAGGCTGACATTTTTGATTTGTCGCTGTTTAACATTTCTTTTTTCGATTACTTAGCTAAAAATAAAGATGATGATTTTTTACCATTGATCCATCAATTATTAACTTATGATCATATTATTTTCGCATCGCCTGTTTATTGGTATTCAATGTCAGCGCAATTGAAAGTATTTATTGATAGGTTACCTGATTTGCTGACTAGTCATCAGGATTTAGGGCGAAAGTTAAAAGGAAAATCAATTTCTGTACTCTCCACCGGCTATGATTTGGATTGTCCTGACTGTTTTATTATGCCTTTCAAATTGACGGCAAACTATTTGGGTTTGATATTTAAAGGTTATGAATATGTCTCTATTCAATCAGATAAACATGAGATTAATTTCGAAAAAAACGTTATTAGCGCCATTAATCAAATAAAAAATTAAATTTGGAATTAACTTTAGTTTAATATTAACCTTAAATTGGAATTAACTAGGCAAGGATGGAAAATTGGATTATTCAATTTGGTTGAAAAAAAATTACCCGAAGATAGTTGATACACCCTTTGAAATTGTTTGCTCATATATAAATGAAGCAAAAACCGAAACTAAATTATTCAGAGAGTTTGTAAAGGCCGTTGGTGCGATTTGCCTTTTATTACCCCTTAATCTTTATATATATTTAGCATATTCTGGTTTTATTTATTGGTTATTAACCATTACATCATTTGCTATGGTTGATTTTGTCTTGTTATATGTTGATCAAAAGGTTATTAAAAATCGTTTGAAAAAAATCGTAAATTTAAAGTCTAATTAATCACAATAGCCCCTATTTAATTAACTGAGAATGACTATGAGTTTTATGTTTTTTGCCGGTATTTTGAGTGCGATTGCTGCAATATTACATTTAGGTTGTATTTATTTTGGCGCTTCTTGGTATCGTTTTTTCGGTGCAGGGGAACATATGGCAAAGCTTGCTGAGCAAGGGAGTATTCAACCGACAATGATTACCAGCGGTATTTTCTTAGTACTTGCTATTTGGTCACTCTATGCCTTTTCCGCTGCGGGCGTTATTTATAAACTTCCTTTCCTGAAAACGATACTTGTTTTAATTACCAGCATTTATTTACTTCGCGGCGTCGTTGGGTTCGTTTTAATGAACCAGCCACTAGGTCGGTCTCCAGAATTTTGGTTTTGGAGCTCAATAATTTGTATATTCTACGGTGTTATTCATTGCATAGGATTAAAACAACAATGGTCGTTATTGTAAATAAACTCTGCTATGACGTACTCTTATTTAATGAAGTGTTATCTGTTTGAAAATTTGCTCATTTTTTCGGTATTTTTTGTTAATGGTTATTATATTGCGAGGAGTTTTAAATGCTTGAATTAAGACCCAATTGTGAATGTTGTGATAAAGATCTCCCTCCAGAATCAACAGAAGCTCATATTTGCACATTTGAATGTACATTTTGTACCCATTGTGTTGAAGGTGTTTTAAATAATCAATGCCCTAATTGTCGTGGTAATTTTGTTCCTCGGCCAATTAGACCTAAAGCGGCATTAAAACGTAATCCTGCTTCAACTCAACGTGTACTTAATAAAAAGGGGTGTGCAAGGCAAACTTAACATTGGCGTACCTTAGAGTGCTATAGTTTGTCTTATATCTCTAGCCACTTAACTACTTTCATATCACGAAAAAGTAAAATACCTCGAATCATTTGGGGTAAATTTTCTCTAAAAAATAGGAGACTTTATGTCTAAATTAATGTTGATTTTAATGATGTTTTTTACCAGTTACACTGCCTTCGCCGAGTCTAATAAACAACCTGAAGATGCAATTCTACTTACTATATTTTTAAAACATGATCAAAGTAATAGTTTTGAAGAGTATCAAAACATTTTAGAAAAGCAGGAGTTTTTTGAAAAATTTCCGCCTAAAGGTGTGGCTGTTGTAAGTTGGTATGTGATGATGGGAATAGGGCAAGTGGTCACTTTACAAGTACCCGCGCATAAACTTAGAGAGGTTAATCTTGCTGTAGAAAAGAGTGCATGGAAGGCTTTTACGGCTGAGTTCTATCCTACGTACGACCTGTACCCTGTGTTCAAAGATAAATTAAAAAACAAAGAGAAAGTTAGTTATTAAAAGAAACGTTTTTAAATTGTTTCAATGACTTAATGTTTGTTTAAATAGCTTATTATTTTAATGATTTATTATCATATTTAAGGATGTGAACTAGGTGAATTTAAATCAAATAACATTACCTGTTAATGATATGTCTGAGTCGACCAGGTTTTATCGTCAACTTGGTTTTACTCAAATTGTTGATACTCCTCATTATGCACGTTTTGAATGTCCAGAAGGTGGTTCAACATTTTCCCTTGCATTATCAGATGAAAAAATCAGTAATGGTATCGTGATATATTTTGAGCATGAGAAATTAGATGAATGGGTTAATATTCTTAAATCGAAAGGTGTTAATTTTACGCAAGAGCCTTTAGATCAAAAATATTTATGGCGTGAAGCCGTTTTAATCGACCCTTCTGGCCATAAAATTAAACTTTATTGGGCTGGTGAAAATCGTTTAAACCCGCCATGGCGTGTTGAAATAAACGAGCACTGACATTAAAAACGCATTTATATTTTTACAGAGAATAATAATTTAAGGAATTACCCTAAAACATGGAATTAGAAATTAATATTGTTGATGCCTTTACTGATGTTGCTTTTAAAGGGAATTCGGCTGCTGTAATTATGACCGAGCAATGGTTACCTGATGATCTAATGCAGTCTATTGCTATGGAAAACAACTTATCGGAAACCGCTTTTGTTAAGCAAATAACCCAACAAAAATATGAGATTAGGTGGTTTTCACCTATTACTGAAATAGACTTTTGTGGTCATGCAACACTTGCTTCTTCATTTGTTATTTTTGCTAAAAACAAAAACCTAACTCAAATAAGCTTTTACGCGAAAGCCGTTGGTCATTTAACGATAACTAAAATGGCTGATGGTTATATTCAAATGATTTTTCCAAGTAATCCTCCTCAAATTATTCATGATATTCCGTCTGTGTTATTAAATGGCCTTTCAATCAAACCTTTAGCAGTATTGAAAAATAAGCAAGCTTTCTTTGCTGTTTTTGAGAAAGAAAGTGATGTTTATGCAGTGGTGACTGATAACGAATTACTAAAAAAACTCGCGCCATTTGATGTGGTAGTTACTGCTCAATCAACGGACTATGATTTTGTTTCACGGTATTTTTGGCCCGCAAATGGTGGTGATGAGGATCCCGTTACAGGCTCAATTCACACCGGGTTAGCACCTTATTGGGCTGATAGATTAAATAAACCCAAACTCATTGCTTATCAGGCTTCAAAACGAGGTGGTGTTATTAATTGTCAGGTTTGTAACGATAACGTATATCTTCTAGGCAAAGCTGTACCATATTTATCAGGTACAATTCAGGTTTAAATACTGCCCTTGTAAATTCGGGAGCATTCACGTTATAAAGAGAGTTCTTTTAGTCACTTTTATAAGTTTGAAAACACCTTGGATAAAAATAGGATAAATTGTGATTTCTAAATTACCTAAATGGGTCGAGTCTGGTGCGTTTATTTTGTCATTTGTCGCCGGCTATATAAATTCGATTGGGCTATTAGGATTTGAACATAAAGCTGTCTCTCACTTATCAGGCACTGCTACCTTGCTGGGTATTAACTTGATCAACGATACGTTAGCATCAACTTTTCATATTTTACTCATATTATTAAGCTTTTTAGTTGGTGCTACATTGTCGGGATTTTTAATTCGGAGTAGCGCGCTTAAATTAGGTCGTCATTATGATACGGCTTTATTTTTAGAAGCTGTTTTAATTCTTATTTCAATTCCTCTTTTATCAAAAAATAACTTTATAGGACATTATGTGATTTCTGCTGCATGTGGATTACAAAATGCTTTAGCTACTTCTTATAGTGGCGCGATTATTAGAACAACACACTTAACTGGTATTTTCACTGATTTGGGTATTTTAATCGGCGCAAAATTGAGAGGTGAAGTATTTGATAAAAGAAAATTCTTCCTATTTTTATTGATAATTTCGGGGTTTATTTTCGGAGGGAGCTCAGGAGCATATTTTTACTACCAATTTCAGTTTTTATCGTTATTTTTACCGACACTCATCTGTGTGTTTATTGCCTTTTCGTATCGGATTTATAGTCAAAAGTCGGTAAATTGCACATAGTGTAAACTGGACATTGGTTTTCATTTGATAATTTATCGAAGCAGTTTGATAGATTTTTTATCAGAGAATTTGACGTTTAAGAGGTTATAAAACATTCATTTTCTCTTACATTTTATTTCTACCTTTGAGTTTGTTTTTCGTTAAGCTGTTAATTTGTTCAAAATAAACAGGGAGAAACTTATTAAATACTTAATTATTATCGTGGTTTTCTGTTGCCAAAATACTTTGGCAAACCCGTTTAAAACTTTAATTAACTTTACCAGTGAACAACTAGCCGATAATTTATACGTTTTAAAGTCGGAACGTTCTAACACTAATGTAGGCGTTTTTATTGGCCAAGAATACATTGTGCTGATTGACCCTGTCGTTGGAAAAGCAAATAATTCGGTGCTAGTTAGCGCAATTCAAGCCTTTTCAGATAAGCCTATTAAATACGTGATTAATACGCACTCTCATCCTGATCACAACGGTGCGAATGCGTTTTATATCGAACGTGGCGCCACCATCATTTTGCATACCAATTTAGCTGCTGATAATCAAACTGCTTTTCAAGCAGATTATTCGTTAGATTTAGGTAACGAGACTATTAATCTTTTTAGTTTTGTCTCGCATTCAAAAGATGATGTAATCATTCAGTTTGTAAACAGTAATGTTATCTTTATGGGGGACACCTATATGCATAATATATATCCTCATGCTTATGTTGGTGGCAGTGCAGGGCTTTATCGCGTTATCGATAAAACTTTAACCATGACCGATGATGACAGTAAAATTATCACCGCCCATGGTAGTTTTGTTACGACAAAACCTGAATTTCTTAACTTTCAAAAAAATGCCAAAGCGTGGTATCAACGAATTAATCAACTTAAAGACGAGATGACTATTGAAGAAATCGCTATGGATGAAAAGTTAATAGCAATCAGTAAAAGTTTTAGAGATTTATCTATGCCCAATCTCAAACAAAGGCTAATTCGAACAATTCATACTGAACGAGCAATACTGAACGGGCTATAAAACCATAAATCTTAGATGAAGCTCAAAATAATCTTGATTTTCTTCTTCCTCGGTATACTTGTGCTACGCTTAAAATATAAACAGGGATTGATTAATTCCTTCATTGATGAAGTTGATTATTAATTAAGGCTTTATATTTTGAAGGTTCCCCAATGAAGAATTTAACTGGTGTCACCCTACAAACTTTACTTGAAAAAGCAAATATTGGGGTTGTGATACATAACTGGGACACTAAGGTTGTTTATGCAAATCCAGTCGCGCTTAAATTATTACGATTAACTCATGACCAAATAATTGGTAAAGATGCTAAAGATCCGCAATGGCGATTTATTGATGAAGGTAATCGTCCAATCCAGCCTGAAAATTATCCAGTTTCACTCGTTAAAAGGTTCAAAGCTCCATTAAACAATGAAGTATTAGGCGTTACTGATAGCAAAAATGAAGAGCCTTCATGGTTTATGGTTAATGCTTACCCTGAGCTTTCAAACAATTTAGAAGAAAGCTTTCTTGTGGTTACCTTTAATGACATATCTGAACAGAAAAATTTATTTTCTTACAGTGCTATTGTTGATAATGCTAAAGATGTCATTATTGTGACCGAAGCTGATAGTATTGATGCTCCATTAAGTCCGCGTATTGTTTATGTAAATAAAGCTTTTGAGAGCCTTACTGGCTACTCCAAAGAAGAAGTCATAGGAGAAACACCGCGGATATTACAAGGTAAAGACACAGATAAAGGCGAGTTAGCTAAAATTAGAAAAGCACTTTCAGAGAATCAAGCTATCAATAGCACCATTCTTAATTATTCAAAATCAGGGCATCCATATTGGCTTAACATGGATATATTTCCGTTAACTAATAAATACGGCGAGGTGACACATTTTGCCGCTTTAGAAAGAGATGTTACTAGTGAAAAATATTATGCCGATCAACTAGAGAGTAAAAATAAGGGGTTGAAGGAGATTAAAGCTAACCTTGAAGCTATTATTCGTGAAAAAACTCAAGAGCTGCATGATGCCAATAAAAAACTATATCATCATGCCTATTATGATGAATTAACCGACATTCCAAACCGGAGATATTTTATTGAACAAGCTACAAAACAATTTAGCCGAGCTAATCGCGAACATTGTGTGACATTAACGGGGTTAATTGATATCGATTTATTTAAACAGTTTAATGATAACTATGGTCATGCTGTTGGCGATAAAGTATTAGTAGCCGTTAGTAACACTTTATCGTCGTTTTTTCGCCAAGAGGATGCTTATGGGCGTTACGGAGGTGAAGAGTTTGCTTTTTGTATCTTAATTACTGATGACAGTAAAGTGATGGAAATTTGTCAGCGGTTAAAAGATAAAATGTCGCAAGCCATGGTGACTCTTGAAGATAACACTACATTGTCTATTACGGTAAGTATCGGCGTAAGTGTCGCAAATGTTGATAAAGTGACTCTGTTAGAAGACGAGTTAATTAAAGCTGACAAGGCGCTCTATGATGCGAAAAGTAATGGAAGAAATTGTGTAAAAATGCATAATCCTTAAACGCATCGAAAAGTAAGCCTGATCATTCAATGCTATAGCTAGCAAAATAGGTAGGCTGAACACTGGTTAGCTTATGAATAAATAGTTTATACTTATATACTACGTTTTATATTACATCTCATATCAAAGGATAACGAAAGAATGTTTGAGCATGTTAAGCAAGACGTTATTTCATTTAAACAATTTATTTATCGGTTGTTTCGTTATTTTATATTTGCCAGCATATTTCTTTTACTTGGATTAATCCCCGGAATTCTAGGTTTTCTTTTTATTGAAAATTTACTATTCATCGAAGCGTGTATCAATGCGTTATCTTTGTTGGGTGGTTTAGACTCACCTTATCCTTTAATTTCTCATTTTGGTAAAGTATTTACCGCTATTTATAGCCTTTTTATTGAGACTGTTTTTTTGTTATCGTCAGCCACGTTGTTAGCGCCGATAATTCACCGAATCATTCATAAAATGCATGCACCACTAAATTAAACGTAACTTCGATTATTTATTAAATGAATTATTACAACTTCATAAAATACCAATGACTCAAGTTACTTAACCGCTTGGGATAATTTTACAGGGGCATTATCAATGTTTTTTGTTCTTGATAATGAGTTAAATTATCAAATTAATTAATATCGCACTTATTAGGGAATAAAATTGCTCATGGGGTTAAATGGTTAATCAATCTTTCATAAAAACCAGTTTATTATCTGGGGTGGCATTAATGGCTTTTGCTGCTAATTCTGTACTTTGCCGGCTAGCGTTAGGTGCGGGGAGTATCGATCCGGCAAGCTTTACGAATCTTAGAATGATATCCGGTGCTATGGTTCTTTTGATCATATTAATATTTCAAAAAAGTGAAAAAAGTGCGACATCTAAAGGAAGTTGGTTTGCCAGCTTAGCTTTATTTGCATATGCAGTAACGTTTTCCTATGCGTACCTTTCGGTAGATACAGGAACAGGCGCCTTAATTCTTTTTGGCACAGTTCAAATTGCAATGATTGTCATATCGATTATATCAGGGGAACGTTTACATATTACCGAGTGGTGCGGAGCTGTAATAGCATTTACTGGTTTTGCCTATCTCATTTTACCGAGCGTTTCTTCGCCCTCTATCTCTGGTTTTTTGTTAATGGTTATCGCAGGAGTTTCATGGGCTTTATATACAATATTTGGTCGAAATTCTAAAAATCCGCTAATGGATACTACGTATAACTTTATTAGAACCTTACCTTTTATCGCTATATTTTTTATTATCACAATAAAAGATATAAATTTCACTTCAGAAGGGCTAATTTTAGCGTTGTTATCAGGCGGTTTGACTTCTGGAATAGGTTACACCATTTGGTATATTGCACTAAAGGGGTTAACCGCTACTCAAGCGGCGGTAATTCAATTATTTGTCCCTGTTCTTGCTGCAATAGGAGGTGTTCTTTTTGTCGCTGAATTAATGACTCTCAGATTAATCATATCCACATGTGTGGTACTTGGTGGAATATTAATGGTTGTTTTAGGTCGTTATTATTCATTAAAGCGCGTACTTAAAAGTACATAAAACAAAGTTAGGTATTCAAACGTTATTCTGTGTTTACTAACTTTTTTATCATTTATTACGCGAGTATAAGAGAGGTATTTATTTTGATGCGTATTGCTTTATTTTTCATCAGTATATTATTTTTCATCAGTATATTAGGTTTTAATCCGATGATTGCCATTGCTTCACAATCAAAAAATATCGATATCACTACGGTTATTTCTAAAGAGCAGTTTTTAAAATATCGTCATGTTGGGGACTTTATTGAAAATTCCCCTAAGGTAACTATAACGGTGAAAGCTGAACCAGAGGATATTACTGAATATGGCAAAGGTGTTGTGAAATCTTTAACAGGATCTGATTGTGATAGAGATGGTGAGATGGACAGTAATGCAAAATGTAATGCTGTTTATTATAAACTTTGGGTGAAATATGCGCGTTAAAAATCAAAACGCCCGATAAAGTAAATCGGGCGTTTTAATCAACATTTAACCTGTAACAGGACAGGGGATAAAATCTTAGCTATCCACCGGGTGTAAAGTGAATATTGGCTTGGCAGTTATTTTACTTTCATACCAGGTTTAGCACCATCTTCTGGATTCATTATCCATAAGTCTTTACCACCAGGTCCTGCAGCTAAAACCATGCCTTCTGACATTCCAAAGCGCATTTTACGAGGTGCAAGGTTAGCAACCATAACGGTTAACTTGCCTTGTAAGTCTTCAGGTTGATAAGCTGACTTTATACCAGCAAATACTTGACGTGTTTCGCCATTTTCATTTGAGTCTAAGGCAAGCTCCAAACGCAGTAGTTTATCGGCACCTTCAACGTGCTCTGCTTTAACTATTTTTGCGATACGTAAGTCAATTTTAGCAAAATCATCAAATTGTATTTCTGGTGCTATGGGATCTGCGCCTAAAGGATCGGCAAGAGCAGCTGAATTATCGATAACTTTTTCTTTTTTAGCCTTTTTCTTTTTAGGTGTCTTTTCTTCTTTAGCCGTTTCACCGCCTAAACTTTCTTTCGATGCATCAGTCATGGCATTAATTTTATCCATGTCGACACGCTGTAAAAGCGCCTTAAACTTGTTGATTTTATGGTCGGTTAAAATCGTTTTATGACCTTCCCATAATAATTCATCATTTAAAAAGCTTTCTGTACTTTCTGCTAAAACCGGTAACACGGGTTTTAAATAAATCATTAAGGTTCTAAACAAGTTGATACCAAGCGAGCAAATGTCTTGTACTTCTTGTTGTTTAGTTTCATCTTTAATCAACTGCCAAGGTTCTTTCACGGCAATATATTCGTTAACTTTGTCGGCGAGCGCCATTATTTCACGCATCGCTTTACCAAATTCACGATTTTCATACAGCTCAGCTAAACGGTCACCCGCAGAGGTTACTTCATCGGCTAACACTTGATCATCGATATTTGCTGATAACATGCCATCAAAACGTTTAGTAATAAAACTTGCACAACGAGAGGCAATATTTACCACTTTCCCAACGAGATCAGAGTTAACACGTTGGGCAAAGTCTTCAAGGTTTAAATCTAAATCATCAATACGGTTTGTTAATTTTGCCGCATAGTAATAACGTAAATATTCAGGATTTAAATGATCTAAATAAGTACGACCTTTAATAAAGGTACCTTTAGATTTAGACATTTTTGCGCCATTAACAGTAACAAAGCCATGGGCATACACTGAGGTAGGTTTACGATAGCCGGCACCTTCTAACATGGCTGGCCAAAATAAACTGTGGAAATAAATGATATCTTTACCGATGAAATGATAAAGCTCAGCATCAGAGTTTTCTTGCCAAAAACTGTCAAAATCAATATTTTCTTTTTCACATAAATGCTTAAAGCTGCCCATATAGCCAATTGGTGCGTCTAACCACACGTAGAAAAATTTGCCCGGTGCATTAGGAATTTCAAAGCCAAAATATGGTGCATCACGACTGATATCCCATTGCTTTAAGCCAGAATCAAACCATTCGCTGAGTTTGTTGGCCATTTCTTCTTGTAATGAACCGCCGGTTGTCCAGTCTTTCAACATTTGTTCAAAAGCCGGTAAGTCGAAGAAATAATGTTCAGAATCTTTTAATACCGGCGTAGCGCCTGATACGACAGAGCGAGGGTTAATAACCTCAGTTGGTGAGTAAGTGGCGCCACAGTTATCACAGCTATCACCGTTTTCATCTTCACTTTTACACTTGGGACATGTGCCTTTTACAAAGCGGTCAGGTAAAAACATGCCTTTTTCTGGATCATATAACTGTGAAATTGTCCGAGTTTTAATATGGCCGTTAGCGTGAAGTTTGTTATATATTTCTTCAGCAAATGCTTTGTTTTCATCACTATGCGTTGAGTGATAATTATCGAAACTGATATGAAAATCATTAAAGTCGCGCATATGTTCATCGCGAATACCGGCAATCATTGCTTCTGGTGTTACACCTAATTCTTGTGCCTTAAGCATAATAGGAGTGCCATGGGCGTCGTCAGCACAAACAAAATATGTTTCATTACCACGCATTCGTTGAAACCTAACCCAAATATCAGTTTGAATATGTTCAAGTAAATGACCTAAATGAATTGAGCCATTCGCGTATGGGAGGGCACAAGTAACGAGTATTTTACGTTTATTAGCCGTTGTTGATGTACTAGATTGCGAGTTTAATTGCATAGGTGTCTTCAGTTCTTTTGCCAAACAAAAAATGTTTACGATTTATGGTGGTAATTATGGGGGGAATGGTACAGAATTTATCAACATTTTTCATTAAGAATTATCGGCATTTAATAGCAAATATCGATATATATTCTTATATTTTTCAAAAATAAGTTTTTATCTTATGTTTTCTAAATTATTTTCTTCAAAATCAGTCCCTAAAGAACAGCAATTAGTCATTGAAAAATTTTATCAAGAATATAAAAGTGATTTTTTCCCCAACGGAATTTCAACGATTTGTCAATTAGAGCAATTAGCCCTGATTGATGGTCATATAACGCTAACATTGAAAGTCCCATTTGCTTGTGAAGATGAATTACAACATTTTGCTGAAAAGTTGCTTGAAACGCATCAAATATCAATCATTGTTGATGGCCAACTTGATGTTATTAAAATTAAAAAACATCAAATCCCCGGTATTAAAAATATTATTGCCGTTTCATCTGGTAAAGGGGGTGTTGGTAAATCAACGACGACAGTTAATCTTGCCTATGCTTTACAAGCGCTAGGAGCAAGAGTAGGTATTTTAGATGCCGATATTTACGGGCCGTCTATTCCTAAAATGCTCGGGATAGAAAATGAAAAAGTCACTTCAAATGATGGCAAATTAATGTCTCCCATTGAAGTAAATGATTTATCGGCTATTTCCATTGGCTTTTTGGTGGATAAAGCCGACGCCACGATATGGCGAGGTCCTATGGCGAGTAGGGCGTTTGGACAACTTTTAAATGAATGTGCATGGCAAAATATTGATTATTTACTGATAGATATGCCACCAGGTACTGGCGATATTCAATTAACTTTGGCTCAACAAGTACCCGTTGCTGCGGCGGTTATTATAACAACGCCTCAAGATATCGCTTTAGACGATGCAGCAAAAGGTATTGCGATGTTTAACAAAGTGAATGTTCCCGTGTTAGGGGTGATAGAAAATATGAGTTATCACCTGTGTGAAAACTGTGGAGAAAAATCACATTTATTTGGCAGTGGCGGTGGTGAGCGATTAAGCGAGGAGTTTAATACTCAGTTATTAGGTCAATTACCGTTAGATATCTCGATATGTCAGCATGCCGATAGTGGTAGATCGGCATTGCTTGAAAATAGCACTGGTGATATTGCTATACAATACCGTAGAATAGCCGCCAAAATAGCCGCTGATTTATTTTATCAGTTTGATGTTCGTAGCCCTCAAACGAGCGAAATACTTTTTACACAAATTGATTAGCCTTAATCGATTCGTCATTTAATAGAGCAATAAGTGAAAAACAGCCATGAGACTTTGTGATAACGACATAGAAAAATTAATTGAACAAGAACGAATTGTTATCTCGCCTAAACCCGATGAAACAATGATTTCAGGGGTGAGTGTTGATATCAGGCTTGGTCATGAGTTTCGTGTTTTTCAAGATCATACCGCACCTTATATCGATTTAAGTGGCCCGAAAGAAGAAATGCAAAAAGCGATGAATTCTGTGATGAGTGATGAAATTGTCATTCCAGATGGAGAGGCTTTTTTCTTACATCCAGGCGAATTAGCATTAGCGGTAACTTATGAATCTGTTACTTTGCCCGACGATATCGTCGGTTGGTTAGATGGTCGTTCTTCATTAGCGCGTCTTGGCTTAATGGTACATGTAACGGCACATCGCATTGATCCAGGTTGGTCTGGGCAAATTGTTTTGGAATTTTATAACAGTGGTAAATTACCATTAGCGCTTCGTCCAAAAATGAAAATTGCCGCACTAAATTTTGAAACTATGTCTGGCAGCGCACAAAGACCATATAACAAGAGGTTAGATGCTAAATATAAAGGTCAGATGGGCGCCGTCGCTAGTAGAATAAGCGAAGATGAACGCTCAAAGTAAATATCGATGTGGCGTATTAATTAGTAGGAATTGTTAAGAATTAACTATCTTTGAAAAGTCGTTAACTGATTTATGATCAAGCGGTATCGGCTTCTCTTGGATATTTGCCACACATTGTTCTAATGCGGTTATTAATTTTGCTCTATCGTGATAGTGCTCAATATTCTGATTAGCTAGATCACAATTTAATACCGGTAAAATATCTGATTTAACCTCATTACCATTGGCGATAACACTATCGATAGGTAAACAGCCGATATTCTCTTTTATCCATAATAATTTTTCATCTAAGCTAAGCTTTGAAGAAGGGCTTTTTTCTGGCACGATATTTTCGATAAACACACAATGCGCTTTACTATTGTTAATACCATTAACAATATCTCTGACTAATAACGGCGGCACAACACTGGTAAGAAAACTACCAGGGCCTAAAATAATTAAATCAGCGTTAGCTAACGCTTCATTGCAATGAGATAAGGTTTTAACTAACGGAGCTAACATCAGGTTTTTTGGCATTACTGGCATTTCGTCTACCGATAATTCACCAACTCGGCATCGACCTTCAGGATAGAAAGCCATTAGATCCGTGGGCGTTTCTGACATAGGTAAAACAGGCGTTTTAACTCTTAGTAGTCGACGAACTAATTTGATCGAGTCAAGAGGACGAGACTGAATTTGGCCTAAAGCAAATAAAATAAGGTTTCCTAAATTATGCCCGCCTAATTCATCTCCACCGTCGAAACGAAAATCGAAAAGCTGGCTTCCAATTGAGTCTTGATCTACCAATTGGGTTAAACAGTTTCGTAAATCTCCCCAAGCTATGGTACTACTGCGTTTTCTTAATCTTCCAGTAGAGCCGCCGTTGTCCGTTGTCGTTACAATACCAGTGAGTTGTTTTTCCAAAAATGAAAGTGTCGATAATACACGACCTAAGCCGTGACCTCCGCCAATGGCTACAACTTTGATATTTTTTAATTGCATATATTATTTTTATAACAGAGAGATAACATTAACTTTACCGCTTTTTATCATGAAAATAAAGTAAAAGGCTTATTAGGCTATGCATGAAGCGAGGTTTTGCTGTATAAAAAATATTTTTAAACTATCATTATCTATTGTAAAAAGTGTAATGATTAATGAATTTCACCTACATATTTAAATCATTAAGAAAAACATTGCGATTAAACACTTGAATATACAAAAAATAGTCAAGTTGTCGTTTATATAATCACTTAGTTAACTGTCTTTAAAAAAATAGCCTTTTATCTAAAATAAGGGTTGACAGTGAAAGGGCTGCTGCTTAGAATGCGCCTCGCTTTCGATGAGTAGCAGTACACTTTTCGAATTCTGAAATAAAGGTACTAGGCCACCAATATTTCAGTCAAGCGGGGCTATAGCTCAGCTGGGAGAGCGCTTCGCTGGCAGCGAAGAGGTCTGCGGTTCGATCCCGCATAGCTCCACCATATTTTATAGAGGTGTTTGATAACATTTCTTAGATAGTTTTATTGGTTAATTCAGTTATAAAATATTGATTAACTAATTTGTGTCCCTATCGTCTAGAGGCCTAGGACACCGCCCTTTCACGGCGGTAACAGGGGTTCGAATCCCCTTAGGGATGCCACATTTAGCTGTTGTTTTACGTTTGTCGTAGAGTGATAGTGAAGGGTAAAGTAATCTAGGTCTTACTTTATACCTTGATTGAAAAATCGAAAAACGTTTGACGCTAATTGTTTTAAATGATTATTTTGAATAATTAGTTGGAAAGGGTAACCTTTTCAAAAGATTTGCTTTGCATAGAACCACTTAGGATATGTTTATTCTAACGTTTTAGGCAAAACTATCGAAATATTTCGATAAGCAAGTTTTGCGTCCCTATCGTCTAGAGGCCTAGGACACCGCCCTTTCACGGCGGTAACAGGGGTTCGAATCCCCTTAGGGATGCCACATTTAGCTGTTATTTTACGTTTGTCGTAGAGTGATAGTGAAGGGTAAAGTAATCTAGGTCTTACTTTATACCTTGATTGAAAAATCGAAAAACGTTTGACGCTAATTGTTTTAAATGATTATTTTGAATAATTAGTTGGAAAGGGTAACCTTTTCAAAAGATTTGCTTTGCTTAAGACCACTTAGGAAAGATGTTTTCTATCGTATTAGGCAAAACTATCGAAATATTTCGATAAGCAAGTTTTGCGTCCCTATCGTCTAGAGGCCTAGGACACCGCCCTTTCACGGCGGTAACAGGGGTTCGAATCCCCTTAGGGATGCCACATTTAGCTGTTATTTTACGTTTGTCGTAGAGTGATAGTGAAGGGTAAAGTAATCTAGGTCTTACTTTATACCTTGATTGAAAAATCGAAAAACGTTTGACGCTAATTGTTTTAAATGATTATTTTGAATAATTAGTTGGAAAGGGTAACCTTTTCAAAAGATTTGCTTTGCTTAAGACCACTTAGGAAAGATGTTTTCTAACGTCTTAGGCAAAACTATCGAAATATTTCGATAAGCAAGTTTTGCGTCCCTATCGTCTAGAGGCCTAGGACACCGCCCTTTCACGGCGGTAACAGGGGTTCGAATCCCCTTAGGGATGCCACTTTTAAAGTACAAACAAGCCGACGTAATGTCGGCTTTTTTGTTTTAATTTTTTAGCTGAACCTAACAGCAATTCGATAAGCTTTACTATTACTACCGTTAAATAGTAAAGCTTAGCGTTTAGTACAGTAAATTTAAAGAATTGTAAAACAACGCTTAAGTTAATTGTCCTTTCACTAAATTAATACTTTCTTCAGCAAAACCTACACCCGCTTCACTGTAAAAGTTAAATACTTTATCTACACCAAATGTTTCCAAGGCTTCTCGTTCATCGTCGTATCGTGCAATGGCAGCAATCTTACCTTTAAATTTAGCATGTTTTAGTTGAGAGGTAATATTCATAATGTCTTGTACTGATGGCAGTGCAAGTAGCACTAACTTTATTTGATCTAAATCGATGTTTTCCCAGAAGTCGGCATCTTCAGCGTCCCCTTGATAAGCACGAATATTCATGTCGTGTAATAAAGCAAGTTTCGTTTTATCTGTATCTAAACCCCAAGCTTGGTTCGGGGTTTGCATTTCAAGCGCCTTATAAGCCCCCATACCAACTCGTCCCATACCGATAATAACAACAGGAGCGTCACAGGGCTGAACAAAACTATCTTCGGGTAATTTCTCTGGGTGCTGAAAACGATTAAATAAAGACTTATATTGTGCGTAAAAATCATGAGCATAGTTATATAAAACATTGGTAATGATAAAAGAAATTGAAACCGCTAATGACAATATCACTAACCATTCTTTATCTAACCAGTTAGCTTTTGTGCTTATTGCGGCAACAATTAAACCAAACTCACTAAAATTTGTTAACGCTAAGGCACTTAAAAATGAAGTTCTCGCTCTTAATCTAAAGAGGTTAAATGAATAAAAGAACAAGATGAATTTAAAAGGCAGCGTAAGGGTAAGTAATAGCGCAATACCCAACATTTCCCAGGTAGGTAAGGCTGCAAAACCAATGGATAAAAAGAATCCTATTAGAAAAATATCTTTAAAACTTAGTAAAGATTTATTGATTTCGGTGGCTTTAGTGTGACTGGCTAAATACATACCTGCTAATAAAGCACCTAAATCCCCTTTAACGCTGACTAGTTCAAATAACTCATAAGCGCCAAACGCTAAGAAAAACCCCATAAGTGGGATTAATTCACCATGACCAACTTTATCGATCAGTTTAGATAAAAGTGGTTTTAATGGGATAAGTAGTAATAATGATACCGCCCAAACTGATGGCGTTTTTCCGGTTGCAGCAACAAGGAATATTACGGCAAAAATATCTTGCATAACCAATATACCAACCGCGAGTTTACCGTGGCGTGTTTTCATTTCGCCATGATCTTCTAATAATTTCACCACACAAACCGTACTACTAAACGATAGTGCGAAAATGATCAAAGCTGACGATTGATAAGTAAGTGATGAAATAAACGGGATGGTGGTGAAGGCTAACACTTTTAAAAACAAGCAGCCGGCAATTAGCCAAATCAGTGAATGTGAAATACTTCCTGCCCAAACTTCTTTTTTAGCTAGATCTGAAATATTTAATTTTAACCCTATGGTAAATAACATTAAAGTGATGCCAATATTGGCAAGTTCTAACACTAAATTATCGGCTTGAAATCCTAAAAAGTTCAAAATAAAGCCAGCCAGTAAATAGCCAATTGAAGGAGGTAAACTCACTAGTTTTGCTATAAACCCACAAGCGAAGGCAAATAAAATCCAAATAAATTCCATGTGTAACTAAACCTATTCCATTAAATGAGTTAATTGTTTTTCAACATAGTTTGCAATTAAAGGTTGTGCTTTAATATTGGGGTGGATGCCATCTTGTTGCATTAAGTCTGGATCTAACGCAACTTGTTCCATAAAAAAGGGCAATAATGTGCTATTAGTTTCTTTAGCTACTTCATCAAATACTGCTTCAAACATTTTTAAATACCTTACTCCATAATTTGGTGTAATTTTAATCTTCATTAAACTAACAGGAATGTTTTTTTGTTTGGCTATGTTTATCATTTGTAACAAATTTTTTTTAATTGATTTAGGTGGGTAACCGCGTAAGCCATCATTTCCCCCTAACTCAATAATCAAATGGTCGACTTTATTGTCTTTTAATACCCCTTCAAGTCGAGATAAACCGCCGGCTGTCGTCTCACCACTAACACTAGCATTTATAATTCTGTAAGGTGATTTTTTAGCGATTAATTGTTCATTTAACAGATGTACCCAGCCTTGTTTTTGCTCCATTCCATAGCCTGCACTGACACTATCTCCAAATAATAGGATAGAACTAGTTGCCCAACTGGTGGTCATTAAGGTTAAATAGATAAAAAGAAATAAAGCAATAGATGAGTATTTTTTCATGAAGGTCCATTCCGAAGTAGAAGCTGAAAGCATATTAAAAGTTAGTTCTCTTACCAAATCAGTTCAGTTAGAAGATAAAACCCTGGCGTTATTACAGCCGACAGATTTAACGGTAAACAATGGCGAAACCATCGCGATTGTTGGTTCATCAGGATCAGGAAAAACAACCTTGTTATCTATTTTAGCAGGACTTGATTTACCAACGTCAGGGGAAGTTTATCTTAAAAACCATGCATTACACCAGCTTAATGAAGAACAACGTAGCCAAGTGCGAGCCAATCATGTGGGTTTTATCTTTCAACAATTCTTATTGATAAACAGTTTAACCGCCCTTGAAAATGTGATGTTACCTGCGGAATTAGCCAATATTGATGAAGCAGAACAACGTGGGAAAGCGTTATTAGAGAAAGTTGGCTTAGGAGATAGACTTGATCATTATCCGTCTCAACTTTCTGGTGGTGAGCAGCAAAGAGTGGCTATCGCTCGAGCGTTTATCGGCGAACCAGATATTTTATTTGCCGATGAACCAACAGGAAATCTAGATACTAAAACAGGCCTACATATTACTGAGTTGTTGTTTGATTTAAATGAGCAATTAGGAACTACTTTAGTGCTAGTTACTCATGATCCTAAATTAGCTGCACGTTGTCAGCGACAAGTAGAAATGGACAGTGGTGTACTTACCCAAGCGTCAGAAAACAGTGTTTATGTTAGTAATGAAAATTCAACTGTCGCAAATGTAGGTTAATTATGACAAGTTCAAATAACATTTGGTACAAACAGTCGCTACGTTTACTCGATCATGAACTTCGTCGTGGCGAATTAACCATTATCTTTTTAGCTATTGTCTTAGCGGTTGCAACTGTCTTTTCATTAACCGGATTTTCAGGGCAAATAAAACACGCTATCGTGGCAAATAGTACCAATACCATCGCAGCCGATCGTGTTTTTGGGGGAAATGGCCCTATTGATGACAAATTTATTACCAAAAGTGAATCATTGAATTTAAATGTTGCTCAGAAAGTGGCAACTGATTCAATGGTCTTTTTTGGTGACAATATGTTGCTTAGCGAAATTGATGCTGTTTCGACTAACTATCCATTACGTGGAGAATTAAAAATTCAACGTGCTATCAATGGCGTTGAAGAAGTGGTTGGTGGGCCAGCGCGTGGCGAGTTATGGGTTGAACGTAGTTTGCTTAGTCGACTAGGCGTTGAAATCGGCGATACGGTTGAAATTGGTGTAGCACCATTAAAAATTGCGGGGATTATTACTAATATTCCTGATCGCTCTTACCGATTTTTAGTGGCAGGGCCGACTATTTTAATGAATGTTGATGATTTACCTGCAACCGATATTGTCCAGCCAGGCAGTCGAATGTGGCATTCTTATTTGTTTGCTGGAGAGCCAACTGCGATAGAAACGTTCGAAGAATGGATAAAACCTCAGGTTAATGATACTCAACGTTGGTACGACGCTAAGCGCGCACAAAATCGTTTATCAACCACGCTTGGTAGTGCTGAACGATTTTTATCATTAGCGAGTATGCTCGGTATTGTTTTAGCAGCTGTTGCTGTTGCCGTTGCAAGTAGACGATACGGACAGCGGCATCAATCTGTTGTTGCTGTGTTTAGAGCGCTCGGTGCCTCTATCTCGCATGTCCGCAAACTGTATTGCTTACATTGGACTTTATTAAGTGTCATTAGTATTGCGGCAGGTTTACTTTTAGGTTACGTGTTACTATTTATGGGAGCTAATGCCATTGAAGAGTATTTATCATTAGATGATTCACCGCTAACGTTTACCCCTTTTATTACCGCGATTGTAACTGGCTTATTATGTGCGGTTGCTTTTGCTATTCATCCGATAAAATCCCTGATTCATACATCACCACTTTCGGTGATTAGAGGTTTTTCAGCGGCGAAAGACGTTCAGTTTGGTTGGCATCAATTAATCCCATTGGTGGCATTATTAGCTTTATTATTGATGTTTAGTGGCGACATCATCATGAGCTTTTCACTATTGGCTGGTGGTTTATTGGTTTCCATTATTTTGCTTGGTTTAGGGCGTTTGGTAATGAATGCTGGACGAAGTGTCGGTACTAAAGCGGGTAAGTCATGGCATTTAGCGTTAGCAAATTTAAAACGACGGGCCAATGAAAACAGTGTGCAATTAGTCAGTTTTACCATCGCGATAAAATTATTATTACTAATAACCGTGATGAAAACCTCAATTATTGACGAGTGGCAAGCTCAGTTTCCAGAAGATACCCCGAATCAATATTTAGTTAATATTACCGAAGAACAAATTGCGCCACTTACTCAGTTCACTGAAGAAAATGATATTCCACATCGAGGTTTTTTTGCGGTATATCGTGGCCGATTAACGTCAATCAATGGTGAACAAACCATTCGAATTAAAGACAATCAAGAAGATAAGTTGGCAAATGAAGCAGACAAAGACAAGGAGAATAAAGAAAAGGAGCCAGAAGGTCGTAGAGGCATGGGACGTGAACTTGGCTTAACTTGGTTAAATGACGTTCCTCAACAAAATAAAATTCTCGAAGGCCAGTGGTGGCAAAAAGACGATAAAACGCCACAGGTCTCTGTTGAGTCAGGTGTTGCTGAAAGGCTTGATATTAAATTAGGTGATGAATTAGCGTTTAATATTGGTGGGCGTGAAATTACCGCGTCGGTTACAAGTTTGCGTGAAGTGAATTGGAAAACCCGTCAACTTAATTTTATTATGATCTTTAATCAATCGGTATTAGCTGACTTTCCTGCCACGTCTATTTCTGCTTGGAATGTTGCGCCTGAGAAAAAAGACGCCTTTTATCAACTCATCGGGCAGTACCCAACAATTTCAATGATTGATTTTGATAATATTATGAAACAGTTGAATCAAATGATTGAACAAGTCACTATCGCTATTGAATTAATTTTAGTGTTAGTCGTACTTGCGGGCAGTTTGGTTTTAGTTGCTCAAGTACAAGCGAGCATGGAAGAACGAGAACGAGAACTTGCTATTTTACGTACGCTTGGGGCAAAAGGCTCATTGTTACGTAACAGCATTTTGTTTGAGTTTGTAGCCTTAGGCGGCATTGCTGGTTTGATGGCAAGTATCGGTATGGAGATAGGCGTTTTCTTTTTACAAACGCAAACCTTTGACATGACTGGCAGTTTTCACTTTTCTTATTGGTTAGTGGGAATTTTATCTGGCGCTGGCTTTGTCGGTTTAATTGGCATGCTTAGCTGTTATCGCTTGTTAAACTTAACGAGTGTTACTTTGATCCGCAGAACAATGTAATGAACTCTTGATTGTATTACTAGGCATAGTTTATCGAATTTTATCCCGTTAATTAAATAATAATTAACGGGATTTTTAATTTCTGGCCGTGATTGTCACTGTTTTTCATTTCGCTTTTACCGTATAGTTTTAATTATTATCAAAAATAAAAAGTTTCTTATGGCTTCACTAGAAAATACCAATGGCGTGATGAAAGCATTATTAGTTACTGCAGCATTATTTGTTGTTTTAGCTGGCATCAAAACCGCAACTAATATTTTAGTACCATTTTTGCTCTCCGCATTTATCGCAATTATTTGTAACCCGTTAGTCACGAATGCACAAAAATATAAAGTGCCTAAGGGAATCGCGGTGTTATTGGTTATTTTGATGTTTGTCACTATTGTCTTGTCGTTAGCCGGATTAGTTGGAAAATCATTAAGTGAGTTATCCGCGTTAATGCCGGTTTACCGGGCGCAGTTAACGGTTCAACTAGCCTGGGTAATCGAAAAACTTGCTACTTACAACATTGTACTCTCCTCAGAATTGATCACTGAATATGTTGACCCTGCGGCGGCTATGGGACTGGCAGCTGATATGTTAAGTGGATTAGGCAATGTGATGGCAAATTTATTTTTGATCATTATTACCGTGGTATTTATGTTGTCAGAGGCATCTTCAATGCCGAAAAAGCTTCATTTAGCTTTTGATGATCCGCAAATGCGTATGAGACAAATTGATCGTTTTTTATCATCGGTTAATAATTATTTGGCCATCAAAACTTTAGTCAGCATTGCAACGGGAGCTTGTGTTTCTATTATGCTGTGGGCGTTCGGGTTAGATTTTCCGCTATTATGGGGCGTGTTAGCTTTTTTACTGAATTATATTCCTAATATTGGTTCTATCATTGCTGCTGTACCTGCTATGTCGCTAGCGGTATTACAACTTGGCGCTCCCGAAGCTGGTTTTATTGGTTTAGGTTACTTAGTGATTAATACTGTGATGGGCAATGCGGTAGAGCCGCGATTTTTAGGTAAAGGCCTAGGGTTATCAACTTTAGTGGTATTTTTATCGTTAATATTTTGGGGCTGGTTATTAGGCACCGTAGGTATGTTACTTTCAGTGCCATTAACTATGATCATTAAAATAGCATTGGAAACATCAAAAGAAGGTCGTTGGCTTGCGGTAATGTTGTCAGGTGAAAACTTATCTGAATATACTACGGAAGAAATTATTGAAGAAGTGAATGAAAAAGAAACAAGCCAAGCATAATTTCATTCTTCAGCTTAAATAACTACTCACATAATGCAGGCAATATAATAAAGGTCCTTTTTAGATTTTGCCTGCTTACACTTTTTAACATCCGACTTGTCATTTCTTACATCTTAGTTACTGAATCTAACAGCCGTTATTGAAATAATTAGCTTAATGACAACGCCTAAGATTAGGTTTAAACAACGGATGAGTAGCCCATGAAACTTTTACCTTATATGCTTTTTGCTTTTTTAATAACCGGTTGTAGTACTAACGGTGTAAATCGAGAAAATCAAAATTTAATCATTCAAAAATATTACACACAAGTTAGTCATAGAGAAGAAGTTAAGCTCGCTTCAAATGTTCCGTCAGGCATTGTTGGCGGAAGCATCATTGGGGCACTTGACCAAGCTGATGGTAATAGTGATGATATTATCGGTGGTGCCATAGTTGGTGCGGTTTTTGGCGGTTTATTTACCCGATTATCAGAAGGGGATAGTAAAGCTTATGAATACCATTTATATACGCCTGAGTTAGGCTCATTTACGTTAGTGCAAAAACAAAAAGTCGATATAGCGTCAGGTTGTTTACTTGTTAGCGTATCTAGTATTACACGAGTTTATCAAGATGATATCGGTCGATGTTAGTGGTGAAATAAATAAACAAGCCCTAATAAATTGAGAACTTATGAAAGGAAAGACAATGTTATGTTCAATTATTGTTAATTATCGTGCGATAATAGCTAATGTTATGTTTTTTTTAACCCTTTATCTTTTAATCCTATCTCTTTAAATCTATAAATCACTGGAAGTGAAATGTCTTATTTTTTTAATCGTATTGTTATTGTGATCCTGTTAATGGTTTGCAATTTTGCCACAGCTTCGACAGATCAGGAAATCGGATTTTTTCTAAAAACTGAACTGAACGATGGAGATTATATTAATGGGGTTGGCAGTGAGTATTGGTTAATTAATCCTAATTCTTCAGTTGGCATTGCCATAAACAGTTCACTGGGAAATGCAAAAGTGACAGATGATTTAAATATTGAACATCATTATCTAGCATGGGATTTAGGGATAAAATTTGGTTATTTTTCAGATGTCTTTGTTTACGCAGAACTTGGATTCGATTTTGGTGAAATGGTATTAAGTGATCGGGATAAAGATGAGTATGATCAACATCTAACGTTCAGCGAGTTTTTAACATATCTTGCCACCGATGCTTATACTAAACCCCATAGTTATGCAGATTATTATCAAGATTACGATAGCTCAAATGATATTGATGGTTATATTGGCTCTGGACTAGGGATTAAATTTGATAGCATTGTTGTTGAAGGCTTCGCTCGTTATCGTCAAATTGATGGCGAATATTGGCAAGCCGACAGCCAAATGTATTCAGGGGTGAAATTAACGCTGTTATTTTAACTTATTAAAAGCGTTAATTATCTTACTGGTATCGTTAAGCTTTTTTACCCACTTTAAATTGGCCATTAGCACTAAATTGGATGGCTTCAGAGCGTTTTTTACCTATTAATAAGGTACCATCATCGATAAATAAAAAGTTTTTCCAGCAGTTTTTAAAATTAAGCCAAGTGGTTTCAATTACAAGTTTTCTATTAATACAATAATAAACAACGGTATTTGGATCCCACTGGATATTTTCTAAAATCGCGCTAGGTAGTTCTGTTTCATCGCTGTCCCAAATACCTTCCCATTTTCCTGATTCGTGCCAACTTTCCTTGTCAAACGCCCAATCTCCTTGTTTGAAAAAATCAGGATGATCGGCACTTTTACTAATAAAACTATCCCATAAAACCATGGCTCTTTGCTCTGTCATCGGCTTAATTTTGTTTAATACTTTACTGTCGATAGGTAAACTTTTATGGCGAAAGATCCATGCGTATTTAAATTCATCTAATGGGATATAGTTCATTAATTATTTTATTTAGCGAGAAACTTGCGGGGATTATAACAGGGGAGATTATGAACTTTAATAACTATTATCTAATAAATGTGTCTAATAAAAGTGATTAGATAAGTACTAAACACATGTGTTTAGTACTTAATGGCTCAAAGATTGAAATGATTAAATAGCATGATCACAGTTTCAATCGACTTTTGTTTTCAGCTAATACATGTTTGCCAATGCCTTGCACTTTCAGTAAGTCTTCAATATTGGCAAAAGGACCATTGGTTTGACGGTAAGTGACTATTGCTTGTGCTTTTTTCATTCCTACGCCTTTCAAAGTCACTAAGTCTTTCGGCTCAGCATTGTTAATATCGATCACCAGTATATTGGCAGTTGCTTTGTTAGGCGCTGCTTTTATCTCATTGATGGCGATTGATTGAAAAGAAGTAAAAGTGAAAATTATGACAATTAACGTAAGTATTTGCTTATTCATGATTAATATCCTTATAAGTGAAGTTCCATTTGTTACTAACTTCTAACGACAACATGAATCCGTATAAGTAACCTAAATAGGTTTAGTCTTGAATAAGGTTTTTGTCAAACTTAGCTCTGACACTAAGCTAATTAGGAGAACATACTAGTCTCCTAATTTTAAATACAATTGTGGTTTATTGGTTAACTTCGAGAGGCAATATATTCTTGATAATCAGGAATCTTCTTTTCATAACTTGAAGCGAATAAAGGCGAGGTGATCAGTAAATCAGCGGTAGCGCGATTACAGGCAACAGGAATATTCCATACGGCCGCTAATCTTAGTAATGCTTTAACGTCAGGATCATGGGGCTGTGCTTCTAATGGATCCCAAAAGAAAATCATAATGTCTATTTTCTGTTCAGTGATCAAAGCACCAATCTGTTGATCCCCCCCTAAAGGACCACTAATTAGTTTATTAATGGCTAAATCAGTTTGCTTTTCAATTTGTAAACCGGTAGTGCCGGTTGCATATAAAGTGTGAGGTTTAAGGGCGTCTTGATATTTTTGGCACCAATTGATTAGCTCAACTTTCATATTATCATGAGCAACTAAAGAGATAGATTTTATTGCTGGGGCATTAATGTCGATATAATTCATCACGTAGCTCTTTTACCATTTAAATTGATACTTAGATTAACATGGCTTTTTTAAGTTTTGCTACGTGTTCTATATAACTTATTGATATATTGAGACTCTTCTATTTAAAAAGAGTGTTTTAATGTTTGCATTATTAAAATTTACAGGGTGTCAGATAATAGTGCTTTTATTCCTCATTAAGACTTGATAGCCTGATATTAATTTAGATATGAGTTTAGCTATTTTAGGGTATATATATTTTGTCATCATTAACTTCACTACCGACGATTAACACGGGATTTTCATTAGTATTAAATGACGATCAATCTTTACCTTCTTCCGCTCGTATTGCCTTGTTAGAAAAACCAGTGGCTAAATTGAGAAAAGGCCAAGTGTTAGTAAAAATGCTTGCCTCGCCTGTTAATCCGTCAGATTTAGTGTACTTGTTGGGCAAGTATGGTTTAGCGCCTAATAATGGTGCTTATGTTGGTTTTGAGGGGTGTGGTGTTGTTGTTGATGCCAATGCTGGCCTATACGGAAAATGGTTGGTTGGTAAGCGGGTTGCGGTTTCTGCTCAGCCAGGAATAGATGGAGTTTGGGCAAAATATGCCGTCACTAAAGCTAATTTTTGTTTACCTGTTCGTCAATCGCTATCAGATGAACAAGCGGCGACGATTATTGTTAATCCTTGTACTTCAGTGTGTATGGTTGACCGCGCTATTGCATTAAAAGCCAAAGCAATGGTTATTAATGCAGCGGCGAGCCAGGTAGGTAAGGGCGTTATACGTTATGCAAATATGCTCGGACTAAAAACCATTGCGACGGTGCGCAGTGAAAGTAACGTGGAAGTATTGCAGAAATTAGGGGCAACTCAAGTATTGTTAACAACTGCGGATGATTTTCAAGAAGAACTTAAACAAGCTTGTCATGATTTGCACGCTACAGTATTGCTCGACGCGGTTGCCGCTGAAGATACCCCGAGAATGTTAAAAGCAATGCCAAATAATTCTACCGCCATTGTTTATGGTCGATTAACCGAAACGTTTGACCCGGTTGGTGGTTTATTTTCGGTAGCTGATGTGATTTTTAGGAATATTAAAATTGAAGGCTTTTGGTTAGCAAAATACATTGGTGATGCGAATCCGTGGCAAGTTATTTCGTTAAGCCGCAAAGTGCAAAAATTATTTGAACAAGGAATTTTCCATACAGATATTTATGCTAGTGTTAATTTTGAAGATTTTCCAAAGGCACTCGATCATTATGCTAAACATAAAAGTGATGGCAAAGTTATCTTAAAACCGCATGACTAGCTTGTACGTTACCTTAACTGGTTATGTTTTCGATTAAATTCAAATTATCTAACATCATTTAATTATCCGACATTTTTTAATTAAATAATCCGGCAAATAAAACAAAAGTGCTATCCATTACTGATAGCACTGGTTTTAGCACTTAATACTTTTACTAAATCTTTGGGTGAAATTTCGATTTCTAAGCCCCGTTTCCCCCCACTTACAAAAATATTGTCAAATTGTTTTGCACTCGTATCTAAAATTGTTGATAAACGTTTTTTTTGCCCAAAAGGACTAACGCCACCTAAAACATAACCTGTTGTGGTTTGCACACGTTTAGGATCAGCCATCGCCACTTTTTTACAGGGTAATGACTTGGCGATGCTTTTTAAGTTAAGCTGTTTTTCAACAGGCACAATGGCAACGGCAAGGGTCTTGTTTTCTGTTTCAACCACCAGTGTTTTAAAAATCATTTCAGCGCTTACCGCTAGTTTTTCTGCAGCTTCTAGTCCATAAGAAGTGGCAGTATCGTCATGATGATACTGATGTAATTGATAAGGTATTTTTAATTTTTCGAGTAATTTTACTGCAGGCGTCATGTTAAGTTTTCTCTAGCCAATAGAACTGTGTAAGGCAATTCTGTTTCCTTCGGTGTCTTTTAATACAGCGCGAAAGCCGTGTTCACCCATTTGAAACATTTCTTCGATAATTTCAACATTGAAACTTTTGGCAATTTCAACTGCTTGGGAAATTCGTCCTTCAACATTAAAGTAAATTAACGGGCCAAATTCATTAATATGTTCTGCGGGTGATTCTATTAAACATCCAGAAACACTGGTATCAGCGTGTGGTAATAAGCCAAAGTTAAACTGGTCGTAGGTTTGCTTAAGCACTTCCCCATCTAACAAGGCTGAATAGAAGCTTATGGCGCGATCTAAATCGGTTACCGGAATGTCAACCCAAACAATTTGATTATTCATTTTTTTGTCTCATTTATATTGTCATTCAATTAGGGCGTGTTGATCTTTCGCGATGATTTTTGCAACTGTTTGTTTGGTATTTATACAAAGCATTGCGAATGTTATGTGGTTATTCCACCTCAATGAGCAAAAATGCAGTAGAAATGACAAACAAACGTTGCCCGAAGGGTTCAATTAAAAGCCATTTTTTATTCGTTGTTCGCTATTTACATGGAACAACCATGCTACTTAGCTCACGCTTTGAATAAATGGCTTTTATTTTGAACAAAATTTAACCTCGAAAGGTCAACACGCCCTAGTTAACTTAATATGCGAGTTATTCAGCTATTTTGCAAATAGGATATGTATCTCAAGCAAAGTAAGTTAGAATTTCATTCATAATCACTGGTCTTTTTAAAGTTTAATTTTTCATGGCATTTCGTATTTTACATACTTCTGATTGGCATTTAGGCCAATACTTTTATGGTAAGAGTCGCGCACAAGAACACCAGCAGTTTTTAACCTGGTTATTAGCACAAGTTAGCCAACATAAAATACAGGCAGTGATTGTTGCCGGTGATATTTTTGATACAGGTACGCCACCTAGTTATGCCCGAGAAATGTATTTCGATTTTATCGTTAAAATTCATCAACTCAATTGCCAATTAATTATCTTGGCCGGTAATCATGACTCAGTCGCTATGCTGGGTGAGTCAAAAGCTGTGTTATCTGCGTTGTCATGTCGGGTAATTACCACCGCATCTGAGAAAGTTGAACAGCAGTTAATTGAAATTAACGATAAAAATAATAACTTGCAGGCTGTGATTTGTGCCATTCCTTTTATTCGTCCTCGTGATATTTTACTCAGTCAAGCGGGCCAATCTTCACAGGAAAAACAGCAAGCGTTACAACAAGCGATCACGGAACATTATCAGCAGCTTTATCAACGAGCTGAAAGCATATCAAAAGGTGAAGTGCCGATTATTGCGACAGGGCATTTAACCGCCGTTGGCGTCACTAGCTCAGATTCAGTGCGAGATATTTATATCGGTACGCTTGAAGCGTTTCCTGCTAATGCTTTTCCAGAAGCTGATTACATTGCCTTAGGACATATTCACCGCAGTCAAAAGGTGGGTAAAACAGAGCATATTCGTTATTGCGGTTCACCCATTCCTTTAAGTTTTGATGAAGTTTCACAAGATAAACAAGTGTTATTGGCAGAGTTCACTCAAAAGACATTAACGGAAGTTAAACCACTGGTAATTCCGCGATTTCAAGCGATGGCAATGATCAAAACTACTTTAGATGATTTAGAACAGGCCGTGAAGGCTTTGCTTGAAGCTATTGATAACGGAGAAAGTAAACAAACAACAGCTGCCAGTGGAGAAACCGATAATATACACCTAGCAAAAGGGGAAAATGTTTGGCTTGATATTGAAATTGAAAGTGCGGATTACTTAACTGACTTAAGCCATAAAATTGAACAAATTACCCAAGCTTATCCCGTTGAAGTATTGTTAACTCGTCGCACTAAGAAAGCGCGAAAAGCGATGATTGCTAGTGAAGCAAAGGTCACTTTGGACGAGCTAAAAATAACGGATGTTTTTCAAACTCGTCTTGCCGAAGAATCCTGGCAGTCAGAGGCTGAACTAGCCAGGAAGCAACGTTTAAACGAACTGTTTTTAACGACAGTATCGCAAGTAGAATCAGCACGACAACAAGAGGTTTCAATTGATGAATCTCAAACTGATTCACTAAAGAAAGCTGCAAAAAATGCTACTGCTGATGGTGAATTATCGTGAAAATTTTATCGTTACGTTTCGAAAACATAAACTCTTTAAAAGGTGCATGGAAAATTGACTTTAGCCAAGCGCCATTTAACAGCAATACTCTATTTGCGATAACCGGACCTACCGGGGCAGGGAAAACCACCATTTTAGATGCGTTATGTCTTGCACTTTATCATCAAACTCCGCGGATCAAAGTGTCTGATAGTCAGAACCAATTAATGACAAGGCAAACTTCACATTGTTTAGCTGAAGTTGAATTTGAAATTAAAGGTCGTGCATATCGCGCGTTTTGGAGTCAAAGACGAGCTAAAAATAGTATCGACGGCAACTTACAAAAGCCGTTAGCTGAATTAGCTTTCTTTGATAAAGAGGCGGATAACTGGAAGATACTTGCTAGCAAAGTTTCAGATGTTCGTTTAGAAATCGCCCGAATTTCAGGATTAGATTTTACCCGTTTTACCAAATCAATGATGTTGTCTCAAGGCCAATTTGCTGCGTTTTTAAATGCCCCAGACAAAGACAGAGCTGAATTGTTAGAACAACTTACTGGGACAGAAATATATAGTTTGATTTCACAACAAGTATTTGAAAATCATAAACAAGCTAATGAAACGTTAAAAAGATTACAAAGCCAAAGTCAAGATATTGAATTGTTAGAGGAAGGGCAAGTAAACGAACTTACCCAGCAGTTGCAGGAACTTACATCGCAAGACAAAACATTAGTTTTTCAGCAACAACAATGGATATCAGCAAAACAACTTGATCAACAACGGGCTGAACAGCAGTCTTTATTATGTGTAGCAAATGCACAGCTTGAAAAAGCACAACAACAGCAAGAAGCCAGTAACGTTGAATTAGCTAAACTAACTTTAGCCGAGCCCGCTGCGCTGATTAAAGATGACTACTACGCTTATTATCGTCAAAAAGAGCATCATAAAAGTTTAACGGATGTTGCAAATCAATTAGAAAAAGCATTAAAACAAAGTACAGAAGAAAAATCTGTTCAAGAACAGCAATTATCTCAGTTGTTAACTCAACAAAAACAGCAAGCGAAAACCCAACAAGAAACAGAAGATTTACTGGTTAATCAAGTTGTTCCGATTGACAGTGAAATTAATCAAAAAACTGAACAATTAAAACAATTAAAGCTTAAAGAGCAACAAATTTTAGCTGAAAAAAATACCGGCGAAAAAACACTGCAACAATTAACGCAGGAATGTCTTGAGGTTAAAAAACAACTAAACCAGATTAACGAGCAAGCAGATGATCATCAACATAACCATTTGCTCAGTGAGAATTTACCCTTATGGCAACATCAATTTCAGCAGTTAGTGATAGAACATCAAGAGATTGTTGTGCTGTTAACCGAAAAAAATCAATTAATTGCTGATAATAAAGAAAAAGAAGCAAGTAAAAGCGCACTCAGTGAATCTATTGCCGGTCAACAACACGCAATCTCGTCAATGAAAGCACAATTATCTGTTTTAGAAAATGATAAGACTACATTACTGTCATCACTTAATTGTTATTCAGAACAAGAATGTCAGCAATATATTCAGCAGCTACAAAGTGTTCATGCAAACTTTACCGTTGCAATCAGCCATGCTGAGCGATATCAATTAATCTCTAATGAACTTAATAAGCTAGCTGCCAATATTGTCGATATTGAGCAGCGAATGCAGGTGAATCATCAAGGTATTGAAAAACTAAGAGCGGAATATCGACAAGTTAAACGTCAACGTGATGATGTTTTTGTCATTGTTGAGCAACAAAAAACCATACTGTCGCTATCGGAACATCGCAATCAATTGCAACCCGATGATGCATGCCCCTTATGTGGCTCTCATGAACATCCGTTAATCGAGAAATATCAAGAGGTTAATCAAAATGATAATGTGCATCAGCAACGATTGTTAGATCTAGAGGCAAATCTTGAGCAATTAAAGCAGCAGGGGGATTTAGCTAACAGTGAACAAGAGAAACTGAGCTTTGAGAAAAACTCATTAACACAAGCACATCAGCAAAACATCACTGAACAACAAGCGTTAAATGAGGAATGGCAAAAGTTAGCTAGCCTTTTACCTATGAGTGTTGCGATTGCTGAGCTAGATTCGATTCATCAACATGTTGAGCAACATAGTCAACAGTTAGCATCTACACAAAAGTCAGTCCAGCAAGTCTATGAGTTGTCACAGCAAATTCAAAATATGACGGCACAATTACATGTAGATGAAAGACAGTTTACTAGCCAACAGCATCAGATCAATATTATCGATAATCAGCTTGCGAGCAATCACAGTGTGATGCTACGAAATAACGAAGCTATCCATACCAAAAGTGAAAGCTTGTTCGATGAATATCAATTATTTAGTCAGTCTCTAAGCCAATATTTTACTGAAGATAGCATTGGCTTTATCAAAGCTATTACGTCAGTTGATTGGGTTGTTTCTGAAGTGGTGTTAAATGTTGAAATGTTTAATAGTTGGCTTGATAAACAAAATCAGCAATTAACGCATTATAAAAAGAATCTTGAAAAGTTAGGGGGGTTGACTGAAAACTTAGCAAAAATAGAACAAGCAATAGCGATAGCAGAATCAACACTTAACGGATTAACTCAAAACCTAACTCATCTTCAAGAAGAAATTGCTGCAATTACCGATAAAATAACAACACTAAATCAGCAACGAATAGCATTAGTAGCTGACAAAAGCATCCATGAAATAAGAGCTGAATTATCGGCGCATAAAACTGACATCCAGAAACAAGTTGATGTAATACAGAATAAATTTGATCTCATTAAAGATAAATATCAAGAGCTTGTAGGTAAACGCAGCAGCAATCAGCAACAGCTAGCAGACAGTGAAAAACAATTAGCAACAGAGACAAAACAATGGCAAGAGGTATTGTCGGCTAGTATTTTCAGCGATGAAGCAGCGTTTGTCAGCGCGCTATTACCAAGTGATGAGAAGCAACAATTAACCAGCTTAGCACAACGGTTAAAAGAGCAAATACAACAAGCCAATACTCTGATTAATCAACATAATCAGCAATTAATACTAATTAATAGTGATATTAACACGCTAGAAGCCTCCGGTATTACGCCGGTTGAGTTTTCTGTTATTGAAGAAAAGTTGACGGCACTTGCCGAGCAAATAAAACAAGGTCAGCTCAAGCAGGGTCAAATAAATCAACAATTATCAAATGATGAAAAACTGCGAAGTAAACAAAGTGACATTCTTGATAAAATTGCTAAGCAGCAAATCGATGTAGATGATCTTTCTTACTTAAATGGTTTAATTGGCTCCGCATCGGGTGATAAATTTAGACGTTTCGCCCAAGGGTTAACTTTAGAACATTTAGTCCATTTGGCTAATATTCAACTATCACGCTTACACGCTCGTTATCAATTGCAGTGTCAAAATAAAGAAAGTTTAGCACTAGAAGTCATTGATACTTGGCAAGCCGATCATGTCCGTGACACCAAAACACTATCAGGTGGCGAAAGCTTTTTAGTGAGTCTGGCGTTAGCATTAGCACTTTCAGATCTTGCCAGTGCTAAAACGAGTATTGATTCCTTATTCTTAGATGAAGGTTTTGGCACACTTGATAACGACACTTTAGAAATAGCATTAGATGCATTAGATAACTTAAACGCCAATGGCAAAATGATTGGCGTGATCAGTCATGTTGATACGCTAAAAGAGCGAATCGGTGTACAAATAAAAGTGCATAAAAAGAGCGGTTTAGGCTTTAGTGAATTAGATAAACAATATGCTTTTATACCTGATACGGTACAATAAAGTTTACAAAAACGTGTAATAATTTTATAAGGAGTTTGCATGAATATTGGTATTTATATTTATGAAAATGCGGAAGTTCTGGACTTCTCAGGACCGTTTGAAGTGTTTTCAACGGCAAACCGCTTTATAAAAGATTGCAATCAAGTGTACTTGATTGGGCAAACATCACAAACCATCAACGCACGTGGTGGCTTTAACGTAATTCCTCATTTTAATATTGCTGAACATCCTCCTTTAGATTTATTGATAGTTGTGGGCGGAGTCCATGATCAAGAAATGAAAAAATCAGCGGTAATAGATTGGATTTCAGAACAAAATGAAAAAGTTAAATACATTGCATCTGTTTGTACAGGCGCTTTTTTATTGGCGGAAGCAGGCGTATTAAACAATTTAGTAGTGACAACGCATTGGGAAGATATTGAATCACTGGCTTTAAGTTATCAAGATTTAACAGTGAAACCCAATGTTCGTTGGATTGAACAGGAAAGAGTGCTCACCTCCGGCGGAATATCGGCAGGCATAGATATGAGCCTATATTTAATCGAAAAGCTTTTTGGTAAATCCATCGCGTTAAAAACAGCGAAACAGATGGAATTTCGCTGGCAACAAATACCAGATGAATAAATTTTCATTATCATCTTAATTTTTTAAAGGAAAAAACTTGGAAACTTGGACTTATTTCACTTTGCTCGCTGCTTTTATGCAAGCGGTGAGAACGGCAGGACAAAAACAATTATCAGGCCATTTAAATGCTATGGCGACCACCGCAGTTCGTTATGTATATGCTTTGCCCTTTGCGGTGCTTTACTTATTTTGGATGTTACAGCACCGTGACATAGCACTGCCAACCTTTAATCGTTCATTTATTGAATACGCAATGATAGCCAGTGTTATGCAAATCATTGGTACCGCTTGTTTAGTCGCCGCTTTTAAATACCGAAATTTTGCCGTTGCGACAAGTTTGGCGAAAACCGAAGCGATACAAGTGGCAATAGTAGGAGCGTTAGTTTTTTCAACGGCGTTAACGCTACTTGGTTGGATATCCGTTGTCATTGGTGTTGTTGGTGTGTTGATCGTCTCAAAGGTAAAATTTACTTATGCCGATGTTTTTCAAAACCCTGGAGCCGGTTTTGGTTTAGCGTCAGGCCTTGCGCTAGCGATTACCACCTTATTAATACGTGAAGCGAGTTTAGCGCTAAATACAGATTTAATGGTGAGCGCTGCTGTTACGCTCGTTTTTATGATCTCGGTACAGTCAATTATCTCGATGGTTTATGTTTACTTTCAAGACAGAAGTCAGATCTTAACCATGTTTTCTCAATGGCGTTTATGTTTATTTGTTGGTATCACCAGTGTTATTGGATCAATTGGATGGTTTACCGGAGCGAGTTTTCAAAATGCTGCCTATGTGAAAGCGTTAGGGCAAGTCGAATTTTTTATCACCTTATTTTTAACTTATCGAATTTTCAAAGAAAAAATTACCAAAATGGAATATTTGGGTATGTTTTTAATTATTGCCAGTGTCGCGATATTATTACTTTGGGCATAAATATAGGCAAACGAGAATTTTATCATAGAGCCTGAATCAGCTTTTTGATAAACTCGCGTAAAATTTTAAGCTGCATTTTACTTGTGGCACTTTATTTCTTGGAATCAATATGAAAATTACCGATAAAACGGTTGTTCAGTTTCACTACACTTTAAAAGATGAAGCAGGAAAAGAGCTAGAGTCTTCTTTAAGTTCAGATCCATTAGCCTACCTTCACGGTTATAACAATATGCTTGTTGGTGTAGAAAAAGCGCTTGCTGATAAAGAAGCTGGTGATAAATTCTCTGTTACCTTGCAACCAGAAGACGCATACGGTGAGCGAAAAGAAGACATGGTACAACGTGTTCCTGTTAAGCATTTACTTGGTTTACCAAGTAAAAATGCTAAATGGAAGCCAGGTATGACAGCTGTTGTTGAAACAGACCAAGGCCAGCGTCAAGTTACCGTATTAAAAGCAGGGCGCTTTATGGTAACTGTTGATATTAATCCGCCATTGGCTGGAAAAGTATTAACTTTTGATCTTGAAGTGGTTGATGTGCGTGAAGCAACCAGTGAAGAAATTGAACATGGCCATGCACACGGTGTTGGTGGTCATCATCACTAGGCTGTAACTAAATATTCTAGTACTTCTATGATAAGCTCACTTTATTTAAAGGTGAGCTTTTTTTGTTTTTAACGCCTTCACAAATATTAAAAACACTCCCTTTGTCTCAATAAATGAAAGTTTAATCTCAATATATTTTCCTAAACTACTCATTCCTTGCTATGGTTTGATAGACATAAATACGCATTATTAAATAATAACAAGATTAAAGGACGAACAATGAAAGCATTATCGTTACTCTCAATTGCTATTGCATCTATATTAACTACTTCAGCACTAGCGGATACTCAAGTTATTCATGCCGGTGAACTATTAGCGGTTCCTGGTAAAGCACCTTTAAAAAAACAAAGCATTGTGATTGTTGATGGTAAAATAACAGACATTAAAAAAGGTTTTGTTTCTGCAAATTCGATTGATGAAAAGGCAACACTTGTCGATTTATCTAAAAGCTTTGTTATGCCTGGTATGATGGATATGCACGTACATTTACAAGGTGAATTGGGGCCAAACAATGATCGTGAGGCATTGAAAATGTCATCGCAATTAATGCAAATGAGATCACATATGTTTGCTATGCGCACATTAAACGCAGGTTTTACGACCGTTAGAGATGTTGGCTCTAGCTCACAAGAAATGTATGCATTAAGAGATGCTATTGATCAAGGCTGGATGCAAGGTCCTACTATTATTGCAGCCGGCGGCGTTGGTATTACGGGAGGGCATGCTGATGTTAGTGGCGTGAGTCCTGAATTAATGGAATTTCATGATGAAAGTAATAAAACTGTTTGTAATGGTCCTTATGATTGTCGTCGCGCGGCTCGTCATGCTATTAAATATGGGGCGAACTTAATAAAAATAACATCAACTGGTGGCGTGTTAACCGATCGTGCTACAGGTACTGGTCAACAGATGGAAATGGATGAATTAAAAGAAGTGGTTCTTGCTGCAAAACGTATGGGCGCAAAAGTAGCGAGTCACGCACATCAAGAAGATGGCATTATTGCTGCCTTAGAAGCCGGCGTTGCGAGTATTGAACACGGTACTTATGCGGGTAAAAAATCATATAAGTTATTTAAAAAATCAGGTGCTTATCTAGTACCAACCTTACTGGCCGGTGAAACCGTTTTACAAATGGCAAAAAATACCAACGTATTATCTGAATCACAAAAAGCGAAAGCAATTAAAGTGGGCACAGATATGAAAGGTAACTTTGCTAAAGCTTATAAAGCAGGGGTTAACATTGCCTTTGGTACCGATAGTGGCGTTTCTAAACATGGTATTAACGCACAAGAAGCGGTATTAATGTTTAAAGCCGGTATGCCAGCTGATGAAGTGCTGAAATCTGCAACCGTCAATGCTGCTGACTTAATTGATAAATCATCGAGTTTAGGGACGATAGAAGCAGGTAAAAATGCTGATATTATTGCTATGCACGGTAGTCCATTAACGGATATTAATGAGTTATTAGATGTTGATTTTGTAATGAAGTCTGGTGAAGTAATAAAATCTAAGTAATCTTCAGATAACGATAAATGGTTTAGGGGCTGTTGATCTTTCGCGGTTAAATTTTGTTCGAGATAAAATCGTTTTAATCGCGGCGAGTAGTGTGTAGCCTAGTCATTCTAAGCAAATACTACTCAACAAAGCGTAAAACGATTTTAGCCGAATCCTTCGGACAGCGTTTGTTGGTCATTTTTAACGGCGTTGCCCCACAAGGATGTGGGGTAAGGTGACTTTGCAGGAGCATAAAGTCTTTATCGGCTTTTTATGTGGAATAACCCTATTACAAAAGCTCTGCCTTGAATAAATACCAAACAAAATGCGGCAAAAACAATCTCGAAAGATCAACAGACCCTAACATTAACTTAAAAAGGCTGATAAGTTCTCTGCTTATCAGTCGATCCATACAATAAAACTCCCATTTCTATTTAAAAATAAATAGTGTTATACGCAATCACTTAAGCTTAAGTTTAGTGTTTAGTGTTTAGTGTTAAGTGTTTAAGTTAAGTATATATATTAATGGATTTCGAATACTTCTATGGTGTTAGCAGAGATCAGGCGCCACTTTATATTAAATTGATATAGGCGTATGCCGTAAACTTTATCATCAATATCATGATCGTCACGGCCAATTTTGTCATTATTTGAGGTGCTTTTTTGTTTATACGCCGGTCTGGGATCTTGTGCTAATACCTGTTTAATAAAGCTTGGCAAATTTGGATATTGTTGGGTTACATCCTTCAAAACTTTCAACGCTTGGCGAGAAAAACGAACATCTTTATTGTCACTAGGTTGCTCTTGGGCAAATCCTGCTTGGGCATCCAGTATTGCATCAGAATAGGGAATATAAGGCTTTATATCAACAATAGGGGTCTGATCGAGTAAATCTAAGCCAGATATATGTAACTCTACCTGTTTATTAATATAAGTGATTTTTTCTAAACGCACGACTGACATGCCTATTGGGTTAGGTCTAAACGTAGAACGAGTGGATAATACGCCCGTTTTTTTATTCCCCCCTAAGCGCGGCGGTCGCACTAAAGGCTTCCAACCTTGCTGTTGAGTAGCATGAAAAACAAAGAGTAACCAAATATGGCTAAATTGTTCTAACCCTCTAACTAGTTCTGCATTATTAGCTTTGTTAAGCAGTACTACTTTGCCTGTTGCTGCGGTAACAATGCCAGGCTGTCGAGGAATGGCAAATTTTTCTTTATACGGAGACGTTACTCGGGCAATTATCTCTAAATGAATGTTGTCTTGTTGAGATGGTGTTTGTTCAACTTTATGCTTATGTGAAAAATCTTTATTCATTACTTGCTTCACTTAACTGATAAGCACGACCGTAACAGACGGTTGTTGCTAAACATTTTTTATCCGCTTCATTGTTTTCTATCAATGCACAGCCGGAAAAAATAATCGCATTAGCGCCTAAATTAAAAGCCTTTCTACGCGCATCTGTTCTGGCATTTATTTCATCGGGAGCTTGATGATGTGCCTTTTCTTGACAATCATCGCCTTCTACTGCTCCTAAATAGCGGTATTTATTACTAGATTGAGCGTTTGAAACAGTTTTGCTTTTTAACATGCTTTGTTCATCTTGATATATTTTCACGGCTGCAGGGCTAAAATAATCTTTAAAATTACTATTATCTAGATTGGTTTTTACCTGATAGTGTGATGTACAAGCCGTTAATAAACAAAAGATTGAAAAGTAAGATAATAATTTAAATAGCATAGATTTTTTCATCATTATTCGAGCCAGCGCTTTTATTAGCAGTATCTCTATATTTTAAGATAATTAAGTTTGAATGTATTTAGTTACTTATCTCTTCAATGGTATAAATTACTCAAATTATGAAAAAAGTAAGGTTGGAAATAATGGATGAAGATAAGTGTTCTGTCAGGAGAAAATTTTACATGGTAAAATTAAATTTTAGATAAAAAGAATAAAATATCCTAAAAAAGCTAAATTGCAACTACCAGTTGACAAATTTACAAGCAGGCTTGCTAGTCTGCAACCCTTTGTATTCCTATGATTGCAACTCAATAATGAAGAAAGGAAAGAGCAAAATGATATTAGCCGAAAAAATTATAAAACTAAGAAAACAATTGAGTTGGTCACAAGAAGAACTTGCAGAGAAGATGAATGTGTCCAGGCAATCAGTGTCAAAATGGGAAAGTACCAATAGTATTCCTGATTTAAATAAAGTGATTAAATTAGCTGAAATTTTTGATGTTTCAACTGATTATTTATTAAAAGATGATATTGAAATTCCTGATCCGCAAAATGAAGCAATAGAACCCGGAATGGTTCAAGTTAACTTAGAACAAGCTTTGCATTATGTAGAAACTAAGCGTGTGGTCTCAGCCATAATAACGAAAGGGGTCGTGTTATGTCTTAGCTCCGTTATTCCTTTGTTTTTCTTTTTGGCTATGGCGGAAACCGGTCGGTTAAATATGACAGGCGATATTGCTGCCGCAGCCGGTATTGTCAGTATATTAGTGATGGTGTCGTTTGCGGTGAGTTATTTTATAAAAACCAATCAATATCAAGATGAACTCGATGCGATTGAAAATGAACCGTTTGAATTATCTTATGGTGTTCATAGTGTTTTTCAAGAAAAACTAAAAGCTTTCCAAAGCACTTATCACAAAAGATTATCCCTTGGAATTTTTATGTTTATCATTAGTTTTGTCCCTTTATTAGTGGCTAGTATGTTTGCTCAAGGGGAAGGGTTAACCTTAATGATGTTGATAGTATTATTTATTATCATCGCCATAGGTATTTGTATTGTCTCGCCCGTATCAGCTAAATTTGATGCTTACAATAATATTTTAAAAGATACTACCAAAGAGAACGAAAAATCAAAAAGAACAAAACGAGCAGAAAAGCTTGCAGCCTTTTATTGGCCATTATTAGTCGCCATATTTCTTGGTTGGAGTTTGTGGACAATGGATTGGGGCGTTACTTGGATTATTTGGCCGGTTGGCGCTGTGTTATTTGCCGCACTCATTGGATTAATGGAATTGTTTGAGAAAAACGAATCTTAAAATAGCTGAATCAAGCACTAATTAATGGAATAAGTTTGAATAGAGCCTGCACGATTTCATATGGGATAAATATCTCGAAATGGTAAAGGCTTGCTTGCTCATTGAAAATAAAACTGAATACAAAATGTATAAAGCTAAACAAAGATTACTGGTTTTGTTTGTGATCTTTATTTAAATTAACCTTGTTTACTTGATCAGTGTTTACTTGATTAATGCTTTTGGGGTCATTGTTTAATAATAGATTTTGTATGTGAATAATTGACTCGTATTGTTCATTGATTTTTTCGAGCGTTTTATTGTTAGTAATTTCTGTCAACCCTTGATTAAACAATTGGATAATTTTACTACCATTTGGATGAGTTTTAGAGACGATAAAGAAAAGCGGTTCACTCGCTAATTCTAAAGTAGACCACTTCAAATCTTCCCCGATAAAACTATCAGAAAGCTCATTAAATTGGTTATATACGACAATATCTGCCCAACCGACTTTGATTTTTTTTAAACAATCATTAGTTGATTGTGCGGATGTGGTATTTTCAACTGAAATTACTTTCAAAAGCTCTGTCGGAGGCACATAACCTAGGGGGATACAAAACGTAAAATGTTTTAGATTTTCGATTTTTTGATCGGCGATTGATTTTCTTAGTAAAATTTTAACAGGAACAAAATTAATAGGCTGAGAAAAATAGAATTCTTCCTTTCTTTCTAATGTTTTCGCATAAGGATAAGCACCATCATGTATATTTTGTTTGGTTAATTCCGATACTCTGATCCAAGGGAATACATGTATGTCGTGCTTAATTTTCAAATGTTCAAAGACAGCTTGAACAATCGCTGATGACCAACCATTTTTAGGTAGTTTTGCATCAACATAAGGGTAGAATTGTGATCCCGTTGCAATTGAAATTTTTGATAAATCAGCATCGTTTTCTTGTTCTGAAGCATTTGAATTGAAACTATTAAAAGATAAGGAAAGCAAGATAAAAAATAGCGAAATAAATGATAATGTGAACTGCTTGAGGCTAATTTTATTCATCTATTTCCTTATTGATACATCGAGTCATTTAAATATGGTTAATATTCCTTATTAGAATTTAGTATACGTAAGAAAATTTAGACTATCAAAGTCTTAGTGATAACTTTTAAAGCATGACAGCACAAAGCTGCGCGATTAGGTTTATTATGTCCATTTTAACAGGCAAATTAACAGCCCAAATTACAATTTAATCGCGCTCGTGTACTCAGTGAAAGCTATATTCAGCTAAATTTAAAGCCTGTTTTTTTTAATCGCATCAGCTAACAACGATAACATTTCTTTACTCGTTGATAAGTCAATGCAAGCATCAGTAATACTTTGTCCGTAAACTAATGAATCTTTATTGATAACCTTTTGATTACCTTCAACTAAAAAACTTTCAACCATAACCCCTGAAATTCCTTTATTGCCAGCGATTATCTGTTCAGCGATCGATTGAGCCACATCAATTTGTTTATTATGATCTTTATTGCTATTACCATGACTGCAATCAACCATAACACCTGCTTTGATGTTGTTATTATTTAACTTTTCTAAAGTACTATTTACATCGTCTGGGTGATAATTTGGGGTTTTTCCGCCGCGTAAAATCACATGAGCATGAGGATTTCCATGGGTTTGATATATACACATTTGGCCACTTTTATCTGGTGAATATAATACATGAGGCACACTTGAAGCTTTAATGGCATCTATGGCAATTTGAATATTACCATCAGTACCATTTTTAAAACCAACAGGGCAAGACAGAGCAGATGCTAATTCTCTATGTACTTGGCTTTCTGTAGTTCTTGCGCCAATAGCTCCCCAACAAATGAGATCAGAAATATATTGACCGGTAACCATGTCTAAAAACTCAGTTCCAGCTGGTAAGCCTAACTCGTTAATTTCCATCAATAAGTTACGTGCTAAATTTAAACCTTTCGCGACATGAAAAGATTTATCTAAATCTGGATCGCTAATTAATCCTTTCCATCCCACTGTTGTTCTAGGTTTTTCAAAGTACACTCGCATCACAATAAGTAATTCATGCTTGTGCTGCTCATGTAGGACTTTTAATTGTTTAGCATAATCGATAGCTGCATCAGTATCATGGATAGAACAAGGACCGATAATGACTAATAGGCGATCATCTTCACCATTAATAATTGCTTCAATTTCTTTACGGCTTTGAATGATAAAATTAGCAGTGTCATCAGATAAAGGTATTTGTTCGGCTAGTTGGGCAGGAGATACTAAATTATCGATTAGCGTCGTTCTAAATTCATCGGTTTTAATAGTCATGTCATATTACTTTGGTAATTACTGCTTCTTGAGGCGAACTTCAGATTGTCGCCTTACAAGACAAATCACAGTAAGAATAAATCATCGCGCTAACATACAGAAGTTAACAGGCGTTGTGAACCGCTTTAAAAGGATTAATCATTAATAATTGTTCTAAATTAGTATTTATATCTTTGCAGTCCAGTTTGACTAAGTATTTTAGCGGTAATTTCTTCTACTGAAAGCTTAGTGGTATTTAAAAAAGGAATTTTCTCTTTCTTATATAGCTTTTCAACTTCTCTTAATTCCATACGACATTGTCTTGCGGATGAATATTTACTGTTAGACATACGTCCTTCTCTAATATCCATTAATCGCTGGGCATCAATGGTTAAACCAAAAAGCTTCTTTTTATGAGGGACTAAAAAACTCGGTAATTTTAGCTCTTCCATATCGTCATCGGTAAAGGGGTAGTTCGCAGCTTTAATCCCATATTGTAGTGCTAAATACAGCGATGAAGGTGTTTTACCCGAACGAGAAACGCCTACTAAAATAACATCGGCATGTTCATAGTTAGAAATGTTAGAACCATCATCGTTTGCTAAAGAGTAATTCACTGCATCAATGCGATAATCGTAACTATTTTCATGAATACTATGGGTTCTATGAGCTTTAGGTTTTGCTGAAATACCGAGTTGTTTTTCTAAAGGTGAGACAAAATGCTCAAGAAAGTTGTAAATGATGCCATCGCAACTGTCGATAATTTCCCGGATTTCATGATTGACGAAGGTATGAAAAACTAACGGAGGTTCATTCGTTTTTTTAGCCGTTTTATTAATAAGTGCTTTAACTTCAAGTGCTTTCTCTTTGGTTTCAACAAAAGAGATTGTTTCATGCTCAAAGTCTACAGGAAATAATGATAACAGGGCATGACCAAATACTTCTGATGTAATTGCTGTGCCATCAGATATATAAAAAGCAGTACGCATTTAAAATCCTTATATAATTTTAATGATAACAATATTTCGTAATGTGATATGAAAGTTTTCTTTATATCTTTTAGTTTTAATAATAACCAGTGTAAAATGATCTCAGCTACAATAAAACTAATATGCAAATAATTATATAAATAAACCTTTTAATTTTATCCAGATCGGAGAATTTGTCGTGCAGGAATATGTACTTTGGTATGAAGAGTTAGGTATGGGTGATGTAGAACGCGTAGGCGGAAAAAATGCATCACTAGGTGAAATGATTTCAAACCTTTCAAATGTTGGGGTGCAAGTGCCTGGTGGTTTTGCAACAACAGCATTTGCATTTAACGAATTCTTAGAGCAAAGCGGCTTAAACGACAAGATTTATCAATTACTTGATACATTAGATGTGAGTGATATTCATGCGTTAGCTGACTGTGGTAATACTATTCGTCAATGGATAATCGATACGCCATTTTTACCTGAAATGCAGCAAGACATAGAAAAAGCCTATGATAAGTTAGCCGGTGAATTTTCAGCTGATGCTTCTTTTGCGGTTAGATCTTCAGCTACTGCGGAAGATATGCCGGACGCCTCATTCGCAGGTCAACAAGAAACCTTTTTAAATGTACGTGGTTTAGAGGCAGTGATGATCGCGATAAAACACGTCTTTGCCTCTTTATTTAATGATCGAGCAATTTCTTATCGTGTTCATCAAGGCTATGATCATAGAGGTGTTGCACTTTCAGCCGGTATTCAACGCATGGTGCGCAGTGATATTTCATCTTCTGGGGTAATGTTCTCAATTGATACTGAATCAGGCTTTGAAGACGTTGTTTTTGTAACATCTAGCTATGGTTTAGGTGAAATGGTCGTTCAAGGTGCAGTGAATCCTGATGAGTTCTATGTTCATAAGCAAACATTAGCCAAAAATAAGCCTGCGGTTGTTCGCCGAAATATCGGCTCTAAAGCGATAAAAATGGTTTATACCGATACACAAGAACACGGTAAGCAAGTGGAAGTCATCGATGTTGAAGAGCATGTATCCAATCAATTTTCATTAACGGATGATGAGGTTCAAGAACTTGCTAAACAAGCCGTTATTATTGAAAAGCATTATCAACGTCCTATGGATATTGAATGGGCCAAAGACGGTTTAGATGGCAAGCTTTATATTGTACAAGCGCGCCCTGAAACGGTTAGAAGTCGTGAAACAGCTAATGTAATGGAACAATTTCAATTACAAACCACTGCCGATATTATTTGTGAAGGCCGCTCGATAGGTCAAAAAATAGGTAGCGGTGAAGCGAAAGTTTTAGCCTCACTTGATGAAATGGATAAAATACAGCCTGGCGATGTATTAGTGACCGATATGACGGATCCTGATTGGGAACCAATCATGAAAAAAGCGTCGGCTATCGTTACTAATCGCGGCGGGAGAACCTGTCATGCGGCTATTATCGCTCGTGAAATGGGAATACCAGCTGTAGTAGGTTGTGGTGATGCAACCAGTAAAATTGCTACCGGTGATGAAGTCACGGTTTCATGTGCTGAAGGTGATACGGGTTTTATTTATCAAGGCAAGCTTGAATTTACCGTCACCACTTCACAAGTTGATGATATGCCTGAATTACCACTGAAAATAATGATGAATGTTGGTAATCCTGACAGAGCCTTTGCTTTTGCTCGTTTACCACACGCGGGGATTGGTTTAGCTCGCTTAGAGTTTATCATTAATAAAATGATTGGTGTTCATCCGAAAGCTTTGATTAATTTTGATGAGCAATCTGCTGATTTAAAAGATGAAATCAATGATATTATCGCTGGTTACTCTAGCCCAACCGAGTTTTATATTGCTAAATTAACTGAAGGCATTTCAACATTAGCTGCAGCTTATGCCCCTGAAAAAGTGATTGTTCGAATGTCAGATTTTAAATCAAACGAATACGCTAACTTAGTTGGTGGTGAGCACTTTGAACCTGATGAAGAAAATCCAATGATCGGATATCGTGGAGCTTCTCGTTATATTTCTGAAGACTTTAGGGAATGTTTTGCGCTTGAATGTGAAGCGATCAAACGAGTGAGAAATGAGATGGATCTTACTAATGTTGAAATAATGATCCCATTTGTTCGAACCCTTGAAGAAGCTGAGCAAGTAATTGAAATTTTAGCTGAGTATGGTTTAAAGCGCGGCGAGAATGGCCTAAGAGTCATTATGATGTGTGAATTACCCTCTAATGCTTTATTAGCTGACCAGTTTCTTGATCATTTTGATGGGTTTTCTATTGGCTCAAATGACTTAACTCAATTAACTTTAGGTCTTGATAGAGATTCAGGCTTAATTGCTCATTTATTTGATGAGCGTAATCCTGCCATTAAAGCGTTATTTTCAATGGCTATTAAGGCGTGTAAAGCGCGTGGTAAATATGTTGGTATATGTGGACAAGGGCCTTCAGATCATGCTGATTTTGCTGCATGGTTAGTTAATGAAGGGATTGATAGTGTGTCATTAAACCCTGATACTGTGCTTCCTACTTGGCTATATTTAGCCGAGCAACACGCTAAAAGCTAGCAATCAAAGCATTTAAAAGTTAGTAGAAAAAACAGCATTATTAAAGAAAATTAATAATGCTGTTTTTTATGGCTGGATAAAAGCCCACTTTTTTGAGGTAATAATTTGTTAAAGTGATGGTCTTTTGAAAAGTTCCTTTTTCTGCTATTTGTGTTTGCACTGTTATTGTTTGTTCTGTGATTGTTTGAACAGATATAAAGTGCAACTAGCTAAAGTCACCATAAAGTTACTGTAAAATAACAGCACTATCTAATCTTAAGCACATCGATGTAAACTATGAAACGGCCTATATTGAGTTAGCTTTTTATATTTTTGCCATAATAATTCAATTTTTGTCGTCCCCTCATTGCCTGATTTACAAAAAAAGACAAACTGCTCTTCCTCCTGATTTTCAGGTAGCGCTTCACCTTGCTCTAACATTAATAATCGTTTTCCTATAACACTTAACAATTCAGCATCTGCAATTGTAAAGTCTCCAGATTTACTAAAACCACGAGGAAAATGCACATCATCATAAAACCTATCTGTTTGAATAAAACCGTGTGTTATTGTCATGTTTACCTCTGTTGACAGGGGAGATATTTTCGAAGATTATGCGGCTAAGTATTTAGTGTGTAAAACAAATAATAATTATCGTTTCGATAAGAGATAACGTAATGGATGTTGAGTTAATAAAAACCTTTTTAGAAGTAAAAGATTGCCGACATTTTGGCAAGGCAGCGGAAAATTTATATCTTACTCAAGCTGCCGTTAGCACGAGAGTTAGACAGCTAGAAAGGTATTTTGGTGTTCCTTTATTTCATCGCGCGAGAAATAACATTCAATTAACCCCGGCTGGCGAACGATTAGTACCTCATGCGGAAAATATGCTCAATACCTTGCGGATGGCAAAACAAGACGTTGCGTTAGCGGCTGATCAAGTCGCACAAATTTCTATTGCTGGCACCCCAAACACATGGGATGTATATATTCATGATGCCATTTCAAAAATTTATAACTATCAACCTCATATCAGTTTAGTTGCAGAGATTTTATCACGCGAGCAATTAACCAGGCAGTTATTGGAACGAACTGTAGATGTTGCGATTTTATTTGATCCTCCAAAAGTTGAAGAGTTAAAAATTGAATCTTTGCACATGTTTAAATTAATCCCTGTCACTACCTTTGAACATGAGATTGAACATGGCTCAGAAGTCGAGCGTTATATCATGATAGATTGGGGCACAAGTTTTATTAACTGGCATGCGAAAGAAGTGATTGGTATTTCTATTCCTGCGATAAGAACAAGCACTGCACGTATCGCCCTTGATTTAATGCTGCAATGTGGTGGTAGTGCCTATCTACCAGATATGTTAGCAAGGCCTTTTATCGAACAAGGCACCTTATTCGAAATCCCTAAATTACCGGTGTTTGAACGTGAAGTTTTTAGTGCTTTTCATAAAGAAAATGAAAATGAACAACGCATTATTGAAATTAAAAATTTATTAAGAAAGGACGATCCTGAAGCGCCAGCCATTATGACGCCTCAAATTGGTATGGATTGATGGTTTTTTTATCATGAACTGTTTGTAAAAACATCACACATACTCCACGCAAAAGCTATGCCTGATTTAAGTAAAATATTTTTATCGTAAACTAAAAAATATTTTACTTTTCTTACCTTTAAAAAAAATAGATTATCCGATTTTAACAAGATTAACTTTTTTGGTGAATAACATGGCAATTGAAACTCAATATGAAATGGATTCCTCAGACGATCTAAATTTTAACTGTGATGATGATTATCCGGAGTTAGATAATAACATTGCTGACTTTGAATTGAGTACGGGTTCAAATGAAGTAAAAAACTCTCGTCAAAATCATAAACGTAACTTCTTGGCTAAAAAGAAAATTGAACAGTTGCAAGAAGCTAAACGCCTAAGAAAGTTAGAAGAGGATTACTTTGATGATTGGGATTAGTAGGGAATTTAATTAATATTCATATTCATATTCATATTCATTAACTTATTTTCTATAAACTAATCGTTTTTATTGTAATAACTCAATGTCCATTATTGATTGCGTAAAGGGTTAACCTTTGCGCAATTATGCCTTTATTTAAAACCAATCCATTATATTTCAACATTCTTTTTACTCCACCATTTGCTTTTTTATCTTTGTCACTTAAGCTAGCACTATTGTTAATAGCTTGTTAGTTTAATGAGTTTTCGCTAGTTACAAAGTAAGGAGTCTTATCAACATGGCAAACCTCCCTTGGTATAAAAATCCAGAAATGATCGTGGCGTTATCGGCTTTGGTCATTGGTTTGGTTACCGCCTTTACGTCTATCTATTCAGCTTACGTCGATAGAGAATATGCAAGAGCTTCTGTTTGGCCTCGTTTAGAAATATTTAGAAGTTACAATGTGAATGCGTTTAGTTATGGCGTTCATAATAATGGTACGGGACCGGCGTTAATTAAGTATGCAAAAGTGTTCGATGGTAAAAATTATTTAAAAACTTGGAAAGAGTTAGAATCCTTTCAAGGCGTAAGACAATCCCACTTAAGTAACCGCACATTATCGCCGCAAAAAAGTATCACACCCGTGTCATATAAAGGTAAAGATGCCGATAAACTGGCAGAAGCGGATAAATTAATTAATATTGAACTTTGTTACTGTTCAATATATGACGAGTGCTGGCTTATTGATAGAAACAACCGTCCTGAAGAAGTAGAAGCTTGCGTTATTAACGAAGAGCAGCAGTTCTTACAATAAAAATTGAGGTGACATAATGGATAAAGCACTAGAAACTATGATCAAAAATATGCCTGAAAAAACCGGTAAACCACTTGAAGAGTGGCTTGAAATATTAGCCAAAGAAAATTTCGATAAACATGGTGTTGCCGTCAAGTTTTTAAAGTCTGAACATGGCGTAACCCATGGCTTTGCCAATACGATAGTGACGTTGTGGAGACAGGATGACTCGTCAGAACAAGATCTCGTTCGCGAGCAATATCGAGGGAAAGAAGCATTAATTCCTCTTTATGAAAAGCTTATTGCTATTGTTGCTAGCTTTGGTGATGATGTTGTTATCACGCCGAAAAAGACCAGTGTTAGTCTTATTCGTAAAAACCAATTTGCTTTAATAAAGCCTGCTACTAAAACAAGAATGGATTTGGGTTTAAAGCTTAAAGATATTGAAATTCAAGGGCGATTAGCAAGCTCTGGGCCTTTTGGTACTATGTGTACTCATAGAATCTTATTAAATGATGTGGCAGATTTAGACGACGAAGTGATTAAATGGTTAGCCTTAGCCTATGAAAAATCAGTTTAACTGTCATTAAAAAGTTAGTTATTATCTTCAATATCAGCTTTATTCAAGAGGCCTTATATGGATAACAAAAATACAGATAAATCAAAACAAGAAAATACTTTTACTCAAAAAAATAACAAGGAGTCAAATATGGGAGCTGGAATCGCGCTTGGGGTTGGCGTTGGTGTGGCAATTGGCACTGCTATGGGAAATATAGGGGTTGGTTTAGCTATTGGTATAGCCTTAGGTGTGGCATTTGGCTCAAAAATGCAAAAAAATTGTCTGTCAGATAAAGATAAAACAGATAAATAAATTCAATCACTTAATTTATTTATCCATTTTCGGTTTATTGGCAAATCAAGTGTTTGCCAAACAATCAGTGACTGAACCAAATTTATACAATCCATCAAATTTCAAGCAAGCAGTAGATACTTTACAAGAGACAAAGAGAGTAATAATGATAGCAAAAGGACAATTTGACATTAACTTATCGCCACAAAATGATGAAATCTCCGCAGGAAGAATGTTAATTGATAAAACTTATACAGGTGATTTCACTGGTACAGGTAGTGGTCAAATGATCAGTAAAAGAACATCATCTGGTACAGCAGTTTATTACGCTATTGAAGAAGTTACTGGGCAACTAAACGGTAAAACAGGCGCGTTTACATTGGTACACAGTGGTGCGATGGATAAAACGTCACAGTCGTTAACTGTAACTATTTTAGCTGGTTCGGGTGAAGGGGAACTAAGTAATATTTCAGGGTCGTTAGAAATTATCCAAGAAAATGGTGATCATTCATATGTACTAAACTATACGTTGTAAGCGATGATGAAGTTTCTATTTCCAGTTTTTATTTTAATATTATCTTTGAATTTATCTGCTGATGATAAGTTACCGCCCATAGCAATTAAACAAATTGAACAAGGCGTGTTTTTACATAAATCTTATAGCGAAGTACAAGGATTTGGTATCGTGAGTTCTAATGGCTTGATTGTCATTGAAAATAATCACGCTTTTATTATTGATACCCCTTGGTCTGAAAAAGATACAGAGCTTCTTCTTGCTTGGATTGACAATAATAATTATCAATTACTTGGCAGTATTTCTACCCATTCTCATGAAGATAGAACCGCAGGCATAGCCTTGCTAAAACAGCATAATATTCCTACTTATGCATCGGCTTTAACAAATAATATTTTAAAAGCGAAGGATAAGGAAACTGCTGAGCATGTTTTGAATCATCAAATACTTGAACAGCAAGGTTCGTTATTAATGAATGGGGCATTAAGGGCTTTTTACCCTGGCGCAGGTCATTCTATTGACAATATCGTGGTATGGCTGCCGAAATTAAAAATACTTTATGGTGGTTGTTTAGTAAAAAGCTTGAACAGTAAAACACTTGGATATACAGGAGAAGCTGATATAGCGCAATGGCCTATTTCAATCAAAAAATTACAACATAACTATCCGGATATAAAATATATTGTGCCTGGTCATGGGAGCATCGGAGATAGTCAGTTATTGGCACACACTATTACGCTTACGCGTAGCGCCTTGCAGCATCATTGATGTTTACGAAAAGTGATGCTCATACGTTCATGATCTTATTCAGATTATTCGTGAACAGTTACGCAGAGCAAAATTATATAAATAATAGTTGAAAAAGTTCTTAAGGTTTTTGATATCTGTCTGTCAAATCTTAAAATGACCATGATATACTTTGTCTACTTTTCTCTCTGCAAGTATTAAAGCTGTTATGTTACCTCGGTTAGATCCTCAAGAGCTTGTTGCTCCGTTATATCAAGATTACGCTAAAACCCTATCATTGCTTAATTTTACTGGTGATATTAGTACCAGTTATGGCGCACGTTTAGCTGTGGCAACCGATAACAGTATTTATCAACAATTACCGCAATTAGTATTACATCCGCGCAGTCAAAGTGATATTCAAATCATTACTGAGCTTGCCAGCCAAGATAAATTTCAAGCAATTAAATTTAGTGCTCGTGGTGGTGGTACGGGAACCAACGGACAAAGTTTAACGCCGGGTATTATTGTTGATTTATCAAAATATATGAACCGCATTTTAGAAATTAATGTTGAAGAAAACTGGGTTAAAGTTGAAGCGGGTGTGGTAAAAGATCAATTAAATGATTTTTTAAGGCCTTATGGTTTTTTCTTTTCCCCCGATTTATCAACCAGTAATAGAGCAACAATAGGCGGCATGATCAACACAGATGCCTCAGGTCAGGGCTCTTTAGTTTACGGTAAAACATCTGATCATGTGCTCGGTTTAACGTCGGTATTAGCCAATGGAGAAGCCTTATCTACCTCACCTATGTTAGTTGCTGACGCCGCTGAATTGGCAAAAGAAGACACTACATTAGGGAAAATCATTAAACAAGTACTTGCCACAAGTGTTGATAAACGACAGAAGATTTTAGCTAAATTTCCACGTTTAAACCGTTTTTTAACCGGCTACGATCTTGAACATGTTATTAGTGAAGATTTACAAACTATTGATTTGTCGCGTTTGATCACTGGCTCTGAAGGTTCGTTAGCATTTGTCTGCGAAGCAAAATTAAATTTAACACCCATTTCTAAAGCGAAAACGTTAATTAATATTAAATATGACAGCTTTGATTCTGCGCTTCGTCATTCTCCGACTTTAGTTGCTGCGAATGCTACTTCTGTTGAAACCATCGACTCGAAAGTCTTAAATTTAGCTAAACAAGATATTGTTTGGCACTCAGTCAGTGAGTTAATTACTGATGTCGAAGATAAAGTGATGGACGGGATAAATATTGTTGAATATAACGGTGAAAGTCCTGAAGCGTTAGCCGGTGAAATTTCAGTATTAACCGCGCAACTTGATAAAGATATTGCTAATGAAACGGGAGTTATTGGTTATCAAGTCACCTCTGATCTTGCTAGCATCTCTAAACTATATGCGATGCGTAAAAAAGCGGTCGGGTTATTAGGTAATACCCAAGGTAGTCAAAAACCGTTAGCGTTTGCCGAAGATACTGCGGTGCCACCTGAGAATTTAGCGGACTTTATCGCTGAGTTTCGTGAATTATTAGACAGTTATCAGTTACATTACGGGATGTTCGGTCATGTTGATGCAGGGGTGTTACATGTGCGTCCAGCACTTGATATGTGTGATCCTGAACAAGAAATTATCATGCGTGAGATCTCTGATAAGGTCGTTGCTTTAACCGCTAAATATGGGGGGTTAATGTGGGGTGAACACGGTAAAGGATACCGTAGTGAATATAGCCCTGAATTTTTCGGTGAAGAACTTTTTAATGAATTAAGAAAGATAAAAACAGCTTTTGATCCGCTTAATAAAATGAACCCTGGCAAAATTTGTACGCCAATCGACTCGACAGAGCAACTGGTGTCAGTAGATGCTGTTAAACGCGGTACTTTTGATCGACAAATTCCTATTGAGGTTAAAGACTCATTCAAATCGGCGATGGAATGTAATGGTAACGGTTTATGTTATAACTATGATGCCAATAGCCCTATGTGCCCCTCAAGTAAAATTACACGCGACCGTCGTCATTCACCCAAAGGACGTGCTGGTTTAATGCGCGAGTGGTTACGTTTATTAGAAAACAAAGGTGTGGATATTTTATCGCTGGAAAAAAATATCCATGGCTGGTCGGTTAAGCAATTACTCGATAAAGTGAAAAATAGGCTTGGCAGGGCAAATCAACAAGATTTTTCTCATGAAGTGATGGATGCTATGTCTGGTTGTTTAGCGTGTAAAGCCTGTGCAAGCCAATGTCCAATCAAAGTAGATGTCCCAGATTTTAGAGCACGTTTTTTAAATGTTTATCATTCTCGATATTTTCGTCCATTAAAAGATCACTTAGTGGCAAATGTTGAACAACTGGCACCGTTGATGGCGAAAGCACCCAAATTTGTTAACTTAGTGTTAGACAATAAGTTATACGAAAGCTTTTCAAAAGCGACGATAGGTTATGTTGATACACCATTATTATCGGTACCAACGTTAAAGATTCGAAATGAAAGAAATGGTTTTGAGCGTTTCGATTTAGCACGGTTTAAAAGCTTTTCAACAGAACAAAAAGCGCCGTATGTTTTTATTGTACAAGACCCGTTCACCTCATTTTATGATGCTGACGTGGTTGAGAAACTGATGCAACTTATTGCTAAGTTAGACTTTAAGCCTGTTTTAGTTCCATTTAAACCTAATGGTAAACCACAACACGTGAAAGGTTTTTTAACGCGTTTTGCCAAAACTGCAAAAAATACTGCAGATTTTCTAAATCAATTACATGACTTAGCGATCCCGATGATCGGTATGGATGCTTCTTTAACGTTATGTTATCGCGATGAGTATAAGCAAATCTTAGGGGAGAAACGTGGTGACTTTACGGTATCACTGGCCCATGAATGGCTTATTTCGATGATCGATCATAATAAATTAACAATTAATCAAAAGTTGCTTGAAAATAATACTGAATATAAATTATTTGCTCATTGTACCGAAAAAACAGCATTAGCTGGCAGTGAACAAGAGTGGGTAAGTATTTTTAAATATTTTGGTTTAACGTTAAATAAAATGCAAGTTGGCTGCTGTGGTATGGCTGGCACTTATGGTCATGAACAAGTGAATTTAGATAATTCTAAAGGCTTATTTGAGTTGAGCTGGCAGCCAAAACTAGCGGATATTAATGCAGAGCAAGTGGTTGTTACTGGTTATTCTTGTCGTTCGCAAGTGAAACGCTTAGCGGATATAAAAACCCGACATCCAGTCGAAGTTTTATTGGCAACGCTTGTTTAGTTTAATGCTGAATTCATTGAAATTGATTATTGAAAAAGCCAACGAACATAATTTATAAAAGATAAAACAAAAAACCGATCTATAGATCGGTTTTTAACTGTAATCATGAACTTATTTCGTTAATCTAATTCTTACACTTAATGTGATTAGTGCTGAGTTTACTTAAGGGTTAAGCAAGTTTACCGCGTGCGATAATTTCACGTGCCATTTCATCAGCTACGATACCCGTAGGCTTATTTTCATTAGCTGCTTTTTCAAATACATTCATTAAGGTTTGGTAGATATTTTCAACTAACTTGGTCGCTTCAACTTCACAATAAGGTTCTGGGTAAATTTCTAAGGCTACGTTGATAATGCCCCCCGCATTGATCACATAATCAGGCGCGTATAATATGCCTTTATCTTTTAATAATTGATCATGTTTAGCCGCAGCTAATTGGTTATTTGCACAGCCGGCAATGATAGAAGCTTTAAATACATTAATGGTTTCATCGTTAACAGAAGCACCTAACGCGCACGGAGAGAATACATCAACGTCTTGATGATATATGTCATCTAAAGATACGATTGTCGCTCCAAATTCGCTAGCTGCTTTATCTAAAGCGGTTTGATTAATATCTGTAACAACTAAGCTTGCGCCTGCTGCATGGAGTTTTGCACATAAGTCATAGCCAACACTACCTAAGCCTTGCACAGCAACTTTTAATCCTGATAAGCCCTCTTTACCCAGTTTAAATTTAACGGCTGCTTTAATCCCTAAAAATGTACCTAATGCGGTAAATGGTGCAGGGTTACCACTTTTCCCATCTAATCCTGCTACAAAGTCAGTTTGGCTATTCACAATCGCCATATCACTGGTGGTGATATTGACGTCTTCTGCGGTGTAATATCGACCACCAATATTATTCACCGCACGACCAAAAGCTTCAAATAGTTCTGTTGATTTAAGTTGCTTTGGGTTACCAATGATGACGGCTTTACCACCGCCGAGTTTTAAACCCGCCATTGCATTTTTATAAGTCATTCCTTTTGATAATCTTAAAACATCGGTTAGTGCTTGTTCATCATTATCATAATCCCAAAAACGACAACCGCCAGCGCCTGGCCCCAATGCTGTGTTATGCACCGCAATAATTGCTTTTAAGCCAGTTGCTTTATCACTACAAAATACCACTTGTTCATGATCATCAAAATCTACTAAATCGAAAAATGCCACTACCTGATCCTCGTGTGCGAAATGGGTCTCTTTGAAACCAATGTTGTAATAATTCTTGCTGCGCACATTACCACTAAGAATACGGTATAGCTAGTCTAGGTAAGAAATTAATAGCGGTTTAACTTGTGATATTTTGTCGCGAAAATTGTACACAAGTCCATGGTTGTTGAAAGGCTAATTTAACGATAGCTTGCTTAAGAATAAATCTTTATATATCCTCATGCCCAGACAATAAAGTAGTAAAGGTAAAGCAGTATGAGTTCACTTCCTCAACTAACCGATGAAGAAAAACAACAATGGTTAAAAGATAAATACCAAGTTGCCACAAAGTTTTTAGCCGATAAAGGTTTAGTTACTGTCAGTGTGTCTGACGCAGATAGTAGATATATTATTCCACTGTTTTCAGTTTGGAAACTGAATTTAATTGATAAATCCAGTGTTTGGGTTATAGCAGGTGATTTACCGACTGATTATATTGAAACATCGGCAGCAAAAGATGCCAGAGAAGCCGTACGTCATTTTTCTTATAAATGGCAGATGCAAGCGGATCAATTATTACAGACAGGTGCTAAGGAGCAACAAGAATTTGCCAATATACTCATTAGCAGAGCAGAAAATTTATATAATATCTTTATTAAAGATGAAATTTGGTAAAAATAGTATCACTGGTGAGCGTTAAATATATGCTACCTATAGCCAAAACAGCATAATTAATACAGTGTTAATGGCTAAGGTAGTATTTTGCACTTTTAATCGAATCAAGTGAGCATTGCATTCGCTGCCTAGGCATTCCCGCTTCCATAAAAACGGCACCAGCACTTATAAAATTGAATCGTCTAAAATACTCTACTTTTTCAAGCGGACTATAAATAAAGACTTCGTCTAAGCTTAAGTCTTTTGCAATCGCAAGCAAACTTTGCATAATGCTATGGTCAACGTTACTTTTTCTATATGGTTTTAACACAGCAATACGAGAAATCTCTCCTGTTGCTAATATTCGACCAGTACCAATTGGCTCTTGCGTTACATCATCACAAACTAACAAATGAAACGCATAGCGATCTTTTTTATCGAACTCTATCCTTTTAGGGATCCGACGTTCGCAAACAAATACTTTTTCTCTAACGTTTTTAAGCAGGGGAGCAGCATTCTCCCACTGAACTCTTCCAATACTAAATGACATTATTTTATTCTATATACCAATAACCCTTATTTAACACACTAGTTAACAATTGAACGTTTTTCAAACAACTGGTGAAACTTTTTGCTTTTTTTGTTGTCATGGCCTGAGATCCAGCCAGATAAACGCCTAATTCGCTTGTTTCATCTGATAATTCAAATGAGTCACCATTGATAACTAAACTGCTTGTCGGGGTAGAGCACACCAAGGCTTTGATGCCTGAAACCGGCGCAAACTGAATTTCATCATCTTCTAAAAAGCCCATCACTTGTTCGGTAGTAAAAGCCTCCATCGGGATCAATAATTCAAGGGTATGATGACTTTGAGTTAAATATTGACTGATAAATTGTGAAAAAAGCGGCTCATCACTCAATTGACTTAGCATAAAGCTTTTTATTTGATTCATATCTTTTGCTTTTAATTGATATGGACTGTCAGTGACGTCTCTGTCTGCGTCAGAAAAACGCTGCTCACCTAATGTTTCATCAATAAGCTTATCGGCAAATGCTGACCACAAGTCTTGATTACTCGGTGCTTGAAATCCAATGGAATAGTTAACAGAGTTTTCAATTGATACCCCATTATGTGGGTGATTTGGTGGTATATATAGCAGATCACCTGGCTCTGTTATTTCATCAATCATTGGCGTAAATTCACTCACTTGCTTTAAATCAGGATGAGGAATTAACGTTTCTAAAGTGCTGTCAGGTGCGCCAACTTGCCAACGGCGTTTCCCCTCACCTTGAAGAATGAAGACATCGTATTGGTCTAAATGTGCGCCAACCCCTCCATTGGGTGTAGAAAAGCTCACCATCACATCGTCAATACGCCAACGAGGAATAAAGGTAAATAAAGAGATCAACTGATCTGTATCCCGCGACCAGTTATTCACGGCTTGAACGAGTAGCGTCCAGTTGTTTTCACCGAACTTGGCAAAATCGTCAAAAGGCCCGTGTTCTACATGCCAAGTATTATCAGGATTTTGCGCGATAATGCGTGATTCAATCTCTTGCTCCATCGCTAAGCCGGCAAGTTCATCAGCTTCGATGGTTCCTTGAAAATTTGGCATAGCTTGTTTGATGAGCAAAGGTTTTTTTTGCCAATATTCTTTTAAAAATGTCTCAGGTGTTAAATCACCCCATTGAATACTTTCCATACGTGTTAACTCTTGATCATAAATGCGTTAATCATTAAAAAACAAAAAGGAACCAACGGGTTCCTTTTTAAATTGGCTTATCTAAGCTTACTGTAAAATGCTTACTAGTCTAATTCATTAATAAAAGAAACCGCACGGCCAATATAGCTAGCAGGTGTCATTTCTCTTAAAGAGGCTTTTGCTGCTTCTGGCATATCTAAATTATCGATAAAAGCACGCATAGAATCGCCGTTCACTCGCTTACCACGAGTAAGCTCTTTTAATTTCTCATAGGGTTTTTCAATACCGTAACGACGCATCACAGTTTGTACAGGCTCTGCTAATACTTCCCAATTACTGTCTAATTCGGCCAATAAGTTTTCTTCATTGACTTGCAGTTTGCTGATCCCTTTCAATGTTGCACCGTAGGCAATTAAAGAATGCGCGAAACCTACACCTAAGTTACGTAAAACCGTAGAGTCCGTTAAGTCACGTTGCCAGCGAGAAACCGGTAACTTTTGCGCAAGGTGAGCAAATAAAGCGTTTGCAATGCCTAAGTTACCTTCAGAGTTTTCAAAATCAATTGGATTAACTTTATGTGGCATCGTTGAAGAACCAATTTCACCAGCAATTGTTTTTTGTTTGAAATGACCAATGGCAATGTAACCCCAAATGTCACGATCAAAATCGATTAAAATCGTATTGAAACGTGCAACCGCATCAAATAATTCAGCGATATAATCATGTGGTTCAATTTGAGTGGTGAAAGCATTCCAAGTTAAGTTTAATGAGGTGACAAATTCATTAGAAAAAGTATGCCAATCAACTTCAGGATAAGCTGAAAGGTGCGCATTGTAGTTACCTACCGCACCATTAATTTTTCCTAAAAACTCAACATTAGCAATTTGCTCACGTTGACGCTTTAAGCGCACATACACGTTGGCAAATTCTTTACCCATAGTACTAGGTGAAGCAGGTTGACCGTGAGTACGGCACATCATTGGAATTGATTTATATTCAATTGCTAGCGCTTTTATTTCAGCAAGAATGTCATCGATGACTGGCAATAATACTTGTTCACGACATTCAGACAACATTAAACCATGAGATAGGTTATTGATATCTTCTGAAGTACAAGCAAAATGAATAAATTCAGTGACAGCATTTAATTCTGCGTTATCGGCAACTTGCTCTTTTAAGAAATATTCAACCGCTTTTACATCGTGATTGGTAGTGGCTTCAATCGTTTTTATGCGTAAGGCATCTTCTTCACTAAAATTATCAACAATGGCGTTTAATGCCGCAGTTGCATCAGCACTAAAAGCTGGAACTTCGTTAATTTCTGATGTTGCCGCTAACTTTTGTAACCAACGTACTTCAACCGTTACGCGATATTTAATCAAACCAAATTCACTAAAAATAGGGCGTAATGATTTTACTTTACTGCCATAACGACCATCTACTGGTGAAATAGCACTTAATGCTGAAAGTTCCATAATATTTCCTAATTTCGTTAACTGGCTTTATTTATTCACTTGAAAAGTAAAGCGTTGTTAACATGATTAATATTTATATACGTTTTAATAATTGCTCTGCACATTCAACAATTTTTGAACGTGAGAATAAAATAGCTCTGCGTTTGCCACCCACTTGTCGCCATAATACTGATGAGCGAATACCGGCAAGTAATAAGGCTCTAATTTTATGTTGATTGACGGGTTGCTTTAAAATTTCTGGATTGCCGGCTACTTGAATAGGCGTACCTATTGGGCTAATGAGATCACTGTAAATACTAGCTAAACTTGAAATTAGTGTATCACTATCAATATCATAGTGAGCTAATTGTCGTTGACATTGCTCTATTCTGTTACTTAATTGGGCAAGCTGTTTCGGCTTTTTACTTAATCGACGCTCTAAACTTAATAAGCTAACCACATAGCGAGTAATTTCCGGATCTTTTTGCTTAGACTGGTTGCCTAAGTGCGACACTAAAGTTTTTAACCCTAATGCTAAATGACTGATATCTCCCCCGTAAACCTCTAAAGTACTGTCGGGAGAAGTGATCATAATACTGTTTAACAAAGTTACAAATTCTTCATCGAGGCTTTGTCCCTGTCTGGAAAGTTTTTGTACTAACAATGCAACTTGGCAAACTGCTGCGAGTGTTATTGTTTGTTCTTCAAATGCTTGCATAAAATATAACTAACCTTAACCCATGCGCTTAACGAATAAGAGAATTGATAATACCACCGCCTAAGCAAATATTATCTTGATAAAATACCACAGACTGACCTGGTGTTACCGAGCTTTGTTGCTCATCAAACATAACTTGGTAAGTACCGTCTTCTTCACTGAGTGGTGATAAGGTACAAGAAACGTCATCTTGTCGATATCGGGTTTTCACTGTACATTTAATTGGATTAATTAAAGGCTTACGGTTCACTAAATGCAGTTGGTTGCCTATTAAACCTTTTGAAAATAGGCGAGGGTGATTATGACCTTGACCAACAATTAACACGTTTCTTAGTAAGTCTTTTTCAACTACGTACCAAGGCTCTTCACCGGCGTTTGCTAAACCGCCAATACGAAGCCCTTTACGTTGGCCTAAGGTGTGATACATCAAGCCGTCATGCTCGCCGATGATTTCACCCTCAGCTGATTCAATTTTTCCAGGTTGGGCTGGTAAATATTGGCCGAGAAAGTCTTTAAACTTTCTTTCACCAATAAAACAAATCCCAGTACTGTCTTTTTTATTAGCGGTAACTAAATCCGCTTTTTCGGCGATAGCTCGTACTTCAGGCTTTTCGATATTACCAACCGGAAATAATGTTCGGCCAACTTGTTTATCGCTTAAGGTATATAAAAAGTAACTTTGATCTTTATTACTGTCTAAACCACGTAACATTGCCCATTGGCCATTGCCTTGTTCATCTACGATAAATTTGCGTTGTACATAATGACCTGTAGCTATGTAGTCGGCACCTAAATCTTCACAAGCAAACTCTAAGAAGGCTTTAAATTTAATTTCTTTATTACACATAATATCAGGATTAGGTGTACGGCCTGCTTTATATTCGGCTAAAAAGTATTCAAAAACATTGTCCCAATATTCTGTTGCAAAATTAATGGTATGAAGTTTAATACCAAGTTTTTCACACACTTGTTGAGCGTCTTTTAAGTCATCAGCCGCAGCACAGTATTCATCGGTATCATCTTCTTCCCAGTTTTTCATGAACAAGCCTTCAACTTGATAGCCTTGTTCAATTAGCAGGTGTGCAGATACAGAAGAGTCAACACCACCAGACATACCAACAATGACTTTGGTATCTTGTGGACGTTTTTCGTTTAATGGCTCACTAATAGACATTGATTACTCGTTTTACCTAATGTTTACGTTATTTTACAAACGCCTAAAGAAAATGGCGCGAAATTATAGCACGGGCAATTACTGGGTCATAGTACCTAACATGAGATTCTCTCAATGAAAGTGACATTTTAAAAGGTGATTGGTATGAACTTTTTAAACCCGATAAACGTTAAAGATTCGTTTTAAAAACCGCTAAATTCACTTTTTGACCGGATAAATAATCCTCAATGCACTTTAAAACCATTGGGCTACGTAATTGCTTTGTTTGAGATTTTATTTCGTCTAATGTTAGCCAATGAGTGGTTATTATCTCATCGTCATGTGGCGAGGTTTCTAGCAATTCATCAACTTCAATAACAAAACAAAAACGTAAAAAATACAGGGAAATATCCGGTCGATGAAAATAATAAATGCCGCTACAATATTGAGGTTCAATTAAAAGCCCGGTTTCTTCATGAATTTCCCGTTTTACCGCATCAATTAAGTTTTCATTTGCTTCTAAATGTCCTGCTGGTTGATTAAATACTTGCTGATTGTTTTCGAGTTCTTCCACAAGTAAAAACTTATTTTGACACACTATCACTGCGGCTACGGTAGTATTTGGTTTGAATTGTTAACTTCCATGTTGTTGTGTTATGTGGCTCATTTTGTATGCTCAATATCGAGTAATTTGTACTCACCATTTGCGATATCTGCTATGGTATATTTCCCTATGCTATAACGAATTAACCTAAGAGTAGGGAAACCAATATTGGCTGTCATACGTCGAACTTGTCTATTTCTTCCTTCCGTGATGGAAATTGCTAACCAAGTCGTGGGGATATTTGCTCTTTCTCGAATAGGAGGGTTACGTGGCCAAACATTAGGTTGCTCCATTACCGTTACTTTTGCTGGTTTTGTCATACCATCTTTTAATTCGACGCCTTTTCGTAATAAATTAAGGTCGGCTTCTTGTGGCTCACCTTCAACCTGTACCCAATAAGTTTTTTCAGTTTTCTGAGCAGGGTTCGCTAACTTATGTTGTAACTTACCATCATTGGTGAGTAAAAGTAGACCTTCACTGTCTCTATCAAGACGACCTGCTGCATAAATGTTTTTAATGGGGACATAGTCTTTTAAGGTTTTTCGAGGGTTTTTATTGGTTACATCGTCATCTGTAAATTGACTTAGCACATTAAATGGCTTGTTAAGCAAAACTATTTTTCTATCCTGAACTACTGGTCTGACCTTTTTTGCATGGCTTGATTTTGCTCTTTTATTCAGCCCATTTCTTTTTTCTACCACGCTTTTTTACTCCGTTTTATTACTAATCGTTCTTACCAAGCTATTTTAATATGGCATGTTTTCCTATACTATGCGCGCGCTAAATAAATTTTTGATAAGGTGGATATCAACCTATTTATGTTGAATGAATATTCACTTTGTCGCTCGCTCGCAGAACATAGTAGGAAGAAAAATGTCCACAGAATCATCTAAAATTATTTATACCATCACAGATGAAGCGCCAGCACTGGCGACTTATTCATTATTACCCATTATCCAAGCATTTACAGCGTCTTCAGGTATCGATGTTGATACACGCGATATTTCTTTAGCTGGCCGTATTATTGCTAATTTTCCTAAATATTTAACGCCAGAGCAACAAATTGGTGATGCTTTAAGTGAATTAGGTGAATTAGCGAAAACGCCTGAAGCAAATATTATCAAATTACCTAATATTTCTGCGTCAATTCCTCAGTTACAAGCGGTTATTAAAGAATTGCAAGATAAAGGTTATGCATTACCTGATTATCCTGCAGAGCCACAAAATGAGGCAGAAGAGTCAATCAAGTTAACGTATGCCAAAGTATTAGGTTCAGCCGTTAACCCTGTATTACGTGAAGGTAATTCTGACCGTCGAGCTCCAGGTTCAGTCAAACAGTATGCTCGTAATAATCCTCATTCTATGGGCGCTTGGTCTAAAGACTCAAAATCACATGTGGCGCATATGTCATCAGGTGATTTTTACGGTAGTGAAAAATCAGTAACTATTGACGGTGCTAAAAATGTAAACATTGAATTTGTTGCAGACAATGGTGATGTTACCTTATTAAAATCAAGCTTACCGTTACTCGATAAAGAAGTCATTGATGCTTCTGTGATGAGTAAAGCTGCTTTAGTTGAGTTTTTCGAAACTGAAATTAACAAAGCAAAAGAAGAAGACGTTTTATTATCATTGCATTTAAAAGCGACAATGATGAAAGTGTCTGATCCAATTATGTTTGGTCACTGTGTTAAAGTTTTCTATAAAGATGTTTTTGAAAAGCATGCAGCGACATTTGAGCAATTAGGTGTTGATGCTAATAACGGTATTGGTGATGTTTACGCGAAAATCGCTCGTTTACCAGCAGATAAAAAAGCAGAAATTGAAGCTGATTTAGCGGCTGTTTACAACACTCGTCCTGAAATGGCGATGGTTGATTCAGACAATGGAATTACTAACTTACACGTACCTAGCGATGTTATCATTGATGCTTCTATGCCGGCAGCGCTTCGTGCTTCTGGTCAAATGTGGGGACCAGACGGCAAGCAAAAAGATACCAAATTTATGATCCCAGATCGTAACTACGCGGGTGTTTTCTCTGCTGTTGTTGATTTTTGTCGTGAAAATGGTGCATTCAATCCAACCACTATGGGTACAGTACCAAACGTTGGTTTAATGGCTCAAAAAGCTGAAGAGTACGGTTCACACGATAAAACATTCACTATGACAGCTAATGGTATCGTTCGTGTTGTTACGGAAAGTGGTGAAACATTAATCGAACAAAATGTTGCTCAAGGTGATATTTTCAGAATGTGTCAGGCGAAAGATGCGCCTATCCAAGATTGGGTTAAATTAGCCGTTACTCGTGCAAAAGCTAGTGGTATGCCTGCAGTATTTTGGTTAGACGAAAATCGTGGCCATGATGCTGAAATGATCAAGAAAGTTAACACTTATTTAGCAGATCACGACACAACTGGTTTAGATATACAAATTTTAGCGCCAGTTCAAGCATGTGAATTTACATTAGCACGTTGTGCTAAAGGTGAAGATACTATATCTGTAACAGGTAACGTTTTACGTGATTATTTAACTGACTTATTCCCAATTTTAGAATTAGGTACCTCAGCGAAAATGTTATCAATCGTTCCATTAATGAATGGCGGTGGGTTATTTGAAACGGGTGCCGGTGGTTCAGCGCCTAAGCATGTTCAACAGTTCAATAAAGAAAACCACTTACGTTGGGATTCTTTAGGGGAATTTTTAGCATTAGCAGCGTCACTAGAGCATGTTGCAGTTACAACAGGTAATGCTAAAGCACAAGTACTTGCCGATACCTTAGATGCCGCAACGGGTAAATTCTTAGATGAAAACAAGTCACCTTCACGTCGTGTTGGTGAATTAGATAACCGTGGCTCTCATTTTTACTTAGGTATGTATTGGGCTCAAGCATTAGCAGAACAAACAACTGATGAAGAATTGAAAGCTTCATTTACTGCTGTTGCTCAAGCATTAACTAAACAAGAAGCAAAAATCGTTGACGAGTTAAACTCTGCGCAAGGTCCTGCAATGGATATTAATGGCTACTATTTTGCTGATACGGCTTTAGCTGAGAAAGCAATGCGTCCAAGCGAAACGTTCAACACGATTTTATCAAGCCTTTTGTAAAAAACGCTTGATAATTTAGTTCTGAAATTTAAAAAGGCTATGTAGTGATACATAGCCTTTTTTATGTTCAGGACGAACGGTATGTCGTGGTGCCATGGATGGCAAGGAACGACGATGTTCAGTACGGCCTTTACCGACGTCCTGTCTTTCAAGGCATTCGTACATCCTGTACATCAACGGTCAGGTTTTTAGTTCCAGACAAAACCTAAGTACCTACATCCTTATAGGCAATGTCGTGGTGGCATGGGTGACAAGGAACGACGATGTTCATGATAAATTCTAAATTTAAGTTAATGAGCATCACTTGACTTATGTCATTGATATTTTTCTTGCCAAAAAATTAAATTGCCGTTATTTTCATTAAGTTATTGAAAAATTGATAACAAATTACTCACCTAACAATTCTCTGAGACACATAAAATTTATGGTTGAAACAATAATAAGAGAAGTTGAGCTAAGTGATGCTCAGCAAATAGCTAATATTTATAACTATTATATCGAAAAAACCGTGATTACCTTTGAAGAACAATTGGTGTCGGCAAACGATATACAAGCGCGTATTGAGAAAATAAAAAAGGCTGATCATATTTGGTTAGTGGCTGAGTTTGATTCTCAAATTGTTGGCTATGCATATTCAGCCCCATGGCGTGATCGTTCAGCGTATCGCTATGCTAGTGAAGTTTCGGTTTACTTATCAAGTGATTCGCAAGGAAAGGGAATTGGCAGCCTTTTGTATCAATCATTATTTGAACAACTCAAGTTAACTCAAATAAAAATACTGATTGGTGGTATTACTTTACCCAATGAAGCGAGCGTCGCAATACATGAAAAGTTTGGTATGGAGAAGGTAGCGCACTTTCGGGAGGTTGGTTATAAATTTGATCAATGGCTTGATGTGGGGTATTGGCAGGTTAAATTGAGCTAAAACTAACATTAAAACTAAAACGATCTAACCAAATGATCACCCAAATAAAAACAAAAGGAATTCAATTGAATATATTCAGTATCACCTTACTCACTTCCCTAAGTTCAATATTGAGTACGCTAGCGTTGGCTAATAATAAATACGAAGATTGCGGAAACAATGAGCAAGCGAGATTACTGGCAGAAATGATTATTAACGATGATTACCAACAACGAACTGATATTCGTTGTAATAAATTACTGACTAAAGTTGCGACAGAAAAAGCTCAATTGATGGTTAAACATGGTTTAGTGATGCATAACTTAGATGGTAGCCCTAATCAAAACTTACGGGATGTTAACTATCAATTACCAGATTATTATGGCGGAGCGATGAGTAACCAAGTGGAAGCTATTGCTGGCGGTTATAGTGATGCAGAAGATGTTTGGGACGGTTTTAAAAATTCTTTTGGTCATAGACAACACTTATTAGGTGAAATTGACTTTTATCGCGAGCAAGATGAATTAGGCGTTGCGTTTGTAAGAAAATGGGAGTCACCACATGTTGAATATTGGGCTGTTTATTTAACGAAAGGCTTTAAGAAAAACCAAACTAACCCTTTTGTGAATAAAAAATTACCGAATAAAGGCACCTTAATATTAATAGACCCTTCTAAACTGCAAGTGAAGCCCGAGCTAAATAAACCTCAAATGAATAAACCCAATTAATTTAAAACAACATAAAGTAAAGCTGTAAACTTCGATTTACTCTCTCATTATATTAATTCTATAAATGACTAGTGTTGCTGTTAAAGAAGCGATATCTTGTCATTCTAATTTTTAAATACTTTTAACAAATAAGGGTATAATGTTGAAACTACTTAACAATATAAAATTTTTGTCCGTAATTGCTATTGCAACAAGCTTTACAGTTTCTGCAAATGATAATTTTGATAAAGCTTATAATTCTTTTGATATTCAAGCGATTAAATCTGATATTAAAACACTTTCTTCTGATAAGTTTGAAGGTCGTGAACCTTCAGGTGTGGGTGAAAAACTTACAACAGACTTATTAATTAATGCTTTTAAATCTTTAGGTTTACAACCTGGAAATGGAGACAGTTATACTCAAGCTGTACCTATGGTAAGTATTACTAGTACGCCTGTTAAACATTTATCTATTGCTGATCTTGATTTCGAATTTCCAAAAAACTATGTAGCCAGTTCAAGAAAAACTGAAAAATCCATTGAATTAAAAGATTCTGAACTGGTATTCGTCGGTTACGGTATTAATGCGCCTGAATATAACTGGAATGATTATCAAGATATTGACGTTAAAGGAAAAACAGTCGTTGTTTTAGTTAATGATCCTGGTTTTGCTACGCAGGATAGTTCGTTATTTGAAGGCAACACGATGACTTATTACGGTCGCTGGACGTATAAATATGAAGAAGCAGCAAGACAAGGGGCGGCAGGTGCCATTATTGTTCATGAAACTAAACCAGCAAGTTATGGCTGGAATGTGATTGAAAGTAGTTGGACAGGGGCACAATATCATTTACCAGCAAAAGAAGTTAATGAAGCAATCGTTGATGTAGAGATGTGGATCAGTGTTGATAAAGCTAAAGCACTTTTTGCAAAAGCTGGCAAAGACTTTATGCAAGCGAAAGAGCAAGCCTTGTCTAAATCATTTAAAGCTATACCACTTTCGTTAACCGCGAGTGTTTCAATTAATAATGATTTCGAGCAATCAACTTCAAATAATGTTTTAGCCACCATACCTGGCATTGAAAACCCGGATGAGCACGTGCTTTATATGGGACATTGGGACCATTTAGGCAGTACTATGATTGATGGCAAAAAGCATATATTTAATGGTGCACACGATAATGCCACAGGTACAGCTGGCTTGATTCATATCGCTAAAGCATACAAAGCCTTAAATAAAGCGCCAAAACGTTCAATTACTTTTGCGGCGGTAACAGCAGAAGAGCAAGGCCGATTAGGTTCAATATATTTTGCTAATCATCCAACGATCGAGTTATCTAAAATTGTCGGTTTAGTGAATATGGATAGTTTAGATATTACCGGTAAGAAAAAAGACCTAACGGTTGTTGGTTTTGGCAAGTCGCAATTAGAAGATTATTTAGCAAAAGCAGCAAAACGTCAAAATAGAACGTTAACAGCAGAGCAAACCCCAGAACGTGGTTACTACTATCGTTCAGATCACTTTAGCTTAGCCAAAAAAGGCGTGCCGGCTTTAAGCGCAGGTGGCGGATCTATTTGGCTGAATGAAACTGAAAAACAAATAGGTAAACGCGTGAAAGCTGAAGTTGCCAAATGTTATCACCAAACCTGTGATGAATATAATGAACAATGGGGTTGGGCTGGATTAGCAGATGAATTGCAAGTGTTTTTTGAAACCGGTTATTTATTGGCAAACACTGAACAATGGCCTAACTGGCATCAAGGTACAGAATTTAAAGCACTTCGTGATGCGATGATGAAGTAAGCTATCTTCCAGTACTATAGGTTCTATAGCATTTAAGAGATTAACTTTTTGTAAAAAAGGATCAAAAAACGCCAATCAGTTGATTGGCGTTTTTTTACAATTTAAAAAATTAAATCAGTGAGCTAATTTTTTCATTAATTAGGGCGTGTTGAACTTTCGAGGTAAAATTTTGTTCAATATAAAAGACATTTATTCAAGGCGTGAGTTAAGTAGCATAGTAGTTCCATGTAAATAGCGAACAACGAATAAAAAATGGCTTTTAATTGAACCCTTCGGGCAACGTTTGTTTGTCATTTCTACTACATTTTTGCTCATTGAGGTGGAATAACCACATATCATTCGCAATGCTTTGTATAAACACCAAACAAACTGTTGCAAAAATCAGCGCGAAAGCTCAACACGCCCTAATAACCGGCAAAGTAACATCACTAAAATCCATGATATAGAACCTCCACCTCCGCCGCTTCCTCCAGAATTATTATCAGGGGTTGGAGTGGGAGGAATGACAACCGCTTCATCATTATCGACGATACTTACTGTAACTTGTGCGATTTCACCTAAGGTACTGATATCATCGGTAGAAAGAGCGATGGTAAAGGTTTCATTTGACTCATCGTTAGTATCATCAATGATTGAAAAACTAATGGTTTTTTCTACTTCATCAGCCAGGAAGGTTAGGGTACCGTTTGATAAATCAAAATCGCTAGCTTGTGTGGCAGTGTCATTGGTTACCTGATAATTGACATTTAATTGACCATAACTGCCATTTATACGAAGAACTTTGATGGTTACTTCTCCGTCATCTTCATTAAAAGATACAGCGTTGCTGTCAAAAGTAATTTCACCTCTAGCAGGTGTTTCATCTTCTTTAATGATTATCGTGGCAGTTTCGGTATTTTCTTCGATATAGGCATTGCTAGGGTTAGTCATTATTAACGAAAAAACTTTATCGCCTTGGTATAGCTCATTATCAATAATATCTATGGATATGTCTTTGCTATATTCACCATTAAGAAAAGTAATGGTTTGGGGATTAAATAGATAATCTGTACCATTAATGGCCGTGTCATCTAGAGAAATTATATCAACTGACATTACACCAAGTGAATCATCGGGACGCGTGACAGTTAAGGTTAAGCTAGTTGAATTTTCATTAACTTCATTCGTACTTACTTGCCAACTTAATGCTGTACCGCCATTATCTTGTAGGGTTACGTTTAATGTGTTTTTATCACCTAAATTAGCAGAAACGGGATTAACTAGTTCAACGATAAAACTTTCATTTGCTTCATATGACTGATCTGCAAGGATATTGAGGGTAAACGTTTGAAATACTTGTTTATCGTTAAAGGTCAGTGTTTGCTCAATCGCCTTATAATCTTGATTGGCAGTAGCCGTTTGATCTGCTGTTCGCACCGTAACGTTTATTTCTCCCTTATCCCCTAAAGAGCGGATCACTTTAAGGGTGATCGTTTGCTCTGTTTCATTTAGGCTCAGTTGCTCAATTTGAAAGCTTACCTCTCCGGCATATTCACTGTTATAAAGTGGGTTGGTATTGTTGCTAATTTCTTGGCTGTTAGTTACGCCATCTGTATCAAAGTCTTGGTTTTCATCACTGGTATCACAAGCGCTGGGTTGTTGATAATTTTCAAATTGAAAGAATTTTTCAACATAATTAACTTGCCAGCAATATAGATTATCGCTGCCGAATAAGCGGATTTGGCTCCAGGTATTATGCAAATTAAATAGGGCGCTGAGCTCGGTAATATCTGTATTGGTCGCATTTAACGTTGTTAAACTATATAAATTAACAATTGGTTCTAAATCCGCGATTGGATTATTACTAATAGTTAATGATTGTAAATTTCTAAATGAGTTAAGCGGTGTTAAATCTGAAATCATGTTGTTTTCAACGTCTAAAAACTGAATTTCTTTCAACGCTTTTAAACCACTGAAATTTGATAGTTGATTATCGGCAATATAAATTTTATTGAGTTTGGTTAGTTTAGATAGTGAAGGTAACTCACTGATCTGATTATTATTCAGTGATAACCAAGTTATATTTTCTAGTGCTGGTAAATTAAGTATATTTGTAACGTTATTATTATCTAATAACAAGGTTTCTAAGGCTAAATGATTACTAAGCGCGGTAATATCATCAATTTGATTATCTGTTGCATCTAAATAGGTGAGGAAGCTTAAATTTTCTAAACCGTTAAGGCTAGTGAGTTGATTGTTGGTTACCGTTAAATTATTTAAATAAAGTAGCGAGTCTAGTGAATTTAATTGCGTAATATTATTATTAGATAAACTTAAGGTTGATATTTTTGTTAGTGATGATAACGCGGAAATATCGGTTAAATTATTCCCATTCAAGTAAACCGATGTTAAACCGTTAAATTTTTCCAAACCAGCTAAAGAGCTGATGTTTCGATAGCTACAAAATAAATCTCTAACTTGGCCCGCATACGTAATATTGTAATTATTAATTTGATTTTCTAAGCAATTTTTTAAACCGGCGTTTTCGATATTATTTATTGCTTCAGAAGCAAGCGTTAGGTCGGTTTCTGTATCCATCATATTAGCTAATTGAAAACGCAATTGATTGAGTGCGTAACTAGCATCAGCGCCGTTTTCTGTGTCTTCTTTATCAATACCACACGCTATTTCTGTACAAAGGATATTTGGGTTAGAAAATTTATAGACTTTACCTGCAGTTGCGGTGCTATAAGCCATGACGGTTGAAAAGCCGTTGTCTAAATCTTCTACTCGATATCCTCTAGCAAACGGAAAACTATAACCTTCATCTCCCTGAGCAAGAGAATGAGCAAGTCCCATATTATGTCCCATTTCATGGGCATTGACGTAATCAGAACAATCGATACTGGTATGGCTATACATAAAACCGATAGAATTATTTACTGCGCTATTGCCCCAAGCAATACCACAAACAGTGTCTTCGGGCATATTAGGACGTAATAACGCAACCATGTCAGCTCCAGCTTCAAACCGGATGTTTTCAATATTAGTGAAAGCTTCGTGACTCTGATAAGTAATATCGTCTAAGGCTTGTTCCGATAATATTTCATCAGGATAATCAACAGCTAAGGTATCAGCAATGGCAATTTGCATGTTAACTTCGCTATCGAGGTAAATCTGATTAGTGACTTCAACAAGATGATTTAAACGGGTGGTTACATCACCACCGTATAGCGTTTCTGCTGATAAACTATAAACAAATAATACGTTAACCGTTGCTATGTCATCATTGTTAATTGCAGCACTAGTCGTTGAAAGTTTGGCGACAGCTGGCAAAGTAGAGGAAGTGATTGAATCTTGATTCTCTTGATGACTTAAAGCCAGTTGTTGTGCAGCTTTATGCGTTGATTTTTGCGAGAAGCGAGCACTTTCTTGAGGAATCTTCACATCATTAATATGGTTACCATTCGCTTTGTAAAGCCATCGTTCGTTTAATAATTTACCTTGGTTATTATTTCCTTGCGCTACATAAACCTGATTGTCGGTAACAATTCTAAAAAAGAATTGGTTTTCACCTAAGGTTAAAATAACAGGTGTTGTTTCATGATGATGATTTATTTTAGCGATGATATGAACAATGCCATTCTTTTTACGCTTTATGTGAGTAATTTTCGCTTGATAACTTTCATCTGCAGCAAGGTTGACGGTAATAACATCATTGACCTTGTGATTTTTTAATAATGCACTGTTCACCGAAAAGTTCTGAGCATTTTGGTAAGCTTGATTGCCCATCAATTGAGCCGTTGTTTGACTCCCTGATTTAGTGGCTTGCCAGTTGAATAAATCAATTGCCGAAGAGGTAACAGCAAATGTTGATAAAAGTACCGTTGCGAGTAGACGCTTCATAAAAACTCCATGTTTAAAGCTTTTTAAACAATTTTTGAATAGTGAACAGTTTACTTGAATGTGAATAGTTAATAATAGAACAGTTAGATGGTTTTAAACATCAAAATTAATGACAAATAACGTTAAAAGGGGATCGATAAAGTGTTTATGGTTGTCAGGTTAATGGCAGATTCAATTTTCTAAGGAAGATAACTAATAAGCTTTAATTGAAAATTTTAGACGAAAAAAACCACGTTTAGTTAAAAACGTGGTTTTAATGTGGCTCCTCAACCTGGACTTGAACCAGGGACAAACGCGTTTTTTAATAAGAGCACAGTCCGTTGCTGTGTAAATTTCAGGTAAGAAAAAAGGCGATACTTTTCAGCATCGCCTTTAATGTTGCTCCTCAACCTGGACTTGAACCAGGGACAAACGCGTTTTTTATTAAAAGCATAGTCCGTTGCTCTGTAAATTTCAGGTAAGAAAAAAGGCGATACTTTTCAGCATCGCCTTTAATGTGGCTCCTGACCCGTCCTAAATAAGGTTGACACTTTTCCAGCAACAAATTGGAGAGAGTCATGAAATCAACCACTAAACGTAC
>NZ_JAUOPE010000013.1 GCF_030546755.1 Colwellia sp. 1_MG-2023
GGAGCCAGATTTGAACTGACGACCTTCGGGTTATGAGCCCGACGAGCTACCAGGCTGCTCCATCCCGCGTCCGAATGGTTTAAGTGAACTTAAACAAGCCAACAACGTTTTATTTCCGTTATTAAAGAAAGGTTTCACTGCTGTGAAAACGAGGCGTATCTTAAGGATAGTTACCGAATAATGCAAGGCGTTTTGTGAAGTTTTTTGTTATTTATTCCAATAATGAGCTAATTGCTTTTTTTATCAACAATGAGAGGGATATATAAACAATTTAATGCTTATTTTTAAAGCAGTGACAACGTTCAATAAATATTCCGGTATTTAACCTTGTTTTATAATGATTGCTATATCAGTAATGCCTGTCTTTGTTTATAATCGCGGGCAATACAAATTCGGTCTTTATAGGTCTTGAAAATATACATGCAACAGTTTTTAGCATTAACATCGCCTGGTATTGAAATTCTTTTAGTGCAAGAGTTAAAAGAATTACAAGCAGAACAAATTATACAAAAGCCAGAAGGGGTATATTTTACCTCCACCATTGAGAATGCTTATCATATTTGCTTGTTCTCACGCTTAGCGACTCGTATTTTACTGAAACTAGGTGAAGGTGATGCTGAAAATAAAGAAGCGTTATACGCAGCGGCAAAAAGTGTTAATTGGTCAGAACATTTTTCATCAGAATGCACCTTTGCCATCGACTTTGTTGGCGTCTCTGAAAATATAAGAAATAGCCAATTTGGCGCTTTAACTATAAAAGATGCTTTGGTTGATAACTTTAGAGATCAAGGGTTTGATAGACCTTCTGTTGATAAGCATGACCCTGACATTAGTTTTCAAGCACGACTATTAAAAGAGAAAGTTGCGCTTTATCTCGACTTTTCTGGCCGTAGTTTATTCAAACGTGGTTACCGTCAGCATACTGGTGCGGCTCCTTTAAAAGAACATTTAGCTGCTGCGATTATTCTGCGTTCAGGTTGGCTTGATGACCCTTCAAAACCTTTAGTTGATCCTATGTGTGGTTCAGGCACCATCTTAATTGAAGCTGTGTCAATGGCAGCTAATTATGCACCTGGTATCGATAGAGAAAAATGGGGTTTTTCTCATTGGCAAGGGCACGACGAAGATGTGTGGTTTGAGCAATTAACTCAAGCAAAACATGCTTCACAGTTAGGGTTAGAAAAGCTTAAAACCAAAGTGTTTGGTGTTGATATCGACAGCCGTGTTTTAAAAACCGCTCAACAAAATGCAAAAAATGCAGGTTTACAACAATTTATTGAATTTTCTTGCAAAGACATTAATAAACTAAACAATGCGTTCGGGACAAAAGGAACCTTTTTGTTTAATCCACCCTATGGAGAACGTATCGGTGAATTACCTGAGCTAGTAGAAAACTTTGTTTTATTGGGCCAAAAATTAAAAGCTCAATTTATTGATTGGCGTATTGCTATTTTAACCGCAAATACTGAACTATTAACATTAATGAAATTAGCCAGTTTTAAACGCTATAAATTTAAAAATGGTCCTTTAGATTGTCAATTTGCTTTATATAACATTGATGAAAAGCAAGCAGCAGGACACAGTAATGATGTAGAGTTTGAACAAAAAGATTCAGCATTTGCTAACCGCTTGTCAAAAAATAAGAAAAATTTAAAGAGTTGGCTTAAGAAAGAACAAATAGCGTGTTATCGGATTTATGATGCTGATATTCCTGAATACAATGTAGCTGTTGATGTATATGGTGATTATCTTGTTATTCAAGAATATGCCGCACCAAAAACCATTGATGAAGCTAAAGTTACTAAACGATTACAAGAAGTGATTTATTTTGCGCCTAAAGTGCTCAATGTGCCGACCGAAAAAGTAGTTTTGAAAACAAGAGCAAAACAAAAAGGCAGTAATCAGTACCAAAAAGTATCAGAGAGTAAACAGTCTATCGTTTTGACTGAATACGGCGCAAAATTAAAAATAAATGTTTGGGATTACCTCGATACTGGTTTGTTTCTTGATCATCGTAAAACTCGTCAAATGGTTGCGAAAAAAGCCAAAGGTAAATCGTTATTAAACCTTTTTGCTTACACTGGCTCTGTTTCGTTACAAGCTGCACTGCATGGTGCTGAATCTATCACTACGGTTGATATGTCTAATACCTATCTTAACTGGGCTCAAGACAACTTCACTTTAAATAATTTATCGGGTCATAAATATCAATTTATTCAAGCAGATTGTTTAAAGTGGTTGAAAGCAAATAGCCAAACATTTGATATCATTTTTATTGATCCTCCCACTTTCTCAAACTCTAAAAGAATGGAAGATAGTTTTGATGTACAACGTGATCATATTAAGGTGATTACGGATGCTTTAAAATCATTATCACAAGGCGGTGAAATTATTTTTACTAACAATAAACGTAATTTCAAAATGGACAGTGACGCCATCGCTCAACTTGGCTTAACGGCAAAAAATATTAGTGATATAACCCGTGATAAAGACTTTGAACGCAATAAACATATCCATAATAGTTGGTTGATCTGTAGAAAGAGTTAAGGTTGATGACAATTAAATATCATATATACAGTAGTGAAGGCTGTCATTTGTGCGAACAAGCGGTTGAACTTTTTTTGAGGACTTCACAACACAAATACCTAAAAGTGATTGATATTGTAGATAACCCATTAAATCAAGAAAACTTAGTAGAACTTTACGGTATTCATATTCCAGTTCTAGAGCGATTATCAGACAAGCAAAAGTTATTTTGGCCATTTGATATCAGAGAAATTACCGCGTTTATTCAAAATAATTGATTAAGTTCAGAACGTAGAGTTAAGTAACGCAAGTAAATAATTAAATAAATAGAGTTAAACGTTAGTATGGAATTGATTCGTATTAGCCAAGGTGAATTAGCCTTTGGCGAAGATAGTATTTTAGATAAAGCTGAATTAACCATTAAAACTGGTGAAAGAGTTTGTTTAGTTGGGAAAAATGGCGCAGGCAAATCGTCATTAATGAAAGTATTGATGGGCAAACAAACGTTAGATGATGGCACTATGCTGATCTCTAATAATGTTAAGTTAGCTATGCTTGAGCAAGATCCTCCAGAATCTTGCGCGATGACGGTGTTTGATTATGTCGCTCAAGGCGTTGAAGAAAACGCTGAGTTAATAAAGCAATATCATGCGGTAATTCATTTAATTGATGAAGACCCGTCTGAAGAAAACTTGAATAAACTAGCAAATGTCCAACAACAACTTGATCAAGCGAATGCTTGGCAAGATGAACAACGTATTGAAAAAGTACTTACAACACTCGCATTGGATGCTGATAAGATGGTGAGTGACTTATCAGGGGGCTGGTTGCGTAAACTTGCATTAGCAAAAGCGCTTGTTTGTGAACCAGATGTTTTATTACTCGATGAACCTACTAACCATCTTGATATCAGTAGCGTACTTTGGCTTGAACAGTTTTTAAAAGACTTTAAAGGTACCATTATCTTTATCAGTCATGACAGGGCGTTTATTCGTGGATTATCGACAAGGATCCTTGATTTAGATCGAGGTCAGCTTGTCAGTTACCCAGGTAATTATGATTTATATATTGAACAAAAAGCTCATGACTTAGAAGTACAAGCGACTCAAAATGCGCTATTTGACAAACGATTGGCGGAAGAAGAAGTTTGGATAAGGCAGGGGATTAAAGCACGAAGAACACGAAACGAAGGCCGAGTTAGAGCATTAGAAAAATTGCGTGTAGAACGTCAGCAACGCCGTGATGTGAAAAAACAAGGTGATATAAAAATATCAGCAGGTGAACGTTCAGGTAAACTAGTATTTGAATCTGAACAATTAAAAATGGCATTTGATGAAAAAATTATTTTTAAAGGCCTAGATTTATTGATCACCCGCGGCGATAGACTGGCATTAATTGGCGCGAACGGCACAGGTAAGTCGACTTTAATTAAATTACTTATGGAACAACTAAAGCCGACTTCTGGCAAAATGCGTATCGGGGTAAATCTTGATATTGCTTATTTTGATCAACATCGCGATGCTTTAGATTTAGATATGACAGTTCAAGATACCGTCGCAGAAGGTAAACAAGAAGTCACCGTTAACGGTAAAACGCGTCATGTACTTGGTTATTTACAAGATTTTTTATTTAGTCCTAAAAGGGCACGAACACCTGTTAGAGCACTTTCAGGTGGCGAAAAAAACCGCTTATTACTCGCAAGATTATTTTTAAGACCCAGTAACTTATTGATTCTCGATGAACCAACTAACGATTTAGATATAGAAACTTTAGAGTTATTGGAAGAAGTCGTTGCAAATTATGCAGGAACAGTTATTTTAGTCAGCCATGATCGTGATTTTGTCAATAATTGTGTTAATACTTGCTTGTATTTTGATGGCAGTGGTCATGTCACACAAATCGTTGGTGGCTACGATGATGTTGATTCATATTTAGCGTTAAAAGATGAACAACGCAAAAAAATGTCTGAAGGTGTTGATAAACCGGTAGAAAACAGCACCACTAAAGTTTCTGTTGCGGCTAAAACGAAAGTCGTTGCAAAAAAGAAGCTTTCTTTTAAAGAATCAAGAGAGTTAGAAGCGTTACCAGAGCAAATTGATGAATATGAACAATTAATTTCATCATTACAAGAACAAGTTAATTCAGCTGATTTTTTTAATCAAGACAGTGAAATAACTAAAAAAATATTGAACCAGCTTGAAGAAACTGAGTCGAAGCTTGAAGTTGCTTTCGCAAGGTGGCAAGAGTTAGATGAATTATAGCAAGAAGTGAGAGTACAGTAGTTAAATGAATAAATTTTTTAAATCAGTATTAACCCTTGGTATAAGTAGTGCTTTAACTGCTTCTTCAGTCAATGCTGCAACTTATCAAATAATTGATAAAGGTGCCGCAGAAAAACTGAAATACACATATTCTCAGCAAGAGAATAATATCGGGGAAATGGCCATATCAGGTACAGATGTTTATAACTTCCCCGTATTGTTTCAATATTTAGATGAAGACGATTTAGATAACATCGTTTACTTAGCAAATACTCAACATGAAAGTATCCATGAACTTGAAGATATTGAAGATGAAGATGCTTTAAGAGCGGGAACACCTACAGCGAACGATTTATCTTGGGCGATTCAATTTCTAAAAGGCAAGAACGCAGATTCTTATTATCAAAAATATGGCGATATCATTGCCATGACAAACTTTGGTGGTGAGTCGGTTGAATTTACTGTGTTTGATCAATACTTTGAAGGAACTGAAACTTATACACGTTCAACCGTTGATTATATTAACGGTGTTACTGACCAAGGTTGGATTTACGGTAATGGCTCAGCACCATTTTTACCGGTAGATTTTACTGAAAGTGATGGTGATGAGGTAACTTTCTGGGTCAGTGAGTTTACCACACGTGGTTTCCTATCTACTGATCAAGGTCAAACCATTATTCCAATTATGCCACCAGAGAATAGATATGGTGGTGAATCGGCTGTTTTACACATAAACAATAACGGTGTTGCTGTTGGTTATGCGAGTACTGTGATCAACGAAGCAGCGCTTGAGTTCATTGAAAGCACGGACGGTGGTTGTGCTGACGAAGAAAGACTAGAGAATTTGCTTTTTGAAGCCTGTGTACAAACAATCGCTTCAACTATGTACAATACTGAAGCATTTAAATGGAATGTTGATGCCTCGGGTGAAATATCAAGTGAAGCGTTAGGTTATCTTGTAACCCCGCATCCTGATGATCAACGACAATTTACTAGTGTTGCACAAGCGATTAACAACCATGGTGTTGCCGTTGGTTATTCTACTGGCTGGATTGATGAGAACGAAACTGATCCTAGTGCTACTGAATCAACCAGTACTTATGCCGTCGTCTTTAAAAATGGTACCGTAACTGATTTTACTGAAGATCATGGTAAATACTTTGAGTCTCGTGCTTATGATATTAACGATGCGGGTATCGCTGTAGGTCACGCTACCACAATAAGTAATGGCTCTTATCGTACAAAATTTTACTATGTAGATACTAACGCCGAAAATCCTGAAATGATTTTACCGCAAGGGTATTTTACGGGTTCAGCCAGTACTGCACGAGCAATAAACGAGCATGGTTTAATTGTTGGCGAAGGTGAAGTTGAAACCCATAACGACAGCACAAGTAACCCTCGTCGTACGAATGGTTTTCTATTTGATATCAATACTAATACCTTTACTAATTTAAATGACTTTTTACCATGTCTAAGTGAATATACGATTATTGAAGCGCGTGATATTAATGAAAACAATGAAATTTCAGCAACTGCTTTAGTAAAAGTTCACAGAAGAGATTCGAAAGGTGAATTAATGTATAACTCATCAGGTGATCCATTAAAGGAAGACGTTGTACGTGCTGTTAAAATGGCTCCTGTTGCCGGGGAAATTGAAGACTGCTCAGAGGTTGAAGATAAAATTGAACGTCAAGGTGCAGGTTTTGGTACTTTTACAATATTTTCATTATTTATCTGTGGATTGGCGAGACGATTAAGCATTAAAAATAACATATAAAATAAATTTACTCTGTTTTAGTAAATTAACTTTTATAAAATATGCACCTTAGGGTGCATATTTTTTGTCTAGAGAAAGTGAATCCCTGATCGTTGATATTTGAGAATAAGGTAATATTAATATTTACTAGATATTTTTTAATAATTGCAGGAAGTTGGGCATAAAAAAACGCCAATTAAATTGACGTTTTAGAAACTAACTTTTATTGCTTTCTTGAAAAGAAAATTGGTTATTTACTGATATAAGCAACTAAATCTAATACTTTATTTGAGTAACCAATTTCATTGTCATACCAAGAAACAATTTTGACAAAATTATCTGTTAACGCAATACCTGCTCCAGCATCAAAAACTGAAGTGCAGGTTTCACCAATAAAGTCATTAGAAACAACATCATCTTCGGTATAACCTAAAACACCTTCTAACTCACCGTATGATGCCGCTTTCATTGCATCACAAATTTCTTGATAGGTGGCTGGTTTCTTTAAGTTAACGGTAAGATCAACTACTGAAACGTTTGGTGTCGGTACTCTGAACGACATACCTGTTAATTTTCCGTTTAATTCAGGAATAACTTTACCAACGGCTTTTGCTGCACCGGTTGATGAAGGAATAATATTTTGGCCAGCACCGCGACCACCACGCCAATCTTTTACCGATGGACCATCAACTGTTTTTTGTGTCGCAGTTGTTGCATGAACGGTAGTCATTAAACCATCCGTGATGCCCCAATTATCATTTAATACTTTAGCAATAGGAGCTAAACAGTTAGTAGTACAAGAAGCATTAGATACAATTTCTTGTCCGGTATATTTATCTTGGTTTACGCCCATAACAAACATTGGCGTATCATCTTTAGATGGAGCAGATAACACAACTTTTTTCGCGCCTGCTTCAATATGTTTACGAGCCGTTTCATCAGTCAAAAATAAACCTGTTGATTCAACAACTACATCAACTTCTATTTCATTCCACTTTAAATCTGCAGGATTTCTTTCTGCAGTAACGCGAACTTTTTTTCCGTTAACGATTAATTGTCCATCTTCAACTTCAACAGTTCCTTTAAAACGACCATGCGTTGAGTCATATTTAAGCATGTATGCCATATAATCAACGTCTATTAAATCATTAATACCAACGATTTCTATGTCACTTCTTTCTGCTGCTGCTCTAAAAACAAATCTGCCGATACGGCCAAAACCGTTGATACCTACTTTAATAGTCATAATGGATCCTTAATAACAATAATGTAGTAAAATTACATTATTTATGAAAAAACTCAAGAAAAAATTGATAAAACCATGAAAAAACCTCGAAATAATTAATATTATTACAGTAAAATAAAAATATATTACATTTATTTAACCATATAGCATTTTTTATAAGCAATATAATGTGAAGTCAGCAAATACCATGATAAAATAATCATAATTGTATAAAAAATAATTTACTCTCTGGATAACACATGACTCAACAAGAAAACCTGTGTGACATTGGTTTTATAGGCCTTGGTGTAATGGGCAAAAACCTCGTTTTAAATTTAGCTGATAACGGCTTTACTATTGCAGCATTTGATTTAGACAATGAAAAAGTTGCGGATGCAATAAAACAAGACAAACTAGAAAATAACTCAGACAATGAAAGAGTTATTGGCTGTTCGTCCTATACAGAACTTTTATCAAAATTAAAATCACCACATTTAATTGTATTGTCAGTACCTGCTGGAGAGCCTGTCGATCAAGTATCTGAGAGTTTAATTGGTGCAGGAATTCAGCCTGATGATATTGTTATCGATACAGGGAATAGTTTATGGGTTGATACCGTAGCAAGAGAAGAAAAATATAAGAATAACTTTATCTTATTTTCTTCTGCTGTTTCTGGCGGTGAAGAAGGAGCTAGGTTTGGTCCTTCATTAATGCCAAGTGGTGCACCATATGCTTGGACGAGAATTAAACCAATTTGGGAAGCGATTGCAGCGAAAGTAGATCCAGTCACAGGTAAGCCATTAGAGCGAACTAAACCTGGAGAGATCATCGAACATGGTGAATCTTGTACTACATATATTGGGCCAGCAGGAGCAGGTCATTATGTAAAAATGGTTCATAACGGTATTGAGTATGCTGACATGCAAATCATTTGTGAGGCATATCATGTATTACGTGCTGGTTTATCATTATCAACTAATGAAATTGCTGATATTTTCGAACAATGGAATAAAGGGCCATTAGATAGTTATTTAATGGAAATTTCTGTTGAAGTACTTCGTCATAAAGACAGTGAAGGGCAACCTTTAGTTGATTTGATTTTAGATAAAGCAGGTCAAAAAGGTACCGGCCTTTGGACCGCCGTCAGTAGTTTACAAGTTGGGGCGCCTGCACCAACAATAACCCAAGCAGTTTATGCTCGCTCTATTTCATCATTCAAAGACTTAAGAATTACAGCTGAACCTCTTTTATCCGGTCCAGAACTCATTTCATTTACCTCTGAATCGAAAAAAGAGTTTATTGATAATTTACATGACGCATTATATTGTTCAAAAATTTGTGCCTATGCTCAAGGTTTTCAATTAATGAAATTAGCAGAAAAAGAACATGGTTGGCGTTTGAATTTCGCTGGTATTGCCAAAATATGGCGGGCAGGTTGTATTATCAGAGCCGCATTTCTACAATCAATCACGGATGCTTTTGAAAGAAATGAAGAACTTGAAAGTCTTATAGTAGATGAATTTTTCGCTAAGCAATTAAGTAATAATCAAATGTCATGGCGTAAAGCGATTGCAAATATTACCTTGATGGGAATACCTGCAGGGGCTTTATCTTCTTCATTATCATATTATGATTCTATGCGAACATCTGTTTTACCTGCTAATTTACTACAAGGCCAAAGAGATTACTTTGGTGCCCATACCTTTGAGCGTGTAGATAAACCAAAAGGTAAAAAGTTTCACGTTCAATGGGGAACAGCTGAGAAAAATATGATCGAGCTTTAATGATGACGAATAAAGATGACTTGTATAAAGATAAATTAAGCGATGATGCTTACCGCGTTTGTCGTTTAGCCGCTACCGAACAGCCATTTACGGGTAAATATAATGATCATTGGTTAGAAGGTACTTATCATTGTGCGTGTTGCGAGCAAGCTTTATTTAAATCTTCAGCAAAATTTAATGCCGGTTGTGGCTGGCCTAGTTTTTTTGAGAGTTTAGATGATCGGGTAAAGTATTTACCTGATCATTCTCATGGCATGCAAAGAGTTGAAATTCAATGTGCTTCTTGTGATTCTCATCTCGGTCATATTTTTAATGATGGCCCTGAGCCTACGGGTAAAAGATATTGTGTTAATTCTTTAAGTCTACATTTTATCGCATCAAAAAATTAACACATATTTGGGTTAAAATTTGGGTGACGTGAAGCTCGCATTGATAATTTTGTCTAAAGTGGTTTCAGCCACTTTATTTAAAAAATTCACATCTAGATTATTTAACTGCACGTAGTTATCTAAAGTACTTTGAGAAAGACTGGTATCTTCAGGCATATATAATTGTAAAACCCTCAACCAAATATAGGATTGCTTTGGTTGTTTTTTATCAGCAAATATAGAGGATAGCGACTTAAATATTTCTGGGTTAACTTCACTTTCAAGCTTATTAAGTTCTAAAGCATGAAAGAGTAGTTGTAAGGTTTTATCTTGATCCCTTTTAATATAGTACGTAGCAAGTTCGTATTGAGATTCAGGTGTCTCTAGCACTTTTGTCCCTTCGAGTGCTAAAAACTTCTCTAACGCTTGTTCGTTTAAATATCGAGTCCAATGAAAATAGAGGAGACGCGGATGCTCAGAATCACGGGTTAGCTCTGCTATCTCTTCAATGCGCTGCCTTGCTTTCATCATGTTTTCTATACGGCGGGTTTGCTTTTCTTTTAACTTAATATGTTCAATTTTAGAGGCGTGGCTTACACAGGTATTATAGTTTTCATAGGCAATTAACTGATTAAACTGCTGAATATCACCCGGTTTGATTTTATAATCAATATTGGCTTTACCTACCGCAATTCTCTCTCTTTTACACCAAGAGTCTTCATGAAATTCACCGCAAATCTCTGGGTTTTGCTCACACAATTGAGCAAAGCTAGGGCCCGAATCACAAGCTGAAACTAAGAACAATAAAATAATAAGTGTTATGGATGACGTTTGCATATGTAAGCTTAACCTAATCTTGATAAATTTTATGTAACCTATGGCGAAATGTTTCATGTTCCATTACAATACGCACCGCATTTCACTATTGTGAATTATTACTATAATTTATAATAGTACATCGTTCAATTGACTGAAATAAAAAGGTTTACGCAATGACTTCTCATCTTGAGGAACAATATCAAACTAGTTGGCAAGAACGCCAAACATTTGCTGAAAATATGCAGCCAATCATCGGCCAACTTTTCAGAAATAATGGTATCGAAATATCTGTTTATGGTCGTCCTTTAGTGAATGCTTCGGCAATCGATATAATTAAAGCACATAAATCAGTAGCACTACATGAAGAAAGCAAACTTCGTTTACGCGAAAGTTTTCCGTTTGTAGAAGCATTAAGTAAAATGAATTTAGCACCGGCTAGAATCGATGTCGGTAAATTAGCATATCGTTATTTATTCAAAGGCGAAGCTAATGGCTTATCAATTGAACAGTTTTTAGAAAAAGAATTAATAGACATTGCTAAAACTAACGACTTACTTGAATCCAAAGATATTGTTTTATATGGCTTTGGCCGTATTGGTCGTTTACTTGCCCGCTTATTAATTGAGCGTGCGGGTCCAAGTGCTACGCTAAATTTACGTGCTATCGTTATTCGCCCTGGTCAAGAAGGGGATTTAGCTAAACGTGCCAGTTTATTACGTCGCGATTCGGTACATGGTGCATTTAATGGCAGCATTACTATTGATGAAGAAAATAACGTTATTAGAGCTAATGGTGCTTTTATTAAAGTAATTTATGCAAAATCACCTGCTGAAATAGATTATACAGCTTATGGTATTAATGATGCGCTAGTTGTTGATAATACCGGGATCTGGACTGACGAAGAAGGTTTAGGTCAACATCTTAAATCAAAAGGCGTTGCTAAAGTTTTATTAACCGCTCCTGCTAAAGGTGATATCAAAAACATTGTTTATGGTGTTAACGAAGATATGATTTTAGCAGACGATAAAATTGTTTCAGCCGCCAGTTGTACTACTAATGCTATTACGCCTGTTTTAAAAGCGATTAATGATAACTTTGGTATTAAAAATGGTCATGTTGAAACGGTTCACTCTTATACTAATGATCAAAACTTAATTGATAATTATCATAAAGCGCCTCGTCGTGGTCGTAGTGCTCCTTTAAATATGGTTATTAGTACTACAGGTGCTGCTAAAGCTGTTTCTAAAGCTTTACCAGAATTGAAAGGTTTATTAACGGGTAACGCGATACGTGTTCCTACTCCAAATGTTTCAATGGCAATCATGAATTTAAACTTGAAAAAAGACACAGATAAGCAAGCATTAAACGATTACTTGCGTAATATTTCTTTAAATTCAAAATTGCAAAATCAAGTAGATTACACGGCTTCAAGTGAAATCGTTTCAACAGATTTAGTTGGTTCTCGTTATGCGGGTGTGGTTGATTCACAAGCAACTATTGTTGATGGTGACCGCGCTGTTTTATATGTATGGTATGACAATGAATTTGGTTATAGCTGTCAGGTGGTTCGTGTTATGCTTGAAATGTCTGGTATTACAGTGCCAACATTACCGCTTAGTTAATGAATGCATTGAATATTGAAGAAGGCACTTAATGTGCCTTTTTTTATTCATGTTTTTTATTTTGCTGCCGATAACAGTTTTGAGCGCTATATTTAAATTCAGTACATAGGTAAAAAGAGGTTTATATGTCAATTACCATCGCTTCATCAAATCCTGTTAATTCAGATATCGAAACAGGTCATGCATTACTCACTGCGAAAAAAGTTCAGGGTCAACAAGAACTGGAAGGGCAAATGGCCGTTAAGTTAATTGAAGGTGCTAGTGTTGACGCTGCGCAACTGCCAACAACTGCGAGTAGTGGACATAATATCAATATTAAAGTTTAGATTTTAAAAAATAAAATTAAATACAACGTGCAGGTTTAGGCAAGCCTGCATATTTTGTTGCTTGTTTAGCCGGGCCTTCTGGAAACAACCGGTAAAGATACCGACTACTTGCTTTCTCTTCGCCAAACTCTGCTTTCATCGCTTTTGTTAAGGCTCTAATTGCCGGTGATGTCTTATATTTTAGATAAAACTCTCTTACAAACGTGATCACTTCCCAATGCGCCTGTGTTAACTCTGTATTATCAGCCTGTGCAATTATTGGCGCTAATGCTTCATGCCAGTCAGAATAATTCACTAAATATCCTTGTGAATCTGTTGCTATTTCTTTCCCTTCAAATACTATCGTCATTATTGCCAAGTCACCGAATTGTCATAGTCAAAAATAAGTTGGGTTAATTTTTCAATACTTATTACTTGGATATTTCCTGTAGAGGTTAGTCCACGTGCTAATGCATGTTGTTCAATTATATATATGTTCTGGCAAGCGAGTAATATATCAGTCAACAGGGGATGATTAAGAAGATAACTAGCATCATCAATCAACACTATAGCGTCCTCTGTTGATAAGTTTGCACAACAAAGTTCAACATCATTATTATTAAATGGTGATTGCCTCAACAAATGAAGCGTTTTTTTATTCATTTTTAAAACCTTAAAATAACATCGCTTGACGTTAGCTTTATTGAAAAATCTGATTTTTCCAATACTTGAACATTTTCTATATGGAAATTTTCCGATAAGTTACGCTCAACTAAGCTTTGTTTACAAACGTAGATGTTTTCTAAATCGTAAAATTCAAAGGCACTAAATGTTTTTAAAAAATCTTTAACTTGAATAGATTCTGGCTGCTGATGTGTCACTAATTGCCAGACACCATCACCTTGAAAAAATAAATGCGTAGTTTGTTCGTATGTTCCCATAATCAATGCAACATCTAACGCATCCTTGGCGTTCGGTTGTCCAAAAGGGGCACTAGTATTTAAAATAGAGATAGTTTTAGGCGTATATTCAGACATTATAATTGCACCACACGATCGGCTTTAAGCGATAACTCTACTAGTTCACCTAATCCTGCAATAGTAAATTCATCCATTAATAAACTAGTACTCATTGGCTCATCAGCTTTGATTAAACCATGTTTTTCAGCCGCTGTACTACAAAGGTAATAGGGGACAGCATGATCTTTGTTTAATTGTTGCCACTTTTTCTGTAGAGGAAATTCATCATTAGGTATCGATAAATACTGACTTGCATTTAAAACACCCGATTGATAAAAAAATACCCCTATAACTTTTGAGTGTTGGCGAAGGGCTGTTTCAATCAATTGAAAAGCTGTTTGTGTTAAATGACTCGTTGGAGGTGTAGTAATAATGACTGCCATTGTTTTCATCTGTTCCCCCTAAAACATTATTAAATAAAAAAGCCTCGATAATTCGAGGCTTTATATTATATCTGAATTTTTAGCAGAGATTAATCATCGCTACCAAATACACCTAATAAATGTAATAAATGAACAAAGATATTATAGATATTTAAGTATAAAGATACTGTCGCTCTAATGTAGTTAGTTTCACCACCGTGAATAATACGGCTGGTATCAAATAAAATTAAACCTGACATGATCATGATAATAGCTGCGCTAACCGCTAACGATAGTGCAGGGATAGCGAAAAATATGTTAGCAATAGAAGCGATAATTGCAACAATTAAACCTACCATCAAAAAACCACCCATAAATGAGAAGTCTTTTTTACTTGTTAATGCATAACCTGATAAAGCAAAAAATATTAATGCTGTACCACCTAATGCTTGCATTATTAAAGAAGGACCACTTGGCATTGCTGCATAATAATTTAACATTGGCCCAAGAGAGGCGCCCATTAAACCGGTAAAAGCAAATATCCAAAATATGCCACTCGCTTTATCTGCTTGCTTATGAACCACAAATAATAAAACAAAAGCGACAAGGGTCATAATTAACCCTGCCATATGAGACAAGCCCATAGACATTGAAATACCTGCTGTAACGGCACTAAATGCTAATGTCATTGATAACAACATGTAGGTATTCTTTAACACTTTATTGATTTCAATTGCTGAGCTTTTGCTCGCTGTTTGAAAACTCATATTAGATTGCATAAACATTCCTCTAAGAACTTTAGTTATATTTGTAAGATAAGGCTTTTATTGAGAAGTTCAAGTGCAAAGCAACTTTTCATTTATTACCTTTGACATATTATGACACGTGAATTGTAAAATACTATGCTTTTTGTTGATGAAATTCAGATATTATTTGTGATCGTTTGTAACAAGACAAACTATGGTCATTTACCATACCGCAGGCTTGCATATGAGCGTAGCAAATAGTCGAACCGACGAATTTAAAGCCTCGTTTTTTTAAATCTTTGCAAAAAGCATCAGATTCAGGACTTGTTGCTTGATAATCTTCTGGTGTGCTTATCTCATTAACGATGGTTTTGTGATTAACAAAACCCCACATATATTCACTGAAACTACCAAATTCTTTTTGTATTTCAATAAAGCGTTGTGCATTGTTAATAGCCGCGTTAATTTTTAAACGGTTTCTAATGATATCTTTATTCAATAATAACTCTTCAAATTTAGCGTCATCATATTGTGCCACTATATTTACATCAAAATTTGCAAACGCTTTTCGATAACCTTCACGTCTTTTTAAAATGGTGTACCAGCTCAAACCGGCTTGTGCTGACTCAAGTGTTAAATATTCAAATAATTTTTGATCATCATAAACAGGCACTCCCCATTCTTCATCATGATACTTCACATAATCAGGTTTTGAGGTATCTAACCAAGGACATCTACAGGGCTCATTTTTAGTCATATTATTCTCTAAATGGTTGAATGACAGGCAAAGTGATTAATTTTTTAGCAATCAAACATTTTTAGCAAATTAATACTTTACAAGCGATTAATGACACTTTAATATTCGCCTCGTCTTAAGGCAAGCGCCTAAAGATATCTGGTGAGATGGCTGAGTGGTCGAAAGCACCGGTCTTGAAAACCGGCAAGGGTTTGTAGCCCTTCTAGAGTTCAAATCTCTATCTCACCGCCATATTCTAAGAAACCGCATCTTTAATTAGTCGCGGTTTTTTTTCGTTTTAAATTTGCTTAATTAACTACAGGGTTTGTAGCGTTAATCCTTCGAGTAGAGTTCAAGCCTTTATCTTACTGCCATATTTAGAAAAGCCCGTTACGAAAGTCACGGGCTTTTTGCTTTCTAAGCTTTAATTAAATTCAGGGTTTGTAGCAGAATACCTTTAACCAGAGTTCAAGCCTTTTCTTACCGCCATCATAGAAAAGCCCGTTACATGGGTAACAGGCTTTTATTGATAGCTCAACTGACAATTTCAGTGAGTTATTATGATAAATTTTAGAATTTTATAAAGCAGGGCTTACACTTTGTTGTGCTTGGTTTGCTTTTTCGATTTTTTCTAAACGTTCTATTAATAGCGTAATAGATATCTCAAGCTGATTGACAGTGGTGGCAATTTCCATTTGTTGGTTGTCTCTACCTGATGATTTCTCTTCAAGTGTCGAGATAAGTGAATTTAGCTCTGCAATTTTCGGCTGTAAATTATTCGCCGCTGATATTTGATCTGCTAAAGCGGTAATATTAAATTCTGCTGAGGTGAGTTTATCACTAACATTATTAATTGAAGTGTTTGCTTTACTGATCTCTTGGCTTTGGTTTTTAATTAAGCTGTCTTGCTTGATACTCGTTGATCTAAGCGCTTTAATTTCACTTTGATTTTTACGCCACGCTGATGCCCAAAGTTTATCCATTTCATCCCAAAGCTTTTCGGTTTTTTCACTAATCGCTTCAAGCTTTACTTTTAAGGCAATGGTTGACTCACCCATTTCTTCGCCGGTGGCAGAAAGTTGATTCTCTAATTGCTGAATTCGGTTTTCAGACTCGCCAATTAATTGCTGTAACTTTAAATTTTCTTGATAAAAAAACCAAGATGCCCCTGCTAAGGCAAAATAAATAATCACAGTTAGAAAAATATTTACCGGCGATGACTTGCTTTGCTGCTGGTCCGTTTTATCTAGTTGTTTACTGTTCTTCGATTGAGTTGAACGTGAAGGATTCACGCTTTTCAATTGATCTTGATCTAAAGTAATGGTTGGGATCTCAGGTTCTACACGATTAGACAAAATAATACCTATATGAAAATTAAACAGCTAATAGGTAACTTTAAAACAAAATGACGTAACATTTAACAAGTTATTGCTAAAAAGCTGGTATATTTTATAAAAAAAACCGATGAATAAGCATATTCATCGGTTTTTTACTTTCTGTTTGTTAAGTGAGGGGAAAAGTTTAATAACTTTCGTTATGTACGCTCAGTACAGCACGGCCTGACGGATCAGCGTTATTTTTAAAGCTTTCATCCCATGCCAACGCTTCTTGGGTACTACAGGCTACAGATTTTCCACCAATCACACAATCTGCCGCGCTTGGTAGTGGGTATTTTTCTTCAAAGACACAACGGTAAAAGTACGCTTCTTTGCTGTCTGGTGTGTTTACCGGGAATTTATAAGCTGCGCTTTCAAGTTGTTGATCTGTTACTTGCGTATCGATAAAAGCTTTTAACCCGTCAATCCAGTTATAACCTACGCCATCAGAAAACTGTTCTTTTTGACGCCATAAAATTTCTTTAGGTAAATAACCTTCAAAAGATTCACGCAAAATGGCTTTTTCCATTTTACCGTTACCACACATTTTATCTTGTGGGTTAATTCGCATGGCAACATCCATAAAGTTTTTGTCTAAGAATGGTACGCGAGCTTCGATCCCCCAAGCCGACATCGACTTATTAGCACGTAAACAATCAAACTTATGTAAGCGATCAAGTTTACGGTTTAATTCTTCATGAAATTCTTGTGCGTTAGGTGCTTTGTGGAAATATAAATATCCACCAAAGATCTCATCTGCGCCTTCACCTGAAAGTACCATTTTAATCCCCATGGCTTTTATTTTTCGAGCCATTAAATACATTGGGGTAGAAGCACGAATAGTTGTTACGTCATAAGTTTCAAGGTGATAAATTACTTCCTTAAGTGCATCTATACCTTCTTGTTCGGTAAAAATAACACTGTGATGTATTGTACCAATACTATCAGCAACGGTTTGTGCTGCTACTAAATCTGGTGAGCCTGCTAACCCACAAGCAAAAGAGTGAACTTTTGGCCACCAAGCTTCAGCTAAATCGTTATCTTCAATACGACGAGAAGCAAATTTTTGGGTAATAGCTGAAATAAGTGAAGAATCTAAACCGCCAGAAAGCAAAACACCATAGGGTACATCCGTCATTAAGTGACTTTTTACCGACTCTTCTAGCGCTTCACGGATCTTAGTAGTGCTTGTAGTGTTATCTTTAATAGCATCGTATTTGTGCCAGTTACGTTTATAGTACTTTTGCACTTTACCAACTTTACTATCAAGAATATGCCCGGGAGGGAATTCTTCTACCGTTTTACAAATCGGCATTAACGCTTTCATTTCTGATGCAACATAAAAGTTACCATCAGCATCATAGCCAGTGTAAAGCGGGATAATACCAATATGGTCACGTGCAATTAAATAACTATTGTCGTTAGCGTTATAAAGACAAAAAGCAAACATGCCTTGTAGCTTATCAACAAACTCAGTACCAAATTCTTCATACAAAGGTAAAATTACTTCACAGTCAGAGCCTGTTTGAAATTGGTAATCAACGGTTAAGGCTTTAGCGAGTGTTTTATGGTTATAAATTTCACCATTCACGGCTAAAACATGAGATTTGTTTGCGTTATATAAAGGTTGAGCACCATGTTCTGTGTCAACAATTGAAAGACGTTCATGCACTAAGATTGCATTATCATTTTGATAAATGCCAGACCAATCTGGACCACGGTGACGTAATAAACGAGAATATTCTAAAGCTTTTGGGCGTAAAGTTTCAGCCCCTGATTTTATATCTAATATACCAAATATCGAACACATTGAAGCGCTACTCCTTAATATAGTTTTGATTTATACAATTTTAAAAATTGATTGTGGACAGCTAAAGGGTTGTTAAGTGCGTGCTATTTTCATAAAGGTGGAAATAATAACGACAAAAACAACAGTAAGTGAAACTTAACTGTTGCAGACACTTTGACAGCATCAAAATAAAAATCAAGCGTTAATTTTAACTTTTTGTAATAAAATTACATGTATTGATTGCTACATTTTTAAAGGGCTATAGTCAATCCCTTTAAAAACACGCCTTTGATGAGTTATTACTCTAATTATTGTTTATTCTCTAGGTTATAGAATGATTTATTATTTTTAGGTTATTGTCATTATAAGGGTGTTAACATCTCATTGTGTCTACTATTATAGATATTAACCAAGTGATTGAATAAACACTAAATCTTTAATATCAAAATTACATTTAATGAGAACAATAATAATGAAACTTTGTTTGAAAGCTAACTTGATAATCTCTACGTTAATGCTAATTCCAGTAAACTTAGCAACTTTTGCTCAAGCAAATGAGGTTGATAAAAGCCTACTCAATGTTGAAGAATTAAGAATTGAAAAAGCAAAACAACAGATGCCGCACGTTTTTGAATCATTAACAAGTCGCGTTGAACAATATCGTACGCAAATTAATCAAGCCAGAAATTTAACGGCATTGACTCAATTAACAATTCGACACGGTGAAAAACTCTGGCAAGAAGCGGTTAAGTCATTTGATGAAGTAGGGCGTTTTGATGACCGATCTTTATATTGGTCCCGTTTACAAATGAGAGAAGCATTGCAGTTAAGTACTGCATTTCAGCAATTATTACCCATGCAACAGCAAAGTTTACTGTGGCAATTAGAATTACTTTCTCGTGGTAAAAACGATGTTAAGTTTGATAAAGGTACCGATAAAAAAATTCTGATTACTGGCTTTGATCCCTTCTTTCTTGATAAAAACATTGATCAAAGTAATCCTTCTGGTGTTGCCGCCCTAGCGTTAGATGATTTAGTGATCAGTCGTGATGGTAAAAGCGCTGAAATAGAAGCTTTAATAGTGCCGGTACGTTTTGCCGATTTTGACCAAGGAATGATCGAGACCTTGCTTGCGCCTTATTATCGACAAGTTGATATGATCATAACGATTAGTATGGGTCGTGAGGATTTTGATTTAGAACGATTTCCAGGACTACGAAGAAGTGCTCAAGCTCCTGATAATTTAAATGTTTTTACTGGTGCAACGCCAGAGAAACCATTAATCCCATCGTTTAAAGGCAATAATTTGCCGTTAGATGAATTCGTAGAATTTAGTTTACCGGTTACGGCTATGCAAAAGGCAACCGGTCAATTCAACATTAATAACAATAACGCGGTAACTACACTAACTAAAAAGTTTAACGCGCAAGCATTAAGTGATTTAAAAACAGAAACATCCGTTCAAGGAAGCGGCGGCGGTTATTTATCAAATGAAATTTCTTATCGCAGTATCATTTTACGTAATACAATAAATCCAGTTTTGCCTGTAGGTCATATACATACTCCGAAAATCAAAGCTTATCAGCCTAAAAAGTCCGCTTCTATCGTTAAACAAATCAAGCAGATGTTAACTCATACAATAAGCGCTATCTAGATAGCGATTACTTCAATCTGGTTTAGGGTAATTAATTTAATACTGTAGTTAAGGTAGGATAAAAATGGTGTAATAATTGCATTTGTTTACGATAAACAAGCCTCGTTAAAAAATTGACAGATGAGTGAAAAATATGACTGCTAAAAAACAAATGTTAGTTACAAAACCTTTTCAAGTGTTAGCCATGTGTAGCTTCATGGCTTTACCAAGCCAGGCGATAGAAACTAATTTTTCATTACATCAGGGTAGTGAATCAAACACTCAAGGTATTTCTTTTACGATTTCTGACACTATTAGTAAAGGAAGTCATTTTTATTGGAACCTCGGATACAGCTATTTAGATGATGTAAAAGTAGAATGGAATCAAAGTGACTTATTTTTTAAAGTAGATACAGTCGACGCCATTATCAGTTATCGATATAAACCTAGAACCTATAACCAAACGATGAAAAATTTCACTTTTGAATACCAAATTGGTGCCACCATGGCATTAACCGAAAATAAATTTGTTTGGCCTGAATTAAATGAAGAAAAGTATTTTAGTGAATCTAATGATATTAACGCCATGCTTGGCTTTAACGTGCATTATGATATGAGTAAAAATACCGCGGTAAACCTTGGTTTTAAGTATCACCCCAGTTTTAGTGAGTTTGAAGATATCACCACGCTATATTTGGGCTTTACCTATAAGTTCGGTAATCAGTTTGGTTATTAATGAATTTTTAAATCCTAAACTATAATAAATACGTTATCCCAACACTATTGTCAGTAATGCAACTGTAGGAAAGTTTATGCCGTCTAAATCCAAAATTGCTGCTTTTATTTTAATCAATGCTATTTGTCTTCATAGCCATACAGCCCTTGCTGCTGCTTGTCCTGTTCCTGCACCGATAAACGATGCTGACGGTGATGGTTATGACGATAGCTTTGATATATTCCCCAATGATATTACCGAATGGTACGACACTGACTTAGACGGTATTGGTAACAATGCCGATACTGATGATGACGGTGACGGCATTGCTGATAATCTTGATGATAATAACGACGGTGATCCTGTTGTCGATTTTCATGACCCTTTTCCTGAAGATGCTACACGTTGGTTAGATTTTGATGGTGATTGTCTCGATGATAATGAAGACACCGATGACGATAATGATGGCACATTAGATATCTTTGATGCTTTTCCATTAAATGCTTCAGAGTTTGAAGATACTGACAGTGATGGTATTGGTGATATTGCAGATAATGACGACGATGGTGACGGCGTAATTGATATTTATGATGATTTACCAAAAGATCCTTTAGAGCAAATTGATACAGACAGCGATGGTATTGGTAATAATGCCGATCCCGATGACGATAACGATGGTGTATTAGATGCAAATGACGCGTTTCCACTTGATAATTTAGAAAGTGTTGATCTAGATGGTGACGGTTTAGGAGATAATGCTGACAGTGATAATGACGGCGATGGTTTTGCTGACGCCATAGATATTTTTCGTGATGATCCCAATGAATGGCTAGACAGCGATAGCGATGGCGTTGGTAATAATGCCGATACCGATGATGATAACGACACCATTTTAGATGCTGATGATGCCTTCCCACTTGATCCTGCCGAATATCTAGATACTGATGGTGATGGTATTGGCAATAATGCTGACAATGACGACGATAATGATGGTATTGCTGATGGTAATGATGCCTTTCCTTTGGACGCTAATGAATATTTAGATACCGATGGTGACGGTATTGGTAACAATGCCGATACTGACGATGACGGAGACGGTCATTTAGACGGTGATGATGCCTTTCCTTTAAGAGCATCAGAATATATAGACACCGATGGAGATGGTCGTGGCAATAACGAAGATGACGATGATGATGGTGATGGAATTTTAGATGTCAATGATCCTGAGCCATTAGATATGTTAAGAACCACCGACACTGATGGCGATGGCATTGCTAACATTGATGATCTGGATGATGATGGAGATGGTGTTAACGACGCCAATGACTTATTTCCTTTAGATCCTAATGAAACCGATGATTTTGATCGCGATGGGTTAGGAGATAATGCTGATGCAGACGATGACAATGACGGTGTTATTGATTCAAATGATGATTTTATTTTTGATAGCAGTGAATGGCTTGATACTGACAACGACGGTTTAGGTAATAATACTGACAATGACGATGATAACGATGGTTATATTGATTCAGACGATATCTTTCCGTTAAATAATTTGGAATGGTATGACTTTGATGGCGATGGTGTCGGGGATAATGCCGATGCTGACGACGATAATGATGGTGTATTAGATTCATCAGATGTATTTCCTTTCGATAGCAGTGAATGGTTAGATACAGATGGCGATAGTTTAGGTAATAACATTGATATTGATGACGACAATGATGGTTATCTTGATAGCGCAGATTTATTCCCACTGAATAAACTGGAATGGCATGATAATGACATCGACGGTATCGGGAACAATGCCGATAGTGATGATGACAATGATGGCGTTTTAGATGAAGAAGATGCTTTCCCTTTTGATACTACCGAATATTTAGATACAGATGGTGATGGTATTGGCAACGTCAATGACATTGATGATGATAACGATGGTTATTTAGATTTTATTGATGAATTCCCTTTAAATTCTAACGAGGCTTTTGACGCAGATGGCGATGGCTTAGGTGATAACGCCGATCTCGACGATGATAATGATGGCATGAGTGATGAGTTTGAAGTGCTGTATGGTTTGAATCCTCGTAATGCAACGGATGCTAGCTTAGATTCTGATGGCGATGGCGTATTAAATCATGAAGAACAAGCCAATCATACCAATCCGTTAGTAGATGATTATGCACCAGAGCTAACCACACCTGTTGCCATTAATATTAATGCCGAACATACCTATACGCAGTTGACGTTAGAAACTTTGCTGTCTCTTACTCAAATAACTGCTTATGACGGTAAAGATGGACCAAATTGTTGCGAAATACTGCCACTTGGCTTTGAAAATGGCGTCGCCAACTTCCAATCAGGTGAGAATTTGATCACCTGGCGTACAGAAGATCTTGCCGGCAATATCGCAACAGTAAAACAAGCCGTAAATTTTGCTCCGTTGGTGAGTTTTGCCAAACAACAAATCTCTGCAGAAGGGAGTGTGGTAAAAATTAATGTTGAATTATCCGGTCAATCGCCAAAATATCCTTTAGAGATACCTTTTAGCATTACGGGTGATGTTGATAGTTTTGATTACCAAATAGATGAACAAAAAGTTGTTATAGAATCTGGAGTCAGCGGTTTTGTCGAGCTTTATATAAGACAAGACAACCAACAAGAAGGACAAGAAGAATTAATCGTTACCTTTAGTTCCAGTGTTAATAGTGCCAATAATAAGCAACATACTATTTTTATTTCTGAAGATAATATTGCCCCTTTATCCACTATTAGTGTGTTTCAACAAGGCGAACAAGTTTCTTCTATTGTTAAAAACTTAGGCGAGGCGCACATTCAATTATCAATTGATGATGCCAATACCACGGATAAACATATTATCAGCTGGGATATTCCAGATTATCTAAATGCTGAAATAAGTGCTAATCAATTGAGCGTTTATATTGATCCAGAAAAAGTTGTTTTTCCTGAAGATGTCCATAACTTAATGTCATTTTCTGTGACTATTACTGACAGTGGAACAGGTGAGCTTAGCCAACAACAGTTCGTTGATCTTGCTTTATTTGACCAACGAGCAAGATTAGATTCCACAGATACTGATTTAGATGGTATTGCTGATAACATTGAAGGATTTTCCGACCAAGACGGTGATGGGATTCCAGCCTTTATGGATAATTCTATCATCGCTTATATGCAACCCTTACATGTAAATGCTGCCCAAACTAAAATCATTGAAACAGAACCTGGCTTGCGTCTAGGGCTTGGAAAATATGCTAAATTACAGTTTTCTGATGGCGTACAATTATCACCATTAGAAATTGAAAATACACAACTTATTACGGCTGATAACTTGACTCATATCGGTGGATATTTTGATTTCATCATTGATAAAATCGTACCATTTGGTCGCACTGTTTCGGTGACTATACCCTTAACAGAAGCTATTCCGAGTAATGCGGTGTATCGTAAATTCTCTGCCGATAATGGTTGGCAAAACTTTGTTGAAAATAGTGAAAATTCAATTTCATCGAGTCCGTTAGTCAATGGCGTTTGTCCTTTTGCAGATAATAGTAGTTATCAGCAAGGATTAAATGAAGGTGATGTCTGTATTCGTTTAACCATAGAAGATGGTGGTGCTAATGATGCCGATGGTGTAGCCAATGGTGTTATCGACGATCCCGGTGTTGTAGCCTTAATACCAAATAGTGAAGTAGCGAAAACTGTCGATCCTGAGAAATCCAGTAGCGGCGGGGGAGTTTATACGCTGTTTATATTATTATTAACTGCATTACTGTTAAAAGTTAACCTTTCCAATCGTAATGGGTTTTAAATTTAAACAAAGAAAAATTAACTAACACTTTGTCATAAAAGCTTTCATTGATAAAATGTCTGCTTATATGATTAAAGTGTAGGTTTTATTAAATAATGTTTGAGTTGAAATACAATACGCCATTTGAATGGACAGAAGCAGTAATGGCAGATTTTAATGAATTTCTAAAAGATCATGCCGCAGCAGAAAAGAAAGCTTCGGGAATGGCGATCACTATGTTGTCACATTATCCAGATCGTAAGACTCTTGTTAGAGCGATGGCGGACCTCGCTATAGAAGAGTTAATCCATTTCAAGCAAGTACTCAAACTTATGCAAGCGAAAGATATTCAACTAGCTAACGATTCAAAAGACATCTATATCAAAGAAATTAGATCGCTTTTTCGCCATGGCAAAGAAGTGTTTTTTATGGATCGATTACTAGTAGCTGGCGTCATTGAAGCGCGAGGTCATGAACGTTTTTCATTGGTTGCCCAAGCTTTGCCAGAAGGAAAAGAAAAAGACTTTTATGTTGCGATTGCCAAATCAGAAGAAAAACATAAAAATCTTTTTGTTGAACTTGCGTATGAATATTTTGACAAAGCTGAAGTGGATATTCGATTGGAAGAAATTCTAGTGGCGGAAGGTGAAATTTGCGCAAAATTACCGTTTCGTGCAGCCTTACATTAATCAATAATTGTGTTAAATCTTAATTGCTCTTATTTCATTGAAAATAGTCGAAGTGATACAAAGTGCTATGTATCAACGTTTTCGTTCTTTTTAGGAAGCAGTTTAGATGAATAACTTTGATAAATACTTAACAAACTATGCTGAGGATGAAGTTAACTTACTTGCAACTTTTCCTCAGCACAATAGTTATTCGCATACACTCATTATTCCGGCTTATAAAGAAAACCCCAGTTTTATTGACGCCTTTATTCAATCAAAATTAGTCCATCAAAACGTATTGCTTATTATCGTGATCAATCAACCTGAATACGAAAATAACCTATCTATGCAAACGGCGCTTTATCAACATGGGTTAAATCAAGGTAAAGTGATTTGGCAAGAGAACAATTTAACCTTGGTTGACATTTTTGATAGTAACTCGTCAATATTACTTATTGATCGTTTTACAGCCCCTTTACCAGATAAACAAGGCGTAGGACTAGCTAGAAAAATTGGTGCTGATATCGCTTGTGCGTTAATTTCTCAAAACATCATTTCATCTGTTTGGTTACATTCAAGCGATGCCGATACTAAACTACCAGACAGTTACTTTACCTGTTTAGTTGAAAATCAAACCAAGTCCAGTGTCGCTGCTTGTTATAACTTTACCCATACCTGTGATGATAAAACGATTGAACATGCCAATGCTATTTATGAGCAAGCGTTACGTTATTACGTTGCAGGGTTAAGTTACGCTAACTCTCCTTATAATTATTTTACTATTGGCAGTGTGTTAGCTTTTAGGGCACAGGCGTATGTTGCTGTTCGTGGTTTTCCAAAACGAAGTGCCGGGGAAGATTTTTACTTATTAAATAAACTCGCTAAACTAGGCGATATTCTTTGGTTAAAAAGTTGTGTACTTAAACTTGAAGCGAGAATGTCAGATCGTGTTCCTTTTGGTACCGGACCTGCGGTTAAACAAATAGTTGAATTATCAGAAAAAGATGAAAGTTATCACTATTATCATCCTTTAGTTTTTGAACGTTTAAAAACAGTGCTGAGCAATTTTTCAAGCTTACATCAATATCGAAATAATCTTTTACCTTGGTATAACTTCTGTGCTGATGATATTGAATGTGCATTAAAAATGATTGGTTTTGAACCCTTTGTCGAAAAACAAAAGGAAATGAGTGAAAAACAATTCAATAAACAATTGTTTGTTTGGTTTGATGCATTTAAAACCTTAAAGTTTATTCATGCATTAAAAGATAATTATTATCCCAATATCCCAATCGAAAAAGCGATTAATCAGGCTCCATTTTCACTTTAAATAATTAATTTTGGCTTAACGATATAAAACGCCTCGCTGCAAAATTTTGCTTTTTTACGTTAATAAAAAAGCGGATAAGGTATAAACTTCATCCGCTTTTAGTTGTGTTTAATGTTATTAAGTAGGTGTTAAGGCTTAGTGGGCCCAGCAGCGCTTCTATTAACAACATGTGAAACCATGGCCATTCGACCAGAAATAAGTGCCGCTTTACGATCTTCATTAGTATAAAATTCTCGAGGAATTTCATTCACGGTATTTATGGTTTCAGGTTTAGCCATATCCGAAGAAGAGCGGTGTTGTATTCTCACTTTCTTGGTTATTTTCTTTAACTTAGCCGGTGCTTTAGCTGGCGTTGCTTTATTATTTGCAACGTTAGTATCCGCTTTTTCAACCTCAATAGTATTTACTTGGGCTTGTTCAGAATTTGCAGTTTCAACAGGCTCATCGGTTTTGACAGATTCTGCTTCTGCTTCTGATTCAGAATCAGCTTTTGTCTCTACAACAGTTTCTACCTTGGCTTTTTCAACAGTTTCTGGCTGAGTAGATGCAGCTTTAGTTTCAACATTTTCTTGTGCAGTTTCAGCCGATAGTGTTTCCGGTTCTGCTTTTGCTTCCTCTGTACTTTCAGTAACAACATTTTCCGTCGTTAAGCTGTCAGAAGCTTGCTCCGTTAACATGTCACCTTGAGTATTTGCTGTATCACTTGACTCTTCAACAATGGTTTCCGTCGTTTCAATGATAGGAGTAACTTGTTCAGCTTTAGTTTCAACTTTTTCAATCGCTGGTTCAAACGGTAAATCTTGTTGAACTTCTGTTGAATTTGAAGCTTGCACTGGTGCAGTTTCACTTTCTGGATAACGCGTTTCAATTGGATCAACATTGCTTTCAAAGTTATTAGACTCAGTACCGTCTTTAACTTCATTGTTTTGACGACGACGTTGACCATGAGAGCGAAGATGACGTGGAGAACGTCTATTTCTAGGACGTTGTTCATCACGAGCTGGCTTGTCTGACTTCACTACGTTTGAAACATCTTGCTGTTCATTCGATTGAACGGCTACTTCTTTCGCAGTAACTTCCGATTGTGGCGCAGTATTATCATTTGCTTTTACTGGCGCTTTATCTTCGGTTACACGAACTTTTTTACGGTTATTTCTACGTTGACGACGTTCAGCGACTTTCTCTTCTTTTGGCTTTTGATTGCGAGCAACTTGAGGTTTACGATTCGGCTTGCTTTGACCTTCATTCGTCTCTTGTTGATCTTTTGCAGTACGTTTATCAGTGCGTTTATCGTTTTTATTGTCATGTCTATTATTACGACGTTGACTATTACGATTACGTTGAGGACGACGTTCTTGATTACGGCCTTTATTCTGTTCGTTAGATTTTTTCGCTTTAGGTTTATCTTCTTTAACTTCTTCAGTAAAGATAGATTTTAACCATTTAGTTAACCCAGCGAATAATCCTTCAGACTTCACAGCTTCTTTTTTAACTTCAGCTTTTTGTGTTGTTGGTGCTTGTTTAGGCGCCGACATGCCTTGTAAAAGAGGTTCATCTTTTTTTACTGCTGTATGGTCAAACTTCGGCATAACCGCTTCTTCAGCGGTTGCTTCTTGTACTTTCACAAGATAGCTTGCTTCTTCAACAGACTCATCTTTACGAACACGTACCACTTCATATTGTGGCGTATCCATATTTGGGTTAGGTATAATTAATACTCTCACACCATGATGTTTTTCTACGTGAAAGACAGAACGACGCTTTTCATTTAATAGGTATGTAGCAACTGGTACAGGTACTTGTGCTTGTACTTGTTGCGTGTTGTCTTTTATCGCTTCTTCTTCCATTAATCGAAGCACTGATAATGCCAATGACTCTACGCCGCGGACATGACCTGTACCATTACAACGAGGACAAACACCTTGGCTAGTTTCACCAATAGAAGGGCGTAAACGTTGGCGAGACATTTCTAAAAGACCAAATCGAGAAATACGGCCTAACTGGATACGAGCACGATCTGGTTTTACTGCATCGCGCATACGGTTTTCAACTTCACGTTGATGACGAACTGGTGTCATATCAATAAAGTCAATAACCACTAAACCACCTAAATCACGTAAACGTAATTGACGGGCGATTTCGTCAGCAGCTTCTAAATTGGTATTAAAGGCCGTTTCTTCGATATCGCTACCTTTCGTGGCGCGGGCAGAGTTGATATCAATCGAAGTCATAGCTTCGGTAGGGTCGATTACAATAGAACCACCTGAAGGTAAACGAACTTCACGTTGAAATGCTGATTCTATTTGTGTTTCAATTTGATAATGCGTGAATAACGGCACGTCATTATCGTAAAGTTTAATTTTACTTAAAAAGTCGGGGCGCATCACTTCAATACGCTGTTTTACACTTTCGTAAGTTTTTGGGCGATCGATAAGTACTTCACCAATATCTCGGCGTAAATAATCACGAATGGCACGTACAATAACATTACTTTCTTGGTGAATTAAAAACGGAGCAGGGCGACTTTGAGAAGCAGTTTCTATACGCTGCCAATAGTCTAATAACAGATTTAAATCCCATTCTAATTCATCATAATCTTTACCAACACCAGCAGTTCGTACAATTAAGCCCATGCCTTTTGGTAGAGATAATTTATTTAATGAGGCTTTTAAATCAGTACGTTCGTCACCTTCGATTCGACGTGATATGCCACCAGCACGAGGATTATTTGGCATTAGCACTAAATAGCTACCGGCTAAACTAATAAAGGTTGTTAACGCTGCGCCTTTTTGGCCACGTTCTTCTTTATCAATTTGGACAATAACTTCTTGGCCTTCTTTTAACACATCTTTAATGTTAGGTCGGCCTTGGAATGTATAACCTTTAGGGAAGTATTCGCGAGCGATTTCTTTCATTGGTAAGAAACCGTGACGTTCAGCACCGTAATCAACAAAAGCTGCCTCTAAAGACGGCTCGATACGGGTGATTTTTGCTTTGTAGATATTAGCTTTTTTTTGTTCGTGACCTGGACTTTCTATATCTAGATCATAAAGTTGTTGACCATCAACAAGCGCTACACGCAATTCTTCTGATTGTGTAGCATTGATTAACATACGTTTCATAGTTTTTGTGACTCAATTATGTCACAACACACTATTTGCTTAGTGCACAAAGCAATCTGTCGCTAAGGTAACAGCGATTTGTCAGCCTCTCGGGTGTCATTATTATTGCGCCATATTACGCAATAAGCTGCTAAAAATTTCTGATTGTAACTATTACAATAAGGCTTACCTTACTGTTTGTGTATTCTTTATGTGCTCAGCAAGCGTGCTGTGCTCTTTTGATAACTGTTTACTTAGTGATAATCAGCTTAAGACTTTTCTTAAGTGTCGCTATCATTTGAAAAAGGTAAAAGTTATCAATTCTTATTTAAAAAGTGCTTTATTCTCGCTGGACAAAATTGTTTATGCGTTCTATTTGACATGATATTTAAGTCATTTTCGCAATTGGCCGTTCTGTTAATAAGTCATTTTTGTCGTAATGCCTATTAATGTGGCCGCAATTCGCCTCTTACGTTTCGCTAAAAGCTTCCATTACTGTGTTGCAAGATTAATTATAATACAACTTATCTATTATCCCATTCTTTTTATGAAAAACGCAATAAAATCGTTAGTTTATTTAGCTGAAACCGTAAAAAAGTGTGATAAACTCCCGCCTATGAATGAAAGTAATAAACCCAAAGTCAGATTTATCACTGTTGACAGTGAAGATGCTGGACAAAGAATCGACAATTTTCTCCTCAAAACGCTAAAAGGTGTGCCGAAAAGCATGATCTATAAACTGTTGCGTAAAGGGGAGATCCGTGTCAATAAAAAACGTTGTAAACCCGAATATAAATTGGTTAATGAAGATATTCTTCGTATTGCCCCAATTCGGGTTTCTGAAAATACCAATACCGTTTCAACGCAATTAAATGTCGTTGCTAATTTAGAGAAACAAATTTTATTTGAAGATGACAGGCTCATTGTTATCAATAAACCCTCTGGTATGGCAGTTCACGGAGGGAGTGGCCTTAGCTTTGGTTTGATTGAAGCGTTAAGAGCTCTCAGACCCGATGCAAGAATGCTAGAATTGGTTCATCGTTTAGACAGAGATACCTCTGGCTGCTTAGTCGTCGCTAAAAAACGTTCAGCGCTAAGAAACTTGCATGAGCAATTAAGAAATAAAAAAGTTCAGAAGTTTTACCATGCGCTTGTTAAAGGTCGTTGGTCGGCTAAACTCACGAAAGTGACTGAGTCGTTGAAGAAAAATGATTTAAAATCAGGCGAACGAGTTGTTATTGTTGATAATATTAATGGCAAAGAATCTGAAACACGCTATAAAGTGTTACAACACTTTCAAGGCGCTACTTTAGTAAGAGCATTTCCAGTAACTGGTCGAACTCATCAAATTCGTGTGCATTGTCAATGTAAAGGCCATCCCATTGCAAGTGACGCAAAATATGGTCATCCTGATTTCGATGCTGATATGAAAGCTAAAGGTTTAAAACGCTTATTTTTACATGCTGCGAGCATTGAGTTTACTCATCCTCTTACTGAACAACGCTTAAAAATTGAAGCCCCACTTGAACCATCACTAGAAAAACTCTTAACTCAATTAAAAAAAGAACAATAGGCTGAAGCTAAATGAATCACTATAAAGTTATTATATTTGATTGGGATGGCACAGTAATGGATTCCGTTGATCGCATAGTCTCATCCATGCGTTCAGCGGCAAAAGTCGTTGATTTACCAGTACCGACGCCAAATCATGTAAAGCAAATTATTGGTTTAAGTATTCCTGAAGCGACAAGACAATTGTTTCCACACTGTACTGCTGAACAAGCTGAAGCTTTGCGAGTAAATTATAAAAAGCATTATATTGAGATTGATGAAACACCATCTCCTTTATTTCCTGATGCGGAACAATTATTTACTCATTTATTAGCACAAGGAAAATACTTAGCTGTTGCAACGGGTAAAGGTAGAGATGGTTTAGAAAGAGTGTTTGAATTATCCAATACTAAGCATTATTTCCATACTTCGCGATGTGCAAAAGAATGTAAATCGAAACCAGATCCCGATATGATCAATCAAATTTTAGCGGAATTAAATATCGATGCGAGTGAAGCCGTGATGATTGGTGATACTACTCACGATATGTTGATGGCCAAAAATGCTAATGTCGATCGTATTGGAGTAACGTTTGGAGTGCATGATCGTCAAGCATTAAGTGAGTTTCAACCACAAGCGATTGTTGACTCATTAGCAGAGTTATCAAATTTGTTAGGTTAAGTCACTTTATCAATTTAGTTAAGTTTAGTTAACGACATTGTATTTATTCTCTATGATTCGTTAATACTTAATATGACATATTGATAACAATTGCGGTAATAGTGTTGATTTTATGAAGATAAATACATGGTTCTGCGTAAATTTAGGTGATGCTAATATTTCACAATTAACACTTTGTGAGCTTAAACAATCGTTAACTGATGTCTTTAATCAAAACGGGCAGCCAAAAAAAATGCTAGCCGTTTACCGATATGAGTCCCAATCGGTACATTGTCAAACAAAGTTATTTTTATCTGAAAGTTTTCAAAAGTATTTAAAACTTGAAAATGCACAACAGTGTCCTGCGCCCGACTTTAATAATGTTGAGTACCTTGTCGGCAATAAAAATTACATGTGTTAAAACGTCTTCTTATTAATAATAAATGCTAACTCATACAAAAGGTTGTAATTACAAGAATAAATAGTTAGTGTTATTGTATAAATATCAACCGACTAGTGTAGGTATTTAAACCATAAATGATAATAATTAATAAGGGGAAGTTTTATGGCGAATGCAAATAATGTTGAAGGGATAGAAAATGAAAACTTGTTTCGTGCATTAGTAACAGCACCACTTGCTATCTTTTTTGTGATCATAGCAGCCAATTCTGTGATGTCATCAGGTATATTTATATTTAAATTAATATTTATTGGGATGGCAATATACTTCTCTTTGAGTACGCTTGCATATGCTGCGTATTATACAAACGACCATCATGCAGAGAAAGCCGATAAAGTATTCAAAAACAAAAATTTCTTTAATTTATTATTCAACGCGCCATTATCATTAGCTTTTATTATCTTCACCGTTCTCTCTTTTACTAATGATGCAAGCTTATTCTTTAATCTAATCTTTGGTGCGTTGGCATTTATATCAACACTTTTTACCCTTGCTTATGCAGCGTTTTACACCAATGATTGTTATGACAGCGAATAAAAACCTTTAAGCTAATTATTGTGATGTTTAAGGTATTACTTTGTTAATATCAGAACATTAAACAACTAATATTTTTAAACCGTACACATTATTTAAGCCTATTAACCAGCCGTTAATAGGCTTTTTTTATATGATTTAAATTGTAATAAACTATGAATAATGGCCAGAAAATAAACAAAACTTAAAAGGTTAATATATAGTTAATAGAGTAAGCCATTAACTTAGTGAGAAATCCTATGGAGGTTTTATGCTTAACTTAATTTATATCAGATCTTTGGTTGTCATCATTAGTATTTTCCTTGTTTCATGCCAATCTACTACCGCAAACATCGAAAAAGCTCCTATTTATACGGCCTTATATTTAGATAATAAATTTGATCATGACTCAGACGAAGCCATAGAGACTGAAGAAGAAATATTCGCGCTTGATGACGAAATGAAATTGATGGTTAATGAGAAACTTTTAACGATTCGTGAGCCTAAAAAAAGAGCCAAACGCTTATTAAGACACATTTTTGCAAAAGAAAATATAGACTTAGCTTACCAAAGTGCGGCTAATTTAACGGCTAGTGAGGCGTATCATAGTCAAACTGCAAATTGTATGTCGCTGACAATTATGGCTTATGCTTTAGCTAAAGAAGCCAGATTAGACGTAAAATTTCAAGATGTAGAAGTACCTGAGTATTGGGTGAGAAATGGTCAATACAATATGTTAACAGGTCATGTAAATTTAATATTAACGGAAGCGCGAGTACCAAATAAAACCATCGTTTACGGAAGAGAGTTATTACAAATCGATTTCGATCCAGATGTGTACAAAAAATCATTTCCAAAAAAAGTGATTGATAAAAATACCGTTTTAGCGATGTTTTACAATAATAAAGGCGGGCATGCACTGGTTGATAAAAACTACACACTTGCATATAAATACTTGAAAAAAGCTACGCTTGTTGATCCATCCTTTTCTTCAGCTTGGGGAAATTTAGGCATTTTATATAAACTAAATGGCATTAATGATTATGCTGAAAAATCCTACATACATGCCATAAATTTAGACAGCGATAATTTAACAGCGCTGACTAATTTATCTTTCTTATTAGAAAGTAATAAAGAATTCGAGAAAGCTCGTGAAATAGAACAACAATTACATAATAAAAGAATTACGAATCCTTATTACCATGCGTTATTAGCCGACGAAGCTTTTTATCGAGGCGAAAATGACAAGGCAATCAAACATTATAAACGCGCGATTCGTATGGATAATAAAGTCCATGAATTTTATTTTGGCATTGCAAAAGTTTATTATGCATTGAATCAAATAAAACGTGCTGAAAGTGCCATGAATAAAGCACTTGCTTATAATCGAACGACTGCTATTGAATCTCAATACCTAGCAAAATTAAACTTTTTAAAAGATCTGGAGCTTCACAATTAAACGTTTTATTTATTTAGTTAGCATACTAAGTTCTATGTCCATTTTATTAGGCGCTTGTCAATCAACAAGCGCTGAGAAAAGCATTAAACAAACATTGTTTATTACCCTTGAGCCAAATAAGTTACTGCAACATTTAAAAATTTTATCCTCAGACACTTTTCAAGGGAGAAAAACTTCAACTAAGCACAATATCCAAGCTCAACAATATATTATTGAACAGTTAACCCAATATTCTGTGCAACCATTTAAAGGGAAATTCATTCATCCTTTCAAATATTCAAGCTCGTTTGGTGAAAAAACAGGAAGTAATGTTGTTGCTTTTATTGAAGGTAGTAATAAAAGTAGTGACTATATAGTACTTAGTGCGCATTTCGATCATTTAGGCAAAAAAGGAAACAAAATATATAATGGTGCAGACGATAATGCCTCTGGCGTTTCTGCACTTCTTGGCATAAGTGAGTTATTAGTTAAGCAACCTATAAAACATAATGTAATCCTATTATTTACTGATGCAGAAGAACAAGGTTTAAAGGGAAGTAAAGCTTTCGTCGACGATAATTTAACTTTACTCACTCGTATTAAGTTAAATATTAATATTGATATGTTAGCCGGTAGTAAAACCAGTAAAAAACTTCACTATGTATATCGAGGATTAAATGAGCTATTTCCTCAACACACCGTAGATAAGTTTAATAATAATCATCTCTATGAACAATTGCCGATAGTTAAAGGGTTCACCAGAAATAGACATACATTAAATAAACGGATTAATTGGCTACTCGCTAGCGATCATGGCAGTTTTCATAAAAAAGGGGTGCCTTTTATCTATTATGGTGTTGGAACTCACCATAATTACCATAGTGAAAATGATGTGTTTTCAAAGACCAATCACCAATTATTCATAAACTCATCAAATGCTATTTTTCAGCAGCTTTTATTTATCGATCAAATAATTTAAACACATCCTACCATTAACTTTTAATGCCAAAGCACGTTATAATGATAAAAATTTTGAACATTAGTTATTGGATATTTGAAAATGCAAAAGCGTTTCATTACAGCACAAGAGCTTTTAGAAGACTCATTTCGTGTTGCTGCAAAAGTATATGAAGATGGTTTTAGACCTCAGTTTATTGTTGGTATTTGGCGTGGTGGGGCACCTATTGGCATTGCAGTACAAGAGTTTTTTGATTTTAAGAAAGTAGATACTGATCATATTGCTGTGCGTACTTCTTCTTATTACGGTATTAATCAACAAAGTAAAGAAATAAAAGTACACGGTTTACATTATATTATTGAAAATGCGAATGCTGATGACGGCTTACTCATTGTCGATGATGTGTTCGACTCAGGTCGAAGTATCGAAGCTTTGATCACTCAATTAAAATTATTAACTAGAAAAAACATGCCGACAGATGTTCGCATCGCATGTCCATGGTATAAACCAAAAAATTCAAAGGTAGATATTAAACCTGACTATTATGTCCATGAATCTGAAGAATGGTTAGTTTTTCCGCATGAACTTTCTGGCTTAACGCAAGAAGAATTACTTTCTGGCAAAACAGATCTTGCCAATATCAAAGATTTATTTGTTTAAACTCTATTTAAGCGATAAATTAAAGCACAATAGCTAAGTTATTGTGCTTTTTTAGTTCTAGGAACTAAATTTTAATAAATCAAAAGGAAGAGTAATGAATCGTTTCATTATTATTTGTTTGTTAACCTTATCGACAAATTGTTTTGCGAATAATCCGCTAATATTATTATCTATTGACGGATTTTCACATGATTATTTAGCGCAATACAAACCTAAAAATATACTATCTCTCGCTAATAAAGGTGTTATGGCAAAAGGTTTAACACCCGTATTTCCTTCTAAAACGTTTCCAAATCACCTTTCCATTGTGACAGGAATGTATCCGGCAAATCACGGCATTGTTCATAATAGTTTTTACCATCGAGAGCTAAAAAAACAATACTCTTTAGGCGCAGGAAAAAACAATTCAACCTGGCTTACCGCTAAACCTATTTGGACAGTTGCCGAACAACAAGGCGTTAAATCTGCGATATATTTTTGGCCTGAATCAGAAACTAAAGCCGACGGGGTTTTACCTAGTTACTATTTTAAATATAAACACAGCGAACCCAATATAAATAGAATAAATCAAATTGTTGACTGGTTAAAACTCCCAGAACCGCAAAGACCAGGATTTATTGCCGGCTATTTTTCAACGATAGACGATGCAGGTCATAAATTTGGCCCAGACGCTAAAGAACTTGCCAATGCAATAAAGGAAATTGATAGTTTAATTGGGAAGTTAATTGAAAAAATTACCGTAGAGACTAAAGTTACGCCCAATATTCTTTTAGTGTCTGATCACGGTATGACACCCATAGATAAGCAACGAATTATTCTTCGAGAAAATTTACTTTCAAACTTCCCACAATTACATGTGGTTAATGGTCAAACTCAACTATATATTTACGAAGATGATGAAAAGTTATTAAACGATGTCCGATCACATTTAATCTCTATTCCTGAAAAACAACATTATCAAGTTTTTAAGCAATCAGATTTTCCTAAACATTGGCACTTAAACGACAAAAATGCTGTTATTCCTGACATGATTGTTAATGCCTTACCACCCACCATATTTAAAGACGAAATCGGCTATACTAGCTCGGCAACACATGGCTATGATGCGATTAATCATCCAGAATTATCGGCAATTTTTATTGCTCAAGGCCCCGATATAAAAAATGGTTTAACGATCAATGCTTTTGAAAATATCCATATATATTCACTTATGGAAACCTTACTGGAGTTACCCGTTACAAGCCATGTAGATAGCAATTCAACTGTGTTATCAAAGTTAATCTTAAAAGATAAAATTTAAAATTAGCGACTAAAGCAAAATTAATTAACAAAACCCTTATTATTAGCAGTTAATACTTTATTTCTATAGGGAAAGTAGGGTATGTTTAACTATTAATTATTAATAATAACTAGAAGCCATTTAATTAGATGTATAGTACTTATATAGCTCGTCAAGCGATTCTTGATCGAAACTCAAAAACCATCGGTTATGAGCTACTTTTTCGCGATAGCTCTGAAAACTCATTTCCTGAAATTGATCAAGATGTCGCTAGTTCAAAGCTTGTTATTCAAAATCACTTGTTAGGTGATATAAAAGCAATAAGCTTAGGTAAATTAGCTTTTATAAATTTCACAGAAAAATGTTTAATTAATAAATATCCTTTAATGTTTGATCGCGAATCTATTGTTATAGAATTAGTTGGCCATATCACGGCAACTGATCGCTTAATTAAAATTGTGAAATATTACAGCGAAAAAGGTTATAAAATTGCGTTAACAGAATACGATCTAGATATTAAATGGGATGCTTTATTTCCTTATCTTTCAATAATTAAAATTGATATTGAAACAATTAACCCTAAACGTTTACAACCGATAGTTGAGCGTATTAAACCTTATAATATTAAATTAGCCGCAGAGAAAGTTGAAACAAACTATCAGCTTCAATCTTTGGCTGAAGTTGGCTTTAATTATTACCAAGGATTTTTCTATCATGAGCCCGAAATTTTAGAAGGGCAAACCTTGGCGCCTATTAAAACGCAAATGTTAAACTTGATCAGTGAAACATTTAACATCCCATTAAATTACGATGCTATTGCTGAAATTATTAGTCACGACATTAACTTAACTGTTGGCTTATTGAAGATGGTCAACAATGTCGCGACAAGTACCAGAGTTGAAATTACCTCTTTAAAACAAGCAACTGCTTATTTAGGTGAAGATAAACTTAAGCAATTTGTCACTATACTTGCTTTATCAAAATTAACTTCTGATAAAACGAATGAAGTTTCAAAACAAGCATTAATCACCGCAAAATTAATGACGGCAATTGCCACCCAAAAAGCATTTGCTGAAATAAGTGATTTTGCCTTTATCACCGGTTTATTAAGTGCGATAGAAGTGATTTTAAGTATGCCAATTAATGAAATTGTTAAAACAATGCCTTTAGCTTCACCGATAGAAAAAGCGCTTGTCAATCATGATGGTTTATTAGGTGAGTTATTAGTATTAACCACAAATTATATTACTGGCACAGAAGACAATATTGAGCCACTTATCACAGCATATTCTTTAGACGCTGAGTTTATCCACAAAGAATTTGTTGAAGCAAGTCGTTGGTGTCAAGAGCTCGGAATTTAAAAAGGGCGCTTATATATTGTGGGAGTTACTTAAAGACAAATTCCCGCAATAAAATAATAGTTTATCACTAAAATTATTAAAGCCTGCCATCCAATATCATATTTAAAATAGTGCTTATTTACTTGATGGATCATAAATAGAGAGTATTCATGGCTACGTTGAAATTAATTCCTTTATTCCCAACTTATAATGAATTAATAGAACTCGATTTTTCTGATTATCCTCAATTATCACAATTTGTAAATGATCCAAGTCAGCCTTGGCGTTTAACGTTATGGCAATGGGGAAAATCATTTCTTGAATATACCGGCCGTAATAAATCAGTTCATACTTATGATCGCTTTAGAAACGAAGTTGAGAAGTTTCTTCTTTGGGCTTTTCTCATAAAGCAATCGCCAATTGATGAATACCGAAAATCTGACATTTTAGACTATGCTGATTTCTGCTGGAAGCCCCCAGTTGCTTGGATAGGTTCGAGCAACCAAGAACGATTTAAGTTACAAAATGCTTATTTCCAGGTCAACGAATCTTGGCGGCCATTTAAAATACAAGCACCTAAAAGCCAGCAAATTAAAGACATAGACAAAAAGAAATATCGGCCATCTCAGCAAACGTTAACGTCTAGTTTTACCGGCATTATCGTTTTTTATAACTATTTGATGGGTGAGGAATTTTGCTATGGAAACCCGGCTCAAATTGCAAAAAAAGACTGTAAACATTTCATCAATGATGCCCAAGTAAAAGAAATAAAACGTTTAACGGCTGAACAATGGCAATATTTACTCGATACCGCCATTGAACTGGCAAATGAAGACGAAATTTATGAACGTAATTTATTTGTCATCGCTGCGCTAAAAACACTATTTTTAAGGGTTTCAGAGCTTTCTGAGCGAGAAACTTGGTCACCAGTTATGGGACATTTTTGGCAAGATGAAGATGAAAACTGGTGGTTAAAAATTTATGGTAAAGGCCGAAAACTAAGAGATACCACGGTACCACCAGACTTTTTACCTTTTTTACAACGTTATAGATTATCCCGCGGACTTTCTGGCTTACCATCAAGTGGAGAGAATAATGTGCTAGTTGAAAAAATACGTGGTCAAGGCGGTATGAGTTCACGTCATTTAAGACGTTTAGTGCAAGATGTATTTGACCAAGCTTATTTAAAAATGAAACAAGCGTCAGGTGAAAATAAAGCATTAAAATTAAAAGAAGCAACAACACATTGGCTAAGACATACTGGTGCTAGTATGGAAATTGAACGTGGTCGTGCTTTGAAAGATTTATCTGAAGATTTAGGTCATGCAAGCATGGCTACGACAGATACCATTTATGTACAATCAGAAAATAAAATGCGCGCTGAAAGTGGTAAAAAACGAAAAGTCGATTAAAAACAATTTCAATTATCATATGTTCATATTTCACGAATCTGACTCATATATTAAACAAATAGTTTGTCAAAATTTCTGATGACTCTCTGTGAATTTTACCTACAAATACTCACAAAATTTCTCATATTTCACGTAGCGTCACGTAAATACATGCCTATAAATCATTAAACAAACAAAATTTAGGATGTTTTAAGATAAATAAGCCTAATCAATTGGCTACTAAACTAAATCACCACTATGTCCGATACTAAAGAGTATCGGACATAGTGGCTTGTATTTATAAAGGTGCTTCTTACTTTGTTATTTTCAACTCTCTTTTGTTAACCCAATTTAAAATAAAAACGCTTTAAGCTTCCATTAACAAATTAACAGACGTTAAAGCGTTTGAATAAAAAAAACTATTTGAAGTTATCGCTATTGGTATTTGAAAAATTTGGCTTTCCAGATTCACTTTGTAAGTTAACAAAGAATCCTATTTTACGTAACGCTACGTGACTAAAAAATTTAGATGATTATCAAATACTTTACCCAGCCATTGGTCGTCAGATTAAACTGCTCGTGTTAATAAGATAAAGATGAGGATTGGTGAATTTGATTAATTGGTGTTGCTTTGAAGTTTTGTCCAATTTTTTATAATGTCATCGAGCTTGCCGTTTTGTATCAAATGAGCGATCGCTTTATTGATTTTCGGTAACACTGTTTTATCTTTGATCTTTTTACTAACCATTATATAAATATCATCGCTGTAAATGGTTATAGAATGCTGTTCAAATTCACCTTGAAGCTTATATTTATTAACAAACGCTTTCATGGTTACAGGATCAACTAAAAATCCGTCGATATGCCCTTTGAGTAATAATTGAACATTTTGTTCAATATCAATCACTTCGTTGATTTGAGTGCGAAATTTATTCTGTTTAATGAGTTCTTGGTATGCTTTACCGTAATAGTAACCACCTTCAACGCCGATCATATAGGGACTACCAATTAAATCCGTTAAATTGTTTAATATGATACTGTTTGCTTTGCCATTTTTAACATATAACTTTACGGTTTCATTCCTATAAGGAATTGAATAATCGGCATATTCAGCTCTTTCTTGACTATAAGAAGCTCCCATTGCTAAGTCCATATCGCCAGTTTTTAGGTAATTTAAATGACGTTTCCAAGGCAGTTCGGTATACGTTACAGAAAGCTCTGTTTGCTTAATAATGGCGTTAAAAATATCTAAATCGAGACCGGTAAGTTCTTGTTTTGAATTATGATATTGATAGGGATACCATAATTCCCAACCTACAGATAATGGTGGTTGTTGAGATAAACTATGAAAAGAAATAAATAACAGTCCAATAACGGATAGTTTTTTAATAAATCCTTTCATCATTATCTACCTCATGTTTCTTTTATTTTATTTTATAGGCTTAGTTTTTAATACTAACATAGGATCTAAGCGCATTTGGTACCAATTGATGCGCCAATCTAAGTGTGGTCCCGTCGCCCTACCGCTTGAGCCAACTGCTGCAACAACATCACCTTGGTTAACAGTATCACCAACATTAACATAAGCATCACTTAAATGAAGAAAGCTTGATGTGATGCCATGACCATGATCAATGATCATGGTGCCACCTGAGTAAAACATATCTGCAACATATAGTACAACAGTACCTTTAGCCGGAGCTTTTACAGGATCGCCTGTTTTACCAGCATAGTCTAAGCCATAGTGCGGGCTTTTTGGCACGCCATTATAGTAACGCTGACTTCCGTAAACGCCAGTAATAATGCCTTGTATAGGTGCAATAAATCCTTGAGAAAACGCGTTATTATCACTAAATTTAGCTCTAGCAGCTTTCACTTGGCTGCTATCTTTTTTCGCTCTAGCCACTGCTTTAGGGTTTGGCTTCATGATTTTTTTAGCGATGCCTTCGACGCGTTGTATTTTATATTGTCGCGTTTTAGGGGTTAGCGTTTTAGTGAACGTTTTGCCCTTTGTATCGGTAATCGTTAAGGTATGCGTTTTATCATCATCACGACTAAAGCCAAAAACAAAATCACCTGAAGCGGAAACGGTGAGTTTTTTGTCATCAAGCTTCACCACATTGCCCGCGTTAATTTTACCCAAAACAAAACCACCCTGTTCTATCTTACCGGATAGTTCAAAAGAAAGTTCAACTGCTTTTACCATTGCACTATTCAAGATAAAACAGCCAATTAAGCATAATTTAGTGAATATGTTGTGTTTATGCACTGGCAATAGCTCCTTTGCCAACGCCTTCATAAGCAATAACTTTGATCGTTTGGCCTGGCTTAGGTTTATTTATTTGTCGGGCGATATAATCGGCTAATAACTCTACTGTTGAATCACAATCAACCACTTCTAAAACGTTTTTATCAACTGCTATGTCAAATCTTCCTTGCGGCGCAGTATAGGCAAAGTACTGATGTTCTTCCGTTAATTTAGCTTTTGCTTGTTCAGATAACTGAATGTCTGCTTTTGCGACGCGATCATCTTCTGAAGCAATATAGATATCTTCCCAGCGCTGACACCAAAAATGTTCGAGATCTGCTGATCGTTCATCATTAATAAAAAAGGTAATTTTAGAGCGATGACCATGGGCAATACGTTGGCAGTTTCCATCGTGTAACTTTAAGCCATGCGTGTAATGATAATAATCACCAGGAATATTTTCAGGACGCAAAGTTAATGTCAAACCTTGAACATTTGTAGGTAATTCTCTCAAAATAATATCGGTTAAATGTTCGGTCACTGATGTAATGTTTATTTCTTCTGCGGCAATTTTAGCAAAAGCACATTTAGGTGATTGCAAAAAATAATCAGCCCGTTCTGTGTATACATCAACAAATTCATGATCTTGATTTTCTGTTGAGTCGGTACATTCAATCATTTTGTTACTCATAGGTAATAACAATTTATGATCAACCGCGTCATCTATAATGGCTTTAATTTGTTTTTTAACTACCGCAAAATCTAACACCATGCTCATTTCATTTAATGAGCCGTCAAGTAATACATCAACAATCCAGCTTTCACCAACAATGCCGCGTAGTGGACAACAATATGAAAAGTCGATAACGGTTAAGTCATTTACAAAAAGTTGCATACTTTGTCCTTAATCTTTTACTTGCCAAGCAATGGTATCGTTTGCACGAATAGGCACAACAACATCATTACCAAAACTAAGTGTTTCTGGCACATTCCACGTTGTTTTTTCTAAGGTGATTTTATCGCTATTAACTGGCAAATTATAAAATGCAGGGCCATGTAAACTAGCAAAGCCTTCTAATTTGTCTAAAGCATTTTCTTGTTCAAATACTTCAGCGTAAAGCTCAATTGCTGCATGCGCTGTATACGCACCGGCACAACCACACGATGATTCTTTGGCATGTTTTGGATGTGGCGCAGAGTCTGTTCCTAAGAAAAACTTACTTGAACCACTGGTTGCCGCTTCAATTAATGCTTGTTGGTGAATGTTGCGTTTAAGAATTGGTAAACAAAAATAATGAGGACGAATGCCCCCCACTAACATATGGTTGCGGTTATATAATAAATGATGCACGGTAATGGTTGCAGCAACGTTTTCACCGGCTTGCTTAACAAATTCAACCGCATTTTTTGTGGTGATGTGTTCTAACACTACTTTTAAATTAGGGTAATTTGCCACTAATGGCTTTAAAATTGTGTCAATAAAAACCGCTTCACGGTCAAAGATATCAATATGATTATCGGTCACTTCACCGTGGATCAACAAGGGCATATCAACTTCTTGCATGGCGGCTAGCACGTGTGCAATATTATCTATTGAGGTAACACCTGAAGATGAATTGGTTGTCGCACCGGCGGGATATAATTTTGCTGCAAACACAATGCCACTAGCTTTTGCCTGCTTGATATCTTCTGGTGTGGTATTGTCAGTTAGGTATAACACCATTAACGGTTGAAAATGTTCGGCTGGTTTTTCAGCCATTATTCTTTGATGGTATTGTTGAGCTAATTCGGCGTTAGTTACTGGCGGTACAAGGTTTGGCATAACAATGGCACGACCAAAATAGCGGCTTATATCTGCAACGGTTGTTTTTAAAGCATCACCATCGCGTAAATGTACATGCCAATCGTCTGGACGAGTTATCGTTAATGTTGTCATTTTTTACCCTATTTTCAATTATCTGTATTTCTGTATATTTTTCGATTTATTTCTAAAGTCATTTTGCAGTGAAATGCTACACAAAACGTGTTTCAAGTAAAAGCTAACACTTTAGAATTCTTCATTTTGTTGTTCTTGTTTGTCTTGAGCTTGTAATAAGCTCAATAATTGTTCTTTCAAATTTGGTGGCACTTTATAAATAGTGATACTTTCATTCGCAGCATTATATATGACATCTTGTCCGAAATGGCTGCGTTCGAAACTTAAACTGATCCCAGCACCAAAGCCTGAATATTTAGTGATTTTGTTAACAACGGCTTGGTCATGAGGAAATGACTCTTCAATAGGATAAGACTGGTCTTGGCAAAACTTGTAAAAATCTTGCTCGCTGCCTTCTTCCCCAATAACGTGCCCTAATTCTTTGATTGAAACATCTTGAGCAGATTCTTTTTGCTCTTTGCAATAGCTGAGCAATTCTTTGCGCGTTTTTTGTTTTTCTTGTGCATCAAGTTGATTAACCGCAACAAAGTCTTCAACCGCTTGTACTAAGGTTTGTGTTTGTTCTTTTGCGTCTAAACCTTCTTCACAACCTAAAAATTCTAAAAAGAAATCAGAGACTTTTCTGCCTGCACGGCCTTTTATAAAAGAGATATATTTATTGCCATTAGCATTTTGTTGGTAATCAAATAAATCGATTCTTGCCGCCAATTGTAATCGTGACGTATCAAGATGTTGATCAGCCGAGATATTTAATTCGCCATCAACTGAATAATGCTCTGAAATAGGAATAATTGCTGCCAGTAAATAACGGCCTCCCATATATTCATAATGACAAACTACTAAATAGCCCGTTTCCGCTAATTCGTATTTCTCTAATTCATTTTTTAATAAATTACCTGCCTGACAGCTAAAGTCATAAAAACTTTGTGCATCTGATAAATAGCTTTCCATAATATCAACAAAGCGTGCTTTATCACCTTCTGCTGGAATAGTAGCAAAATGACCATAAGCTTTACTGCCTTTGCTATTGTAAATACCGTGTAAGGCATCTACAAAGTTTTCTATTTTGTGGGTAACGTCAACCGATTCAGGTCCTAAACGAAGCAAAACTTCGCCCGTTTCTTCTTTTTTCGATAAATAATGTAGTGCAATATTAGAAATAATTAAGCTCATAATTAAAGGTCAGTATTATATTGTTAACGCATTTGATAAACTTACGACAAATTATCCAATGCTATTTAGTAAATTATATGCCTATTGTATCTAAGTATTCGAACGAACGTGTAGAAAAAATTATCCAAGAGCTATTAAATGTCCTTGTTTCTGAAAAAGTAACACCAGATCTAGCCTTAATGTGTTTAGGAAATACCATTACTGACATTATTCATAATGAAGTACCCGAAAGCCAACGAGCGGCGATGGTAGAAAATTTTACTAATGCATTAAAACAGTCTATAAAGTAAAAAATTAATAAAACCAATAAAATAGATAATTCAATACCTTACTTTTGAATTAATAACAAAATAAACAGAGCGCATACGTATCCATGGTTTCATTTGGTTCTTCTACATACAGTAAACGGCTATTACCTTTAGTAAGTTGGAGCCATTGGTTTACGTTTTTTAATATTATTGCCTCAATATTATTATCTTCGTTGTATCTTTTTAATGAAGCGAGTCCTGAAACTTTACTAGGTAAGCTGTATTTAGTGATGACTTGGTTAAGTCATATGAGTTTTTTGACTTTTATTGGTTTTGTTTTACTTATTTTTCCGCTCACGCTTATTTACCCTAAAACACGATTTATCAGAGGCTCTGCCTCGCTTGTTTTCACGTTAGGGTTATTATTACTTTTACTGGATGCTTTTATATATTCACGCCTAGGATATCATTTAAATGCATCGTCAAGCGATCAAATCATTGCATTAATACAAACGCAAATTGCTGATAACAGTTGTGTTTTTTGGTTTGTTAGTGTTTTATTGTTTATCTCAATTCTTGTTTTTCAATTGGTGGTAAGTAATTACGCGTGGAAACACTTAAGGCAACTGCAAAAAACAGTATTTGCTCGTTTTATTGTCATGGGATTAGTAACTGCTTTTTTTATCAGTCACCTATTACATATTTGGGCAGACGCTAATTTAAATTATGATATTTTAAGGCAAGATACTGTTTTGCCTTTATCGTATCCGTCAACAGCCAAAACTTTACTGACTAAATATGGCATGTTTGATAAAGATGATTATATTGCCCGTAAAACTAGCCCGTTATCTTTTACAGATGTTTTGCCAACTTACCCTGAACTTAACCAGCAATGTGCGCAGTTAAAAGAGGTGGAGCAATCGGCTATTTTAGTATTAACCGATCGGTTATTAGACGAGCAACAAATTAGTCAATTTGCTCGACGTGCAACCAGCAATAAACTGCAATTAACCAATCACATTGATAACGCGTTACCAAAAGATGCATGGTTCAATCTCTTATATAGCTTGCCCTCTATCTATAAACAAGGCGTAGTTGAGCAAAATAAAAAACCGTTACTCTTTTCAGCCTTAACAGCAAATAATTTAAGCGCGTCATTAACCGTTGTTGATGAATTAAAAGAAGCAATGTCTGATTTGCCTGCTGCTTTATTAAACTACCAAGGGCTTTTTGATGAGGTCAGTCATTTAAAAGATATTTCCAGTTTAGTGTTAAGCCAGCGCTTAAATCATTTATCCACTGGTTTACATATTTTTTATTTTACTGCCTCTGATCATTATCAATATGAATTGTTTATTGATGCCCTATTACTTTCTCAAAAAAATAAAAATAATAAAGACATTGTGTGGATCAGCTCTGTTGGCAATAAAACCGAAGAAACCAGTTTAACCATTAAACCTGCGTTATTTATTTTGCCACATGAGAATGAACAAGAAATACACCATTTAACCAGCCATATGGATATTCAACCTACTTTAATGAAGCACTGGCTAGCTTGCGATATTTCAGCCGGTTCCTACAGTTCAGGCAAAGACATGGTAAAAATTAACAATGACCGTGTGATCGCTAATACAATGGATAACGGCATGATTGTTTTTAATAAAGATAAATCAGTGTTTATTGACCAAAATGGTAACTTTCAAAGTTATTCTCGTGAATTAGAATCGCCGATCATGGTGAGTTCTGATTTTCCATTAATGATTGATGGTGTACATTTTATTAAAAGTTTTGCTCAACAACAAAAAGTGACGAATAAATAAGCTAACAGCCTAACAGCTATAGTTTTTTCTTTGCATTAACTGACTAATTCATTATCATACAAGCGGTAAACTGATTATCCCTCCTTAGGTTTACCATGTGCTTAAAAATTAAATATTCGGGGTGTAGCGCAGCTTGGTAGCGCGTGCGTCTGGGGGACGTGAGGTCGCAAGTTCGAATCTTGCCACTCCGACCATATTTAATGCATTTATCCTTTCGTTAGTTTAAGTTTTTATTTCGCTTTTTTGTCAATCAAAACATCTTGTTGCCATTTGCTTGGTTTTTTATCTGTTCGATGTATACAGCCAGGCCAACAACAAGGGCGTTTCTTACCTTCATTTAAGTCATCTATAGTTCGAGTGAGCCGTTTTATTCTGGTTTTTTCTTGCTTAGCATCTTCAATCCAACAAATAAATTCATTTCGGCCAATAGGTGTTAGGCTTTCCCACTGCTTAATCATTGCTTTATCTGCTAACAATTGGGCTAAATCATTAGGTATGTTATGAACTAGCCCATTAGAAATAGTACTTTTCACTATTGTTCCTATAAAATTTTAAAAGATAAAATTAACAAGCATGCAGCTATTTATCGCCAGTAAATAGCTGAGCATCTTTTATTTTTAAGCTCGTTTAAACGTTACCGAATATTCACCAATGCCTTCATATTCTATGCTGGTTTCAATATCAAACGCCATGTTTACGATCCCTTTAAATGAACCAGTAATGATCGCAGCACCTGCTTTTAAAGAAAGGCCACGACTATTCATATAATTGACTAGCCAAATCAAGCCATCAATTGCACGATCATTTGGGTGAACACCATCAAGCTTTCTTAGCTCATCCCCTTGGGTAACGTTTATTTTAATCTTTTTTAACGCTATTGCCGTTTTTTTATCGATTTCTGGGCCAACAAACACCCCTTGATTTAACATACAATCAGCTAAACTCTCATAAAAACTCTGCTCTGCGTCTTCAGAAAATCGGCTTTGCATTAATTCTAACGCCATGTGAGCACTACCAATTGCTTCGATAATTTCAGCTTCACTATAGTCACCTGTCTTAACCGGTAAATCTTGATTAAGAACAAAGCAAACTTCAGGCTCTACACGAGCAACTGAGTTATCTTCAAATAACGTAACAATTGCGCTGTCTTTTTGAACATTAAAAATAGGAGCAGCAATAATTTTATCTTCTGCCGGAGGTAATAAACATTTCCAACCGCCTACTTCGGCAATGTCAGACATTTCTTCATGAATAGCCATAGCGTCATCAATTGAGGTAGGACGAAATGATTCTTCAAGTCGGCTTTCTTTAGTGCCTGCTTTTCGGCGATTAAAAAGTTCTTGTGCAGCTTGTTTAAAGGCTGTCATGTTATCTCCAAATGATAAAAAAATTGAACGTTCACAAATTCAGTAACTAATAATTTACCTAAGTAAACATCCATAGAATATGAATATTATTATACATTTATGGAGATTTATTGACTAAGAAGTTAAATTTATGAGGAAGATAAAAATAATGTAACAGTTTTCCAGAGTAAAAATAGACAGATATCGATACCGTTACTATTTATAATAATCAGTTAAGCCTATAACATTCAGCACTTAACATTTAACCAAGTTAAAGCTTCCTTTTCTGTATAAAATACTTTGATATTATGACCAAGCTGAGAGGATTTTTTTATGGCTTGTTCATTAAGCATGATATTTTTCTCGACGATCACAGCCACTAACGCTTCTTTTAATTCTATTCTTGAAGCAACAAAAGTTCCTAAGATTATTTGCTCACTTTCCGTGAGTTTTTTTATTACTTGTCTGGTGTCGATAAGGATTCTAAGTTTAGTAAATAAAGGGTAATAATCTGTACATAGCTCATGTATTACATTTATTCGGTCGTCAAAGGTGACATTACCTGTAAAAACAACTTTTATAATTTCTGAGTTATTAATTACCTCAATTTTTGTTCTCATACACCTTCCGAAAATTTAATGATCTAAACTAAAAATAAAGTAGCCGTTGTAACAAAATAACATGATAAAAATTACATGAATTAAAAAAACAAAACAATTCGATTTCGGCTCAGATACTGATAGAAATATAAATTAAATACATACCTAAAAAGAAAGAGCCACAACCTGCTGGCCTAAATACTGGTTTAAATTTATCAGCTGACCAAACAGCAAATTGACGATGCTTTGAAGAACCAATACATAAAAGCCCCGTAGCAACGAAAATAAGTAAATAGCCTAACGCTAGTATTAACATAGGTTGTTGTGTTGTTTCATTGTATAGCACAAAAACACAGCCAATAAGTAAACGGCTTGTAACTTCAAACCAATGAAAATATTCTTTTTTACTAAACTGAACAATTCCATTTGACCAATAATTTGGAGCAATAATCATAATGGCACTTAAGACAATTATTAACAATCCAAATGATGCAATAAAATACACGTAAACTCCTAAATCCCTTAGAAAGAACCTGAACAAATAAAGTAGATTAAAGCTTTAATAGAAGCAAACTAATATCATGTTTATTGGTGAGAAACTCATTGATAACAGGATAGCTCGCAAGCAAAAAGCCCGTGACTTTCGTAACGGGCTTTTCTAAATATGGCGGTGAAATAAAGGCTTGAACTCTACTCGAAGGATTAGCGCTACAAACCCTGTAGTTAATTAAGCAAATTTAAAACGAAAAAAAACCGCTAATTTTTCAATTAACGGTTTCTTAGAATATGGCGGTGAGATAGAGATTTGAACTCTACTTGAAGGATTAGCGCTACAAACCCTGTAGTTAATTTAGCACATTTAAAACGAAAAAAAACCGCAACTAATTAAAGATGCGGTTTCTTAGAATATGGCGGTGAGATAAAGGCTTGAACTCTACTCGAAGGATTAACACTACAAACCCTGTAGTTAATTATGCAAATTTAAAACGAAAAAAAAACCGCAACTAATTAAAGATGCGGTTTCTTAGAATATGGCGGTGAGATAGAGATTTGAACTCTAGAAGGGCTACAAACCCTTGCCGGTTTTCAAGACCGGTGCTTTCGACCACTCAGCCATCTCACCTATGTGTTGCTTCGTTTGAAGCGGTGCGAATAATAAGGACTAGTAATATATTTGTAAAGGATTATTTGCCATTTTCTGACTTTTTTATCAAAAATCGTACATTCAAATGCATTTGCACTCTCCAATCGAATATTTTAACCAACATAAACCATTTAATCCTTTGTCTCGCAAAAAACTAAAGTGTGAAAAAACATTCAACCATTAGATAATAAAACAATAAAAATTATAGCTAAAACTGTATTAACTTTAAGGTTGTGCTATGTTTTTATTAATAAAATTAAATTTTAGTTGTTTCCAAACTATGGTAATAAAAACATCTAGGCTTTTCCTCTCCAGCTTTTGCTGTTTATCTGTATATGCTCAAGAAAATACTTTAGAAGTTATCGAAGTAACCTCTCAGTTTAAAAAAGAAAACGTACAAAAAATTGCAATTTCCACTTCAGTGATCAATGACGAGCAAATAACCGCACAAGATATCAACAATGCTACCGATATTGCTAACATCACCCCAGGCATGTCATTTACTTCCTTCGCGCCTGGTCAAGGTAATATGTCAATTCGAGGCATTTTATCTAGTGAAGATGGCGCTGGTATGGATAGCTCAGTGGCGATATTTATTGATGGTTTATATCAGGGACGATTAGCACATTTAAATACTGAACTTTACGAAATAGAACGCGTTGAAATACTTAGAGGCCCACAAGGTACGGTTTTTGGTAGAAATGCCATTGGCGGTGCGCTTAATATCATCACAAAAAAACCAGAAGAAGATTTTACAGCTAGCTTATCAACGACAGTCGGTAATTATAATATTTTACGCTATAACGGTACTATTTCTGGGCCCATCAATGAATTTATCCAAGGTAAAATAAGTTATAGCCATCGAGAACATGAGGGTTTTACCCAAAACATTTTGCTCAATGAAGAAAATCAAAATGAAGATAGCGACATTTTTAGGGCTCAGTTATCAATAAATGAAGCAAATTATCAATGGTATTTATCTTATGAAAGGAATTCCGATGATCAAGCTGACATGGGGAGAACTCCCATTGTTAATGGTAATTTTGACTACGTAGGTACCTGGCAAACATTAGGAGGAAAACCATATTTAGCAACCTCTCCTATCTCTGGGTTTTCATTACGAGAAAGCGAAAGTATCACGATACAAAATGATTACCAACTCGCAGATGGAAAAATCACCACGATACTCGGCTGGCGAGATAACTTGTCGGATTGGGAAATGGCTAGCGTTGGCGTTCCTTTAGGTGGCAACTATGATCTCAATAATGACATATTAGGTGCTGATGTTAATGATGATATTTATGAAAAAGTTAAACAACATTCCATCGAGTCGCGTTGGACAACACAAATAAACTCAAAGTTAGATTTCACCCTTGGACTTTTTTATTTACAGGAGTCAACGGACCGTCTGGAACAATATAAGCTTGATTTCAATTCTAAAGATACCGGACAAACTACCTTAGGAAATGAAGTTTCGAGTCAAAAGAATAAAACGCAAAGCGCTGCTATATATACACAAGCACAATGGCAATTTATGCCTGATTGGCAGCTGATATTAGGGGGCCGATACAGTCACGATACCAAAGAAGCTGAGTTTTTGACAATCAATTGTGGTCATCAAGAAAACATACTTACCATCAATAGTCCATATTGTCATTCAGGCCAAGGCAGTCTTAATATTTTACAAGAAACCTTTAATACACAAGTTGATAAAACTTGGTCTGACTTTTCGCCTAAAGTCGCTATTCAATACTCACCTAGCAAAAACATAATGGCCTATGCGAGCATGTCAAAAGGCTATAAATCAGGTGGCTTTCCAGGTTCTCCAGGATTAGAAAATATATCGTTGCAATTTGTTGAGCCAGAAAAAGCGATTAGTTATGAAATAGGGATGAAATCAGATTGGTTAAATCAAACATTACGCGTTAATAGCAGTGCTTTTTATACTGATTATGAAAACTTACAAGTAACTTGGTTTGGTCCTTCTGCTTTAAATCCTAATTTTGGTAGTTTCGTTTCGACCAACATTGATACGTCAAAAATTACCGGTGCCGATATAGAAATGCAATATCTGGTTAATGACTATCTTTCATTAACCAGTAATTATGCTTACTTAGATTCTGAAATAAATCGTTTTATCATTACAACCTTTAATGGCGAGATTGATTTAAGTGGTTCTTCATTGCGCCAATCACCAACACATAAAGCTTTTGTTTCAGCTGATATTGACTACCCTTTAGCTAATGCTAGCCATATTTTATTCAATCTAAATTACCAATATACGGGTGAGCAACTGGGCGATTATATTAATCAGAACGTGATTTTGCCGCAAATTAACTTAGTAAACGCCCGGTTAACTTGGCGTTCGCAAGATGAAAAATATCAATGGACTCTTTGGGGTGAAAACTTAAGTGACCAACAATATATTGCGCATAGTTATGTTTTAGGGCCAGGCATTATTGGCGTATGGGGAAGCCCAAGAACTTTTGGCTTAACTTTTACAATGACGTTTGAGTAATAAGATTATGGAATTATCAGCAATCATAAATATTGTCGGGATCACGGCTTATTCTTTATTAGCGATATTTTTTCTTTGGGTTATGTTAGTTCCTAACACCCTATCTCGTACTTATTATTGGTTAATCTCTGTCATCGCTATACTTTTAGGCAGAGTAAATCTGTATTTTTTACCTGAGTATCTTCCTCAAGAAGAAATACAAACGATTTATATGCTTTTATTATTAATTGAAAAAGTTTTCTTAGTCTTTGGCTTATATTATTTCTTTTATAAAAGCATCTCTTTAAAGAAATATGTAAAAGTGTTCTCATACGCTTTGTTGTTTTTCCTACTAATCCTTGGCCTTAAATATGGTGCAGATGCTTCATTTTTTAGCATGATCGTTTTTTCTATCTCGCAAGCTTTTTTCTTATTATATTTAATGAGAATGCTGTCAAAGAATAAAAAATACATGTATTTAAAAAGGCCATTCTATCTTTTATCCATCTTTGTTTTATATGCCATGCATTGGTTAACTTATCCAATTGCTATTGGTTATCCACTTTGGCTCTCATACGGCTACTTTGCGGGCAATTTAATCAACTTAATCATTTACCTTTACTTTGCCTACTTAGTGTTAGAACGCTTTCAATTTAGAATGCTCAAAGCAGAAACATCAGCACTTGAGCTTTTAGAGGAATCTAAAAAGGCGAATAAAACGAAAAGTGAATTTTTGGCAAATATGAGTCACGAAATAAGAACCCCGATAAACGGTGTCATGGGTATGCTTGAACTATTGCAACAAGAAGATTTAGAAGCAGAACATAAAGAAAAGATAAACATTGCTTTTACCTCAAGTAAAATTCTCCTCGATGTGGTCAATGAAGTGTTAGATTACTCAAAAATAGAAGCCGGTAAGCTGTCCATAGAAAATGTTGAGTTTAATTTAGTAGAACTTTTAAACGAGATTTATCACACGGTTGAAAATCTAGCGAGAAACAAGAGTTTAGCTTTAATATTAGACACTTCAGCAATTTCTCACCAACACGTGAAGTCTGACCCGTTACGTATTAAGCAAATTTTACTGAACCTTATCGGCAATGCCGTGAAATTTACTAATGAAGGCCAAATTATTATCAAGGCTGAACAAATTCATAAAGACAAGCTCGATTATTTCGTGTGTTCGATTATCGATACGGGTGTGGGTATTGATGAAGGTAAGTTAGCCACAGTATTTGAATCGTTTCAACAGGCCGATAGCTCTACAACCCGTAATTTTGGTGGAAGCGGATTAGGTTTATCCATCTCAAAACAATTAAGTCATTTATTAAATGGAAATATTACAGTTGAGAGTAAATACCATCATGGTAGTACGTTTACTGTCTCAATTCCTATTGAGTTATTATCACATAGTGTTGAAAACACAGCAGAGTCGATTTCAATTCAACTACCTGTGTGGCAGGCCAATATAAAAATACTTTTAGTCGAAGATAATCGTATTAACCAAGTCGTTGCTATTCAATTATTGAAAAGTTTTAATTTAAATTGCGATGTTGCAGATAATGGTGCTATTGCTATCGCTAAACTCAAACTCTCTTTAAAAATAGATGATCCTTACACCTGTATTTTAATGGACTGTCAAATGCCTACGCTAGATGGTTATGAAACAACTAAACGGATCAGATCGGGCGAGTGTGGCGGTTTATATAAAAATGTACCAATAATTGCGATGACTGCAAATGCCATGACAGGCGATCGTGAAAAATGTATAGCAACCGGCATGAATGACTTTATCGCAAAGCCTATTGAAAAAAATATAATGCTTAAAGTACTGAAAAATTGGTTACCTGTTTAATGTAGTCTTATGTATTAATTTTATTATAAATTACCTTAGTTAATTCATGAAAACATTAATTTAATAAAGCTATTACAAACAATTAACGATTCAAGTAAATTTAGTTGAACACGGTTGTTAGTTGATAATTTTAAACGTAAGATAGCTTCAAATAAATTGGTCATACCTATATTTTTTTGTTTTTCTAAAGCGGTATTTTTTTTCATGTATAAATTTAAACTTTTCAGTATTTGTTTACTCTCATTACTTTTCGTCACTTACTTTCATCATAAATCAGAAAACGACAACAATATTGAACATGTTCATGGAGCTGGATATGAAGCGTGGATTAATGGCCCGTCGTCACACCCATTATCCCCTTCTGATGCCTTGAAAGCTTTTCAACTACAAGATAATTTATCGATAGAAAATGTCGCAGCTGAGCCCTTCGTTCGTGATCCGGTATTAATTAGCTTTGATGCTAATGGCAGAATGTGGATAGCTGAAATGACCAACTATATGCTTGATGTCGCAGGTACAGGTGAAACAGATCCTGTTGGTCATATTGTCATATTAGAAGATACTGATTTGGATGGTAAAATTGATGAACGCATTGTTTTCTTAAGCGGTATCGCTCTTCCTCGTGCTATTGCGCACGTAAAAGGCGGCATATTGTTTGCTGACGATAACGCTTTACATTTTGCTTCTCATACTGTGATAAATGGTAAAGACGTAGCAGGCTCTCCTGTCGTTGTTGATAATGACTATGCCTCGGGAGTAAATGTTGAGCATAAAGAAAATGGCTTAATGTATGGTTTAGATAATTGGTTATATAACGCTAAATCTAATCAAAAATACCGCCTTTACCCGTTAAATGCCTCTTTACCAACTGACAGTAAACTTATTTATAAAACCAAAGACTGGCAATTAGTGAAAGCTCGTACCGAAAACCGTGGTCAATGGGGTATTACCAAAGATGATTATGGCCGTCTTTTTTACACCAATAATAGTACGTTGCTCATTGCTGATAGCGTGCCTGCCAATAGTAGTAGTCGAAACCCAAAAATAAAATTTACAGAAAACACCCAAAAACGATTATCAGATAATAATGTCTACCCAAACAGACCAACACTTGGCATCAATAGAGCCTATGATAAAAGTAAGCTCAATGAAGCCAATAAAATGATAAAAGCTACGGCGGTAAGTGGGCCTGTGATTTATAGAGGTTCAAACATGCCTCAGTTTTATGGTCACGCTTTTAGCCCTGAGCCAGCAGGTAATTTAATATCCGCGATTAACATTTCAGAACAAAACGCTGTTGTCATTGGTAAACCTTTTTACCATCAGCAAGAATTTCTAACATCTACTGATGAACGTTTTCGACCAGTAAACACCTATACAGCCCCCGATGGAAGTATGTATTTTGTTGATATGTATCGAGGCATTATTCAAGATCGATTTTACTTAACTCAATATTTATCTGAATATATATTAGGGAATAAATTAGATAAAGGTGTGCATTTTGGTCGCATTTACCGCGTTTTTGATCCAAATAATTCACTAGAATCTAATTTTAATTTAAGCCAATTATCTAGCTCTCAATTGGTCGATCTATTAACCCATCAAAATAGTTGGCACAGAGATACCGCCAAACGATTACTGATTGAAAGACAAGACCTTTCAGTAAAAGAACCATTAATTCAGTTAGCCTTAACAGCGTTAAAAGATCATCAGCAAATTAGTGCCCTTTGGACCCTTGAAGGATTAAACGCTTTATCTGAGTCATTACTAAGTACTCTGATCACGAATACCGCTTCATCGAATAAACTCAAAGCACACGTTGTTACCCTTTCAAGTCAGTTAAGTAAGCAGCATAAACAAACCTTTCTTAATACCTTGATACAACAACACGCCGAGGAAACGACTTCGTATGACTTTGCCATGGCACTTGCTACAACGCTTGGTCAATATAACCTTGAACTAAGCGACAAATTATTAATGTCGCTTGTTATTAACTGGCAGCAATCATCAACAATTAGTAGTCTCGCATTAAGCGGTTTAGCTGGGCGTGAAGCAGCATTTATCGCGCTTTTAACGGATAATGAAATTAAAGCGCAGTTATTGAGCTTAATAACCAAACCTAAAATGAACAATAAGCCTCAAGCCAATTTCAATGAACAAGACCAACAGGTTTATTTAAGAGGTAAACATGTTTTTAACGCTACAGGTTGTGGAGGTTGTCACGGAACTGAAGGGCAAGGTGTTGACTTTGCAGGCCCCCCATTAGCAAATAGTGAATGGGTAACTGGCGATCCTGACCGTCTTACCGCGTTATTATTACATGGGTTAACGGGACCAATTCATGTGGATGGTATTTTATATAATCCGGGCATCGATATGCCTGGGTTAAAGGGCAATAATAATGTTAGCTTAGCCGAAATTAGTGCCCTCGTTGGCTATTTACGTAATAGCTGGGGGAACCAAGGCTCATTCATCTCTATAGAGTCGGTCAATAAGGTACTCAACGATACAACCGATAGAAGCTTAGCTTATACCGAACAAGAATTGCTTGAAGATTTCCCATCAGCAAACGACCAATAAAATCATCTAAAAGACGATCAAATGAATTCAACTATCTATCAAAGAAAATCAGTGCGCATTTCGCGCACATCACCTAAATTTATAGGCTTTATCATGGTGTTAGCAACACCGACATTATATGCCAACAATAATATTGAAAAAGTCGCTCAAACCACAGAAGTGATTACGGTTACGGGTAAACATGTAATTGTTCGAACAAAACAAGGCCAATTAGCGAAAGTACATATTAATGCCAAACAAATAGCTGCCATTGCCGCCAATAATATTTCCGATGCGTTAAGAGGTATCGCGGGCATCGATGTTTTCGAACAAGGCAACCTCACCTATTTATCTGTACGAGGTGGCGATCCAAACTTTGTTACTATTTTAATTGATGGTGTCAAGGTTAATGATCCAACGAATAGCCGTGGTGGTGCATTTGATTTAAGTACGATAGATCCTAGTTTGATCGCTAGTATTGAAGTTTTTTACGGAAGTTATTCAACAGTCTTTGGCAGTGATTCATTATCGGGCGTGATCAGTATTAAAACCAAAAGCTTTACTGATGCAAAAAACAGCATCAGCTTTAAAACGGGCAGTAATAACGCTTATGGCGGTGCTATTCAATTAGCAACACCCGTTACCGATTATGCACAGTTAAGTTTGTCAGGCTCTTTCCAAGACGGTGATAACAGCCATTTTGGTGAAAAATTTAATCGCCAATCTTATATTGGTACGATCAAATCAACTCAGTCTTCTAACACAAACTGGCGGTTAGGTGCTTTTTATAGTGATGGTAAATCAGCAAATTTTCCAGAAGATAGTGGCGGAGATAAATTAACTATCATTAAAACACCTGAAGAACGTGATTTTCAACAAACCAATGTAACAGCCAATATACAACAACACATCAATAATAATTTAACTTTTGCGATAAACAGCGCTTGGTCTGAAAGAGAAGAAAACATCACAAGCCCTGGCATTGCATCAGGTGTAATAGATGGCGTGCCAGCCATTGATACTAAGACTGATTATAATCGTGTAGATATATCAAGTACGGCTAATTATCTCGCTAATCATGATACGACTATTGCTCTTGGTTTTGCTTATGCTTCTGAAGATGGTGGTATGGATAGCGTCATTGATTTTGGTATGCCAGTACCTGCTGATTATACGTTAACTAGAACGATTAATTCAGTTTTTGCCGAAGCTGCGTATAAAGCCTTTGATAACTTTAACCTTATGCTAGGTATTCGACAAGATAAGGCAAATAACGAAAACAGTGCTCAAACACTAACAGTAAACACCCATCGAATGATAGCAAACTACCAAATTTCAAGCGCGACAAAATTGACAATGCAATACAGTGAGGGCTTTAAACTACCGAGCTTTTTTGCCGTTGGACACCCTTTTGTTGGCAATGCAGCATTGAAACCTGAATTAAGTGAAAATTATGAAATGAGTTTAACGCATTATTTATTTGCTCATTCGTTAACAACAAATACTAGTTTATATAAAACGACTTACAAAAATTTAATTGATTTTGATCCCATCGCATTTATCAATATAAACCGGGCTAAGGTACAAGCTAAAGGTGTTGAATTTTCCTTTAATTATCAATTGAATGAGCGCTTTGATTTAGCAGGCAACTTAACCTATAACAAAATGAATACGTTTGATGAAGCAGTGAAACTTCGTCGCAGGCCATTGTTTAAAAGTGCCCTATCGATGAATATTAAAGTAAATGAATCATTGTCAATCAATGCGCGTGCGGTCTTTAATGATAATTATTATGACAGTTCAATTCCCACTGGCATGATTGACGTAGAAGCTTTTAATCGTTTAGATTTATCAGCAGTATGGTCTTTCAATAACGATCTCACGTTAAGAGCTAACGCGAATAACGTATTAAATAACTCTTACGAAGAAGCGGTTGGTTTTAGTAATGTTGGCGCAGACTATACTGTTAGTATTGCAAAAGCGTTCTAACTCTGCTTTTAACTCATCCAATTATTTACTTGAGGATAAAGAGTTGGGGCTGTTGAACTTTCGAGATTGTTTTTGCCGTGATGACTAATAAAGCTTTAACACTATGCATTAGCTATTTACTGCTAAACATTACCAGTAAACATTAAGCACTAAATAAAAACCATTAACCTACATCAATTAACCGCTTTGCTTTATTGACTAATCCTATTTCGAATTCTGGCCGCTGATTAATAGCTTTCCAAGTTTAGCTAGGATGAACCTAGCGCTGTCCTTCACCAAGAATGTTAGTGCTATAAGCTAATGTTCTTACATTATGAAATAGTGCGAGTTTTGCTAAAACGCTCACGATTTTTAGTAACTTGATGACGTGCGGCTTCAACTGCTTCAACTTCTGTTGCTTCTAAGATACTATCGATAACACGCATTAAATGAGCTCGCATTAATTCACGTGCCGCTTGCGGATCTCTAGCTTTTAACGCTTCATAAACTTCTCTATGCTCTTCAACCGAAGGTTTTACGCCACTATTGCGAACTTTTTCATACATTCGATGAGTCAGCTCAGAACTTTCACGTTCATCCCAAAGCTCTTCAATAACGGAAGAAATAGCACTATTGTTAGTAGCTCTAGCAATGATCATATGAAACTTTTTATCTGCTGCTTCGTGCGTTTCAGTATCAACATTATTTTCACAGGCCATTTCATCCAAAGTTTCAGCTAATTCTTCAAGCTCAGCTTCAGTGATCATTGTTGCTGCAAGCGCTGCAGCTTCGCCTTCAAATAATGCACGAGCTTCAGTTAATTCAAAAGGGCCAACATCTTTATCTGAAAACCGACTTTTACCTTTTGAATGTTCAATAACATAAACACCCGATCCCATACGTACTTCAACATAACTTTCGAGCTCTAATGCGATTACCGCTTCTCGAATAGTAGGTCTGCTCACTTTAAACATTGCTGCTAAATCTCTTTCAGCAGGTAAACGCATACCTATGGTGTATTCACCAGATTCAATTAACGTAACTAACTTCTCAGCAACCTGTTGGTATAAACGAGGCAACTTTTGAGGGACTGATTCCATAGATATCTCTTCAATCAAATATTAAGCAAAAAAGTACAGAATAAACGTCATTAATATGAGGCTAATCATATACTTTATAAAAGCAAGCAACTATTTATTAACATAATAGTACCATAACCCACCTAGCAATTGGAATGACCAGTTTACAGATAATAATAAAAATATCTTTGCCTTTATAACCATGTCTTTGCGTTAAATGCGTGTATTTTTATCATTGAAAATTTAAAAATAACCCTTTAGCGTCTTGATGATTAGATAACTGAATGTTATTGTCTCAAAACTGGACAGGCCAATTATAATAAATATTAAAAAGTGGTCTGTCATATCAAGCCGCTCTTTGGAGGAGCTATCGATAATGAAATTAACACTAAAACCATTGCTGGGGATTGTTGGTATCAGTCTTTTAAACTTAAGTTTAATAGGTTGTGGTTCGGATGATAAACATGTCACCCTAAAATTAGCTCATAATTTAGATACGAGTCATTCAGTTCATCAAGGCATGATTTTTATGAATGAACGTTTGAAGGAGCTTTCTAATGGCACTATGGATATTAAGATATATCCGAACGGTCAATTAGGCTCTGAGCGAGATACCATCGAACTTCTACAAATTGGTTCCCTCGATATAACTAAAGTTTCTGCCAGCCCGATGGAAAACTTTGTTCCAAAAATGAAGATATTTTCTATTCCCTATGTTTTTCGTGATCATGATCATTTTTGGACCGTGTTAAATGGCGATATTGGCAAATCACTATTGATTGAAGGTGAATCAGTAAAATTACGCGGTTTAGCTTATTACGATTCAGGGGCACGCAGCTTTTATACTCGAGACAAACCTATTTATACCCCGAAAGATCTTGAAGGTTTAAAAATTCGAGTACAAAAAAGTAAAACGTCGGTACGTATGGTGGAATCATTAGGCGGAGCAGCTACGCCCATTTCTTTTGGCGAATTATATACGGCATTGCAGCAAGGCGTTGTCGATGGTGCAGAAAACAACCCGCCTAGCTTCTATCTTTCCAAACATTTTGACGTGGCCAGATTTTACACCCTAGATATGCATACTAGCGTACCAGATATGCTACTTATTTCAGGTCATACTTGGAACAAATTAACTATCACTCAACAAAATTGGGTACAACAGGCAGCCAGCTTATCGGTGCCCTATCAACGCACTTTATGGAAAAAATCTTCTGATGAAGCCTTAAAAGCAGTAGAAGCGGCGGGTGTCACCATTATTAAACCTGACAAGTCTAAATTCCAAGATGCAGTAAAAGACATGCATGATAGTTATAAAGACACTCCCGTTTATTCATTAATGCAAGAAATTGCTGATATCAAATAAGGCACAAATATGGTTTATATAATGATTAAAACAATCGACACACTGTTATCCTTTACGTTAGCCATATTAATGGGCCTGATGGTATTGGACGTAACTTGGCAAATATTTACTCGCTTTGCCACTGATTCACCCAGTAGTTGGACGGAAGAGTTAGCTCGCTTTTTATTAATTTGGATTGGCTTGCTAGGTGCCGCTTGGGCTTACCGCACACGTTCACATTTAGGCTTAAGTTATTTGGTGGAAAAGCAATCTCCCGCTATGCAAAAGAAGCTCGCTATTTTTTCTTACCTTGCCGCGATTGTATTTGCAATATCAGTGATGATATTTGGCGGCTCTCAATTAGTTCTTTTAACCTTAAACCTAAACCAATTCTCCGCTTCGTTAGGGGTTAAAATTGGTTATGTTTATATGATCATTCCAATATCTGGTGTGTTAATCACTATATATGCGCTTGATTTTATACGAGCAACTTTAGCCGGTGAACTTGATGCACACTTGTATCAAGATATTGACAAACCGCCAACTCATCAAGCAAACGTAACCGGAGAGTAATACCTTGGATATTTCAATTTTTATTTTAATCATTACTTTTATAGTTTTGTTATTTACCAATGTGCCTATCTCAATCAGTATTGCTCTAGCCACTTTAGCAACCATGTTAGTATCAATCGATTCTATTCCATCCATGACAACTATGGCGCAGCGTATGGCGGGCGGAATTAATGGCTTTGCATTATTAGCGATCCCTTTTTTCATTTTATCCGGCATATTAATGGGCCAAGGCGGTATCGCTAAGCGCTTGATAGAATTTGCCAAATCATTATTAGGAAGTTTGCCTGGCGGCTTAGCGTTAGTAAATATCATCTCTAGTACACTCTTTGGTGCTATTTCAGGCTCTGCTGTGGCGGCAACAAGTGCTATTGGTGGTTTTATGATCCCAGCAATGAAAAAAGAAGGCTATGATTCAGCCTTTAGTGCTGCCGTTAGCGCTACAGCGTCGACAACAGGATTACTGATCCCACCAAGTAACATTCTTATAGTTTATAGCTTAGCCAGTGGTGGTGTATCAATCGCTTCTTTATTTATTGCCGGTTATATCCCTGGTTTACTTGTTGCTTTATCTTTAATGATTGTTTGTGCCATTTACGCAAAAATAAATAATTATCCTATTGGCGAAAGATCTTCTATTGGTAATATCATCCGAACAGGTTTTGACGCCCTGCCAGCACTCTTTTTAATCTTTATTGTCATTGGTGGTATTCTAACTGGAGTTTTTACCGCAACAGAAGCTGGTGTGATAGCCGTGCTCTATTCGTTGTTACTCTCGGTAGGCATTTATCGTGAAGTGAAAGTAAATCAACTGATGAGTATTTTGATAAAATCCGCTGAAACTACTGCGGTAGTAATGTTGTTAATTGCAGCATCAAGTGCCATGTCTTGGATTTTAAGTTATACCGATATTCCACAAGATTTATCAGCACTTATTTTATCGCTTTCTGATAACCCTCTAATGATTTTATTAATGATCAACATCATTTTGTTATTAGTTGGTACGTTCATGGACATTACGCCTGCGGTATTAATTTTTACACCTATTTTCTTACCTATTGCTGAAAGTATCGGTATATCACCATTACAGTTTGGCATTATGATGATTTTAAATTTATGTATAGGATTATGCACACCACCGGTGGGCAGTGTATTATTTGTCGCCTGTGGCATTGCAAAAAATTCTATTCAGCAAATAGTGAAACCTGTAATTCCTATGTATGCAGCCATGATCGCGGTACTTGCATTAGTAGCTGGTGTTCCTGCTATCAGTGAATGGTTACCGAGCGTATTTGGTTTGTAAAACAACTATGGACTAGATAACTAAACGCGAGACAAATCAACAACAAATAACGAATAAAAAGCCACGATTAACCTTAATTAATCGTGGCTTTTTGATTTAGATTTTACTGGTTTACTCGTTCAACTAAATTTATATTTATTGATATTGAGCGACAATTTTATAAGTGCCCGAGTGAAACAAGTCATTCGTTACAAGCCCTGTTAACGGGTCAAACGCCACTAATTTTTTATCCATTGTTACAGCTTTAAGTGATTGTGCATTCGGTAGTATGATCTTAGCCGCACTATTGTTAGGAATTTCAACAGTTAGGCTTAGTTGCTTATCAATAATTTGTTCGGCTCTCAGCCAAATATCACCAACAATACTCGGTACTTTACCTTCGACAAACGTTAAACTCCCGAGCTGAGGCGCAATGACAAACTGTTTGAAACCTGGTTTGATAGGTTTAATGCCTAAGATATATCGACCAACAATATTACCGGGTACAGCACCCCACGCATGATTCCAGTCTTGATTAGGTTTAAATTCATCATCCCAAGCCTCTAAGGTGATAGTTGAACCTACTCTTAACATGTTAAACCAACTACGCTTTCCTTTTGATGTTAATAAATTTAACGCTTCATCAGTTTGTTTGTGTAGATAAAGCGCTTCTAATAAATATTGAGCAAAATAAACGCTTACCGCCATTTTCTTGCTTTTCAAAAAATCAAAGATCTTTTGACGCTTATCAAGTGGTACTAAACCTACCGCTAAAGGTAAAATATTCCCATGCGCTGAGCTATGACTTGAACCTTCACCATCCACGTATAAATCAGTGTTTTCGTTAAACAATTGCTCATTAAAGGCGTTATAAAGTTTTTCTGCCCGTTGCTGAAAATCCACCCCATCTTCATTTTTACCAATGGCATTAGCCATTTCAGCTAATTGTTTAAGATTTAAATAATGAAAAGCATTAACCACTGTATTGATTTTCTGAAAATCAAAATTGTCTCTTTCACTCGGCGGCCAATCAACAATGTCTCTGTTTTTTGATGGCTTTTGGCTAGGGAAAGATTCTAATAATCCCCTTGAATTTACTCGGTTTATAAAAGATTTTTTATCTACTAATGTATCATAATGCTCACGAATTGATTCAAGATCACCAGTATACATCCAGTCTGTCCATGCCATCATAATAGAATGTTGTTTCCATTCGGTAGGCCAAGTTGGATTTGTTAATAAATATTCATGCGAGTGACGAGCTATAGAATATTCATCATCTACTAAGTAATGTGATAACTGATTTATATAGGCATCGGCTTCATAGGGGATTCGTTCTCTATCTCCATCGACATACACTCCGGCAAAGCTTGTAGCTTTCATACTGTATTTCGACAATGCCCAAATAGCATTTAAGGTTTCATCACTGGAATGAAAAAACGACGCATAATCATTAAAGGGATAATGCACGGCAATTTGTATGGCGCTGATATCACTTAATGTTAAGCCTTTCGCTTCAATTTCAATATACCTAAACGGCGCTATGCGGCCAAAACGACCCGGAATAGCTATCGCTTTATTTGATTTAGTATTTAGTTTGTTTTTAGGTGGCTGTACTCGATAAACATCTGATTTAGCGTTTATATTTAAAGGCACAGTGTAAAATCGAACACTGGATTTTTTAGCTAAGTCGCGCATAATACCTAGGTCACTGCCTCGTTCACCAAAAAACACTTTAGCACGCCCTGATTTGTTGCTCGTTATGGCAAGTTCAAGATAACCAAAAGACACTTTTCCAAAATCAATCAAATAACGCCCCGATGGCATTTTTTTAATATATTTAGGTGACACGTCACTGGTAATAAGATCATGATAACTGGCATTATTGTCTAACTCTTGAGCCATAGAAATTGTTTGCGGCCCTGACCAGTCACTTTCAATGATAGTGTTATTGGCTAGTTTTCCCCACACTTTTACTCGCCATTGATAATCAATATTCGGTTTTAAAGGCTGACCTTGAAATGAAACAGCGAACGATTGATTGGAAACTTGTTTTTCTGAATCCCATAACAATTGTGGTTTTTTAGCCGTCAATGGCCATACTTGTAATTGATAGGCTTGTTGTTCAATCATGCCACCTTCACTGGCAATCTCCCAAGAAAATTCTGGCAAAGCATCGCGGATATTTTTAACCCAATAACCTTTAAGTAATTCGCAACGTAATTCAACGGGTTTAATATTAACTGTTACCTTGTGCGCATAATTGGTTGGACTGACTAGGGCTAACATAAGTAACAATAATGGTTTTGTTGATACCAGCTGTTTTATAAGAGTAATCATATTAATCTCAAAGACTTAACGTTGTAAGAACAAAAAAGCCGAGTGTTAAATTAACTCGGCTTTTACATAATAGGCTAACGAATATTAAAAGCTAATTAAGCTTTCATATCCCAGCCACTTTGGAAATCACGTCCCCAAAGCGCATTCGCTTTAGCACCTTTTACTTTGCCTTTAACTGCGTCACATTCTAATGTTTCACCCGTTCGATAAGCAATATTACCTAAGTGACATAACATTGTACTGGTATGCCCTTCTTTAATCGGTGAAGATTGGTGTGCGGCAGTACCGCGAATGTTATCAAGGAAGTTTGCCGTATGTATGTCAGTTAACATACCGCCGCCTTTAAGGTCTGATGTATTCACTGCACGGTTAGGCACTTTACGTTCTTTGATCAACTTGTCGTTGATGTCATAAATTTCATAACCACCACGGTCAACAATCACATGACCTTTGGTGCCAAAAATTAAGATCCCACGTCCTCGGCCATAACGTAGAACTTTATTACAACTATTGCCTGTCCATTCGATTGATTTTCCGCCTTTAAAGTCATAACGTGCTTCAATTGAATCATACATTTCCCAATCATCATCCGTATAAAAATGACGGCCACCCGTTACAGAAACTTGTTCTGGGAACTCAACATCTAATGCCCATCGCGCAATATCAAGTTCGTGAGCGGCATTATTACAAAGTTCACCTGTGCCCCAATTCCAGAACCAATGCCAATTATAGTGTACGTAATTATCTTTAAATTCAGTACGTGGCGCAGGTCCTTGCCATAAATCCCAGTTTAACCAATCAGGTGCAGTAACAACTTTACCATTACCGATAGAACCACGGTTATTACCATACCAAGTTTCGGCACGATAACAGTGACCTAATTTACCATCACGAATATATTTAATAAGCTCAGCTGTTTCTTCTGAAGAACGTTGCTGATTACCCATTTGAACGATTTTTCCATACTTTTGTTGAGCTTCAATAAAAATCTCGCCTTCGTGTGGATTATGGCTTAAAGGTTTTTCAACATAAACATGTTTGCCAGCTTGTAAAGCCATGACACCTGCCGGAGCATGCCAATGATCAGGCGCGGCAATACAAATAGCATCCATGTTTTTATCTTCAAGCATTACACGAACATCATCTGTCGCTTTCGGCGTATTAAAACCAGCGGCTTTGATTAACGCCGATGATTTTGTGATCACACGGCTATCAACATCACAAATATTAGTGATATTAATATTACCGGCATTGATAAATGAACCAAGTAAAGCTTCACCTCGGCTTCTTACGCCCATAAAACCCATATTAACTCTGTCATTGGCACCTAAGATACGCGCATAACTACTTGCTGAAAAAGTCGCGGCGCTTGCAACGGCTACTCCTGCGGCTACGGCACTGGTTTCTAGGAATTTTCTACGTGTCATAGTCATGTTATTTCCCCTTAACTTCAGAAGTTGGCTTAATTTTTATCGTTCTAAAATGTACCAAATCACCATGGTCTTGTAATAAAATAGGGCCTTTTTCCCAACGTCCAAAATTTGGCCATTTAGCATATTTACTGTAAGCGACTAACGCACCAAAAATTTGGCTATGACGATTGTATTCAACCGTTTGTACGCCGTTTAACCAATGTTGGACATCACCACTTTTAACAACAATACGAGCACGGTTCCAATTACCAATGCCATTGAAGCGTTTCTTATCACGTTCAGGCTCTGTTAGGTTACCCGCGGTGATCAGGTCATAAAGAGAACCAATGGTACGATTGCCTGCAGTACCTTTTTTAGCATCTTTATGATTCACGTCATCTAAAATTTGAAATTCTAAACCGATTGCTGAGCCTTTTCCTTTTAACAAGTTAGGATCAACAAAGTATTTAATGCCTGAGTTAGCCCCTTTAGTAATTTTAAAATCTACTTCTAGTTCAAAATCGCTAAACTCTTCCAAGGTAATAATATCGCCGCCATTTCTAGCTTCTCCACCACCAGAAGATAAAACACTTAGCACGCCGTCATTTATCTCCCATCCTTTAGTGGGGAAAGTATCAATTTTCGCGCCTTTCCAACCTTTTGTCGTTTTACCATCCCATAATAATTTCCAACCATCTGCTTTTTGGCGTTTAGTTAACATATTTGGAATATAGTTGATTTCATCGATACTGTTAGCACTGTCCCAACGATCTTGTTCTAGATTCGTTGTTTTAATACGCAAGTTTTTCCAACGTACTTTTTTACCAAGTTTTGACATATCATTGCCAATATCATGCACTTGTAAACCGAAAAAACCGGCTGCCGTTGTGTTGTCAATTAAGTTAGCGGTAGGAACACCATTCACATAAGTTCGAATACTATCGCCGATTGCTTCTATACGAAATTTATTCCATTGATCTGCTTGATAAGCAGCACGGCCCTTAGGATTTGTAGATAACGGATAAATCCAACCTAAACGCGCTTCATCATAAATACCACCTGTCCAGGCACGTTTACTTGGGTCAATTTCTAGTTGGTAACCATGAACACGACCATTCATGTGGTCTGCTTTACTTAAACTGCGAAATTGCACACCAGAATTTAACGGACTATCAACTTTGGCTTCAAATTCCATAATAAAGTCACTATAAGTGGCTTCTGTCACCAAAAAGCTATTTCTAGAATTTTTAACCGATGTCCCAACAATGGCGCCGTCAATCACTTCATAAGTCGCACTGCCATTAATTTGTTTCCAGCCATTAAGTGTTTTACCATCAAACAGGCTTTGCCAATCACTAGACTCTTTTATTTCACTGTGCGAACAACCACTTATTACCGTTGTTAAACACAACGTCAATACCCCAATGAGTTTCTTCATTATTTTTATCCTAATTTTTATACAAAATAAATTTTGTGTTTTAAAGAAAATTGACCCTACCAATTTTATACCAAAAAATTGGTCATACCGAAAGCAAATATTGGCAAAACAGGTGAATTAATTTTGAATTGATACATAAATTACCTGCAGTTGATTGATAAGCTTATTAAAACATCACGCTAGTCATGAACTTTAATGACTTAATGAGTGAATGATTAGCTGTTTTATTGTCAATATCTTTGAAATTAACCTGTGATCGCTTACATCACAAAAGTTGGTTAACTAAAAAAACAGCCTGATAATTACAGGCTGTTTTTACCTCAACTTTTTCTGAGCTATCACTGTGGAGTAGCAGACATATCTAATACCAGGTGACCACCTTTAACGATCTCATCATGGTATAAAAAGTGACGATTCAGTGGTTTATCATTGAGGGTAATCGTTTGAATATAAACGTTATCTTTACTGTTGTTACGTGTTTCAATGGTAAACGTTTTGCCCGAGTAATAGTTTTCATCTAAGCTAATGGTTACTTTGTCAAAGATTGGACTGCCTATTTGATACTTAGGTCGTTCACTTGTACCACCGTCTACTTGAAATAAACCAATTTTCATCAACACCGATAACGAGCCCATCAACCCTTGATCTTCATCACCATTAAAACCCGACTTTTCTGATACTTCACTATAAACGGCTTTAATTACTTCTCTTGACCATTTTTGTGTTAGATGAGGCGCCCCTAATTCATTAAAAATAAATGCGGTTTGAATAGATGGTTGATTGCCATAATTAATAGGCACACGTTTACCTATTTCATCAGTTTCTTTGTCATGTGACTTGCTCGAGGTAAATCCCTGCAAACTGGCGATTTCGAACGCTTGGTTTAATTTTGTGATGGCCTTTTCCTTACCCCCCATAAGCTCAGCTAACCCTGCTATATCGTGTGGTACAAACCAAGTCATCTGTGAGGCATTTGATTCAACAAAACCATGACGATATTCAAATGGATCAAAGTTTTTTAACCAATTTCCGTTACGGTCTTTAGGTCGCATATATCCAGTTTCAGTGTCGAAAACATGACGATAATTTTGACTTCGTAATGTAAAATAATCGCGATCTTCGTCTTTGCCTAAAGCCGCGGCTAATTGCGCTAAAGTCCAGTCTTGATATGCATATTCTAACGTTTGTCCGGCACCATCTTGATGAAGGGCTTTATTCTTTTTAGGTAAGGGGTAAGGAACGTAACCATTCTCAAGGTAATACGCTAAACCACCAGAATAAACTGAGTTATGTTCATACCCTGCTCGTCCCATGGTTCCACCTGGCATATGGTTTTTCTTCAATCCTTGGTAGGCAAGTTCAATATCAACATCTCTTAAGCCTTTCATATAGTTACTGACGAAAAATGGTGTTGATGAAGCTCCTGTCATTACATGGGTATAATTGCCGCCAGAAGGTCCTCGAGGAATAAAACCACCGTCCTGATACATCATTAACATCGAATGGCCAAAATCAGAAGCCACTTTCGGGTAAGCTAGTGGCCAAAGTGTCTGTATTGTCCACTGTGCTCCCCAAAAAGAGTCTGAATTATGATGATTAAATTTAGGTTGATCATGTTGATCTAACGGAATTGTTTTTACTACACGCTTATCTGAAGTTTGATCTGAATAGCGACCATCAACATCTGAAATCGTACGACGACCTTGCAAGGCATGAAATAAGTCAGTATAAAAACGAACTTTATCTTGTTGATTATTAGTCGTAACTTGAATTTTACTTAGCCAGTCGTTCCACTCATTTTTTGAGTCACTAACAACCTGGTCGAAATTCCAATGAGCTAGTTCATGGGTTAGATTATTTTTTGCCCCTTGTTCATCAACATATGAAATTGCCACTTTCATTTGTACTGATTTTTCGTTGTCAGGTAAGTTCAATAACACCGCACCTTCAGATTGCTCGATACTCGCGATTGCTTGGTCAAGTTCAATGTAAAAGTAAACGGGAGTTGATCTTGGTCTTCTCATGGTTGGTTCATTGATAATAAAACCAGAAAAAGTACGGTTATTAATTTGTTTAAAATCGCCAAAACTGACGTCTGTAGGGCCAAATTTACCGGCAAGATCTAATATAACTTTTCGATTTGTTGATTGCTCAAATTGATATCGATGAAAACCTACGCGTTTTGTCGAGGTTAATTCAACATCAATCCCATATCGGTCTAGTGTTACTTTATGATAACCGGGTTTAACTATTTCATTGTCATGAGAAAAAGCAGAGAAATAGTCATTTTCAATCGTAGATAGTGATTTATCTGAACTCACGGGCATCACTGATAATGCTGATAGTTGCCAAGCATGTACATGATTAAACCCTTTAATTTCTAAGGTGTTATACCGATAACCACTGCCCCATGCACCTTCTACTTCTGTATCAGGACTTAAATTCACCATACCAAAAGGTCGTGAAGCGCTGTTAAAATAAAACCAACGTGAATTTGCACTATCAAGCCATGGCCAAACATAATCGACTGGCGATTGTGCATTGGCAATAAGTTCAGGTTGATAAGTTACTTTCGTTTCTTTCGTTGCTTGTTCTGTAGAACAACCAAGTAAGGTTGTTATCGAAAGAATAATAAGAATATTTTTCATATTTAATAAGCTAAGTCATTGTGAATGTTTACATTATCTAAATATATTTAGAAGCAATATAGACTCATTATCATAAATAGTCATGATAATGAGTCTACGCTAAATTCAACGTCTAGAAATTTGCACGAACCCCTACTAATAGCTGACGTCCAGTATCAATAACACGATTTAATCTTTGACCAAACGAAGTATATTGTTCTTCATTAGTCGCATTAATAACTTCAATGTTCAAATCTACATTATCTGATACAGCATATGAGCCTGAGAAATCTAATTGACCTCGAGCATCTCTCACTCTTAATAATGGTTGGCCATTTCGGCAACATCCATTTTCAGTGAAATCTGAACGATAATTATAAGAAGCGCGAACTGAATAATCATTGGTTTCATAATACGCGACTAAATTGAACGTGTTCTCTGACTGTCCAACCACAGAATCGATAAGTGGCCCAACAGATGTGTTGTATGTAACATCTGATGAATCAACAAAAGTGTAGTTGGCCATCATACCTACGCCATCGATAGGTAAATAATCATCGAACGGCATTTGAAACGCGATTTCATACCCTTTAAGGATTCTCGGCTCAGTAGAGTTTTCATCTACTTCAAAGGTTACCGCTGTGTCAGGTGTTGTTCCAGCAAAGATATCCGGATCTAATGAATCTAAATCAACACCTACTTCTGAGAATACACCTTCAGTAATTCTTGTTTCTAAGAAGCCGGTAATATTCTTATAAAAGAAATTAAATGCTAAAATAGATTCATCAGCAAAATACCACTCAACACCGGTATCAAACTGATTAGAATAATAAGGTTTTAGATAAGGGTTATTACCAGAAACCGTATAATCACTATAAAAATTAAGCGAACCTTCTAATTCACTTAGAGGTGGACGTGTCAACGTTCTACCAGCTGAAAAACGTAATACAACTTCATCCGTAGCATCCCAAGCCAAGTTGAAAGAAGGTAAAATATCTTCATATTCTCTATCGATAAATATTTCAGATCCATTAGAGAAATTACGTGTTTCTTGAGAGGTTTCTATATAACGTACCCCTGCATTGGTACGCATTTCTCTATCAAGAAAATCAAAGGCATTATTGACTTCAAGATAGTATGCAATATTTACTTCTTCTAATGAAGGGATGTAAATTTCTTGAGCCATCGCCAATTCCATTAACCCTTGGCTACCACCTACTAATAAATCATTCATTTTATCCCAATCAGTGACTTGCCAATTTAAAACGGCGCCGTTAGGTCGGCCTAAATTGGCAGAAAAATCGTCAAAGGGTTGATTTTTACTAGCTTCTCCAGCTATAGGAACTGAGCCAGAAGCAAACTGGTCGGCAAACCATTCTGCACTATGATTCGCTCGATTACGGTAATTCGTGTATTCATATTTGGTATATGCGATACCAAATTTGATGTTATTCATGGAATGTCCGTATTCGAAATCTAAGTTGAAATTAGTATTGGCGGTATCACGGTCTTCCGGTTCAACTCGAATACTATTTAACACATAATTATCTGGGTTTGAGATATCTACATTTGAGATAACACTCGGGATATCAGTGTTTTGCGTGTAATCAATGGTCGCAGTTGTCCCTTGAATCGCATGAAGATACGTTATACCTCGTTCATCATAAGCCGATTCGTTATAACCAGCTTTAGCACTTATGGTAAAAAGATCAGTAGCTTGCCATGATGCTTCTAGCACGAACTGATCAAACTCTTGATAATCAAAAAATTGGCGACTTTCTGAACGACGGTTAACATTTTCCATGGTACCGGTTAACAAATAACCATTCGCATCAGCCGTAATATTAACAGGATCAGTTTGTGTTGAGTTTCTTAATTCAACGTCAAAATTTTCACGGTAAGTCAAATCATCTAATTCTGAATGTAGCCAATCTAGGCTTAAGTTAAAGCCGCTATCAGCAGGCTCCCATTGAAAGGCGACAACAGTTCCTAATCGTTTACGATCACCATAAATCAGATCGGTTCGTTGTAAACGAGGAAACATTACTTGTTCCAATTCACCGCTAGTAAAATCATCTTCTATCAGATCATTTGGATCGTTGGTAACCGTATCCCAAGTACTACTTTGCATGCCTGAACGGTTGCCATTAGCAAATTGAAAACCTCTAACTGTGCCTGATGCACGAGAGCCATAATCTTGTGATTCCCAGCCATCAACGCGAACATAACGTTTAGAATACGCAGCCCCAGCAAGAAAACCGAAACGGTTACCATCAACTTCCCACGTTTTGCTAGCCATTAAATGACCACGCGGATCCAATTCTTTTGATAAATCGTTATAACCACCTTGTAATGAGGTAGAAATATTAAACTCGCCATCAAAATCAAAAGGTCTGGCATTGCGCATATCGATGACTCCTGCGATCCCACCTTCAGATTGGCTAGCTAACGCTGATTTTTCAATACTGATTCGAGTAAACAACTCAGATGGGAATATATCTAAAGAAGCGCCACGGTCTTCATTAGCGGCCGTTGCTATCGGCATTCCATGTAAAAGCGTATTAGTAAAGTTTGAACCTAATCCCCGTAATTCTATAGAGACCCCTTCACCATTATCACGTCGAATAGCTACCCCTGACACTCGTTGAATGGCTTCAGCTAAGTTCAAATCTGGGAATTTCCCCATGTCTTCTGAAAAGATTTCATCTTTGGTTGTTGTTGATTCTCGTTTAGACATTAAAGCATCATTTAGACTTCCTCTAAACGAACCAATAACTTCAATGACTTCTATTTGATCTTGAGTGGTTGTTTCCTCTGCATGTCCCCCAGCTGACAACATAAGACTACTCGCGATGGCGGTTGCAATAGTAGAATTTTTGAAACGTTTATTTTTAGTTATAGTTTTCACATTTATTCCTTCATTATTTGTTGTTTTAATTGACGAATGTTGCGAAATAGTAATAACGCCGCTTTTCGTCAGACCGCCTGAAAGAGATGTGCCTTTTAACTGAGCTGCTAATGCTTGCTGTAAGGTAAAACTTCCTGAAATAGCATTAGTGGTAATTGCATTAACATCATTGGTTTGAAATAAAACCGGATACTTTGTTTGATAAGATAAACTTTTTAACGCATCTGCCACAGGCAAAGCGTCGATTTGCAGGTCAAACTTATCTTCTGCGAGCGCCTGATTAACGCTTACCGATAAAACCATACAAAACGTAAAGCCTATCACTCCCCAAATAACCTTTATTGTTTTTATCATTGCAATTCCGTAATACTATTTTACGGTCTTATAAGGTAAGTTCCATGAACCTTAAAAAACCGCTAGTTGAATTGATAAGTTTTTTAAAAAAATTTTAATTAATTGAATTTAATTAACTTTTTTTATTATGTAGTCGCACTAGGGTATTGTTTACATACTCAATTTCAATATTAAATGAAAATGACAATGCTTCAAAAAGTGCTTCAGTTCTGCCTGTAGGTATGATGCCGCCAAAAGCAAGTTCATTTAATTCAGCATCAACTATCTCAATTTTTAAAGGAGTGTATCGAGTAACTTCAGCAATTACTTCTGGTAAAGGAGTATTAGAAAAATCTAGCAAACCTTCATGCCAAGAAAGCTCTCTGACAATTTCTCGTTCTGTTTTTAAATTGATATTTGCCTTATTGTTTTCTTCAGATAGAGAAATACTTTGGCCCGCATCAAGAAATACCAATGAAGATGCATCAATGGGTGTTAAATCTGGTAGTTTTGTATTGTCTGCATCTTTGATCTGCGATGAAGTTAACTCTTGTGCTAAACGAGCAACCTCTTTTAATTCTACTCGACCATCAGAAACTAAAACTTCTAGACTTTTTTCTTTAAGACGTACACCAAATGCAGTGCCAACCGCACGAACAATTTTATTTTTTGCCATGACTATAAAAGGCCGCTTTGGGTTATGGCTAACATCAAAAAATGCTTCGCCTTTAATCAGGCGGATCTTTCTTTTATCAGCATTATAATCAACTTCTACTTGGCTGTTAGTGTTAAGTTTAATTTTCGAGCCATCTGACAACATGGTTTCTTTAAAGCCACCGACATTGGTTGTGATCAGATAAGGATATTTAGTGACGTCTTTATAGAAATCATATAAATAGCTAAACGAAACTATCATCGCAAAAGCTACTACGGCAAAAGAAGGATAAGTAAAGAATGGTGTGCTTTTAACCAGCATCTTCTGTGGTTTAATCGATAAAACTGATTCTTCTAATGAATCAGCCATATTGGCAATAATATTGATGTCGCTAGAAAGTTGAGCCATTTTTTTGATTGCTTGACAATGCGCTGGGCTTCTACTCATCCATTCTTTATAGGCTGCGCGATCTTGTGGTGATAAATCGCCCGTTTCAAGTTTGGCAATCCATTCACAAGCTTCGGTGGTGATATTTTGTGTTCTAAATTTATGCGGTTTAATCGCCATAACATCAATGCTCAAATATAAAGGGTGATATTTTTAGAGCTAATAGCTAGAGTTGCTGCTAACCTTCATAAATTTAAGCTCATTTTGAGCGTCATTATTAAGGTATGCTTCCATATAATCATTACAGCGTAATAAGCCTGCAGCCACATGTTTTTCTGTTGTACTTATTGAAATATCTAGCTCATTAGCGATGGCTTGATGAGAATAACCATGAACTTTTTTAAGTACAAAAACACGTTGGCATTGTAAAGGTAATGTAGAAACAGCTTCCCAAAAAATATACATTCGTTTTTTGCTATCAATACAATCATCGATAGTGGGTTCATTATATACGTACTTCTCTAAAGAGAAACCCTCTATAAAATCTATCAAAGATCTTGATTTTTTATCTAAGTTTTTACGCACCACGTTTTTAGCAATACCAAATAAGAACGCTTTAGGCTCTTCTATCGTGCGATTTTTCTCTACTTGAAGTGCACGTAATATTGTTTCTTGAGTAATATCGTTAATTTCATGGCTACATGAGGTAAAACGGCGTAAAAATTTTTTTAATATTGATTCATTTTTTAAAAAAGTTTTTACTAGACTCGGTTGATCTTTATTTATTTTATTTTGAACTTTAGCACTGAACATAGTACACATTCCAATTTTTATTAGTAAAGAATCCATCACCATTTATTGCGATTTCAATAAAATGATCACATCAATTTTTGAATCTTTTAACCCACTGCTTTCAACGCTTTTATTACGCCTCTAATTTCTGCTAACCCTTTTAAGCGACCGATACATGAATACCCTGGATTACCTTTTTTATTAATATCATCCAGAATTTGGTGGCCATGATCAGGACGAATAAAAATTTCACCTGCGCCTTTTCGAGATTTTTCTTCTTTTAACAAAGCGGCAATCACACCAACCATATCTACATCACTTTCTAGATGCTCAGCTTCATAGAAAGAGCGTTGTTCATCTTTATCTCGGGTAACACCACGAAGATGAGCAAAATGAATGCGAGCACCAAAATCTTTCGCCATTTGAGGTAAATCGTTATCCGGACGACTGCCGTAAGTCCCCGCACATAAAGTAATACCGTTAGCTGGATTGGGTTGGGCAGCAAATAGAATCTCTAAATCTTCAGCCGTACAAATAATTCGTGGTAAACCAAACATATCTCTTGGTGGATCATCAGGATGAATAGCTAGCTTCATGCCTAATTGTTCGGCTTTTGGTAATATTTGTGATAAAAAGTTGAAAAGATTTTTTCTTAAAATATCTTTGCTGATATTTTGGTATTGCGATAATGCCGCACGAAAATCGCTAATATTATAAGCGTCGGTCATTTTACCCGGTAAGCCTGCAATAATATTTTTAGTCAGCAAGGCTTTGTCATCTTCAGTCATTGTTGAAAAGACAGCCTTTGCTTTAGCAAGCTCATCGGCACTATAGTCCGCTTCAGCATGTTCTCGTTGTAAGATAAACAAATCGAAAGCTGCAAATTTATCTTGGTCAAATCGTAACGCGTAACCACCATTTGGTAATTGATACTTTAAATCAGTACGTGTCCAGTCGATAACAGGCATGAAGTTATAACAAATGGTTTTAATGCCGCACTTTGCTAAGTTTTCCATCGACCCTATCCAAGCATCGATATAAGGCTGACAATTATCTCGGCCTAATTTAATGTCTTCATGAACAGGAATACTTTCTACTACTGACCACACTAAGGAAGAGTTTTCAGTATTATCTTTTTCAACTAATGCTTTATGCGCTTGTATATCGGCTAACGGCCAAACTTCTCCGGTTGGAATGGCGTGTAAAGCACTAACAATATCGGTAGCACCGGTTTGACGAATATCATTAATTGAAACAGGATCATTTGACCCAAACCATCTCCAAGCTTCACGCATGATAAAATTCCTATCCTTTATTATTTTTTGTCTATGTTTTTTATTAAATATTTGTAATTAAACACGATTAGCTGTGATCATAATTTGTACGCTTTCTTCGCTAAGTTATAAGCTAAATCCACCGCTAATTCTTGAGCTTCATCAAGTGTTAGTCGATGATCAGAAACTAATTCTGCCAGCCAATTACAGTCCATTCTTCTTGCAACATCATGGCGAGCAGGAATAGAGAGAAATGCGCGAGTATCGTCATTAAAGCCAACCGTATTATAAAATCCTGCTGTTTCTGTCATTTGCTGGCGAAAACGTCTCATTCCTTCAGGACTATCATGAAACCACCAAGGTGGTCCTAAACGTAAACAAGGATAATGCCCTGCTAAAGGAGCAAGCTCACGTGAATAGGCTGTTTCATCTAAAGTGAATAAAATAAAGGTAAAGTTTGGCTGAGTGCCATACTTATCTAACAATGGTTTTAATTGCTCGGTGTAACTACATTGCACAGGTATATCAGCTCCTTTATCACGACCAAAACGAGTAAAAACATCTTGGTTATGATTTCGTGAAACTCCAGGATGTAACTGCATCACTAAACCATCTTCAACACTCATGCCGGCCATTTCAGTTAACATATGTGCCCGAAATAATTCCGCTTGCTCAGCATTTGCTTGACCAGAAATGACAACTTGATACAAAGCTTCGATATCACTTCGTTCCAGATAAGCTGTTTTTGCGGTTGGATGACCATGATCCGTTGAGGTAACCCCTGTTGCTTTAAAATAAGCGCGTCGTTTTTTATGTGCTAATAAATAGCCTGAAAACGTTGAGGTATCTTCACCGGTGATTTCACCAAAGTATTTAATTGCTGAAACAAAGCCTTCAAACTCAGGATCAATAACAGGATCTGGTCGATAAGCAGAAATCACTTTACCTTGCCAGTCGCTCGCATTGATTGTTTTATGATGTGCTAAATCATTTAACGGTGATTCTGTAGTAGAAATTATTTCAATATTAAAGCGTTCAAATAAAGCTCTTGGTTTGAAAGCATCTGTTTTTAATAACGCGTTAATTGTATCGTAATAATAATCAGCCGTTTCTTCACATAACACGACATCAATATTAAAAATTTCAGCAAAAACAGTATCTAACCATACTTTTGAAGGGGTACCACGAAACAAATAGTAATGCTTAGCAAACAACTGCCATATCTTACGGTTGTCGGTTTCAGTCGATTCGCCTGCAATGGTTTCTATACCAAGTTCCGCTAAGGTGATCCCTTGGCTATATAGCATACGAAAGACATAGTGATCTGGTTTGATTAATAAATCAGTAGCATTGTCAAAGTTTTGATCGTGAGCAAACCATGCAGGATCGGTATGACCATGAGGACTTATAATAGGTAAATCTTTTACGCTTCGATATAAAGTACGTGCAATATTGCGTATTTCTTCATTTGAAGAAAATAACCTATCAGCGTGTAATTGTAACTTTTTTGCCATTTTTAATGGGTCTCTGTTTTAACGTACTATGCAGATAAATAGATCAGGCCTTACCAATTAGTTTCGTTAGATGCTATTTTTTATTGCGTTTTGTTAGCTGGAACAAATATAGCAAACCAATTATTGGTAAGTCCAATAATTATTCGCTATTTTTTTAGTAGGCATGAATAAAATCAAACTGAAAAATAAGAAAAACGTTTAAATACCAAGAAAATACAGATAGATACAATAAAGCCTCATTCATTTACCTTATATATAAAAAATAAAAACCTAAAAAATAAATGGTAAGGCCACTATTGTTTGTTTATTATGGATATCACACTTGTACAGTAAATAGAGTTTGTTTCGCTTTTAAAGACTAGCTATTGCTGCGATAAAAGTAATCGATTAATGGAATTTCCACTGATGAATTTAACCGACATAATGAAAACCGCTAACACGTCTCCTTACCCAATAGAGCTACCACGATATAATCGTGAAAATACTCAGATTGGTATAGTTCATATAGGTCCTGGCGCATTTCATCGAGCGCATCAAGCCGTTTATACCGAAAATTTAATGAACCAATTTGGTGGCAATTGGGCGATCTGTGGCGTTTCTTTACGCAGTGCAACCGCGCAAGATATTTTAAGTAAACAAGACAACCTTTATACTGTCTCTATTTTAGATAAAGACATTCGTTATCAAATAGTAGGCGCTATTAAAGAAATTTTAATTGCTAGCGAGCAGCGTGACCTAGTACTACAACGTATGTCAGCTGAAACGACAAAATTAATTACCTTAACGATCACAGAAAAAGGCTACTGTTTAGCTGCCGATGGCTCATTAGATTTCAACCATGATGATATCAAACATGATATTGCTAACGCTTCATCTCCCGTTAGTGCCATTGGCTTTATTGTTGAATCACTTAAAATAAGAAAACAAGATAACATCCCTGCTTTCAATGTATTAAGTTGTGATAACGTTTCGGGTAACGGTGACAAACTTCGTCGTGCGGTATTAGATTACGCCGGTAAATTAGATCCACAATTACAACTGTGGATAGAAAAGCACGTTGCCTTTCCAAACTCCATGGTTGATAGCATTACACCTAAAACAGAAGCTTATACGGTTGAGTCTGTTTCAAAAGCAATCGGCTGCCAAGATAACTGGCCAATTCAACGAGAAGCATTTACCCAATGGGTTATTTCCAACGATTGGCAGGGCGAACGACCTGAATGGGAGAAAGTTGGCGTTATTTTTACCCAAGATGTGGAAGGTTTTGAAAAAGCAAAGCTCAAGCTACTCAATTGTTTGCATTCTACTTTAGCTTATTTAGGATCGTTGGCAGGTTACGAAACGGTTTTTGATGTTACGAGTGATGTAAATTTTAAACAATTTATAACTAAGCTAGCGCAACAAGAAATTATCGGTTCATTTACCCCTCCAACTGAATTAAATATTGAAAAATATAGCAATGATATCATTCAACGATTTTTAAACCCTGCCATTCGACATTTATTAGCACAAATTGCCTGTGATGGCTCACAAAAAATTCAAATACGTTTATTGCCAATTATTCGCGATAACCTTGAGCAAGGCCGTTCGACTAAAATGCTTTGTTTTGCTTTAGCTTGTTGGTTTGAATTTATTTGTAAAACCGTTAAAAACAAAGAGGAATTATCAGATCCAATGGCTAGCACATTTTATCAAACCACAGGCCTCCTCAGTGAAGATATTGCTACAGTCGTTAAAAGCTTTTTATCAATTGATGCGATAAATGCCCATGATTTACTGCTAAACAGCCAAATAAGCGAGCAAATTGAAGCAAGTTTAACCTTGATACGACAAACACCATCAACTCAACTAGGCGCTGTAATAGCAAAACTTTAATTTTTATTATTTGACCTTGAACCATTATCCTTTGACTTATGACTAATAAAGAATAATGTAATATTTCAATTAACCGTCATTGCTTATAGTAAATATTCGGGATTAATCCATGTATAAATGTATATTAATGATCATAGCCATAAGTATTTTTGTTGTGATCTCATTTGTCAGTAAAGCTGTATCACCCCAAAATTCTGATAAATCTGCTTGGATCCTCATTGATAATTTCGAACGCGAACAATTAAATAATCGGTTAAATGAAAAAAAGCATGAACATTGGTACAAAAAAGACACGCGCAATGACACGTCTCCTTTTATTGAAAATCCTCAAGTAACAGAGCTACAAAAAGAAATTAGTAACACTGTGCTATTAAAAAAGCCAGCGGCTGAAGGCGTGTTAGGGAATCGTAAAGCATTAACCTTTCGACCGTTACCAAACGCAGTTTCTGTGGGCGAGATATCTACATTTTACCTACGTATAAAAGTAGAATACTTTCCTAATAATCATGTGTTTGGTTTGAGTAATTTAGATGCGCAAGGGATCGCTCAACACGATTACAATGCCCTTGAGTCAAGTATTCGTATCACCGATAAATATGAATCGAATGGCTTTAAGAATGACGGCACCATTATGGTAAAAACTGATAATGGCTATAGTAATATTCAAAATTATGAAAATAAGCGCTCAGCTAAACCAGCACAAGAAAATACCTGGTATGAAATTTGGTTTGTTGTTAACAATGCTTTGAAAAAGCAAGGTGGGCAACATTATGATGTATATTTAAAAGGAGGCGAATTCACCCAACAAACATTGGTGTATAAAAATGCTGCCTTTCGTATGAAACGAGAAATGCCATTAATTTACTTTATGATGAACTGTAATACAGGGCCCGCAAAGCAACCCTATGGAAACGGCGGGCTTTATTATGATGATTTATACATGGCAAAAGGAACATTGTTAACCTCTCCGCTTTTGCCCATTGAAAAACCTTAATACACGAGCAAGCCAATATATGAGTATACCGAAACACAAGTAAACCTAACCCCTCGTCCAAATTAATGAATATTAATTTGATAGTTATTCGAAAAATCTTTTTCTGGGGCAAGGCAAATAAAATCAGGCTTTTCTTCAAGCGCTTTTGGCGAATTTTGCTGTTCATCAGTTGTCAGCCAAGGCTCAATACACACATAAGGTGAATTAGGTTTTGCCCATAACCCTAGGTGTTTATTGGAGCCGATATCTAATGACAATCTGGGCTTTTCATCGACTAATAAAGTGACATGTGACGAGTTAACATCGCTAAAAATTAACGCGTCTTGAGCAAATAAGTTTGATTTTATTATTAACTTTCGCGCTTTAATATCAACAGGGTAAACGGTATTTGATAACAAATTTTGCTTAATTAAATGACAAAAACAATCTTCAGTTTCAGAAAATAGTACACTGCACTTTTCCTCTTTAAATGCCGAAAGCGGTAGTGTAAAAGCAGGATGCGATCCTAAACTAAAGTACATATCAGTTTTACCTAGATTTTTCACTAGATACGTAACAGATAAACTATTTTTGTTCAGAGTAAAAGTAACATCAAGCTGAAACTTAAATGGATATAATAACAAGGTTTGCTGATTATCTCGTAACCTCAAGGTAAGCGATGAAGCTGTTTTTCGGTGTAAATTAAAGCATTGTTCGCGAGCAAATCCATGTATCGGTAGTGAATAGTCTTTTCCTTGATAACGATATTTCCCACCGTTTAATCGACCAACAACTGGAAATAAAATAGGAGCAGAGCCAGCCCAAATAGCGGGATCTGCTTGCCAAATGTATTCTTCATGATTGATGGTAGATGCCAAACTTTTAAGCTCGGCACCTTGTTCACTAACTTTACATCTTAGCAATTGATTTGAAATGGTGTGAACAGCCATAGTCATTACTTAGCTACTTTGACCAAACGCTCTTAGCACTTCAAAACAAGCCCCTAACGTATGGTAATCACATTTAGCGCCAGCACTACTTTTTTCATTTGAAACTATACTATTATCACGATTTAACAGCCTAAACCACGCTCCGTGTTGATGATCGACAAAATGTTCATCACAGTATTGCCAAAGCTTTGTATATTGCTCTACGTATTTTTCTTCATTGGTTTCTTTATACAATAGCGCTGCTGTTGCAAAACTTTCAGCTTGTACCCAAAAGTATTTATCATCATCACACCAATTTCCTTGACGATCAAAACCATAAATCAAGCCGCCATATTGATTATCCCATGCTAAACTAAAGGCTCGTTCATAGAGATCAATAGCACGTTCTACTAACCAAGTGTCGGGTGCGTGACGATTTAAGATCAGTAATAATTTAGCCCATTCTGTTTGATGACCGGGTTGAAAACCCCAAGGTCGATATAAGTTTTTAGGATCATTTTTATTGTAATCCCAATCAGGTGCAAAACTGGGGGTAAAATGCTCCCATACGAGGCCCTCTGTGAGAGCGGCTTGTTTTACCGCAATGTTTTCAGCTAATAACTTAGCGCGAGTTAAGAATTTTTGATTATTGGTTGCTTCATAAGCCGCTAACATTGCCTCACATAAATGCATGTTAGCATTTTGACCACGGTAATCACTCAACACGCCTTCAGGGCTAATTTCATCGGCATATAATCCATAATCATTTTGCCAAAACCGTTGTTCTAACAAGTCATAAGTAGCTAACAGCTTTTCATCACTTTCAATAATACCTACCTTTCTTACTGCTGCATAAGCTAACAAGACAAAGGCATAGCCATAGGCTTGTTGCGTCATATCGTTAGGTTTATTATCAGTTAATGTCCAAGCATAACTTTGAGAGCTGGTTTGCCAATGCACTGTCTCTAAAAAGGCTAACCCGTGTTTCGAGATCTCAACATATTCGTGCTTGTCAAAAACTTGTGACGCTAAAGCGTAATTTACAATAATGCGAGTGCTACTGACCAACTGTTTATGTTGTTCGTTGAAAGTTTCCCCATCATCATAATAATTTTGAAAATATCCCCCTTGTTCATCCACAACGCGAGGCGTGTAAAAATCTAATATTTCTTGGCAATGCTGTAACAAAAATTGATCACTTAAATAATTCATTTTCTAATCCTATTTACAATCAAATATTATCTATAAATGCGTTAATGAAGGAGTTGCTCCGCGCTGTGAACATACATAAGATGAAACAAGACTGGCAAAATCAGCGATTTCACTAAGCGGTTTGTTTTGCAGTAAACCTAAGGTTAACGCAGCGGTAAATGAATCGCCTGCCCCTACTGTATCAACGACAGTTGTCGGTACAATTGGTACTTCTATCGTTTCATCAAGGTGCAATAACACCGCGCCTTGTGCTCCTTGAGTAAAGGCAATAGTAGTTAAATCAAAAAGTTGTTTTAGCTGTTTGAGTACATCTCGATTATCACCTGAAATCCCAACGAGGTTGGCTATAAAAGGTAATTCTTCTTCATTAAGTTTTAAAACGTTGGCTAATTGAAGTGATTCAAGGATCACTTCGTTAGAATAAAATGGGGCTCTTAAATTTACATCAAACACTTTTAACGCCTCATGTGGTACTGAGCTAATAAAGCGTTGAATAGTATCGCGAGAGCAGGCATTGCGTTGCGCCAAACTGCCAAAACAAACGGCATCAACCGAACATGCGGTTTGTGCGAGCTGTTCTGACCAAACCAAGTTATCCCAAGCACAATTATCAGCAAAATGGTAACTGGCTTGATTAGAGGCATCTAACATGACCGTTACTGTGCCTGTTGGGTAGGTTACTTTCTCGAGTAATTCTACGTTTATTTGTCGTTTGGCTAGGTAAGTAATCGCCTCTTGACCTAACTTATCATCACCCACCGCACTTACCATACTAACTTTGGCCTTTGCACCCGATAAATCATTGATGGCACAAATCATATTAGCAGGTGCACCTCCAAAGCGAGCGCCATCAGGAAATACATCCCACAAAACTTCGCCAATACCAACAATATTAAAAGCGTTATTCATGAACTAGTGTCCTACTATTTTTGTATTTGGTTCAATATCATTTTCATTATGCGAAGAGATACCGAGTTTTTTCTGTAACTCTTCTAGAGGCACACCTTTCGTTTCTGGCACCATAATAAATACCCAAATAAGTTGGCCTATCATCATCAAACAGAAAAAACCAAAAACATATTGTGCCGAGAATGCCGCCACAACCGTTGGAAAAAACAAGGTCATCATAGCAGCAAAAACCCAATGGGTTGAACAGCCAAGAGATTGCCCTGTAGTTCGATGCTCAGTTGGAAAAATTTCTGCAATAAACACCCAAATTACGGCTCCTTGTCCAACCGCGTGTGCTGCAATAAAGAAGAAAATACAAAAGGGAACAATGGCATATACTTCATTAGAAAACGCCCACGCACATGTTCCTAACGCTAATATATAACCGACAGAGCCAATATAGAGTAACGTTCTTCGGCCAATACGGTCTATTAGCCATAATCCAACTAATGTCGCGATAAGATTAGTAATACCTATACCCGCAGATTGCAATAGTGCAGCTTCTTGCCCTAACCCGGTCATTTCAAAAATTCGAGGAGCAAAATAAAGGATAGCGTTAATACCAGATAACTGATTAAAAAAAGCAATTAAAAACGCCAAAATAATAGGATACTTTAATCGCTGACTCCAAAACGGTGTTTTAACACCAACCGTGTTAGCTGAATTGACAATTGATTGAGTTAAGTCATCAATTTCCGTGGCAGACATGTTTGGATTCACTTGAGCTAACACTTGCTTACCCGAAGCAATATTTTTACATTTTCCAATTAACCATCGTGGACTTTCCGGCAAGAAAAAACAAAAGACACAATAAATAACAGCAGGAATAGCTTCAACGCCAAGCATCCAACGCCACGCATTTTCACCAATACCGCCCAACATCGCATTAGAAATAAATGCCACAAGAATACCAAAGACAATATTAAACTGGAACAAGCCCGTTAAACGCCCTCGTTTATCCGCAGGTGAAATTTCAGAAATATATAAAGGTGCGACAATAGTTGAAACCCCCACCCCTAATCCACCAATAAAGCGAGCGACCATAAAAGAATAAGGATCTGTCGCTAATGCTGACCACATCGCCGAAACTAAATAAAGTATTCCAATACCGACCAATGTTTTAACGCGACCAAAACGATCAGTAGGCCAACCACCAAATAGTGCTCCTAATACTGTTCCCCATAACGCCGCACTTAACGCTAAACCATGAAGGGTTGACGATAAGCCCCATAAAGATTGGATGGTTTTCTCGGCACCTGAAATAACCACAGTGTCAAAACCAAATAGAAAGCCCGCTAAAGATGATGTGAGCGCCCATAAAAATAATTTATTTTTATTATTTGTTTTATTATTGAGGATCATTAAAACACCCTTTCATTTGTTTTGTATTACGATTCTATCCATTAAAATATTATTTAAAATGGTTCTTATTGCTATTTTCTTGTGATAGATTGTGATTTGATGATGATTTATCAATGAACGGAATATCGTGTGTCGAATAGAAATCCTCCTGATTATTTACGCTGGGATAACGCCTTATCTGACGATCAAGATAAGGTTATTCGACATTGGTTTGGTGATGAATTACAACCTGAATCATTAATGACCGTTCGCGGTATTGGCATTAAAGAACCTATGGTGAATGCCAATGTTGATAGGCCTATTGGCACAGGTGATTGGTTAATCATGTTATTTCATCAACCGGCAAGATTAATTAAAAAACAAAAAACACCTTCCACTCCAGCTAAGACTTTACTTATTTGGCCGCCAGGTGAAAAACAATTTTTTAGTTGGGCAACTAAAGCAGGAGTTGAATTGCATTCTTGGATGCATGTTGAAGGCTCTTGGGTAAAAACACAAATTGAAAACAATTTATTACCCATAGCAACACCAATTACCTTAACGGATGAGTCTGTAATGACAGATCATTTACAAAGTATAATGGCTGAAATGCTACATCCTATTTCATTTGATCCAATTATTATTCAAAACCTCTTTCAAAATTGGGCTCGCGCCATTGCACGGCAAATTGGCGTAAAAAGTTCAAATAATAATATGCCAAGCTATGTACTTATCGTAAAACGCTACCTTGATAAACATTTCAATCAAGCAATTGTATTGGATGATTTAGCGAGTTTAGCGCGTGTTTCCCGCAGTCATCTTTGTCATCAATTTCGACAGCATTTTGATACGAGTATTAGTCACTATGTTATTCGTAAACGTATGGCAACCGCACAGAGACTATTATTTGATGTCGATATAAAGCTGAGTACAATCGCCAATCAAGTAGGTTATGCTGATATATATCAGTTTTCTAAACAATTTAAAAAAACGTTTGCCGTTTCACCTAGCCAGTATCGTAAAAAACAATTAGTACATTCCCAATCGTTTGAATAAATCAGTTAACTTGTAAATCCTTAAACCCTTAAAATTGTGGCAAAGATCAAACAAATAAATGGCACATAAAACTCGTTACTACTTGTCTTTAAATTTTTTTCGCTAGTGAAAATTCACACTCAAAAAATAACCTTCGTCCTATTGTGCTTTAGATTTAACGTTAGCGTTAAATATCGCTAACTCTCAGTATTACCATATCCAGTCGCCTCATCAAATTTTCTAAAACGAGTTAACAGTTTCAATCTTTATTCTTTAATTTTTTTTCAATAATTCTTTTTTGAAAATTCAATAGTTATTTGACCAATCCCATGGTGAATTAAATCAATTATTTAACCAAGTGTATTCCTATAAGACAAAGGTTTTACCGCCTATATATATCGTACAAACGTCGTGCACACATCATAGATTATAACCCTAACAACTCTTTATGAGTTACTTTCAATTCAAGTACATCATTGTTCTCATGATTAAAATATCAACGCCTTTTAATATAACTTCAAACGAAAGTGAACATTCACACCAGTACATTTTAGAGTTAGCAGAGTTATTGGAGTAGCTAAAATCAGGGTTAGCGGGGTTATACCAAATAAAACTACAGAGTTATTAGAGTTATCAATCATTGACAGCGAGGAGTTATCAGGGTTACTATAAAAATAATCAATCAAAAGGTAACTATTTATGAAATACCCTATTGCATTAAAAAAGATAATTGGCAGTGAGCACTATAAAGTTAGCGTTCCAGATTTACCGGGGTGTGAGTGTAATGCCACAACAATTGATGAAGCCTTAATAGAAATAGAAAAAAGCATGGCATCACACTTTTCCATCTTGGCAGAATACGGTGAAACTATTCCTCATGCCTCTACTATTGAAAAGCATCAAGAAAATATTAGTCAGGTAATTTGGTGCTTAGTAGATATCGACATTACCCCTTATTTAGGTAAAAGCCATAAGATAAATGTGACGCTGCCAGAATTATTGATTAAGCAAATGGATGAGTATGTGAGTAAATCTGAGACGCATAAAACACGCTCTGGTTTTATTGCCAGTGCGTGTTTAAAAGCATTGAAAAGTTAATCTATCCACCTTTGCACTAAGGTTAAGGTTAAGATTAAGATTAAGGTTAACGTTAACGTTAACTTAATTCTTAACGACAATTAAATAACAAGGTTGTTAGCACTGAGCAAGTAGTGGTTGTAAATTAAATTTGGCCGCCGCTTGTTTTATATCTGTTTGTTTAGCAAGTTTTGCTATTAACGGCATTGGGAAGAATTGTTCAAGTTCGGCAATATTTTCTTCAAGATATGGCATGTTATCGAGACAATTTGCCACCCAGCCTACACAGGTTAAGCCGTCAGAAATAATTGATTGATAAGTTAAAATCGCATGATTTAAGCAGCCAAGTTTCATATTAACCACTAAAATAACATCTTGTTCGGTGCTTTGTACTAATTCAGATAAAAACTGTCCATTACCTAACGGCAATCGCCAACCACCTGCTCCCTCGGTGATCAATACATCACATGGGTTTGTAGTAATACTCTGATAGTGCTTTTCTAAAAAAGTTAAATCTATCGGCTTGTTATGTTTCTTCGCAGCAATATGGGGGGCAATTGGCTCTTCAAACGCAATTGGGTTTACATTAGCCAATGTTTGTTGGCAATTTGCAGCGTTAGCCAATAACAACGCATCTTCATTAACAAGTTGTGTGCCTTGACTCGTGACTACTTTCTCACACCCTGCCGATATCGGCTTATAAACGGCTACCCTTAATTGTTTTTCAACAAGTGCGGTAATAAGCGACTGTGCGACATAAGTTTTACCTGCATCCGTGTCTGTTGCTGTAATAAAAAGTTTAATCATTGAGTTTTACCATTAAGCCAGAAAAAACTTTATAAGTAGCAGGGTAAATACCACTCGGCTCTAAGAAATCTTGATAGGAAAGCATCATTTTTTGCCATTTATCTTTACCTGCCAGTCCTTTCGCTTGTTTTGTTGGTACATGATTAGCTCCTAAGCCTTTAAGCTCTTTCGCTAGATGAAGGACGTTCTCATATTCTAAAACAATATCTTTGTTTGAATATTCAATCAATTTTGCATCTTCTGCATTGAAAATTGCCGTAAGCTCTTGTTCCGTTTTAAAATCGATAACATGTTTATCATCATCAACTTGCGCCCATGACGATTTTAGCTCGAATAACGTACCATTAACTAACGTAGAAAAAATAAATAAACCGCCAGGTTTTAAGACACGAATGATCTCGGCTTTTAAAACGGGTAAAGCTTCACACCATTGGATCATTAAGTTGGAATAAATTAGATCAATACTGCCGCTTGCAAAAGGTAACTTATAAGCATCAGCTCCTATCCAGCTAATTGACTCATCGCGATTTTGTTTGGCAAATTTCAACATCTGTGTCGAAATATCTAAGCCAATGACGTGATGATATCGTGATGCTAAAATATCGGTAAAAAAACCCGTTCCACTACCTAAATCTACCACGGTTAAATCATTACGATTTGGTAACCATGGCATCAAATTTTTTCCACTATAACGCTGTAAGCGAGCAGAAATATCATACGATTCACTGGCAGAGCCAAACGATCGTGCAATTTTAAATAAATTTTTACTTTGTGGCATCAATTGATGGCCTTATTAATATTTTCAGCTAAGTATTTGATATCTTGTTGGTTATGGCTAGCACAAACAGTAACACGTAACCTTGACGTACCCTTTGGAACAGTCGGAGGCCTAATTGCCGTTAACCAAATACCTTTAGCTTTTAATTTTTCGGCAATATCTAACGCCTTTTTTTCATCTCCCACGACAATGGCATGAATGGAAGAAGACGTAGGAATAATGTCGATTTTATCATCTAAACTTTTCGCAAAAAGTGCACTCAACTCAGCAATTTTTTCACGTCGCCAATGTTCGTTTTGAACAATTTCAATACTTTTATTTGTTGCCCAAGCTAAAGCTGGTGACATAGCGGTTGAGTAAATATAATGACGCGAAAAGTTAATTAAATAGTCATGTAATGTTTCGTCACAGGCAATAAACGCTCCTGATGTAGCAAGCGCTTTACCAAAAGTTCCCATAATAATATCAACATCAGCATTTATACTGGCACTGCCTTGCCCCTTTTCACCAACAACCCCAAGGCTATGAGCATCGTCTAAATATAGCCAAGCATTATTTTTTTGCGCAATCTTTTGCAGTTCATTGATATCGGCTTGATCACCGTCCATGCTGAAAACCCCTTCTGAAACAATCAGGTTATTTGCTAAGGTTTTCTTTGTTAACAACTGTTCAAGCTGCTGATAATTATTATGTAAAAAACGTTTAACTGTTGCTTTGCCAGAAAATGCCCCATCAATTAATGATGCATGTGAAAGTTTATCTAACCAAAACTGTGTTTGCTCTGAAGCTAATGCACTCAAAACACCATGGTTGGCTGAAAAACCACTGTTAAACAGTAAACATCTGGGTTTGTTTAGCCATTCACATAAAGTATTTTCTAACACCTCATGTGCATAGCTATAGCCCGTTACTAAACTGGAAGAGCATGACGATGCACCAAATTTTGAGACACCTGTTTGAAATGCATGATTAATGTCGGGATGTTGATTTAACCCTAAATAATCGTTAGAAGAAAAATTAAGATATTCTTTATCATTAAAGAATAATTTTGCCCCTTGTTGCTCTGCAATACAGTTACGTTGCCTAAAACGATGAGTAAGTTTTTGCTGAGCGAGTTGCTCAGCAAGATATTCAAAAGCCATAATGTTTAATCAGTTAACAACGAGCAGTACTTACGTAGTTGCATCATAAAACAAATCACTGTTCTGCTGATTGATAACCGCAGTTTGAATAGCTTTTTCATCCGTTTGATCAGCACTATCAACCGTTTCAGTATTAATGCCTAATTTAGCGAAAAGTTGCATATCTTTATTTGCTTCAGGATTACCTGTAGTCAATAACTTACAACCATAAAATATAGAATTAGCACCAGCTAAAAAGCACATTGATTGCATTTGTTCATTCATAGCATCGCGCCCTGCAGATAAACGAACGTGGCTTTTTGGCATCATAATACGAGCAACCGCAATACAACGAATAAAATCAAAAGGATCTAAATCGTCGACATCCGCTAACGGAGTACCCTCAATTTTAACTAGCATGTTAATTGGCACACTGTCTGGGTGCTTAGGTAAGTTAGCAAGTTGAGCTAAAAACGACACACGATCTTGCGCTTTCTCACCTAAGCCCATAATACCACCACTGCACACTTTCATGCCGGCATCTCTGACATTTTGCAGGGTATCTAATCGGTCTTGATAACTACGAGTGGTAATAATTGAATTATAATGCTCAGGAGAAGTATCGAGGTTATGATTATAATAATCTAAACCAGCTTCTTGTAGTTCGTCTGCTTGTTCGCCATCGATCATGCCTAATGTCATACAAGTTTCTAAACCCATTGCTTTTACGCCTTTCACCATTTCTAAAACAAATGGCATATCACGCGCTTTAGGGTTTCTCCAACCAGCTCCCATACAAAAACGCGTTGAACCTTGTTCTTTGGCTATTTTTGCTGCTTCAAGCACTTTTTCCACTTCCATTAACCGTTCTTTTTCAATGTCAGTGTTATAGCGCGCACTTTGCGAACAGTATTTACAATCTTCAGGACAAGCACCTGTTTTAATAGATAATAATGTACTTACCTGCACTTCATTTGGGTTGAAGTTTTCACGATGAACAGTTTGTGCTTTAAACATTAAATCATTAAAAGGAAGATCAAATAATGCTTTTACTTCAGCATGTTTCCAGTCATGACGGATCTGACTTTGTTGATTACTACCAAATTGATTATCTTGAACCATTGCGCTACAGCCTATTCTAATTGAAATTGCATCATATAATTTTAACGGGTAGTCTATGGCGCATTACCGAGTTGTCAACAAAAACCATCACAAAAAGTTTACATATGAACAATAAATACACAGAATTACTTGATTTTGATCGCGAGCACCTTTGGCACCCTTATACTTCAATGGCAAAACCACTACCTTCATATCTTGTAGAATCAGCTCAAGGAGTAGAAATTAAGCTTGCTTCGGGTGAAACATTAATTGATGGTATGTCTTCTTGGTGGTCGGTTTTACATGGTTATAATCATCCGGTGTTAAACCAAGCTTTATTAACTCAAGCACAAGAGTTTTCGCATATCATGTTTGGTGGCCTTACTCATCAACCGGCGATCGATTTAGGCAAAAAGCTCATAGATTTAACTCCTAATACATTAGATAAAGTATTTTTCTCAGATAGTGGCTCTGTTGCCGTAGAAGTCGCACTGAAAATGGCCTTGCAATACTGGCAAAGTAAAGGCCAAGCTGATAAACACCGCATTATGACAGTGAAAAATGGTTATCACGGCGACACATTTGCAGCGATGTCGGTGTGCGATCCAGTTACTGGTATGCATCAAATTTTTGAAAAAGTACTAATGAAAAGTATTTTTGCCCCGGCACCACGCATTTTCATTAATGAAACTTGGCATGATGATGAACTAATCGAACTTGAAGCCTTATTTAAAAAGCACCACCATGAAACCGCCGCTTTTATTATTGAGCCAATTGTTCAAGGCACCGGCGGTATGCGTTTTTATCATCCTAATTACTTAAAAGCCGTAAGGCAGTTATGTGATCAATATCGGGTTTTGTTTATTGCGGATGAAATTGCCACAGGTTTAGGCCGTACAGGAAAACTATTTGCCTGTGAATGGGCTGATATTTCACCCGATATCATGTGTTTAGGAAAAACATTAACCGGTGGCTACTTAACGTTGGCAGCCACTCTTTGTACGGCAGAAATAGCACAAACCATTAGTGAAGGCGAAGCTAGTTGTTTTATGCATGGCCCAACATATATGGCAAACCCCCTTGCATGTGCGGTAGCAAATGCCAGTATCGACTTATTAATAAAACAAGACTGGCAAGGTAAAATTAAAAAGATTGAGCAACAGTTTCAACAAGAGTTAATACCGTTAAAGCAATTTGATAAAGTAGCCAATACGCGTGTGCTTGGCAGTATTGGTGTAGTTGAAACTACTCATGCAGTTAATGTGGCGATCATTCAAAAGCGATTTGTTGAGTTAGGAGTGTGGATCCGTCCTTTTGGTAAGTTAATATATATTATGCCGCCGTTAGTGATAAACAACTCACAAATTAGCCAACTCGTTTGCGCTATTAAAGCCGTACTTTCAGAAGATGCGTGTTTTATCGATTAAATCAGTCTTGTTACTATATAAGCAACCCAAGCTATTGAGACAATAAACAATAAAAAGACATTAAATTGTTTATTGTCGGTTTTTCTTCTACTGCGATATTTATGGACAAAAATTGAGATATAGCTAAATAAAGCACTTAACCACAACATAATATATAAATAACCAGTTAAAGGCGTTAACCAAAACTTTCTGATAGAAATGTTGTGATAACGTAAAACACCATAATCATTTTCAGGGGCGGCATAATAAGAAATAATCAAAGCAATAGTAAATAATCCCCACGCTAACAACGTGGAAATACGAATGGCTTTTAACCAAAAATCTTCCGATTGTCTTCGTTCTGGTTTATTTGAGCCCATAAAAACGCCTTTGAAGTAAAAATTTATAAAAATTCAGCAATAATTAGACCGTAAAACTCAACTTTTACTTGTTAAACAGTACAAGCACGGTAACATATCCCTCCTTATTTCGAGAACAAAAATTTACTAGCAAAAGAGGTTGATAAATGTCAGTTATAGCAATTACTGATGTCTTAGCAGGACAATACCCTGTAAACGAAGAAATAACCATCAACGGTTGGATCAGAACTCGCCGTGATTCTAAAGCAGGTATTTCATTTTTAGCGATACATGACGGTTCATGTTTTGATGCCATTCAAGCAATTACGCCTAGTGAACTAGACAATTATCAATCAGAAGTTTTAAAACTAACTACCGGTGCTGCTGTTAAAGTAACTGGTATTTTGGTTGAATCGCCAGGTAAAGGTCAATCATTTGAGATTCAGGCAACCAAGGTTGTTGTTCATGGTTTAGTTGATGATCCTGATACTTACCCAATGGCAGCTAAACGTCATAGTATTGAATTTTTACGTGAACAAGCACACTTACGCGCTCGTACTAATATTGGCGGTGCCGTCACTCGAGTTCGCAATAGTTTAGCACAAGCGGTTCACCGCTTTTTACATAGCAAAGGTTATTTTTGGATCAGTACACCATTAATCACTGGAAGTGACTGTGAAGGTGCTGGAGAAATGTTCCGTGTTAGTACGTTAGATATGGAAAACTTACCAAGAACCGACAAAGGTGATGTTGATTACAACAAAGACTTTTTTGGTAAAGAAACCTTTTTAACCGTTTCAGGTCAATTAAACGTTGAAACTTATGCTTGTGCCCTGTCTAAAGTGTACACTTTTGGCCCAACGTTCCGTGCTGAAAATTCAAACACAACGCGTCACTTAGCAGAGTTTTGGATGATCGAACCTGAAATTGCTTTTGCTGATTTAGCCGATGCCGCTGATCTTGCTGAAGAAATGTTGAAATATGTTTTCACCGCGGTGTTAGAAGAGCGCGCCGACGACATGGCTTTTTTCCAACAACGTGTTGATAAAACAGTTATCGAACGTTTAAATTCTGTGATCAATAACGACTTTGTTCGTCTTGATTATACTGACGCAATTACCATTTTAGAGAACTGTGATAAGAAATTTGAAAACCCAGTTTCTTGGGGCGTTGATTTAAACTCTGAGCACGAACGTTATTTAGCTGAAGAACACTTTAATGGACCAGTCGTTTTACAGAACTATCCAAAAGATATTAAATCATTTTATATGCGTTTAAATGACGATGGCAAAACAGTAGCGGCAATGGATATTTTAGCACCAGGTATTGGTGAAATTATTGGTGGTAGCCAACGTGAAGAACGTCTTGACGTACTAGATGCTCGCTTAGAAGAAATGAACCTTAATCAAGAAGATTACAGCTGGTATCGTGATTTACGTAGATACGGCACTGTACCTCATTCTGGTTTTGGTTTAGGGTTTGAACGTTTAGTGGCTTATGCAACGGGTATGCAAAATGTTCGTGACGTGATCCCATTCCCAAGAACACCAAATAATGCAGCATTTTAATTTGTTTAATACTTATCACTAAACACATTAAAAATACTTAACCATTTAAAGCCCTTTAATTAGGGCTTTTTAATGCCTATTTTTTGAATTTTACTCACTATACTCGATGAACAGCTGCCTGATGAACCAGAAATATTTCAACAAAAACAGCGAAAATTATAAATAACTGACCCGATCATCATATAACTTTGTTGGTTTTAACGGTAAAGACTTAGCTTTAGTCCCTATATATAAAAAGCCAACGATATCTTCTTGAGGGTTAATCGATAATCCTTGCTTAACATTATCGTTTAAGCTTAAATCGCCAGTTCGCCACATTGCACCAAAACCTAGTGCTACGCTTGCCATTTGCATCGCATGTACGCAACAGCCTGCCGTAATCAGCTGTTCATGTTTTGGCACTTTCTCATGATGTTGGTATTTAGTAGAAACAACCACAATCAGCGGTGCTCGAAAAGGCATCTTAGCCGTTTTATCTAACTTTGCTTGCTCAGTGGTTGGCGTTGTAATCGCTTGGACGAAAATGTCACTGAGTTTTTTTAAGCCTTCATTTTCAACCACGGTAAAATGAAAAGGCAATAAACCTGCATGATCAGGCACACGCATACCTGCGGTTAAAATAGTTTCTAAGCACGACTTATCAGGTGCCGGCGCGATTAATTGAGGATCAGATTGTCGAGTAACTAGCAAGTCTATTGCATTCATATTTGGTAATTATTCTTTATGCGAGGTTTTAGCCAGTGATTATATAGGTAATAATCCATGCTGGTAAACCTCCCTGCGCCAATAAAAAATAATGCCAATAATAATAAGAAGTAAGTCGCGGCAAACTCAATACCATTATTAAGTACAACGATAGAGCCTGTTTCATACAACCATTCGGTATGACCATTTTCTGCTAATAAACTACGCATCGCCTCTAAACGCTTATCCGCTTCAATACTATTTTCTAAGCTCTGCTCTGCCTGTTCAAAGCCTAACCAAACAAAAACTTTTGCGGGACTAATGTCGGGATTTGTCGGCGTGATAGCAAACCAGCCATTCTCGCCATGCACAGAAGTAGCAGCGATTATCATAGTGAACATCAAAGGAATTGAAATTAAACGGGTAAATAAGCCTATTAATATTAGCCAGCCCCCTAAAAACTCACTCCAAGCGGCTAAATTTGCTAACACTTCTGGAAACGGTAAACCAAGACCCCAGTCAGTATTGCCAAACCATTCAACAATTTCTGGAGAGGCAAATAATTGCGCGACTCCTGACACGGAACTATCGGAAAACTGTAACTTGCTATAACCTGCCATAATAAAAATGGGTGCTAAATATAAGCGTATTAACAATGCCGGTAAGCCATTAGCATAATGGAGTTTATTCAAAAATTGATGATATGAAGAAAGAAGTAACATAATTGATTTTCTAAAAATAAAGTTACTTATAAGAACACTTTTCGCTAACAATAATTTCATTGAAGCAACAAAATATGTATTTATTTACAATTATTACTACATAAAGAGGTGATATTTCATTAGCATAGGGTATCAATTTAAGTATGTAACATGGTTATTTATGAATGAACATCCAAGTGCAATAAAACGCATCTCAAAAAGTATTTTTGAACTCCTCAATATCTCACGAAAAATCATCATTAACTTAGTGTTTTTTACAGTGTTATTACTGTTATTTGTTATTTTGACCGCAGGCGAAGACGAAATTATAGTACCTACGCAAGCTGCCCTTGTTTTAGATTTAAAAGGCGACATCGTTGAACAAAAACGTGAAGTAAATCCGATGGATGCTTTTATCAGTGAAGCTTTTGATCAACCGACTGAAACGCCAGAAGTATTATTAGCTGATATCATCAAGGTAATAAATACCGCAAAAAATGATGATAGAATTCAAGTATTAGCCTTACAATTACAAGGCATAAAAAGCGCTAGTTTAACCAAATTAAAAGATATTGCTCAAAGCATTGAAGCATTTAAAGCAACAGGTAAAAAAGTTATCGCCTACGGTGATCAGTTTCAACAAGACCAATATTATTTAGCGAGTTATGCCGATGAAATCTGGTTAAACCCAAATGGCTGGATGATGTTAGATGGTTATGGTCGCTACCAGTTATATTTTAAATCCGCATTAGAAAAACTATCAATCAGCCAACATATCTTTAGAGTCGGCACGTATAAATCAGCTGTTGAACCCTATATGCGTGATGATATGTCACCTGCTGCCAAAGAAGCGAATAAACAGTGGCTAGCAGATTTATGGCAACAATATAAACAAGACGTTTCAACGCAACGCGAATTTAGCATTGATAATTTTGATGAAACTACTGAGGTATTATTTGAAAAATTACAACGTGTTGACGGAAAAATATCACAATACGCTTTAACCAATCATTGGGTTGATGCGTTAAAAACACGACAAGAAATCACACAAACCATGATTTCGCTTGTGGGTAAAAATAAATCCAATAACTTTAATCAAATCTCATTTAAAGAATATTTAAAAGCAACCTCTCAGCCTTTCCCACCTTATCAAAATATTGGTGATAAAGTTGCAGTGATTGTTGCCAAAGGCACCATTTTAGATGGAACACAAAGCCCTGGCAGCATTGGCGGTGATAGTACCGCACGTTATTTAAGAAAAGCTCGTTTAAATGACCAAGTGAAAGCGGTTGTACTTCGTGTTGATAGTCCCGGTGGTAGTGCCTATGCCTCAGATATCATTCGTCAAGAAATCGAATTAATTAAAGCGGCAGGTAAACCGGTAATTGCTTCTATGGGGACTTATGCTGCGTCAGGTGGTTATTGGATTTCTGCCCCAGCAGATAAAATTATTGCTTCACCAACAACCATCACAGGTTCTATAGGTATTTTTGGTTTTTTCATGACCTTTGAAAACTCACTAAGTAAATTAGGTATTCATACGGATGGCGTTGGAACAACCGATATAGCAGGATTTGGCGTAACGCGCCCTCTTAGTGATGGCATGGCGCGTATCTTTCAATTAGGCATTGAACGTGGTTATCAAGACTTCATTGAACTAGTAGCGAACAATCGAAATATGTCACTTAAAGAAGTAGATGCGATAGCTCAAGGACGTGTATGGTCTGGTTTGCGCGCTAAAGAATTAGGTTTGGTAGATGAATTAGGTAATTTAAATGATGCAATTAACGAAGCAGCAAACCTAGCTCATCTTGATTCCTTTGAAACGTTACTCATTGAAAAAGAGCGTTCACCACAAGATCTCTTTTTTGAAAGTTTCTTTGGCCAAGCCGTAAAGTTTTTACCTGAGCAGCAAATTCGCACACCAAGTGCTCTTGATAAATTACTGCTAACTTTACAGAATGAATACCAAGCATTTAGCAAGCTTAATGATCCTCAAGGGATCTATTCATTTTGTTTAGCCTGTCAAATAAATTAACTGATTACCTCGGACAATTTTTTGTTATTATAGCCTCGACTTTTCGGGGCTTTTTTATGCCCTACACTAACAGATTATAATAATGAAAAAACGAATATACATTGCATACACTGGTGGCACTATTGGTATGAAGGCTAGCAAAAATGGCTACATACCGGTAAAAGGACACTTAACCGAATCAATTAATGCTATGCCTGATTTTCATCGTGAAGAAATGCCTGACTTTACTATTCATGAATATCAGCCGTTGATTGATTCATCAAATATGACACCTGCTGATTGGCAACGAATTGCTGATGATATTGACAAAAATTATCACGCATATGACGGATTTGTCGTGCTGCATGGAACAGATACAATGGCTTATACCAGCTCTGCTCTATCGTTTATGTTTGAAAATTTATCTAAACCCATCATAGTGACAGGTTCGCAAATTCCTTTTAGTCAATTACGTTCCGATGGGCAAGTTAATTTACTCAATTCGTTATTTATTGCGGCAAATTATCCAATTAATGAAGTCGGATTATTTTTTAATAATCGATTATTTCGAGGTAATCGTTCTATTAAGGCATACGCTGACGGCTTTAATGCTTTTGACTCACCGAATATGTCACCGCTATTAGAAGCAGGTATTAATATAAAAGTACTCGCGGGGAAAATAAACGAAAGCACAAATGAAAAAATGAGCCTTTCCAGTATTACTCCTCAACCTATTGGGGTCGTACATTTATACCCAGGTATCAGTGCTGAGCTTATTAAAAACATCATTAAGCAACCAGTTAAAGCACTTATCATCAGGAGTTATGGTGTAGGTAACGCTCCACAAGATGAAGCTTTACTTGCTTGTTTAGCACAAGCACATCAACAAGGGATCATTATAGTAAACTGTAGTCAATGCATAAAAGGCACAGTAAATATGGATGGTTATGCAACTGGCGTTTCATTAAGTCAATGTGGTGTCATCAGCGGTGTTGATATGACCTTAGAAGCTACGTTAACCAAATTACATTATTTATTGAGTCAAAATTTTACGGCAGATGAGATCCGCACGAAATTACAAGAAAACTTACGAGGTGAATTAACGCTAAATTAGGCATTAAATATATACTAGGGCGTGTTGATCTTTCGCGATGATTATTACAACAGTTTGTTTGGTATTTATACAAAGCATTGCGAATGACATGTGGTTATTCCACCTCAATGAGCAAAAATGCAGTAGAAATGACAAACAAACATTGCCCGAAGGGTTCAATTATAAGCCATTTTTTATTCGTTGTTCGCTATTTACCGGTAACAGCCATGCTACTTAACTCACGCCATGAATAAATGACTTTTATTTTCAACAAAATTTAACCACGAAAGATCAACACGCCCTAATTGAGTATGGCCATGATTAAAGCAATATCAAAATTATACTGGTTATTTTTAGTAGTAGTTAAGGTGAATAAGTTAAAATCAACCTTGTGCCAATTTACCTTTTCAGCAAGTAGATAAAAGGTATTGATATTGCTTTGATCAATGACTTGTAAATCATAGGTTTTTTGATCGATACCTTTAATAAAAACACTTTTGCCATGATGGTGATCATAAATTTTAATTAATCCCCAAGCTGCTTGAAAGATATGTCCACCTACAGTAGCGACTAATTCTTTAGACTTCACTTTTTCGATTGCTTCCACCGTCCAATCTATGCCACCAATTTTCATATTAGGATTTAAGTCTTCAAAGCCACTTTTAACCGAGTCAAGCACCCCTAATGCCATACCATCCGATGCTGCCCAAGCGATGTCAATGTTACCAAATCGGGCGGCCATTTGATGAATAATATATCGACTTCTTTCACGACTCCAAATAGCAGGGGCGACTTGCAATAATTGGATATTCTCATGTTTATTTATACTATTTTCTAATCCTAAGGTTCTTTGGGTAGACTCCCCGCTAAAACTACCTGCAAGACCTGCAACCCTTACAACGCCATTGGTATCTTTACTTGCGGATGCAATTAACGTATCTGCCAATAATTCACCCGCGGCGGTATTATCATGAAATATTTCGCCTAACCAATAACGATACTTTTCTTGCGGTAACTCAATAAGCTTCTGTTCTTCTGGTAAAAGGGTACGCTCGAGAGTAAGAAAGTGAATTTTTGCTTGTTCTAAAGTGAGAAATGACTGTGCAGAATTACCATCGTAAGGCATAAAAATAAGATAATCAGGTTTTGTACTTTTTGAAGCTACCGTTTGAATAGCTTCTAAATTAAATACCCGATTATCTTTGCCATAGACAACCGTTAAGTTGATATCAAGATCTTCTGCAGCGGCTTTAGCTATTGCTGTTACCCTATCCCAAAACGGAGTTCCAGGCACTGATGGATTAATAAAAGTAACTTCAATAGCACAAGCGTATGTTTGACAAAGGATCAGAACAAGAAAATAAACATACTTCATATAATTTCTCCTAAAGTATGTTATTTAGTATAGCCATGTTTCATTATTATTTTAGGATGATTGTTCAATTAATAATGATCAAGTGCTCAATTGTCGATCAATATTGAATAAAGATCCTTTTTACACGTGCTAACAAGGGTTTATCCTGTACGCTGAGTTGGCCTAAATTAAGCCAAGCAATAAACTGCTCTTCTAAATTAAATGACTCTCCAGATGACATATGACTTTGCATTAATTCTATTTGAATAGCTAGGCGTTGTTGTTTGTCTTCATCAGGTGAATCAACTTTCGCCATTACTTCTAGCGCGATGGTTTTATTGAGACGTTCATTAATGTCACAAGTTTGATCCGGTAAGTTGGTTAATTTTTTCTGCCAACTCATCGGTAACGCTTTAAATTCACTACTATCTGTTAGCTTAGTACCTTCGATAGAAGCATTGAGTATTGAAAATACTTGTTGCCAAACAAGATCACGTTCTTGTTGTTTTAATTCAGTGAGTGTTTGTTGAAAGCTGAGATGCAAACGCTCAATTTTACTCAACACCGATTTTAATGGTACCGCCTGTTGCGATACTGTTTTCTGCAATTGTTTTAATTCATCAAGTCCAGCAATTAACGCGTGACTAGTTTTATCTACTGAAATTTTCTGTTCAATTTCACTTAACGATTGTAAATAGTCATTAGCCAGTTGTATTGATTGTGCTTTTTGTTTGGTTTGTTCTTCATTTCTACGAGCAAACACTTGATCATTTATCGTTCTAAATTGCTGCCATAATTTATTTTCATCTTTTGGTCCGCTGTAACCAATATCACGCCATTTAGCTTGCAGGTTTTTCACCTGATTAACCGCCGCCTGAATGTTTTCATCGGCCAATGCTTTTTCGGCAAGTTTAATTAAAGACAGTTTTTCATCCTTATTATTAAGATGATGCTGATGAATCGCTAATTTAATGGGCTTAAGCAAAGTATTAAATTGCTCATTGAGTGATTTATATTTTTCTCGGTCAACTTCACCGGCATCACGCCATTGTTGTTTTAATTGATTCAATTTGCCATCAATTGATTTCCAATTGGCGTTTTCGTTATCAAATTCAGCAGTAAACTTTTCTGTTTCTTCGATAATTGTTAAACGATTAGTAAGATGGTTTGCGCGAATTTTATCTTGCTCTGCATAAAATAATCGACAAGGAGCAAACGCTTTTTCACAGGCTTGATTAAATTTTTCGTTTAATTCTTGCTCAACGTCATCTTCAGCATGTCCTAAAGCATTCCATTGATTTCGAAATGCTTTCACTTTGCTCGCTTGTTCACTGGGGTTATCTAACGGTACATTCACCAGTTGATTTATTTGCTCAAGCAATGCTTGCTTTTTCGGCGTTGAAACATAATGTTCCCAATCACTCAATTCCTTTATTTTTTCTTGCGCAGCGGTAAACTCACGTTCAACTCTTTGCTGTTGTTGATTACTTAATAACTCATAATTGGCTTTGATCGTTTTAAATATGCCAAAGCACGAATTAAATTTCCCTTGGGACACTAATCGATTAAAGTCACTAAGTTTACGCTGTACCTGATGAAAGTGTTGTTTTTGTTGTTGATGTAGCGGTTTTAATGCTAATTCCCATTGTTTAACAATCGCTTGATAAGATTGAACAATTGAATCAGGTAAGCTGCCGTTTGATTTTTTACTAACAAGGTGCCATTGCTCTAACCAAGCTTGGTAGCTAGCTTCTTGTTCCATTAACTGTGTAAGGTTTTCAGGCACAGAATTTTGCGACATCTTAGAGATTAAATGCGTCGCTTGTGTTAATGATTCTGCAATTTCAGGTAACTTTGAAAGCTTATTTTTTATCTCTGCCACTTTTTTGATAAAAGTACGCTGTTCTTTTTCCGCTAATACCGAAGTTTCTATCGTTGCTTTGCATAAAGAAAGTTGTTGAATAAAATCGACTTCGTTAATTGGATTACTATTAAAAATAGCATCGCTTAAAGACTGCTCATATTGTTGAATATCTTCGGTAAACTGTTGTGCCAGCTGTTGTTTTTGTTTTGCTAAAGCATCAGCAATTTTCTGTTGTTCAAAAAGTTCTGCTTTAACGGCAAATATCTTTTCAAGTTGCTGACTAATATCTTGGTATTTAGTATTAAAGGTTAACTGTTGTGAATCTTCTAAACACGCAAATTCAGCTGTTATATCACGCCATTCATTTGTTAAGCTTGCTTGCTTATCTACCACCGTTTGATAATCACTAACATCTTTTAATGCGAGCAACTTGGCCAATGTTAATTGTGCTTGTTTCGTTATTTTACTTGGCTTTTCTAATTCAGTTTTTATTGCCGTGATTTTCTCGTTAATTAATAAGGTAATTTCATCAAACGAGCTTTTTTTCAATAATTTATCTAACTGCTCAATCGTCGATGCTTGTTCAACCAAAAAACGTTGGATATCAATGTTTTGATGGCTTTTGAATACGCTTAACGCTAGTTGTGGTTTGGCTAATTTTTGATAAAGGGCGATAACAAGTGGTGACTCAGTTTCTTCTTTCAACCATGCTTCTAGAAATGCGAATGTTGGCTGGCCGTTAATATAAGCTAACTTTTCATCGAGTGTTAATTTCAAGCTACGTTGATTTAACATGATCGCTGCAACTTCTTTTTTCGCATAATCACGCACGTTAATCTGATCGTTATTTTCGCTCGTATCCTGCCAAAGTGAAAAATCATTTAATTTTATTAAGATAGCACGACGTACAAGTTCACTGGGATCATTGGTTAATAACGAAAGTAAAATAGCTTTTTGCTCAGCATTATTTATATCTAAGTCATTATTAACAGCACTGATACGGGTATTACTATCTTTACTTTGCCAGCTGCTTTTATTGCGAAAACGGGAAAAAATCATAAATCAGTAAACCTAGCTATATCGTTGTGGGCTTGAGTGGTTTCTTTGTTACAAGGCGTTATTTCACTCTCTCTATTCTCAGCACTAAATTGACTTTTTAATTCACGCTTTGTTTTAGTCACTAATTCCCCGTCAGGGCCGATAGTTAGCATTTGATCTGAATTTAAATGTCTTGCTTGATATGCCATAGAAAGTTGTAATGCAGAATCTCGTTGTGCTTGTTCAACGGGAGTACCTTCAGGCCATTTGCCTGTTTCTGCAGCATGTTTTAATCGTTGATACATTTCTTGCGACATATTATCTACGACGTGATGTAAATCCATGTTATTTATTCTCTCGTTTTAATAAGATCAATTGTACTCGCGTAGCGATATAGATGAAGAATCCAATAACCGTCGAGCCTACAGAAAGATAATATTGCCAAGTACCTGGCTGAACATTTTTCCAGTAGTAAAATAAGAAGCCACCACAAAACATTAACATGGCAATAAATGACCACGTCATGATACGTTGAGATTTATTGATACGTTCAACTTGTCTTTTTGCGGCAAGTTTTTCTTCATCTAAGTTCACTAAATCAATTTGACAATGTGAACATGATTTGGCTTTATCGGAAATTTTTTTTCGACAACTTGGACAATTTATAACGGCCATAATTTTCTCTCTGAAATTCTGTGGCAATATTCTACCTAATTAAAATAAAAAAAAACGCCCTATCGGGCGTTTTTTATTAAATAATTAGCAATTATTTTTTGCTGTGCTTTTCAAATCTTTTTTCCCAAAAATCAGCATTCTTGATCCCTAACGATTTAGGATCAAAAGTGAACTTACTCACACCTTCTTTTTGTTGTCGCTCATAATCTTTTAATGCTTTTATCGCAGGTTTTGACATAAAGAAAATGATAATAATACCAATGATATTTAACCACGCCATTATACCAACACCTACATCACCCATGCCCCAAGCAGCACTTGGCTCTGCAACCGTTCCGTAAAATACAGCGCCCATGATTAATAGTTTTAATAAAAATCTTAACACTGGAAATTTTATCGTACGGTTAATATAAGAGACATTATTTTCAGCGATAAAGTAATAAGCTAAAACCGTAGTGAATGCGAAAAAGAATAACGCTAATGCGATAAATGGTTTACCGACACCGGTTAACACACTATCTACAGCAATTTGTGTAAATCCTGGGCCATTGATAACAACATTTTCAGCCACATTTTGTACAACAAATGCAGTTGCGCCTTCAGGCATGACATTGTATGACTGCGTAATTAAAATCATAAATGCAGTGGCCGAACAAACAAATAACGTATCAATGTAAACAGAAAAGGATTGAACTAAGCCTTGTTGAGCAGGATGTTCAACTTCTGCCGCCGCCGCCGCATGTGGTCCTGTTCCTTGACCTGCTTCATTAGAATAAACACCACGTTTTACACCCCAACCAATAGCAGCACCAAAGCCAGCCATTGGCGTGAATGCATCAGTAAAAATCAATGAAACAATACCTGGTAACTTATCAATATTTAACGCAATAATTGCACAAGCAATAATGATATAGGCAAGTGCCATAAACGGCACAACAACTTGAGTAAAGCTAGCAATTCGCTTAACCCCACCAAAGATAATAAAACCAAGCATTAATACAATAAAAACAGCCGCATAAACTTTAGTTAATGGCAGTTCACCGATTACTGAGTTGACCGTACCACCTTGGCCAAATACATTCACTAATGCATCACCAATCCCATTAGATTGCACAACGGGAAGTAATAAACCACAAGCTAAAATAGTGGCCAAAGCGAACGTCCATGCGTACCATTTTTGCCCCATAGCTTTTTCAATATAGTAAGCTGGACCACCTCGGTATACGCCGTCTTCTTCTTCTTTATAAATTTGAGCGTTTGTAGATTCAATATAAGCCGTTGCTGCACCTAAAAAGGCCACAACCCACATCCAAAATACCGCACCTGGACCACCAAAACCAATAGCTGCAGCTACTCCAGCAATATTACCTGTACCAACCCGTCCTGAAAGAGAAACGGCAAGTGCTTGGAAAGATGAAATGCCTTTCTCAGAACTTTTACCTGACATTAACAGGCGCCACATCTCTCTAAAATGACGGATTTGCGTAAAGCGTGTCGCAATGGAGAAAAATATCCCTGCACCTAAACAAAGGTATATAAGATACGAACTCCAAATGTAACCATTGAGCGTATTAACTAAATCTTGCACTATTAACTCCTGAAATTATTATAATTATTTTATATCTATTTAATTTATTATCGGATTATCGTAACTCATCCACGATATGATAAATAGCCGTTAAAACATCACGACCAAATAAACTACTGCGATTATCAGACCAACCTACACTATGATCAGGCAGTAAGTCATTGTCTTTAAATGGCATTTCGATAGTATATGATAAACATTTAAACTGTTCTCCTACCCAGGTTGCGCCTAGCGTTAGATTCGCTTGACCAGCTTCATCTTTATCATAACCAAAGTCGTCTTGAAATTCTGGCGTTATCGCTAATAAAATATCTTTAAATGACTCTTCCAATGATTGATGACGTTCATCATAAGAGGGAATACCTTCACAACCGGCTACAAAGTTATACGGCAGCGCTTCATCACCATGGATATCAAGAAACATATCAACGCCAGTTTCTAGCATTTTATTCCGCACAAGATAAACTTCAGGACTTTTTTCCATACTAGGGGTTGCCCATTCACGATTTAAATTAGCCCCCGCCGCATTGGTTCTTAAGTTTCCTCTCACTGAACCATCGGGATTCATATTAGGTACTAAATAAAATACCGCTTTATTTAGTAATGCACGGGCAACGCCATCATCTTCATCAAGTAGCCTGTCGATAAAGCCTTCCATAAACCATTCGGCCATGGTCTCACCAGGATGTTGACGCGCAGTTAGCCAAATAACTTTTTTATTGTCGCCTTCTTCACCCACTTTTAAGACAGAGATATCTCGGCCATCAATTGTTTGGCCTAACACTTGTAATTGACAATCAATATCTAATTGAGCCTGATGTAATAAATCTTGATGACGCTCATAACTGTAAGGGGTGAAGTAAGCAAAATAGACACTGTCGTGATCAGGTGTGAAAGTAATCGTGAGGTTTTGACCATCAAATTCAGTTGGAACTCTAAACCAGTGTTCCCTATCGTATGAAGCAAGCGCTTGGTAATTTTCCCAACCATCAACAAAAGCAGATTTACCGGCATTTCTTATCGTCATAATATGTTCTGCACGAACATTATTATTTAACTTAAAGTGAAACCATTGGAAAAAGTCAGATTGATTGTCTTTATTTATTTCTAAAATAATATTATTGGGAGTGTCAGCTGCTATAACGTTAATGTTGCCGCTATCAAATTGAGCAGAAATTTGCATAGGATAAGTTCTATTTTTATAATTTGAAAGTCCTAGTGTACACAATCAGGTAAAAGATCAGAAGTACTAAAATGATCTAAAATAAAGACCTATCTCCGTTGAATATCCGATAGATTTTGAAATAACTGTATTATCTTCATCAATCACATAATAACTTGGATAACCAGGCACTTTATATGCTTGTTTGATACTTTCATTACCAATGGCAATTGGAAAGGTTAACTGATGTTGGCTGACAAATGCTTCAATTTCTTTAACATCAACATAATCTAAAGCGACAGCAATGACATTAATGGTTTCATTTTTTTCATAAAGTGCTTGCAAGTTATCGATACTGGCATGGCAAATACTACACCAAGGAGCGAAAAAATAGATAACAGTTTTGCTATTAGGCGTTAATGAAATAACCTCTCCCGTAATCGTTGGGACATTAAAATTTAACGCATTAAGGTTTTGTTGGGTATCAAGCATGCTTGATTCTTTGAACCATGTGAGCAATTGAAAAATAACAAAAAATATTGTTATTTGAATAACTAAATTTTTCACCAAAATTAAACTCTTCAAAATACAAGCTAGTCTTCATTAAGACCTAACTTGACGATAAATAATTCGTGGATAGGATAAATTTTTTAACTCAACGAATTTAAATGACAAAATAACTTCGAAAATGAAATACATAAAAAATAAAAATCCGACATAACGTCGGATTTTTTAGTGTAACGAACCATCAGTTTACTTAACTAATATTGGTTAACCCTTTCATGTACGGTTGTAAAACAGTGGGAATATTAATGCTGCCATCTGCTTGTTGATAATTTTCTAAAACTGCAACTAAGGTTCTACCTACCGCTAAACCTGAACCATTTAAGGTATGTACTAATTCTGGTTTATTGGTTTCTGAATTTCTAAAACGTGCTTGCATACGTCTTGCTTGGAAATCACCCATATTAGAACAAGAAGAAATTTCACGATATGTATTTTGCGCTGGTAACCAGACTTCAATATCAAACGTTTTCGTCGCACTAAAGCCTATATCGCCCGTACATAACACTACAGTACGATATGGTAATTCAAGCTTTTCAAGAATTTTCTCCGCATGGCCCGTTAATTCATCTAAAGCAGCAAAAGAATCTTCTGGTTTAACAATTTGCACCATTTCAACTTTGTCAAATTGATGTTGACGAATGAGGCCACGAATATCACGACCTGACGAGCCTGCTTCACTTCTAAAACAAGGCGTATGAGCACACATTTTTATGGGTAATGTTGCTTCTTCAACAATTTCATCTCTTACTAAGTTAGTTAATGGTACTTCAGCCGTAGGGATCAATGAAAATTGACGATTTGCTAAATCGGTATGAAACAAATCTTCACCAAATTTAGGTAATTGACCCGTGCCATAAAGTGAATCGTGATTAACAAGATAAGGAACGTACATTTCTTGATAACCATTTTCTTCACTATGCACATCAAGCATAAATTGGGCAAGCGCACGATGTAGTTTTGCAATATTACCGCGCATTACAGCAAATCGAGTACCCGCTAATTTTGCACCACTTTCAAAATCTAAACCTTTATCTAACGCAACAGCAAGATCAACATGATCTTTAACTTCAAAATCAAATGATTTTGGCGTGCCCCAACGTCTTACTTCAACATTATCATCTTCACTTTCACCTTGCGGTACAGAATCATGAATTAAATTTGGTACAGCGGAAACAATCGTAGAAATTTGCCCTAATACCGCTTTTTCTTCTTCTTTAGCGGCTTCTAAATCTGCACCTAATTGATTTACTTCGGCGAGTAACGGCTGAATATCTTCGCCACGTGCTTTTGCTTGACCGATAGACTTAGAGCGGGTATTTCGTTGACTTTGCAGTTCTTGCGTCTTTACTTGAATCGCTTTTCGTTGCTCTTCTAATTGCGTTAATGAAGCAGTATCTAAGGTATAACCACGTTTAGCCAGCTGAGCTGCGGTAGTTTCGATGTCTGTTCTAAATAATTTTGGATCTAGCATTATTGGTCACGTCTGAATGTAAGTTTATTTATTAAAAAAAGTTACCAAATAAATGCCAATACCCGCTGCAAATATACATAAGCTTACATTGAGTAGCACATTTATCATGGCTTTAAATAGTTCACCTTGCTGCATTAATAATAATGTATCAAGGGAGAAGGTTGAAAAGGTGGTAAATGCCCCTAAAAAACCAATGCCTATTAATGTTCGGTAGATGCTAACTTCAATAACACCTTGTTCAATGAGTCCGTATAACGTCCCCATTATTAATGAGCCGGAAATATTAACCGCCAGCGTCGCAAAAGGGAATCCTTTTCCGAGCCAATTTAATAATAATTGTGAAATATAGAAACGTAAACTTGCACCACCTGCTCCACCGAGGGCAACAAAAGCATATAAAGTGAAGTTACTTACCGAATTAGTCATAACGTTTATCTTGTGATTGTTGATCTAATTGTTTTAAAAAGGCCAGTTTTTCTTTTAATTGTTTTTCAAGACCTCGATCACTCGGTTGATAAAAACTTGTATGAGCCAGTGATTCAGGAAAATAATTTTCACCTGCTGCATAGGCATTGGCTTCGTTATGCGCATAACGATATTCAGCGCCATGACCTAAAGCTTCTGTAATTGAGCTGGTGGCATTTTTTAAATGTAAAGGCACATCAAGATTTGCCGTTTCTTTAGCTAAGACCATCGATTGTTTAAATGCTTGATAAACCGCGTTACTTTTGGGCGCTAATGCCATATAGACCGTAGCTTGTGCAATGGCTCTTTCCCCTTCGCTTGGCCCTACTCGTTGAAAAGTATCCCATGCATTAATGGCTAATTGCATTGCTCGAGGATCGGCATTACCAATATCTTCACTCGCTATCGCCAATAAGCGCCTTGCTACATATAGCGCATCACCACCGCCTGTTAAAATTCGTGCATACCAATAAAGTGCAGCATCAGGATCTGAGCCTCTCACTGATTTATGAAAAGCGCTGATCATATCATAAAAAGCATCACCACCTTTATCGTATAGAGCAATTTTATTACCCGCGACTTGTTTGATTTGTTCTCGAGCTATCACAATTTCATGATTAACAACATCAACTAAATCAAGACAATTTTCCAATAAATTAAGTAACCTTCTTGCATCACCATCTGCTAATTTAATGAGTTGTTTATCAGCATTATCTTTAAAGGTAATAGTCAGTTGTTGCGTTTGCGTTAAATAATGTAGACCATTAGCTAACACAGTTTCTAAATCAGATTCAGTTAATTTTTTTAGCGTATAAACACGAGTTCTAGAAAGAATCGCTTGGTTAAGTTCAAACGCAGGATTTTCAGTTGTTGCTCCGATAAATATTATCGTACCGTCTTCAATATGAGGTAAAAATGCATCTTGTTGACTTTTGTTAAATCGGTGAACCTCATCAACAAAAAGAACAGTACGCTTTTGTTGATGAATAGCCCTTTCCTTAGCGCTGCTGATTGCTTCTCTAATGTCTTTTATGCCAGAAGTTACCGCAGAAACCCGAGCAATTTCAGCATCAGCATGGCTAGCAATAATTTCAGCGAGGGTTGTTTTACCAGTTCCTGGTGGTCCCCAGAAGATCACCGAATGACACTTTCCTTGCTCAATTGCTTTTTGTAAAGGCATACCCGCAGCTAATATATGTTGCTGGCCAACATAATCTTGTAGGGTTTTAGGTCTTAACTTTGCAGCAAGTGGTTGAAAGTCGATATTGTCAGCAAAAGTTAATGATAATTCACCGTTAGCGTTGGTCATCGAGATAAACGCCATCAGGTAAGTTAAATTGAAATAAATTTGGCTCAATGGTTTGATTTATCGCCACCTCAGAGAGCTTAATAATACTAAGTTGTCCGGTTGAATCAACAATACTAAAGCTTTTTAACATGGTACTATCTGGAAAAAAGTTAAGCTCTAGTGTTTTAACGCGACTATTAAGGTCATTAGCATGAATTAAAAAATCATCACTATCAGTTTGGCTAACACTATATTGTTGCCACAACGATTCATCCGTAGATGTTAATAATAAAATCGGGGTATTTACCACGGATGTATCAACTCGGTAGGCCGTTGCTTGTTCAATAAAAGGGTCGAAAAACCATAAAGTGTCGCCATCAGAAACTATCACTGATTCTTCAGGTTGTTGGGTTTGCCAATAAAGTAAATTTGGTTTTTTAACCGCAAGTTTGCCTTGGCCTTCTTGTAAAATATTATTTTCTTCATCAATCACTTGTTGTGAAAAATCTGCGGAAAAATGATTAAATCCTGATAGGCGGTCCATTAACGCTTGTTTTGTCACTGAGAATTGTTGCGTGTCTTTGCTTGCCATTTCTTGAGTAGGTTCATCGGCATAACTTGTTACAGTCAATAGCATTATCGAGGCGCAAAATAAATAAGACGATAAGTGTTGTTTAATAGTGTTTTTCATAAATTTAGTCTCTCACTGGTGGTGGAGCTAACACTTCGCGAGCACCATTATGACCAGGAGTACTAACGACTCCTTGCGATTCCATATCTTCTACGATTCGAGCGGCGCGGTTGTACCCTATACGAAATTTTCGTTGGACACTTGAAATAGAGACACGTCGACTAGTGGTCACAAACTCTACCGCTTCATCATAAAGCGCATCAAGTTCAGCATTTTCATCTGCTTCCGCCTGCTCACCAGGTAAAAGTATCTCGTTATCAGTATCGCCAGTTAGAATGTCTTCCACATAAGCCGGTTCACCACGAGACTTCCAGTCATTGACAACAGCATGTACTTCATCATCATTAACAAAAGCACCGTGAACACGAACAGAGACGGCCTCGCCAGGCGGTAGATAAAACATATCCCCCATGCCTAGTAATTGTTCAGCGCCTTGTTGATCAAGAATAATACGAGACTCCATTCTTGATTGCACACGTAACGCCATACGCGTAGGAATATTAGCTTTTATCAATCCGGTAATAACATCAGCTGAAGGGCGTTGAGTGGCTAAAATTAGATGCATACCAGCCGCACGCGCTTTTTGAGCAATTCGAGCAATGAGCTCTTCAACTTTTTTTCCTGCTACCATCATCATATCGGCAAATTCGTCCACTAAAATAACGATAGCTGGCAGTTTTTCTAATAACGGAGGCGTTTGACTAAAGGCATCACTTGGTTGCCACAAGGGGTCAATTAACGGCTCACCGGCTTCTTGAGCTTTTACTACTTTCTCATTAAAACCTTTTAAATTTCTCACACCTAATGCAGACATTAGTTTATAACGACGTTCCATTTCCCCAACACACCACCGAAGTGCATTCGCGGCTTCTTTCATGTCTGTTACCACTTCAGAAAGTAAGTGCGGAATACCGTTATAAACAGACAATTCAACTTGCTTAGGGTCGATCATGATCATGCGCACTTCTTCTGGCGACGACTTATATAAAATACTCACTATCATAGTATTTACCGCAACAGATTTACCTGAGCCGGTAGTACCTGCGACCAATAAATGTGGCATTTTCGCTAAATCGGCAACGACAGGTTTACCAGAGATATCACTACCTATTGCCATTGCAAGGTTTGAAGAAGAATCAGAAAACTTTTTATCGGAAATAACATCGGCAAAAAATACCGTTTCCCTGAATTTGTTGGGTAATTCAATGCCAATAACCGATTTCCCTTCAATGACCTCCACGACACGAACACTTTTAGCCGATAATGAACGGGCAATATCTTGTGACAAACCACTGACTTTGCTGGCTTTAATACCAGGCGCTAAATCTAATTCAAAACGGGTAATTACAGGGCCTGGGAAAACACCGACGACTTCAGCTTTCACGCCAAATTCTAATAGTTTTTCTTCGACTAATCGGCTTATTTGCTCTAGTTCAACCGGATCTATCGGATTATCAGAACGATTAGGGCGATCTAATAGCTCTAATGACGGCAATCCTTGAGGTATTTCGCTTTTTGCTTTGCTTACTTTAGCAGCAGGTTCGTCAACAATAATTGGCTCTTCAGCTTCAAATGCCGCATTAATTTCATCTTCACTTACATGTTCTTGTACATTAATAGCTAATGGCTCTCCCATTAAATCATCAATATCAACAAAGTGTTCAATCTCATCATCAAGTTTAAACGGTAAATCATTTTTACTTTCGGCAAAGGCTTCACTTGAATTATCGGCGGTTATCGTGTTTAAGTCCGTTTGATAAGAGGCGGATTGATGTTGATTATCTTGTTCAGTATGAAAAGTGTCATGGTTTATCGAATCTTGCTGGATTTCTTTTTCAGGTTCTTTCGATGAAATTTGCTGAGCTTTTTTCGCAGATTGTTTTAATTGGCTTTCATCTTCAGTGGTTAGCTGAGTGCCAAATTTGTCTTTTAATAACGTTGGTAACTTTGTTAAGACAAAAGCGGCTTTGATTGTTTGAGCGCCAATATAGTCGATCATTTTTAATAGCGACAAACCGGTTAATAAGACAAAACCAGTCCCTATAAACATTAAAAATAGTAATGTGCTTCCGACAAAGGAAAAGTATGGAATAAGACCATTACTCAAAATATCGCCTAATATCCCTCCGGCTGAAAAATAAAACACGTCATCAAAATTCATGCTAGCAATTGCGGTGATGCCTATATAGAACATAATAAAGCCAATAAATTTTAGGCCTAGCGTTAAATAATCGAGCTGAATCAAGCGATGATATTTTTGGAACAAAACCCAACCGGTTAAGGCAATCACAAAAGGTAGGCTATAAGCGATAAGACCAAATAAGTTGAGGAGTAAATCAGACAGATATGCGCCAACTGCCCCGCCTAAATTACGAATAGGGGTTTGATAGCCAGTTTGAGACCAACCGGGATCGGCTGGGTCAAAACTAAATAAAGCCATCATAATATACATGGCCAAAACACAAGAAACTAAAAGCCCTGCTTCTAATAACCGTTGTACACCGTTTAATTTTGAAGATTCTACAGACAAATTACACGCCAAAAATTCTATTGTTGTTATATACAGTAAAGTACCAAAATATTGTAATGAGTTAAACGCTTTAATCAATAGCTAAGGCGTTTTAATCAAGTTTATCGTTGAATCGGTAAAAAATTAGTCGATTTTACTTCTTCCATCACTACATAAGTACGACTTTCACTTACCGCTGGTAACCTTAATAATGTATCTCCAAGCAATTGTCGATAAGCTGCCATATCCGCCACGCGGGTTTTTAATAAAAAATCAAAATCACCTGAAACCAAATGACATTCTTGGATCACATCTAAATCATCAACCGCTTTTGAAAAGTCATCAAATACATCAGGACTTGTTTTAGTTAATGTTATTTCAACAATCACTAATAAAGCAGCCTCTAATTTCTCGGGGTTTAAAATTGCTTGATAGCCTTTTATATAATTGTCATTTTCTAAGCGCTTTACTCTTTCTAAACAAGGTGTAGGACTAAGCCCTACTCTTTTAGACAATTCAACATTTGATAAACGGCCATTTTGCTGTAGTTCAAATAAAATATTTTTATCGATACGGTCTAATTTTTTTTCACTAGATAAATTCACAATACAATACGCTGCAATATTAGTTGTTTTCAACATTATATGCTGCCTTAATAAAAATTACGACAGGTTAATCTGAAAAGTTAGTACTATACTAGTCGCAAATATTACAACAGTTTTATAATTAGAGAGATTAATATGATTATTGGTGTACCAAAAGAAATTAAAAACCACGAATATCGTATCGGCTTAACTCCTGCTGGTGTTAAAGAGTTAGTTGTCAATGGCCATGATGTTATTGTTGAAAATAACGGTGGTGCTTCTATCGGTTTTGATAATGAACAATATATTGCTGCCGGCGCAACTATCATAGAGACGGCAGAAGAAATTTTTGCGACAGCAGAAATGATCATTAAAGTAAAAGAGCCACAACCAAACGAATGTAAAATGCTTCGTCCTGGTCAAGTATTATTTACTTATTTACATTTAGCCCCTGATCCAAAACAAACTGAGTTATTAATTGCTTCTGGCGCAACTTGTATCGCTTATGAAACCGTCACATCTGCTGCGGGTGGTTTACCGTTGTTAGCCCCAATGTCAGAAGTTGCTGGCCGTATGTCTATTCAAGCCGGTGCTCATGCACTTGAAAAAGCACAAGGCGGCTTAGGTGCCCTTCTTGGTGGTGTACCAGGTGTTGCTCCAGCTAAAGTATTAGTTGTTGGTGGTGGTGTAGTTGGTACACAAGCAGCTCGTATGGCTGTTGGTATGGGTGCTGACGTTACTATTTTAGATCGCTCATTACCGCGTTTACGCCAATTAGACACAGAATTTGATGGTCGTTTAAAAACCGTATATTCAACTGCTGATGCTATGGATCAATTAATTGTCGATGCGGATTTAGTGATTGGTGCAGTACTGATCCCAGGCGCTGCGGCACCTAAATTAGTGACTCGTGATCATATCAAGTCAATGAAAAAAGGCGCTGTTGTTGTTGATGTTGCCATTGACCAAGGGGGTTGTTTTGCTACTTCTAAAGCGACGACTCATCAAGAACCGACCTATGTAGTAGATGATGTTGTACATTATTGTGTAGCAAACATGCCTGGCGGTGTCGCACGTACTTCAACCATGGCATTAACCAATGCGACGTTACCCTTTGCTGTAACCTTGGCTAATAAAGGCGCGAAACAAGCATTACTTGATGACGAACACTTAATGGCTGGTTTGAATGTCTTAGGTGGACAAATCACTTATAAGCCTGTCGCAGATGACTTAGGTTACACCTATGTAACACCAGTGGAAGCGTTAGCGGCTTTATAAACGTTAATAGTATTTGATTTACTTATAGTAAATATCAGCTCCTAACGCTCGTGCGCTAGGAGCTTTTTACTTTTAAGTAAAAATGCTGAATGGTATTGCTCAATAAATACACGAATATTTAACAACGCGTACAAGAATTATTGCACTTAGATACACTTAACGAATATTTATCTCGAAAAGTTATTGTACCTACTTGTGATCTTCCCTTAATATCCCAATCATTAAGTTATTCAAATTTAAATTACTGGAGTAATTCATGAGCGAAGCAAGACATTGCCCGTTACTCATTTTGGGCTCAGGCCCTGCTGGCTATACAGCTGCTGTTTATGCAGCCCGTGCAAACTTAAAACCTGTGATGATCACAGGCATGCAACAAGGTGGTCAATTAACAACAACCACTGAAGTTGAAAACTGGCCAGGAGATGCCGATGACCTAACAGGGCCGGCATTGATGGAACGTATGCAAAAGCATGCAGAAAAATTTGAAACTGAAATTATTTTTGATCATATTGAATCAGTAGATTTTTCTTCAAAGCCCTATAAATTATCTGGATCTAGCGAATATACATGTGATGCATTGATTATTTGTACGGGAGCTTCAGCTCAATATTTAGGCTTACCTTCAGAAGAAGCATTCATGGGGAAAGGCGTTTCAGCTTGTGCAACCTGTGATGGTTTCTTTTATCGTAATCAGAAAGTTGCGGTTGTTGGTGGTGGTAATACGGCCGTTGAAGAAGCGCTTTATTTATCCAATATCGCATCGGAAGTTCACTTAGTGCATCGTCGTGATACTTTCCGCTCTGAAAAGATTTTAACTGATCGTTTAATGGAAAAAGTTAAAAACGGCAATATCACCCTACATACGGATAGAACCTTAGATGAAGTATTAGGTGATAATATGGGTGTTACGGGAATTCGTATAAAAGATACGAAATCTGATGCAACTGAGAACATCGATGTAGCAGGCTGTTTTATTGCCATTGGCCACAAACCAAATACTGACATCTTTAAAGGTCAGTTAGCGATGAAAGATGGCTATTTAACTATTAATAGTGGCACTCAAGGAAACGCTACTCAAACAAGTGTTGAAGGTATTTATGCCGCCGGTGACGTAGCCGATCATATTTATCGTCAAGCGATCACCTCTGCGGGTGCAGGTTGTATGGCCGCTCTTGATGCAGAACGCTATTTAGACGCTAAAGGCGCTTAATATAATATGACTCAGACTATCCCTTTTTTGTCACCGGATAGTCTGACTTTCCCTCCTGTTCACACAGCACTGCAAGAACCCAATGGATTACTCGCCTTTGGTGGTGATTTAACTGAAAAACGTTTAGCTAAGGCTTATTCATTAGGCATATTTCCTTGGTTTAGTGAAGGTGAAGCCATTATGTGGTGGAGCCCTGATCCTCGTGGCGTTATTTATTGCAACGAAATAAAGATAAATAAAACTCTTAAAAAACAGCTTAAAAAGCAGAACGTTACGGTAACGCTTAATCACGCTTTTGAAGAAGTGATTGAACTTTGCGCTGATGCCCCTTTTCGCAAAGAAGGTACCTGGATTGTTGATGAAATGGTGGATGCCTATATCAATATGCACCAACACGGCTTAGCCCATTCCATTGAAGTTTGGTCAGACACTCAATTAGTCGGTGGATTATACGGCGTTGCTATTAATGGTTACTTTTCTGGCGAATCAATGTTTTATAAACAGAGTAATGCGTCAAAAATCGCTTTGGTTTATTTAGTTAATTTGCTAAAGAGTGAAAACATTAAATTTCTTGATTGCCAGATGCTAAATCCTTTCCTAGCTGATATGGGGTGTTACGAAATATCACGTGAGGCTTTTATTCATCAAAAAGCACAAGCCTTAAAAAAGCAATTACCGAGTGATTTTTGGCAACCACGTCAACTATACTTAAACCATGAATGAAAATTATCAATTAGGGATCAGCCAAACATTCCCTTGTAACTATTTACCTGATCAACAAGAACGTTTATTGATCGCAGTTGATGAGCGCCTACAGGATGCCCAGCATTATGGCTGGTTAATGTCACAAGGATTTCGTCGAAGTGGCGAACAAATTTATCGACCCCATTGTATTAATTGTCGAGCATGTCAATCTTTAAGAGTACTCGCCAATGAATTTGCCCCAACAAAAAGTCAAAAAAGGCTATTAAAGAAAAACCACATATTAACGATCAAAGTTAATAATGAATTACAAGACAATTATTACCCTTTATATGAAAAATATATCAATGAAGTTCATAAAGACGGCGCCATGTACCCTGCTAATCACGCACAATATCAAAGTTTTTTAAGTGGCAAGCTAACCAAACAATTATTTTTAGAAATATGGCATGATGAAACACTGGTCAGTGTTGCGGTTACTGATGAACTAAGTAATGCATTATCAGCAGTATATACCTTTTATCATCCTGAATATCGAAAAAGCGGTATTGGCGCTTTCTCAATTATTCAACAGATAAAATTGACAGCTAAATTAAACAAGGAATTTTTATATTTAGGTTATCAAATTGATGATTGTCAAAAGATGAATTATAAGAATCGGTATTATCCTCATCAACTTTTGAAAGAAAATAGCTGGATAACCGTAAATAAATAACACTATAGCTTTACTTTAGCCGTTGATTTGGGCATTATCTGCGCAGCTTTTTATTAACGCACAATTTAGAGGTTTAACGCCCAATGGCGAAAGAAGAAAATATTGAAATGCAAGGTACGGTTTTAGATACCCTACCAAATACTATGTTTCGTGTTGAATTAGAAAATGGACACGTTGTAACGGCTCATATCTCAGGAAAAATGCGTAAAAATTATATTCGTATTTTAACGGGCGATAAAGTAACAGTTGAGTTAACACCTTACGATTTATCTAAAGGCCGCATTATTTTCCGTGCAAGATAATAGCAATAAATTTATTAAAAAAGCTCTATAATTAGAGCTTTTTTTATGCCTAAAACTTTATTGTTTCCATAAAAAAGCAAATAACATTATCAAGTTATTTGCTTAAGTTTAATGATAGGGTTAAATAAGCTAGTTAAACTTAATGTTCAACTAGTTCCTTTTTAGACTCATAACTTAATACGAGCTTATCTTTCTTAACGCCAATTTTGGCAATACCGCCATGTGTCAAACCACCAAAGAGTAATTCATTCGCTAATGGCTTTTTCAGATGCTCTTGGATCAAACGCGACATAGGTCTTGCGCCCATCGCTTTATCATAACCATGCGTTGCTAACCATTTTTTAGCATCTTTTGTTAACTCTAAAGAAACACCTTTTTCATCTAACTGGGCTTGTAGCTCAACAATAAATTTATCTACAACTTGATGAATCACTTCATCAGATAAATGATTGAACCAAACAATATTATCTAAACGGTTTCTAAATTCTGGCGAAAACACTTTATTTATTTCATCCATGGCGTCAACACTATGATCTTGCTGTTTAAAACCGATTGACTGGCGCGTAGTTTCTTGCACACCAGCATTAGTCGTTAAGACTAAAGTAATGTTTCTAAAATCAGCTTTACGACCATTATTATCCGTTAATGTGCCATGATCCATCACTTGCAATAATATGTTGTAGACGTCTTCATGAGCTTTTTCTATTTCATCTAATAACACCACTGCATGAGGGTGTTTCAAAACAGCATCAGTAAGTAAACCGCCCTGTTCATATCCCACATAACCAGGAGGAGCACCTATTAAGCGACTTACCGCATGTTTTTCCATATATTCAGACATATCATAACGCAGTAACTCAACACCCAATATTTTTGCTAACTGTTGTGTGACTTCAGTTTTACCAACCCCTGTAGGGCCAGCAAATAAAAACGAACCAATTGGTTTTTCTTCACTACCCAAACCAGCACGAGATAATCTGATCACAGAGCTTAATTCATCAATAGCGTGATCTTGGCCAAAAACCACTAGTTTTAAATTTCTATCGAGGGTTTTTAAGCTGTCTTTTTCAGAAGAAGACACTGATTTTTCAGGAATACGCGCTATTTTCGCAACGATAGTTTCAATATCATTATCATTAATCACCTTTTTACGTTTTGATGCCGCAACAAGTTGCTGTTTAGCACCCGCTTCATCAATAACATCAATGGCTTTATCCGGTAAAAATCGCTCGTTTATATATTTAGCCGATAATTTAGCTGCAGCATGTAACGCTTTGTTGGTGTAACGAATACCATGATGTGATTCGTATTTCTCTTTTAAGCCTTGTAAAATTTTTGTCGTATCCGCAACACTTGGCTCTACAACATCAATTTTCTGAAAACGTCGCGCTAGAGCTCGATCTTTTTCAAAAATACTTTGATATTCTTGGTAAGTCGTCGAGCCAACGCATTTCAATTTGCCTGATGATAATAATGGTTTAATCAAATTGGACGCATCCATCATGCCACCAGATGCAGCACCGGCACCGATAATAGTATGAATTTCATCAACAAAAAGAATCGCATTTCCTTCTTTTTCTAATTCTTTTAACAATGCCTTAAAGCGTTTTTCAAAATCACCGCGATATTTAGTACCGGCTAATAATGCTCCCATATCTAATGAATATATGGTGGCATCTTTTAAAAATTCAGGGACTTTTTCTGAAATAATAAGGTTTGCTAGGCCTTCAGCTATGGCAGTTTTACCCACCCCAGCTTCTCCTACATATAATGGGTTGTTTTTACGACGACGACCAAGCACTTGTAAGGTTCGTTCAAGCTCGCTTTCACGTCCTATAAGCGGATCGATATTGCCGCTTCTTGCTTCATCATTTAAATTTGTCGCAAAATTTTCAATAGTTCTAGGCTCTTCATCAGTTTGCTGTGTTGTTTCTTCTGCCGATTGAGCATCATTTAATTCAACTTTAGCAATACCATGAGAGATATAGTTAACAATATCTAAACGGCTGATATCTGATTTTTTAAGAAAATAAGCCGCTTGAGACTCTTGTTCACTAAATATTGCAACAAGCACATTAGAGCCATTGACTTCACTTTTACCTGAAGATTGTACGTGAAAAACCGCTCGTTGAAGCACTCGTTGAAACCCAAGAGTGGGTTGCGTTTCACGTTCTTCTTCACCTGCAGGGATCACTGGGGTTGTTTCCCCAATAAAATCAAGCAACTCTTTACGTAATTTTTTCATATCAGCACCACACGCTTGTAATGCATCAATAGAAGAAGGATTATCGAGTAATGCCAATAACAGATGCTCAACCGTCATAAATTCATGACGTGACTCTTTTGCTTGGCGAAACGCCAGATTAAGGGAAATTTCTAAATCTTTATTTAACATAGGCTACTCCACATTAAAACCTAGTAACATTACGCTTTCTCCATCGTGCACTTTAATGGGTGCTGATTTTCTAAGGCATAATTGCACACTTGATTCACTTTCATCTCTGCAACTTCTGCAGTATATGTGCCACAACGGCCTTTACCTTTATAATGAATTTCTAGCATAACATCCGTTGCTTTATCTTCATTCATATTAAAAAACTTTCGTAAAACATCTATGACAAAATCCATCGGGGTATAATCATCATTTAATAAAACAACATTATACATTGGCGGTTTTTGATATTGCTTTTCAACTTCTTTTTCGAGGAGTTCTTGATCCTCGATTGATGGTTTCCAATTACTCATATTTCTATATTAGTCTGTCGTGGCAATTTTTGCTGCATCATTTTTGATAAAACAAGATAAAATTCTGTTAAAATATTGTGAATTTAACTTGACTATTTAAATATATTATCTACGATTTAAGCAGTGGCGATTTATTAGTCACTTTTTCTATGTGAATAATGCTTTTGGGGAAGCATACCTAATTACCGATGATTTTAGAAGGAAGTTGAAGTATGGCTCACGGTACAGTTAAGTGGTTTAATAACGCGAAAGGTTTTGGTTTTATTCGTCCTGAGGATGGTGGTGAAGATATTTTTGCACATTACTCAACTATCCAAATGGATGGGTACCGCACATTAAAAGCGGGACAGGATGTAAATTACGAGTTAAACGCAGGTCCTAAAGGACATCATGCGGCAAGTATTACACCGAATGAAATAGAAGAATCAAACGAATAAGATTTTGATAGAGTAAAAAAAACACAGCCTTGGCTGTGTTTTTTTATTTTCATCGTCCCAATTACATATTTTCTATAATACATTCACCAAATTGTGAGCAAGTGACTAAAGTTGCACCTTCCATTAGTCTTTCAAAATCATAAGTAACGGTTTTAGCATTAATTGCTCCAGTCATACCTTTTAAAAGAAGATCGGCTGCTTCAATCCACCCCATATGTCTTAACATCATTTCAGCAGATAATATTACTGAACTAGGATTTACTTTATTTAATCCAGCATACTTTGGAGCTGTGCCATGAGTCGCTTCAAATATCGCGATTTTTTCACCAATATTTGCCCCAGGAGCTATACCAATACCGCCCACTTGTGCAGAAAGAGCATCCGATAAATAATCACCATTTAAATTTAATGTTGCAATAACATCGTATTCTGCTGGACGAAGTAAGGTTTGTTGCAACATTGAATCGGCAATTACATCTTTAATAATTATTTCTTTGCCGGTTTTAGGGTTTTCAATTTTATACCAAGGACCACCATTTAATAATTGAGCCGAAAATTCCTCTTTTGCTAATTCATAACCCCATTCTTTAAAAGCGCCTTCGGTATATTTCATAATATTCCCTTTATGAACCAAAGTAACTGACGCGCGATCATGATCAATGGCATATTGAATCGCTTTTCTCACTAAACGTTGTGAGCCTTCTTTAGAGACAGGTTTTATACCAAGTCCACAACTTTCAGTAAAACGAATATTATTGACGCCCATTTCGCTTTGTAAAAAAGAAATTAACTTTTGTGCTTGTTCACTGCCTGCTTGATATTCAATACCTGAATATATGTCTTCTGAATTCTCTCTAAAAACGACCATATTTACTTCAGAAGGTTTTTTAACTGGGCTTGGAACCCCTGTAAACCACTGAACAGGGCGTTGACAAACATATAAATCTAACACTTGTCTTAGTGCGACATTCAAGGATCTCATCCCTCCACCAACCGGTGTAGTTAATGGTCCTTTTATACCAACTTTAAATTGTTTGAATACTTCTAGTGTTTCATCCGGCAACCAAGTTTCACTATCATAAACTTGTGTCGCTTTTTCTCCGGCATATACTTCCATCCAATGAATACAACGTTCACCACTGTAGGCTTTAGAAACTGCAGCATCGACTACTTGTAACATCGCAGGTGTCACATCGACACCTATTCCATCGCCCTCAATAAATGGAATAATAGGATTATTAGGAACACTTAAAAAACCATTTTCTATTGTGATCGCTTCACCTTTTTCAGGGATTTGAACATTAGTGTACATAGGTATTTCCTCATAGCTGCTACAAAAGATTAACTTTAGGCTTAATATTTTATTTATTGCCTTACGTTTAACCTAAATGATTATGAGTAATTACACTAATACATAAATTGTGATACCGAACATCACGGTGATGAATATTCAAACAAGTGTTTAATATTTTTGATGATGATTTGACCTCATAAATAGAGCTAATTTTTTGAAAAATGAAATGTCAAAAATAAGAACGAATTAAAGCAGAAAGGTAAAAGTGACTTCAATTATTAAAGTCACTTTGAAAATAGATTAGGGTGTGTTGATCTTTCGAGGTTAAATTTTGTTCAAAATAAAAGTCATTTATTCAAGGCGTGAGTTAAGTAGTATGGTTGTTTCATGTAAATAGCAAACAACGGCTAAAACTAATCAAAACTTTATTTTAAATCATTCACTGCAACACTAACCCCTTCCATGCCTTGATTGATTTCTAAAAAGATCCCCTCAACGTTGGAAATAAGTTCACTTCCTTCTTCTGACTTTTGTTGGGTTTCTATAATGTTTTTAGATAATGCAGTTGAGAGCAAAGTATTATTTTTAACAACCTCAGAGATTTCTGTTGTAGAAGTGCTTGTACGAGCAGCAAGTTGTCTTACCTCATCTGCGACGACTGCAAAGCCTCTACCTTGCTCACCGGCTCTTGCTGCCTCTATCGCCGCATTTAAAGCAAGTAAGTTTGTCTGATCGGCAATTGACGATATAGTATTCACAATATTATTTATTTTATCCGATTGTTCGTTGATCGCAGAAATATCTTTGGCAACAACTTCTACATTGCGAGTAATTTCATCCATGATTGCAACACTATTAGCCAACACCTCTTTACCTTGCTGTGAAACTTGCTCAGTTTCAGTCACAGTAGATTGAACAGCCTCTGTGGCATTATTTATTTTTGCTATTCTTTCAGTCACATCGGTTGCAAATTTCACTACCCGGATCAGCTTACCGTTTTCATCGAAAATAGGATTATAGCTAGCTTCTAACCAAAGAACATTACCTCGCGAATCACGACGTTCAAATAAGCCTTGCATATACTCACCGGTATTTAATTGCTGCCAAAATCGCTTATATTCATTACTTGCAGCATAATCAGGTGAACAAAACATGCTATGGTGATGCCCTTCAAGCTCAGATAAAGAATAACCTGTAGCGTTGAGAAAATTATCATTTACTTGGATAATTGTCCCGTCAAGATCAAACGAAATGTTCGCTGTCGAACGATCGAGGGCTTCGATGATACCTTTTTGAACATTTGCACGATTAACATAATCAGTTACATCACTTGCTAATTTAGCCACCGAAGTAATATTGCCATGTTCATCTGTTACCGCATTGTAACTTGCTTCGAGCCAAATAGGTGTGCCATCTTTTTTTAAACGAAGATACCTATCTGAAAATGATTTACCAGAAGCTAAATCTTGCCAGAACCGGCTATATTCACTAGTTTGAGTATAGTCTTTATCACAAAAGATACTGTGATGCTGACCTTTAACTTCATCGTATGAATAACCAACTGTCTTTAAAAAGTTATCATTGGCATCTAAAATAACGCCTTCAGTACTAAACTCAATAAAGGCGACAGATTTTTTTAAACTAGTTAAAATATGTTCAGAATGTTTCGCTTTTATTTGTTCTACAGTAGGTGTGTTGTCCTTAATCTTTTCTTTAAAAAATAATCCCATTATATCAACCTGTTAATAAAACTTTATACGTTATCAATTAGATTAGTATAAGAACTACAATCGTACAATTTAATATATGAATTTATTGGCAATTAACTTCGTGATTTTTCAAAAATAGGACATTTAAGCAAAAAATAGATAAGCTCAATTGTTTGGGTAAGCTAAGATAAGCAAGATAACTAATACAACTAAGATAATTAAAATAAGTAAGATAAGAATTTTATACGGGATATTTGAGATGCTATGAATAACGATAATAGTTAAATGGTACCCGGGGCCGGACTTGAACCGGCACGCTCTTACAAGCGAGGGATTTTAAATCCCTTGTGTCTACCAATT
>NZ_JAUOPE010000014.1 GCF_030546755.1 Colwellia sp. 1_MG-2023
AAATGAAGTGTCGAAGGTTCACAAAATTGTCGGGAACAATTTTGCACGCGCTTGCGCGACCCGCAGGGTAGAGTACAGGATGTACGACATAAATCCTTCACGACCGACCACTTTCTCAGACACCTAAATTTAAGTTTAATAACTTAGAATGAAAAGCCAAGGCTTTTAACGCTATACCCAAATGAAGTGTCGAAGGTTCAAATCCTTCACGACCGACCACTTTCTCAGACACCTAAATTTCAGTTTAATAACTTAGAATGAAAAGCCAAGGCTTTTAACGCTATATCAAAATGAAGTGTCGAAGGTTCACAAAATTGTCGGGAACAATTTTGCACGCGCTTGCGCGACCCGCAGGGTAGAGTACAGGATGTACGACATAAATCCTTCACGACCGACCACTTTTTAGTTCTTATTTTCTATTCTATATTAATATCAATTTTGACTTTACCTTGCTATTTGTAGGTACACATTTGCCCGTTATTCACGTATAATTCCCGCGATTTTTCTTGGAGTTTAACAGAGTAAATAATGGCGCAAAGCAATTTAGCGGTAGAATTCGAATTCACTTTCCCAGCAAAGCCTGCTCGTCTTACTGAAGATGAACAAGCACAATACAAAGCACGCATTAAACAATTACTCATTGAAAAAAATGCTGTTTTGATTGCTCATTATTATACTGATCCCATCATTCAAGCATTAGCAGAAGAAACTGGTGGCTGTGTTGCCGATTCTTTAGAAATGGCACGCTTTGGTAATCAACATCCAGCACAAACTTTAATTATTGCTGGTGTTAAATTTATGGGCGAAACAGCCAAAGTTTTAACGCCGGAAAAAACGGTAGTAATGCCAACCTTAGAAGCGACTTGTTCATTAGATTTAGGTTGCCCGATAAAAGAATTTAGCGAGTTTTGTGATCAACACCCTGATCGTACTGTGGTGGTTTATGCCAATACATCTACCGCTGTAAAAGCGAGAGCTGATTGGATTGTTACGTCTTCATGTGCCCTTGAAATTGTTGAACACTTAGAAGAGCAAGGCGAGAAGATCCTTTGGGGACCAGACCGTCATTTAGGCAACTACATACAGAAGCAAACAGGTGCCGACATGATCATGTGGCAAGGGGCCTGTATTGTTCATGACGAATTTAAAACCAAAGCGCTAGAAGACATGAAAGCTCTGCATCCAGATGCTGCTATCTTAGTACATCCTGAATCACCTGCTGAAATAATTGAATTAGCTGATTCGGTTGGTTCAACCAGTCAATTAATTAAAGCCGCACAAGAGTTACCGAATAAAAAATTTATCGTGGCAACTGATCGTGGCATATTTTACAAAATGCAGCAGTTATGTCCTGATAAAGAGTTTTTCGAAGCGCCTACGGCTGGTGAAGGAGCAACATGTCGCAGCTGTGCACATTGTCCTTGGATGGCGATGAATGGCTTAAAAGCGATTGAGGAAGCGCTTATTGACGCAAAAGGCAAAGAAGTGTTTGTTGATATGTCTTTACGTGAAGGTGCACTTAGATCGACAAATCGCATGTTAGAATTTTCAGCAAGTCTACGTAAATAACAAATCTTTCTGAAAACGTTTAAATCTTAGGCAATTAAAAGACTTAGCTTTAGTTTTTATTGCTAAATCACTGAGTATTGCCTAACATAGCGCAGCTTGTTAACGCTAAGCAATAAACGTGATAATTAACACGCTAACATAATGAAAGGTTTTATAAAGGTGACCTTGACTGTTGAGAGCGAGTGGCTTCCAAGGTGAATATCACGCCTAGCGTGCTCAGCCAACTAACTTAAGTGAGAAGAACACTAAAAAACTCTTCAAAATAATTAATATAGGTGACGTGTCCGAGTGGCTGAAGGAGCACGCCTGGAAAGTGTGTAAAGGGCAACCTTTCGAGAGTTCGAATCTCTCCGTCACCGCCATTATTTTAATATAATCAATAGTTTGCAGGTTTTTTCGAGTCTAAACAACATCTATCCACACAATACCCAACTACTGTCCAATAGCCTATCTGAAGAGTACTCATGTTAGTAATTATAATGTTTATTTATTCTGACATTAATTCAACTTGTGTTCTTGATTAAAAGATCTTATCAATTAAATGCATTTTCTGGCATTCGTATTAGCATGGTAAATACATATTTACCTATTGAAAAATAAAGTATGTCACCTTTATTTATGTAACATTACCTAAATGAACGCTTTGATGATAAAAGTTGGATGCCAACGAGCATAAACCATGTCGCAATAGCTGCAACATAATATAAGGCATAGGGTTGTAGAGAAGGGTGGAGAATAAGAATACCAACGACCCCTATACATATACCCAAAATGGGGAGATATACGTTTTTTTTCTTAGCTCGAAATAGCAGATAATTTACTAAAATTAGCCACACATCTAAGCTCCATTCTGTGTATGTTCGTAAACGAATGAGTACTGAATAAATTTGTGTAGTTAACTCATTTCGTTTTGTAGCTTCTCCATAATACTGCGAAAGCAAAAAGACATTTGATAGTATTTCTATACTGCAAATAATGAATAAGTAACTTGCTGATAAATAGGCAACAAGAGACGTCAGGATAGTTAATATACTTGGTAGGCTACTATGCGGTTGTAACAATGCATGGTTTACGAATAATACACTAAGGCCAACAACACCGTAAACGGTGAAATACCAAAGATATAGTAAGTTGCCATATTCATCAATAACTTTAAGCCGTCCTGCAGGTAGTTGATTTAGATCTGGTGCAATATAGATGAGAGTATATAGTCCGATGATATAACATACTGAGCAAATGATTGCGGCAACTGCACCCATTTTACGAAGTGTGGGGTTATTGTTAGATACTAAATACATGATCTTTATATCCAGCCTCTAATGCTTGCCTGCATTGAAGGTGTCACTATATTCATGAATATATTAATTATTACGTCGATGATTTAACTCGTTAATGAACGTGGACTGCTATAAAAGATATAAACTATAAGTATATATAAGCCTTTGTTTATTGATATGCAAAAAAGGCTAAAATTTGAAATAAATTGTTTATTTCTTTAAAAAAGAGTTAATTTTATTCACTCATGGTGATAAAAAAGCAGGATGTCAAAGTGTCTATTAACTTTGACAGCGTAGTTGGTTGGCTAAATATCGAACAGTCAGTGTTTGATTTGCATGATGAGATAATAGGAATCGCTGTAAACCTCACTGCGGGAGTAGATTCGTGTATTGGTATTGAATGCTCAATTATTGCTCCTTATATAATACATATTACTGGAAATACTGTACTTCATAGTGAAAACACAATTAACATTTCTCCTGGTAATAATCAGATCACTATACAAACAATGTACCTTCTGGCATTAAGCTATCATATAAACCTGAAAGCCTTTATCAGCAATACCTTGTTGTTCTATCTATCCCACCTGAACTTATATCAATAAAGAAGTAGTTACAATTTACCTTAATTTGACCATGTGAATGTTAAATTCCTTTTAATCAAAGGAGATAAAAACATGATAAAAAAAATTACTTATAGCTTCTTAGTTTTAATCATATCTATAGCTATTATTATTGGCTGGATTATTAGCTTACTAGGAGATGAACTTTCAATAGATCATTCAAGGCAAAAGGCAAATCAAATTGATTACATTTCACAGGGTGTAACAGAGTCAAGAGGTAAGATTCTTGCCATCGTAACAAGCACTAATACTATGGATAGTAATAAAAAAGAAATTGGATATGAATTAACTGAATTATCAAGAGCTTACTATGTTTTTCTAGCTAACGGTTTTAGTGTTGATGTTGCAAGCCCCCAAGGTGGAGAGGCTCCAATGATAAGGGATGACGATGATATGGGAGCTTTTGATTATGCATTTTTAAATGATTCAAAAGCTATGTCAAAAGTAAAAAAAACATTAAAAATTGATGATATTAAATTAGATCAATATTCAGGTGTGTACTTTGTTGGTGGGAAGGGAACAATGTTTGACTTCCCTGAAAATAAACTCATACAACGAATTGTTAGACATTTTTGGGATCAAAATAAAACTATTTCAGCAGTGTGTCATGGCCCAGCGGCTTTAGTGAATGTAAAGTTAGATAATGGAGAATACTTAGTAAAAAATAAAAAAATTGCATCGTTTACCAATGAAGAAGAATTGTTCTTTATCCCGAATGCTGCGGACATTTTTCCATTTTTATTACAATCGAAACTTCAAGAGCAGGGAGCTAATTTTGTAAAAGGAGCAAGATATTTAAATAATGTTGTTGTAGACAATAAATTAATAACCGGTCAAAACCCATGGTCTGTGTGGGATTTAGCGGAAGAAACTATTAAAGCCTTAGGGTATGAACCTGTAGAGCGCCAACCTACAGCAGAAGAAAATAGCGTCCGTATTTTAAATACATACACCAATCAAGGTTATAGTGTTGCAAAAGCTCAACTTTTAGAAATATCGCACACTTTCAAACAAGAAATTAGTAAAACAACAATAGCAACACATGCCTTGGTTGAGCTGATATCTTTTGAGTTCATTCGAACCGTTCAGCTATTAGCTTTACTGAATATATTAGGGTAAAAACATGAAATATTATATAGCTATTATTTGTGTGCTTTTGATTACAGTCACATCATTAAATGGATGCTCGGTAGCCAATGTATTGCGAATGATGAGAGCCAATAACGATTTAGTTCCTAAGTGGCCTTCAAATAAAAAGCAGCAGATATTAGACGCTTTTTATATTGGAGAAAAACCTTATATTAAAGTTAAAGCAAATGACAATACCGAGTTATTATTTTTAATTGATACCGGAGCTTCATTTTCTATGGTGTTTGATACTGAAATAGGAAAAAGTGTAGCTAACAAAAAAGGTTTCGATTTATCCATTCAGGGCTGGGGTGACGGTGAAAACACACCAGCATACCAGACAGAGTTGAACTCATTAGATATTGGTGAAGTTACTTTTAATAACGTAAAGGTTGCCTATATTCCTATTTCCACAAGTCAATATTATTTGAATGATAAAGAAGCCATATTTGATGGTGTATTAGGCCATGATTTAATGAAACACTTTAGTTGGATCTTTGATAAAAAAGTGTCGAAGATCACAATATCATCAGAAGGATACAAGCCAAAATCAACAGACTCTGTTGTTCCTTTTGATGTGAGTTTTTCAAAGTTAAGCATACCTGCAATAGTTAAGTTCAATGAAACTGAATTTGTAGAAAAAAAAGTGATCATCGATACAGGTAGTCGTCATTACCTTAAGCTTAGTTCTGCATACCCTAGAAATAACGACATCACTTTACCTGAAACAAAAGTTAGGGCAGCTGATTTTGGTATGAGTGGTGTGGCGCTTCATGAAAGAATAACGCTTCCAAATATCCAAATTGGTGATGCTATCTTCACAAATGTTAAAACTAACTTGATAAAAAGTGATGATGAAGATGATTGGTGGGTTATTGGTAGTGCTCTTATGAACCAATATGTAACGATTATTGATTATCATAATAATAACTTTGTTATTCAAGAGGACAAAGAAAAAACCTATGCAACTAAGTTTAACTTAGCAGGTCTTGATATAAGAAAGCTTACTAACGGTAACTTATTTGTGAGGTATGTATATCCAGATCTTCCTGCAAAAGCTAGTGGCTTAAAACAAGGTGATGAAATCGAATCAATTAATGGAATTGACGCAAACTTTTTATCTGAAGAAGACTGGCTGACAATGGCTTCAAAGCCAGCTGCATTTAATATTTGCAAACTTAAATCTGATTGTAAAAAGTTTAAAACGAAGCACATTCAAGGCTACTCTGATTTTTAATAACACAAGTTCTGAGAAGTTAATATTGAATTACACTTTTTGTTAATTTTCTTAATCGAGCTATAAATTAAAAGGTTATTTTGTAATTAACCTATTGGCTCAGTTGATTGCGACTATTTAATATAACTTATGAAAACAATATATTTAGTTGATGGTGATGTAAAATTATGTCACCAAATTAAACGGTTTTTAGAACCTTACAGGTATCAAGTTATTATGTGTCATGATGGCTCTTTGGCTGTTGATGAAATTCTCAAAAGACAGCCGGATATTGTGATCCTTGATTTAATACTTCCAAAAGTTGATGGTTTTGACGTTGGTCGTAAGTTAAGTGGTAAGTTCCAAGGAAAACTACTGGTACTCACCACTAGTTGTGATGACATGGACCATGTTGCAGGAATTGAAATGGGGGCTGATGATTTCTATACGAAGCCCATTCACCCTCGTGTATTACTTGCTCGAATTAGAATGCTGTTGAGAAGAGCTAATAATGTGTCGAATAAGTTTAACCTAACAGATTTTAACTTAATGAAGTTTGGCGACCTTGAATTAAATTTTTCCTCGAGAAACGTTAAGTTAGCCGGCATGGATGTTCCACTAACAACAAGTGAGTACGACCTTTTAAATTATTTTGCCCAGAACGTAAATAAAGTGATTTCTAGAGACAACTTACTAAACACTATCAGAGGTATAGATTACGATGGATTAGATAGATCAATTGATATCAAAATAGGTACGTTGAGAAAAAAGCTTGGTGACAACGGTAAAAGCCCGAAAGGCATTATTACTATAAGAAATAAAGGATATATGTTTGTTGGTGATGCTTGGGAAAATGCATTGCAATAGCGTGATTTGTAATAGTTCAGATTAGATCTTATACATCATCTTGAAAATTTGAGAGTTACCCGTTTTTATTAAAAGTGTCGAATCTTTAATTTAAACAAAAAGAGGTAACTTTCATGTTACATACTCACAATCAATTAATTATTAAACACAAAGTAGGCTTGATTAATCTAGTCGAAGAATTAGGAAACGTTTCTAATGCATGCAAAGTTATGGGCTTATCGCAAGACATGTTTTACCGTTATCAAGAGCTTGTAGATGATGGTGGTATTGATGCCCTTATCAATAAAGATCGAAGAACACCCAATATAAAAAACCGAGTTGACAAAGCAACTGAAAAAACAGAGATGGAGTATGCTGTCGATCAACCAGCCCACGGTCAAACAAAACAAGTAACGAACTGCGTAAGCAAGGCGGCTTTGTCTAGGGTAGTGGTGTCCGCTTAATCTGGCTTCGCCATGACTTAGAAAATTTCAAGAAGCGACTTAAAGTCCTTGAAAAAAAGTAGCCAAAGATGACATTATTCTAGCCAATGCTCAAGTTTCTGCACTTGAAAAGAAAAAGCATGATGATGAATCTTGTGGCGAAATAGAAACAGCTCCCCCTGATTATCTTGGTTCACAATATACGTTTTATGTTGGTAACTTCATAGGTGTTGGTCGGTTTTACCAATAAACCTTCGTTGACACCTGCAGCAAAATGGCCTTTACAAAACTCTATACTACCAAAACGCCGATCACAGTTGCAGATATGTTGAATGATAAACTCTTGCCGTACTCCTCTAGAAACATAAATTGATGGTAAACCGAATTAGGCTGAAAAGAATTTAGATCAAATCTAAGCTGACAAAACACCGTTAAACACCGGGTAACTGTCAGATCAGGCCTGAGCTACTACAAAAAATTCCATATGAGTTACTTTTCAGTGTAATTAGACATTGATCAAGTTAAGCCTCTTACCACCCTCGCTCACCACTATAAAAGGAGTTGTGTTTGACTATCTGGCTTTTTGAGCTTTCATCTACTATTTCAAAACTGATATCATTTTTTTTATCGATTAACGGGTTATCAACCGATACGACAATAGAGATTGTTCTCAATTCGTGTGGAAACACCTCAACTTGAGATGCTCCGATAATTTTTGCACTGTCTAGTCCAGCTAATTCAATTTTATATTGTTTGCTTTGGCTCGACTTATTTCTAATTTTAATGATAAATGAGTTTTCTATTTTACCCTCTTGATTGACACGATAAAGTGCTTGTCGATCACGGATAATATTAACTTCAAAGTCTTGCCAAGTTTGCCCCCATACAATTATTGCCATTAGAGTTATGGCAATAAAACTCCCATAGCCAGCATGTCGCTTCCAGCCATTGAACGGTGTTTGTTCACTGGTAAAGGCAATAAGCCCTTTCTGGTAATTAAATTTTTCCATGATCATATCACAGGCATCAACACACAAAGCACAATTGATGCATTCATACTGTAAACCATTTCGTATATCTATGCCGACAGGACAAACTTGCACGCATAAATTGCAGTTTACGCAATCTCCCATGTCCTCACGTTTTTCTTGTAAGCGCTTTCTTCTACCACGGTTTTCACCACGTTGCTGATCGTAGCTGACTAACTTGGTAGATTTATCAAACATTGCCGATTGAAAACGGGCATACGGACACATGTGCTGGCACATCTTTTCTCTGATCCAACCGGCGTTTATATAAGTACATACTGCAAAAAACAGTACCCAAGAAACAGTAAGTGACGATGATTGCATGGTAAAAAATGGCATATAAAGCTGTTCGACCGGAACAAAATAAGAAATAAACACTAATGCGGTGAGCAGTGAAATTGCTGCCCAAATTAAGTGTTTTACCGACTTTTTGACTAACTTTTTGGCCGTAAATGGCTGGGAATCAAGCGATTTACTATGACTATGGCTACCTTCAATTCTTCGTTCTACCCAATTAAATATAAGCATCCACACGGTTTGCGGGCAGGTAAAACCACACCAAACACGACCGAAAAGCTTGGTGATATAAAATAATAGAAATGCAGAAAACACGAAGATAAAACAAACAATTAATAAATCTTGTGGAAACAGAGTCAGTGCAAAAAAATGGAACTGTTGCTGCTGAAGATCGAAATATACCGCCTGCGAGCTGTTATATTTAATAAAAGGAACTAGCGCAAAAATAGCCATTAAGAAAAAATTCAAACTCCGCCGAATACGCTGAAATAATCCTTTTTGCTCTCGAATATAAATTTTATCGTTACTCGCGAGAGTTTTATAAATAAGATTTTCTTTTGATAAATATGACGAATCCACAGGGCTGCTCCGATAAAGTGTTCACGGAGACAAGTTTAAATTGATAATCTGTGTTTTATAGATACAATAAAATAAATTAATATAGGTACAGATAGATTGTGATTAACGTATGCAACAATTTAAATACCAGCAGCTTGCCAAAACGTTAAAATCTCAGATTGATGAAAACAACTGGCAAATAAACGAGAAACTTCCTTCAATTCGTGTACTGGCGAACAACTTTAATGTGTCAAAGATTTCCGTACAAAAAGCGCTGTACGTTTTAGAAGCGATGGATCTTATCTATGTAAAGCCAAAATCTGGCTATTACGTGGCAGCCCGTAAAAATATTCAACACATTAATCCGGAAATTCAAGGTATTAGCAAGCCAACCAAGGTTGATTTGCCGGAGGTGTTTTACGATATTATGGAACGGGGCGCCGCCTTTGATATAGCCCCACAACATTTAAATAACTCCCAGACACCAAGTCATTTATTATTGCTCAACAGACACATTAATCGAGCATTAAGGCAAACGGTGCACGAAAATTCGCTGTATTATTCCGCGCCATCTGGAAGCCTGGCGTTGCGCCATCAAATTAGCAAACATTATCGAAAACGACGCGTCGATATTTCGGCAGATGACATTTGTATTACTTCGGGTTGCCAAAACAGTATATTTTTGGCGCTAACAACGATCTGTCAGGCTGGCGATATCGTGGCGATTGAGAGTCCGGCTTTTTATGGTGTATTGCAATTATTACAACAACTTAAATTAAAAGTTGTCGAGTTACCTAGCAGCTATACCCAAGGGGTAACGGCAGAGGCACTAAGAGCAGCTAGTAAACAGTGGCATATTAAAGCATGCGTGATAACAGCAAATTTTTCCACGCCAACAGGAGCACTGATTCCCTCATTAGAAAAACAAGCGATTGTCACTGTTGCGAATGAAGAAAATATCACTTTAATTGAAGATGATATTTATGGTGATTTAAGCTTTCATTCAAATGTTGAACCGCTTAAACGATATGACATGCAAGACAATGTCATTCTATGTAGCTCATTTTCAAAATCATTATCGCGCGACCTTCGTATTGGCTGGATAGTGACCAATAAACACTATAAAAAAATTGCCCAGATGAAATTGGTCTATCAATTGTCTAGCAGTCAGGCTATCCAACATGGACTCACTTCGTTTTTAGCAGAAGGACATTTTGAACGCCATCTTTATCAATATCGTAGAACCCTAGTAAAACAACGAGATCAATTAATTAAAGAAGTCACCAACCATTGGAACATACCAGTAAAATTTACTGTTCCCGAAGGCGGGCTGGCTATTTGGATGGAGTTACCCAAGGGGGTAGATACCTTTTCACTTTATAATAAGGCGATAGCTGAGGGTATAGTAATAACGCCGGGCCGACTATTTACTTCGGCTGATAAATTCTCTAATTACTTTCGGTTAAGTTTTGCGCACCCAACGCAGGGGCACAGATTAAAAGCATTAATCAGGCTCGCCGAATTAAGTAAGGAAAGCTACTAAAAAGAAAAAGCTAATTTTTTAATGCTACAATTTAACCTGTTGAAAGTCCGCCACTGGCTATGATATTAACTAATACAAGAAACACATAAATTTAATCTTTCTCTACTTTTAAATGTGAATTCATAGCTAACTCTACATCATATTCTTAAAATAAATAACTCGGCGCTGTCAGCATTGATTAGTTAATTATCATTCATGTTAGGCAAAAGAGCTGGTCGCTGGCCTTCTGAGTGAGGTGCAAAACTTGGATTACCCATATTATCTATGACTTTATAACTTAAAGGCGAGGTTGCGAATTTCCAAGATGCATATCGGCCCATTTTACTCAGGTACTCAATCTCTCTTATTGAGTCCTCTTTTGCCTGATTAATAAAATCAGATGGAGATCCTTTTGTTATTCTTGGTTTTAATGTGTGTAAATTTTTATGATTTATACCCGTAGCTTTTTCATAATCATTAACGCTTTTTGCTAGGGCGTATTTTCTTCCTATTTTTGTCGTTTCTCTAATGAGTTCTTCATTTTCTTTAACCCATTGCTGCATTTTGACTTTATTACGGTGTATTTCATCTGTTGAAACGTTAGAACCCGGCGCATAGGCAGATTTTTTAGTTGATATTTTTACAAAACCTGCAGTATCTATTTTTACATTTAAGGAGTTTGTCTTATCCATTTTTTTTAGCTCTGCAATATATGTCTCAGCCACACTTAAAAACTTATTATAGTTTGAGATTTCATTTTCAATTACTGTTTTTGAATCTTCAACTATTTCTTTAAAAGCTCTATGACTAATACCAATCCAAGGATTTATCTGTTCACCAAATTTTGCCAGTAACTCAGGGGTTGCCATTGAAATACTATTGTTACCAAACTCTACTTCAGTAAATTCTGTAGATTTATTCTCAGACATTAAAAATTTAGACTCATCTACAATAAACTCTTCTCATTGAAACTCATTTTTCTTTATTTCAGAATCATTGTTATCTTTTACTTTTTGTTGTTGTGTATTTAAGTATGTACTTTTGGTGTTTCCAATTAACATAACTTTCGCCTTTGAGTGTTATAAAAATTTTTCACCCCGCATATTTCAATTTTGAAATACCGGCTAATCAAAACTGTTTTAGGATGTTGGTTATTAATACTTATATCAATATTTTTTCATTGTAATCAAGCATTTATACAAACCCATACACGCATATACAAAATCATACATATACATGCAATCACCATACATACAAGGTCGACTAAATTCAGGATAATTAAGTCATATATTTCAATGTCGTTAAGAAGTTGAGGATTTGTAAAGAATGAAGCAACTAATGATTTTTAACTCAACAAATTTACTCTTCATAGGAAAGTAGCTGTGGAAAAAAGTAAAACAAATGTAACTGTAGTAGGTGCTACAGGCTATTTGGGTAAATACGTTGTTAGAGAATTAATTTCTCAAGGTTACAATACAACAGCATTGGTTAGGAGCTTTAATAAGATCAATGGCATTGAGTCGCTAAAGGTAAAAAAAGTAGATTTTCTGAATGTGGATACTTTAGCAGGAGTGTTAACTCAAACAGATGTACTTATTTCGTGTTTAGGAATAACCCGACAGCAAGACGGTTTCAGTTACATGAATGTAGATTATCAGGCCAATTTGAATGTGCTTGAAGAAGCAAAAAAAGCAGGAGTAAAAAAAGTCATTTATGTGTCCGTGTATAAGGGAGAGCATTTCAAAAAAACAGCATTATGTGCAGCAAAAGAAAAGTTTGTTCAAGAAGTTAAAAAATCAGGTTTGGAATATTGCATTGTTAGGCCGACAGGTTTTTTCTCTGATATGGCTGACTTTTTTGATATGGCTTTAAAGGGAAAGGTGTATCTCTTTGGCGATGGTGGTTGTTCTATCAACCCTATTCATGGCTCTGATTTAGCAAAAGAAATGATAGAGCTTATTTCATTAGAAAAGGACTTATTCCAAGAGCTTAATATAGGAGGCCCGGTTTCTTACACTCAGAAAGAGTTGGCTGAATTAGCGTTTAATGCTCTAAGAAAGCCAATAAAAATTGTATATATACCAAACTTTTTTAGGAGGCTTACTTTAATAGTTGGCAAGCTTTTCATACCTACAAAGATATTTGGTCCGATTGAATTCTTTCTATCTCTCATGTCTGCTGATATGAATGCACCTTTGTATGGGCAAAAGGAAATAACATCATATTTTGATAAGTTGGCAAAGAAAGCGGGAACATTTAAATGAGTAATATAGATGAAAATTACCCTTGGACCTATAAAGCAAATATCACGTTTAAGTGGGTTCTACTTGTTCAATTTGTTTATACCTTAGTACTCGCTTATGTTCAAAATGCATGGGATATGACTATAGCCTTAGGCGTGGTTATATTATTTTTGCCGTTAATCTATATCAAATATAAACCACATCACAAATTAACACGTCACACTATTGCTATAGCAATTATGTTGTTTACAGCATTGCATATTCATCAAGTGCAAGGGTTGACGGAAATACATTTTGAACTATTTGCTGTGATGGCCGTACTTAGTTACTACAGGGATTGGACTGTGTTCCTCAGTGCAGCACTAACTATCGCTTTACATCATGTAGGCTTTTTTATTCTTCAATTTTATGGGCAACCCGTTTATATTTTTGAGGAAGACCATGTCACTGTTTCCATTTTATTAATACATGCAGCATTCGCTGTTGTTGAAGCGACGGTTTTAGCATTTATTGCAAGACAGAGTTTTATTGAAGCATTTTCTTCATTTGAAATTACAAACACCATTAGTCAACTGCTTAAAGATGAAAATAAAATATATTTAAATATGAGAGCAAAGAATACATATAACGGCGAAGACGTTAAAAGTTTCAATTTATTATTAAGAATGTTTTCTGAAACATTAAATGAAGTGAATAGAATGGGGGAGGGCGTCAAGTGTATTTCTTCTCAGGTCGGCGAAATGTCTACTGAAGCAGAAAAACTGAAACAGCAAAGTAATCTTGAAGTTGAGCAGATTACTGTTTCAATTGAAGAAATGAGTGCTTCAATTACTGATGTTGCCTCAAGAGCTAATAATTCAGCTGAAATTTCCAGTGACGCCATTTTAAAATCTAACTCGGCTAAAGAAGGTATTGTAAGTACTAGTCTATTTATCGCTCGTCTGGATGAAAAGTTAGATTCAACAAACCAAGACTTACAAAAACTAAATGAAGATTGTAATTACATAACATCAATGATGAATTCAATTTCTGCTATTGCAGAACAAACCAATTTGTTAGCGCTAAATGCTGCAATAGAATCGGCTCGTGCCGGAGAGTATGGCCGAGGTTTTGCGATAGTGGCAGATGAAGTTAGACAGCTTGCCATGAAATCTAAATTGAACGCTGAAAAAATATCAACAACAACCTCCAACCTTGTTGAAAGTGCGAGTAGATCTGTCATACAAATGGTTGAGTGTTTAGAGTTGCTGGATGAAGTTAAAGATGTTTCAAATATCGCTTGTTCGTTAATAGATCGCGCAAGTGAGAGTATTCAAACTTTAAATGATAATGTGATATCTGTAGCAACAACAACAGAAGAGCAAGCGAATGTTAGCCAAATAATAAGTCAGTCAGCGTGTGAAATATATGAACTGTCAGCAAAAGAGATGCGGAATCTTGAAGGGGTAGTTTCACAAACGTCAGTGCTTACATCAAGTACTAATAAGCTCGATTTAGAATTAAATAAATTCGTTATATGAGTAAAGCTTTAGATAAAGTCTGGCTACTATTTTTTATGTGGTTAATTGCAGGTAGTACAGGCTTATATTACCTTAAATATGGCAAGTTACAGCTTTTTGATCCAGATGCAACCCTTGCCATAAATTCTTCACAAATTAAGTTTGATAGAAAAGTTGAAGATTACTTTAAGAAAAACTTTGCTGTAACGAACAATGCAGTTTTTCACATTCAAAGCAGTAAATGTGGCTGCAATACTGTTACTTCAAGGCATATTATTGAGCTAAATGAACTGTTTTTAAAAAATGAATCTGTAATTCAATACCTGTCAGTTGAAGATTTTCCTGATATCAATAAATTGATTCCTTCATCTCCATCAATTGTTATTTTTAACAGCCGTGGAGAACTTACCTATCTGGGACCATATTCGGCAGGTGCGTTTTGCTCTACAAGTAACAGTTTTGTAACTAGGTTTGCAAAAAAGAGTATTGAAGGTGCTTTTATGGGCGCATACGTAATACATGATGCGTATGGGTGCTACTGTTTAAATCATTAAAATAAAAATAAAATATTATGATATCTTTGCCAATAAATAACACTGCAACTGACTTTCCTTCTTTTTTTAATGCGCAACTTCCACACGAAATAAGTAATATAAATATAGTCGTTGTTGCCTTTTTTATAACTATGCTAGCTGCTAAAGCTTGCATAGACTCTTATTATTCAGTTATAAACTCTGAGCATGGTATTGTTAAAATAGTTCACTTATTTATCGCTGGGAGTTGTTTAGGAAGTGGCATTTGGTGCATGCACTTTTATGCAATGTTAGCGATGAAACTTCCAATACCCTATGATTTTGATTTAGCTATTACCTCCTATACTCTTTTTGCCGTTATTTTCAGCTCAATAATCTCATTACATCTATTATCTTCGGATAAATTCGCTTTTAGGCTTGTCTCCCCATTTGTTTTAAGTTTGGGAATTATAGTTATGCACTATTTTGGGATGGAAGCGATATTAATTCGCGCTAGAATTATTTATCAGTATGACTATTTTATTGCTTCCGTGATAGCGGCCTTATTGGCATCGTTTACTTTCTGTTTTTCATTATGTGTGTATTACTCGAAGAAAGGTAAAAGGAGCCAGCTTACAGCGATATTTATATGCATTACTGTCGCAACATCTGTTTTTATTACACATGAGTTAGGGATGTTGTCAGCCGTGTTTATTCCAGATAATAGTCTTGATAATGTTCAAAAAGAAGTATATTCACCCATATATTATGGTCTATTTATGGCATCTTCATTAATTATCTTTTTCTCATGTATAGCCATTTTTACCCAAAAACAACTAATCAGCCATAATCGTCAAATCACTAAAGCGAAAATTTTATTGAAAGAGCTAAGAAGTTCAAGAGCAGAATTGAAATCACTTGCTTATTATGACCCATTGACATCCCTTCCAAATAAAAGGTCTTTATTTCATTCTATTGATTATTGTATAAAAAATGCGGATAAAACAGATTCGAGTTTTTTCGTTTTATTCCTTGATATCGATAACTTTAAAATTATTAACGACACATTGGGGCATAGCGTCGGTGACGAATTACTCTCAATCATTGCTGGTAGGTTAAAATTATTTGCAGTACTAGAGTCTGATATAAGTCGGTTTGGCGGTGATGAGTTTGTGCTGCTTATTCATGATCCTATCAGCACACTATCACACACGATTGAGAAGATATTATTTTCTATTAAGCAGCCGATAATATTGTGTGGTTGTGCATACCGAACATCAACTAGTATTGGTGCCTGTATTTACCCACAAGATGGAAGTAATGTTGAAGAATTGCTTTTAAGTGCAGACTTAGCTTTGTTTCGGGCAAAAACTCAAGGAAAGAATCAGTTTTCTTTTTTTGATAAGTCATTAAAAGAAGAGCTTGAACATAAGGTTTTTTTAAAGGAGCACCTCGAAAAGGCAATAGATGAAGGTAAAGTTCAACTTTACTATCAACCTATTATTGATGCAAAAACGGGAATAATTGTAAAGCTAGAAGCTTTATGCCGATGGAATCTTAATGGTAGTTTCGTTTCCCCTGATACATTCATTAATATTGCAGAACAGTTCAATTTAATGAATAAATTGGGTCGTTATATTATCGAATTAGCAATTAAAGATTTCAGTATAATCTATGAAAGCTATAATCAAAATATTAGGATGGCGATTAATTTGTCACCCAATCAACTTACAGATGAAAACTTGGTTGTATTTATTAGTAGTATACTGACAAAATATAATTTACCAGGGGAACTCATCTCATTAGAAATAACCGAAAGTAGCATTGCAAGAAACATGGAACTTGCAATTTATCAACTAAATGAGCTTAAAAAGCTAGGCGTCAATGTGTCTATTGATGACTTTGGTACTGGCTACTCATCTTTGAGTCACTTGCAAAAATTGCCTATAGATACACTAAAAATAGATCGGTCTTTCATCACTCCTCTGCCTGATAGTCCTGATGCTTGCATAATTGTTGAAACAATTATGGTTTTAGCAAACAAACTAAAGTTAGAAGTAGTTGTTGAAGGAGTCGAGCATGAAAAGCAGTTTAACTTTTTTCATCCATATAAAGAGCTATTGATTCAGGGATATTACTTTTACAAACCTATGCCACTTAACGAGGTGATTTTGAAGACTAATATATTCAAATCAAATCCGTATATTGATAAGCCAAAACCTGCTCTTACGTTAAGTTAATATAAAATCATAAAATATGTTTGTAGTTTCTTATCAAGTGGTGTGAATATACTTAAAATCATAAAGATACTTGTCGAATAGTTAAATAACTTAGCCAGCATTGCTATTAAACATGGTCTAAAACAAATGTTTCTAACAACCCGCGTATACTTCTATTATCTTTGAATACAATGATTGCAGTATTTCACCATTAGAGTGCGAATGTGTACTTTCAACTTTATATCGACACTACACTTTAAGCTCGAAGAAAAAAGGCAGTTTGGGAATAGGGTTGTGTTTTGTATGAATAGTTATTGAGAAACATAATGGCAATAACTGTTAAATAGGCAGAGTTAGGCGGTGCTCGCTCTACCTTGTCATTCAACAATTATCAGTTTTAAAAAATTCTCAGGTATTAGTAAAGAGTTTTTGGCTGAAAATATGAGGAAGTTCAGTTAAAAATAGTTAAATTTATCACTACTGCGTTTTGTGTTACTACAATATGAACCTCACATTTAAAATGTTATTTTTATTAAATATAATGACTTAACGATTGGAAAGTAACTCAAAAGCAGCTTCTAGCATTAAATCCATTTGAGCTATTCGTTCTGATTGGACAAAAGCAGGGAGCTCTATATCAACACTTATTCCTTGCCCCTCTAGCCAAGTACCCTCGGATGTTAAATAGTATTCATTTGATAGACCAAACTTTAGACCTGATGGAAGCCTTTTTTCTAACACATCTGAAAATTCACCTTGGGTTGTTTCCCCCATCAAAGTGACATGCGGTAAATTTTTCATTGTCATAGTGAATACTTCAGCAGCACTTAACGTGCTGGCACTAGTCAATAAAACAATAGGGTTTACGTATTGAAAGTCGCCTCGCGGTGATATATGCACTTCTTGTAATGGTGTTCTTGCACTTCCTAAACGCGCTTGCTTTTGATAAGCGAATATTTCCTGATCTGTAAACCTGCTTGCAATCGCCAATGAAATAAAATCATGACCGCCAAAGTTGCGGCGAATATCAATAATTAACCCATTAGTGTATTGCAAATCATTTAGTGCCTCCTCAAGTGACGCTTCTAATACTGATAATTCCTGTTCATCATCATCTCCATTTGTAAACCCTGCCATGCCAGCTATTTGCAAATAACCAATGCCATCAAGTTGAAACCACATTAAATTTTCATTGCCACTAATAGTAATGTCTGATTCATTACGAGCATAGTTTACAATAATTTGATTTATCAGATCATTTTGTTCAATTATATAGTCAATCGCAGCCTGCTCTTGAGTTGAGTTTGTTATTTTATCAATTTCATTAAGCTCAAGAAATTCATTTAGAAATAAACTAGTATAATAAGGTTTGTTGGGATAGCTGATCTCTAATTCATCTCCTAAACCAGTATGACCATCCTTTAATGGTTTAATCATCTCAACTAAGGCTTGGATTAACGTTATCTCAGTAGGCTCTTGTGCTAATAATTGTTGAGCCGAAATATACATATCTTCCCAATCTAGTTGCTGTAACTCAATTGAAACAGATAGCTCTTTAAATGTTTGATAAAAATAAGAAAGATCTCGCTCATAGTTTTCACTATAATCGTTATTTCCCACCTGTGGCATAAACCCTTGTTCACAAGCTATTGGCACTGACAGCTCTTTGTTGTATATCATTCCAGGAGCGTAAATACCATTAGCACCGTATCCAAGCTTTTGCTCTAGTTCTGAATCGTTATTTTGCAGTGCTAAAGCTGCAGCTATCTCAACTTCCTCTAATTCATTTAGTACTTGATCAATGAAACAATAGTCATTTGTATAATCAAATAAAGTAATTTGGCTATCCTTTATTATTAAACCTTTGCCATAGGCAGGTGATATCCAAGTTCCTTGATACTTTTCTAGAATCGAATCACCTTGTATAGGAGCTCCTTGAGCATCTGAAGAACGAGACGAACCACCACAAGCGCTAAGAATTAGAGACAATGTCCCAATAACTAAATAATTTCTAATTTTCACAGTTTACCCTTTCTATTCAGTTGATTAATTACAAATAAGCTTTAGCTCATATTTTCGTTAGGACATGGAATGCTTGTTAACTGATATCCAGGTACAAGCCAATTGATTAAGATGATGTTTTCAGGGTTCACTTCCACACTAACGCAATAGCGCTGATTTGGTTTGATCTCTAACGGAAGTTCATTAGCTACATCCACCTTGCTTTTCACATTTAAGTCTATAAAACCAACTGGTACTTTAGTGGTCACTTGATCGCCAGTAGAAAGCGTATAGTAATATTTTCCGTTCCATCCGATATAGGTATCAGAAACACTGCCTTGCAACTGGTTTGTTCGATAAAAAGTTACTTGAGCAAATTGACCATTGGGTTCTTGTTGTTTAGTAATAGTTGTACAGCCACTAGCAAATAAAAACGTTAGTAGAAAAACTAGTTTTTTCATTTTGAATCCACACTAAAGATTAATTATGATTTGAGCAGTCGGTTTTAGTAATTAAAGGGTATGTGATCTAGGGTAAAATTGGGGTGAAATCAAAATGAGTGTTAGTTAATTTTTTCACAGGGGAATCCATTCACTGTGTTTGCGTTTGGTGATTATCTTGTATGCAAATCGTTGACTTCCACCAAACCTATTTCTGCTTTTTTACAAAGAAGTGCTTTGCCTTTTGATATAAATTCAGTTGCTCAGCAGTGATGACTTTAGCTGGCTTTTTCTGCCATGCGTAATAAGCACTGCGGCTGACTTTCATCACTTTGCAGGGGGTAGTCACAGGAAACACTGTAGGTAACTGCTTAATCGTTCTAAAGGTTACTTGGTTTCCATTAGCAGTAGGGTGCTTATAGGTTTAAGTAATCATCGCAAGGCTTTTTTAACCGTTGATTGTCACTTTTTAACTGTTTCACGAGTTATCTAATTCTTGAATACGTATTTGATCTGGTGTTATGCATTATGTTTGGAGGAATACCATGTTGTTCTTATCTGTACTGAGTCTCCCGACGTTGAATTGATGATATTCAAACATCTATTATGGCAGTTGCATCTTTATGCTAATAAAAGTGACTAAAAACTATTTCTACGCATTCACGTTTAAATTCGGTTGATAATTTTTTCTTTGGTATTTTGAACTCGATATTTAAACTAATAAAACCTCCAATGTACTAACTAGTTAAATTCTACCTTTACAACAGTTAAATATCTCGAAGAAATATAGTACGCTTATGAAAGTTTGTAGCAAGTTTTAGTGGCTTAGTTTTGAATACACGGTTTAATACTGAGTTCAGCTCAGGATATACAAAGGATAGGAGATGACAAAAGAACGCCAAGGTGCAATTGCTGCAATGGTTTGTGCTTTGTGCTTTATTATTGGCCTAGCAGTGGTTCTCCTTATTGTACCTGACTTTAATCAAAATGCTGAACAGCGTTTAGTTGTCTTTATGAAGCACAAGTTACTCATGCAAGTGTGGTATTTTGTTGTGTACGTTGTTTTCGGTGTTTCATTACTGGCTCTGAGTCGTTCGTTATTAGCACAGCGAACAGGTGAACATAGTTTTCTAGAACAAATGTCTTCGTTAGTTAGTTACTTATGGGCTTGCTACATTTTGGCATGTGGCTTAATTGCTATATTGTCGATTGAGTTTATATTTACCAATAATAGCAACGGAACTAACAATATTTCAGAGGCGTGGCGGCAAATTTATAATGTTCAGATGGGGCTTGGCGAGGGTGTTGAGTGGGTTGGAGCCATTTGGGTTATTTTCATGAATAGTTGTTTGCACTATCAAAATAGATTTCCAAAATCATTGATAATTATGGGCTTTATTATTGCGGCTATCGGAATGTTAACACTGTACCCTCCTTTAGCCGAAATAGGCGCGATCTTTGGTTTACTTCAAATATTTTGGTTTTTAGCGATAAGCATTTTGCTATTACGCAAGGATACTCAAAACATCTAAATTCGTTAGTCTGCTCAGTTATTTTCTATTAACGGTGTGAGTATAACCTTATATGAGTCAATGGATTGCTCTATTTCAATACCCCAGTTCATTTCTTCAGCAATACGTGTTACTAAGTATTGGCCATGGCCTAGTCCTTGATAATAAGGACGGGCTTTATCTTTGGTAATACTGTTTTCAAAAATTATGGCATTATCTTGTGAGTAGACAACCATGCTGCCGCCTGCGCCGTGATAAAAGCCGTTGTTGACTAAGTTTTGGCAAAGCAGGCTTATTAAGTAAGGGTTGCCAACAACTTCTAATTTTAAGCTGAGGTCAATATTTACATCGAAAACGAGCTGAGGATAACTGTTATAGATAGATAATATGGTCTTCTCTATGATAGGTAAAATAAGACAAGGCTCAAATATTAAATTCTCTTGTCTGGCGAGTGCTAGTAGTACTTCAACCGTTTGTTCTAATTCCTGAGATGCTTGCTGCAATATATCTGCTTGACTTTTGTCGATGGGTTTATGATTACTCAATGACAAGGTGTTTTTTATCAGTGTAATGGGCGTTCTTAATTCATGGCTAACATCGCGCGTGAAGTTTTGTTCCCGCTTAAGTACCTGTTCTAGTTCATTAAATGCTTCTTCAAAAGATCTCGATAAAGTGCCAATTTCGTCACTTCTGTTACGACCATAAAGCTCAGCGTGAGCAGATTGCTTCTTTTCAACGATGCTTTCAGTAAGTCTTTGTATAGGTAAAGATAAAAGCTTTGCCAAGTACCAAGAGCTAAGGAAGGTGAGCAAAATAACACCAGCAACTATGCTGTATAAAAACAACATCATATAATCGGTAACATTAGTCACGCTATCAAGGGTGTTTTTGTTGATGACGAGCCAAATTGGCATCAAAGGTGTGAGTTCATGTCTTAAAACTAAATATGGCTCAATATTTAGTAGCGCACCGTTATAATTTATAAGTGAACTCGCCTGGTCTGGCAGTATAGCAAGTAATTCTTCTTCATTTTGGTAGATCTTAATAATCGAACTATCAATGATTTTTATTTCACCGCTAATGATATGTGCTTGCTCGATTTTGACTGCTTCAGAGACCAGAATTTGATGAAAAGTATTTTCCTTCGTTTGCTCAACAAGTAGTAATGAAAATTGAATAAAAAACAAACAAACTACGGTTGATAGGACCGAAAATGCAATCAGGAGACGACTGTTTAGTTTTCTTAATTTAATCATCTAAACCCTTTAATTGATATCCGATATTACTGATAGTACATAAAATATTCCTCATACCGACTTCATCAAAGGACTTTCTGAGAGTATATATGTGAGATTTAAGTGCATTGCTTTCCGGTGGTTCGTCTCCCCACACTTGATCTATAATGTCAGAACGACTGACTGGGTAAGGATATTCGCTTGCTAACTTTTTCAATATAATAAAGCCAACTTTAGTCAGTTTTATTTTTTGATCATGCCAGGTTGCTTGATGAGCTCTGCTATCTATTGATAATTGGCCGCAATTAATGATGTGCTCTTCATGAAGTTGAGTGCGGCGAGATAAAGCATCACATCGTAAAGCAAGCTCCCTTAAGTCGAATGGTTTGGTAACGTAGTCATCAGCCCCTAAGTTAAAACCTTTGTGCTTATCTTCAAAAGAGTCTCTTGCTGTCAGCATTAAGATAGGAAGGTTTATGTTAGCCTCTTGTTTTATCGCTTTACAAACACTTAGGCCATCAATATCAGGTAGGTTTAAATCTAAGATTATGACATCGAAATTTAAACTTACCGCTAGTTCTATTCCCATTTTTCCAGTAGATGCATAATCAACAGTCCATCCATGACCTTCAAGGAAGCTAACAATTTGCTTCGCAATAGCTTGATTATCTTCAATTAATAAAGCGGTCATTTTGTTCTTCATGGATCATCCTTTCTTTTTAAGATTGAGGCCAATATAACCATTATGAGGTGATTTAACGGTGAAGAAGTATAAGTATTTACCATAAAGTTTTTTTTCTTCAAAATAAAGCAATTGCATACCATTTCGATTTTACTTTAGCCGATTGGTCCTTTCATCATTTAAAACATATTGCTAATTTGGGTCGAAAAATCGTTTAGGAATGGTCGTTTATCAAAAGCAGATTCGTTGAAGTTATCTAAGTATTTCTAAAGTTGAATGACAAATTTATCCGCGAGGTGGTATTCAATATTGTCGTTTACTTTTCTGCATTGAGTGTTCAATCTCTAAAAGTCATGTGATTTCACCTTTGTTTGACCTTTAACCTGAAATACTAGCCCCTAAATGTTGGCGAGAGCAAGTTAATCAAGTCTTAACTTCTCGTTTACGTGCTTTTTCATAAATAGATATAAAGGATTTTAACATGACGACTAATAACTTCTTAAAAATTAAATTATTGTTGCCGTTGGTGAGCGTTGCAATACTTTCAGCTTGTGGTGGTTCGGGATCAAGCTCAAATGCTAGCACTACTCCACAACCAACTCCTATAGTACAAGACTTTGATTACCAAAAGCTTCTTGATGAAGCTATCAACAGTGATGTACCGGGTATTATTTTATCAATTGATGGGCCTGAAACTACGTTTTTAGGGGCGGCTGGATTAGCGGATACAGAAACGCAGGAAAGTATGCAAACTTACCATGCTATGCCGGCTGGTAGTGCGGGTAAAAAAGCGACTGCGCTTTTAGTTGCGCTATTACATCAAGATAACCTGTTAGACATTGATAACACGATTGATACTTGGTTACCTGAATCATTAATCTCTCAAATTGAATACAGTGAACAAATGACGTTACGTCAACTGCTAAACCATACTTCAGGTGTTTACGATTACCTAGATGATCGCACTTCAGATGAGTGGTTTGAAACTGGCTTTACTGATGTTGAAACGCTCAAAACGGATGCTTATGCATTGCAGTTTGCGTTAAATCGTCCGGCATACTTCAAACCTGGAGAGGGGTTTAACTATTCGAATACGGGTTACTTATTAGCAGGTTTAATTTTAGATGAAGTACTTGGTGAACATCATCATATAGCAATGCGAAATCGTATCATTGAGCCACTAGGACTTAACGACACTTTCTATCTTGGTCATGAGAAAAGTTTAGGTGACATCATTTCTGGCTATGTAAATGATGACGGTGAAATTATTAATACTAAACCATTTTATGAAAACGTGGGGGTAGCAGATGCACCACTTGCAACGACAGTAACAGACTTATCTACGCTTATAAGAGCAATCATGACTGACGATACAATTGTAAATGACGACATTCGAGAATTATTGCTAGGTGAAGATAGCGTTAACTTAGTGGATGCAACGAGTCAGTTTTATGTTGGTTTAGGTATGTTTAAAAACATATCTGGCGATTTCACCTTATACCACCATGGTGGTGAAGAAGCAGGATATAAAACATCAAATATATATATTCAAGAAATAGACACGACAGTGACAACCTTCTTTAATTGCAATGGACATGTTGAATGTATGGAGCAAACCGATGAGTTGGTTCAAGTCGTATTAAATTCTCTACTTGAAGAATAAAGATATCGATAAACAAATTAGAATTTCGATTGGTAATTAGAATAGTGTTGGCAATTTCTGCCAAATAAATATGCCAAGGAAGGCGATTATGCGCTTGATACAGATACTCGTGACGAGAAAATGAAAATGAGAAAAGGTATTACAGGTTGTGTGCTTTGCACACTTTCAAACCATACATAAATTGCGGGAGATAATGTATGAACGCTTTTATTACTCTTGTTTTTGGTCTCCTATTTACACTATCTATTGAAGCGAGTGGCTGGAGATCTCTTCAAGATGAAATACAAACGCTTTTTACTGAAACAATGGCAAATTCAAACATTCGCAGTGCAACATGGGCAGTATATTCGCCTTCAAAGCATATTGATTTTAGCTTTGCAACTGGAGCGTTAGAAAGCAGCGATAAGGTATCTAAAGCTAGTTCGTTTTATGTTGCAAGTATTGGTAAAACATTTACGGCAACGGCTATTGCCATGCTATACGAGCAAGGTCGTTTAAACCTAAGCGATAAAATAAGCAAATATTTACCTGATGAAGTTGTCAGTGGAATACATTTCTTTCAAGGCAAAGATTATTCTCATGAAATAACTATTGCGCACCTTCTGCAACATACATCAGGACTTCCCGACTACTTTGAGGGAAAAACTATCGATGGCAGTGCTAATGCGATGGCCTTATTGTTTTCAAATACAGAAAAGCTTTGGACGCCAAAGGAGATATTGAATATAGCAAAACAGCGAATGAAGCCACTTTTTAAACCAGGAACAGGTTATCGATATAGTGATACAGGCTATATTTTACTAGGTTTGATAATAGAACGTGTGAGTGGAATGCACTTGCATGATTTTTTTAAGCAAGAGATTTTTATGCCTCTTAACATGAGTCATACATACATGCATTTGCGCGCTAAGCCTATTTTACCAACATCTAGAATGACTAACATTTATGTTGATAACGTGGAAATATCGACATTCAAAAGCTTAAGTTTAGATTGGGCCGGAGGAGGGTTAGTGTCTACCGCTAAAGATCTCAATAGGTTTCAACTAGCGCTTTACGGGAATAATTTTCTCAGTCAAAACACTTTAAACAAAATGCAAGTATGGGTTCCAGAAAGCAAAGGTATTTATTATGGTTTTGGCTTACGAAAAGTACTTATAAGTGAACGATTTTCTTCAGGACCAGACTTATCCATTATTGGTCACACAGGAAGCACATCTTCGTTTATGTTTTATTGCCCTCGTTTAGATGTCTACCTGGCAGGCACATTCAACCAAACTAGCCAAGTTAAACAGTCAATTTTGGCACCAATTAAAATATTATCTTACATACAAAGGAGCGTCGAAAATGAAAAGTAAATTCATAATTGGTTTAGTTTTTATATCAAGTATTGCTTTCGCACAGAACACGCGAAAGGAGCAATGGCAGTCTGATTTGGCTCTCTACCAACAAGCATTAGAAAGTAATCATATTGATTTATATCATCAAATCGATAAACCAAGCTTTGAGAGCAAACTCAATACTATTAGTGAATCAATCGAGGAATTGTCGGATTGGGAAGTTGCTTTAAAACTTATGCGACTGACGCGAAAAATTGGTGATGGACATACTGCTGTTTCTTTCGCAAATTGGCAAACACCAACATTTCCAATATCGGTAAAAAAAATCAGTAACAAATGGCGCGTCGTGAAAGTATCAACAGATAAAAAGGAATTATTGGGGGCGAGATTAGAAAGTATAGATGGAATAAACATCGATGAGATAGAGAGAAAGCTTTCTAATGTAGCTCAATATGTTGAAAACTCTCACTCTGAAGTGGTTCGCATTGGTAACTATATGCCTATTAGTGAGCTACTTTACGCGTTGAAAATTACTCAGTCTTCTCAAGAAGCGGTCTTTGGGTTGGTAACAGCCGAAGGTAAAAAGCTTAGTTTAACATTGAAAGCTTTACTTAATAGTGAAATAGCTCAGCAGCGATTCGAACACTTAAGCATTCACAGTTCAGCGGTTGAAAAACCTAAAAATACTGACTTTGATTACCTATGGTATACAAACATTGAAGATACGAAAGCAACTTACATTCGTTTTGATAATTATCCTAGTTTCGAAGAGATGGTGGGTTTTGTTGAAAAATTAATTGAGTTTACAACGCAAAATCAAAGTCAACAATTAATCATTGATTTACGAAACAATGGCGGAGGAGACCTATATATTGGCTTGGTGTTAGCGAACGCCTTAAACCTTGTTGATAGCATAGATTGGAAAAATGGGGTGTATGTACTTACAAGTGGGGTAACTTTCTCTGCGGGGGCAAGTAACGCCGCACTTTTCCGTCAGTTACTTAATGCACAAGTGGTAGGTACGCCAACGGGTTCAAACCCAACTGGCTATCAAGACATGGGGGAATTTGTTTTGCCAAATTCTAAGCTGCGTATTACCTATTCAAAACGATTGTTCCGAATTCAAGAAGTGATAACTGAAGGAGTACAACCAGATAAACTGATAAAACATGATTGGGAAAGTTACTCATTAGGCGTAGATAATGTGCTAAATGAAGTGATCGAGAAACTTACCCAGCCGCACGAATCATAGTAACTAGCATATGGCAAAGGCTACAAAAAAAGTATCAAGTATTTTAACTCAATTATTGAGTACTATTACCCACATGGAGAATTTAGAAATATGATTAGAAAATTAGCTTTTATCCCCCTTTTATCGATTATGATAGGTGCACATGCCGATGAAAATACATTTATTAAACCGGTGCAGTTTTCTTTTGGTAGTACATTAGAGGAAGTTAGGGGGGAAATAGATAAAGAATGTTTATCCATTGAAATTCAAAATATAACCCCTATCACTGCCCCGTTAGCTAAAACGTCACAAACTCAAATTAATTGCTCAGGCTTTATGTATGGCGGACAGGCAAGAAATGTTGAATTAGTCTTTCAAGACGATCAGTTAGATATCGTATGGATCTTATTTCCAAAAGAAGAAAAGCAAACATTTATATCGAGTTTTAAAACATTGTATGGTGAGCCAACGATGGAGATCGATTATGGTGCTATTTTCCTTCAAGCAAATGCAGCGATTCGAAATGAACCCTCTGAAGTATTATTTGCATCCAATCGTCAAGTTAAGGTGATGATGAGTATACTAAAACAACAATTAGCAAAACCTGAAAGTAGTCAGTTGTTGCCCTAATGAAGCGCTATATGTCTAGTAAAAATATAATTTTGTATTGGTATTAAACGATTAGCGCCCATAAGAGATTATGCGGTAAAGACGTTGTCTACATATCGGAATATTGATATTGCTCGCTTTAGGGATTTAATCAACAAAGTGATTCAGATACTGAAAGGCATTATCGATTTCTACAAATCAACAATTTAAACACTAATTTTGGTTGTTCAGTTTTTACTAAGTAAATAATATCTTCTGACTTAATTACGCTTTGGCGATAAATCAATTTTTGATTTAACGCCAAAGCGCATAGAAAAATGCATTATTTATCGAAAGGAAAAGCGAACCTATTTATGTTCGCTTTCATGTGCCTAGAAAGCGTATCGTAAAAATAAACTGAGTGCATCAGAGTCAGAATATTTAACGTACTCAGTACCTAGAGATAGTTTACCAAAAGCATAGTTACCACCAAGGTGATAGGCTTTTTGATTTGGGGCATCTTTTGTGTTTTGAACTTCCAATCCAGCGTATAAGTTTATATCTTGAGCAACAGTGTAATGAATAAAGCCACTACCACCGTAATAGTCAACATCAAAACCAGTGTGGCCATTGTTATTGCTTAATTTAGCCTCAATGTTACCGTAGTTTGCACGTACATCGAAATGTATATGTTCAGAAAACGGGATGATGTAACCCAAACTTGCACTCCAGCGGTTTTCTTCGAGCTTAATACCATCTTTTGTATCATTAAGATCGCGGTAGCGGAGTTCACCAAACACGTTTTGCCAACGTTTGCTAGTACGCACTTCAAAACCAGTTAACCCAAATTGGTCGATATCTGAGTATTCCGATTTGACGATTCCATGTGCTTGCAAAAAGTCATAATCTTGCGAAGCATTAGCTGAAAGCCCACCTAAAGATAACGCAATGATTGAGAGAGTTGACGCTATAGATTTCATATTCTTCCTTTAAATTTGTTTATTAAGTAAAGTGAAGGTAAAGATATCAAGCTGAAAGTGAACAAAAGGTGAATAATATTAGTCAATATAAAAAATACTAAGTAATTATTACTTTGCTATTAGCAGTAAAGAGGTAAGGCTTGAACGGGGTTAAGAAAAAGTGCAACATTTTACCTTTATTTGACCGTCATAGAGATACATTTGTACACCTTCAAGATTTATTGATAGTTAATTTATCAATTTGTATCAAATGGATTTTCTATGAAAAAAACACTATTTATTTTAGCTTTAATTCCGTTTATATCTACTGCTGGCGAGTATGAAACTACGATTGGAATAGGCCATCAATACGGTGGCATTATTGGAGCTCAACTAGGTTACAAAACAACATCCACCAAATACTATGCGGCAATTGGTGCTGTAGGTTTTGCATTGGGCGCCCAAACTACATTTAGCGATGAAAAAAAACATACATACGGCTTTGTGGTTGGCAAAGAAAGTATTCAGGCCGAAGACGGTTTTATGTTTTTGACTTATGATTACCATCATAACGGATTTGAAAATAATGGTTTTGTCATGGGGGCTGGTTTTGGTTTTACTAGAGCTGATGAATATCATTGGTTCGCCGATAGAGGAGAAATTGAAACTACACCATTTATTACGTTAAACTTTGGATATAAATTTTAAATCAGTTTTATAGATTGTAAAAATTGAAAACTGTAATAAACAATAAATCACCGGTGAACCCAACTATGTTAGAAACTGCTTGAATCTGTGGGTGGTTTCTAACATTAATCCGTTGTCTTGCTTTCAAGTGAATAAACTTAAATCACTTTAATAACAATGAATTAAGTTTATTATGTAAATTAGCTTATCTTTTGGGTCGGGGCACGTTTTTCCAAATATCTGTAATAATCAAAAGTAACGTTTTTTACAGCGATAAGGTGCAATTTAAATTCTTGTAACTCGCTTTGGGGGGCGAAAGTGAGTTAGTAGTAAGACCCTAATTCATCAAGAATTAAGCTTATCAAGTTCAACACTTACTATTTAATTCAGATAATTTATAGAGTAAGGCGGGTATTCTCGACAGGAACATAAGAGGCAGTTCGAGTTTATGAAATTCTGTCTAGCTATCTAAATTAATATCAATTCATATTTGGTTCATCACTGGATCATTTTCAGCGTAAAACTGTCCTTTTTAGTTTTAGACTGAAAATTAAATATCTTGAAATTATGGACTATTTGCGACAGTACCATCCTCGCATGGCATTCGAATCTCTCCTTCACGGCCATTCTTTTTATTGATATCCCATACACCACGCTTTTGTTTTAAAAGTATTTAAAGCGGTAAAGTGTTTATATCAATGCTAACGATTCCGTTAAATCAGCTATTAAATCTTCTACATTTTCTAAACCAATTGATATGCGCATATCATTCAATGAAATGGCCATTTTTTTGAACTGTTCAGGATTTTGTTCTTTCAAGCCACTTATTGCAGGCGCATAAATTAAACTTTCGTGTCCTCCCCAGCTTACGCCGATTTGAAATAAGTTAAGTCCATTAAAGAAGGTTTTAATTTGTGTTAAATCTGTAGTTTTCAGTTGAAAGCTCATCAAACCACTAAAACCTGACATTTGTTGTTTTGCTAATTTATATTGAGGAAAACTTGTTAAACCTGGGTAATTTACTTTGGCAACTTTAGGATGACGCTCTAAAAATTGTGCGATTTTTAAGGCACTTTTTTGATGACGTTCCATACGTAAATCTAATGTTCGTAAACTTCTTAACAGAAACCATGCTTCCATTGGTGCCATTTTTGCTCCTAGAAGCTCATATTCTCGAACATGAATTGCATTGATTAATTTTTCACTGCCGATCAATATGCCAGAAACAATATCACTATGTCCGCCAAGATATTTTGAACAAGAGTGAATTTCTAAATCGATTCCTAGATTTAATGGTTTTTGGAACAAGGGCGTTGCCCAAGTATTATCTATCGCCGTGGCAATATCATGTTGTTTCGCTAAGGCAGATATTTTCGCTAAATCTTGTAGTGAGAACACCACAGAAGATGGGCTTTCTAAATAGATTAGTTTGGTATTGGGTTTTATTTTTGCAGCAATTTCGTCAATATCAGTACCACTGACATAACTCACTTCAATATTCATTTTAGGAATTAAAAAATCATTAATTAAACTGATTGAAGGACCATAAATATTATTTAAGGTAATAATATGATCGTTTGCTGATAAAAAGTGCAACATGCCGGCAGAAACGGCAGCCATACCAGAAGCTAGTAATTTCGCTTTTTCTCCGTGGGCTAATGTGGCTATTTTTTCTTCTACTAATGCAACGGTCGGGTTTTTTCCTCGTGTATAAATAGCATTATTAATTTTGTCATTAAAAGCCGTTTCAATAGCTTCCCAGTTTTCAAAGGTAAATAATGAGTTTTGATAGATTGGGGAGATAACCGCGCCATAAGGATCACTTATTTTAGTTGCGGTGGTTTTATCACAATTCATTAATGTTTGATGGTGATATTTATTTTCCATGAACAGTTGTTTCCTTAAACCATGCGATACCCAAGAAGGCAAAAATAAATGCCAACGGAATATTTATTAAAGATAATAATTGCCAATGCCAATACTCTTGAACTGAAATACCTAAGGTCGCGTAAATAAATACTGCCGTTGTACTCCAGGGGATCAGACTTTCGATCATAGTGCCGGTATCTTCTAAAGAACGCGAAAGTACTTTTCTAGATATGTTAAATTGGTCATATTTATGGCTAAACGCTTCACCGACGATAAAACTGTTTGCATATTGACTAGAGGTCATCGAGTTTGTAATAGCAGAAGCAAATAAAGAGGTAACCACTAAAGAAGAAGAGCGTTTAATACGTGAGAGCAAGCGATTGATAATTGTTGGTATCGCATTTATACAGTCGATGGAGCCGACATAAATAAAAACTAAAATGGTAATAATAATAGGTTCATTTAAGGCGTATAAGCCGCCACGATTAAATAATACGCCAATATGCGGCGGTAATGCGGCAAGCTTATTAGGATCTGCCATGGAAATGTCAAATCCTTTGTAGATGGTTTGAATGATATCATTAACACTAAATGCTTGTAGTATAAAGGCTAATAAGCATGCGCAAATAGAGGATAAAACTAGTACTGGCAGCGGTGGTTTATGTTTTATTGAGCCTATTAAAATAATCATAGGTGGTAATAAAAGTAACCAATGAAAAGAGAATAGTGCTGATATTCCCTGTAAAGTTTGCGATAAGATGTCAATACTTGGGGCGGAAGTAATGTCATTGCTCGCGGAATTCGTTAATGCTACTAAATCTAGTTGTGCTGGATAGATAAAATCAAGGATAAAAAAACTTAACCCTGCCAACATTGCGGAAGGGAGTGTGGTAAACATCATCGAATGGATATGCTGATATAAATCAACGTTGACCACCATTGCGGCAATATTTGTGGTATCGGATAATGGTGACATTTTATCACCAAAATATGCGCCGCCAACTATTGCTCCTGTTACTATCGCTAAATCTGCGTTGATGACATTCGCAACCGTTATCAAAACTAAACCTATCGTGGCAATCGAACCCCAAGACGTTCCTGTGCATAAAGAGAAAAATATCGGCGCGATAAAGGCGATAAAGTAGATATGATCAACAGAAATTATTTTTAATGCGTAGTAAATTAACATGGGAATCGTGCCAGAAATAATCCAACTACCAATTAATAAACCAATTGCAAATAACAATAAGAGTGTCGGGATAGCTTGGCTAAGTTTGGCCGCGATTGCCTGTTGTATTTCAATCCAACTAAATCCTAAAATAAATAACTGGTTAATCGCAACAATAGCCGCACATAAAAATACAATTTCTAACGGCAACGCAGGCTGATTTAAAAACAGCGGGCGGATCACTAAACCATACAATACCGGGATCAGCAGGGCAGCCGCTGCTATTAGTGCTTGTGTAAATTTATTGTGCTTTACATTCATTCATCACCATATGGTTTCATTTCTGTTATTCAAATGTCGCGATTACTTGTTTGCTTAACTTTATTCATTTAACTAGCTCATTTAATCTTGTTTAGTTAAACGAGCAACCCAGCCACCATTAGGGGCGAGTTTGATTTTGATTTTACTCTTGCTATTTACGAGTTGAGTTTTGGTTTGATAATCACTGGCAAAGGTATCGGCATTAATTCCGTCTGCAAAACTTTCCATTTGGTAATCACTATGGCTTAAGAAAGAAAGGGTGATGGAAAATTCTCGTTCTTGACCATTTCCCATAACGCCAATAAACCATTCATCGTTTAATCGTCTAGCGATAATAATATGATCGGACAGCTTTGCTGAGAGTACGCTTGTTTCATCCCAAACAGTTGGTATTTTACTAATAAAGTTTGTTGTTTCGTGTTCTTTTAAATAATTAGATGGACTGTCGGCTAACATTTGTAACGGTGATTCAAAAATGACATACATCGCCATTTGATGCACTCGAGTGGTTTTACTCATTGGGCGATTAAAGATTATTCGAAAATTCTCTGGCTGACTATTTATCATTGCTCCTGGAGTATAGTCCATAGGACCGGCTAACTGTCGAATAAAAGGCAAAGTCAGGTTGTGCTCTGCCGTGATGTAATCAGCCCATTTATTGTGCTCTAATCCTCTTACCCCTTCACGGGTAATAACATTAGGAAAAGTTCTTCTTAAACCGGCAGGTTTATATGAACCATGAAAATTAACCAGTAATTTATGTTTCGCTGCTTTTTCAGCTACTTTCCAATAATATTGCACCATAGTTTGATCATCACGCTGCATAAAATCGACTTTTATGCCTGCAGCACCCCATTTAGCAAATTCGTCCAGGGCATGGTCTAAGTTATTTTCTAAGGTTTTCCAAATTACCCATAAAATTACTTCCACGTTTTTTGTCTTACCGTAGGCAATAATTTCTTTGACATCAATTTCATTTTTTATATTTAACACATCGTCTAAGTGATGCCAGCCTTCATCTAAGATGATATATTCAAGGCCATATTTGGCCGCAAAATCAATATAGTATTTGTAGGTTTGAGTATTTATTCCGGCCTTAAAATTAACGTTATATAGATTATTAGCGTTCCACCAATCCCAAGCGACTTTACCTGGCTTTATCCATGAGGGGTCTATCGCTAGTTCATCAGCTAATAAATAAGAGAGTTGATTGGTTAGTAAATCAGCATCATTTTGTCCAACCGCAAAAACACGCCAAGGAAAATCTCGACCATTTTTTAACTGACTTTTCGCTAAATAATTGGCACGTGAAATAATTTTTTCGTTACGATCTGAGCCTTTTTTAGGTTCACTTTGTAAAACGCTTTTCGGAAAAGTGCCATGTAAAGCGTTATCGTTAGATCCTTTAATCCACATGCCTGGGTAATCGCGTAAAGCGGTTTCTGTAAATACGACTTTCGCAATCTCAGCATCAACTAATAGTGGTAAACTAGCAAATTGTTCATCACTTATGTCTTGCAATTGTTTGGGTAAATATAAGCGTTCGTTATGGGAGATAAAGCTTGTTTCTTCAGGAAATAAAACCTGGTGGTTTTTTGCAAAATTCACTGCTACAACTTCATTGGTCACTTCTATAACCCCTGATTTTGTTGTCGAGAAACGATAAGCTAAACCTTGATTATATAATCGGAAAGTGATGCTTTTTTTATCGTTTAACCTTAAAACTATTTCATTATAGTGTTCAGTAATCTTTTGCGATTTTTGCTTTACGTGTGGTGTTAACACACGGTTGACGGTATTTCTATCAAGACTGACAACCGCTAACTTAGTGGTGAGATCATCATTTCTAAAATTAAGTTCAGCAAATGAATCGTTAATAATAGGGGTTTTATTTAATGACAGTGAATAGGATATTTTTTGTTTGATATTTACGATTAACGCTAATTTACCATCGGGTGAACTTAACTGATAACTGTCGGCATGGGCAAACCCCATGAAAAAGCACACCGTAACAAGCATGCGTTGAAGCGCAGTGAACATAGTATTATTACCTGAAAATCAAAGGGTGAGTAAAATCACCCTTTATTGTTGGACGAAACAAAAATAGTTAAACATTAAAAACTATATGTTATTGGCGATAAGCCATCCCACTTAATTTCTTTTGTGTGACCATTATCTTGATTAATTGAGATAATAAATTTATCTTCTGAGCGTTGAACGCAAACATCAAAGTTTTCGTCAAATGCTCTAATGTTGTTTAAACACATATTATTCCAACCACTTGGTAGGTAAGGTGCTAAATTAAAGCGTTTGAAACCTGTAGGTTCAATACCAAAAATGCCTTCCGTTACAACCCGCGCATATAATGAACTTTCTGCCGATAAATGCCGTTGATTTCCTTCTGGCCAAGCTTCTACTGCATAAGGCACATGTTCACCTAATAAACGCTTGCGCGAATAATATTTAAAATAACGCATTGCAGTATCGGTTTCTTGGGCAGAAAAAATACCTCTGAAAGCATACAAGGTTGCCCGATCCCAAAATGTTTTATTGCCTGCTTCACTATAGATGCCGTCGGCACTCCAAAGTTTATCAGACAATAAAGCATCTAATGTGCCTTGTTTACGGTCGAAAATTCCAAAGGTTAATGGCAAGGCAATCCATGCTCTAAGTTTGTCATTTCCCTCATAATATTGATAAGTGTCATAACCTTGTACATTGGCACCGAAATAACCTTCAATATCGCTACGCAATGCTAACGCTCGTTGTTGATAATCTTCTGCAATAGCATTACGACCCAGTTCAATATTTAAATGAGCAGATGAAATTAATGCGCCATAAGTCAGCATATTTGTACTTAAATTAACATCACCTGATGGAAAACGACCTTCTAATTCATCACTATCCGAAGCAATAACGCCATCTTTGGTTTGTTTGTTAAAGCTATAAGTAATGCACCAGTCAATGAGGGGTAACAGTTCTTTAGCTTGAGCTTTATCTGCTTTGGCTAAGGCATACCGGCTAGCGCCATAAGCGATCATTGCACAATCACCACGATCGCCGGCACCATCCCAAATATCATCGCCTTCAGCAATAATGGATGAAGGGATCCATTTTCCTTCATCGTTCATGAAGCGTGCAAAATGTCTGAAGCTATTTATCGCTGATTCATTACCCGTATCATCTCCTAAAAAGGGGAAAAAAGGATTGATATATTCGGCTTGGTCATTCGCCCAAATTGCCGCGTAATAACGGCCGCCTCCAGGAGCGTGCATTAACCCGCCTTTTGTTCTAAAAATACTTTCGGCTGAGCGTAGTTTGGCAAAATCGAACATCTTATTGATAATAGGATCGGGCGTAATCAGCTGAAGATTTTCTTGTAAACTGGCGACATATAACTGACGTTTTACAATTTCTTGTGTGCCATTAAATTCATTGGGTTGTCCTGATTTAGTGGCAACATATTGCACGGTAATATTGACAGATTCAGCTTTTGCTAATTCTACTTTCGTTACACCATCGCTTTTAGCGGTAATAGTATAAACACCATATACACCTTTATCGGCAGCTGTTTTTACCGAGTAATTCAGTGTTTTACTATCTATCGTAATAGGTTTGTTGCCGTGATTAATTAATTGTAATTGTTCGATCATCACAGGCTTCGTCGTGCTAGGCGATAAGATGCGTGTTAACGTAACTTCTTGCCCAATATCACTTGTTAAAGTAAGCACACCATCAAATTTTACTTGCTTTAGTTGTTCTTGCTCGATGATTTGACCATTAATCGCAATAGTGGGTGATATAGCGAGAGGAAAATCATGAATTAAACTTGCATGTGTGTCATTAGGAATGGTGCGAAGCATCGGCCAAACTAATTTACGGTTTAGTGATAAATTACCGTGCTCATCACTTCCATAATAAATAATTGCCGAGATTTGCTCGCCGCTAAACTCTAAGTGGTCTTCATGACTATCTTTGACTTGCCAGTGAATTGCATTTTCAGATAGCTGCCAACGATCCGCTAAGGTATTAGCTAAACTTTCTAGTGACTTTTGTGCACTTTCTTTAGTAGCTGTGCTTTCCGCTGTTTGTTCACCACTAGAACAAGCTGCCAGTAATGAAAAAGATGTGATTAATATTATAAGTCTTAACAAATCAAATACCTCAAAGTTGATTGCACAGAATGCAGATTGGTTATATTGAAGCACTTACTTGTTAAAAAAACTTACTATAAATAAACAATAAACTCCTAAAAAACACTTTTTATTGGTGCGATAATTTATTTTATTTCACTGATTAGGCACTGAGCTTAGCGTTAAAAGCATTTTGCCTAAACTGTAACGGTGTCATATTAAATTCTCGATGAAAAATATCATAAAAACGACTTACAGAGCCAAAGCCAGCTTCTAACGCTATATTTAATACTGCTTTATTCGTATCAATTAATAAGGCTTGCGCATGCTGTAAACGTAATTTGTTAGTGTATTGTTTTATCGATATTTTCATCACTTGATTAAATAACTTCATCGCATAATTTGGATGCAAGCCCGTATGTTGTGCAACATTCTCTATGGTGATTTTTTGATCGTAATTGTCCGCTATAAATTTTAAAATCGTGTGTATATGAGGTAAACCACTGACTAACGATTTTCGATCTAATTTTTTATCATTATTTGAAAGATTAAATAAACTGTATGTTTCAAGCGACATTCGCCGAATTCTGTTTCGAATTTCATCAACTACTTGTAATTTTAGTGATTCTTGGTTTTTCGATAGGTCATTCTCCCACATAAATGTTAGTGGGTGATCGGTTGGGTGTAGTCGATCAGCAACTAATACCTCACCGTTAAGAATCTCATCAATAAATTTATTCGGTAACTTCCAGGATAAAAAGGCTTGTAGTGGAATATAAATATTTACCATTTCACCTACTCCTTTAGAAGCAATCATTTGATGAGGAATTGAAGCCCAGAAAATGATCATTCTTCCTTCCGGGACACTGATTTTCTTACCATTGATTAAATAGTCTGCTGAGCAATTAAATAAATAATTAATTTCAATATGGCCATGCCAATGGCTATATTCCATTATCTCAGGCTTATGCCTTTGAAAGCCAAAATTATGCTCTTGTCCTTGTATTTCTAGAGGACTATTTTCATTAAATACAATTCTATTTACCCAATCATTCATCATTATTTCCTTCTTTATAGCATGATTGAAATTACGTTAAATTTTCTATAAAAACAAACCAAATACTAGATTATGGGAATTAAATGTATATTTTCAGGATGATTGCTTTGAAGCCACTATTCATAAAGTAAATGGCAATTTATGGTGAAGTAAAGATTATTAAATAATAAGAACTAGCACTTTTTTAGGAAGCTAAGCAAATTCAACTAGCGCTATATATTAACCAGCAAATATTCCAAATATAACTTTATTTGCCTTGATGCTAACAAAATAACAATACAATGCTGACAAATATAGGACTAGAAAACATGAAACCTAAATACCTTGCATATGCGATAAGTGCAGCTTTAGCTACTTCGGCTACAGCCTTTGCGACAGAAAAAGATACAAGTACAGAAGAAGAAATTGAAGTCATTCAAGTCACGGGCGTATTAAGTAGTTTAAAAGAAGCCCAAGAAATTAAAAAAATGTCAAATAATGTGATTGATGTGCTTGTTGCTGAAGATATTGGTAAATTTCCTGACTCAAATGTTGCAGAAGCGATGCAACGTATACCAGGGGTAAGTGTTTCTCGTGTTCATGGGGAAGGGCAGAAAGTGACCATTCGCGGATTAACCGGAGACTACAATGTAACCACGCTTAATGGACGTAAAATCGCTTCTGAAACCGTAGGTCGTGATTTTAATTATGACTTAATCGCCTCTGAACTTATCGGCGGTATTCAAGTGAACAAAACTCAAGCGGCACATCTTTCAGAAGGCGGCATAGGTGCGATAATTAATATTGAAACGCTCAAGCCATTAGATATTGGCAGCACCATAGCAGGCTCTGTAGAGGGCTATTATAATGAACGTTCTGAGCAAACAAGCCCACAAGCTTCTTTTCTGATCAGTGATACCTTTGCTAATGAAGAGTTCGGTGTGTTGTTTACGATGAATCACACAGAGTCAAAAACACGATTCGATAGCCATTCAGCTCAATGGGGTTGGGGTGAATGGAGTATGAATGATCTTGTTCCAGGGTCAGATCCTGAAGAAACTGTACGTTTTCCCAATTGGCCAAATATCACCGTTAGTACTGACGACCGCCAGCGAACAGGTGGTACGTTAGGGCTTCAATGGCGGCCAACCGCTGATCTTGACATTAATTTCGATGCGCTTTACACCAAGTATGAAATTGTCTCTACCGGCCATATGATTTCCTTAGCGCTCTTTGAAGGAACCAACCGCGATAATATTCAAAATATAACGATAGGCGAAAATGGCTTAGGCAATAGTATTACAATTGGTGAGCCTGGAAATATGGACTCTCCTGCTATTGCTGAATTATTAGAAGATCAACACCCAAGAGAAAGTGATACTTATCAACTAGGGATAAATGTTAATTACGTATTTGATAATTTTAACTTTAATTTTGATGCCGCTTACTCAGAAGCCGAAGATGCATCTGCAGAGGAAAGTTGGATTGTCGTTCGAACGGCAATCGATACATTAACCATGAATTGGGATAACGGCGAGCAAGTTCCCGATATTACTTTTGGTGACACGGTACTTGATGAACATATCGATTATGGTGCTTGGTATACACGTTTACAGGGCGATAAAGTAAAAGACAAAACTGCTCGATTAGTTTTTGACGGCAGCTATGAGCCTAATGAAAGTATTATTTCGCAAATATTATTTGGTACTGGTTATAACATGCAAGATAAAGGTAAAACCTTTTGGAATCAAAAAAATGCAAGTGCCTATACATCTGATGATTTTAGCATCATAGATGCCCCCGCCAGTGAAATGATCACGATTAATGGCAACCCTATGTGGGGACCTTTACCTGCTTCAGCATTAAACCCAAGCTCTTTCAGTAATTTTATGGGAGGCTCTGGCGCTAATTTACCTGATTCATGGGCAGGTATAAATATTGATGGCTTGTTTGATTATTACCGTTCACTTGATAATGAAGCTTTCGAAGAATATCTTGTGCCTCGTCCATCATTAGAAGGGGGGAATACCTATGGGGTAAAAGAAGAAACCATTCACGCTTATGTTGAAGTGATTATTGAAGATGAAATGTTTGGCTTGCCTTATATGCTTGATTTAGGTTTACGTTATATTCAAACGGATGTTGAGTCATGGGGCTATTCGCAAAACCCAGCAAATATTGCTTTTGATGCAAATGGTGTTATTACCGAAGCACATAAAGCAACCGGTTATGTAGAGTTCAATGGTGATTATGATAAGTTATTACCAAGCATGAACTTTAAAATTTCATTAACCGATGAAGTGGTATTTCGAGTTGCTTTATCTGAAGCAATGTCCCGTCCTCCATTAACTAATTTATCGCCAGTAACATCGATTTGGCAAGACGAAACTACGCTTAAAAATGGTTTATATCAGAATGATCCAGGGTTAGAGCCTTACTATGCGGAACAGTTTGATACGGCGATTGAATGGTATTATAGCGATTCGGGAACATTAAATTTTGCGACATTTTATAAAGAGTTGCATGGTTTTGTCGATTATCAACCAAGCCAACAAACCATAGCAGGGCAATCGTTTGAAGTTACTAGTCCTTATAATGATGATGAAAATTCTTCGCGAATTCGTGGCTATGAAATTAATTGGTTGCAAACCTTTGATGAATTTCTTCCTGAGTCTTTTGCAGGCTTTGGAGTTTCAGCCAACTATACTTTTAATAACTCAACATCAGGGCAATATGATGCTGATAATAATGAATTACCTTTTAAAGGGTTATCAGAACATCAATATAATATTGTCGCTTTCTATGAAAAACACGGTTTAATGGTGAATCTTGCCTATAATTATCGTTCAGAATACAGTTTAGGCACCGTATGGAGCCCTAAAATGCCAAGCTGGGCGGAAGCTGCGGTAGAAACTTTAGAAGTTGATGAATGGGGTGCACTTGATTTAAGTGCAAGCTACGAAATTAATGAAAATGTTAGTATTACTTTTGATGGGAATAACCTGTTAGATCCTGATTTTGTTCAATATATCGATGGTGATAAAGGGTTTGTTGATTACATTTCTAGTTGGGGACGTAGTTATCGTGCTGGCATTCGAGTTAAATTTTAAGTTCTTTCATGCATTTTAATTTACAGGGATTATTTATCCGTATATCGTTGCCCACAATATAAATTGTGGGCTTTTTATTAGGTAAAATTTAACCAATGTAGCCATGTTTAACTGTTTAAACACCGTTAAAAAGCTACTTAGTAATTGACGCTAATTCTAGTGTGACTTGGTCAATACCATATTTGGCGATTCTTCCTTTAAATTCGGCTTGTTTACTGCTTAATAACGAAATGCCTTCGACGATTAAATCGTAGGCTTTCCATTGACCTGTCTTTTTATTTTTACGCATTTGAAAAGTCAGGTGAATATCAGGTTTGTTGTTATCGACAATTCTTGCATTAACAGATGCCATTTTATCTGAACTTTTTACATTGCCTTTTTCATATATAACCTTTTGATTATTATATTGATTTAAAGCTGAAGCATACGTTCTTATTAAATAATGGCGCATCGATTGGGTAAACTTCTGTCGCTGTTCTTTTGTTGAACTTTTTAAGTGCTTACCTAATATTTTAAACGAGGCATATTTATAATCCACCGAAGGGATTAACTCTTGTTCAACAATTTCACGCATTAATTCTGGAAACTTTTTTAATTCTTGCTGGCTACTCGCAATGCGACCAAATAACCGGTCACCGACCGATTTAATTTCTTGATAGGGCGATAATGGTAATTGATTAGCTGCTTGTAGATTGAAAGCTAAAAATAGAATTAGTAGAGCCGTAAATTTTTTCACAGGATGACCTTCGAAATAGCAAAGAGTTAATATGAGGTATTCTACATACCGACCACTCGGTCTGTAAATGTTTTTTTAATATTTAATTGCTACTTTATTATTCGTAAATAGCATATCAATGAGATGATGGGAGAATAAGATTGATTGATTTTACTTTTTTAATTGCCTGATGTAGCGGCAAAGCTCGGCATTAACTTTACTCGATAGTTCTTTATTTTTTGCACTTTTACTCAAGCTTGTGGAACCATGAAAGCAAGAAACAATGAAATACGCCACTTGGTTGAAATCGAGTTCATCTCTTAATTGGCTTGCAACACGTTGTAGGTTAACGGCAATTAAATGATTGAGTTGTTGTTGCATATTGAGAATTCTTAAACGGAAACCTTCATCGATACCTGACATTTCTTGGCAAAGGTTATTGAGAGGGCAGCCACAAATGACTTCGTCACAGCTCATTTCATTCGACATGTTTTCAAAGAAGTCGCACAGGCTTTCAATGGGATCATCTGTTTCAACTGCTGGTGCCCACATCGATAAAAACATCGGCGTGTATATTTCTTCAAATACGGCATAACCTAATTCCATTTTATTTTCGAAATGGTGATATAAACAGCCTTTAGAAATATTACAGCGTTTTAGGATGATAGAAAGACTGGTAGCGGTGAATCCATTGTGATGGATTTCATCGGCACTAACTTCTAATATTTTTTGACGTGTTTGTTCTGCATCTCTCATATCGAAAACCTCATCATTCGATAAAAACATTCTAACCAACCAAGCGGTTTGTTACTAGCGTTATTTTACTTATTTGTACAAGTGTTCTGAAAATTGCAATAGAAAGCTAGTTATTTGCTTAATAAATTCAGGACGCTTTTCATAAGCAATTTTGCTAATACTCAGTTGGTCAATAAGCATCATTAGCTGTCTATAGCTTCAATCGCCTAGATAGTTCATCCATCATCCATCATCTCTGCATTTTTTATATGCTCAAGAGTTAGCTTTTTTTATTACGTTACTTTAATTACTCATTTCAGTTTTCAGAAGGTGTGATTTCGATATATTTATTCTTCGTACTTTTTGGTTTTATGTAAATCTGCTTATCAAGGTTAAGCCTTTCGAAGTGTTTTCGTAATGCGCCTTGAAATTGACTATCAATTTTACCTAGTTCATCCCAATAGATATAATCTTGTCCTTCATTGTTGAAATAGCTAAGAAAAGTGCCATAGTGCTTTTCCAAGTGTTCAAGGGGGGTTTTTATTTCTGGCGTTTTTTTATATTTTGGAAGAGCCTCTAAACCACACCAAGCTTTATTAATATAATCAAGAACTTTTAATCTCTTGCTAAAAGTAAGTTTAAGTGCAAATTCTCTTAATTCTTCTTCTGGTTGATATGAATATGTGCGGTTATTTTCATAACACCATTCTTCTTTTAGTTTTTCAAACGCAAGCTTTTGAGCAAGCCCCAATTCCATAGAGTCTATGAATGCCTTAGTTATAAAGGCATATGGATTGATCGTTGAATCAATGCCAATATTAAAAAATAGTCTTTGTTTTATTGTTGTACTTAATTTTAATAATTGTTCTTCTATTGCTTTAGTCACTGCTTTTTCAGCATTTTCTCGGTTTGCGTAATATGGATCGCCTATTGAAGCATCAAAGAAAATAGAATTTTGAGAAGAGGTAATATTAAAGCCTATGTTTGCAAATTTTAGATTTGCGTTTATTAGGTCATCCGTTGGAGTTAACATGACTTTGAAAAATGGAAACAAGTAGCACAGTCCTTCTAGCTCATAATTTATGAGATTAGTGACTTCAAAAATTTGCTCATTACTTTGCTCTTCCTGCCTTGAGTTGAACAAGCTAAGAATTGCATTTTGTATTATGTGTTTAATTTGATCTAGATAAGCCTGCCAATAGTTTTTTCGAAGATTAGACTTTATTTCTTTAGATAAGAATTGAGTTAGATAAAAAGCGTGATCCCAAATTCCTGAATCGAGATCTGATTCGTTTCCATCTTCCACTTGTAAGATGTGACTCGCAGTCATTGGAACTTTTCCGGAGATAAAAATGGGGAAAGTTATTAAAGCTAAGGATGTTTTTTCTCGGTCATCGGTGCCAGGAGATAAACCTTCAAAAATGTAATGTTGTATAACTAACTGAAGTAAGCCTATTGAACATCTGTCAGAGTCATTTAATGAGTAATTTTGAAAAGGAGAAGCGTCTGAAAATGGATATCTAATGTGTATTAAACCAGTCGAAAGAACCGGATCTGCAAAGCTTCTAGCATTATTACTTGTATCTTTTAGATAAAGGTCTAGTAAGTTTTTAACTCCACCATCAGGGAAGCCATTTAATATTTCACCGGTATCAGGGTGTACCGTGTGTTTATCGCATAATATATCTAAAAATAATTTGTCATATTTTTGCGCAAATTCTTTTGTATCTTTGCTGCTTAAATCAGGGTAGCTCTTGATTTTATTTAATGGAAAAAATGAGGCTCCTTTGTTCTTAAACCCTTGCCTAAAGTGAATTAGATAACTACGTAAATCTCGAAATTGTTCGTCACTTGCAACGATTCTAGTGTCGAAAGGATAACCTTTAAACGCTTGGTGAGTTTGGTTACCAATAGTTCTAGGCTTTGACTTAGGTCCTTTTATTTGTTTTTGGTAAAAAACAATGTTTGGTAAGTTTGATATCGATTTACTTTCGTTGAGCTTTTTAACTTTTTTAGAAAAATTTCTTACTTTTTCAGAATATGCTGACTTTAGAATGTTTTGATTTATCTTTGCTAGCTGACCTTCACTGAATGTGACATTTGTCTCCGTGTTGTATTGGGGATAGTCACTGATTATAGAATTGAAGTGCTGTTCAATTCCTTCATGGACAGATCTGCTAAACTCATCGGAAATTCCTTTGATCTGAGTGTTGTGAAATGTGAAGTAAGTGAAAAATATATTGATTAACTCTCGGATCCTTTCTGTACTTTCTCTGAGATTACCGCCTTGAATAGGACTAACATGGATGAACTGTAGCTCTTTTGTTTTCTTCGATTGATAAATCTGAAAGACAATAAGTTCATATTCGCAAATGCTATTGGGTAAAGCGAAAATAGCAAAGGCGGTGCCTGATTTCTCAGCCAGTTTACTCGCTTCTTTATTCAATTGTTTACCGTGTTGGTCACTGTCTATATATGTTTTTATTTCTCCCTTCTTTTTGTTATGAATTGCGAATGTGAGCGGATGCTGACATAAGATCATTATCTTATTTAACAATTCGACAGGGTGAATGTTCTGATTTTCTTTCCTGAGAAAAAATTCTTGGATAAATGAAGAAATCACAAGATCAACACGCCTTCTAAGTTCTTCATAGTTATCGTGTCCTAAAGTATTAGACATAAAGCACCTTTAAGTAATTGAATTAAATCGATTTATATTTATCTTTGTTGTATTTCTCTTAAGTTTTATTTCTGTCCATAAAAATTAAATTTATTGATGTTATTTATAATTTTTCTAGTACTTATCTATATTGTCTTTATTTTATAGGACATGTCAAAAAAAGGTGGAAATAGTTTTCTGGTTACCTTTTACTGAAGATAACAGCGATGTTGCTGTGAACCAAAAGAAGGTATTTACTATGAAAATTATACAAGGCGTGCTTTTAGCTGTTTTGACTGCTCATGGTGCAGTTGCCTCAGAGATAAAAGGTAATACTAAACTTGAAACAAATATCGATGGTAATTTTATTACTTCCAATATTGGCACAGGATTAAAGTCTACCAATACAATATCTACTATTTCTGACAGTAAAATCAAAGGAAATACTACCTTAAATACAAATATTGATGGCAATTATGTCCATTCAAATATTGGAACAGGCATAAAAAGTGATGTCACTTTAGCGTCAATTAAGGATAGCAACATCAAAGGAAATACAAAGGCTACAGTCAATATAGATGGTAATTTAGTTGTTTCTAATATTGGCACTGGCATTAGCTCTAAGGTACATATTTCTACCATAGATTAATTATAAATTGGCGCTTGAATCCTCAAGCGCCTTTGAATTTTGGAGCTTGACATGAAACATTTGATTATTTTTTCACTTGCACTCGTACTCACTTCAGCTTCAGTAGCCATAGAGGCAAAGGAGGTAATCAAACAAAAATCTAAAATTGACGCTAAGTTAGCAAGAATCAAGGCAAAAATGAGCGTTAAATCTAAAGGTATTCGAAAAAATAAGGAACTAATTGGGAAGAGATCTAAGGATGGAACTTGCAATGTGAATGTTGGTAGCCAAGAAAATAATGGTATTGCTGTTAACACTCAAATAAATATGGTCGCAAGAGATGTCATCGTAATTTGTGAATAAGAACGGGGTGGTTTATGAATGTTAGTCAGTTTGCTGTTTTATTGTGTTTGTTCTTAGTGTTTTGTCCTGTTTCTGGTTTTACAAATGAAAGGAGCTTTAATAACTATATTCCTAAATCACATGTGTATTTAATTAATTCCATTAATAAACAAGTAGCATGTGCTAATGAAGCATTAAAGAGTGCAAACATTACTCAAACTAAAAACATAGCCGTTGGGCTATTACAAAATAGTTCTAACAACGACAATGTTCCAAATGGATTAACAGGTATATTTACATCAGCATTATTTGAGATAACTCAAGAAAGTAAAGTACAGGTTGTCAATATGGGCTTTTTCTTGCCGAATCACTTAACTTACACAACGCAAGCAGCACAGAAAAGCAATTGGGATAACATTGTAATAGGTCAGACTTCAGGGTTTGATAAAGGGATTGCCGGTAAAGGCCGAACTGGGGGCTTATTTAGTAAATATTTTGGGTTAGGTATTGCGGATTTATCAAACCAAAGCTTATTACAAATGGATTTTCTGTTATTAGACAAGCAAGGTATAGTTGTTGCTTCAGCTTCAATGGCAACCATTCTTGAATACCTCGATAACAGTACAGATAGTGAAATTACTGATGAAAATAGTGGTTTTTATTTTTCTTGGTCAGATGATGTAGGTGAGAGTATAACGTTAGCCCAAAGAATAATTAGTAGTCAAGCAGCGCTTATTTTTTTAGAGAAAATTACGGAGTTGAATTTAAAATGTGAGACTAAACATGTGTTCCCTAATTCGAGAAAGCACAATCTATACGAAAATGCTGCAATTGAAACCATTGAGGTATCTTATGATCAAGCATTTTTCCCTAAAAAGAGTAAACGATTCTATTTTCCAAGAAGCTATCGCTCGTCTTTAGTTTGTAGCAAAAAAGTAGGTTACAACTGTAGTTTCAAATTTAAGCGAAAATTAAATAAAGAAATTTTAGTTTATGTTGAGGACGCTTTTATCAACGCCTTTCATGATGACGCTAGGGTAGATGTTTCATGTAAAGCATATAAGGGAGAACTGAGTTGTTTTGCTACAGGCCAACTTACTTCGTTTAGTGAGCGAAAGTTTAAGAAAAACTTATATGGCTAATTATGTGCTGCACTATATATTTACTGATTAAGCCAGTAATCAAGGAGAACAAGTCTGAGCTAGTACAGATAGAGGTATGTACGATAACTTGTTGAGGCTTAGCTGTATATCTGTTGTTATTAATTGTTTTGCTGAGAAAAAACACATGACATAATTAAATATATGTCATGTGCTTAAATTACTTTTATCAGAGTGTTTGTAGTTGAGCAAGCTTACCAATTGGCGCATCAAGAGAATCTGGTGGAATGGTAAACCATTGCGGGCCTTTTGCTGTCATATACAAACAATCTTCAAGTCTCACGCCAAACTTCTCAGGTAGATAAATGCCTGGTTCATTAGAAAAACACATGCCTTTTGCTAATTTAGTTTGTTCGCCGTGAACAAAGTTGATCCCTTCATGGCCTTTCATGCCTATGCCATGACCTGTTCTATGTGATAAACCGGGTAATTTATAATCAGGCCCTAAACCTAAAGATTCATAATATTGTCGAACAGCATCATCAACTAAACCTGCAGATGTGCCAAGTTGGGCTGTTTCAAATGCAATGCTTTGTCCTTTTCTTACCGTTTGCCATATTTTCTTTTGTTCTGCGTTTGCCTCACCAAAAACAAAGGTTCTACTGATATCTGATTGATAACCATGAACACTACAGCCACAATCCATGAGGACAACCGAACCTTCGGTTAATGTTTGTTTTTGTTTAGTACCATGAGGGTAAGCGCTGGCTTGGTTAAATAATGCCATATTCCAAATTCCACTGCCGCCCAAGCTTGCTTGTGCAGTTTGCATTAACGCTTTAACATCCGCTTGGGTCATGCCTAGTTCAAGATGCTTCCAAACGTGAGCATAAGCGGCAAGCGTGATTTCATTCGCTTTGTGCATTAATTGCAGTTCATGATCACTTTTGATCATTCGACAACCACGAGTAATCGCATCTGCACTCACATCTTTCATGGCGGGTAATAACGACATAACACCTTGTAAAACAAAATATCTCACTGAATGCTCAAAAGCGACATTACCCGTTTTTATCTTTCTATCGGTAAGAATTTGTTTGACGCGTTCAAATGGACTTTCGTGTTCTTGCCATACTCGTACGTCGTCACCAACGGCTAAAGTTTCACGAATACTAGGTTCTTCAAAAAATGGGCAAACAACGGCGATATCACCTACTTGTGGGATCACTAAGGCGGTAAGACGTTCGCTTCGCCACCACTGAATACCGGCAAAATAGTCCATCGTTGCCCCAGGCTCTATAACCATTGCGGAGATATTATGCTCTTTCATTAACTGTTGTGCTTTTTTGATACGCGTTAAACGCTCTTTAACAGTAATAGGGGAAACAGAGCCCGTAATATTGGATAGCGTTTTATTTGAATTTTCACTACTAGCTTGACTGGTTGTGCTGAAAGGGGAAGCGGTTACTACGTTTCCTATTGATAGGGTGGAAATTGCCGCTGTGCTTAGCTTGAGAAACTTTCTTTTACTTATTGTCATTTTGTCTTCCTAGCATTGATTTTTATCTGACTAATATTGCTTACGCTATAATTTTTCTTACGGTTCATCAAGCTATTATCCGATGAAAGCCACTATTTATAAGATGAAGCCGCTTTACATAATATCGAGAGATTTATAAGGTAAATTGATAGGGTAAAAATTTACTGCATACTTAACTTATACCTTAACTTAACCCTTTAAGTTTATAGCTTGAATTTAAACAAACAGGTGAACTAACTAATGAGAAAACGCACAATAAATAAAACAATAACACGGGTACTTTTCTCCCTCTCAATTTGTAGCTTGCTCCCGATAGCAAATGTTATGGCGAATGCTGATAGAGTCACCGGAAAAACGTTTGCAACTCGTTCTGAGGTGATTGCTCAACATGGTATGGTGGCGACGAGTCAGCCCTTGGCGAGTCAAATTGGTATCGATGTGTTAAAGAAAGGTGGTAATGCTATTGATGCTGCAATTGCTGCGAACGCCGCGTTAGGCTTAATGGAGCCTACCGGTAACGGTATTGGTGGTGACTTATATGCAATTGTTTGGCATGCAAAATCTCAAAAACTTTATGGTCTAAATGCTAGTGGTCGCTCTCCTAAGTTATTAAGTTTAAAACAGTTAAAGTCAGAAATTAACGCGCTTGATAGAGATACTATTCCTCCTTACGGCGTATTGCCTATTTCAGTGCCTGGCACCGTTGATGGCTGGTTTGAACTGCATAATAAATTTGGTCAAATGCCAATGAAGGATATCTTAAAGCCAGCGATTGATTATGCGAATAACGGTTTTCCTGTGTCAGAGTTAATCGCACATTATTGGCGTTTAAGTGTGCCTCGTTTATCTCCCCAAGTTGGTAGTTTTAGCAAAACATTCACCATAGATGGTGAAGCGCCTAGAAAAGGGCAAATATTTAAAAACCCTGAACTTGCTAATACGTTGTCAATGATTGCCGAGCAGGGCAGAGATGCCTTTTATCAAGGTGATATTGCTAAAAGTATTGATACCTTTATGAAAGCCAATGGTGGCTATTTACGTTTTGATGATTTTGCTTCACACACCTCAACTTGGGTAGAACCTGTTTCAACGAATTATCGTGGATATGATGTTTTTGAATTACCCCCGAATGGTCAAGGTATTGCTGCGCTACAAATGTTAAATATTTTAGAGCTTTATGATTTACCTGCTATGGGTTTTTTAACGCCTGAAACTTTACATGTGATGACCGAAGCTAAAAAGCTCGTCTTTGAAGATAGAGCTAAATTTTATGCCGATCCTGATTTTGTTGATATTCCGCTTAAAGGCTTAATTAACAAAGAATACGCTATTGAACGTAATAAACTCATTAGTAGCAAAGCGGCTAAGCGCGTTGATGCTGGCAACCCTGCTATGTATCAAGGAGACACTATCTATTTAACCACAGCTGATAGTGAAGGCAATATGGTTTCTTTGATCCAAAGTAATTATCGCGGAATGGGATCTGGTGTTGTGGTGCCAGGCTTAGGTTTTGTTTTTCAAGACAGAGGGCAGTTATTTTCGCTAGATGAAAATCATGCCAATGTTTATGCCCCGAATAAACGCCCGTTTCATACAATTATCCCTGCGTTCGTGATGAAAGACGACAAACCCTTTATTAGTTTTGGTTTAATGGGAGGGGCAATGCAGCCTCAAGGACATGTGCAAATTATCACTAATATTGTTGATTTTGGCATGAACTTACAAGAAGCTGGAGATGCAACTCGCTGGCAACATTATGGTTCGACTGAGCCTACCCAGCTTAACGGCGATCAATTGACTAGTCGTGGTGAATTAATGATCGAGTCAGATATCCCTTATCAAACCATTCGTGCTTTAATGGATAAAGGCCATAAAATTGGTTTTGACCGCGGCGGTTATGGTGGATATCAAGCTATAATGTGGGATGAAAAAGAAAAAGTGTATTATGGGGCATCAGAGTCTCGTAAAGACGGACAAGCAATCGGCTATTAATATTCTTTTAATTTTTCCTTTTCTTCATTTATCACACCTAAACAATTTATTGTTTAGGTGTGTTTTTATGCATTAATTAACATGGCTAAACCGAATAAAAAAGGCCCAACTCGCACCGTCGATGTTTTCTGTCGGGAATGTAAAACCTTACTGTATAAATATCGAAAAGGCGGAAAGGGAACCTTAGTGAAATGTTTCAAAGAACGTATTGTCACTGATTATACTGACAGAGTTTGCCATTGTCCTCATTGCCAACAATTATTTGCCAGAGAGGTAATGATTCGTGGGGTTGGCGCATATAAAATCATCGGCGGTAAAGTTTTTATCAAGTAATAAATTAGTTTTTTATCTAAATTTATATTAAATTAGCTTCTATTGTACTGTCTTGTCAGTGAATAACTGACGGAAAATCTTTAATGTTTTTCAATATTCTTGTTTAGAGGCTGTATGTTATAATGAAAGTTTTCATGGTTGACTAGTTACATAGTTTTAATTTAAGTCGTTTAAAATTAAAAATTAGACAGGGTTTCGAATGAATATATATGGTTTAGTAACCACCGCTCTTATCCCTTTTTCACTTGTTATTCAGGCGAATAATTACAATGAGAAAGATTTACTCAATAAGTTAAAAACAGAAGTAGATAAGAAAAATTATGCAAATGTTCTGTCACTCGCTAAAACTTATCAAGATGATTATTTAGGCGATCCTGAATTTGACTTTTTTTTAGGTATTGCTGCTTTAGAAAGTAATCAAGTAGATGTCAGTGTTTTTGCTTTTGAACGTGTGGTAGCCAATAAGCCAAACTGGCTAGATGCAAAACTCTATTTGACTAAAGCGTATTATCAATCTTCAAATTATCAAGCCGCATTAGAACAATGTAAGAGCATATTATCACGCCCAAATATTCCCACTAATTTACAAAAACTAACGCGTGATTTATGTACGAGCACCGAAAATAAATTAACTCAGCAAGCCAGTCGTATCAAACATCAATTATCGGCCAATATTGGTTACGATGGCAATATTAATGCAGGGACAAGTGAAGAAAGAATTTTTCTTCCGTTTTTAAATGATTATGTAAATTTAGATGAAAATAGCCGCGAATTAAGTGATGAATATCTAAAGTTAAATTATCAATTACAAAGTACAACCGCCTTAACTCAAACTTCAAAGATTAATATTAATACACAAATTAATGCGCAACAATTTGCCAATGAAACTGATTATAATCGGTTAACCGCTCAAGTTGGCGTGCAATATATTCAATCATTTGATGCTTTTGATTTTAATATTGGAGGTCAGATTACGCCACTTTGGTTTGATGGTGAATATTATCGTCTTCAATCTTCGGTATTAACTGGTGTGCAAGCGAAATTATCTGATAGTTGGATGCTGGGTGGTCGATTAATGCTGAGAAAAACCAGTAATCAGCAGCAAGAGTTATTAGATACCGACGATTATTCGGTTGGTCTTACAAGTCATTATTATCATAGCAATTCTCGTTATTCAGTGAGTATAGAGAGGCTTGAAGAAGACGGTAAGGTTGATAGTAATAGTCGAACTATTGATATGATTTCATTAAGCAGTTTATGGTTATTAAATTCGCAATGGCTAGCGTCAATGAATGTGAGTTATCAAAGACAAGAATATCGAGGTCAACATCCTTATTACTTAGCACAACGAGAAGATGATGTATGGTTAGCGTCATCTTTTTTACAATATCAAATGTCAAAAACTTTTTCGTATCGGTTATCTGTCAATGTGCAGGATAAAAACAGTAACTTAGATTTGTTTTCTTATCGACGTTCAGACATAAATTTGTCAGCAACGATGAGTTTCTAGGGGAGTGAATATGTTTAAAAGTAATATGAATCAAACCAAGGTAATCCAGCCCAAGGTGGCTATGGCAGAAAAAATAACATCTATGCTGTTAATCGCGCTGATTTTCAGTGCAGTATCACCTAGTTACGCAAGTGTTGCAGGCAAAACTATTCTTGCTAAAGGAGAAGTACTCGCGATCGAAAATGGCACCGATGCTCGCGCCCTTAAACGTCGTTCAGAAATCTTTGATGTTGATGAAATTACCACAGGTAAATTAAGTAAAGCTCAGTTTAATATGACAGATGGCGGTTTACTTACCTTGAAAGAGAACACAAAAGTGTTGATCAGCAGTTACCATTACGATGATAAAACGGAACAAGGTTCAGCAACACTCGAGTTAGTTAACGGTGGTTTGCGCTCGATCAGTGGTTTAATTAAAGCAAAAGGTGGTGACTATCAAGTAAAAACTCCGGTTGGAAGTATTGGTATTCGCGGTACACATTTTGTGGTTGAAGTGGTTGATGAAAAAGTATTTTTTGGTGTTTATAGCGGTAATATTGACGTGAATTTAACCGGGAGTGATCAAGTTTTATCGCTTGGTGAAACGGAAGATTTTGCTTTCGCATCTGTTGATTTATCCGGCCAAGTAACGACACTAACTCAAGCGCCAGTCGTTTTATCAAAAGGTTTTGTTAGCGATGAAGTAGAAGCGATTAGTGAAAATTCAGCACAAAGCGAAGAACAAGCTTCGCTCGTTGAAACAGAAGAGGTTGCCAATATTGATTTTGATGCTTCAGTGTATCAAGAGGAAACATTACAAGCGATTAGTGATGAGTCTATTGCTGATTTAATTAGTCAACGCAGTGGCTCGGTGACTTTTGATCAAGTTATTGAAAGCTCGATAAATTCATCTGTTGGCGATACCAGTGGCTTTCAAATGAATATGACGATTGATTTTGATAATGCCTCAGTACCTGGTGGGACGTTAAGTTTTAATGATGCTCAAGGTGAATGGTTAGCGACGTTTTCTGGTTTGATTAATATTGACCAACTTTCGTTAGGGATTAATTATGCTTCACATGGCAATAACAAAGCGCATGGTAGTATTTCCGCTGCCTTTTCAAATGGACTTGAAGAAGTATTAGGGAATTTCAATTTATCTGAAATTGATGATGCTAGTGTCAACGCTGATGGCACGTTTAAGATAAAACCATAAATATGAATATTCAATTACGATTTTATCGTTTGATTGGAGCTGAAAAAGAGGTAGCTTTATGCGTACATTAAGTATCATTACCCTTACATCTTTAGTTTGTTTAGTAGGCTGTGGTGGCTCGTCTGAAACCGCGCAAGAAAATAACATTCAACCTGAAACACCGGTAACAGTAGCACCTGACGAATCACTAAATACCGTGTCATTAGCTGGTATGTCAGGACAGGACAAACCGATAAAACAACAAGTAGAAGGACGAGCGTTAACTAAAAGTGCAGTCGTAAAAACTAGCTTTGCAAATGCTCAAGGTAGCATTAGAAGTGCTTCGGGCTCGGCGTCTGTTATCGGAAACTTAACATTAGGGGTCACCGCTCAAGATCCAGACGGCATCACGCAACTTTCTTTGTATTTACCTAAAATCAATCGTTCATTTACTTTATGTACTGATACTTGTATTGAAAACTCAGAAATTACTGTAACAGGCTTAAATCCTCAACTTTCCGGTGAACAATCGGGAGAGTTGCGAGTTGAATTAATAGTCAAGGATAGTCAAAACAATGAAACGTTAGCCGATACACTGAGCGTTAATTGGCAACCTATTATTATTCCATCGTTAAGTGCTGTTAGAGAAAATGGAAATATTTCATTAACTTGGGGACAAGCTAATTCCGCTCAACGTTATAATATTTATGTAGCGACTGACGCAGACCTTAATCGAGAAAATGTGCTTGATTTAGCTAATGGTGTACAGTTTTTGTCACAAACGGCGACTAATATTCAAATTACTGATCAAGACGATACTAAGCCATATTATGTGATCATTACTGCGATTAATAGTGGTGGTGAAAGTGGCATGACGTCACCTTTAGTCATTCCTAGCAATGTGGTTGAAGTGAACTTACCCCCAATTGCAAGGGCAGACGTATATCAATTAAATGAAGATCAAGATTTTTCAGAAAATTTGTTAATTAACGATGAAGATCCTGAAGGAAGTGAACTAACAGCCGAAATTTCAACGCAACCAAGTAATGGTTCATTGCAATTAGCAGACTCAGGAGTGTTTACTTATACCCCTAGAGACAATTTTTTTGGTAATGATTCGTTTCGTTATATGATTATTGATGATCAAGGCCTAGAAAGTGAGGCCTTAGTTACGTTAACGATTAATCCCGTTAATGATCTTCCTGTTGCCGTTAATGATGTTTATACCTTATCAGCAAATAATAATATTTCTGTAAGTAGCCCAGGTGTTTTAAGTAACGATAGTGATATTGATGGTGACAATTTAGCCGTTGAAAGTGTGCTGATCACAGAGCCAGAGTTTGGTGGTCTTAATCTTAATGTTGATGGTAGTTTTACTTACGTCGCTCATAGCGACTTTGATCTTAATGATAGTTTTGTTTATCAAGTATCTGATGGACAAGAAGGTACACATACCGCAACAGTCACTATTTTATCATCTGCTGAATTTGCATCGCCAGTGGCACAGAATGATAGTTACCAAACCAATGAAGATATTACACTGGTTGTTGATACCACAGCGAATGGCATATTAGGCAATGATACAGAGCCAAATGGTTTCGAGTTTGAATTAGACGAAGTACTAATTTCAGAGCCACAACATGGACAATTAAACTTATCGTTAGATGGCACTTTTACTTATATTCCTGATAATAATTATGTGGGAATAGATCAGTTTCATTATCAAATAACCAGCGCCACAACTAAAACAGCGCAAGCAACGGTAACTATTAATATTTTATCGCAACCTGATGCGCCGATTGCCAGTGAAGATGTTTACCAACTTGAGGAAGACAGCGCTTTAAATATCAGCGCAGAACAAGGTTTATTAGCCAATGACTCGGATCCAGATGGTGGCGTAATTACCGTTGAGCCCATCGCAATTCATTTGCCGAGTAACGGGGCGGTGATACTTCACCAAGATGGTAGTTTTGAATATACCCCAATAGCTAACTTTCACGGGGTGGATACTTTTACCTATCAAATTATTAACGAAAGTCAGTTAACGAGTCAGGCTCAAGTGACCTTAACAGTTAGTGCTAAAAATGACGCGCCTATCGCGGTGGATGATTTTGCTTCTACAGAACAAGGGACATCAGTCACTATTGATGTATTAGCCAATGATTTGGATTTAGAAAATGGTCAATTGACTATTGAAAGCGCTTCTGTTGATATCGGTAGTGTTTCTATCGTCGATAAAAAGTTAGTGTTTCAACCTCAAGATGATTACTCAGGTGTTGCGAACATTACTTACACCATTGCTGATCCTGAAGGGTTAACCGCAACAGCAAATGTCTTAGTTACGGTAAATACGACGATTGTCATAAACCATGATCCTATCGCCGTGAATGATAGTTTTAATTTAAACGAAGATTCCCAATTGGATGGCTTATCAGTGTTAGCAAATGATACTGATGAAGATAATGATACCTTAACGTTACAAACAACACCCGTAAGTGAAGTGAGTCATGGATATTTGTCATTATTTTCTGATGGTACTTTTACCTATATTCCTGAAAGTAACTTTAATGGTGAAGATAGTTTTACTTATAGTATTAGTGATGGACAAGGGGGCTTTGATCAAGCGAGTGTTAGCCTGAAAATTAATGCGATTAATGACTTGCCCGTTGCTGTTGATGACAACATCCAAGTCAATGAAAATGATAAGTTAGAAAATTTTAATGTCTTACTAAACGATACAGATATTGATAATGACACCTTATCTCTTACTACCACACCAATTTCAGACGTTGAAAATGGCAGTTTAATTTTAAACAATAATGGTGAGATAACCTATAAACCAACGCCTACCGTTAACGGTAAAGATAGCTTTGTTTATGAAGTTAATGATGGTCAAGGTGGCATGGCAAAAGCAAACGTTAATATCACTATTATTTCCACTAATATTGCCCCCATCGCCAGTAATGATAGTTTCGTGATTGATGAGAATAAGATCCTTAAAGGCGAGTCAGTTTTAGAAAATGACAAAGATGAAGATGGAGATATATTAACCGTTATAACTACGCCTATAACCGATGTTTCAAGTGGTAGCTTAGACTTAAGTACTGACGGTACATTTGTTTATACTCCGAAGTTGAACTTTGACGGTACAGATCGCTTCACGTATCAAATTCAAGATCCTGAAGGCGCAACTTCACAAGCAACAGTGTCAATCAGTGTACTAAACAGCATTGAACCTCCTGTGGCTATTGATGATAGCTATACCGTCGTGAGCCTTTTAGGTACTGGCAGTTCTTCAGGTAATGTATTAGAAAATGATTTTGTTCCTGAAAATGGTTATTTGGTTGTCAATGAAACGCCAGTAACCAATGTAAAATATGGCGAACTTACCAAACTTGATAAAAGTGGTTACTTTGAATACAAGCCTAATTTCGGGTTTTTAGGCACAGATAGTTTTGTTTATGAGGTTTATGATAGTAATAACCCAAGTGCTGGTACATCAACGGCAACAGTAACTTTTGTTGTTGTATCCTTGTAATATTTTTGGATAACGTAATTGAGCAACGATATAGGTATCTAGTCGAAGGAATGGTATGAATATTACTTTTTATGGCGTTAGAGGATCTACACCTGTATCAGGTGAAGACTTTATCATTTTAGGAGGACATACGTCTTGCGTTTATGTTTGCTCAGAAAAAGGTGACTCACTCATTTTAGATTCTGGTACTGGTATAGTGGCTTTAGGTAAAAAGTTAATGAAAACCTCTGATGATATCAATATTTTGTTAACTCATAATCATTGGGATCATATTCAAGGTTTTCCATACTTTTTACCTATTTATCAAAAAGATCGTGCTATATCTATTGTTGCAGGTAATGTCGATTTTGATGATAAAGATGCTATTCTCACTCAAATGTCTGGCTCTACTCATCCGGTAAAGTATCAAGATTTACCTTCAAATATTCAATTAAACACAGAACTTTCAAAACAAAAATCATTTTCGCTAGCATCATTTGAAATCACTACTCAGCCGTTATCTCACCCTGATGGCGGAACTGCTTATTGTTTATATGCTGATAATCAGAAAGTGGCCTATGTTACCGATAATGAACTTTCGCCCATTAAACCGGCGATTACAAGCTGGCAAGCGTGGCTAGAATTTATCGAGCAAGCGGATGTACTTATTCACGATGCGCAATACCTTGAAACAGATATGCCATTAAAACAAGGGTGGGGACATAGTACGGTTGAACAAGTCATTGAATTGGCGCTGCAAGCAAAAGTAAAACGTCTTTACTTTATCAGTCATGATCCAGAGAGAAGTGATCAAGAGTTAATCACACTTGAAGCAACACTTCGAGCACAATATCAAGATCAATTAGTGATAGAATTTGCTCGTGAAGGCACTCAAGTTGAGTTATCCAATATTTTATGATTGCCAATAAGGGATATAAGCATTTTCTAAACGGACTAATTATTACTCTCATCGTGATCAGTTTAGGCTTTATTGCTGTAAAAGATGTGCAAGAGTTTTTTCAACGAATTGAAGGTATTTTATACGATATTAGACTACTGGCTACTTTGCCTGAGACACCGCGCAAGTTTGATGAAAATGTCATTATTATTGATATCGATGAAAAGAGTTTAGCTGAGCAGGGTCGCTATCCATGGAGCCGCAGTAAAATTAGTCAGTTAGTTGATAATTTAATGGCTAGTGGCGTAGTGGTTGTTGCGTTCGATATTGTTTTTCCTGAACCAGAAGATAATCCTGTTGATCTTATTATTGCGAATAATCACGATTTAAATTCTCCCTTTGTTGAAAAAATCACTTCTTTAAAACCCAGTGTCGATGCCGATTTAAAGCTTTCAAACGCAATAACTAATGCAGAAGTTGTGCTTGGTATGATGTTTGATGATGAAAAAACAACAAACTCACCGGATATAACAGACTCGCAGGATATTGAACAAACTGAAAACTTATCGAGTAACATTGTTTGGGAGTTTCCGAAAAATGCAGTCAGTGATATTGCTCAATTTAATAAAGTGTTAAAAAATATTGATGTACTAAACAAAAATGCTTCTGGCTCAGGCTTTATTAATTCTGTGCCCGAAAGTGATGGCTTTATTCGTAAAGCTTCCTTAGTGATTCAATACCAAGGTAAATTATATCCATCACTCGCACTAGAGGCGGCTAGGGTGTATACCTTAAGTGATCAAATCAACACTGAAAGTGAGTTGAACAATAATCATTATTGGCTGCAATCGTTGAGTTTCGGTGAGCATAAAATCCCAACCAATGAAAAAGGCCAAATACTGATCCCCTTTAAAGGGGCTCAAAAGAGTTTTACTTATATTTCAGCTACTGACGTTATTGAAAATCGTGTACCAACTGAAAAACTTGAAGGCGCGGTAGCGTTTATCGGTACATCGGCGATAGGTCTGGCTGATCTTAGAGCAACTTCGGTTGGTATCCAGTATCCTGGAGTTGAAGTGCATGCCAATGTTTTTGAAGGGTTAATGCACCCTGAAATTATTCCCGTTGAGCCAGATACCACTTTAGCTATCCAATTTATATTGTTGTTTATCACTGGCTTAGTATTATCATTTTTAATGAATAACCAAGGGCCAATGCGCATTTTTTATATTTGCTTTGCCGCGTTATTTACGCATTTGGCATTGAATTGGTCATTATGGTTCTTTTTTAAAGTTAGTTTACCGCAATCTCAAATACTGCTTATTATTATTTGGTTAACTTTATATTTTGGTAGCGTTGGTTTTTTTCTTGAAAACTATCGTCGTAAACATATTAAAGGGGTGTTTGATCAATATGTTCCACCTGCCTATATTGATAAGTTATTAGCAACCGGAAAGGGCATTTCATTAACGCCAGAGCGTCGTGTTATGTCAGTTTTATTTGCTGATATTCGAGACTTTACTCAATTATCAGAAAATTTTAGTCCTGATGAGCTCAGTGAATTTATTAACGAATACCTTTCTGAAAACACCCGAATTATTTTTGAAAAACAAGGTACTATTGATAAATATGTTGGCGATATGGTGATGGCTTTTTGGAATGCTCCGCTTGATGATGAACAACATGAAGTACATGCTGTGGATACCGCACTGGCGATGATAGCTACTACACAAGCCATGTCTAAGAAGTTTAAAACACGTGGTTGGCCAGCCATAAATATTGGCGTTGGCGTTAGTACTGGTGACATGATAGTAGGCGATATGGGTTCTACTTACAGAAAAGCCTATACTGTATTAGGTGATGAGGTTAATTTAGGTTCTCGAATAGAGTCATTAACCAAATTTTATGGGGTTAGCATTTTAATTTCTGAGCAAACCTATCAGGCTGTAGTTAAGCAAGGTATGCTGTGCCGACAGGTTGATACAATCAGAGTAAAAGGTAAACAAAAACCGACGACTATTTATGAACCTATCGGTGCGAAAGAACAACAAAGTAAAGAAATGTGTTTAACTGTCGAAAAACATCACGAAGGCATTCAAGCATATTTGGCCCAAGAATGGGACACAGCAATAAATATATTTACCGAGCTACAAAATCAACGACTGTTATCAAGCAAATTATATGATATTTATATCAATAGGATTGCAGAATTGAAGCAAAGTACTTTGAACAATGAGTGGGATGGCACCTATAGCCATCTAACGAAATAGCGAGTTATTCATGATAAAGAAGAATCAATATCAATCAGCCCATGAACAGTTAGTTGATATTTGTGTACAACTTAATGGCGAAAAAGATACACATTTGCTGCTTGAGAAAATTTTATTAGCAGCTATTGATGTGTCTAATGCTGATGCGGGTACTATTTATCTAGTTAATGGTAATGAAACATTAGAGTTTCAAACGGTGATAAATAACACGCTAGGATTACATTTAGGCGGTAGTTCTAATAATCCTGTCAATTTTGCTGGTATCCCGTTAATGATAGATGGTAAGCCCAATTCTTCCGCTATGGTGGTCAATGCAGTAACTAGTGGTAAGGTTATTAATATTGCCGACGTGTACGATACCTTACCGTTTGATTTTAGTGCTGCAAGAAAAATGGATAAAGAAACTGGCTATCGCACTCAATCGATGCTGACGTTTCCATTAAAAGACCATGCCAATGAAATTGTTGGTGTTATTCAGTTAATTAACGCACAAAATGAAGATGGTATCGTGCCATTTTCAGAAGAGATTGAACACCAATGCCTTTCATTTGCTTCGGTTGGCGCGATTGCCTTAACAAATAAATCATTAGTAGAAAATCTAGAAGATCTCTTCCAATCCTTTATCCAAACGCTTGCCAGAGTCATTGATGAAAAATCGCCACATACTGGGGAGCATTGTAAACGAGTTCCTGAATTAACCTTAATGTTTGCTAAAGCCGTACATGAAGAAACCGTAGGTCCACTGGCATCGGTAAGGTTTTCTGAAAATGAAATGTATCAGCTTGGTATTGCGGGCTGGCTTCATGATTGTGGAAAAGTGGCGACACCCGATCATGTCATTGATAAATCAACGAAACTGCAGGCGATATTTGATCGAATTGATTATGTTTTGGCAAAGCTTGAAATTGTTAGCCGTGACATTGATATCAAATATCAACAACAAATGATTACTGCTTTGAAAGAAGGTAATGCTGAGCTATTAAAGGCATTAGAACAAGCACAAACCTCAGAGCAAGAACAACTTAATAGTGATCGAGAATTTTTACAGAGGGTCAACATTGGCGGCGAATTTTTACACGATGAAGATGAAGCGCGGATTTTAACAATTGCAAAGCAATATAATATTCGTATTAACGGCGTTCTACAGCCGTTATTAACTGAAGATGAAAGTTATAATTTGCGTATTAAACGTGGCACATTAAATACCGAAGAACGTTTAGTTATTCAACGACATATGGATGTAACCCTTGATATTTTAGAAGGCTTGCCATTTCCAAAACATATGCAAAATGTTGCTGAATATGCACTAGGTCATCATGAAACCATGGATGGCAAAGGTTACCCTAGAGGTTTAACCAAAGAGCAATTATCGGTTCCGGCAAGAATAATGGCGTTAGCCGATATCTTTGAGGCACTTTCTTCAGCAGATAGACCTTATAAGAAAGCGAAACAAGTGAGCGAATGTTTAACTATTATGGGAAATATGGTGAAAAGAAATTGTTTAGATCCTGATTTATTCGATATCTTTGTTCATTCAAAAGTGTATGAAACCTATATCAATAAGTTTTCATCTCCTGAGCAAATAGATGACTTTGATCTTGCTGATATTCCTGGCTTAAGTCGTTTAGAATAACTGTCTATCTGTAAGTGGAAGTGTAACTGTAACTGCTTGATAAATTAATTTAGATTCAGTTCTTAGGTCTCAGGTCTCAGTTCTGAGTTCTGAGTTTAAGTGAATCAAAAAATGCCAGTAACTTTACTGGCATTTTTATGGTTTTATCGATTTAACAATCAGTTAGCTATTTTTTGTTGCTAAGGCCCAATATGCATCGCATCGCCTGCGTTAACGCCAATGGTTTTATTAATCTCATCAAACGAATAATTCGTTAATGAATGTTGGTTTGTGATATGCTTTTGCAATTAAAAATTTGTATTAAAAACACAACGTTAATAAAGTAAAAGATTACTCAATGTTTCATCCTGTTAGTTTTTTTATTGGTCTTCGTTATAGTAGAAGCAGAAATCCTTCTGGTTTCGTTTCCTTTATTACCTTTTTTTCAATTATTGGTATTTTACTTGGCGTTGCAGCACTTATCACGGTTGTTTCGGTGATGAATGGTTTTGAAGGCGAACTTAAAAAACGAATTTTAGGTATAGTGCCCCATGTTATTGTTAGTGATAAACAAGATAATCAGCCCATTAAGCAATGGCAAACCGTTAAACAGCAACTGTCAATCCTTCCTCATGTTGAACGTGTCACCCCTATTATTGAAAATGAAGCGTTAGTTTTATCGAATAGCACATTACAAGGTGTGAAAGTACAAGGTGTTTTTCCTAAGCAAGAAAATCAAAACCTTGTTAGTCAAAGTATGATTACTGGCGATTTTTTATCGTTAGAAAAATCCCCTTATTCTGTGGTAATTGGTCAAGCTTTAGCGCGTAAGTTAGGCGTAGTTTTTGGCGATAAAATAAGGGTTGTTTTACCGAATAAAACCACGTTTACTCCCATGGGGCGCATTCCTGTGCAACGCACCTTTACTGTAGTTGGCTTGTTTAATATCGGCTCACAAGTGGATGATAGTGTGGTATATGTCCATGGCCGTGATTTGGCGAAATTATTACGAAAGAAAGCTGATGAAATCAGCCAGTTAAGGTTATATTTAGATGATGCGTTTCGGGCGAAACAAGTGGTCAATAATATTCCCCCTTCGTTAAGTCAGTTTAATTTCACAATCTGGAATGAGAGCCAAGGGGTGTTATTTTCTGCCGTTAAAATGGAGAAAAATATGATGTGGTTGATGTTAAGTTTAATCATCGCTGTGGCTGCATTTAATATTGTTTCTGCGTTAGTGATGGTGGTCATTGATAAACAAGGTGAAATTGCAATATTACAAACCTTTGGCATGAACAGAGCTGGCATCGTCAAAATATTTATCAGTCAAGGGGTTATCAATGGAGTCTGGGGTGTTGCCTTAGGTACGATAGCGGGAGTCTTCATCACCTTGAATTTAAATACCTTACTATCGTTTCTAGATATGAATGTGTTAGGGGCGGGGTATACTTCACAAGCATTACCCGTAGATTTACAAGTTAATCATGTCATTATTATTGCTTGTTCAGCATTGTTAATGAGTTTTTTAGCGACTTTATATCCGGCGTTTCGAGCGTCAAATACTCAACCTGCCGAGGTACTTCGTAATGAGTAATGGTTTACATTGTAATCAATTAAGAAAATCCTATTTCCAAGGGAAAGTAGAAACACCTGTTTTACATGGTCTTGATTTAACGGTTAAAAAAGGTGAATTACTGGCAATTGTAGGCAGTTCAGGTTGTGGTAAAAGTACCTTTTTACATTTAGCGGGAGGTTTAGATACTCCTACCTCTGGTGAGGTATTTATTAATGATATTAATATTCACCAGCTTTCGGATAAAGAAAAAGCGGCTTTTCGCAATCAGCATATTGGCTTTATTTATCAGTTTCATCATTTAATGATGGAGTTTTCTGCCCTTGAAAATGTCGCTATGCCTTTATTAATTAGAGGAGATAGTGTTAAAACCGCACAAGCTTTAGCGAACACTATGTTGGAAAAAGTTGGCTTGGCGCATCGTAGTCATCATCGTCCTGCTGAATTATCTGGTGGAGAAAGGCAACGCGTTGCTATTGCCAGAGCACTGGTTACAGAGCCAGCCTTAGTTCTGGCAGATGAACCCACAGGTAATTTAGATTTTGATACGGCTGAGCAAATTTATCAGTTATTAAAAGAGCTTAATAATACAGTACAAACCAGTTTTGTTATTGTTACTCATGATTTAACCTTAGCGGCAAAAATGGATCGTCAACTGCAACTCGATCACGGCCAACTTAAACCATTAGCGGATAGCGAATAATGTTTAAGCCGTTAAGTGTTTTTTTAGGGGTAAGATATATTGCCAATCGACAAGGTAAAGGCTTTACCTCGTTTATTTCAGCCTCGTCAACACTTGGCATTACTTTAGGTGTTATGATTTTAATTTTAGTGCTTTCCGCCATGAACGGTTTTGAGAGAGTATTGGCTCAGCATCTACTCTCTATCGTGCCGCACAGTGAATTAATTTCTGTGAATGAGCCGATGGAAGATTGGCAAGCCGTTATTGAGCAAATTAATAAAAACCCTGAAGTAATTGGCGCAGCACCTGTGATCAAAATGCAAGGCATGATGCAAAAAGGAGCTAATTTAAAAGGGTTAGAATTAAGAGGGGTAGATCCGCAACTAGAATTAACCGTTTCAAGTATTGGTGATTATATTTCTGAAGGCAATTGGCAAGATTTAAACCAAGAAAACAGCGTAGTGATAGGCGCAGGAATCGCTAAAAAGCTAAATCTTGAGCTTGGTGATACCGTACAAATGCTTTTGCCTCCATTAAAACGGGGTAAGCAAACGAATCAACAAATTAGTGCGCTAACAAAACGAAATTTAACTATCGTAGGAGTGTTTAAATTTGGTGGTGAAATAGACAGTAATCAAGCCTATGTGTCTTTAAAACTAGCCAGTGATATTCTTCATTTTCAACAAGGAGAAGTACAAGGCATTCGGTTGAAAGTGAATGATGTTTTTAATGCGCCACTAATCGCACGAAATGTTGCTTATACCCTTGATAGTTATTTATATATTTATGATTGGACACGCACGCAAGGTCATTTATATAACGATATTCAATTGGTTCGTATGGTGATGTTTGTGGTGTTAGTTTTGGTGATAGCGGTGGCGAGTTTTAATATCGTTTCAACTTTGATCATGTCGGTAAATGAGAAAAAAAGTGATATTGCTATCTTAAAAACCATGGGGGCAAGTTCATCTACCATTATGTTAACGTTTATTTTACAAGGCATTACCAATGGTTTACTTGGTTGTGTTGTCGGTGGTGGTTTAGGAGTCTATTTAGCTAAAAATTTAACCGAATTCTCGACGGCGATTGAAAACTTTATCGGCGTAAAATTCTTATCAGGTGATGTTTATTTTATCGACTTCTTACCTACTTATGTCAATCAAAGTGATGTGGTTGTTACTATTTCAACGGCATTATTTTTGACTTTTATTGCGACACTTTATCCGGCATGGCGTGCCACGAAAGTAGATCCTGCGCAAGTGCTTGGCCAACTTTAATTCATTTCACCTAATTGCGTTCGCTTTAAGAAAGAAAAAGCCATATTCCTCAAAGAGCTGGGTGAGTGAATATGGCTTTACTGATCAAGTTACTAAGTTACTAGGTGGTTAAGTTAACTTTAGACTAATAACTGAACCGTTTTACTGACAACCACTGGTATCGTATCGCACGACTAAAGATGCATTTTCAGCATCACCCGAAACTTTAATATATCCCCAGTATTGTGTTAAATTCGTTAAATAAATACATTCGTTGTTACCTGGGTTTGCTGAAGCGCCATCGTTATTAGTACCATTTGGCCAGCCGGTATTACTAAACTCAATATCTAAATTATTTCTGCCATGACCGGTGATAATTGCGATACTGTTGTGGGCATTAACATCACTCACACTTAACCAGATATTTGCTGCATTACCTAAACACACGGCTTGATCTGCTTCAACTCTACCGCTGGTGATAGGCGATTGCGTCGCACAGGCATCAATAATAGTCGTGGTGCTTGGTGCTTCAAAGCTTGCCATTAAATAGGTTTGATAAGCATTGTAGCCACGGATCATTACGTAATAAATGCCTGATTGTGTGTTATCCATGATACAGCTTTCTAAATTACCGCCTTGATATGGTCGACAGTCATAATCTGACGTCGTAGGCGCGCTGCCAAATTTCACATACATATCGGCATCACCTGTTCCGCCTGATGTATCAAAACGTAAGCTGGTAGCACCGGCAGGTACATTAATGGTGAAAAGTGATTCTGATCCTTCGTCACCTGAAATATTTAACCACGCTTTATTAATTAACACATTACTGGTATTACTATCGGTGATTGCTGCCGTTGTTGAGTCAGTATGTGCTGCACCATTATTATCAGTAACGGTCAGTGAAACGGTATAATTACCAATACTGCTATAACTATGGCTAGGATTAGCTAAAGTACTTGTTGAGCCGTCACCAAAGTTCCATAAATAACTGTCAATGGTACCGTCTGTATCTGTTGAGCCTTGGCTTGAAAAGTCGATTGATTGATTAACTGTGCCACTGTATGCGCCATTAGATGATGCGGTTGGTGCTATATTATCGCTTGGGTTATTGCTTAACCCTTGTGTCCAGTTGGTAAATTCAATACTGTAGTTTGCCGCCCAAGTATTGATTCTATTTTTGTACGCACTCCAATTTCCTGCTCTGGTTTCTGCTATCATTGCTTTAACTTCGGTAAAATGATTTTCAAACATAAAGCGAACGGCTAAATAACCCCAGCGATAAATTCTGTCTTGATCAAAACCGTCGTAATTGGTGGCAAACACTTGTGCTAAGCTATAAGTTGAACCATCAAAAATGGTATCGATAGCCGCTGGGTTATTGTTTTGTTTTGAAATATATTCAGCAATACCTTCAGACCACCAAACAACGTCTTCCGTTGGCGTTGAAAAATCACCATATAAATCAAAACGACCGTCAAGGTAATGCACATATTCGTGTTCTAAATTCCACACATAATGGTCAGGCTCTGCGTAACTGGCTTCGTATGCAATAAAGTTGGGAATATTATTCACATTTGAAGGATCGCCTTCTAAATACATACCACCGTTGTTAGTGTTGATGCCAAATAAATGACCGGCGTATTTTCCATAATCATTTGAGCTATCAAAAATATTTACTTGAAGCTGCGAATTGTTGTCTCCGGGAATCGGCGTATTGTTAGTTTGTAAACTGCTGTGGAAAAAGCTTTCTTCGGCGGCCATGGTTTGACAAGCAGAAGTTTGTTGAATGCTTGTTAAGTTTTGCGAACGAATTTTTATTGTCGGACTACAAACGTGCAATTGTGACAATGCTTGTGCTTCAAGTTGATCAATATAGCCACAAATATTAAAACTACTACAATCGCCATAATAGGTTGCAGTATCAGCAGCGCCTAACCAAATTGCATCGCCATAGCCATAAAGTTGGTAATTAGCATTAAATACTGCCGATAGAGCTGTGTTGACATTGGTTTGAATCGTGCCGTTATACATTTTTAATCGACCTAACTCTCGTGCGGCATTCGCAGCTAAATATTCAGCATCGCTATTAACCATCCATTCTTGTAAAACAAAATCTTTTAGCAAAGTCACTAATTCACTGTCATTCGCTACTAAGTTGGTAAAGTTGTTATTATATTGGCCGCGAAACAAAATAGTAAAAATGCCATTGACCGCGCCACGCATATACCATTTATCCGCGTAGGATTGATCCCAACGAGCCAACCATTCTTTCACAACCGGTAAATAAACATCCTGCTGCTCAGAGCTATCCATGGTGATAATTACTTCAGAAAGCGTTTTACCATGGGCGTCATTGTTTTGATAAAAATTAGCATTGTTAACAAATGCATCGATTGCATCTTTTACCGAAGCAGTCACCCAAGAGGCTAACGTGACGTTGTCGTTATAAAATTCTACGTAATAACCGGCACGTAGATATAAAAACAAGGCTTCAATATCAGCATCACCGCCGCCATTATAGTTATCAGATAATGTTTTTACATGGTTGGCAACGGCCACCATATTCTCTGATGTAAAAGCATTCATTTGGATGTTTTCAGACGCTGTAAACAGATCATTAACGCAATTTACCCCTTGGCTTTTGAGCTGAGAGATTAAGTTATTACTGTTACTTGTTGAAAACTGACTTAAATCACAGCCTGTAGCGTTTGCTGTTTGATTAGCTTTAAGATTATCTTGCGATGTATTGTTTTTATAATGGTGAGGGGGGCTATCTATTGGTTTAAATTTATGGGGCTCAACTTGATATTTTGACTTTTTAGTCGGTGCTTTCTCGTTTATTTTTTCATGAATCCCATGGTGATGCTGCGCGATTTGAGGTGCTTTTTGTGGCGGCTTATTCACTTGGCTTGCATTGGTATTTGCACCAACTAGCAAGAGACTCGTTGCTAACATTATTTTATTTATCATCATTTAACCTTCTATTTTTTTATAGTTATTAAGTACATCTTCTATCGAGTTATCTTTGTAAACAGATATCGAAAAATTAATTTGTTTAATAAATGTACTGCCGATAAATTACTATATTTTTAAATTGTATACAATATAATTTAACTGAATTTTTACATTTGGGTGTTTAGATCAGGATAAAGGTGAGGTTTTCCCATTGTGAAAAGTAGATAAAATAACAATGGTTGATGGTTTTTTATTGCAGGTAAGACGATACATGTGAGAATTTAAAAGAAGGCGAAAGCGTGTTAACAACACAACATTAATCACTTCAGTTAAATTATGATGGGACTTACTTGGATTCTTTTATTATTAGGATTTTTGAACTGCTGGATTTTTATATTACTTGGTCACTTTTCGAGTCAGTCGTTTTTTCCATTCTTTAACTACTGAATAACGCCAAAGCGCATGAATACCAAAGTAGCCAATAATTGAAAATACTGTAGCTAATACACCACAGCCTAAGATAAAAGCGGGACCAATAGTGGAAACGCTATCAACGAGCCATTGCCAGCTAGCTTCAAAAACAAAGGCTTTTTCTGATGCACCAAGTATCCAAGTGCCTACCAGGTAGCAAAAATAAAAAATTGCCGGCATTGTCAATGGGTTAGTGATCCAAACGATGGCAATTGAAAGCGGCAAGTTTGCATGTACTATAATGGCTATGCCTGCTGATAAAACCATTTGAAAAGGCACCGGAATAAATGCAAAGAATAAACCGACAGCAAAAGCTTTAGCGACTGAACGTCTGTTTAAATGCCATAAATTTCCGTTGTGAAGTAGATCGCCAAAAATCTGTAAATGCTTATTGTTTTTGATTGTATGGTGATCAGGCATAAATTTTTTAATGAATTTTTTAGGCATACACTCACAAATTATGGAAAGCAATCACTATGGATTGGTGGTTAATCACATTTTTTCTTGGTGCGCTATTGTCACTGTTTTTGACAACAGTGCCAACTATATTTTGCGTTGTTTTGAGTTTAGTTTTTGCAAGCGCACTATTTTGCTGGCCCAAAACGCGTAAATATACGGGATTTTTATTGGGCGGTGCGTGGTTATTGTATCACGGCGCTATATACCAAGAAGCAAAATTTAGTTTTACACCGACAAAAGTAAATAGTGCTAGCGCTGCATTAATTGTTAAGGGCAAGATCTCGACCATTCCTCGACTTAGTAATAACACACAGCGCTTTAACTTTGATATTTCTCATGTGAATGACGAAAAGCTAGAAGGTGAGCAGAGCGTAAGACTGGCATGGAAAAGCTCAGCTCATCAACAGGTTAACTATTTGGTTCAAGGGCAACAATGGCAATTCAAGGTTCGGTTAAAGCCGGCACATGGGTTAGCAAATAGCGGTGGATTTAGTTATCAAAGCTGGTTACGGAAAAACCATTTGGTTGCCACGGGTTATGTGTTGAACGATAAAGGAAATGTTAAAACTACATCTATACCTGTATCTTTGCCTAAGACTAATTTTGTTCAGAAATCTAAGCAGGCTAAAACACTATTCACGAATAATGCGAATGTTAATAACAATATTTTGCTCGAAAATAGTATTTCGCTCCGTCATCTGCTGTATCAAAAAATAACGGCGCTGATGCCGGCGCATGAACTATCGCCGATTGCTTTAGCATTAATGTTTGGTGAACGAAGTCAACTCAACAAAAGTCATTGGCATGTCTTAAAAAATACCGCCACTCAACACCTTATTGCAATCTCTGGTTTACATTTAGGCCTAGTAGCGGGCGGAGGTTATCTACTTTTTAGCTGGCTAATCACTATTTTACCTTTAAGTTTATTACTTCCTGGAAAGTTGAAACAACAAGCGTTACTGAGCAATCATCAAGTTATCGTTATTTCTCTGACGTTAATCTTGGTATTATTTTATAGTTATTTAGCGGGCTTTTCTGTGCCTACCTCACGGGCATTAATCATGCTTTTGTTTTATTGGGCAGCCAAAGCGATAGGGATTAAGTTCAGTGTTACACGGTTAATTCTCCTGACAATTTTTTTCATCATCCTTTTTACTCCTTTTAGCTTATTTTCAAGTAGTTTCTGGTTATCTTTATATGCCGTTTGTACCATTTTTGTGTTGTTATGGCGTTTTCGTCGGGTTTTTTCTAAGCAGCAAGTCACAGAAAAAAGTTGGTTAAACAAAAGCAAACAGTGGTTAACGGCTTTGTTTTACCTACAAATTGGCCTGATATTTTTGATGATGCCTATTACGGTTCAGTTTAGTCATCAATTGTCGTTATTAGCATTGCCGGCAAATTTAGTCGCTGTACCTTGGATGAGTATTACTTCAATACCGTTAAGTTTATTAGCGGTTGTTTTTGCGCCAGTGAGTGAGGTTATCGCACGGTTTTTTATCGATGCATCACTGCTAAGTTTATCGTTACTTTGGCAATACTTAACTTGGCTGAGTGATTTTTCAGTCGCAACGATTACTGTTTCGGTTATACAGTGGTGCTATCTAATTGCGCTTACCTGTTTTATTTTCTTTTTCTTTATTCTTGATATGAATAAGGGGATCGCACTGCTTTTTTGCAGTGTTTTTGTCATATTGGGATTAACCTCTTTTGCAAAACAAGATGTGCAAGATGCATCTTGGCAAGTTAATGTGATGGATGTCGGTCAAGGACTTTCGATTATCATTGAAACTAATCTTGCTAAGAAAAATACTCTTTTTATTCATGACCAAAATAGGGCAGATATAGTTAAGCAAAATCAAGTGATGGTTTACGATACAGGCGCAAGCTTCCCGAGTGGTTTTTCAATGGCTGAGGCGGTGATAGAGCCGTATTTGATCAGCCAAGGTTATCAAAGGATTGATAAATTGGTAATTAGTCACGATGATAACGATCACGCAGGAGGATTATCTTTGTTAACCGATAAGTTTAAGGTTGCTGAGCTTTATTACAATAAAGATAGTTATAGTGCAGATAACAATAATATTATTAATGACTCTCAGGATAAAGCACAGCTCAAATATCAAAAGAAATATCAGAATAAGTATCAAAAAAAAGCTGCGTTAAAAAAGCCCAAGTTCAATATTAAAAGTGCTCACTGCTTGGCGGGAAATACGCTTATTTGGCAGCATTTAACGATCGAGTTTCTCTGGCCTAATACTCCTCAAGCCAGTGATAATGATGATTCATGCGTGATTAAAATATCTGATGGTAAAACCAGTGTTTTATTAACGGGTGATATTTCTCAAAAAATTGAACAAACATTAATTGACGAATATGTTTTAAAGGAGAGGGAGAATCAAACAATACTTAAAGCAGATATTTTGATTGTGCCGCATCATGGCTCGAAAACATCCTCATCAAATACTTTTATTCAACAGGTTTCACCTATGTATGCAGTCTTTAGCGCAGGTTACTTAAATCGCTGGAAAATGCCTGTTGCAGAAGTGGTTGAGCGATATCATCAACACGATATAACGACCTTTAATACAGCTGAACTTGGCATGATCCAATTTATTATCACACCAGAAAATATAGAGGTGAAAACTCAACGACAAGACCTTTGGCCGTTCTGGTTTGCGAATTAAGATGTGCGAATAAAAGTTGCAAAACATCATTTACTGTAAAGCTAATAGCGATAAAATATTCCTCTTCAGTCGAATAGGTGTTTCATTATTAACATTACTTTTTTGACTAATTTATTTATCCCATCGAAATCTTGCCTTGGTTGCAGCAGCAATTAAGGCTAAAATAGCTAAGTAATTAATATTTAAGTCATTGAGAATTGAATGTCGAGTCAAGCTGACACTAAATCAGAAAATACAAGCTCAGAAAACACGAGTGGTGAGCATCATCAAGCCCAAGAAAATACTTGGCAAAACTTTAAACGTTTAATGGGCTATGCCAAAGCCTATAAAAGTGCGGGTATTTTTGCTATTTTTTCCATGCTAGGTTATGCCTCAATTGATGTCTATTTTCTTTCTAAACTACCGGCATTAATTGATGAGGGTTTATCTGGCGCTAATCCTGAATTTATGAAATGGGCACCCGTTTTTGTTGTGGTGTGTTTTATTTTTCGCGGCATCTTTCATTTTCTCAGTAATTATTGTTTAGCTTGGGTGGGTAATAATGTGGTTACCGATCTAAGACAAAGTATTTTTGAGCATGTGATGTCAATGCCGGTGGCTTATCATGATAAAGTTTCGACCGGCACGCTAATCTCCAAACTTACTTTTGATACCGAGCAAGTACTGCAAGCAAGTAGTAAATCTCTTTTAACGCTAGTGCAGCAAGGAGCGTTTGTCTTTGGTCTTTTAGTGTTAATGTTTTGGCAAAGTTGGCAGTTATCTGCGATCTTTTTAGTGATAACCCCGATTATCGCGGTTATTGTTACTGTTGTGTCTCGTCGTTTTCGAAAAGTCAGCAAGAATATTCAAAATGCGATGGGGGAAGTAACCAAAGCTGCCGAGCAAACATTTAACGGTCATAAAGTGGTACTGACTTTTGATGGTCAAACCCGAGAAAATGAACGCTTTGGTCAAATCAATAAACACAATCGTCAACAACAAATGAAAATGGTGGCGACTAAATCCGCCAGTGTGCCACTGATCCAAATTATTGCCTCGTTTGCCTTAGCCTTTGTGCTTTATTTAGCCAATCTTGATGGATTTGTTGAAAACTTAACTGCCGGTGTATTTATGGGAGTCGTAACTTATATGACGATGTTACTAAGACCCCTGAAATTATTAACCAATGTGAATAGCGAATTTCAAAAAGGCATGGCAGCGTCTGAAAGTATTTTTGCGCTTTTAGATGAAGATAAAGAAAAAGATCGTGGCACTATTGCCATTGAAAAAGCGCAAGGAAAGTTAGTTTTTGAAGCGGTTAATTTTGCTTATCCGGGGGATGAAAAACCAGCGTTAACTAATATTAACTTTGCTGCAAATTCGGGTGAAACTATCGCGTTGGTGGGGCGTTCTGGTAGCGGTAAATCAACAGCCAGTTCATTATTGTTGCGTTTTTATGATGCAACATCAGGTCGAGTATTAATTGATGACACCAATATTATTGATTATCGCTTAAAAGATTTACGCAAACAATTCGCTTATGTGTCTCAACAGGTTGTTCTTTTCAACGATACTTTGGCTAATAATATCGCTTACGGTAAACCTGAAGCGACGCTAGCAGAAATAACCGCGGCGGCGAAAAAAGCGCATGTCTTAGAATTTGCTGACAATTTACCGCAAGGCCTAGACACCAATATAGGTGACAACGGCGCGTTATTATCTGGAGGACAGCGTCAACGTGTCGCCATTGCTCGTGCCTTGTTATGTGATGCGCCATTCTTGATTTTAGATGAAGCAACCAGTGCGTTAGATACAGAGTCAGAGCGACATATACAAGATGCGCTGACCGAATTGCAAAAAAATCGAACCTGTTTGGTGATTGCTCATCGTTTATCAACTATTGAAAGCGCCGATAAAATTATCGTAATGGAACAAGGTAAAATTATCGAACAGGGCGATCATCAAACCTTACTTGCAAAAGAGGGGGCTTATGCCCAACTACACCGTTTTCAATTTGGCTCTGCAGATGCTTAAGAAAATGAATAAATGGAAAGTTAGGCGAATGGTCAGTTCATGCGTTTAATCGAAAAAGTGTGGTTTCAAGGTCATGCCGCCAAATGGTGGTTAGTACCGCTAATGTTGCCTCTTAGCTTACTGTTTTGGTTATTGTCTGCTTTGCGACGTCTGTTATTTTCGCTCGGAATCAAAGAAAGTATTCGCCTTGAATGTCCTGTTGTTGTGGTAGGCAATATTGGCGTCGGCGGTAATGGAAAAACGCCAGTTGTGTTATATTTGGTAGAACAGCTTTCAAAGCAAGGAATTAACGTTGGTGTCTTGAGTCGTGGTTACGGCGGCAAAGCTCCGTACTATCCTTATTTGCTTACTGAGCAAAGTAGCGCACTTGAAGCTGGCGATGAACCAATACTTATTTACCAACGCTGCCAGGTGCCCGTTGTCGTTGGCGCTGATCGTATTGCTGCAGCCAAACTTTTAATTGAGCAGGGCTGTCAAATCATCATTAGTGACGATGGTTTGCAACATTATCGATTAAAACGTGATTACGAACTATTAGTGGTAGATGGCAAACGTTTGTTTGGCAATAGCTTGTTATTACCTGCTGGCCCTTTGCGTGAAACCACAGAACGATTAAATAGCGTAGATGCGATAATCGTAAACGGCGTGAACAGTGATGATTACCAAGACTTAGCGAATCAGTTAAATAAGAGTATAACGAAGAGTAAAACCGTTAAACACTTTATGCAATTAACCGCCCATCGCATGGTTAATGTGAAAAGTGGTGAAGTAAAAGATTTAGCTGTTTTTATCAAAGAGCAGCCAAAGGTAAATGCGATTGCTGGAATTGGCGACCCGCAACGTTTTTTTAGTTATTTAACTGAACTTGGTTTTTCGATAAATAAGGAGCAAGGTTTTGTTGATCATCAAGCGTATCAGCACCCTCTGTTTGACGATATTGATCAGCCAATGCAAGCTAAAGAACCTGATGAAAAAAATCTTAAACTACCGCTATTAATGACAGAAAAAGATGCGGTAAAGTGTACTGATTTTGCGCAAGAAAATTGGTGGTATTTGCCAGTTGAGGCACGTTTTTCTGAGCAAGCTAACGAGACGCTGATCACCGAGTTGACGAAGTTACTTAATCCGATTTAATGGTGTATACAAGATTGAAAAGTTAAACGTTAAATATTGAAAATGATCTTTCACGATTCAATGTTTAAACAATGAAATAATTGAACAAATAAAAAGAGAAGAAAAATGGCTTTTGATATTAAGTTAATGGAAATTTTAGCGTGTCCTGTTTGCAAAGGTAAATTGGATTATAAAAAAGATCAGAAAGAATTAGTCTGCAATTTTGACCGTTTAGCGTACGCCATTGTTGAGGATATTCCGGTGTTATTAGAAAGCGAAGCGCGACGCGTGAGCGAAGATGAAAACGTTTAAACGTTTTCTCGTCAATTATAAATAGGAATAATTATGTCATTTGTTGTTGTGATCCCTGCGCGCTATCAATCATCTCGTTTACCGGGAAAAGTATTAGCTGATATCCAAGGTAAACCAATGATCCAATGGGTGGTCGAAAAAGCAGAAAAAAGTGGCGCTAAAAAAGTGATAGTAGCAACCGATAATGATGAGGTTGCCGAGGTTGTGACGCGTTTTGGTGGCGAAGTCTGTAAAACCCGTGCTGATCACCAATCAGGCACTGAGCGTTTAGCCGAAGTAATGGAACACTATCAATTTGATGATGATCAGGTGATTGTAAACGTGCAAGGCGATGAGCCTTTTATTCCCTCAGAAAACATCGCGCAAGTGGCTAAAAACTTAGCTAATCAACAACGCACTAACCAACAACAAGCCCGAATGGCAACCCTTGCTGTGCATATCAACGATGTTGAAGAAGCATTAAACCCTAATGCGGTTAAAGTGTTATGTGATAAAGATGGCTATGCTTTGTATTTCAGTAGAGCGACTATTCCTTATGATCGTGAACGATTTTTAAATAATGACAATATTACCGATATTGGTGATTTTTACTTAAGACATATCGGTATTTACGCTTACCGTGCCGGCTTTATTAAAGACTATGTTAACTGGCCAGCAAGTCAGTTAGAGCAAGTTGAATCGCTTGAACAGCTTCGTGTACTTTGGCAAGGTGAAAAAATACATGTTGATGTTGCTGAATCTCGTTTACCCGTAGAAGGGGTTGATACGCCCGAAGATTTAGAAAAAGCCCGAGAATTTGCTAAAAGCATAGCAAGTGCTGATTAAATAATTACTATTAGCTAAGTTTTACAACAAAAAACGGTCAGTTAATACTGACCGTTTTTTGATTTTTAACCAGACGGCATCGCCAATATTTCTTTAATATTTAATTCGCCAGTATATTTTACTAAACGAGCCTCTTGCTTCATTCTACCTAACACCGCCATTCTGTCAGACAATTCATTCCCTTCGATGTTGGCATGGCCTTTTACATGTTTGATAGTGATATTGTTTTTAATTTCTTGATAAAGCGTAAAACACGCTTGTACTAATTCGGGGTTTTTAATCGGTTGGCCATCGGCTTTTTTCCAGCCTTTTTTCTTCCAACCAGCCGCCCATTTGGTAATGCTGTCGATTGAATATTTTGAATCAGACAACACTTGCACATGTTTATCTTGCTTAATAAACGTCTTAGCCAGTTTAAAGGCTTCAAGCATGCCGTTTAATTCAGCGGTATTATTTGTACCATTTGCTTCATATAAACCGTACCAAAGCTCAATCAGTGATGATTGTTGATAAACCGCAATGCCAGTGCCTGATTTGCCAGGATTAGGTGAACAAGCGCCATCACAATAAATGTTAATATCAGCATCATTACTGACCGTTCGGGAAGTGCTTGCCGGTTTTGCTGAACTCGTTTTTATCGGTGCAGTAGATGATGTTGAAGACGATGAACTGCCAGCTTTTGATAATGAGCGCTTCATTAACGCTTTGGTATAACTTTCAGCAAAAGCAGCCTCTGCTTCGGCTTGAGATGGAAAGCCCATAAATTGAGCATCACTACGACCAGCTGTCAAATTTTGCACCGTGGCCCAGTTATCAAACACACCCGTTTTAGCACCTTTCCAAACGACATAGTATTTTTTTGCCATGTTTACCCATTAACCTTATTTTTTATCGACCAAATAACTAACACAACACCGACAATGAAAAACGGAATACTGAGCATTTGTCCGGTATTTAAGGATGTTTCCATGGTGTAAGCGGCTTGTTGTTGTTTAAAGAATTCAATAATAAACCGTGCCGTAAAGGTCATGATCAAAAACATGCCCAATAACATACCTTGATAGGTTTTTGCTTTGGTCAGCTTATAAACGAAGGTTAAGGTAATAAATATTAAACCGTAAGCGAGAGCTTCATAAAGTTGTGCAGGGTGTCTGGCAACATTATCAACACGCTGAAAAATAACCGCCCAAGGCACATCGGTTGCTTTACCTATTATTTCGGCGTTGACAAAATTGGCGCTGCGTACAAAAATGCCAAACAGGGCGGTTGCTATAGCTAATCGGTCGAGTAACCAAAGAAAATTGAGTGGATTTTTTTTCGTGTATAAATAACTGCCAATAATCGCGCCCAATCCGCCACCGTGACTTGCTAAACCGCCTTCCCAGATCGCAAGTATTTTGAGTGGATTGGCAAAGTAATAACTCGGCTCATAAAAGAAGCAATGTCCGAGTCGAGCGCCAACAATAATCCCAATAACGACATAGACTAATAAATTATCGAGGGATTCAACATTCTGATTTTCTTGTTGATATATCCACTTCATGTAAGACAAACCAGCAAAAATTGAACTCGCGAAAATGGCACCGTACCAATGAATGGTAATAGGTCCAAGAGCAAGCATAACGGGATCTATGTTCCAAACAAAATGTTCCACAATACAGCCTTTTAAAAAGTGTTTTATTCTAATGGCGACTAATATATCAAGCTATGCTTGTGATGTGCAGGACTATCTTTGTTATCAATCAAAAAAATGAGTATACGATATAAAAATGAGAGCGTTATTATTTCACTTGGCATGATATAAATATATTTTTCGACAAAGGAAAAATCGACGTGCAAATTATTTAGATAAGTCATCGTTTGATTTAGTGATGAATGGCTTATAGTTAATTTAATCGTTTCATGCGATATATTTATTAGCAAAATCTTAAAGATATACGTTAATATGGCAAAGGTATTTACCAATAGTTGAATACTTATTTTAATCATTAATTCTCGGATTCTCTTAAGGTTATATTATGCAATTTAAGCATTTAAAACATACAGCATTTACTTCTTCTCGTCTTATTTATGGCTGTATGCGTATCTCTGGAGATAATAGCTCAGCCGACCGGAAAAAGGGAAAAGCAGCCATTCTTAGTGCTATAGAAGCTGGTTTTAATCATTTTGATCATGCTGATATTTATGGCGGCGGCGCGTGTGAAAGTTTATTTGGTGAGATACTAAGAGAATCTCCGAACTTAAGAGATGACATTCTGATCACTTCCAAAGCGGGCATTCGACCGAAAAAAGAGCAAAGTGATTATGCGCCGACACGTTATGATTTTTCTAAGCAATATATAATAGAAAGTGTTAATGGCTCGTTAGGTCGCCTAGGTGTTGAACAACTTGATTTATTTATGCTTCACCGCCCCGACTTTTTAATGAATGTTCATGAAGTTGCTGAAACTTTTGCTATTTTAAAAGCTAGCGGCAAAGTGAAGCATTTTGGTGTGAGTAACTTTAAACCAAGTCAGGTTGAATTATTGCGCTCAGTGATGTCGATGCCTTTGGTGGCTAATCAAGTTGAAATTAATATTCATAACATTGACACGCTACTTGATGGCACATTAGATCAGTGCCAACAACATAAAATAACCCCAATCGCTTGGTGCCCATTAGGTGGTGTCGCTTATCCTGCTTGGGGCAATACCTTTAAGGTTGAAGATGAAAAACGCATAGCAGATGAATTAAATCAACAAGCGCAAAAATATCATTGTGAACCTTGGCAAATAATTTTAGCGTGGCTGTTATTACATCCTGCAGGTATTTTTCCGATTATTGGTTCAACAACACCCGCTCGAATTGATGCTGCAAAAGTGGCCTTCGATTTAGATTACTCACGGGAAGATTGGTACCGATTATTCGAAGCAAGAAATGGCGAAACGGTGCCGTAATATATCATTGAATATAACCAAGACATAATAAACTAACAGGTGATAAACATTAAACCTTCAGCTAGAAGTCAAGCCTTTGAATTGACTAAAGACAATGAAAATCCGTTAGACCTTTCTAACCATTTACCTTTTCGGGTAGCGGTGGTAAGTAATTTACTCGCGTTGAATCGTGACTGGAAAATTAGAAACCTATCTGAGCTTGATCCAAGAGAAATGCGCGTGTTACTTAATATTGGTTCTTATATGCCGATAAAGTCGGCTGATATTGCTTATCAATCACGTTTAGACTCTTATACGGTAAGTCGAGCGGTAAAAAAGCTTTTATCATTAGATCTCATTAAAACCCAAGCGGATTCCCACAAAAAAAATGTTAAAAACTTACTGTTAAACGACAAAGGGAAAACGATTTATCATCAGGTTGTTAGAGCGATGGAAGCGCGTTCAAAACAGTTAGAAAGTGTTTTATCTGAAGAAGAGTTATTGCAGTTTTACGCCATGCTAGAAAAAGTGGAGAATAAAGCAGAACAATTATTAGCTGAGCAAGCAACTAGTTTAATACATGACGGATTTGATGCACCCGCTGATCAAAAAGAATTAATTCGTTGGTATAAAAAAAGCGCTAGTTGATGAGTTTTAATAGCAATCATGCTTGTGAAATTCTAGCGTGAAACTTTACCCTTTTTCACCACAGATTATTATATTCATCAAACCCTTCTATGGTTTTATCACTGACCTGCTTTCACGACTTAATGGTGACAGTTTTACCTTTGGATGCTAGCCAGTCTCCTACATCCACTTTTATCTAGTTAAAGTGTGACAGGGCTGAGCAAGCCCTTCTTGAGATAAAAAAGTAAATAAAACAATGAGTTGACACCTTTGAAATTTCATTGTTTTACTATGGTTGTTGTTAAGTTATAGTCAATCTGATTATCAGGCATTTATTGTTAGTCATTTATCGTAGCATTATTTGAAGTGGTATCATGTTCATTAATTATTAATTTGATAACATCTAATATGATAATAATTAATGAAAAATAGATAGTGTGCTCTATTATTAAATTATCATCATAATCAAAATAGATTGGTAAGTTGTATACATGTCAAAATGTTTAGTGTTTTTTTTACTGGTTTTTTCCTCATTAAAATCCCTTGCAAACGATCCCGTAGTATTGCAATTAAAATGGGAATATCAATTTCAGTTTGCTGGTTTTTATGCCGCCCTTGAGCAGGGATATTATCAGGAAGCAGGTTTTGATGTAGAGATTAGAGAGCATAATAAAAAAACATCACCTGTTGAAGAGGTGCTTTCGGGGCGTGCAACTTTTGGCATTTCAGATTCAAGTATTGTTTTACATCGAATGAAAGGTAACCCAGTGGTGGTGTTAGCGAGTATCTTTCAACACAGTCCATTAGTTATTTTGTCCTTATCATCCTCTGATATTCGATCGCCTGAAGATTTAATTAATAAACGAGTAATGTATCAAAAAGGCATTGATGATGCTCCTTTAACGGCTATGTTTTCAATGCTTGGAATTAGTAGCGAACAATTTACCCATGTGCCACATAGCTTTAAAAATGAAACTTTATTAGAAGGTAAAGTGGATGCATTATCTGTTTATTTAACTAATCAGCCGAAATGGTTTGCCGATAAAGGCATTAAAGTAAATATTATCGATCCCGTGAATTATGGCATTGATTTCTATGGCGATCTTTTATTTACCAGTGAGCAATATATTAAAAACTCTCCTGAAAAAGCATTAGCTTTTAAAGAAGCTAGTATTAAAGGCTGGCAATATGCGTTGAAAAATCAAGATGAAATCATTGCTCTTATTCAAAGTAAATATAATTTCCAACAAACGAATGATAAGTTGCAATATGAAGCCAGAAATACCGCTCGCATGATCAGCCCAGAGTTGATTCCTATAGGGACTATTTATCCTGAAAGATTTCAACGAATTGCTAATATTTACCGAACCTTAAAAATGGTGCCTCAAAACGCATCATCTGAAGGATTATTAATTGATGATTATTTGGCGAAGTCAGCTGAAGAAGAACGCCAGATATATTATTACTTATTATCTTTTATTGCCTTTTTATTTTGTTCTTTAGCTTTAGTATTGTTTTTTAATAAGCGTTTATTTAGCTTAGTAAAAAGTAAAACCCATGAGTTGAAACAGACGAATAATGATTTGGCGAAAAATATCGAAATGATCGCTTTACAAAATAAAGCGTTGCAAATCGAAAAATTAAATGCCGAGTCCGCCAATAAAGCAAAAAGTGACTTTCTGTCAAACATGAGCCATGAAATTCGAACACCGCTAAATGGTATTTATGGTTCATTACAATTGCTAAAACAGGAGAGCTTATCTGAAAAAGGCAAAGATCACGTTGAAAACGCTATTTCATCTGGTGAAAGTTTGCTTGTAGTGATTAATGATATTTTAGATTTTTCTAAAATTGAAGCAGGAAAGTTAGCATTAGACATAAAGCCCTTTGATTTTCCAAAGCTATTTGAAAAGACCATTCAAAATGTGCAAAACATACCACAAGATAAAGGCTTAAATTTTTTTTGGACGATAGAAAATATACATCCGTATTGGCTTGGAGATGACATAAGAATTAAGCAAATTTTAATTAATTTATTATCGAATGCATTTAAATTTACTGAGAAAGGTAATATTACCATTCATTGTCATGAGCAAATGGTGGAAAACACGGCAAACATTTGTATTGAAATAGCCGATACTGGCATAGGTATGACTGAAGAAAATCAAAAAACACTTTTCTCACGATTTGAACAACAAGACTCTTCTATCACCCGCAAGTTTGGTGGCACAGGGCTCGGACTTTCTATTGTTCAATCGTTGCTCCTGTTAATGGGTGGAACTATTCGCGTGCACAGTGAAATTGGCCTTGGAAGTACTTTTACGGTTTTATTACCATTGAAAAAAACAACAAGTGTTGCAAAAAATACCGTAGATTTAGAAACACCAACACTTATAAATAAAACTATTTTGATTGTTGAAGATAACCGGATCAATCAAACCATCATAAAAACAATGTTAGCCGCAACACACGCAAATCTTGTCGTTGCTAGTAATGGAGTCGAGGCAATAGCATCACATAAATCGTGTTCACCTGATTTAATATTTATGGATATTCAAATGCCGATACTTGATGGTATTAGTGCTTGTCAACAGATCAGAGAACAAGACAATTTAACGCCAATTATCGCTTTAACGGCAAATGTAATGACAACCGATGTTGAACTTTATTTACAAAAAGGATTTAATGCTTGGGTACCAAAACCCACCGAGCAAAATATGCTTTTTAAAGTACTAAATGAGTATTTAGTGACTGAACCAGTACTTTAATATTATAGGTGTGCTTTATTTTTTATTTCACTACCATACAGATTCCCAAACTAAATCAAACTAAATCAAACTAAATCAAACTAAATCAAATTAAATTAATGAAAGTAATACGCATGAAAAATATTTCACTCGAGAATGAATCTATCGTACCAAGTAAAATTGTTTGCATAGGACGTAATTATGTAGAACATATCGCTGAACTAGGCAATGAAATCCCTGATGAAATGGTTATTTTTTTAAAGCCGAATTCAGCAATTTCAACGACTTTAACAGCCTGTCACCAAGAGCCATTGCATTACGAGGCTGAAATTTGTTTTGTTTATCAACAGGGGCGTTTTTCCGCAGTTGGAGTAGGGTTAGATCTGACAAAAAGAGCCTTGCAAAGTCAATTAAAAGCTAAAAAGTTACCATGGGAACGAGCTAAAGCTTTTGATGGTTCGGCAGTATTTAGTGAATTTATTGCCATAGAAAATATAGCGTCGACGATGTGCGTACAACTTAAAATCAATAACCAGATAATACAACAAGGTGGTGTGGAATTGATGATGTACAAACCCGATGAAATTTTAGCAGAAATTCAAACGTTTATGACTTTGCAGGATGGTGATGTTGTGATGACAGGAACACCAAAAGGCGTTGGCGTTATTCATAAAGGAGATATGTTTGAAGCGAGTATATTAATTGAAGATAACATATTAGTTTCGAAGAAGTGGTTGGCACATTAAATTTTTCTTTAAAGGCCAATTCAGCATTTAAAATGATTAATATTATTGTGAAACTCAGTTAGACTATCGGCTTTTCTACCAAGCGTTGTTGAGATTTATGAAATTTAGTCCTTTGGTACAAGAGCTTATCCATTCTTTTAAATGTTTGCCTGGTGTTGGTGCTAAGTCGGCACAACGAATGGCGTTTCATTTATTAGAAAGAAATCGAATTGGTGGTAAAAAACTAGCAGAATCTTTAGCTTCAGCTATGGATAATATAGGCCATTGCCAACAATGTCGAACCTTTACCGAAGCGGATTTTTGTGAGATTTGTTTAAGCCCAAAAAGAAAAATTAGTGAACAACTCTGTATCGTGGAAACACCTGCTGATGTTATTGCCATAGAACAAACCGGAGAGTTTCAAGGGTTATATTTTATTCTCATGGGACATTTATCGCCATTAGATGGTATAGGTCCTGATGATTTGGGGCTTGATATTTTAGAGTCTCAGCTTGCTAAAAATCAATTCAAAGAAGTTATTTTAGCGACAAATCCTACGGTAGAGGGCGAGGCGACGGCACATTATATTGCTGAATTGTCTAAAAAATACCAAGTAGCCATCTCTCGAATCGCCCACGGTGTTCCTGTTGGCGGTGAATTAGAGTTTGTTGATGGCAACACGCTTTCACATGCGCTTTCTGGACGTAAAAACTACCATTTTTAATATAACGCCTGCATTGTTTAACAAACGATGATTGAAAGTGTTAAGTAAGTGATTATTTTTGACGTTTTCGGACTTTTTCCAAGATATTTGTTTATTGAACTTTTTCTTTCAGCTCTGTTACTCTATTATTTAATATAAAGATTCATCGAAAATATTGTCTATGGTTTTAAAGCGTTACCTTTTATTGCTATTTTTCGTTATTTCCTCTAGCCAAGCTTGTGAAGTTGTTATGGGCTATCGCACTTCTGAACGTTTACCTTTTATTGCTGAAGCACCAAGCCATGAAGGGCTTTATTATGCTTTATATAGCAAAGCATTAGCTAATATTGGCTGTCAGCTTAAAGTAATTCGGGCACCTAAAAAGCGTGTTTTACATATGTTGAAATCTGGTGAAATTGATTTTTATCCAGGATTAGGTTACTCGGATGAAAGAGAAGAGTACCTTCATTTTATTGATAGCGGTTTGAAAAGTCGATCTGCGATAATTTCTCATGTTGATACGAAACCTGTTAAGTCGTTAGCAGAAATGAAAGGAAAAACCTTACTCATTGCTCATGGAGCTAAGCCTATTGATGGTGAAAAATACGGTGTATTCATGCGCTCTGGTTACGATTTATCATTAGCACAAGTTGTAGATTTAATTAGTAAAAAACAAGTCGACTTTTATTTTTATAATGAAGATAACATTAATTATTTTTTAGCTCAAAATCCGAACGAGAATATAAAAGTTTATAGTATCAATGAAAATCCCACGGTTTTGCATCTTGGTTTTTCAAGAAAATCTCAATTTGCTTTGGAGGAATACAATACTGCATTTGATCCGCTATCTGATAAATCTTTAGTTAATAGGGAATATGTTTTAACGACAAACAACAAAGCTTATCAATTTCAACAATCGCTGATCGAATTAAAAAATCAAGGAGTGACTAACAAGCTTGTAAGAGAGTTTTTTTATCAACAACACATACACTAATGCTAAAGGAACACAGTGCCAATAAATATGAATAATAACCCTTTACAAAAGTGCTTTAAAATCATTGTTGGGCTTTGTTTTATGCTGTGTGTTCAAGGCAGCATAGCAAAAGGTGATGCCACACAAGTAAAAGATGCTGAATTTAAACTCTCTGTTGTGACAGAAACTTGGTTTCCCTTTAATTATTTCGATAAAAATAACGAAATTGTTGGTACCTCTACTGAGTTAGTCAAAGCTATTTTAGCTGATGCTAATATTCCTTACGAAATAAACCTTTATCCTTGGCAACGTGCTTTTTCTTACGCAAGAACCCACAAAAACACCTTAATTTACTCTATTTTTCGCACGCCAATTCGAGAAAATTTATTTCATTGGATTTGCCCAATAGGCAAAAGCACAATTCATTCTGTGTATAAGTTGGCAAATCGAGAAGATATAAAAATAAATTCAGCCAGTGATCTGGCAAATTATTCGATTAACTTAACCAGAGGGACTTTTCCTCATGAGTTTTTCATTAGTAAAGGGATGAAAGAAGGGGTAAATCTTCAATTAACTGCAACCAATGATTCGAATATATTAATGCTACTTAAAAATAGAGTAGATCTGATTGTTGAAGCTGAAATGGCTATTTTTCAAATGATAAATGAACTTGATTTACCTAAAGACGCCGTAGAAAAAGTGTATACTTTTGATGAAATGAATCAAGCGCCAATATGTATGGCATTAAGTAAAGATACGCCTGAATATATTGTTGAGAAAATTAGACAGTCCCATAAAGCTTTGTATCCTCATTAATTTTAAATAATTCCTTAAATAGCAAAAATTTTTCCTTGAAATAACTTTCCTAAACCCCACATGTTAACTATCAACGCGTTTATTAACTTATTCGCGCTAACCAATCGTTTAAAATAGTTAATGTAGGAAGTTTTACATATGTCAGACACAGACCAAAAAGAAGTTCATGGTTTTCAAACTGAAGTGAAGCAATTGCTTCAATTGATGATCCACTCGTTATATTCAAATAAAGAAATTTTCTTACGAGAATTAGTGTCAAATGCTGCTGATGCTGCTGATAAACTTCGTTTTAAAGCGTTATCTCAAGCGGATTTATATGAAGGTGATGGTGACTTACGCGTTCGTGTTAGTTGTGATAAAGAAAATAATACTATTACCATTTCTGATAACGGTATTGGTATGACTCAAGAGCAAATCATTGAGCACTTAGGCACGATTGCTAAATCAGGTACCGCTGAGTTTTTCTCACAACTTTCTGGCGACCAAGCGTCTGACTCTCAGCTGATTGGGCAATTCGGTGTTGGTTTTTACTCGGCATTTATTGTTGCAGATCATGTCACAGTTCGTTCTCGTGCTGCTGGTGTACCTGCCAATGAAGGTGTTGAGTGGACAAGTGCGGGTGAAGGTGAGTTTACAACCGCTAAAATAGAAAAAGCGAACCGCGGTACCGACATTATTCTTCACTTAAAAGAAGAAGAGTCAGAATATGCGGATGACTGGCGTTTAAAATCTATTGTGACAAAATACTCTGATCATATTTCAGTGAAAGTAGAAATGCTAACACCTGAAGTTCCTGCTGTTGAAGCGGTTGCAGAAGTAAAAGATGACGAAGGCAATGTAACAACACCTGCTGTTGAAGCTCGTGAAGCTATTCCGGCAACGTGGGAAGCAGTTAACAAAGCAACAGCATTATGGACGCGTGAAAAGTCAGAAGTATCTGATGATGAATATAAAGAGTTTTACAAGCATGTTTCTCATGATTTTGGTGACCCACTTTTATGGGAGCACAACAAAGTCGAAGGGAAAACTGAATATACGTCTTTGCTTTATATTCCAAGTAAAGCGCCATTTGATATGCACAACCGTGAAAAACAGCACGGCTTAAAATTATTTGTTCAACGTGTTTTTATTATGGATGACGCTGAACAGTTTATGCCAACGTACCTACGTTTTGTAAAAGGGTTATTAGACTCAAATGATTTACCGTTAAACGTTTCTCGTGAAATTTTACAAGACAACAAAATTACTCAAGCTATTCGTAAAGGCTGTACTAAGCGTGTGCTTAAAATGCTTGAAAAGCTTGGTAATAAAGATAAAGAGCAATATCAAATTTTCTGGAATGAATTCGGTCAAGTATTAAAAGAAGGTCCTGCTGAAGATCACGCTAATAAAGAGCAAGTGGCTAAATTATTACGTTTTGCTTCTACAGAAACTGACACCGCCGTACAAAATGTTTCAATTCCTGAATACATTGAACGCATGAAAGAAGGCCAGGATAAAATTTATTATGTAGTTGCTGATAGCTTTGAAGCGGCGAAAAACAGCCCGCATTTAGAAGTTTTCCGCAAGAAAGGCATTGAAGTGTTATTAATGTCTGACCGTATCGATGAATGGTTAGTGAGTCATTTAACAGAGGTTGATGGCAAGCAATTGCAATCAGTTACTCGTGGCGGTTTAGATTTAGGTGAAATGGAAGATGAAGCGACAAAAGAAGCACAAGAAAAACTTGAGCAAGAGTTTGATTCAGTGGTTTCTCGCATTAAAACATCGTTAGAAGGCAAAGTAAAAGACGTTAAATTGTCACAACGTTTAACCGACTCGCCTGCTTGTATTGTTGCTGATGAGCATGATATGAGTAGCCAAATGATTAAATTAATGCAATCGGTAGGTCAGGAAGTACCAGAAACATTACCTATTTTTGAAATCAATGCTGAGCATGAATTAGTAAAACATGTTGCTGATGAAACAGATGATGAAAAATTCAAGCAATGGACAGAAGTATTATTTGAACAAGCCATGTTAGCTGAGCGCGGTAGCTTAAAAGATCCTGCTAGCTTCGTTTCTCGTTTAAATAAATTAATGTTGAGCTTAACTAAGTAAATCACCTATTGGATCCATTTAAATTGTTGAAACGTTTAAATGGAAAAATCAAACAAATGTTTGATTAGACTTTAGTAGAAAAAAGGGGCTTTTTTGCCCCTTTTTTGTTGTATACCTTGAAATGCTACTTGTTAGACAACAAGTGAATATGTATAGTGTGGCAACTTTAAAAAAAGAATAAAGCATACTGATTTGGCTGTTAAATTATTAGGTAAATACATGAGTATTTTCTTCATAATAAGTAGTTTTACAGCCAAATAAGTATATTAAACATATAGGGCAACATTCTATGCGAATAATTTTGTTAGGTGCTCCGGGCGCTGGTAAAGGTACTCAAGCACAATTTTTAATGGCTAAATTTGGTATTCCACAAATTTCAACTGGCGATATGCTTCGTGCTGCTATTAAAGCGGGTACTGAACTTGGTCAAAAAGCGAAAGCTGTGATGGATGCGGGTCAATTAGTTTCTGACGAATTAATTATCGGGTTAGTGAAAGAACGTATTGCAGAAGATGATTGTAAAGCAGGATTTTTATTAGACGGTTTTCCTCGTACGATCCCTCAAGCGGATGCGATGAAAGAAAATGGCGTTGCCGTTGATAGCGTTATTGAGTTTGATGTACCTGATGAAGTTATCGTAGAGCGTATGGCAGGACGTCGTGTTCATGCTGGCTCTGGTCGTGTTTATCACATTGTTTATAATCCACCTAAAGAAGAAGGTAAGGATGATGAAACTGGCGAAGAGTTATCTATTCGTCCAGATGATGAAGAAGCAACGGTACGTAAGCGTTTAGGTATTTACCACGAACAAACTAAACCTTTGGTTGATTATTATCAAGCAGAAGCATCATCAGGTGCTTGCTCATATTTAACGATTGATGGAACACAACCCGTTGAAGAAGTGAGTGCGCTTTTAGCAAAAGAATTAGCTTAATTGTTTGAAAAGCTGCTAATCTAATTTTGTAAAGCCAGTAATGATTATTACTGGCTTTTTTAATGCTCAAACGAAAATACTATTGAAATACATTTTGTCATTAATTTTCACATTTAATTACTTATTAATCAGGGTAATTTAAGTAAACTAGTGCTATTACTTTCTTTTTAAATTTATGGATAACTTATGCTAAATCTTACAATAACAGGACTTTATCTTTCATTATTAGGCTTGCTTTATATCGTATTAGCGGTGCGAATTATTAAACTTCGCTATCGATTTAAAACTGGCATAGGGGATGGAGGGCATGAGCCTCTAGCACAAGCAATTAGAGTACATGGCAATTTTGCCGAATACACGCCAATAGTGATTTTATTACTGGCTTGTGCTGAAATAAACGGTAGTGCTCAATTGTTATTACATGCCGTGGGCGCCGCATTTTTTATTGGCAGAATTTTGCATAGTATTGGCATCACTCACTCAACAGGCCCTAGTAAATTTAGGCAATTAGGTATGTTGACGAGTTTCCTCGCGATAATAATATTGGCGATTGAAAATATTAGATTTTTCATCACGCTCTAATAAGAACTGATAACTCCCGACATTTTAGTATTTACTCGTTGATTCTTAAGTAAATACTAAGGTGTTTTTATCATTGATATGTGTGGAATACCATCTTCTAAATACATCTCAGAGCAGCTGATAAACCCATGACGGTTATAAAATTGTGCTAAGTGTTCTTGCGCTGATATTTTAATTAATTGTTTAGGGAAGATCATAGAGCACACCTCTAAAGATTTTTGAATCAATTGATGGGCAATTCCTTGACCTCTTGCTTGCTCTGCAACAATAACACGACCTATTGCAGGCGATGTTTGATAACAAACCCCTTGCGCTAAAATTCGAGAATAGGCAATCATTTCATTTTTATCATTATACAAAAAGATATGTCGAGTCTCTGGGTGTCGGTCGAGATCATCAAGATCTGGGTAAAAGCAGGTTTGTTCTACGACAAATACATCGATACGTAATTTTAATGCATCATATAATTCATCAAGAGATAATTGTTTAAAGGTTTTAACTTGCCAAGAGTTTTGTATAGACATAAAAAAACATGATCAAATAAAATCATTTGACCATGTTTGATGTGTTTTGTATAGACGATTAAGCTTGAAAGTGAAGCGCTATGCTGCGTTGTGTAAAACTTGCAAATAGCCTTGATAGCTTTTTTTATCTAAATAATTCAATATTTCTTGTTTATATTCATTAATATCTAGTTGAGGAAATTCGATATAAAATGTTTGTTGAACGTCTTTAGGATCAAGAAATAATATGTAACCGAGTGGTAAATACTTAGGATTAAAATCTTTTGTATACACAATTGTTCTAATCTCAGACGCACTATAAAAGTCACGCTTACCAAACTTTCTTTCTAAATAAGGTAGTAATTTTGTACCGTATTTTTTAATGGACCAATATTTAAACATTGCTATTCCTTAGCCGTTAATAAGTTCCGTAAATAGTAGGGCGCGTATATTACATTTTTGTTAATGAAAGTTCAATTATATTTGATAAAAATGTGACATTTTGAAGTAAGAATAAGGGAGATTTATTTAAACGAGTACAGAGAAAAACTTTCTCGTTTAAGGCTAGAAGGGAGTTATTTATTTAAAATATGGATTATATTTTTATCAACAAAGAAACCTGCTTGTTGATACGCGCGGCTGATACGTTTTTCTTTTCTTAGTACTTTTAAGCCGATATCGATAGCCTTGGTTGCTTCAGCGCCTAGTGGGTGCTTTTTGCTAATCACATAGTGTCGACTATCTTTTAATTCAATGCCAATATCTTTAACCGGCACTAAATGAATTTTATCCATGGTAAAGGATTTATCTGCTGTTGAATGAAATGCCATTAGCATAAAATCTATCCAACCTAAGTTCACCATTCTTGCCTGACTAAGCCATTCATCTTCACGTATTAAGTCTTTTAAGGGTAATGCTTGTAGAGTTTTCCAATCAGTTGCCCATCTTGGCGTGGATACGGCTGTAAATTGAGATAAATCTTCGAGTGATTTGATTGCCAGCACCGCTTTATTTTTTGGATTGGTATAGATGCCCGCAATATATTCACCTTTGTTAATTAAGGGCAGTGAGATATAAACCTCGTGGGCTAATTTTTCTGCATCAGATAACCAGTAAGAGTCAAAGCTGATCAGTAATTTTCCTTCTTCGAGAAGCTTGGTATTTCGAAAATTTAATTTGCCTGGAACGTATTCAAAAGTGTGCTCGAAACCGCCGATTTTCAGAGCTTGTTGTGCAATTATCATGTCAACGACATCACGACGAATTGTTTTACCTGAAAAGTTCTTAATCGATAAGATATCTCTACCCTCGACAAACTTTTCATAATCGTAATAGACATCATCTCGGATGAAAATAGTCACTTTTTCAGCATGACTTGCATAAGAGAAAAATAGACTTTGCAGCACAAAGAAAGGAATAAAAAAACACAATTTATAGGTGAAGATTTTTAACATTAAATAGCCTAAATTAATGCGTTATATGTAAGGTAAATATTAATAGATTGATATCAGTATAGCCTTGCAAAAAAATAAAGGCATCTCCTATTCTTTAGAAGATGCCTTTGAGTAATAGTTTTACATGTAAGCGCGGGATTATTTTTGATGTCTTTTTTGCAACACTTCCATCACTTCTGCCATATCAATGTTTTGATCTTGCAGTAGAACTAAAGTGTGATAAAACAAATCAGCACATTCGCCAAGTAAGTCTTCTTTGGTTTCAGCGACAGCAGCAAGGGCAACTTCAACGCCTTCTTCTCCTACTTTTTGTGCCATTTTAGTGGTGCCACGAGAGAAAAGGTGTGCAGTATAGCTGTCTTCTGGAGCATCGTTTTTACGGCTTTTTATCACTTCTTCAAGTTGACTTAAAAAGTTTTGTTGTGTGAGTGATTGCTCTGGAAAACATGACTCTGTACCTAAATGGCAGCTTGGCCCGATAGGCTCACAAGCAATTAGTAAACTATCTTTATCGCAATCAGCAAGCACTTGTTTAACGTTAAGGTAATGACCTGACGTCTCGCCTTTCACCCATAAGTTTTGTTTTGAACGACTATAAAACGTCGCTTTTTCTGTGCTTAATGTTTGTGCTAATGACGCTTGGTTCATGTAACCTTGCATTAAAATAGCACCGGTTTTGTGATGCTGAATAATAGCAGGGATCAGGTTTTCCATTTTTTCCCATGCTAATGTTTGAAGGTTTTCTTGAGTTACTAACATAGTCTAATTGCTACCTGATTCTGATTTAACGTTTGTTTTAAAATGTCCATAGGAATAATACCTTTATGAAAGACACTTGCCGCTAAGGCACCATCAACATCGGCTTGTTGAAAAACATCGATAAAATGTTGTATTTCGCCAGCACCGCCTGATGCAATTAATGGCACATTACATACTTCACGTGCTTTGGTTAATTGCTCAAGGTCGTAACCTTGTCTGACACCGTCTTGATTCATACAGTTTAAAACAATTTCACCTGCGCCGCGCGTTTGAACTTCTTTGATCCAATCAAAGGTGGTCCATTTGGTTTGCTGTGTTTTATGCTCATCACCGGTAAATTGATACACTTGATAAACATTAGTTTCTTTATCGTAAAAGCTATCAATGCCAACCACGATACATTGTTGTCCAAAGACATCTGCCAAGCGTGAAATCAGTGATGGATCACGAAGGGCAGGAGAGTTAATTGATATTTTATCAGCGCCCATCATTAATATTTCTTTGGCATCTTGCTCGGTTTTAATACCGCCGGCGACACAAAAGGGAATATCAATCACTTCTGCAATTCTACTGACCCAACTTTTATCTACAACACGGGCATCCGAACTTGCCGTAATATCGTAAAAAACTAATTCATCTGCACCTGCTTCAGCATACTTTTGTGCAAGTGGCACGATATCGCCAATGATTTCATGGTTACGAAATTGTACCCCTTTTACTACTTTTCCGTCTCGTACATCAAGACAAGGTATTATGCGTTTGGCCAACATGCGATTGCCTCCTCAAGGGTAAATTTACCTTCAAGTAATGAACGACCTAAAATTACGCCGCTTACTCCTGTGGGAATTAATGCTTTTATATCGTCTAAGCTGCCAATGCCACCGGAAGCTTGCCATTGTATATCAGGGTAGTTTTTACAAACTTCATAATACAAATCGACATTTGTGCCGGTTAATGTTCCGTCTTTACTGATATCAGTACACAGTACATGTTTAATACCGGCATCTTGATATTGTGCTAATAAGTCTTCTAAATTAACCCCGCTGTCTTCTATCCAGCCATGAGTAGGCAAGGTTTTATTTCCTTGTTCATCAATTTTTATATCAAGTGCCAAGACGATTTTGTCGCTGCCATAAGTTTTTAGCCATTCACTAACTAAGTCAGGCTGTTTTATCGCTAAACTACCGATCACCACGCGATCGGCGCCTAAATCAAGAAGCTGTTTTACATCGTCTTCACAACGAACACCGCCGCCCACTTGAATGGTCATACTTGGATGCTTTACCACCGTTTTTAAAGTGTCAAGTTGACGTTTTGTACTGTCTTTTGCGCCGTCTAAATCAACAAAATGCATGACTGTAGCGCCAGAATTCGCGTAGGTTTGTTGACGTTCTTGCACAGTATATTGGTAATTGGTTTTTTGAGCGTAATCACCTTGAAATAAACGAACTACGTCGCCGTTTATCAGATCAATTGCTGGGATCATCATAATGTTATATCTCTTAATAATTTATTTCAGGGCTAAAAAATTTTTGATTATTTTACTGCCTAACTCACTTGAACGTTCAGGGTGAAATTGGCAACCAATAAAATTATCTTTGGCGATAGCGGCAGAAAACTCTGAACCATAATGACAACTTGCGACGGTAAATTCGCTTATTGGCGCAGCAAAACTATGAACAAAATAAAAATAATCGCCGACATTGATCCCCGCAAAAACGGGATGATCGCTCACCGAAGTTAAGGTATTCCAACCCATATGAGGCAAACGTAATGATTGTGCATCAAGTGGTTTTACTTCGGTTGGTATTAACTTTAAGCATTCTACTGTTTCGCCGTTACTGTTTTCTGACGATGATTGGGTCATCAATTGCATGCCTAAGCAAAAGCCTAAAACAGGCTGAGTTAATTGCTGGAGCGTTTCAACTAAGCCTTTTTTGACGATGTTTTCCATGGCGTGTTTAGCACTACCTACACCAGGGAAAATCACTTTGTCAGCCTGTTTAATTAATGAAACATCGTCGGTAATTGTTGTTTGATAACCTAAACGTTCAACGGCAAATTTAACCGATGAAAGGTTGGCACATCCAGTATCAACAATTACGATATTTTGTTGTGTTATAGCAGCACTCGCCATTAAAGCGTTCCTTTTGAGCTAGGCAAAACGTCACCACTTACCGTGATAGCTTGACGTAAAGCACGACCAAATACTTTGAATAAACTTTCAACCTGGTGATGACAATTACCTTCTGTGGTTGATAAATGTAATGTTATCGCCATTGAATCAGCTAATGAACGGAAAAAGTGAGACACCATTTGCGTTGACATTTGACCGACATTTTTATCGGTGAAATTCGCGTCAAATTCAAGCCATGGACGACCAGATAAATCAATAGAACATTCTGCTCGGCATTCATCCATAGGTAAAACAAAACCAAAACGGCCAATGCCACGTTTATCGCCAAGTGCTTCTTTTAATGCTTGGCCAAGCGCTAATGCGGTGTCTTCAACACTGTGATGTTCATCAATGTGATAGTCGCCATCAACACTGATCTCCATTGAAAAGCCACCGTGTGTCGCGATTTGTTCAAGCATGTGATCAAAAAATCCCAAACCAGTTTTAATGTTTACTGCACCAACTTTATCTAAATTAACGGCAACATTAATGTCGGTTTCTTTTGTGGTTCTAACAATATTTGCCGTACGAGATTGGGTTAATAATTGCTCTGCGATATCATCCCAATTGAGCGAGTCACGATTATACTTGATGCCTTGAATGCCCATATTGGCAGCAAGTTGCATGTCGGTATCTCGGTCGCCTATGACAAATGAATTGGCAAAATTTACTTTTCCTTGTTGTAAATAATCACTCACCAAGCCTAACTTAGGTTTGCGACAGCTACAGTTATCTTCATCAAAATGAGGACAAAGTAATACTTCGTCAAATTGCACGCCTTGTGAAGAAAAAATATCCATCATTTTATCATGAGGTAAATCAAAATCAGCTTGTGGGTAGCTGTCTGTTCCTAAACCATCTTGGTTAGAAACCATGACTAAACGATAGCCTTTTTTTTGTAATGATAATAAAACGGGCACCACGTTAGGTTCAAAAACTAATTTTTCAAGAGTATCGACTTGTTTATCTGTGATCGGCTCTTCTATTAACGTACCGTCTCGATCGATAAATAATATATTTTGGTTTTTAGCATTCAGTGCCATGATTACTTCTCTTCTTTCAATTTGTTATTTATCGCGTTGGCGATAGTTTGCTTTAAAATGGATAACTCACGTTCACTGCCGATACTGATCCGTAAGCAATCGGCTAATTGTAGCTGTTTTGATTGATCGCGAATTAAAATGCCTTGTTGCTCGAGGCAGTTAAAAATAAACGCTTTAGTCTCGGGGTTTGTGGTCTTAAATAAGACAAAATTTGCATCGCTTGGATAGACTTTCTGACACCAAGATTGTGCTTGTAGCCAAGTTGATAATTGCTCTCGTAAAAGATTGGTCTCTTTTACGCGAATGCTGACTTGTTCTAATCCTTGTGCTGATAATACCGAACTGGCTATTTCAGCAACAGGTGCAGAAATAGGGTAAGGCGCAATTACTTTACTTAACATTTCAATAATATCGGCATTAGCTAAGGTAAAACCACAACGTAAGCCAGCTAATGCAAAAGCCTTAGAAAGGGTTCTTAACACCACTAATTGCGGATATTGTTCAAGCCATTTTATTGCCGTATTTTCAGGACTAAATTCGATGTAAGCTTCATCCACTACCACAATGGCGCTGTCACCAAACATATCTAACGCCGATTTAATCGAATCTTCTGTTAATAAATTTCCGGTTGGATTACCAGGCGAACATAAAAAGACCACTTTTACTTTGCCTACTTGTGCTTTTAATGCCGTTAAATCAAGTTGCGATGTTTCAGCAATTAGCGGTACTTTAATAATGTTAGCACCATGATTTTCAGCACTTATTGCATACATGCCATACGTGGGAGGGCAGATTAAAATGCTGTCTTGATATGCTTTACAAAATGTTCTGATTAATAATTCAATGCCTTCATCTGCACCGCGGGTTGCTAATATATTACTATTGTTAAGCCCAGTATATTCACTATAGGCATTAATTAAATTGTCTGGTTGAAAATCTGGGTAACGGTTAATACAGTCACTATTTACTTGATAAGTACCAGACCCGGACGCTTCATTTGCGTTGAGCCAAATTTTAGACGAAAACTCACTGCCGCCTGCATACAAGCGGCGTGCAGATTGATATGGTACCATATCAACCAGTTCTTCTCTGGCAAGCTTTTTAGCAATTGTCATGTTAGGCTCCTTGCTCTTCTAGTCGAATAGTCACAGCCCGTTTATGACCGTCTAACCCTTCAGCGTCAGTTAACTCGGTAATGCATTCTGCTAAATTAGACAAACCGGTTTTTGTGATTTCTTGCACCGTATAGCGCCTAGAAAAATCCGCTAATGACAAGCTAGAGATAACTTTGGAATAGCCATAGGTTGGTAATACGTGATTAGTACCACTGGCATAATCACCGGCCGATTCTGGAGTGTAGGCGCCAACAAATATAGAGCCTGCATTTCTAAGTTTATTCAGTAAATCTTGTGCATTTTCGGTTTGAATAATTAAGTGTTCAGGACCATAAAGATTAGACACCTCAACCGCTTCAGCCAAATTACTTGTTAAAATTAAGCGACTTTGCGTTAATGCTTGTTCGGCTATTGAGCGACGAGATAAAATAGCCACTTGAGCAAGTAATTGGCTTTGTACCGCTTCAATCAATGATTGGCTGTCAGATAATAATATTACTTGGCTGTCTGGACCATGCTCGGCTTGAGACAATAAATCGGCGGCAACAAACGCAGCATTGGCGTTTTTATCGGCAATCACTAACACTTCAGAAGGGCCGGCAGGCATGTCGATAGCAAACCCGTTCACTTGTTGAGAAAGTTGTTTTTTCGCCTCAGTAACGTATTTATTACCCGGACCAAATATTTTATTTACCGCCTGAATCGTTTCTGTGCCAAACGCCAACGCTGCACAACCTTGCGCGCCACCGACACTATATATTTCATCTATTTCACATAAATCAGCAGCCACTAATACTTCGTTGGCTAAATTTCCTTGCTTATCTGGCGGGCACACTAAAACAGTACGAGGACATTGTGCAAGTTGTGCTGGTACACCTAACATTAATACCGTTGACGGCAATGGTGCGCTACCAGCTGGAATATATAAACCAACACTTTCAATTGCTTCCGTCTTTAAAGTACATCGAACGCCAGGAGTGGTTTCTACCGTGATATCTTCTGCGATTTGCGCTTGGTGAAATCGTCTAATTTGCTCATAAGCCGTTTTAATTGCTTGGTATCTTTTCGGGGTTAACGCTTTTTTGGCTGCGTTAATTTGTGCTTGGCTAACAGATAGTTTGTTGAGCTTAACGCCATCAAACTTTTCAGTTAATTCAAAAAGTGCTTTATCACCATTGTTGCGTACATTGGATAATATATTTTCAACTTGTTGCGACAATAACCTACTTTCGCTGATGGCAGGACGGGCAAGCGCATTTTGTTGCTCTTGCTTTGATAAGGCCTGCCAGTTGATCATTTCGTTTTTCATTGTTTCCCGTTCCTAACTGCTATCAATACCGTGACGATTAGCCCATCATTTTTTCTATTGGCATAACTAAAATTGAGTTACAGCCAAGCGAGTTAAGTTTTTCCATGGTTTCCCAGAAAAACGTTTCAGTTGCTACTACATGCACAGCGACTAAATCATCACGACCAGCAAGTGGTAAAATAGTTGGCGTTTCTTTACCTGGCATTAATGCGCTCACTTCAGCAATTTTATCTTTTGGCGCGTGCAGCATGATGTATTTACTTTCTTTCGCTTTCATAACTCCTTGAATACGAGGTAATAAAGTATCGAGAATATTTTGTTTTTCAGGTGACAATGTTGATGCCGTTTGGATCAACGAAGCTTTTGATTTAAAAATTTCTTCCACTTCAACTAAACCGTTAGCTTCAAGAGTTGCACCGGTAGAAACTAAGTCACAAATGCCGTCCGCTAAGCCAACACGTGGTGCTACTTCTACTGAGCCTTTTAATAAACAAAAATCAATATTAATGCCATTGGCTTTGGCGAAACGGTTTAATAATTGCGGATAGGTAGTGGCAAAACGCAAACCATCTAAACTTTGTATGCCCTGATAATTGAAGCCTTCAGGCATGGCGATTGATAAGCGACAGCCGCCGAAGTTTAAACCTGTAGTGCGAATATATTGGTGCTTTTGCCCCATCAATTCTCGTTCTAACGCGGTTTCTTCTAAGGTATTATCTCCAACGATACCTAAATCACAGACGCCGTCCATCACTAAACCGGGAATATCTGAACTACGTACTCGCATGATATCTATCGGTAAATTGGTGACATGAGCAAGTAAACGACGATCTGATACGTTAAGTTTTAAGCCACATTTTTTCAATAAGGCTTGGGTATCATCGCTTAAGCGTCCTGACTTTTGCATCGCGATACGTAATCTTGTTTCGGTTGTCATGTTACTACTTCCTATATAAATGCTAATTTTGTGAAAACTTGTTTTTAATCTTTAAAACCATATGTGTATATACAATTTTCAAAGCCATAAAATGCGAAAAACCCCCGAGAGAGTTTGACTCTTTCGGGGGTTTAGAAACTGATATTTTTACTAACTAATCCACTGAAAGGTCAATAGCCCCTCAGCGAATAAACCTGAGCAGCTAATCCGTATGATGGTGATGATGATGGATGCTGTTAAGGTTCATATTATTTAACTCTCGTTTGTTGTCTTTGTATTGTAATGTTGACTTGACGAATATACTTGTTTTATTCGTGCTGTCATTACTTCTAATTGCTATTTACATTACTGGTAATTTTAATTTAGGGCAAGTGTTAAATGTGATCGTTTTATGAATTTATCGTCTAAGAGTAAGTTATTTATTATACTTGCCGATATAGGGTGTAGGTAAAAAGGATTAATTGAGTCGTTAATGTTATTAATTGGGTAGGTGGGTTCTGTGGATATTTTTACGACCGTATTAACAAAAGTTAGACCAACGCCGATAAAGCCTGAAAAGCTTAGAGTGAAAGCGTTAAAAAAAGATGCGGAAACTCAAAAATTAAAAGAAGATCATGATCATGTAGAAAATCATGACTTGTATTTTATTAAAGGTAAAAAGCAGCATGATTCAAAACAGGATAGTCAGCAAGCAAAGCAGGGACAGGGTTCAAATGATGAGACAACGACAATCAAGGCTGAAGAAGATGAGTTTACTGACGAAAATATCATTCCTACAGAATCTGTAATCACGGATAAGCAAGATATTTTGCACCCCAAAAAAGCGCATGACGACGATGAAGAAAACATCAAACACCTTGATATTTTTATCTAGTTTGAATTAGCGACTGAGCTTTTTACATGTCGTTATTTAAATGTATATAACCTTACTTATTAATTCATACTTTTATTCGTTGTATTTATTATTAGTTGTTTTTTTAGCTGGAAGAGTATTATTAGCTAAAATACGAAGGTTTTAGTATTTACTTGTTGATGTTAGATTTAATTACTGATATTACTAGGTTATTAATTGAGCAATAGTGGTGTTGGGTAACTTTGGTTTATCATCAAACAAACGTATCGACAGATAATTTTTTCGGCCAAATGAAAAAATACCTATTGCATAACTATGCTCCAAAAAATTTATTTTCTTCTAATACGTACATAAGTCGCTTGCTAAAGTTTACTGTCGTAATCATGATTGCTTCATTGATTTTATCAAAGTATCAACAACATCACGAAGAGCAAACGCTTTCAAATAAGTTTATTTCAGCGCCTAAAATTAATGATATTTATTTTTTAGATTTCCGATTATTTAATGAAAGTTTAAGACCCAAAGAAAAATATAGAATTGCTAAAGTTTTTGATATTACTGGTGATGTGATCACTTTACGTTACGGTGATTTATTATTTCCAAGTAAACATAAAGCAGCAGATAGTATTCGTTTTGGTCAATTAAGGTATACCGAGTATTTTCAACCGGAAAGATTTAATTTTTCCCATCATGACATTCAAACATTAAGAGATACAGGCGCTATTTACCTCGTAAAACGTCCTTTTCAAAATAAAGTATTTGGAAATTTCGTCAGTCCTTCAAGACCTGCTGAAAACTCAAGCAGCTTTATTTTAGGTAAAAGAGAATATCTGTCTGGTGTCGCATATTTTGAAGATCCATACGACGAGCAAGGTTTCAGTAAAGCATTTCAATATTTTACTCAATCAGCAAAATTAGGCTTTCCAAAAGGGCAGATCCGTTTAGCACAAATGTACCTAGAAGGCATTGAAACGGAGAAAGACCTAACGCTGGCCTTATTTTGGCTTCAACAAGCTGCATTGCAAAGTAACAAAAGGGCGATTATTAAATATGGCATTGTCTGTCAACAAGTAGAAAATTGTAATCTTTCTGATTTTTATCAATTTTTAATTGAAAGCGGGGTTAATTTAAAAGTAAGGGAGTCTGCGGTTAAGCTTTCTTCTTGATGCTCTAAAAGAAGTAAAACAGCAAGGTTATTCGATGCAACTTTTGTCGGAATCAGTATAATGGCGACAAATATTTTTATCGAATGAGTTAACCTCACGATATGTCTCCTGTAGAACATGCTTTTTCTCAATCTGGCTTATTGGCTAAAATTCTCAATGGCTATTCCCCTCGCCAAGCTCAAATTGATATGGCGATGGAAGTTGAATTAGCGATTGAAAATAAAACGAGTTTGATTGTAGAAGCAGGCACAGGAACGGGGAAAACTTTCGCTTATTTAATTCCATCCTTATTATCTGAAAAAAAAATTATTGTCTCAACAGGGACTAAAAACCTTCAAGAACAACTTTTCCATAAAGATATCCCACTTATTCGAAAAGCAATGGCGACTAATGCGCAAATTGCTTTATTAAAAGGTCGAGCAAATTATTTATGCCTTTACCGACTTGAACTTTATGTTAAAGAGCGTGGCCAACTTGATGCGGCGATGCTTGCTGATTTTGTTAATGTCAGAAAGTGGGCCAATTCAACAACCAGTGGTGATATTGGCGAGTTAGTGAACGTTGCAGAAGATTCTGGAATTTTTCCTTATGTAACAAGTACTGTTGATAATTGCTTAGCTAAAGATTGTCCGCATATTGACGATTGCTATTTAATTAATGCTCGAAAAAAAGCAATTGATGCTGATGTTGTCGTCGTTAATCATCACTTGTTTTTTGCTGACATGGCATTAAAAGATACTGGGTTTGGCGAATTAATTCCTAAAGCTGATGTGGTGATTTTTGATGAAGCACACCAAATTCCTGATATTGCCAGTGAGTATTTTGGCGAAGCGTTTTCTACTCGGCAAATTTTAGATTTATGCTCTGATGTTATTCAGCAATTTCATACCGAACTTACTGACGTAAAACAATTAGGAAAAGCGGCGGAAAAATGCCAAAAAACGGCACAAGAATTTAGGTTGTTATTTAATCATGATCCTGAGCGAGGCAATTGGCGAGAAAAAATTAACTTACCTCGCTTTAATAAGGCTTTTAAGAATTTAAAAACCGACTTAGATTTTTTATATCAAGTAATAAAGTTGTGTGTTTCACGTAATGAAGCGATTGATAATTGCTTTGAACGTGTGGTAAATGTACTGTCAAAATACGAGATAATGGCCAATGTAGAACAGAGTGGCATGAGTTTTTGGTATGAAACCACACGTCGTCATGTTGTGTTACATTTAACGCCATTAAGTGTCGCAGACAAGTTTAACGATTATATTAAAGACTCGAATGCTGGTTGGGTATTTACCTCGGCAACCTTGGCGGTAAATGATGGCTTTGAGCACTTTTCAGATCAACTGGGTTTAGGCCAAGCGACTACGTTGTTGGTTGATAGCCCTTTTGATTACTTGAATCAATCACAATTGATAGTGCCTCGTTACTTACCTGCTGCGAATCATCCTCAACGCGCCCAAGCACTTGCTGATATTGCAATGCCATTAATTGAAGCAAGCCAAGGGGCGTGTTTTTTATTATTTACAAGTTATCGGATGTTAAACCAAGTTGCAGAAATATTAGCTGAGCACATCGATAATCCTCTCCTTGTGCAAGGCCAAATGAGTAAGCGCAAAATTCTAGATGAATTTATTGAAAAGGATTCAGCCGTATTATTAGCGACCGCCAGCTTTTGGGAAGGGGTTGATGTCAGGGGAGATAAATTAACCTGTGTGATCATTGATAAATTACCTTTCGCTTCACCAGACGATCCTATGTTACAAGCGCGCAGTGAAGATGTTCGTCGTCAAGGTGGTGATCCCTTTAGTGAAATTCAGTTACCTCAAGCGGTTATTGCACTAAAACAAGGGGTAGGAAGGTTAATTCGTGATGTTACCGACCAAGGTGTCATGGTAATATGTGACGATAGATTAGTAACCCGTCCTTATGGGCAAGTTTTTTTAAAAAGCTTACCGGATATGAGGCGAAGCAGAAACATTGAAAAAGCGAGTCAGTTTTTAGCGACCCTTACGTCAAAAAATTTAACCATTGAAAAAGAATAGTATGTCAAAATATTTAGCGATAGATGCTTCCACAGAAGCATGTTCAGTTGCGTTAAGCCTTGAAAATAACTTGCATAGTGAATTTGAACTATGCCCACAATCACACAGTGTTGTTTTGTTACCTATGGTCGATCGCTTATTAAAACAAGCCGAGACTAAATTATCTGAACTAGATGGCTTGGTGTTTGGCCGAGGCCCTGGAAGTTTCACCGGCGTTCGTATTGGTGTAGGTGTTGCACAAGGCTTGTCTTTTTCTGCAGAACTTCCTGTTGTGGGCGTTTCAACATTACAAACAATGGCGCAACAAGCCTATGAGAAATATCAACAAACGGAAGTGATTGCGGTTATAGATGCCAGAATGTCAGAAGTATACGCAGGCTTTTATCAAGTCAATGATAAAGGAGTGATGACAGCTGTTGTTGATGAAACCGTATTACCGCCGGCAGATTTAGCTGAATATCTAAAAGCGCATACTCAACAAGCGTATGGAGTAGGCTCTGGTTGGGATGCATACCCGGCTGAATTATCTTCGTTAAAAACGAATCCTGATTCTACTGAGATCTTATTTCCAAATGCCAGCGCGATGTTAACCATTGCTAAACAGGAGTTTCAAGCAGGAAATGCCGTGAGCGCTGAACATGCACAACCGGTTTATGTTCGTGATACGGTTTCTTGGAAGAAGTTACCGGGTAGAGAATAAAACCATTATTTTATGATTATATTTTGTATTTTTGGGAAAGTTTGATAAATTTAAGATATGCAAATTAATAGTGCTAGTTCTTTTACCCCAAATACCGCTTTAAATATAGGCGGTGACCAACAAACTCGCGTCAATGAACAGCGTGATCGTTTAGTGGTGCAGCAAGAACAAGAAAAAGCTCGTCAAAAAAATTCGCAAAATACTCAGCAAAATAATCCTAGTGAGCGTTTGGATATTGATCCAGCCGCCATTGAGTTGGTGGAACAAAACCAACAGTTAAATGCCGACACTCATGCTCGACAAGACCAAGCCACACAGTCGCAACGAGCGGGTTATGATCAACCTTCTCAGCAAAATATAACGGCAGTCTCTGCGTATCAATCTGTTGGTGGTATTGCGCAAAGAGACAGTATTCAAGAAACCTTTGGTGTTGATTTATATGCGTAATGTATTGCGTTAATTCACTTTTATTTCATGCCTGAAAAGTTAAACTCAACTTCTTTTTTTAATCAATATCGTTTTTGGATCATTTTCCTTTCTGCTGCCCTTGTGGTTGAAATTCCTATTATTTCTTTACCGTTAAAATGGTTTGAAAGCTATTTTCATGAAATCAGCCATGGTATTGCAGCATTATTGACTGGCGGTAGTATAATCAATATCCAACTGTTTCCTAATGGTGCCGGATTGTGTACCACAAGAGGTGGGAGTCGGTTGTTAATAAGCTTTTTTGGTTATGCAGGCGCTGTGTTTTGGGGCGTTGCTATTTATTATGTTGCGGCAATGCACCAACGTATTGCGCAGCTTTTTAGTGCATTAATACTGATACTGTTATTAACAACGTTAATCTTTTGGATCAGAGATTTACTGAGTTTTTCTATTATGTCGGTTTTATTGATGATAATAGTGTTAAAGTTTAAACTTGAGAATTTACAATATTTTCAAATGCTATTGCAATTAATTGGCTGTAGCGTTTTATTAAATAGTCTTAAAAGCCCATGGTATTTGATTGATGGTCGTTCATTAGGTGATGGCGCTTCATTAGCACAATTAACGGGGATGCCTGAAATTCTATGGGTTTGTCTTTGGTTTATGTTAGGTGTTATTGGTGTACTAAAATTAGCCCAAGTAAAACGTCGATAAAAATATTTGTCTTTAAAGTATTTAATTGTTTTGTTATTTAGTTCTTTTATTCGTTAACCTTTATTCAACTAATAAAAGACGCGTTAAAATTCAAAGGAAGTTATTATGTTAAAGAACCTGTTAGTTGTATTATCGCTTGCTACGTTTATTTCTGGCTGTGTCAATATTCCAGAATCATTACGAGTCGATGAAAGTGTTGCTTTAACCACTTTTACCGATGTGAAAGATAATAATGTTGCTCATCTTGGCAATAATGCTCGTTGGGGTGGTGTCATTGCTAAAATAGAGAATAACGCTGACAACACTATGCTTGAAGTGGTCCATTTTCAATTAAGTTCTTCAACTCGTCCATTGCAAAAAGATCAAACTCAGGGGCGTTTTAAAGTTTACTATGCTGGTTTTCTTGACCCTGTTATTTATAAAGAAGGGCGAAGCATTACTGCTGTAGGAACGATTGCTAAAAATGAGTCGGGGAAAATTGGCGAGCACGAATATGACTACCCAGTGTTAACGGCAAATAACGTACATTTATGGAAAGAAATCAAAAAAATTGATGTAAATGTTACTCATCAACCAATGTGGTATACGCCTTCGCTTTGGTATGCGCCTCGTCCTCGTCATTACTCACCTATTTTTTATCCGATTAATAAAAATGTTAAGCAGGCAAGTTCATCGAAAAAAAGTAATTAATGACTAAACAAGTAAAGCCGACTCAATCAGTAATTAATTCAGTCGAAGGTAATCAAGCCATTGAAGAAATTAGGTATCCTTTGGCAGAAATTGAACTCTGTGGTTTAAAGAAAGGACAGGTTAACCGACCGATTGTTTTGTGTTTACATGGTTGGTTAGATAACGGGGCTAGTTTTGTGCCACTAATGAATGAGCTCAATGAACATCAAATCATCGCGATTGATTGGCCAGGGCATGGACATTCAGCCCATCGCGGCCAAGATGCTCATTATCATTTTATCGACTATGTTTATGACTTGTTGTTACTCTTTGAATTTAATCAATGGTCGTCAGTTGATATTGTGGCCCATTCGATGGGCGGAATGATAGCTTCTGCTTTTGCTGCAGCCTTCCCTGAAAAAGTAAAAAGCTTAACCTTAATTGATTCTATTGGTTTTATTAGTGCAAAGTCCGAAGAAACGACGGAGCAACTGCGTAAAGGAATGTTGAGTCGGCTTAAACTGAAAACCAAAAGAAAACCCATTCATACGGATCTCGAATCAGCTATTACAGCACGGAGAAGTGTTTCTGATCTTAGTTATCAAGATGCAAAAATAATTGTTGAACGCGGTTGTATAACGCACGAGGAAGGAATCACTTGGCGGGCTGATAGTCGATTAAGAAATACTTCGCCTTATCGTTTAACTTTTTCTCAAGCAAAACAATTTATCAAAGATATTTCTACACCAGTGCAACTTATCTATGGTGATAAAGGGATTGAATTTGTTGAGCTGGGCTTGGCACATTATGCGCCTTTATTTAAAGAATTTAGTGCACATAAATTAAGCGGAGGCCACCATATTCATATGGAACAAGCTAAAAAAACAGCACGCTTTATTGAGTCATTTTTAGAAAAACAGAAGGATATTTAAGTTTTTCTGATGAATGTTGTGAAAGCGTCGAAAAATTATAGACATTAGGCCAGTATTCAAGTAAAACTTCATAATTCAAACAAGCGTTTAAAAATAATAAATTCTAGACTCACTCAAAATTACTATAATAAATTGTAAAGTGATAAAACTAAACTCATACAAAATTCACTAAAACAGTCTAGAGTTAAAGTTGCTAATACGAAGAGGAGATAGCAAGTGCAAAGTGCCACTCATAAAATTTGGTTGGAAAAAAGTTACCCACCAGGAGTTCCACATGAAATAGATCCTGACAAGTATGCTTCTTTAGTTGAATTATTTAATAAATATGTAGGTATTTACGCAAACCGTCCTGCTTTTATTAATATGGGTGCTGAAATCACTTTCGCTGAATTAGAACAACAAGCCAAAGCCTTTGCTGCATATTTACAACAAGAGATGGGGCTAAAAAAAGGCGATAAATTTGCCATTATGGTGCCTAATTGCTTGCAATATCCCATTGCACTTTTTGGCGCTTTATTAGCAGGGTTAACGGTCGTAAATGTAAACCCGTTATACACAGCAAGAGAATTAGAGCATCAATTAAAAGATTCTGGCACAAAAGCCATTTTGATCATTGAAAATTTTGCGCATACGCTCGAGCAAGTTATAGATAAAACGCCTGTTGAACATGTTGTTTTAACTTCACTTGGTGATCGCTTAGGCATGGTTAAAGGTGCGATTGTTAATTTTGCCGTAAAATACGTAAAAAAAATGGTTCCTAGTTTCAAACTGGCTGATACTGTTCGTTTTAATGAGGTCTTAAGTAAAGGGTTGGCATTGCCGTATACACCTGTATTACTTACGGGTGATGATTTAGCATTTTTACAATACACAGGGGGAACTACAGGTGTTTCCAAAGGTGCAATGTTAACGCATCGAAATATGGTTTCTAACCTTCAACAAGCTAAAGCTGCTATCAAGCCACAATTAGAAGAGGGTAAAGAGCTCGTCGTAACAGCGCTTCCGCTTTATCATATCTTCGCTTTAACCGCGAACTGCTTAACATTTATTACTTTGGGTGGTACCAATTTACTTATCACCAATCCACGAGATATGCCTGGCTTTATCAAAGAGTTATCAAAGTATCAATTTACTGCTCTCACTGGTGTAAATACGTTATTTAATGGCTTGTTAAATACGCCAGGTTTTGCCGATTTAGATTTTAGTTACTTAAAAGTATCGTTAGGCGGCGGTATGGCAGTGCAACGTCCTGTTGCTGAAAAATGGGAAGAAGTGACCAATACACGATTGCTAGAAGGATATGGTTTAACAGAATGTGCTCCTCTGGTTACTTTATGTCCTTATAATCAAAAACATTATACTGGCACTATTGGTTTACCTGCTTCTTCAACAGATATTCGAATTGTTAAAGATGATGGTAGCGATGCGGGAATTGATGAACCCGGAGAAATGTGGGTTAAAGGCCCGCAAGTGATGACTGGCTATTATAACCGTCCAGAAGCGACTGATGAAATACTGAAAGATGGCTGGCTGGCAACGGGTGATATTGCCACTATGGATGAAAATGGCTTTTTTAAGATAGTCGATCGTAAAAAAGATATGATTATTGTTTCCGGTTTTAATGTCTTTCCAAATGAGATTGAAGAAATTATTGTTTCTCATGCAGGTGTCATGGAAGCTGCTGCAGTTGGTGTTCCGCATGAAATTAGTGGTGAAGTCATAAAAGTATATGTTGTCTTAAAGGATAAGTCGTTAACTAAAGAAGACATTATCGCGCATTGTCGTATTAATTTAACCAATTATAAAATACCGAAACATGTTGAGTTTAGGGATGAGTTACCGAAAAGTAATGTTGGTAAAATTTTAAGGCGTGAACTTCGTTAAGAAGTGAATGGTTGATTATTTGTAATAGCAAATAATGTACTAACTAAAATGCACTAACTAAAAAACCGACGTAATGTCGGTTTTTTTTATAATTTATCGTCAAAGCGCTTATTTATTACTGAGCATTCAGTACTTCGCCAGTAACACTTTTACTATCGTCTGACATCAAATATACATACAGTGGCATTATTTGCTCAGCGGTTGATAATGTTTCCTGGTTTTCAGCAGGATAAGCTCTGGCACGCATTGGGGTAGCAGTTGCACCAGGGTTAATTGCATTAACTCTGAGTGTTGATTCATCATATTCGTCAGCAATGACTTGCATTAAGCCTTCAGTAGCAAATTTAGAGACACTATACGGCCCCCAAAACGCTCGTCCTTTGCTGCCTACGCCTGATGATGTAAAAACTAAAGAAGCATTATCTGCTAGCAATAAAGTTGGTATTAATGCTTGTGCCATTAAATGTTGTGCAGTGACATTCACTTGTATTACATCATGCCAAATTTGTTCATGAATTTGGCTATAAGGCGTAAGTTCTCCTAACATTGAAGCATTAAATAATGCACCGTCAAGCTTGCCAAATTGATTCGCTATCGTTGATGCCATATCAATATAGTTTTGCTTAGTTGCACCTTTTAAATCTAACGGGATGATGGCAGGTTCAGCACCACCAAGTGACACTATTTCATCATAAACATTTTCAAGCTTTTCTACTGTTTTTCCTAATAGTATTACGGTCGCGCCTAATGTTGCGTAAGTTAGTGCAGCTTGTCGGCCAATACCACTGCCGGCACCAGTTACTAAGATAGTTTTATTTTGTAAGCAATTTTCGGATGGTGTGTAATTAAACATAAGAAAAATAAATAGAAAAAATAGTGGGGGTATTCTACTCTTTGAGATAAACACTGACGAGTAAAATGTTGATGATATTACCTAAAATAGCCAAGAATTTAGCAATATTTTAAAAAACCGCTAGCACTAAGTGAATTCTTGGGTTAAGTTTAACTGGTCTAACTAGTTGATGCTTGCTCAATATCATCACCTATAATAACTAAAAATAAAGACTAGTATCTGGGGAGAAATAATGAATAAACTAGTTCTAAGTCTCGCAATTGCCTCAACCTTAGGGTTATCGGCTTGCGATGATGAATCGGTTCAAGATGTAAAAAATGAAATTGCAGAAAATGGTTCTTCTGTTGTTATTCCAGGTCGCGTTATTTTTGATCCATCGCTAGGAATTGATGGCTTATCTGTACCTAATGATTTGATTTTTCAAGGAACGCAAGATGGTACGTTAGAAATTCCGGTAGAAGATCCCACCGATGGCTCGGATCCTTTCGTTGCTGCCAGTGCATTAGATGGCTGGGCTACCGCACAACCATTTGTTTTAGGTATTGAATTTCCTGATGGCGCTTCTTTGGATCCAAGTTCAGCATTAAATTCATCTTCTGTAAGAGTCTTTGAAGCTATTATGGGAGGCGATGCCACTGACGCTGATTGTGCTACGGTTTCTCGTGGTCTAGCGTGTAAAATCGTAAAAGAATTGGTTTTTTCAGAAGATTTTATCACTCAAGCATCCGGTAATGATGTTGCCTTTGTACCGCTAAAACCTTTAAAAGGCGCAACTACTTACCTCGTTGCTATGACGAATAGTTTACAAGATCTTGAAGGTAATCCTGTTGCCGGTTCTACTTATTATGAATTAATGCGTCAAGATGCTGCAACTCAACCTTTAGGTGATGATGCTCAACGTGGTTTACAAGCAGTCATTAATAGTTATGAAGATGCTGTTATCAGTGCCGGCGTTGAAGATGATTCAATCATTTACACTATGGCCATGACAACACAGTCAACAACAGACGTACTTTTTACCTTGAAAAGCTTGATGGCGAATAATTTACAGCAAGGTATTTATCCGTCAATTGGTATGGCTGATACAGGTTTATCAGTTGCTGATGTTTTAGCCGGTCAAATCCCTGCTGAAGCTGTGCCATTATATTCTGCGGCAAATTATATGAAAGGCAGTATTACGCTCCCTTATTACTTAGGGGTACCATCTGCTGAAAACCCACTCGCACCTACTAATACTTGGTGGACAGGTTTATGTGATTCTGGTGCTATGCTAGCAGGATTAGCGGCTCAAAATCCTGCGGCAATCCCTGCGGATCCAATCAGTGAAACAGATGCCATGTGTATGGCCATTTCTGCGGCAAGTGGATTAGCTGCTCCTGGATTACGTGATTTAGGTATTGATACTGAGCGTAACTTAACTAAATATAATCCAGTTCCAAAACAAACGGCTTCAATGCCCATTGATGTACAAATGACTACACCTGATTTAGCTTGGGTAAACCCAGTTAGAGCAAGTTTTGGCATGGATCCTATTGCTGAGCCTGCTGATGGTTGGCCTGTAGTTATTATGCAACACGGTATTACTTCAACAAAAGAAGCGATGTTATTAGCAACTGGTATGTTATCCATTAATGGTTTTGCTACCGCTGCTATTGATTATCCGTTACATGGTAGTCGAGGATTTGATTTAACTGGCAATGGCCAAGATGATATCAGCGCTTCTTCTGTCAGCGCGTTACATTATGTAAATTTAGCTAGCATGTTAACCATGAGAGATAACACTCGTCAAAGTGCTTTCGATATCTTTGGTTTACGCTTAGGACTTAACTTCTTTGGTGGTGTTGATGTTTCAGGCAACCCAATTAACATTAATAGCTCGAAAGTGCATTTCTTAGGTCATTCATTAGGTGCGATATACGGTATTAATGCTTTAGCATTGGCAAATACTCCGTTAGCGCCTCAAGTCGATGTATTAACTAAAATTACCAGTAATGTTTTAGCAATGCCGGGATTAATGTTAGCGAATTTTGGTATGTCTTCACCTGCGTTTTCAACGTTAGCGAAGTCTAATTTAACCTATGCATCTTCAGCTGATTTTAAAGCATTTGTTGATGCACAATTTCCAGCAGGTTATACCCAAGATCAACTATCTGCGGTATATGAAGGCTTTTATGCAAGTTTAGATGATAGCCAAAAAGGAGCGTTAGAAGCTGGTTTTGCGCAATTTACGTTAATTGCTCAAACGGTAACTGGCTCTGGTGATCCTATAAACTATGTTAATGCTTTAGCTGCCACGCAAACACCTACATTATTATTTGAAGTAGTCGGTAATGGTATGGATAACTTGCCGGACCAAGTCGTTACTAACACTGCGCCATTTACACCATTAGGTGGAACTGAACCTGCAATTGCCTTACTTGGCTTACCTAGCGTTTCAGAAACAACGATGGGGTCGGGTGCTGTTAGATTTGTGAATGGTCATCATGGCTCAATTTTAGACCCAAGACCGAATGATGCTTCACCAGATGCAGCATTAAGTGGCCGTACGACTCAAGAGATGCAATCTCAAATGGCCGGATTTTATGCTACAGATGGTCAAATGATCATAGTAACTGATACAGAAGTTGTTCATTAATATCAGTAGATTAATGGCATTTTGTTAATGTTTATGAAGCCCTCTAACTAGAGGGCTTTTTTTATGAAATTTCATCCCCATTTAATAGATATAAAATAAAATGTTAAAACGTTTATCTGTTAAATAATTACCCGTACCTTGGAGAGTCGCTTTGGAATTTTTATATGAATATGGTTTGTTTTTTGCGAAAACCATTACTTTTGTGCTTGCCTTTGCCGCCATTATTGCCTTGATCGCTTCATCGGCCATCAAGCAAGGGGCAAAGAAAGGAGAGTTGGAAATCACGGATATTTCTGAACAACTGCACGATATTGAAGATGAAATGAACCATCATTTGTTAACGAAAGAGCAATTGAAAGAAAAAGAGAAACAAGAGAAAAAGCAGGCGAAAGAAAAAGAGAAAGCTGACAAAGCGGCGTCTAAAAAGCAAGCTGATGGTAACGAACCAGAGCATGAATCTAAACTTTTCGTTATCGACTTTAATGGCAGTATTGATGCAAAAGAAGTATCAGCACTACGTGAAGAAATTACCGCTATTTTATTAGTGGCTACTGAAAAAGATGAAGTGTTTATTCGGTTAGAAAGTGCAGGTGGAATGGCGCATTGTTATGGCTTAGCCGCGTCACAATTAGACAGAATTCGCCAAGCAAAAATCCCCCTAACGGTATCGGTTGATAAGGTTGCTGCCAGTGGTGGCTATATGATGGCTTGTGTGGCTGATAAAATACTTTCTGCACCTTTTGCTATATTAGGTTCAATTGGCGTTATTGCTCAAATTCCAAATTTCAATAAAATTTTAAAGAAAAATGATGTTGAATTTGAACAATTAACGGCTGGAAAATACAAACGTACATTAACCATGTTTGGTGAAAACACTGATGAAGGCCGTGAAAAGTTTGTTGAAGAAATTGAAGAAATGCACGAGCTTTTCAAAGCACATGTAAGTGAAAACCGCCCGCAGTTAGATATTGAGAAAGTAGCGACAGGTGAAACATGGTCAGGTAAAAAAGCGATAGAGGTTGGTTTAGTGGATGTCGTGACTACTAGCGATGATTATTTATGCCAAGCAAATAAAACGAGTAAAGTTATTGCGGTAAAATACGCAACAAAGAAAGGTTTAGCCGAAAAGTTTTCGAAAGCAGCATCGCTATCTGCGGAAAGTTTTTTAGGAAAACTTTGGCAAAATAATCGAATTTTTCCAAGTTAAACTTTAATTATATGAAAGCTTCTTTTTGGCATGCTTGCTGGGAAAAAAATAGTTTAGGATTTCATCAAACGTCGATACATCCTTTTCTTTCTCAGCAGTTATTGCCTTTGATGTCGTCAAAAACAGATGAGTGTCAAACGGGAAAACAACAACGCGTTTTAGTACCTTTATGTGGTAAGTCTGATGATATGGTGTGGCTTGCTGAACATTTTGACGTAGTAGGGGCGGAACTTAGCGATATTGCTTGTCGAGATTTCTTTCGAGAAAAGTCTATTGAAGTCACGCCAACTCAAATCAGCGATACACAGACGCAAGCAGCTTTTAAACAATATAGTTTTGAAAATATCACTTTATTGCAAGGAGACTTTTTCAAACTGTCAGCAGAGCAACTTTCTGACTTTGATTGGATATATGATCGTGCAGCCATTATTGCTCTACCTAAAACGATGCAGCAAGCATACGCTGATCACTTAGCAACGTTTATTACTCAACACAGTCGATTGTTTTTGATCTCGTTAGAATTTCCCCAAGAAGAGTTGTCAGGCCCACCTTTTTCACTCTTTGAGCAAGACATTAATCGTTTATTTACTGGCTTTAATGTTAAATGTATCGCAGAGCATGAATTAGCAGATAAAACCTTTGCGCAGCGAACATTTAAGGTGAGTTATTTGAGAGAAAAACTTTATATCATTACGAGATAATTGTTTGAAAGCTGTATAGTTAGGAAATCATCGCTCATACATTTATGACAAAAAAAGGTGCGTAAAGCACCTTTTTTTCATTTATAACAGTTATTTTATCATCTTAGATATTTGTATTAACTCTCTTTTTTCAGTTGCTGAAAGTCAATTTCTTCAATTTTCTGGCCAGCATTTTCATCTAAAAATACTGACTCATTAAATTGTTGTTCTGATTTAGCTACAACAGTCGTTACCATACAATCTCCGGTAACATTGACCGCAGTCCTTGTCATATCTAATAAACGGTCAACCCCGATAATAATGGCAATACCTTCAACCGGTAAACCAACTTGCTCGAGAACCATGGCCAACATAATTAACCCAACGCCAGGAACACCTGCTGTACCAATAGAAGCTAACGTTGCGGTTAAAATTACCATCAGAAAATCAGAAAGCGATAAATCAACATTAAATACTTGCGCAATAAAGACAGTTGCAACACCTTGCATAATCGCCGTACCGTCCATATTAATGGTAGCGCCTAATGGCACGGTAAATGATGCAATCGAGTTATCAACACCCATTTTTTTCGTGGCGGTTTCCATTGTTACCGGAATCGTGGCATTACTGCTTGAGGTAGAAAATGCAAATAAAATAGCATCGCGCATTTTCTTGATAAAGATAACCGGATTAAGTCCTGTGAATAATTTCAATATCACTGAATACGTAATCGTGCCGTGAATTACTAAAGCAAAAAATACCACCCCAAAGTACATACCAAGGTTTTTAATCGTGCTGATATCAAGATCGGTAAATAATTTTGCTAATAAACAGAAAACCCCATAAGGCGCTAAATTCATCAAAATGGTTACTAAGCGCATAATGACAACGTTCAAGTCTTCAAATAATTTAGAAATACGTTCACCAGCAGCACCAGAAAGTGCAATGGCAATACCAAATAATAAAGCAAAGACAATTACCTGTAACATATTGCCTTGAGCAAAAGCAGCAAAAGGATTGCTAGGAAACATTTGAATGAAAACTTGAGCCAGAGAAGGCGCTTCTTTCGCTGCAAACGTGGTGTTAGCTGTCATATTAACCCCATCACCTGGACTTAATAATAATGCCAAACTCATGGCAAAACTGATCGCAATAGCCGTTGTAATTAAATATAAAGCAATTGCTTTACCACCAATTCTGCCAAGCTTTGAAGTGTCCTTTAAAGAACAAGTACCACAAATTAGTGAAACAAACACTAAAGGCACGACAAGCATTTTTAAACTAGCAACAAATATTTGCCCGCCAACATTAAAAATACCATCAACAAAGAGCGATCGAAGTGATAAATCAAAAATATAAAGTGGTATTACAAAGTCAGAGCCGTTTGGCATCAATTGTTGTAATAAAAAACCGAGTAGGATCCCTGACACCATGCCGATAACAATGCGTGTCGTTAAACTTGAAGTATGTTTATTTGTCATATTTTTATAATTTTTTATAAAGTTAATAAGTGTTTCAGTCATAAGGTTATCAGCTATTTGGTGGATTAAAAACCTCGGAAGAAAAGCTTTTTTTAATAAGTTAGTGACCTTTTTGTTTTTTTTCGGTTAATATTAAGGTGCTTACAACAAAAACATCATCAGGGAGATGCTTTTATGGCGCTATTTAGACGCTTAAGTTTCATTATGTTTTTCATTGGTCTCATCGGCTGTGGTGGCGGAGATGGCAGCCTTAGTTCAGGTGGTGCCGCTGACAATGATACAGGTACTACTACTGATGAAATTACACTTACACTAGCTATTTCTAACACGACAGTTACTGGTGCTGAGCCCGTTAATGTTACGGCAACTGTTATGCAAGGCTCTGAAGCTGTTGTTGGTAGGGCGGTAACCTTTACAACTGACCTCGGTGCTTTTTCACCTGCCTCTGGAACAGCATTAACTGATGAAAGTGGTGTTGCGACAATTATTTTAACCGCTGGCACAGTGCGTGGTGCAGGAGAGATTTCTGCTTCATTAAGTTCGGGTGAAACATCCAATGTACCACTGGGTTTTAATACTCAGGGCGATGATATTAATGTCGGTGGCGATATTAAAATCACAGTTGCACTGATTGATGAAGAGGGTAATGAAACCGATACGATTACCGCATCAAAACCTGGCCGTGTTGTGGCAACCCTTGAGGGTATTAATTCCCCGTTAATCGTTAACTTTTCATCAACGGTTGGTGATATTCCTATTGCATCGGCGATTACTGATGATAATAATTTAGCTGTTGTAGATATTTTTGCTGGTGATAACCTTGGCGCCGGTGAAGTTACTGCGACAATTACAAGTGGTGAGACAGGTAAAACCATTTTTGTGGTTGGTTCTTCGACTGTTTCTATGGGTAGTGGTGAACCATTTGTTAAAGGTGTTGCTGAGATAAGTTTAGACCAAATTTCTGCCGGTGGTACCAGCGTTATTTCGGTGTCTATTATTGATGATCAAGGTAATTTATTTACTGAGCCTGTTGATGTTAACTTTTCTTCAAGTTGCTCTACTCAATCTGTTGCTAAGTTAAGTAGTCCTATTACTACTTCGAACGGTGTTGCAACAAGTACATACCTTGCACAAGGCTGTGTTGGAGATGATCCTATTAATGTTACCGCTAATGCTGGTGGGATAAATCTATCTGCTTCGGGGTCAATCAATGTTCTACCTGCAGATATTGGTAGTATTGAATTTGTGTCAGCTACCCCACAAAATATAGGCATTTTAGGTGCTGGTATTGTTTCCGGTTCTGAAAGTTCTACGCTTGTTTTTAAAGTTAAAGATACCGATGGTAATCCGTATAATAATCGTGTGGTCAATTTTGCGTTAAATACGGATGTTGGCGGTATAAAATTAAGTCAAAATGAAGCAACCAGTAATGCCGAAGGTATTGTTCAAACGGTTGTAAATTCTGGGACAGTTCCTACTACTATTCGTGTTATTGCTTCAACTGCTACTTTAGATGGTACGGTTGTCTTTACTCAATCAAGTCAATTGGTGGTTTCAACAGGTTTACCTGATCAAGATAGTTTTAGTCTTGCTCGTGGCAACGCTAACCCTGAAGCTTGGAGTGTAGATGGAGTTGAAGTACCAGTTACGGTTCGAATGGCGGATGCATTTAATAACCCGGTACCAGATGGTACAGCTGTGAACTTTACGACAGAAGGTGGCTCAATAGGATCATCTTGTACTACACAAAATGGCGTATGTTCGGTAATGTGGACAAGTCAAAACCCTAGACCAGCAGGTCAAACTTTAACTAATAACTTCTGTACAGTTGCAGAAAATAATAACCCGGCAATTTTCTGTGCTCGAGAGCCATTAGCAAACGGGAAAAACTATCTTGGTCAAGAGTATGGTGGTCGTGTAACCGTATTAGCAACGGCAGTAGGTGAAGAGTCATTTCCTGATAAGAATGGTAATGGGCGCTTTGATGAAAGTGAATACTCGTTATTTCAAGGCTTAAATGTCAGTGATATGCCTTATGATTTAAAAGAAGCATATGTTGATCACAATGAAGACTCTGTTTATAACCCAGTTGAAACTAGTGCTGAAATAGGCGGTGAATTAGAAGAATTTGTTGATTTCAATAACAACGGAGTCTTTGATCTTCAAGATAATGTTTATAACGGAGTATTGTGTGGTTTAAATGATGTGACTAATCCTGGTTCTAGTATCACTAATCAGTATTGTGCAAACCCAGATGATGAACCTGACCCAACGAAAAAATCTGAAAAAGTCTCTACAAATGTTAGAGGGTCAACTATCATCATCATGTCAGGTACAGACCCTTATGTTACAGTAACAGCAACTAATGATTCGGTAAGTCAAACCACCTTACAAGATGATGATAATGATCCCAATACACCTGAGGTTGAAGTAGCAAACCCTAACTATAATAGTGAAGATACTTCTTTATATATAGCGGGCGAAAGTACAGGTACTGTTAGTATTATTATTGCTGACCTACACAATCAACCTATGCCTTCAGGTACTTTGGTGTCATTTGTGGCGAGTGTTGGCTCTGTAGTTGGTACAGGTACGTATACTTGGCCAGGTGATGCAAGTAATGGCGGAAGTGCCTTTGGGGTTGCTATTAAAGGCGAATCAGAGCCTACGAGTGGCCCATTAGAAATTGTCGTGGAAACACCAGGTGGAGTGACAACAGTTTTCAGTGGTATTAATATTGTAATTCAATAAGAAATCGCTTTAACTTCCAATAAAAAAACCGCTGTAAAGCGGTTTTTTTAATTATTGAATGATACTTACGACTGAATGGTAACTAGCAACTCATAAACATTTCTTAATTTTTCGCCATTTCTTTTAGTAAAAACGCCGAAATTTCACCACCTACTTTTAAGGTCGTTTCGCTGCTACTTGCCCCTCGACCTGAACTGTCAGTAAATGGAGCTATTTCCATCATATCCGCACCTGTTATAGGGTACTGCGCTGCTAATGCTTTTAAAATATCCATTGCTTCATTGGGGGTTAAACCATCAGGCTCTGGCGTACCAGTTGCTGATGCATAAGCTTCATCGATAGCGTCAATATCAAAGCTTACGTATAACTCGTCAATCGCTTGCTCTTCAAGCTGCGCTAAAATATTCGCTATAATGGGTGCTACGCCGTTTTCTCTTATTTCATGAGCCCAATGTTGTTTTACACCAAAAGTGCTTTCCCAGTGCTCTTTTGGTCTGCCGCTTGAGCGAATGCCAATTTGGATTAAATGATTTTTTTCATGCAGGTCATCTAAAATATGCGTGCACCAAGAACCAAAACATAGATCAATACCTAAACGTTCGACTAATAAATCGGTATGAGCATCAAAATGAATAATAGCAGCACGCTTGCCTTGTTTCTTTTTCGCTTGTAAATAGGTTTTGGTTAATGGATAACTAATTGAATGATCACCACCAATACCAAATATGCCTTTAGCGGGAAATTGTGCATAAAAATCATGCAGCACATCTTCTGTTATTGTTAAAGGGCTGACGGCTAAATTGCTATCTTTATCTTGATATAACGCCTTACGACAGTTGGCAATTGTTGGTTCATTTAAATATTTATCATGTAAAAGGTGAGGAATAACACGAACATCGCCCATATCAAATACATTTAAATTAGGGTGTTGATTCAATAACGTTGAACGAACAAACAAAGGTCCCCAGTTAGCACCTCGTAAAATGCCCCCGCCACAGTCTGAAGCAATACCTAAAATAACTGCCGCAGACGAATCGGCTAGCTTATTTAAGCTTTCAGCCCAAATTGATTCTATGTTTTCTGTTTGCCCATATAGTGCTTGATGTAATTGCGCTTTACGCTCTTTTGCGGTGTTAACCGTAAATACACCGTTTCCGGGAGGGCATAAACTTTGTTTGATTTTGTCTAAAAATAAAGACTGGCTTGTCATAATAATTCTCTTTTAGTTTTACTGTTGTAGTTTTCTACAATCTTAGGGTTGTGCGTTAGAAAATATTTAAAATAGGTTGAAATTTTAAGGCAAGGCTAAAATATTAGTGCATTAGCTCTTAATTTCTCGTGAAAACTCGACTATGATTACGCCGAAAAATTATCAAAGCTATTATAACGAAATTATACGAATAGGTTAATTTATAAAAAATAATTGCTTGTCAGCTTGCTAATTAACAGATATATCTAATAGTAATTTCAGAAATTAATTAAAATTTAACATTGTCGAGTTCTACTAAAGATTGAATATTACTCGCTTGTAAACTTATTTATCATGCTTATAAAACCGGTAAGATAATGAAACACTGATGTGTTAATCAGTAAATGTAGGGTTAAAAAAATATATGTCAAAATCTCTTGTAATTGTCGAGTCTCCTGCAAAAGCGAAGACAATTAACAAATATCTTGGGAAAGATTTTATCGTTAAGTCAAGTGTTGGTCATGTGCGTGATCTTCCTCATAGCAGTACCGGTAAAAAAGTAGCGGCAAAATCTCCTGCAGAAGTGAGAAAAATGTCCCCAGAGGCGAAAGCTAAATATAAAGCTAAACGTGATAAGCAAGCGTTAGTTAATCGTATGGGGATTGATCCAGAAAAGGATTGGCAAGCAACTTATCAGGTGCTTCCTGGTAAAGAAAAGGTTGTTTCTGAATTACAAAAACTTGCTGAAAAAGCAGATACTGTCTATCTCGCAACCGATTTGGATCGCGAGGGAGAGGCGATTGCATGGCATTTAAAAGAGATTATTGGTGGTGAAGACGACAAGTTTAAGCGAGTCGTTTTTAATGAGATAACCGAAAACGCAATTCAACAAGCATTCGCCACACCAGGTGAGTTAAGTATGCCTGGGGTAAATGCTCAACAAGCGCGACGCTTTTTAGATCGTGTTGTTGGTTTTATGGTTAGTCCGTTACTTTGGAAAAAAGTGGCGCGTGGTTTATCGGCTGGCCGTGTTCAATCTGTTGCTGTTAAATTAGTCGTTGAAAAAGAACGTGAAATTAAAGCATTTGATCCAAAAGAGTTTTGGGAGATCAGTGCAGATACTAGTACGCAAGATAACCAAACCTTAGCCCTTGATGTGACGCATCAAAATGGTAAAGCGTTCAAACCTACCAATGAGAAAGACACTAAAGCCGCGTTAGCTATTTTAGAGCCGGCTAGTTACGAAGTGAGTAAGCGTGAAGACAAACCGTCGAAAAGTTCTCCTTCAGCGCCATTTATTACTTCTACGCTACAACAAGCGGCAAGTACTCGTTTAGGTTATGGCGTTAAGCGCACTATGGGCTTAGCGCAACGTCTTTATGAAGCAGGGCATATCACTTATATGCGTACTGACTCAACTAATTTAAGTAAAGATGCCGTTGAAATGTGTCGCGGTTATATCAGTAAGAATTTTGGTGATAATTATTTACCCGAGCAGCCGAAAATATATGGTAGCAAAGCAAACGCACAAGAGGCGCATGAGGCTATCCGTCCTTCAGATGTTAAACTTGAAGCGGCTTTTATTGAAAAGTTAGACGATGACTGTAAAAAGTTATACGACTTAATTTGGCGTCAATTTGTTGCTTGTCAAATGACTGCGGCTCGTTATACCGTCAGCACGCTAACGGTTAGTGCTGCTGGCTTTGACTTGAAAGCTAAAGGTCGAGTGATGCAATTTGATGGTTGGACAAAGGTTCATCCTCAATTATCAAAAGGTGATAAAGATACCCATCTTCCTGATTTATCGGTTGGTGAAAAACTCACACTTGTGAAACTTGACCCATCACAACACTTTACAAAGCCACCGGCAAGATTTGGTGAAGCATCTTTGGTAAAAGAATTAGAAAAACGTTCTATCGGACGTCCTTCTACTTATGCTTCAATTATTTCTACCATTCAAGATCGTGGCTATGTGCGTTTAGATAAAAAACGTTTTTATGCAGAAAAAATGGGTGAAATAGTTACTGACAGTTTAGATGCCAGTTTTAAAAACTTGATGAGCTATAACTTTACCGCTGAAATGGAACAAGAGCTTGATGAAATAGCCGAAGGAAAAATAGTTTGGAAAGACGTATTAAATGAGTTTTATAAAAACTTTACCAAACAATTAGTGCTTGCTGATAAACCGACAGATGAAGGTGGAATGCGCAACAATGAGCCCATTTTAACTGACATTGACTGTCCAACATGTGCTCGTAAAATGGGCATTCGTACAGCGTCAACGGGAGTTTTCTTAGGGTGTTCTGGCTATGCTTTACCGCCAAAGGAACGTTGTACCACCACCATGAATCTGACTTCAGGTGAAGAAGCAGTCAGTGTTTTAGCTGAAGATCAAGAAACAGAAGCGCTTCGTGCGATGCATCGTTGTCCTAAGTGTTCAACGGCGATGGACAGCTACCTTATTGATGAAACACGTAAATTGCATGTTTGTGGTAATAATCCAGTGTGTGATGGTGTTGAAATTGAAAAAGGTGAATTTAAAATCAAAGGTTATGATGGTCCTGTATTAGAATGTGACCGTTGTGAAGCCGACATGGAATTGAAAAATGGCCGTTTCGGTAAGTACTTTGATTGTACTAATAGTGAATGTAAAAATACCCGTAAGCTCTTAGCGAGTGGGGAAGCAGCGCCACCTAAGGAAGATCCTGTGCAATTGCCAGAACTTCCTTGTGAAAAATCAGACGCTCATTTTGTTTTACGTGACGGTGCGGCTGGTATTTTCTTAGCCGCTAATACGTTCCCTCGTTCTCGAGAAACACGTGCGCCAAAAGTGGAAGAGTTACAACGCTTTAGAGATAGAATTTCACCGAAGTTTTATTATTTAGCGGATGCGCCAGCGAAAGATCCGGAAGGAAATTTAGCTATTGTTCGTTATAGCCGTAAGAGTAAAGAGCAGTATGTCATGACTGAAACTCTTACTGATGGTGGCAAGCCTAAAGCAACAGGCTGGATGGCTACTTATGAAAACGATAAGTGGGTAGAAACTTTAGCCAAGAAAAAAGTCACTAAAGCTAAGGCTAAACCAAAGGCTAAACCAAAAAAGTAATGACTAAAGTTATCATTAGTTTGACCCGTCCTAACATGGGTTGACACATTTTGGATTAAAACGCCTGATGCACTTCATCGGGCGTTTTGTATTTTAAGGCCGTATGCGGCCTTCTTTGATTATAGATAGTGACTGATTGTTCCACCATTTTTCTTGCCTCCTTTAAATCCTTAGGTTTTATCAATAAATATTCATTCTTCAAGATACCGTTGATTCGCTCAACCAACGCATTTTGGTAGCAGTCGTAACCATCAGTCATCGAACACTTAGTTTGGTAATGCCTACGAAGCTGTTGATATTCACTTGAGCAATACTGCACACCTCTGTCTGAATGGTGTACTAAGATGTTGTTTGATTTTCTTTGCTTTAATGCTTTAGCGTAAGCGAGCTTAACCGAGTTTGTTTTC
>NZ_JAUOPE010000015.1 GCF_030546755.1 Colwellia sp. 1_MG-2023
AACTTACGGTATCGACATTGCAAGCTTTACAGAGTCTTCAACCGTATTTATTGATGAGCCTGATTCAGATGGTGTTCATCGTGGTCCTCATCCATTTACTGCGAACATTCAAGGTGTTGGTGGTGATGTATCAGGTTACGAAATCGGTGGTAAAGTTGCCCTTAGTGATTTCTTAGGTGAAGACAGTGTATTAGCTAACGTAGGTTTTGACTTAAACTATACGTATGCTGATAGCTCTCAAGAAGCTAAAGATGTACACGGTGATGACTTACCATTTGGCGGAATGTCAAAAGACACTTACAACGCGGTTGTTTGGTATGAAAACGATACTTTCTCAACGCGTTTAGCATGGAACTCTCGTAGCCCACGTTTACACACAGCGGGTAACGCAGGAACTGGTAATCAATCAATGTACCAAGATGATTACTCACAACTTGATTTCAATGCATCGTATAACTTCAGTGAAACAGTTAGCTTCTATGTTAACGGTTCAAACATCACTGAAGAATATCAACAAACTTACATTGGTTTTGAGAAGCAAAAAGCTTTCCAAAACATCTATGAAGCTCGTTGGACAGTGGGTGCTCGTGTAACTTTCTAATCACTTAGAAATTACATAAAGTACAATTCACAATATTAAAAACCGCCACATTATTTGTGGCGGTTTTTTATTAGTGGGAAATAAAATTTAAATTAGAGAGTTAACCTTATGTTGACTTGTTTTACATCATATAATTTACTGTGAAATTCGTTATCATTTCAGAGGATGGCGCGTAATAACTTTTTCGCAATATGATATGCTTGGATAAACATGAAAAAGGTATAACGACGCGATATAGTAAAATTTCTATCAAAAATAGTGTGTAAAAATTTATTGAATTTAAAGCGGGTTAATTTCATCGCGGTTATCGTGATGCAGAGTTAAGGTTAAATAATGAATAATAAGCATAAAAAAGTGAAATCAATTGTAATTGCCGGTGGTGGTACATCGGGATGGATGACTGCTGCAGCGCTCAGTAAACACTTTGATGATAAATCGGTGGATATTACCTTAGTTGAATCTTCACAAATTGGCACTATTGGCGTTGGTGAGGCGACTATCCCAACATTACGACGTTTTTACGGAAAATTAGGATTAACTGATCTCGATGTGATCAAAGCAACTGCGGCCACTTGCAAATTAGGGATAGAATTTAAAGATTGGTATAAAAAAGGAACGTCTTTTATACACCCTTTCGGTATTTACGGGCAAGGTACGCAAGAAGTACCGTTTCATCATTATTGGCTGAAAGATAAAGCGAGTGGCGGAACATCATCACTCGCAGATTACTCACTAGGTGTGAAACTTGCTCAGGAAAGTCGTTTTACGCTTCCGTCAGGAAAGCCTGAAAGCCAATTAGAGATTTTTGATTGGGCTTTGCACTTTGATGCTGCTTTATTTGCCGATTTAATGCGTGAATACTCACTTAATCATGGCGTTAGTATTATTGATAACAAGATCGCGAATGTTAAGTTATCTGATGACGGCAGTATTTCGTCTCTTATTTTTGAAGATGACACAGAGGTTGAAGCCGATTTATTTATTGATTGCACAGGTTTTAAAAGTTTATTAACTAAAAAGGCCTTAAAGGTAGCATTTGAAGATTGGAGTCAATGGCTCGTATGTGACAGAGCTGTTGCAGTGCAAAGTGAAACGGTTGGTGAGCCTTTAGCAAGAACCGTTTCTCAAGCCCATGAAGCCGGTTGGCAGTGGAAAATCCCCTTACAACATCGCATGGGAAATGGCATGGTTTATTCTAGTCAATATATTGATGATGAATCAGCAGAACAATGTTTGTTGACGAATCTTGAAGGCAAGCCTCTTCATGCTCCGCGAAAGTTTTCATTCACTCCAGGTAGAGTTAAGCAAGCATGGAATAAAAACTGTATTGCTGTTGGCCTGTCTTCAGGGTTTTTAGAGCCACTAGAAAGCACCAGTATAGCTTTGGTTGAAACGGCGATTGAAAAAATAATTATGTCGTTTAAGCAACCTGAATATAATCAGCAAACTATTGATAAGTTTAATGAAGTGACTGTTTTGGAATATGAAAGGGTGCGAGATTTTATCATTCTTCATTATAAAGCTAACCAACGTACAGATGCACCAATGTGGGAATTTTGCCGTAATATGGCATTACCCGAAAAATTAACTGAAAAGTTAGCAGCATATCAATCCCGTGGCGACATTTTGCAATATCCTTGGGAAATATTTGGTAAAGACAGTTGGTTGGCAATATTTGACGGTTTTAAAATCTATCCTGATAGTTACGACAAACGAGCTGATTCAATGGAATTAGCTTATTTACAAAAGAATTTAAACTACATGAAAGAACGTGTGAAAAGTTCAGTAGATGCAGCTCCAACTCATGGTGAGTTTTTAAGAAAGCATTGTCATTTTATTCCTAAAAGTTAATCGCGGTAGTTAATTTATGAACACAACTCAAGACCCTATTGAAAAAATAGTTATTGTTGGTGGCGGCACTTCCGGTTGGATCACGGCAGCAACAATAGGAAACACCTTTAAAAATACTAATTTACAAATCGAGCTTGTTGAATCAGAAGATATTGGCGTCATTGGGGTTGGTGAAGCGACCATCCCGTCTTTAATATCAATATTAAACAGCTTAGGAATTGATTTAGTTGATTTTATTAAAGAAACACAAGCAAGTTTTAAGCTAGGTATTCAATTTGAAGATTGGCACACCATAGGCGAAAAATATTTTCATCCTTTTGGTACCGTCGGTAAAAGTATTGATGGCTATGATTTTTTTCAGTGTTGGTTAAAAGCAAAAGCAGAAGGTGACAACACACCACTAATGGCACATTCGCCTCAATCAGTGCTTTCTGAAAGAGGAAAATTTTTCTTACCTTTTGCAGCTAAAGGCACCCCCTTAGAAAGAGCGTTTTATGCGTTACATATTGACTCGGCTCTTACGGGGAAATACTTACGAAATTATGCTGAAAAATTAGGCGTTGTTCGTACCGAGGGGAAAGTTGAGCAAGTAACACAATCATCAAATGGTGCAATAGAATCCGTTACCTTAGCGTCAGGCAAGACGATAGCCGGAGATTTCTTTATCGATTGTTCTGGTTTTAGAGGGCTACTTATCGAGCAAACGTTAAAAACTGGTTACGACAGCTGGGATAAATATTTACCTTGTAATAGAGCGGTTACTGTTCAAACGAAAAATGTCGGTGACACTAAACCATACACAGTTTCTAAAGCACAAGATGCGGGATGGATGTGGCGTATTCCATTACAGCATCGTACAGGCAATGGTTATGTTTTTTGTGATAAATATGTCACTGACGAACAAGCAACTCAAACCTTATTAGACAATATTGAAGGTGAAACAATTATCCAACCAAGAATTATTCCTTTTACTACCGGAATGAGGAAAAAGTCTTGGGATAAAAATTGTTTATCGCTTGGCTTGGCACAAGGTTTTATAGAACCATTAGAGTCAACGGCTATTCATTTAGTGTCTAAAACAATCGCTTACTTTATGCGCATGTTCCCAACTAAGAAAATTGATCAAACCTTGATTGATGAATATAACCGACGTGTTAGAGCCGATTATGAAGAAATAAGAGACTTTCTTGTGTTGCATTACTGTACTACAGAGCGAGAAGATACTGAGTTTTGGCGATGGTGTAAAGCTATGGAAATTCCGCCAACCTTACAGAAAAAAATTGATTTCTTTAAAGCTTCAGGGGGCATTATTCCAGGTGTTGAAGAGTTATTCCAACCAACCAGTTGGTATGCTGTTTTTGATGGTATGAAAATAGAGCCTGATAGCTATAATCCAACAACCGACTCTTGGGATTATCAAAAGTTAAAAGCGATATTAGATAAAGGCAAACAAGGCCTTATTGATATTGCTGAACAACAACCAAGTCATGATGAGTTTTTAAAACAATATTGTCCGGCACCGAAAATGTAGGACAAAATTGCTTGATAACGATAAAAAGGCGCTTTGGCGCCTTTTTAATATTCGTAAATTAATACTAAATTAATACTAAATTAAATTTTCTCTCATTACGCTCAATCTGAGGTTGCTTTACAGTGTGCATCAATAAAGGACTGATGAGAATTTACTTGTTGCGCTGCATTTTCAATAGATTGCTTCATTTGCGATAAATTTGTCTCCAAAATATTGAGTGGTACAGTATTCACGCGTTCATCAAAACGTAAGGGCTTAATACCAAACGCATTGTACATAGTTAACCAACTCGCTTTTTCAAATGACTCATTTTCACGAATAATGATATGACCACGACTTTCGAAAAGCGCCATTTTATGCGCTAATGAATCAGGTATTTCCATATTCTTACAGTGTTGCCAAAAGGGGCTATCTTCTCTTGATGTCGCTTTATAATGGAGGATGAGAAAATCTCTGATATGTTCTAATTCATCATTGTGCAATCGATTTACTTCATCAATGTCGTGTTGATTAAAGGACTTATCAGGGAAGAAAGTAAGGAGCTTGTCGATAGCGGACTGAATCAATGAAATACTCGTTGATTCAAGTGGTTCTAAAAATCCAGATGAAAGGCCAATGGCGACACAATTTTTATTCCATACCTGTTTACGACGACCTGGCTTAAATTTGAATTTTCGAACGTTATTGATCGCATTTCCTTCAATCGTTGAACGCAATTCTTTTTCTGCTTCTTCATCAGATTGGTATTGACTGGCAAAAATATAACCATTTCCCATTCTGTGTTGTAATGGAATACGCCATTGCCATCCGTATGGTTTGGCAATTGAACGTGTGTAAGGTGCAGGTTCGCCAACTAATTCAGTTTGTAAAGCTAACGCACTGTCACAAATTAACCACTGGCTCCAATCTTCGTAACCTGTTTTTAATGCTTCTTCAATTAATAACCCTTTAAATCCAGAGCAATCGATAAACAAATCACCTTCGATAATTTCTCCTGACGCTAAGGAAACGGAAGATATAAAACCGGTTTTGTCATCTAGGTTGACCTTATTGATCAATGCATCTATGTGTTTAACGCCTAAATTAACGGCGAACGATTTAAGAAAGTTAGCATATAAACCAGCATCAAAATGAAAAGCATATTGGTAGTCAGCCAAGGGAGTTGGCGGATTAGGATGAGGCTGAGCAAATTTACCGTATTTTGCAAGCACAGACGGAAAACAATAATCGTTAATATCTAAATTTAACCCTTCTTTATTGGCGCGATTAATATAATGATGAAAATCGATATTGTTGACTGGCATACCGTAATCAGAAAAAGGATGAAAAAAATTCTCACCGACTTTATGCCAATTTTCAAATTGAATGCCTAATTTGAAAGTGGCTTGTGTTGCTTTTATTAACTCAACTTCATCAAGTCCTAAATTTTTATTATAGCTAACGATGTTTGGAATGGTTGCCTCGCCAACTCCCACAGTCCCCATGGCTGTTGACTCGATAATGATAACTTCAGCGTTTTTTCCTGCTAAAAATTTTCCCAAACTTGAGGCGCTCATCCAGCCTGCGGTACCGCCACCAACAATAACTATTTTTTTAATCGCTTCTGACATGCTTTCTTCTCTTCTTGATAAAATTCAGATGTGTTTAGTAACAGCTGAAGAGGCTTAAATAGAAAATATTAATGTTATTGCTTCCTTTTAATACATCTATTTTACGTTTTTCATGGTGCGCCAATAGGGTTAAGCTAAAAATAAAAAAGAAAATTATTATCTCAATTTTTTTGCAAAACAGAGAAGTAAATTACTATATTTTTATAAACTATGTAAAGAAAGTTTTGACAGCGCTGTCAAAATAGGTGATGTTTACTATAACGCATTGTGAACCATTTAAATTTAAGAGTCGTTTTATATGAATAAAAAACTGTTATGTATTCTATTTTCCGCCGGTATATTTACTATTGGCTGTGAAAAAGCACCTCAGTCGCCTGTTACTTCAGCACAGTCGAAATCCGTCGAACAGGGGCTTCATAAGGTACGACAATCTGATATAGATGAATTAGCTCAAGAATTAGACATATCATTCACGCTAATTAGCAATGCAGTCACAGAAAAGTGCGATAAAAATAAAACCGATGGTTTATGTTTTGAGGCAAGTATTACCTTAACGCCACAAGAAACGATATTAGCGACTGACTGGCAAATTTATTTTAGTCAAATTGCGCCATTACATAATTTTGATAGCGAAGAATTTACTCTTACTCATATTAATGGTGATTTACATTCTTTAACCCCAACTGAAAAGTTTCAAGGCTTTATTAAAGGGGAAAGTAAAACTATTGTCTTTCGGGCTAGCTTTTGGTCACTTGCTGAGTCTGACATCATGCCAAATTATATTATTAATGGCGATAACTTAACTGCCAAAGTGATTGACAGCACACGCGCCAAAATTGATCCAGACACGCAAATGGAATATGTACCTTATGTAAATGACTATATCGATTACCAACATCACTTTAAACGCACCAAAGACGATAAAACGCCTTGGCTAGATAGTGTCGGGTTTTATCAAAGAAATAGTGAGTTGGGCGATACATTACTTGATGTCAGCCATGTCATTATCCCGACGCCAAAAGCAGTGAAATATCCAGAAAATAACGGGCAACTTGATTTATCACAGGGCGTAAATATTGATTTTGGCAATACCGATAAATCGTTAGTGATAGCAGCTATTGAACGATTAGCCATGTTTGGTATAAGCCAACATGACTCAGGCGCAGACCTTAAGCTTAGTGTAAAAGAAGATAAAACTAAGATGATCGGTAGTTATACTTTTGATATTGACTCAACCGGGATCACTATTGTTGGGGTTGATAATAATGGGATATTTAATGGCTTACAATCACTCGCTAGTTTAGTGTCATTAGCTAAAAAATCGGTGCCTTATATTCATGTGAATGATGAACCATTATACGAATTTCGAGGTATGTTGGTTGATACGGCACGAAACTTTCGCAGTAAAGCGTTTATTTTAAAACTGTTAGATCAAATGGCAGCATATAAGTTGAATAAATTGCATTTACATATGGGAGAAGATGAAGGGTGGCGTCTGGAAATACCAGGACTTCCTGAGTTAACCCAAGTGAGCAGTAAACGTTGTTTAGACTTCGAAGAGCAATCTTGCTTAATGCCGCAATTAGGTGCCGGTGTTGATAGTAATACAGAGGTGAATGGTTTTTATTCTGTTGCTGATTATACCGAAATTTTACAAGCTGCTACTGCCAGACATATTCAAGTATTACCTTCATTAGATATGCCGGGTCATTCAAGAGCAGCCATTAAAGCCATGGCCGCTCGTTACAATAAATACAGCAAACTAGAAGATAAAGAAAAAGCTGAACAATATTTATTGCACGATCCAAATGACACCACTAAATACTCATCGGTACAATTTTATAACGACAATACCATTAATGCTTGTCAAGAATCGTCTTATCGTTTTATCAAAAAAGTGATGACAGAAGTACAAAAAATTCATGCTGATGCAGGACAACCGTTAACTCGATATCATATCGGTGCTGATGAAACAGCCGGTGCTTGGTTAGAATCTGATATATGTAAAGCGTTTATTGCCAATAATGAGCATGGCGTTACTAAGATGTCTGAACTGGGTGCGTATTTTGTTGAACGCGTTTCAAATATGATTTCTGATATGGGGATTGAACCAGCGGCTTGGAGTGATGGCTTAGAGCATACTAAAAAAGAAAATATGCCTGCGGTTGTACAAGCGAATGCATGGGAACACTTACCTTGGGGTGGTCACACGAAAGTTAACAAACTTGCGAATAGAAATTGGCAAGTTGTCTTATCTATTCCAGATGTTACTTATTTCGACTTCCCTTACGAAGCCGATCCTAAAGAACATGGCTATTATTGGGCTTCACGTCGCACAAACACTGAAAAAGTGTTTCAATTTATGCCTCAAAATTTACCTGTTCATGCAGAATTTTGGTTAGATCGTCAAGATCAGCCATATTCTTCAGACGATACTGTACAAACCGATGAACAAGGGAAAGTTATTCATCAACCGCTTGATCAGGGTCGAGGGTTTTTAGGTATACAAGGGCAATTATGGGGCGAAAATGTTCGTACTGATAATATTGCAGAATACAAGATTTTCCCTCGTGTTATCGCATTAGCCGAGCGTGCATGGCATAAAGCATCTTGGGCTGTACCTTATAATTATATTGGTTATAAATATAGTCAAGATAGCCATGTGTTCACTCAAGCTATGCAAACTGAGCGAGACCAACAATGGCAGTTATTCGCTAATGCTTTGGGGCAAAAAGAGTTACCAAAGCTAGATGTTGCTGATGTGAAATATCGCTTGCCGACTGTTGGAGCTAAAATCGAAAATGACATATTAACGGCGAATTCTACATTTCCAGGTTTAGCTATCGAGTATCAAGAACAAGGTAAAAAATGGCAAAAATATAACAAGCCGGTAAAGGTTGAGTCAGCAGTTAAAATTAGAACGATGACAGTAGACCAAGTGAGAAAAGGTCGAACTGTCGTTGTTAATGCGAACTAATTAGATGATTAAGTACAGATTGGTTTTAAGTGATTTTCTTTAAAATCAATCTGTTAACTATATTTCGGTCTTGATTTAAAAAAAAACTGCAATTTTTATCAAAAAATAAATGACAACGCTGTCATTTGTGGTTAGTATGAAAGCAATTAAAATTTTGAAGCTTTGATTTTTATCAAATGACTTTGTAGATAAATGTAGTAGACATGAGGTCAACATGCCTAGTAGCAGTGACAACAAAGAATTCTTTTTAGGTATCGACGGTGGTGGCAGTAAATGTAAAGCCATACTGGTTGATGCTAACAATAATATTTTAGGTACCGGCATATCGGGTCCTGCCAATCCGCTTCATGGTTATGACCAAGCGGTACATTCAATTACTGAATCGGCAGAATTAGCGATAAAAGATGCAGGTATTGTTGGTCTAGAACTTAACAATATTGTTGCTGGCGTTGGTTTAGCGGGAGTTAATTTACCTGCTTTATTTGAACAAATGTCAAATTGGCAACATCCATTTAAGCAAATGTTTTTAGCTACTGACTTACTCATTGCTTGTTTAGGTGCACATAATGGCCAAGACGGGGCGGTAATGATTACTGGCACTGGTTCTTGTGGCTTTTCTTATGTGAATGGTCATCCATATACACTTGGCGGACATGGTTTTCCACATGGCGATAAAGGTAGTGGTGCTTGGTTTGGCTTTCAAGCAGCTAACCATGTATTGATGTCATTAGATGGCTTAAAAGCTAGTTCTATTATTAATCAAAAATTACTGTCGTTATTGAACGTTAACGATGGATTAGAAATGGTAGAAACCATTGCCGGTAAGCCTGCGGCCTTTTATGCAAAAATGGCTAATTTAGTCTTTGATGCTGCGGAAGAGGGTGATGAAGTCGCACTTGAGATTGTTAATGAAGGTGCCGGTTACATAAGTGGTATTGCGCGCCAACTGGCGAAACAAAATCCGCCGAGAATTTCACTGATAGGTGGATTAACTCCACGTATTTTGCCTTGGTTAGACCAAGATGTGAAAGATACATTAGCAGAGCCTTTATGTCCTCCTGAAGTTGGCTCAGTAATATATGCACAACAACAACTCGCTTTGTTGTAAATACGTAAGTTAATGGTTAATTCACTTAATCATTACATAGATTAAAAATTTAAGTAAGGTTTGAACATGACACAAACAATTATGGAAAAAGAGGCAAAACAAGCCCCATCAGTAGTTGAAGGCCAACTTTTAGCGAACAAAGCATTAGCTGAAAAAATTGGTGTTAAATTACGTGAAATTGCGCCGAAAATGGTAATGATTATCGGCCGTGGCTCTTCAGACCATGCCGGTGTTTTTGGTAAATATTTAATTGAAATTGAAGCAGGTATTCCAACGTTTGCAGCAGCACCTTCTGTTTCAAGTGTTTATGGTAAACAATTACAGTTAGAACAAGCATTAGTGATTGTTATTTCGCAATCGGGTCGTAGCCCAGACATTATTGCACAAGCAGAAATGGCGAAAAAAGCGGGTGCTTATTGTGTCGCGTTAGTAAATGATGAAACCTCGCCATTAAAAGATATTGTTGATGAAGTTTTACCACTGAAAGCCGGTGCTGAAATTTCAGTTGCTGCTACGAAAAGTTATTTAGCGACGTTATCTGCTTTATTGCAATTAACGGCTTACTGGACTGAAAATAATGAATTAATTTCAGCATTAGACACTTTACCTTCTGCAATGCAAACGATTATTGATTCAGCGCCTCAATTAACTTCACAATCTATCGACGGTGTTAAAAACATGGTCGTACTTGGTCGTGGTTTAGGTTATGCGATCACTAAAGAAATGGCATTAAAACTTAAAGAAGTGAGCTCTATTCACGCAGAAGCGTTTAGTAGTGCAGAATTTTTACACGGACCGGTAACGCTAGTTGAGCAAGGTTTAGCGATATTAAACTGTGAAGTGAACGATGAAAGCGCACAGTCACATCAAGAACAAATTAATGAAATGGCAGAGCGTGGTGCAGATCTAGTACATTTACGTCAAACAGATCCAAACGTTCATCCTCGATTAGCGCCATTAGTGGTTTTACAACGTTTCTATTTAGATGTTGCCGAAGTTTCAGTTTCTCGAGGCTTTAACCCTGATGAGCCAAAAGGCCTTAAAAAAGTAACGCGGACTTTATAATGACTCGTTTACGCATTCATGCCGATAAAATTTTTGATGGTCAAAAATATTATGATCATCAAGTATTAACTATTGAAGACGGAAAAGTGCTATCAATTGATGATGATACTACCTCTGTAGATGTGGTGGTTAAAGGCATGATTGCACCTGGCTATATAGATTTACAAGTCAATGGTGGTGGTGGTGTTCTCTTTAATGATTCTCCCTCATTAGACAGTTTGAGAACCATCATCACCGCTCATTCTCAGTTTGGTACTACAGGTATGCTACCAACACTGATCACCGATAAAGTTGAAGTAATGGCACAAGCGGCAGATGCCATGGCGTTGGCTATTGCCGAAGAAGTACCAGGAATTTTAGGTATTCATTTTGAAGGGCCGCATTTATCTGTGGCAAAAAAAGGTACGCATGTAGAAGAGTATATTCGTGCGATTTCAGACGATGAATGGCAAATTCTTTCGCGAAAAGATATCGGACAAATTTTAGTAACCTTAGCACCTGAAACGGTTTCACCAGAAGATATTCAACGTATGGTATCGTTAGGTATCAAGGTGTGTTTAGGTCATACCAATGCTGATTTTGATACGGCTCAAGCGGCAATGGATGTTGGGGCTGACGGCTATACTCATTTATTTAATGCTATGTCTCCCATTGTTAGCCGAGCACCGGGTGTTACCGGCTGTGCACTACTTAATGATCAAGCGAGTTGTGGCATTATTATTGATGGTCATCATGTTGATTATACTACCGCAAAACTTGCGCTTAAAACTAAGCCACAAGGTAAAGTATTTTTAGTGACCGATGCCATGTCAACGATTGGTACAGATCAAACAGAATTTTCATTTTTTGATCGAACAGTATATTTAGAAGATGGTCGATTAACATCTACTACTGGTGAACTTGCTGGCGCTGCATTAGATATGGCGACAGCGGTTAAAAATACCCATTTAGGCGTTGATGTTCCATTGGATGAAGCCATACGCATGGCAAGTCAATATCCAGCTGATTATATTAATCAGGGCAATATTCGCGGTAATCTAGCCGTAGGATCGCAAGCTGATTTTGTTATTTTAGATGAACAGCTTGATATCGAGTCAACATGGATAGGTGGACAAAAAGTTTATACAAAGTAAATAACTATAATAAAAAGGTTAAATTTGAGGAAACTATGGATATGACAATGTCACAAGAGAAACCGAGCATTTTGTTACCAATGACGCTCGCAGGCTCAATGTTTTTTATATTGGGTTGTATAACTTGGTTAAATGGTGCTATTACGCCATTTTTACAACAAATGCTTGAGCTGTCGCCCATTCAGGCTTCGTTTATCATTTCATCTTTTTATATTGCCGTGACCATAGCGGGTATACCATCAGCTATGTTGATCAAAAAAGTTGGTTATAAAAATGGTATGGCAATTGGTTGTGCGGTCATGGCTAGTTCTGCTTTATTGTATATCCCAGCAGCGAAACTCCAAATGATCGAAATATTTTTGTTTGCGCAATTACTGATTGGTGTTGGTCAAACAATCTTACAAACCGCAGTGAACCCTTATGTTGTTAAGATGGGTTCAGAAGAGTCGGCAGCGGTGCGTGTTTGTATTATGGGCTTGTTAAACAAATTTGCCGGCGTCATAGTGCCGATTATTTTTGCCATGGTTACCGTTGCTGCTGTAGCGGGTGAAGGTGCTTCATTAACTCAAGAGCAAAAAGATGCTATGGCTGACAGTCTTGTTCTTCCTTATATCGCTGTATCGTCACTTATCTTTATTTTTGCCGCTTTTGCAAAATTCTCACCTCTTCCAGATTTAGTTTTTGAAGATGAAAGTCCAAATGCTAAAGGTGAAGTCAGAGAAGCATTGAAACATCCACATTTAGTACTTGGTGTTATTGGTATTGCTTTATATGTAGCAGTAGAAGTAATCGCGGCTGATACTATTGGTTCGTACGCATTAGCGATTGGTGTTGCTGATTTCTCCATGATGACTTCGTATACCATGGCTTGTATGTTGATTGGTTATGCCATAGGTATCGCGCTTATTCCTAAATATATGTCACAACAAAATGCCTTAGTTATGTCGGGTGTTGCAGGTATTGTTACTGTTGCTGCAGTTGTGTTTGGTAGCAACGACTCTTTTGTTATCTCAAACCTTTTACTTGTACCTTTTGGTGGCCCTGAGCTGCCAGATCCATTGTTATGTATCGCTTTATTAGGTTTTGCCAATGCCATGGTGTGGCCTGCTATTTGGCCATTAGCTCTTAGTGGTTTAGGTCGTTTAACTGGGACGGCATCGGGATTACTTATTATGGGTATCGCCGGTGGTGCATTAGGTCCATTATTAATTGGATTAGGGAATGTTGCAGGCTTGGGTGCGCAAGGTGCTTATGCTCTTATGCTACCTAGTTATTTATTTATCATTTTCTATGCCTTAAAAGGTCATAAATTAAGAAAGAAAGACTAGAATCTTTGTTTCTATAAAAGCATTTACCCGCAAGGGTATCCGAGCTCACTAGTTGAGGGTGCGTTAAAAAAGATCGTATTTGATCGCCCTGAGTCTTGTACTCAGGGTTTTTTTTTACTTCTAATAATACCTCTCTATGACGATAAACTTATACCAAGGGCTTTAATCGTTTTCGTTAGCTCACGGATGATTGAAGATGTTTACGTGGCTAGTTTAATCATCTAATGATGAAGTCAGTTACCTACAATATTTCATAGATCGCATTATTATTAGCACAGACATAACAAGGCCCTTAATCACTCAATTAAGGGCCTTGTTATTGGACTCGTTGTTTTCAATTAAACGGGATTTATCCCTTTTCTTTTAATTGCTCTTTTGTATATTTTGGCGCTTCGTGACCTTCACCTAAAGAGTCGGCAATTTCTTTCGGAATATAGTTTTCATCATGTTTTGCCAATACTTCACTTGCTTCAAGTACGCGTGCTTGCGTTAACGTACCGTTAGCTATTATGCCTTGACCTTCTCTAAATAAGTCAGGCAAGATGCCGTCATATTTAATCGTGATCACTTCACCTTTATTGGTTAAATCAAATTGTACTTTTAAATTATCTGCGTCTCGTTTTACGCTTCCTACAACGACTAATCCACCTACTCTAATACGTTGGCCTACTTTAGGTTTTATTCCTGTATCATCTTTGCCGTGTACCACTTCGTGAGGAGTATAAAATAAGTCAATGTTTTGGCTTAATGCATATAACACTAAACCACTGATAATACCTATTCCAATTAATAAGGATAAAACGATAGTTAGGCGTTTTTTACGACGTGGATTCATGAGTTACCTCTTGGGAAAAATTATCTTTTTGGCGTTGTGCGGCTTGTTTAAATTTAGCTTCTCGTTGTTGACGACGTTGTATCTGGTGAATGATATCTTTATTCTTTTTGATGCTTAAAAAGACTAATAAGACTAATAATGTGATGCTTACACCGTAAGATAACCACACATAAAAACCATGGCCGCCCATAGCAATAAAGTCAGCGAAAGTTGAAAACTGCATTATTTAACCTCCGTATTATTGACAAGATCACGTACCCAAGCTCGCATGGCATTTCTGGCTAATATTTCATTACGAAAACGAAGGCAAATAATCCAAGTTACAAAGCAGATAAAGCCGATAAAGCATACCAAAAATGGCCAATACATACTTGAAGCCATCGAAGGCGCACCTAATTTAGAAACGGTTGAGCCTTGATGTAAGGTATTCCACCATTCAACCGAATATTTAATAATTGGTATATTTACTACGCCGACAAGGGCTAGAATTCCGGCAGCTTTACCTGACAATGTTTTATCTTCAAAGGCATTGTGCAAGGCAATAACGCCTAAATATAAAAATAATAAAATAAGTTCTGACGTTAAGCGAGCATCCCATATCCACCAGGTGCCCCAAGTAGGACGTCCCCAAGCAGCACCTGTAATAAGTGCTATCGCGGTAAAAACAGCGCCAACCGGTGCCATGGCTGCCGCGGAAGCATCGGCTAATTTGATTTGCCAAACAAGACTAGATAATGCCGCAATGGCCATAGCAACATAAATACTCATGGAAAGAATAGCTGCTGGTACATGCAAGTAAAAAATTCGAAAACTGTTACCTTGTTGATAATCTGCTGGGACAAATAAAAGCGCCCAAACAATACCAATAAAAAGCAAAATAAACGTTAATTTAGAAAACCACGGAATTAATCGTCCTGCGAAGTGATATGACACTTCTGGGTTAGCATAAGGATGAAGCCATTTCCACATTAGTTGGTACTCACTTTTAGTGCGGCACTAACCGCAAAAGGGGATAATGTAATTGAACCTATTAATAATGCGCCAATTATAGCAAGCTGCCCGCTATAGGGTAAGTTCATTGCCGCAGTATCAATGGCACTGGTCGCAAATATTAACACGGGAATATAAAGAGGAAGCACTAATAAACTCAGTAAAACTCCCCCTTTTTTAATGCCTACCGTAAGAGCAACACCAATGGCTCCTAGAAAGCTGAGAATAGGGGTTCCTATTAACAAGGTTAACATTAACGCTGAATAACTGTTTTCTTCTAAATGCAGTAATAAACCGAGTAATGGCGCAATAAAAATAATCGGCAAACCCGTTAAACACCAGTGGGCAATCACTTTGCCTAACACTATGATAAATAAAGGGTGAGGACTGAGTAACATTTGCTCTAAAGAGCCATCTAGATAATCAGATTTAAACAATCGGTCGAGGGATAATAAGGTGGACAATAATGCCGCCACCCAAATAATGCCCGGTGCAATCTTAGCTAAGGTATTTGATTCTGGCCCGATACCTAAAGGAAATAACGTAATGACGATAATAAAAAATAGTAACGGGTTTAAAATGTCGTCTTTATGTCGAAAAGCAATGGTTAAATCACGTTTAAAAATCAGCATAAAAGCTTCTTTATAAGAAAGGGAGGCTTTTATTTCGATGGCGATATCATTGCGTTTATTCATTGTTTTCTTCAATATTTTATTTAAAAGAAACGATATTCTAGCGTAACTTTTTTATATAAATTTTTGTCAATGGATAAGTCTTGATGAGTCGTTAAAATAACACATCCGCCATTTTTCGCATGATTGACCATTAACTGTTCTAGCTTTTTAACACCATTTTTATCAATTGCCGTAAATGGCTCATCTAATATCCAAACCGGTGCTTTACTTTGCCATAATTTTGCTAACGCAATACGTCGATGTTGGCCTGCGCTTAAGTGAGAAGCAAGTGCATCTTCAAAACCTAGTAAATCCACTTGGTTTAAAGTTTGTTCAGCAGTGAAGGCATCTAAACCGCTTAAACTCAAGGCAAATTCAAGGTTTTCTTGCGCGGTCATTTCGCCTTTAATACCGGCTAAATGTCCAATGTAAAGTAGATTTTGATTGTAAAATTCACGTTCATCATTAATCGCTATCTCATTAAAATGTACTTGACCTTCATAAGGCTGAGAAAGACCGGCGAGAATTCTAAGTAAGCTTGTTTTTCCTGCACCATTTGGTCCTTCAACTTGAATAATATCGCCGCAATTTATCGTTAAATTAAGGTGTTCAAATAGAATACGTTCTTCACGTATACACGTTAATTGATGGGCGCTAAGTAATGAAGGTGAGTGTGCTGGCATTTATTTAAATAATGATCTGATTTAATTACGTTATCTTAATTTTAATTTGAATCATTTTAGAGAAAAATAATTTAAATGGCTTGATCTAGATCCTACTATAGATAATGAATTTATCATACCATTACCGCAGTTTTACCACTTTGACCGTTTCAGGCAGTAATTTTGTAATAAGATGTCACTCTTTGATGAAGTTTACCCATAAACAGTGCTAACATTGCTGCAAATTTTTATCGACTTGAGAATAACTCCCTCGAGACGTAATTTACACTGACGATCATCTTTTAAATGATCAGTACCGATAACATTCGGAGATTTATATGATTCCTGAGTTAGGCCACTTTGCCTTAATCATAGGTTTGGCTTTTGCAATTTGTTTGAGTGTTTTTCCGCTTATTGGCGTTTATTCTGGACAAGAAAAATTAACCAGTTACGCTAAGCCTTTAACGTTTGGCATGTTTGCTTTTACAGCAATTAGTTTAATTATTTTAGCTTATTCCTTTGTTATCGACGACTTTTCGGTTAAATACATCGCTAGTCATTCTAATTCACATCTTCCCTTTTACTTCAAAATAAGTGCCGTGTGGGGCGGTCATGAAGGCTCACTTTTGTTATGGGTTTTCTCGCTAACCGCTTGGACCATGGCTGTAGCCCGATTTAGCAAAGGGATGGACGAAGCGTTTATCGCAAGAGTTTTAGCTGTGATGGGAATGATAGCCGTTGGCTTTATGCTCTTTACCTTATTAACCTCCAATCCTTTTGATCGTTTATGGCCGGTAGTGCCGGAGGAAGGGCGAGACTTAAATCCATTATTACAAGATATTGGTTTAATCATACACCCACCTATGTTGTATTTAGGTTATGTGGGCTTTGCTGTTAGCTTTGCCTTTGCGATTGCTGCTTTAATGGTGGGTAAGCTAGATGCCGCTTGGGCTCGATGGGCTCGTCCATGGGTAATAGCTGCTTGGATATTTTTAACATTAGGTATTGCGTTAGGAAGTTGGTGGGCGTATTACGAATTAGGCTGGGGCGGCTGGTGGTTTTGGGATCCGGTGGAAAATGCTTCGTTTATGCCTTGGTTAGTAGGTACCGCATTAATCCATTCATTAGCGGTAACCGAAAAACGAGGCACTTTTAGAAACTGGACGGTTTTATTAGCTATTTTTGCGTTTAGTTTAAGTTTATTAGGCACGTTTTTAGTACGATCGGGTGTGATCACTTCCGTGCATTCATTTGCTTCTGATCCGACACGAGGGGCATTTATCTTATTATTGCTCGCTATTGCGGTGGGTGGTTCTTTTACTTTATTTGCCTTTAGAGCATCGAATGTTGCTAGTTTTAGTCGTTTTTCATTGTATTCAAGAGAAACGGCATTGTTATTATGCAATATTATTTTAGTCGTTGCTTGTGTCACGGTTTTATTAGGTACTATTTACCCATTAATCGTGGATGCATTTGCGTTAGGGAAAATATCAGTAGGTCCTCCTTATTTTAACGCGGTATTTGTACCCATTATGAGTCTGTTGTTCATTATTATGGGGATTGGTCCGCTGATCCGTTGGAAAAAAGCCAAAAAAGGCGAACTGCGTAAACAAATCGCTAAACCATCAATAATTAGTATCGTTCTTGGTTTAATTTTCCCCTTTTTATATGGTGGCGAATTCAATTTATTAGCGAGCTTCGGTATTATTCTTGCGCTTTGGGTGTCGCTTGTTGTCATTAAAGATTTAAGAAATCAGGCAAAAACTAAGCAAGGTCAATACGCATTTAATAAAGTTACGTTAAGCCAATGGGGAATGACGATCGCCCATATGGGTATTGCCATAACAATTGTCGGTGTCACTATGGTTTCAAGCTACGAAAAAGAGCTTAGTGTTAAAATGTTTGCTAACGACACTATTAATGTCTCAGGTTATGACGTGACATTCAAAGGCGTTAAATCAGTAAAAGGACCAAATTACAGTGCGGTACAAGGGCAAATTGAAATCCATCAAGCAGATGATTTTGTTGCTTTATTAAAACCTGAACGTCGCACTTATTTAGTACAAACCATGGGCATGACAGAAGCAGGCATAGATCCTGGCTTATTTAGAGATGTTTATGTTGCGCTTGGTGATCCACTTGACGATGGCGCTTGGGCGATACGTGTTCATTATAAACCTTTTGTTAGGTGGATTTGGTTAGGCGCTATCTTTATGGGGTTAGGTGGTTTATTTGCTATGTTAGACAAGCGCTACCGTCGACGAAAAGAAGCTAAAACAGACACTGTGGTTGATAGCTCAGCCTCATCATCAAACACGGCAACTGAAGGTGCATGATAAATGAATAAAATAATCCGCTTTATACCGTTAATTTTATTTATATCGCTAGGGATCATTTTGTACCGTGGTTTAGCGTTAAATCCTCAAGCGTTACCTTCGGCATTAGTTGGCCAGAAAATGCCTGAGTTTGTTCTTACGCAATTGTTAAAACCAAAGGTTATGCTCACTGAAAAGGATTTAGTTGGTGACATTAAGCTATTGAATGTTTGGGGAACTTGGTGTGTTTACTGTAAATATGAACATCCGTATTTAGTTGATATCGCCCAAAGTGGTCGTGTCGCGTTATATGGTTTGAATTATAAAGATGATCGTGATGATGCAAGGCAATGGTTAAAAGATTATCAAGACCCTTATCTGTTTTCTATTTTTGATCCGCTTGGCAAATTAGGTATTGAGTTGGGCGTAACGGCAGCACCAGAAACCTTTGTTATTGACAGTAAAGGTATTATTAGAATGAAACATGTAGGACCAATTGACGGTAAAGTGTGGCAAGAAAAGTTTTTACCTTTAATTGAAAGTCTTGAAAAAGAATTAGTTGCAGGTACATCGTAATGAAATATCTTATTTTTACTTTACTGTTTTTCTTTGTGTTTTCAACTGAAGCTTGGGAAACTGATACCTACGTTTTTCCGGATGAAGTTACTGAAACAAGATATAAATCTCTTGTAAAAGAACTGCGATGTCCTAAGTGTCAAAATCAAAATTTAGCCGATTCTAATTCGCCCATTGCTGCTGACTTGCGCCGAGAAGTTTATAACCTGCTTGAACAAGGCAAATCTGACGGTGAGATTGTTGGCTTTATGGTACAACGATATGGTGAATTTGTTTTATATCGCCCTCAAGTATCAAGCCTAACTTATGTGCTTTGGTTTGGCCCTGCGTTTTTATTGTTGATTGGCGTAATGGTTGTTGTGCAAATATTACGTAAAAAGCCAGTGAAAAAAGAAACGATTGTCTTATCAGACGAACAAAAAGATAAATTAGCTCAAATTTTAAAAGATAAATAATTTATGTTAGAACTCCTTATTATTGTTGTTGCCTTTATACTCTTGTTGCTCATTATTGTTTGGGCTCATTACCTCAATCAAAATCGCCAGAAAGTGAAAATTGACAATAGCTTTCGCGACGAAACCAATGTGCGTTTATATCATGAACATAAAGCTGAAATTGAGAAAGACTTTCAACAAGGCAGTTTAGACGAAGAAAGCTATGAATATATAGTTGCCGAGCTTGAGCAGAGTTTATTACAAGATATTCAAGATAATGCTAGTGAAGCTAATCTTTCAGTAGACAAAAAATCTTCGCTTTCAATTATTTGGCCGGCGACTATTTCGTTATTTATTATTATTTTTAGTGTTGCATTATACAGCGAACGAGGCTCAATGGAGCTTATCGCTAATACACCAAAAGCTAATGGTGGTCATCAAGCACTTGATGAGCAACAACAGATGATCGTCGAGATTCAAAAATTAAAGAAAACCACAGAACAACAACCCAATAATTCAGATGCTTGGTATAGTTTAGGGCAAGCATTAGTCGGAATTGGTGAGTTTGATGATGCGTTAAACGCCTTTGATAAAGTAATTGAAATTGATGGTGAACAAGCCGATTTATTTGGTGCTAAAGCGCAAGCGAGTTATTACAAAAATGCCCAAAAAATAACGGAAGAAGTGCAATACTTTATTGATAAAGCATTGTCGTTAGACGCCAAAGATCCATCAACTAACATTTTGTTGGGCATGAATAACTTTATCAATAATAACTATCAACAGGCGATTAATTATTGGCAAACGGTTGTAGATGAAAATAGGCCAACCGTGAATAGTGATGCGTTAAAAAGTGCAATTGTCGAAGCAAAAAATCGATTAGCATTAACGGGGGGGAAAGTGGCTGACAACATCAGTAGTTCAGGTCCCCAATTATCTTTACATGTTCGCGTCAGTGAAGAAATATTAACGAAACTTAATCAAGGTGAAGATAAAGTTGTCTTTATTTATGCCATTCCCAGCGATGGTGGAAGAATGCCGTTAGCTGCTATAAAAGTACAAGCCAGTGATTTACCGATAGATGTGGTGTTAAATGATCAACGTGCCATGACACCGGCCGCAAAATTAAGTGACGCAGAAAATGTTAATGTTTATGCCATTATCTCTAAAAGTGGTGGCGTTGGAATCAAGCCTGGTGATTTTAAAGCTGAAATTACTGATGTCAGTGTCGATACCAAAGAAGTTATTGAATTAGTGATTGATAGCCTGGTTGAACAACTCGACAATTGATAGCTTAGCGTTCGTTTATTAGTGATAAATTAAGGAAGTTTATTGAAATCCCGTTACTTAGGTCGAGATAAGTCGATTCATGACAATCGCAAAAATGACCAAAAGAAAAAAACAGCGATACTGTTAACCAACTTAGGCACCCCAAGTGCTCCTACGGCTGCTTCTTTAAGAACATACCTTAGAGAGTTTTTGTCTGATCCGCGTGTCGTTGAAATTCCTCGAATAGTTTGGTTAATTATTTTACACGGCATCATTTTAAGATTGCGGCCCAAAAAGTCGGCAAAATTATATCAAAGTATTTGGACTGATGCCGGTTCACCTTTGATGGTGATCAGCGAGCAAATCACAGCAAAAGTGGCTAAAAGTCTACATGATAATAATGAAGACGTTGTTGTCGATTTAGCGATGCGTTACGGAGCTCCCTCTATTGGCGAGGCTTTAAATAACTTTCAACAGCAAGGCATTGATAATATCGTTGTCTTGCCACTTTATCCTCAGTATGCAGGACCAACTACTGGCTCAACATTTGATGCTGTGGTTAACGAGATAAAGCAATGGCGTTGGATCCCGTCATTACACTTTATTAGCGGTTATTATGATCATCCGTTATATATTAAGGCATTAGCTAATAGTATTAATGAGCATTTTCAAGCCGTAGGTAAGCCTGAAAAATTAGTGCTTTCTTATCATGGTATGCCAAAGTACTTTTTGGAGAAAGGCGATCCTTATTATTGTTTTTGTCATAAAACCACGCGTTTATTGGTTGATGAACTAGGACTTGCGAGTGATGAATATATCATGACCTTTCAATCAAGATTTGGCAAAGCAGAATGGCTGCAACCATATACTGATGCAACATTAGAGCATTTAGCAAAAGAGGGCTGTCAAAGTGTTGCTATCGTCAGCCCTGCATTTAGTGCTGATTGTCTCGAAACTCTCGAAGAGCTTGTCCACGAAAATAAAGCGGTGTTTATTGAAGCTGGCGGTAAAGAATATCATTATATTCCAGCACTGAACGATAGAGATGATCATTGCCAATTAATTACGGATATTGTTACCAAGCAACTTCAATAAAATATCAAACTCAGTAGATATATTTGAGTACATTTATTGGTTGTAGTTATGCAGATTCATAAACGAAGCGGCCAAATGAATGAGCGCTGCTGACTTTAAGTAAAACTAATAGCGCTAATGCCATAAGCAATAATTCTAACGCTGAGGGCTCTGACACAGTAACGTTATTCCTAGTTTTGATAATTTGCTGGCTATTAATGGCTCCTGAAGTATGTGTCATGGCTTGCCAGCTAAAATCTTGATAATGATATCCCGTCCCTGTCAGTTGCAATGAAAAATTGCTCGGTGTTGTACTGCTGCTTTCACTAATACCAATATCTGTGCTTGTTAAGCCTATTGCAGTACCAGATGTAGCGGTTATCGTGCCTTCATAAGACAAAAATTGTCTTACTACTCCTAAGTTATCTATCAGCGCCAAACCATCAGGCGCACCATTTTGAATATTGCTCGGTGAAAACGACGCAAAACCAAAACCATTATTGGTGTCTGAAATGATACCTGATAAATTAATCGCGTTGCCATAAGTTGCACCATTACTCCCATTGTACAGTTCTACTTGCCAACCAGTAAGATCAGTGCCAGCTTCCGCCATCAATTCGAAGAATTCATGTTGGTCGGTGCCAATATTATCGTAGTGAATTTCATTGATAAAAATGATACCTGCGAGCGAGTAAAGCGGGGTAGATAATGCGAAGAGTAAGACTAATTGTTTTAAAATTTTCATGACTAAATCCTTTTAGTTTTAATGTTAGTTTTTTACTTTAGATAATAAACATCACTTCATGTGAATGGTTAAATATTAGTCAATGAATGAGGTTTTGCGAATTTTTATTAATGATTTTGCCCGAAAGTAAAAGGAAAGCTAGCCTTAGCATTAGACTATATTCTAATAGGAGATAAAAATTATCGTGTTGAGTACGGGTTATTCTTGTGATTCAGTTAGTTAAGTCGTTAATTATCAGCATAAAAAAACGGAGCAATAAATTGCTCCGTTTTATAAATTTAAAACCGTTTAGCTTAAGATGCTACAACGTTTTCAGCTTCAGGACCTTTTTGGCCTTGTTTAACTGAGAAAGATACCGCTTGACCATCAGTCAAAGTACGGAAGCCGTCTCCAGAGATTGCGCTGAAGTGAACAAACACGTCAGGGCCATTTTCTTGCTCGATAAAACCGAAGCCTTTAGATTCATTAAAAAATTTTACTTTACCAGTTACTGTCTCAGACATACCAACATTTCTCGCAGGTTAGAAATTAAAAAAAGGCTAATTATTTAGCCAGATACGGAGTAAATGCCCTCTACCTAAAGTACAGACAGAGAAAGGTTTCCAATAACACAATTCTAAAGCGTCTAGGTAATTAATCTGTTCAAATATCACTATTTAAAAAAGATTAATATTTTCCTTCTCCCGAAACGCAAAAACTCAACGCGACAACATGCTAACACAATAGTTCCTCAAGATCTTGAAAAAATGTGAAATTTACTTGACTTTTTTATGACAGATAAAGCCAGTGTATACACTGGCTTTATCTTTATGGGTATCTGCGTTTACAGGGCAGCTATTTGAGCTTTCTGTTCACGCATTTTGGTTAATGTAGATTCAGCGTCAGCTAGTTTTGCTTGTTCTTTCTCTATAACCGCAGCTGGCGCTTTAGCAACAAAATTTTCATTACTTAATTTGCCACGAACTTTTTGACTATCTTTCTCTATTTTTTCAATCGCTTTGGTTAAACGGGCAAGCTCAGCTTCTTTGTCAATCAAGCCTGCCATTGGAATTAATAGAGATAAGTCACCAACAACAGCGGTTGCAGAAGCCGGACCTTCTTCGTTATCACTTAACACTTGAATAGATTCAAGTTTAGCAAGCGCAGACAAAAACTGTTCATTGTCTGTTAAACGGCGTTGATCGTTGTCATTCACATTTTTAAGTAATACTGGCAATGGTTTGCTTGGCGCTATATCCATCTCACCACGAATATTACGAATAGCAATAATAAACTGTTTTACCCACTCTAAATCTGCGCTTGCTTGATTATCAACAATCGTTTCGTCATATTGTGGGAAGCTTTGCAACATGATGCTGTCGCCACACTTTTCAAACTTAGTTAATGGCACGACGCGTTGCCAAATTGTTTCAGTGATAAACGGCATAATTGGGTGCATTAATCGTAAAAGCGTTTCTAGCGTTTCAACTAAGGTTTGGCGAGTTCCACGTTGTTGCGCTTCGCTGCCTTTAAATAAAACAGGCTTAGTTAACTCTAAATACCAGTCACAGAATTGGTTCCAAGTGAATTCATATAATGCTTGAGAAGCCAGATCAAATCTAAATGAATAAAAAGCTTCATGAACGGTTTTAATGGTTTGCTGTAATTGTGCTTTGATCCAACGATCAGCCAGCGAAAACTCAACGTCTTGATTGGCTAATCCGCAATCATGCTCTTCCGTATTCATTAATACGTAACGACTAGCGTTCCATAATTTATTACAGAAGTTTCGATAACCATCTAAACGTTTCATGTCCCAACTGATATCACGTCCAGTAGACGCGACAGAGGTTAAGGTGAAACGTAAAGCATCGGTGCCATGTGCTTCAATGCCGTCTGGATATTCTTTTTTCGTTAATTTGGTAATTTTCTTGGCAAGCTGAGGTTGCATCATGTTGCCAGTACGTTTCTCTAATAAGTCGTCTAAAGAAATCCCGTCAATCATGTCTAAAGGATCAACCACATTGCCTTTAGATTTACTCATTTTATCGCCATTTTCATCGCGAATAAGGCCTGTTACATACACTTTTTTAAATGGCACTTGCGGATTACCATTTTCATCTTTGATGAAATGCATGGTCATCATGATCATGCGAGCAACCCAGAAAAAGATAATATCAAAGCCTGTAACTAGTACATCGGTAGAGTGAAATTTCTTTAAGTCTTCAACATTATTTGGCCAGCCTAAGGTTGAGAAAGTCCATAAGGCCGATGAAAACCAAGTATCTAATACATCGTCATCTTGCTTAAGCACAACATCATCTGCTAAGTTATTGCTTTTGCGTACTGCTTCTTCGCTGCGACCAACGTATACTTTGCCACTTTCGTCATACCATGCCGGAATTCTATGTCCCCACCATAATTGACGAGAAATACACCAATCTTGAATATCACGCATCCAAGCGTTGTACATGTTTTCATATTGCTTTGGTACAAACTCAATGTCGCCATTTTCAACGGCGGCTACAGCAGGCTCAGCAAGTGGCGCTGCACGAACATACCATTGATCAGTTAACAATGGCTCGATAATAACGCCTGAACGATCGCCATACGGTGCAACTAAATCATGATCTTTTACGCTTTCTAAAAAGCCCAATTCATCGAATTTTTCAACAATCGCTTTTCGTGCCACAAAACGATCTAAACCAGCAAACTCAGCAGGTAGCTCAGGACTATAAGCATCACTTGGCTCGCCATTGTTTTGATACACTTCAGCAACCGCTAATATGGCGGCATTTTTATCTAATATATTAATGAGCGGTAAGTTATGACGTTTACCTACTTCATTATCGTTAAAATCGTGAGCAGGGGTTATTTTTACACACCCTGTACCTTTCTCCATATCGGCATGATCATCACCAACAATAGGGATAAGGCGATTGACTAAAGGCAATTGAATATGTTTACCAATTAAGTCTTTATAACGCTCATCTTTTGGATTTACCGCTACGCCCGTATCACCTAACATAGTTTCAGGACGAGTGGTCGCAACAATTAGGTAATCTTTACCTTCTGCGGTTTTTTCGCCATTGGCAAGAGGGTAGCGTAAGTGCCACATGTGGCCTTTTTTATCTTTGTTTTCTACTTCAAGATCTGAAATTGCGGTATGGAATTTTGGATCCCAATTCACTAAGCGTTTACCACGATAAATTAGATCATCTTCAAATAATCGAACAAATACTTCTTGAACGGCTTCTGACATGCCGTCATCCATGGTAAAACGTTCACGTGACCAATCAATTGAATTACCTAAGCGGCGCATTTGTTGACCGATTGTACCGCCAGACTCTTCTTTCCACTGCCACACTTTATCGATAAAGGCTTCGCGACCATAATCGTGACGTGTTTTTTCCTCTTCAGCAGCTATTTTGCGTTCAACAACCATTTGCGTAGCAATACCGGCATGATCACAGCCTGATTGCCACAACGTGCTTTTGCCTTGCATGCGTTGATAACGAATTAAGGTGTCCATAATGGTTTGTTGAAACGCATGCCCCATGTGCAAGCTACCCGTAACATTCGGTGGTGGAATAGCGATACAGTAACCATCACCTGTTCCGGTAGGGCTAAAATAACCTTGCTCTTCCCAGCTTTGGTAGAGTGATTGTTCGATGTCAGCGGGATTAAATGTTTTTTCCATCAGGGTAACTACTTTATTCTTAAATGTATCAAGACGTTGCTTGGCTTGAGCTTGCAGGCTGATTACCTACCTGAAAGCCTAATTGGCGATATGCTTTAAAACGTTCACGTGCGTTTTGTTTTAAATGTTCATCGCTTGGGACAAAGTCTACGATTTGTGAAAATTGATGAGCAAAGTTTGGCACTGTGCTCGTTAAATTAATTAAAACAGGGCGACGATTGGTTGGTACTTGCCAACTAATTTCAACTGCCGCGCCGTTTTTTTGTCCTTCATTCACTAAATTATGAGGGACAAAGCTGTCAGGTTCAAATGACCATAATAGCTCATCAACTTGATGGGCTTGTGCTTGGTCTTGACAATAAATGAAAACGCGTTGGTTTTGACGATAAAAATGTGCCGCTTGAAAACAGCTATGCAACAAAGATAAATAGTGTTTATCTGGGTTGTTATTTGCTTGTGCTGCATTTTCATCGTGTTCTAAAAGATAGAACATTACCTGAGTATTCATCATTTAATACTTGTTAACTCTTTTATTCGCCTTGCTCTGCGCCTGAACGGTTGAGTAAAAACTGAGTTAGCATACTTACTGGGCGACCTGTTGAACCTTTATCTTTTCCGCCACTTCGCCATGCAGTACCAGCAATATCAAGATGAGCCCAGTGATATTTTTTAGTAAAGCGACTTAGGAAACAAGCGGCGGTAATAGTTCCACCAGCGCGACCACCTAAGTTGGTAAAATCGGCGAATGGACTTTCCAATTGATCTTGATACTCTTCCCATAACGGTAAGCGCCAAGCTCTATCACCACTTTGTTCAGAAGCATTTAATAATTCATGCGCTAAAGGATTATGAGTACTTAATAAGCCGGTAGCATGTTTACCTAGTGCCACGACACAAGCGCCGGTTAAGGTTGCTACATCTACTACTAATTCTGGTTCAAAACGCTCTACATAAGTTAAAGCATCACATAGTACCAGTCGACCTTCTGCATCCGTGTTTAATACTTCAACGGTTTGGCCTGACATTGTGGTAAGTACATCACCAGGGCGGTAAGCATTGCTACTTGGCATGTTTTCACAGCCGGCTAATACACCAATAACATTGATGGGTAAATTAAGCTCAGCTAAGGCGTGCATGGCACCTAAAACTCCAGCGGCTCCACCCATGTCGTATTTCATTTCATCCATTGCTTCACTAGGTTTGATAGAAATACCACCACTATCAAAAGTTAAGCCTTTACCCACTAATACAATTGGGTTTGAATCATCTTTTGCACCGTTATATTTTATAACACTCATCATAGATTCATTTACCGAACCACGACCAACGGCTAGATATGAGCCCATACCTAATTCTGTCATTTGTTTTTCATCAACAATATCAGTAGAGACATTGTCGTAATCATTTTCAAGAATTTTAGCTTGTTCAGCCAAATAAGCCGGGTTACAGATGTTTGGTGGCATATTTGCGACATTTTTACAGGTGTTAATACCTTCTGAAATGGCAAGACCGTGGGCAATAGCACGTTCACCTAACGGTAATTCACGGCGAGTCGGCACATTAAAAACAATTTTACGTAATGGGCGACGAGGCTCTTCTTTACGAGTTTTTAAGCTATCAAAGCTATATAAACAATCTTGAGTTGCCTCTACTGCTTGACGAACTTTCCAATAATTATCACGGCCTTTTACATGTAATTCTGATAGGAAACAAACCGCTTCCATCGAACCGGTTTCATTTAAGGTGTTAATCGTTTTACTGATAATTTGACGATATTGACGTTCGTCTAATTCACGCTCTTTACCACAACCGACTAATAAAACACGTTCACTTAAAATATTAGGTACATGATGTAATAACAGCATTTGCCCTGATTTGCCTTCAAGATCTCCACGACGTAAAAGGTTACTAATGTAACCTTCACTGATCTCGTCCAGTTGCTCTGCGATTGTTGATAAACGTCTCGGCTCAAATACACCAACAACTATACAGGCACTGCGTTGTTTTTCTGGGCTGCCACTTTTTACACTAAATTCCATGGGCTCTCCTAATTTTTAGGTAAAACTGAATGATTTCTAAAAAAAATGCAGTTTAACTTGCTTAAATCTACACTTAATAGATAAGCTTACTGTAATACTTTTTCAAATAATTAATCAACTGACTTTCTATTTTATCAAGCTAAAGGCTATAATTATAGGCGGACTCAGCAATTTTACCTTAAGGCGATTAAATTATTTTACTTATGAAAACGACAAGTTTACTCAAAAATTGTCTATATGTCAGAAAAAAACTAAGTTTTTGTAGGATCTCTTTGTGATTATTTTTCGTTATTTATTAAAAGAAGTCGCTAAAACGCAATTCGCCGTATTTATAGTTTTAATGACCATCTTTATTAGTAATAAATTTGTTCGGGTATTAGACGATGCATCCGAAGGCGGCATTCCCGGTCAAATGGTGATGGTATTTATCGGTTTGAAAATTCCTGATTTAGCAGGGATGATTTTACCGTTAAGTTTTTTCTTAGGTATTTTGCTCGCTTATGGCCGAATCTATGCCGATAACGAAATGTCGATTCTTCATGCTTGTGGTGTGAGTGAATGGTACGTGGTGCGGGTGACTTTAATACTGGCTTTTTTAACGGCTATGTTCACTGGCCTTTTTACGCTTTATTTATCCCCAATGGCGGCCGAGTATGAATATCAAGTGAAAGAGCAGTTAGCGGCAGACTCTGGCTTAAGTTCATTGATTGCTGGGCGCTTTCAAACCACAGGTAATGAGAAAGCGGTGGTTTTCATTCATGATAAAAGTCGTGAAGATAATAGCTTACGAAAAGTATTTGTTGCACAACTACCCGATAATGACAAAAAACATAACAGTATTATCGATTCAAGTTTAGTGTATGCCGCTAAAGGTGAAGTGATAGAAGATGTTACTGGCTCGCAAAAGTTAATTCTTTCTAATGGTACTCGTTATCAAAATGACGTGAAAAATGACGAGTTTCGTCAAGTGTCTTTTGGTAAATATTACATCCAAATACAAGATCAAAAAGTCGAGCATAAAAGCCGTAAACTTAAAGCGATTCCTACGGCAGATTTATTCAAAGCAACTCATGCTGAATATAAAGCAGAAATTCATTGGCGTATTGCTTTTCCGTTGGCATGTATCATTTTAACTTTTGTCGCGGTTCCTTTAAGTGTGGTGAATCCTCGCCAAGGTAAATTTGCGAAAATGCTGCCAGCCTTATTACTCTTTTTAAGTTACTTTTTATTATTAACAGCGGTAAAACGAGGCTTAGAAAGCGAGTCGTTACCGAGCCATATTGGTTTATGGCCAGTGCATTTTATGGCGTTATTATTAGGTGCAAGCCTGTTAATGAAAGGGCGAAGTTTTGGTTTAAAATTAAAAGCAAAATTGCCGCAATTCCCTCGTAAAGGAGTTGCTTAACCGTGAAAATTTTAGATCTTTATATTGGCCGAATCATCGCTTCAACCACGTTTTTAACGCTAGCAGTATTCGTAAGTTTAAGCGGCATCATTAAATTTGTAGAAGAAATGAAAGCCGTTGGTCGAGGGAGTTATGATCTTTCTCATGCGGCGTTATATGTCCTTTATTTTATCCCCCGTGATGTTGAAATGTTTTTTCCAATGGCAGCCCTAATTGGTGGTTTAATTGGCATTGGAATGTTGGCGAGTAATTCAGAACTTGTCGTGATGCAAGCATCAGGATTATCGCGATTAGACATTATTAAATCTGTGATGAAATCGGCAGCGATATTAATTGTGATCAGTATGACGGTAGGTGAATGGATTGCGCCGGTTGGCGAGGCATCGGCAAGGCAAGTGAAAGCACAAGCTATATCTGGTGGTAGTTTAATTTCTGCCTCAGGCGGTACCTGGGCAAAAGATGGCGACCTTTTTGTGCATATTCATGAAGTGGAAGATACTGGCTCCTTAAAAGGGGTACAGATATATCGCTTTAATGATCAGCTAAAATTAACAAGTTGGCTTGCTGCTGATAGTGCCACTTACCATAATGATGCCTGGTTGTTGTCTACTGTGGTTGAAACTCAGATAAAGAATGGTGAAATTAACAGTCAAAATTTGCAAAGTACCACATGGCAGTCGTCTTTAACGCCTGATAAATTAGGGGTTGTGACCGTAAAACCTGAATCACTTTCTGTAAGAGATTTACTCGAATATTTAGATTACTTAAAAGAAAATGATCAAGATCCGAGTCGTTATCAGTTAGCATTTTGGCGAAAAGTAGTGCAACCAATCACAGTGGCTGTCATGATTTTAGTCGCGCTTTCGTTTATTTTTGGCCCATTGCGTTCGGTATCTATGGGCGCTCGTATCATGATGGGAGTTGCAACTGGGATCTTATTTTTTATTACCAACCAAGTGTTGGGCTCGTTAAGCTTGGTGTATCAACTACCCGCTATTTTTGGTGCTTTAATGCCGAGTGTCATTTTTACCGGTGTTGCGTTGTTTTTCATGAAAAGAAAAACAACCTAGTCTAGCTTTAAAAGTAAGTTAACGTTGAGAGGGTTATAAACGCCCTCTATTGGCTTCCAGTGTTAATAAAACAACCTCAGTATTCGTTAGTTTATCTTGTAAACTCAATTTATTTTTCCAATCAACTAACAGCCACAAATTCCCTAAGCCAAGCAGAGTTGGTAGTAAACGTCTGATCCCCGTAGCTTTGCTTATTAACGTGCCATCTTGATTTTGCACTCTTAAACGCCAAGCTTTCATCCCTAATGTTTGGCCACTCTTTGCCCAAAAGAAAATAAAAAAATAACTCACCCAACCAATATTCCATGAATAGATCAAAGTACTATAAAGTAATGAGGAACGTTGAGCATCAATCAAATGCTGATGACCATTCATATCTACTAAGCCAAAGTAAGCAAACACTGCAAAGATAAGAAAGCCCATAGCGCCGGCAACCATATACACGGCAATCGCGAGTAATAGATCATAAATCCAAGAAGCAAAGCGGCGAATCAAGCCCGCACGCGGGAAACTGGTAAAATCGAAAGTAGACATAAAAAACTCATCAAAAATTTTCGCTAGTGTAGCAGACTCGGCTAAAAGAAAAAGTGGTTTGATCTTCCGGTAAAGTGACTTCTTATTGAAACTGACACAGATAGTTTAAGTTCAATATATCATTTAACTTAAACTAAAACTTTTACAACAACAAAAACAAAGCAAGTTAATTAAATATGAAAAAAGCCAGATCATAATCGATCTGGCTTGGTCTTCCGTGGTAATTCAACACCACACTAAAATCGTTGTTTTAGCTAACTATCCGCTAATAAAACGATAGTTTTTCATAGAATAGGAACGTGTGTGCAAACCTATTTTATAAAAAGTGACTAATGTCCTTTTGCTATTAAAACTTAATGCTAGCGCCAAGGTAGTAGCGAGCGCCAAACTCGTCGATACTATGGATTACATTGCCAAAGTCAGGTTGGCGTAATACTAAGGCTTCATTGGTTAAGTTTACGGCTTCTAATGAAATATCGACATTTTCCATCGCGTGCCAGACAAGTGACGCATCTATTTGGCTATAGGCGTCGTTTACACTTGCACTGCCACTTCCATTGTATTCGCGCATCCAATCATCGCGATAGTTATATGCTACTCGAGCGCTGAAACTATCATCTTCATAATAAGCTGATACATTGAAAGAGTTTTTAGATACTTCATTTAGTGGCACAGTTTTTCCGGCTGAATTAGTTACTTCACTGTCGGTATAAGTATAGTTACCTTGTACACCAAACCCATTTCCGAAGTCATGTTGTGCTTGAAGTTCTATCCCAGTTACATCTGCAGTTCCTACGTTACGAGAACGCGTTACTAAGCAGGTTTCAGAACATCCAGCATATGACTCAACAGCCGAGGTTGTTTCAATATAGTCACTGATATTTTTAATAAATAAAGTAGCGCCAAAAATTGAAGCTTGATCAAAATACCATTCTAAGCCGATATCGTATTGGTCTGCCTTATATGGGTCTAAATCTGGGCTACCCACAGTAGCTGTCGCAAAACTAACAGAAATTGTTTCCGCCATTTGCATATCATCGTAATCAGGACGTGCCACCGTTGAACCTGCAGCGAAACGGAAGATAAGGTCGTCCGAGATATCAGCCGCAATGTTTACGCTTGGAAGAAAGTTTGTGTAATTCTTTTTACCTTGAGACGGTTGACCATCAACACTACCTTTTGAGATAACGTCTGTGTCTACGTAACGTAAACCAATGTTACCTCTAAAGCCTTCACCTTGAAAATTAGCTTTTACATAGGCGGCGGTCATATCTTCTTCAATAGAAAATTGACTTAAAGTTGTCGTTGTTGTCGCTTGGTTTTGCTCTGCGTAATCCCATATTCCACGACTAGCGACAGGGAATGCCGATAAACTACCTGAACGTCCTTCTTTACTATGCAAACCGGAAACAAATCCGCCGTTGTAATCAGCCAACGTTAAGCCGTCTGCGATAGCGACATTAACATCAACATCACGATAATCGCCACGAGAGGCAAATGTTTGGTTTTGGAATTTTAAACCTGTTTCAATGGTTGAAAAAATGCCTTTATCTAGCTGAAAAGTAAAATCAGATTGAAGGTAATCAATATCATTATCTCGTACATAATTGATATAAGTAAATTCTTGGAAAATCATGAAATTACTATGACTACTCATATAGTCTGCGTTTGTCGGAATAATTTCTAGTGCTCCGTCAACAGAGTAGGTATAACCAGCATTAGCGGTATTTTCTGTGTCACCCCACCACGTACTGCTTTGTTTTGTTCTACCTTCAGCACTTGAACTACCTGCGACGATATTTACCGACCAATCATCCGAATCGTATTCCACGGTAAAGTTTAAGGCATCAGTTTGCATTTCTGGTGTTCGTAAAACTGTATTATTAAATAATGGTGCTAAACCTGCACCACCTGCGCCGTTTGTCGTGGCGCGAGTAATTACACCAGCATTATTTTTGGTAATAGAGTTACTATCAAGTGAACCAAAACCCACGATTCCGAATAACGCCGAGTTATTGTGATCATTGTTTAATTCAAAGAGGTTGTAATTTAAGCTTAACAATAAATCGTCTGAAGGCGCATATTGCATTGTCACTTGGCTACTCGAACGCTCACGATCTTCATCAAATAAGATAGATGACATCGCACCATAGGTACTATGTGTATTACCCATATTATCAGTTAAACTAGCACCGCCTGGTGAACCAAAGTTTGATAATGTTTCGCGGTATACTTTTGATTCTTCATTAGAATATGCGACTAAAATACCAAATTTTTCATCATCTGTTTTCCAACTCCCTAAGGCAGAATAAGCTGGATCCCATTCTTCGACACTTGAATGATAAGCGCCCTCAACAGAGGCAAACACAGTACCTGCGTCTAACTCTAAAGGTTTGCGGGTTTTTAAATTAACCGTACCACCAATAGCGCCTTCGTTAACGTTCGCCTCGGCTGATTTGTATAAGTCCATACCTGAAATTTGTTCAGAGGCTAGCATTTCAAAATTGAAACTACGGTTAATACCGCCTAAGTCGAACCAACCAACACTCGCTACGTTTTGACCATTGAGCAGCACCATACTATGTTCTGGCGCGGTACCGCGAACGGTTACACCGTTAACTTCGCCATAAGTTCTGACAACAGTTACACCAGGAATGCGTTGCATAGCATCACCAATGTTTTTATCAGGAAATTTACCAATATCTTCGGCAGAAATTGAATCTAATACTGAGTTACTGAATCGTTTAGTGTTTAACGCTTTTGTTAAACTGCCACGAATACCTTTTACCTCAATAACTTCGATAGCTTTTTTTTCTGCTTCTTCAGCCATTACACTGCCAGAAGCGGTTAATAAAGCGGTTGAACTAAAAGACATACAACATAAAACTGCTGTGCGTATCTTAGAGAGTTTAAATCGTTTAGTAGACATGTTTTTCCCTTTTATTATTGTTAAATTGGCTGATCAATTATTTTGTCAATTGGTTTTACTAATTAATAATCAATCATTTTGACTAAATGTCAATCACTTTTTTATAATTTCATTGGGGTTTTCGCTAATTAATCTAGCAAGTTATTATTTTTGCTAGTGATTTTGCACTTACAGAACGGCTGGAAAAAGCGCATACATAGGTGTTTATATCGTTAAAATTAACGAGTTCGTAATCAGATCTGAGGGATAAAACAATGACGCGATCACCAAACAATTGCTGTGTATTGATCACACGGTTAACTTGTTCGTCACTGTAAAAATCTTCGCCAGGAAGAGGATAATCTTCTGTGACGATCACAATAGGTTGGTCATTTGATAAGTGTTTTTGACCAGCAAGTACCTCTGAAAATTGAAAATAGGGTATTGTGGTAAACGTCGCATCAATTTCGCGAAGTGACTCGGTGAACACTTCACTTGCCGGAATAGGATCGTTTGGACCTATGCCGCGGCTATTGATTAATTTTTCATACAAAGCCGGATTTGCAGCGAAGGTTAAGTAAAAAGGTTCGTTCATTAAAGGGAGTAAGTTTTTTGTATTTCGAATGACTTTTACCGCTTTGTCTGCCGCTGATTGAGCGATTAACTTACAAGTATTGGTATCTAAGGTTTCAGTGAGCCAGTGTGTTTCTAAATCCCGATACTTAAAGCATAAAACATGTTGCAGCGTTTCATCGAGTAATTGCTCGTCAAGGTCGCCAGTTTTAACAGCGTTAATAACTCCTTGAATGGTTTCTTGCTGTATTTGCTTATAGGGAGTTGCTTCATTTTCGTAGTGTTCTTCACTTAACATCACTAAATGAGCACCGGCTTTTATGGCCATTATCGCCGCTTGTGCAGGTGAGTAATGTTTACGCATTGCCCACATGTTCATACTATCGGTAATGATCAAACCATTGAAATTCATTTGGTTTTTAAGAATGTCCGTTAAAATTTTTCGTGATAAAGTCGCCGGATGTTCACTATCAATTTGTGGGTATCGAATATGCGCGGTCATCACCAAAGATACCCCAGCATCTATCGCTTTTTGAAAGGGCAGCAAGTCTTCGGTAATGAGTGAGGCTAAGCTTTTATCCACATGAGAGAGCGTTCTATGGCTATCGATGGCGGTATCGCCATGTCCAGGGAAATGTTTAGCGCAGGCGAGATTGCCCGTTTTTATAATGCCTTTTACGGCAGATTCAGTGTGACTGGCAACCAATTCAGCTGTTTCGCCAAATGAGCGTTGGCCGATGATAGGGTTTTTCGGGTTTGAATTAACATCAACGCAAGGAGATAACAGGGTGTTGTAACCAATTGACTGCATTTGTTGGGCAAATACTTGGTACATACTTTCGGTTAATGCCAAATCATTCGCTTTACCTAGCGCTAAGTTTCCGGGGCCTAAGTCCGTTTCATGAGTTAATATTCCCCACGCCCCTTCTTGATCTACCGCGAGCAATAATGGCGCATCGCAACTTCTTAATGCCGCTTGTTCTTGTAGTTTAGTCGATAACTTTTTAGCGTCAGTTAATGACCTTGCATTGTCGTCGGTGATGTAGAAGCCACCAACATGAAAATCTTTCACTAGCTGCAATGCATACTCAGTGTCTTCACCGGCAAAGGCTAGTACGAATAATTGCCCAACTTTTTCTTCAATTGTTAGCGTTGATATGAGTTGAGAAACCTTTTTTGCATGACTCATGTTATCTTCCTTTAGGGACTAAAATTCCTACCCCTATTTTTAAAATGAATAGGGGGTAATGAATGTGTTACAGTTTTTGGGACTTAGTATGTTACTTTTGTGACTAATGTTTACGTTTAACAATTGGCCACTTTCACCAGAGCATATTCCTGAATTAAATTATGCTGCGGCGGTTGTCGCCCCAGTAATTAAGGCAACTAAATCTTCTTTAGTGACATCAGCTACGGCAACATCTGCAACAGAATGTCCTTGATAAAGTACAACGGCTCGGTCACAGGTTTCTTTTACGTGTTGCATGTTATGGCTAATTAATAATACCGCTACGCCTTGCGAGCTGATCACTTTAATCAGCTCATTAACTTGGGCACTTTGTTCAACTCCAAGTGCCGCTGTAGGTTCATCCATAATCACAATGTCAGCTCCCCAATTTACGGCGCGAGCAATAGCAATAGCTTGGCGTTGCCCGCCTGATAAGTTGTGAATTTGTTCATCGTATGACGGAATTCGTGTGTTTAATCGATTTAACGATTTCTTTGCTCGCTTCATCATGGCTTTTGTGTCAAGCCAGCCTAGCCAACGTAAAATAGGGTTTTTATGTTTTATCTCACGATTTAAGAATAAGTTCTGAACGATATTAAATTCAGGGATCATCGCTAAATCTTGAAAGACAGTTTCTATGCCCACTGCTCGAGCCTCTTCAGGGGAAGTGATGGTTACTGCTTCTCCGTTAACTTTCACTTCACCCTCGTCTGGTGCATGTATGCCAGAAATACACTTTACTAAGGTCGATTTACCTGCGCCGTTATCACCAAGTAAGCCGACAACTTCACCTTTATTAATTTTAAAGGTGACATTTTTTAAGGCATGTACACCGCCAAAGCTTTTTTTAATCGACTGTAATTCTAATGCAGGTTGATCTAATGCTGTTCTAACCATTTCTAAGCTCCTTAACACCAATTGCCACGGCGATGATCAAAATTACTCCACGCGCGATCATTTGTTCGTTGGTTGAAAATCCTGACAAGATCAATCCATTATTAATCATGCCCATTAACCATGAACCTAATATAGCGCCAATAATGCAAGCTCTACCGCCGAATAAGCTGGTACCACCAATTGCTACTGCGGCAATTACGGTTAATAAGTCAGCTTCACCTAAGGTGTATCGAGCACCATGTAGTCGGCCAGCATATAATAGCCCTGCTAACGATGCGGCAACTGACGATGTTAATAGCGCATAAATTCTAATTTTCGTCACTTGTAACCCCATGGCTCTTGCCGCAGAAGGGTTGCCACCTACCGCAAGAATGTGACGACCTTTGGCTAATTTATTCAAAACAATATACGCGATGGCACCTATAGCTATGGTCCAAATGAGTAATACTGGGATACCTAGTAGGTTACCGGCACCAAAAATAAAGGTAAAATCTTGATTAATAATTGGCACTGATTCTAAGTTAGTCAGTTGTCTTGCGATTCCTGTAACTACTCCCATCGTACCTAAGGTGATCAAAAGAGATGAAACTTGTAAGCGTTCAATAAGCAAACCGTTAATTAAACCAATAATTAAGCCTATTGTTAATGCGCCAAGTACAGCTAATGGTATACCGGTATGTTGTAATAATAATGCGCCTACCAAAGCACTTAATGCCACTGTTGAACCAATAGATAAATCAATATGGCCTACCGCTAAAGCAAAAGTTAACCCAACCGCCATAATGGTTAATGGTGCAGTTTGTTTCACAATATTCATAAAATTTGACACCGTTAAAAAGGCGGTATCGTGTAACACAACTGCGAAAAACAACATCACAAAAAGAAAAATATAATAGATATAAGCTTCTCGTTTAAACGCGAGTTGTTTAACGTAATTGAATGACAGGCTTTGAGCATTCATTAGTGGTCCTTTTCATTTTGTTGCAAAACTTTAGTTAATAACGAAGGTAAACTGGTTTTATAGGCTTGCTGCCAAATGGCAGAAATATCTTTTTTGATGACTTTATCAAATGGCACAATAGTAACAGGAGCCGCTTTTTCACCTATTAAAGAAGCCGCGCCTAATTTAGCCATAGTTGCGCCAATATCATATGGGCGATCTGAAACCGTGCCGTATAAATTACCGTTTGTCGCCATGTCGAGTAAATTATTCACGCCTAAATCATGGGTAATGACTTTTATATCTCGTCTATCTAATGACCTTAGTGCCTCAATAACCCCTTCTGCGGCGGTATCCCACGACACATAAATAGCCTCAATATCTGGATTTTGAAGTACCATTGCCGCGGCAATATTGCTGGTTTCATGCTCTTTAATAAAGCCGCGCTCGGTGATAACGTTTATATTTGGATATTGCTTTAATGCTTTTTGAAAAGCTTGATCGCGGTTATTGGTGATGAAATACTTTGCGTCGTGGTAAATAACGCCAACTTTTCCTTGATTATTAAGTGAAGAAGCCACTAACTCTGCAGCAGCAATGCCCATACCAAACATATCATCAGTGACGATGCCGACATAATCTTCGCCATGTACAAAACCTGCAATGGGGTTACTTAGCAGCACTAATTTAGCGCCATTTTTAATCGCGTTTTTATAGCTAGCGCTAGTACTGATACTATCAACTGACAATGACAAAATAATGTCTGGAGATAGCGCGCTAATATTTTCTAGATCGGCTACTTGCTTTGCGGGATCAAATTGAGCGTCAGTCACGGCAACAATTTCTACACCCATAGCATTAAAGGTTTCTGTAGCACCTTTTGTTAGTGCGCTTACCCAAGAACTTGACCCATGCCATACTAATGCCGCGGTTAAGTGTTTTTGCTTAATCGCATTTATTTGACTGCTGTTTAAATTAATGTCGGTTGATTTAGCTGCCGTTTTAATACTATTTATATCGACAGCATATGAGTGCAAGCTGAAAAATATATGAAAAATAGCCGTGAGTAATACTGTTACTTTAGCTTTATTCATTATATCGTGGCGAAAGTGTGCCATGAAATGTCCCATTTATGTTCTTTGATGACACTATATTAGTGACAATAAATATTATGTCAATCATTTTGACTTAATATTTATTGTTTAAATTTCATCCGTAATAGTTTTATTATTAACACTACTTTTTCTTAAAATATCAGTACAATAACAACTGTAATTATTAAACAGAGGTATTTTTTCACTTGAAAGGCTCCAATTCAAAACAAAATAAAGCGTTAAATTTACGTTTAGTTTTATCTGAAATTGTTACGCAAGGACCAATATCCAGAGTAGAAATATCTCGACAAACTCATTTAACAAAACAAACGATTACTAATATGGTCGAAGAGTTATTAGCGATTGGATTAGTGGAAGAAATAGGTATAAAAAAAGAAGGCGCTGTTGGCAAACCTTCCAAAATGTTAAACCTAACAGACACAGGTGCGTATAGCGTCGCATTGCGAATTTTTCCTGAAAAAATTGAAGCTGGGCTTTTTTCATTAAAAGGTGAGGCGGTTTTACTAAATAATGTTGAATACCAAACCGCAGATTTAATACCTACTATTAATCAGTTACTCGAGACTTTAATTGAACAGGCTAATATTCAAAAAGCACAAATTCTTGGTGTAGGCGTAACTTTTGTAAATGAAACACATAATAGCTTAGCGACATATCAAGAAGGGTTAGCATTTAAGCAAGCGCTTGCAGATGCGTTATCATTACCAGTTGCAACTGAGTCAACGGCTTCAGCATGTGCCGCATATCAAATGCTTTACGGTGAAGCCAAACAATTACATAGCTTTATTTGTATCCACTTATCTGATGTTGTTGAAGCGGCTGTGGTATATGACAGAAAAATTTTGTTAGGAAAAAATGGCTTGACCGGTGCAATTGGCGAACTATTTGTTACCCCTGAAACCGATGAAAAAACTGTTGAGCTAGGTCGTTTGAATGATTTTGCATCGCTGAAATCGTTAAAAAAATTCTTAGGGGTTAACGCGATCAGTCATGAAGCATTGGCAGAGCTGTGTTTTGAGCAGAAAAAAACAATGGAAACGTGGTTTGAACAAGCGGCAGAGCCAATGCGTATTGCTATTCATTCATTAGAAACGCTGCTCAATTGCCAAACCATTATTATTGGCGGTGATGTGAGCTCTTGGTTTTTAGATAAATTTATTACCAAACTTCGACCTTATATACCGTCAATTGCACAATATGGTGAGCTTGATGTGGTGAGATTAATCAAAACTCCTCATGTTGAAGAAGTGGCTTTAAAAGGCTCGGCAACCTTGCCATTACATGCCGCATTATCGGTGGATAATATGCAAACACTTTGTTTACCGTCATCGGCAATTTTAGCGCCTGTTCATAGCTTAATTTATTTAGGCGATTAATACGTTTATTTAGGATAAATTTACATGGAACAACTATGCTCCTTAACTCACGCCTTGAATAAATGACTTTTATTTTGAACAATATATAACCTAGAAAGATCAACACGCCCTAATATTCCTCATAAAAAACGAATTAACCTAAATTCACTCGAATGAGCGCGAACTAACGTACTTTAGCCGCGCTTATATTCATTATTAATCTACTTCTTAATTTACTTTTTTACTTTATAAAACGACGCATATAAAACAGGTACAACCGCTAAGGTTAATATCGTGCCGATAGCTAAACCAAATGCGATGGCGTTTGCCATCCCGTAAAAAAGAGGGTCTTTATTAAGTATTAAAGGCAATAAACCCATCACAGTAGTAATTGTGGTCATTGCAATCGGGCGTAATCGGGTTAAACAGGCATCGACTAACGCTTGGTATTGAGTTTTACCGCTGTCAATTTCAATCTTGATGCGATCAATAAGCACAATGGCATTGTTAATGATAATTCCTGCCAAACTGTATAAACCTAGCGTCACCATAAAACCAAACGGCGCTTGCATGACTAATAGACCAATCACTGCACCAATAAAAGATAACGGCATAGTAAGCGTGATAATGGCGGCTTTTCTAAACGAATTAAATTGGGCAACTAGCAAGATTAAAATAAAACCTATGACCATTGGCATACTAGCACTTAATGCTTTTTGGGCGGCTTTAGACTCTTTAATCGCGCCACCATAAGTAATGTGATGATTAATAGGTAAATCAGCCGCTAAAGCTTGAATTTGATCATCAATGATCAATTGTAAATCTTCTGCGGCCATTTTGTTATTACGGGCTTCAATACTGATTGTTCTAAACATATCCTCATGATATATCACTGAAAATTGATTTACTGGCGCAAACGTGGCTACTTGAAATAGCGGTACCGCTTTGCCGGTTTTTTCAGAATAAACATTAAGCGTGCGTAATCGGTCTAAGTTGTGACGTTCGGCTTCTTGCGCCCTTAAAACGATAGGAATGATCTCATCTTCTTCCCTAAATTCTGTAATTTGCGCACCTGAAAAATAAGTTTGTAACGCATCAGCAATTTCAGTTGAAGTTAAGCCGGCTCTTTTCGCTCTGTGTTGATCAACTTGCACGTCAATTTTAACAATTAAATTTTCCCAATCATTGCGAATATTGATGGTGTCAGGAATTTGATGAAGCAAATCCATAATTTGTTGAGCTTTATGATAAATCACATTTTTATCAGGGCCTTTCACTTGTATTTTAATGGTTTTAGCATCGGAAGGACCTAAAAACATTTTCTTCACGCGTGCTGAAACATTTGGAAACGTTGCTTCAAGTTGGGTATCTAATTGCATTACTTTTTCGGCGACGTTTGTTCCCTCAACAACATTTAAAACAATAAACCCTTTATTTTTTGCTGGATCTTCTGGGTTAAGGGATAAGACAAAACGCGGTCCGTTAAAGCCAACATAACCTGAATAATTTTCGATAAAAGCAAACTGCTCTTTGTTATCTAACCATTTGAAAATCTCTTGCATTTGGCGATTGGTTTCACGCGAAGAAGTACCGTTAGGTAAATCGATATACATAAGAATTTGTGTACGATCAGACTCAGGAAAAAATTGCTTAGCCACGAATTTCATCGCCCCTATCGAGGCAATAAAGGTGACTAATATGATGCTGATAAATAAAATTTTGTGTCTCAAAACCCAATGTAAAAAAGCTTCATAGCCAGCATACATTTTAGCTAAAAAAGAAGTGTTTTCTTCAACGGTGTTTGTAGGTTTAATAAAGTAATAACAAAGAATAGGCGTCACACAAAGCGCCAAAATCCAACTCGTCATTAACGTAATAAGAATAACGAGTGAGATTGAACGCGTAAATTCTCCGGCAACGTGTTCAGCTAGCATCAGCGGTAAAAAGAATAAAATGGTGGTGATGGAAGAGCTTAATAACGGTATGGCAAGCTCTTTACAGCCTTGTAACATGGCATCGTATCGGCTAATGCCATCTTCAATTCTACGTTTGAAATCTTCTGCGATAACAATGCCATTATCCACTAATAAACCTAATGAAATGATTAACGTTGCTAAGCTCATTCGCTCTAGTTTCATATCAAAAAAGAGCATAATTGAAAGTGTGGCTAACATCACAAATGGCACGATGGCGCCAACAATTAAACCGGTGCGAACCCCTAAAAATAGAACAACGACCACTAAGACGATGGCTAATGTTTGCAAAACATTGATTGAAACCCCTTGCACGGTTTTTTCGACTTGCTCTGCTTGATAAGTCGCAATATCGAGTTGGTAGCCAATAGGCAAGGATTGAATAATTTCTTCAAATTTAGTTTTTACCTGAGGTGCATATTTTAAAATGTTGTATTGAGGCAACATCGAAATAGCAAAAAAGATAGCCGGTTTTCCATTGAAATATGCAATTTTATTAGGGGGATCAATATAGTCACGTTTGATGGTTACCACGTCTTTTAACGCGATAAAGTCTTCTGTGTTAGGGATATTAATATAAGTATTGGCAATATCAGACACACTGTTAAAGTTACCTGAAGGCTCAACAATAAAACTTTTCGCCCCGGTATCTATTTCTCCGCCAGAGCGAATGATATTTTGATTTTGCAATTCATTAATTAGCGCCCGTGGTGAAATGCCTAATTGCGATAAGGTAGCGTTAGATGCTTCAAGAAATATTCGTTCTTCTAAATGGCCTAAAATTTCAATTTTTTTAGTACCTTCTACGGCATAAAGCGTATCACGAATATGCTGAGCAATATCGTACATCGCACTCATATCAAAACCGTCGGCAGTTAACGCAAGAGTAACGACAGAAACATCGCCAAATTCAGTATTAACATAAGGGGCTTGAGTACCAGAGGGCATATTGGCGTGGGCTGCTTGTGCCTTATTTCTTACGTCTTGCCAAATATCATCAAGGTTAAAGTATCTGTCATGAATTTTTACATGGATCGTTGAGCTGCCGGTTGTTGATAATGACTTAATTTCTTTTACTTGAGGTATTTTTCGTACTTCTTCTTCTAGCTTTTTCGTAATTAATTGTTCAACGCGTTCAGGTGCCATACCAGGAAAAGATGTTGAAATTACCGCCTCGCGGATTGTGATCGTTGGATCTTCTTGGGCGGGTAATGTGAAATAAGCAAAAACTCCATTTACCAAGAGCAACGCGACAATTAAAAAGACTGTTTTTCGATATTGAAAGGCGATTTGAGTAATGTTCATTGGCCTTCCTTTAATTAAAACGCTGAATATTTTTATCGAACAAGGTTACTTTTTGACCGTCTCGCAAGAAGGCGACACCAGCGGTGGCAATGATTTCACCATCTTTTAATCCAGATGAAATAAATGCAATATTATTCAGAATGTTTTCAGTTTGTACTTGTCTTTGGTTGACCACTTGCTGCTCAGGATCATAAACAAAAACATAGCTTTTTTGATTCACCCCCGCTTTTAATGCCGAAAATGGCACACTAATGGTGATGCCCTGATAGCCTGTTTGGCCTATTCCTTCAAAGGTAAAATCAACTTCTGCGGTCATACCTGCTCTTAAAAGTGGGTTATCTTCCTGTAACACGACGGTTACGGGAAACGCATTGGCGGTTTCTGCTCGGGTACCTATTTCAGTGATACGACCTTGCATTGTAGTTTGCGTTAATACTGGAAATCTAACGGGTAAAATTGTATCTTGTCGTAATTCTCTTATTAGGGTTTCAGGCACCATGACATTCACTTCTAAACCATGTGTTCCTTCTATCTGAAACGCTGATTGTCCGGCTGAAATTTGTTGTGAAGGTTCAATTAATCGTTTAGTGATGATGCCTTTATATGGCGCTAGTAAAGTACTGTCTTGCAAGTTCTTTTCAACAATATCTAATTGTGCTTGCGCCACACCTACGGCACTTTTACTTGACTCGTAATTGGCTTTGGCATTATCGAAACCAGACTGTGACACTAAACCTTGTTTTATTAATTGACTAAACCGTGTAAAGCTATTTTCAGCTTCAATCATCGCTGAAGTTGCTTTGTCTAACTGAGCTTGTGCAGACTTTAGCGCCAACTCAAAACTACGATGATTAAGCTGAGCCAGTACTTGGCCTTTTTCGACGGGATCTCCCAAATTTACATCGACGGTTTCAACTTTTCCCATTACTTCAAAGCTTAAACTGGTTGCTTCAACAGGCGCAACAATCCCTGAAAGGGTACGTAATTGCTGTAGATTTGTTTCTGCAACTTTGATCCAAGCGATAGGTCTTATGGCTTTTTCAGTCGTAATTGCTTGATCACTACAACTTATCAGTAAAAGAGAAGTAAAGATTATTAGTAAAAAACGCATATTCATTCCAATGATAAAAACTCACCTTTAGTTAAGGTGCTTTATGATAAAAAGTAAATTGGTACTGCCTAGTACCGTATATTTTGGTACTATGCAGTACCGAAGTCAACTCATTATTCGAAAAGTGTGATAAAAATATGCTCAGTTGTGAAAAACTAGAAAAGCAACAACTTAGCCCTCGTGGCCAATTAATACTCGATGCAGCACAAAAATTATTTTTAAAACATGGCTTTGATAAAACTTCATTAGAAATGATCATTACAGAGTCTGGTGGCTCACGTCGTTCTATCTATAATGAATTTGGAAATAAGCAAGGTTTACTGATGTCGGTGCTTCATCAACAAATTTCATTACAAACACAAACCATCGCCTCGATCACTACCACCAAGCTAGGGTATCAAGAAGCGTTAAAAGAAATGTGCTTTCGTTTTGTAAAAGGGATGGTGTCAGACACTTTAGTGTCATTATTTCGTTTAGTTATCCAAGTTGTGCCTAAATTGCCTGAAGTTGGTAGCCTAATTTATGAGAAAGGCCCTTTAAAAGGGATGCAGCCATTAACTGAATATTTAATGCAGCTTAATGATAAGAAAATTCTAGCGATTGACGATCCTGCCTATGCAACTCAAATGTTAATTGAAATGGTGAAAGGGCGTTTACATTTAAAAGTGATTTTACTCCCTAACAATAAAATTACCGATGCAGAAATACATCAACATGTTGATACTGCGGTAGATTTATTCCTAAAAGCTTATCAAGTTGAAAATTAATTGCATAAAATATCAGCAAATAGTAAAGCTACCACGAAAAACTATTGCACAAGCAAAGATATCTCGTATAATGCCAACCACTTCAAACGCTAGGTTTGTAGTCACTGTGTCGCCGGAGTGGTGGAATTGGTAGACACGACGGATTCAAAATTGAAGATGCTTAGCTTGATTTTGGATTACGATACTTGATTTAATTGCCCTGCATTGAAAGTGAGTGTTTGCATTTCGCTTGCAAAGATTTGCAAAGTTTTTACGAGATTATAAAAATTACTGACCTAGTTTTTAGGTTGGATTAGTTTATAAAGAGTTCGATTTTTAGATACAAGAATTGATTTCTTTGCAAACTTAAAAGTTAGCTACAAGCCTTTGCCGGTGTGGTGAAATTGGTATACACGACGGATTCAAAATCCGTTGCAGCAATGCGTGGCGGTTCGAGTCCGCCCACCGGTACCATTATATGAAAGCCCTGTCCTTAATCGGATGGGGTTTTTTTATTTTCTATGAATGAAATATTATACGGCAGCTATGAGCGAAAACCAGTCATTGTAGTTCGAGCAATTTTACTTCGTATTGATATACTAATGTCATGATTAAAGTTGATTTTATGGTTGGACGATGAAAACAATAGGCAAGTTGGCTAAAGAACTTGATATAGGCGTAGAAACTATACGGTTTTATGAACGGGAAGGCTTGATAAAACAGCCTCAAAAACCTCAAAATGGTTATCGTGTCTATGACGACTCAATCACCAAACAATTACAATTCATCTGTAAGGCCAAAGCACTTGGCTTTACTCTAAAAGAAGTGGCTTCATTGATGTCAATGGATGGCGATTGTGCCAAAGTAGAATCCCTAGGCTTGCTGAAATTGAACGTAATTCAAAATAAGATAGCTGACCTTCAACGCTTAGAAGTCGTCATAAAAGAAATGACTAATTCATGCCGCAACAATAACGATCAATCCCACTGCCCAATAATCGATTCGCTAAAATAGTATTGACTCCGTACCTACCTACGGAGTTCATACTCAAATCATTCAAATAATGTTAGACGTTAAAAATGATTAATAAGATTTTAGATAAAGTTAGCTCAGGTGGTGTTTGGCTTGCGGCTCTTAGTTGTACGGGGTGCTTCCCCGCACTCGGCTCGTTAGCATCAGCATTAGGATTAGGCTTTCTCTCTCACTTTGAGGGAATTGCTGTAAATACCTTGTTACCTATATTTGCAACTCTGGCATTGTTGGTAAATTTGTATAACTGGTATAAAAACCAAAATCATGCGAGAGGTATTCTTGGGGTTATTGGCCCTATAGCGGTTTTGTTAACCCTCTATCCACTATGGCAATACGAATGGAGCACTTATTTGTTTTATGTAGGTATTTGTTTGATGATTGTAATGTCCGTATTAGACATTGTTAAACCTTTGAAGGAGCAAACATGCAAAGTATAGAGTTAAATTCTACCATTACTTGCCCTGAGTGTGGCTTCAGTAAAACTGAAGAAATGCCAACCAACGCTTGCCAGTGGTATTATGAATGTGAATCTTGCAAAGTTCTCCTAAAGCCTTTGAAAGGCGATTGTTGCGTATATTGCTCTTATGGAACAGTGAAATGCCCGCCAATTCAAGAAGGTCAAAGTTGTTGCGATAGCTAAATGACAGTCTATTAATGGCAATGAGAAGGCATAAAAAGAAATAGTGAAATGTCAGCAATCGTATCATTGCAGCCTTTATCACTAAGTCACTCAAGGGCTGCTTTTGGCACAAAACAGACCTCCTATTTGTTATAAATTCAAACTAATATAATGCCTTAGTCGAGTTTGAAAAGTACTATTTGATTCATGTGGCGCTAAGTAGGGCCACATGAATAATTTGATTTTAACCTAAGGTGAATGTTTTCTTGAACACCTTCGAAACCATTGCATAATAAACAAAGTTAGTCTCCCAAATTTGGAACATCTCTATAGCCTGTTCAATGGGGAATGTACCAAATAGGTTTTGAAACACGCCAGCATCGAAATCAAAATCCAAGTCTTTAGCTAGCTCAGCCATGTAGCCGCTGCCGATATAACAGAAGTCCGTAATATATGAGAAACGCCAGCCGTCACCTTCGTTCTCTAATCGAATTTCAACGGGGTGATAACCACCATCATCGGCACTATAGTTTGGGTCACGAAAATTAATAGTAACGGCTTTTTCGTTTTCATATGGCGCAAGTAAATCGGCAATATAGAGTGTGAACATTGGGCTCATTGGTACAGCGAGTCCTTCGTGTTTAATTCGAATCATGTTTAATCCTTGGATATTTAATAGTTGAAAATTTAATGAAGCCCCTAAGGCTAGGGGCATATGTAAATTGGAAGGTGGTATTACTTCTTCTTAGTTAAGTTAGTGGTTACGTTCTCAAGTAACGTATCGATTTCGCCTGCAACAACACAATCAATTACTGTTTTGATCGTTTTGGCAAGGTTATCTAATTCTCCCACTTCAATAGCATGATTTCCTTTGCTTAGCTCAAGGGCTTTGTTGGCATAACGTACCTCGAAGAAGTATTGGTTGTTACGCTTGTAAAACCATTTGGCAACATTCTTAGGTATTTGGACTTTTTCTTGCTGCCCAGTCTCTGGGTTCTTTTGCCACTTTTCACGATAAGCCGTATAGGTCTCACCATTGGAAAGTGCATTAGCCATTGCAAGTTGTATATCTAATTTGGATAACAGCTTTTCTCTTTTTTTAAGTAGCGGATTGTCAGAAGTTTTTTCAGGGCGAGCTGATAGCGTCAGAGATTTTAAAATACTCATAGTTTTTTCCTTTTAAAGGTTTAGGTTGTTGTTAAAGCAAAATGCTTTGGTTAAAAAATTTGGTTGGTTTAATTTACAAAACCGATGGTTTTACTTGGTATTTTGCGGTTGTTCTCTTGGGTTAGTATTTCTAAGTTCTTACTATCACTTAACGGATTTTTGCTCATGCAATTCCTCCTGACAGCAATAGCAAAATCACCTGAGCTTAAGTAGTAAAGCTTGGTTAGTTTCTCTTTAATACTTGTTGAAAAATGCCCAAAGCTTTCTTCGTATAATGTGAGTACTTGCTTCGTTGTTAAGTATTCAAAATTCAATTTAAAATCAAAACGGCGTAGGATCGCGTTATCGAGATTTTTAGAGTAGTTTGTTGCCGCGAATACTGTTTGCTCAGTTCGGTCTAATTCAATGAGGATTTGATTTACGATCTGCTTCTGATGCAACTCAGAAGTGATATCTCTAGAAGTTAAAACACTATCAACTTCATCTAAGAAAATAATCGCATCACATTCACTTGCTTGCTTAAAAAGTTGCGCAATGTTTTGCTCGGCTTCACCGACATACTTCGATAGTACATCACTCGGTTTGATGGTGATTAATTCCTTTTCTAAGGTTTCGGCAATATGATGGACTAAGGCGCTTTTACCTGTACCAGCAGCACCAAGTAATAAACACCTAGCGCCTGTGAAGTTAGTTACTGTATCAATCACATGTTCAATTTTGGTATGTGAGCCGCTTAAGTTAATAAAGCGTGAGTCAAAATCCATTTCTGGTTTGTAGCTAGTTACCGAAGTCTGTAAACCACAAGCCGATAAACACTGGTCAATATGATGTTCAATACATTCTTCAGCTTTTTTTCCTTTTAAGTTTAACGCTCTAGCAATGCTGCTGGCGTTAACCACATGCGCTGGTGTTAAATCAGGAATAGTGGCTAATTGGTTTTTAAAGAGAGTTGAGACTCTCAACCCTTTGAGTGACGTTGATAATATCTCCGCTTTTATGTGTTTAGGTGGCGTTGGAATTTCAAGAACATAGCTCATTCTGCGAATAACCGAATCAGGTAACATTTCTACATTATTAGTTATCCAGAAACTTACGCAGGTATTGCTACCTAATAAAGAATGTAGCTTTTCTTTTGAAACTTTTACACCATCTAAATATTCGGTAAAAACATCATCGACCTCATCTATTAAAAAGCAACAGTTACTATCTGACTCAAATAGGCCATTCATCAATCCGTAATGCTGAAGGCGCAAATGAGCTGTGTTTCTACCATCGGTGAGTTCGTCTGCTGGGCGAAACTTATTACCACCAGATGCCTTCACGGCAACTAAGTTAGCTTTGGCATATTTACTCAGTACTTTCGTTAACTCAGTTTTTCCAGTGCCGCTTTCCCCATAAAGTAATATATTGACTCCAACAGCATTGGCTCTTACTGCATGTTTTAAAAATTCACTCACATATTGAAGCTCAATATGTGGGTAGTCATTAAGACTGAGTTTTGTTGGTGTTGGCTTGTAATATAGGCCTTCTAAAAAGTCAGAATAAATTTTAGCTGGTTTCTCAATTAAGTTAACCGCAAGCGCATAGGGCATAACGAGTAAATAAAATAAGTTTGGCTCACTTTGCTTAAACAATGATGTGGTAGCTACTAATTGAATTGCATCGAGTAATTCATCTACTGAGATATTCAGCGATTCTGCAACCAAAACTTCAACATCACTTACCCAGTGTTGAATATGTTCGTCGAATAACTTGTAAAGCCCTTCATTTAACGTAGTTAATACGCATAGCTTGAGCAGTGGAATACAGTGTTTAGGCAAATCTAGAGAAGAAGCTAGAAGATTTAGGTTATCGTCTAATGGTAAATCTGATATTGGTTTATTTTGCTGTAAAGTTAGTGCGCATCTTAAGCTTCTTAGCTTCTTTTTAGGGCAGTTACCATAGAGTTTCTTAAATGGTTTGCCTGTTATTTTACTGATGATGTCTCGAGGTAGTTCTTGAATAAAGTCGTCGTCATATATTTCAACTTCAAGTAACTGTGATGCAATATCTGATGCTAATTGTCGTGCAGTAGATTGGGCTGTTTGCATGGTTTTCCTTCGTATCTGCTTTGGTACCAAGTTAACAGGCTAAATATCGGTTGAGAATGGTGCTTTCTGACAATGTTATTACGGTTGATTTACGCTTGTGATTTGTAATTTTTAATTAGAAAACATTCAGTTATTAGGAAGACGTTATGACCATTAAAAACACAATCACTACTAAAACTATTGATACCTCCAATCTTGGGTTTCAACTAGCACAACCGATAAAAAAAGTATTTGAAGACGAAACTGACGCTGAAAATGATTCGTTAATACAGATATTCATTCCACCTATCATTAAGCCTAAATCGTTCATGTCTTTTGTTACGGTAGAAAGGAAAGCAAAGGTATGGCAACTAGTTGCACTCGAAGTCTATGAAGTGTTGGGCGATAGAAAAACGGTAGGAGAACTAGGTTATTTAAGATTCGCGAACTCTGATTGGGATGAATTAAAATCAGGACTTTCTAAAAATAGGCTTATTCAAATGTGGCAAACCGACTTTGTTAATCAATTAGAAAGGCACGGAGGGGTAATGCCAAACTCAAATTTCACACGTGAACACATAGCGTTAATCAGTCAGGCAAATACTTTTTATGCGCAATTGGTAGAAGAGAAGCTGTCTGTTCTGATTTAAGAATGTATTAGTTTAGGTGAGGCTAGCTAGTTGAAAGTTCCAACTAGCTAGCTCTAGTTTAAGCTATTATGCAGTGTAGGTAGCTGATTTATAACTTTATTTTTTAAAGTAAGTAAAAATAAACTCATTTCTTAACAAATCGTATTTACGAGCTGTATATTTTGCACAAGGTCTCATGCGTTTTACTTTTTTTAAATATTTCTCCCATAATGGTTTAGCTAAACTAAAATCAATAGTAGGCTCTAAGTGCGGCTTTATTTGCTTTCTAATTTTTTCTCTACGGTATTTTGATATTTTTCTCAAATAAGGTACTAAGCCAGCGGATTGAAGAGCAATAATCTGATCTTCATCTAGGTCACTTTGAGTTACTATCTTTTCTAAGTTGTATACTCTACTTCTTTTAAATGCATTAGGTAAAAAGTCTAATGTATTGAAAAAGTCATCAAGTGCTATTTTTCTTCTTCCAAATCGTAGTTCAATTCTAGAAGGAGAAGTTATTTTTTTTAAAACGCCTCTATTCCGTACCTTGGCTTTCCGATTATAAATACAAACCTCAATGCTTTTGTTATGAGGCTGTATGTAAATTGTTTCGAGTTGACCAGATGGCGCAGTAAACCATCCAGCCTTTTGTCCCCAAACGAAATCAAATAAGTAGTTTTCAATAGATATGTCCACGCCTATTGCAATATCAAAACTAGTTATATATATATTGTTTTGATGCTTCTTTAGCAGTTTATAGCCTAAAATTCTTTCGAGCCATAACCTTACTAGATACCACTCCTTTGAACTATATGGGTGACCCTTACATTCAATTAACAAAAAGTTACGGCTACCGTGCATATATGAACACTTTATGACTAAGTGTGGAGTTTCCTCATTTCTTTTGGCATAGTTGAAATCGCTTAATAGTGGAACACGGCAATAAATTTCGTAGCCATTTCTACTGTGCAATATTTGGTTGTAATGTGTATCAATAGCTATCCCAAGCTCTTTAGCCATGTTGCGAATGTTTTCTTTAATTAATGATTGTTCTTTTGTTTTTTTTACAGGTATAGCAAAGCGAATATAGTCAAGTTCAACTGATTGTAGGTACATCATAAATACTCCTAAAGGAGAGGGGACTAGCCCCTCATAAACTAAAGCTCTTCTAAAACAGACTCGATATATTTAATAGCTTTGTCGACATTGCTGCCTTCAAACTCTTTTAAAACGTCCCGACATAGTCTTATTTGTTGTTTAGAAGTAAAGGTTTCATCAATCGCCAAACGTAAGCTTTTTACTACCGAATTTGATTTGTGATTGTTTAATGACAAGATCAGTTTATTTTGAGTTTTGGATTTTTTTGAGGAACCTGTATCGTGATTTTGGTTTGTTACCAAGCCTAATCTTTCAACTATAGATTTTACTTTCTTATTGGTTAACTTCATTTCCGATGGATCTTCGGTCTTAAATTCTTCGAGAGTTTTCTCACTAATCAAGTCGAGTTGTTCTTCTGTCAGTGGAAAAAGGGGTTTTAAAACAAATGGCGGAATCGTCCCTATATGTTCCTCACCAAATAAATAATGTGTGACTCGAGCTGTATGATGATAACTAAGCATAGAGTCATAGCTAATTCCAACTTCCTGTTCATTTTCTTTTGCCCATGACTTGAAGGTCTCAAAACCTAGAACTTTAAAGCTTTCAGATTGAATGAATTCATACATATGGGTTTGCATTGTGGTTGATGATTTCTTGATTTGGGTTATAAGCTTTTTAGCTCGTTTCTTTTGTTCTGATGTGTATTTGCTCATTTTAAATGCCTCTTAAGTTTAGTAATTAAAAGCCGTTGCAATAAACCTAAGTAACTGGTTGTATTGCGTTGACAGGGGTATTATTAGGTATTCGAGGTGATAAATGAGTGCTGCCCGAAACTTTGTACGACTTTTAGTAGTTCTCTTTAAGGCCTGTAAAATAAGGAGGTACAGCTAATGTATGATATGAGAGATATTCGAGAAGTTTTAATTCATAGTGCTAACTTTAAATTTTCTTTTATGAAAGTTAAAAGCTTATTGGCCTATAAAATATTTTTATACGTCATACTTACTGCGAATAGGAAAAAGCTATGTAATTCGAATGAACTGTTACTTGAATTCGAATCTTTTGCTGATTTGGCTTCTAAATTGAAATTATTTTATGGAGCAAGTAAAGAGCACGGTAGAACGTCTATAAATGCAGCTCTTAAGTACTTAGAAGAGGCAAGTATAATAATGTCGATATCGACAAAGCCAACTAATGAAGAAATTAAAATACTAGAGTTGAAGAAGAAGCCATACTTATTTCTATACTTCGATATTGCAGAGTTGAGAGATGGTTATGAACTAGAGTTTTTTGACAATAATTATCGCTATAAAATATTTGAACGTTATTTTCTGCCTCAAATAACAGCGTTGAATGAAATCATCCACCGACACAATATTTCCTTGATTGCTTATCAATTGGCACTTTATTTAATTTTTCAATTAGAGCCTAGTCATTTTGAAGATACATTCGAAACTGAGGATGGAGAGTTGATGGGTTATCATGAGTTTGTTGTTACGACTTATTCAGAGTTCTCAGAATATTTTTCAACATTTGTAGGCTTTCATGAGCTTTATAAGCCTGAATCTATGGAAGGTGACGAAGACCTTCAAGAAATTAGTTATAAGTTAGTACCTGAGAGTACTGTTTCTGATAGCTTAGATTTGCTAAAAAACATAGGCTTTATACATCTAGAGTTTGATAATCCTAACAATCATTTAGAGTTTGAAGGCGTGGGCTACCCTGACAGGGATCATTTATTTATTACTTTGCCTTTAGTTTTGCCACAATGACAGTTGAAACTTCCAACTCGTATATAATATTCAAGCTATTATGCAGTGTAGGTAGCTTTTTTTAAATGTTTGCTAAAGCCTTATATACAGTAGCTCTTACACACCCTAGTTGTTTAGCTATTTGAGTTTTATTAACACCTTGAGCATACAGTTCACGAATTTGGTTATGGAGTTGTTGGTTAATCCTCTTTCCACGATATTTTCCTTTGGCTTTAGCAATCTCAATTCCTTCTCGCTGGCGCTCTAAAATCATTGCTCTTTCGAATTGATAGATCCCAGATAGAATGGTCATCATCAACTGTTGGAGAGGATTGTTAGAGCCATCAAAGGTTAAGTTTTCTTTGTGAAATTTTAAGGTGATATTTTTAGCGGTAAACTCTTTGATTAAGCGAAGCAAGTCTTCGGTTGAACGAGCCATTCGGCTGATGTCATGACAATGAATAACGTCGCCTTCACGAGAGAATTCGATTAGCTGAGTTAGTGCTGGTCGATTTGTATCTTTGCCGCTGCATTTGTCCGTAAAAACTTTATCTAATTTTAAATTTAACAATTGGCGTGCTGTATTCTGCTCTACTGTACTTACTCTGATATATCCAATTTGTGCGCTCATAATCTCACCGTTTATTTTAGATCTAGAGCTCCAAACTAATTGGATATTTTAAAAGCCACAATACTTAAAACTGACAAAGTAATTACGGAAAATGAACGTTCATTTTTAGTACACTCAAAATAGCCGTTTATTGAATTTTTCCTAATATTTTCGGCTATTTAAAATCACCTAAAACCAATTGGTAAGTGTATGGTTTAAGCCTACTTCAAGTGGACACTGACCATAACCCTATGTGGTTTCTAGTTAAAATCAAACCAAGGCACTGACCTGTTCCAGACCTAATTACTGTTAAGGATGACCAGTAAAAGGACACTCTAAATAGTCGTTTAACAGATTGAAAACTGTTTAAAGTACTGGCAAGCTGAAGTTCAAATATAGTTTGGGACATTATTTTATATGGACGAATATCACTACAATGAAAAGCAGGCCAAACGCGAAAAAATGGCTGAGATTAGGAAATATAAAAAGCCAACAGAGTCCTTGGTTAATAAGAAAAAACGTTGCTCTGAAAATACAGCATTGGTGGAAGAAACCGAGAGGGAAATAAGCAATATCAATGAAGCAGTTGATACTATTCTACATTCAATAGGTAAGCTTAATAAAGAGGAGGCATGGTCAATTGGATGTGATAACACAAAGCAGCTATTTACCGAGCGCCTTCATTTACTCCCAAGTATTGCTAATAAATTAAAGGAACTGAGCAAGCTAAAAACTACATTTGAACCACAGGGGGTTATTAATGATTTAGTCGTGTTAGATTTTTTCAAACAATTAAATTGTGAAGATCTAGCAAAAACCACTTTAAAGATTATTAAACAAAAGAACAGATCTATTGATTTGGATACAGTTATTAAAACAATAAAGAGGATTCATGTTGAACATCTCAAAAATTTTTATATTCCTGAAGATGTGCTGGTTCGCTTCTGTAAAAACCGTTATGTAAAGCCAACTAGACCCGAAGAAGACAGCTCTTACCAAACAAGTAATATCCATTTCGAATTTGAAGTAAAGGTTAATCCAACTTTTTCTAGCATTAATAAATCTAAAAGTAGAAGTAGTATAAAACAAAAAATGGGGGTTAATCTCAAGTTGTAATTTTAAACTCATTAATGTTTTTAATCGATAGTGTGAGCGTTATGACTGTACTCAAAATTGATATTTACTTTGAGATGATGATTGTTGTTCTAGAAATGCGGAGTGCAGAATTTGACAAGAGTTTAGTAAATGTTCAACAAATAACGCTGCATCAAAGCTATGGCGAGTAAACTCCTTTGGATTTACATACTTTCCGTTATATTGATATTTTGCACCTTTTTTATTTAGGTTTACTTTAATTTCACTTGCTTGTCTTTCTATAGTAGGCATCCATTTTTGAGGAAAAGTAACTGCATCCATTACCCCTAAAACACACCCTGTTGCTTCGTGACTAAAGCAGGCAGTAACAGACATTGAATTGTAAACAGATCGCCCTTTAGGTGTTAGTGAAACCCAGAGAACTGAAGGTAGATTAGATTTACCCGTAGAAATGTGTACTGAATAATTTTCCTTTATATCACTAGGAAGTGATATGAACATTAACTTTGCCAATACCTTTAGCTTTTTTATGATATTTAACCCTGCAGGCTGGCTAGATCGTACAGGGCCTTCTCGGTCTTTTTGTATCCATTTGCAAATACCTTCATGGGCAATTTCTATTTTGGACATTTGGCTATCAATTCACTTTTCAAATATTATTAGGGCACTGTATTTACAACCAGTGTTTTTCGTGTATTATTCTAACACTATAGCGTTTTGAAAATACACAAAGATGATCGATTACTCAAAATTACTTTATGAATTTCGTATTCAACAACAAATGTCACAGGAAGACTTTGCTAAAGAACTTGGTATGTCATTTACCACTATTAACCGTTGGGAAAAAGGACATGCTACCCCTCGTAATTCGATCCTACAAAAAATTAGAGAAAGATATCAGATGTTTAGTGAATTAGAAAAGAAATTCAATAAAGATAAGTTCAATGTATATGCACTATTTGCTGGTGCTGGTGGATTCCATTTGGGTATTGAGCAATCTGACTTTGAGGTTTTAGTGGCTTCAGATATTGAGCCTGTAGCTGCTAAAACCCATGAAGTAAATTGGCCAAACACTCCATTCATTAATAAAGATATCAGGGAGTTATCATCTTATGAATTACTTGAAGCAGCAAATGGTGTGAAACCCGACTTAATAATAGGTGGTCCCCCTTGCCAAGGTTTTTCTACATTAGGTGCAAAAATATCAGCAGATCCTAGGAATGAATTATTTGATCATTATGCGCGGATTGTATCTGATTTACAGCCAAAAGCTTTTCTTTTTGAAAATGTTAAATCAATGGGAACTCTATACAAGGGAGCATTTAAGGATAAAGTTATTCAACGTTTTTCTGCATTAGGGTATCGCATTTACGAAAAGGTCATTAATGTAGCTGAGTATGGTGTACCTCAATTTAGAGAAAGGTTATTTCTTTTCGGCACAAAAGAGGAATCGAACTTTGCATTTCCTAAGAAAACTCATGGAGACTCATTAGGTCTACTTCCGTATACGACTACGGGGTCTGCAATTAATGATTTGGTTAATAAAGATGAAAGTTATATGCAAGGTCATATAGCTTTAAATCATTCTGATACAGTAATTGAACGATATAAGTACATACCAGAAGGTGGAAGGCTACCTCCTCCTGAAGAACTACCTGAAGCTATCAGAAGAAAAAATTTTGGTAATACTTACAAGAGACTTCATAGAGACAAGCCTGCTTTGACAATGGTACCTGGCAATAATGCATTTCCCGTTCATCCTACTCTTCATAGAAGTCTAACACCTAGAGAAGCGGCAAGAATTCAAACTTTTCCGGATAGTCATATTTTTTCAGGAGATAGAAGAAGACAATGTATTCTTGTAGGGAATGCTGTTCCACCGCTAATGGCTAAAAATCTAGCGAACTCTATATCTGAGCACTTTAAAGGGAAAACGGAAAAGGATGATACTAGTTGCCTAGCAGAAGTAAAACAGGCACTTCCTCAATGTGAAAAGCCAAAGAACATTTTGTCTAAATATGGATATAGACCTGATAAAGCTACAGCTGAAGACTCATTTGTAGATCTTTTTTGCGGGGCTGGTGGGTTCACAATTGGTTTTACAAGAGCAGGCTGGTCACCTGCAATATGTGTAGACTTTAATAAAAATGTAGCTCTAACTCATGAGCAAAATTATGTAGGCACCCCGTTTATTCAAGGTGATTTGTCAGATGCAGCTTTAATGGAAGATATTTGTTCGAGATTTGAACGTTCTTCAGTTGGAATCGTTGTTGGTGGGCCACCTTGCCAAGGTTTTTCGATTTTTGGAAAAAGACGGTTTGTAAACACTAAAGGTTATGACCCTCATATTGATCCTAGAAATAAACTTGTTTATTCATACGTAGATGCAATCAAAAGGTTGAATCCTAGATGGTTCGTTATGGAAAACGTTGCGGGCTTGCTTACTTTAGATAATGGATTCTTTATCGATTCATTGATGGATGAATTTAAAGCACTAGGGTATACCAACGTTGAATATAAAGTCCTAAATGCCGCTGATTACGGAGTTCCACAGTTAAGGAAACGTTTGATAATAATAGGTAATAGAACTGGGCATGTAATACCTTGGCCTAAGAAAAAGTTCTTTAAAGAGCCGAAAGATTGGCAGAAACCTTATCGAACTACTGGTGAGGTTATCAATGATCTAGCTGAAGATGAGTCATATGCAGCCCAGTTTAATCATGTGCCAATGAAACATAAGCCACTTTTGGTGGAACGTTATAGTTATATTGAGGAAGGAGAGAAGCTAAATGTTGATAAGCTGCCTGAGCATCTTAAATCAGGTTATAGAACAGATAAGGTAAAGAATTATAGCCATATATTTAAGAGGATTCACAGACAAAAACCTGCACCAACTATGGTACCTGGTCATAATGCGTTCCCAATTCATCCTCATCTAAATAGAGCGTTAACTGTTAGAGAGGCGGCAAGAATTCAAACTTTCCCTGATGATATTGAATTTAAAGGAAGTCGACAGGAGCAATGTATACAAGTTGGAAACGCATTTCCTCCATTGTTAGCCGAATTGATAGCAGGGAACATTAAAAAGGCGGAGACAAACCAATGGTATCCTGATAACCTACCAAAATCAGCTAGTTATGCTTTGGTAGATGTCACTTCTGCAGAAGAAAAGGACGAGAAGGAGGCTGTACCGGAGCTCTAAACTTTGATTAAGGAAATCAATGAGCCACGACTTATATGCTTCTTGGGTAACTGCGGAATTATCTTCAATATTTAAAAGTGATACTGAGATTTTATTTAGAGATCAAAGTATCACTTATTCTAAAATAACTTCATTTGCAAACAGGGAGTCAGGCAGAGTGTGGCCTATACCTGATGGGAGGGTTTCCTTAAGTGTTGACTCGAATGAAATCGAAGTTGCTCTTGAGTTAAAAAGAACAAATGAAGGGTTGCATGGTGTATTGACTGCTACAGGTCAATCTCAAGCATATCTGAAAAAGGGTTATGATATATCTGTAATAGCCGTACCTGATCAATATGATTCATATGAAAATCCTGGCCTGTATCTGACAGAATTATTGGACTCCGTAGATCCTAATTCTAATATTGTTGTTATAACCTATTCTCCGCCTGATGAAACTAAACCTTCTCCTTTTAAAGGGAAGCTTACGATTCATAGAAATATATCTTTTGATAGTAATAGTGTTGATTCTTCAAGGGTTAGAGAGTTCAACTCTACTAAGGCTAGCACACAGTGGGCCCATCTGCGTGAAGGTAGTAGCGATGCTCATTGTTTTTTTAAATATTTACAAGTTGCAAAGAGCGTAAGCGCGACAGAGAGCTACTCTGAGGCAATGTATGTAGCACCTGAACTAGAAGCTGCCTGTAACACCATAAATTCAAATATTAGTGCAATCAAATTTTTATCAAATGCTACAGGGGAAACTCTACACGATGATATTTGGCGAAAATATTGGTTTGATTATGTAGTTACCCCAGAAATGCAAGTTATATGGGACACCAATCCTTCAGGTCAAAAGGAGCCCGTTAACTTTGAATCTAAATTAAAATCTGATGTACATACTTATAAGAAGTTTTTCGGTGGAAGAATTGATTCAACAAAAAATAAGTTGGTAAACGCACTGAACTCTTGTACTACTAGTATAGATGTATTTAATGCAGGAAATGGTAAAACTAAGGAGAAAGTTAGGCAGCTAGTTAGAGATAATAAAATTGATTTGTCTACTATTGGCTTTGAAGAGTTGGCATGGATAATCTTTGCTATAAATATTCACCACAGAGCCCATAGCTTTAGAGAAGATATTGATTCAGGGCTAAGCCACATTGGAATGTTGGAAGATGATGGAAGACCTTCTGATTCTGGATATCGCTTCGTAGACATATCCGAAAGAACAAATGATTGCTATTCTGGTAAGGCATTTCAACTTTATGGTAAGGCTATATTAACAGAAGGGCAATTAGCGTCCTTTCTTCATTATATTCATCGTATATCTGATGAAATTTTTGCTAATGATCCTCTCTTCTCATCTGAACGAGTCATTGAAAATGACACAATTAAGTTCAATCATGAAGAGTATCTTTTAGCGGTGAAAGGAGTTATGGCTGATGAATTATGTGTTATTAATTTAGCTGCCGAGCGAGGTGGAACGAGTAGAAAACCTTTTCAAGCTGAATTAGCTATCCTTCAAAAGCTTGGAATAACCTCATCAGCTGGCCGAAAAAGGTTTAGGTTGGGAGGTGGGTTAATGATCAATTGGCCGAAACTATCAGAGTTTCTAGAGAGTTAACTTATGTGTCAGGTTTGATTATGAAAGTTTTTTTCAGCCGATTACCTTTATGGACTTATATTTATACCGCCCATAAAGGTAAAGGGAAAGGACTATTTACAGGGTATGATGGAGCATCATTCTTACTTTTCTCTTGTTGTAAACAGATTAGGCTATCAATAGGTTTAGTCTTATTAATTTTTAAATATGGAGGAAGCTTTTTGAACCTCTCGATTATTGATTTTTCTTCTAAAGTTGCCCAGTTCTTCATCATCTGGTTAGCTGATAAACTAGCTTGATCAGGTGTTGTCTCCCTTGTGATAGTCTTTAAGAAGTCATCAGTAGTGACCTTTTGTAGTGAATCTATAAGGCAACGGTGATCATTTTTATAAAACAAAGTGTTGTGGATAAAGAATGTTGATATTTTATAAAAATCTTTAGAGGATAGATTACCTCTAAAGCGACTTTCGATATTGAAAGAACCAATGTCTAGGTCACAAAATCCTAGTCTATACCTAATATCGAATTCGAGTATCGATGCTATTAACTTAGGACATTGCTCGATTTTTTTTATTATCTCTGCCTTAGTTGCAGAGTACCAACTACATAGAGCTTCAAGTGACATACAATTATATTTAACCTCGGAAACTTCAGCTTGTTTCCTTGTTGTTTTCTGCTCAAGTAAAACCTCCTTTAATGAAGACATAATACTATCAAGCTGCCCAAGCCCTATTAGTTTATCCAGTTGTTGCTTATTTAGACTTAGGGTGAGTTTTTCCCCTACTACCGATCGGCTTTCTACTAGGGATAAGTTTTTTTCTTTTTGGGATGAATGCTGTAGCTGAGAATAAGCATTATTTACTTTTTCACTTACTTTTTTAAGTAGCTCGCTATTTAAATAGTGAGAGAATTTGGTTTTATCGAATGATTTTACGCCCTTTTCTATATCAGAAATTATTTCATTTACATTTCTTTTATACTTCCAGTTGTAAGATAGTTCGTCCTTATCCTTAGGTAAAAACCTAAGTTCACGCGGATGTTCATCTCTTAAGTAGTCCATTAACTTTAATTTAATCTTCTCTTCTATATCAAGATTAGGAATCTCTAATAAAGACTGAAATATACTTAAAGGATCATTGAGTATTTTATACAAACCAAAGTATGTATAACGAAATTTTTTTTTCGTGCTTTTAAAGGCAATGTTCTTATTTTCAATTATTTGTAACAACCTTGTGCTGTTGCAGTTTATAGTTTCTGGAACTATAGATTCAAAAAGAATTTTTATTATTTCATTACTGCCACAACCTGCCTCTATTTTGTCTAAAATTTCCGTTGTAAGTAAGTCATCTTTATTAGCTGAATGAATTAATTTTATTCTTTGGTGGAAGCCTTCTTTTTCCCTTTCAGTATCAGATAGGTATAGATATTGTTGGCGAGCATAAATTGCAATAAGCAATACTTGCTCCCAACCTATCTTAATTAAACTAAGGTAGGAGTTACTCAATTCCTTAGTATTTATTCCTAATTTATCACTATATATTTGATTATTTTTCATAAAATTATTTCCGCTTAACTATATAAAGTCTCTCAAATTAAACAGGTAGTATCAACACTTCTATCCCTATAGGTTTTAATTTTTTGCAATAAAAGTATTAAATAACAAAGTATAAATCACTAAGGGGTTGGTATTTATTAAAGTTATGATTATATCATCCCTATTTGTTTTTGTTTTCATTGTTGTTATTGGTATTGTGGTTATTTGACTATCCCCTTTTGTTGGTGGTAGCTTGTAATGGTGGTTGCGGTGAAGAACTCGTAACTCACTTAGATTTAGAAATCATGTATCAATTTAAAAGGTATTAATTATGTCAAAAGATATTAAAAATTCATCTATCGCAGCTTCCGTAGGTACAGCAGCAACTGTTGGCTCCGCAGCAACAACAGCATCTTCTGTAGTTGGAGGGTCTGCTGCGACAATTATGTCTGCTACCGCAGGAACAACAGGGGCAAGTTTAGCAAGTTTAGCTGGAGCTTCTGGTACCGCCGGTGGCGCTGCCATTTCATCAGGTATGGCAACGATTGGAGCTGGATCTATGGCGACTGGAGCCGTGATTTCTGCAGCAGCACCAGTTGCAGTAGTTGCAGCCATTGGTTATGGCCTTTTTAAGTTGTTCGAAGATTAGTTTTGATTGATTAAGTAAGTTTTTATAAAAGGTGATGTATCAAAGATATTAATTTCAACTTAGTTCGTGAATTCCTAGAGAAAATGATTCAAGAACATCCTGAAAACAAAGAATTTTTATTAACCTATCAGCAGCTTATTGAGTCAAAATTTGAATTCGATAAGGAGGAGGTAGAAAGGTCATGATTAGCTGTTTTTTAAACTTACTATATCGACGTTGATTTAATATTGAGGTAGTTGTGTGTATGAGGAGCTCGATTCATTAACAAAGCTCGAGAATTAATCTGTAAAGTAACTGCACTTAAGTCGGATTGTAACGGTATGTAAAAGGTTTACTTGATTCAGACGGGGAGGAGAGTAATAAAATGAATTAAGCACGATGATTGGGAGTATACGGAAGCTTTGACTAACCTGCCACCTATTAAAAGAGGCTTGATGTAGATATGCGTTTATCAGTACTTAGCAAAAACACCTTAGATGATTTGAAAGAGAAACTACAAGAAGGAGGAATTATTCCGTTAAACAAAGCAGAGCTAATAAACACAGCAAATAGTATGGAGTCATTTGCTTATCATCAAGTTAATGGAAACAATATTGCAGAGCTCGTCGAGCAACTAAAGAAGGTTATAACTCAAATTAGCGCAATCTATCGGGATGAGCTTTCGAGTGAAGCGATACTTTATCAGCTTACAGCATCTGAACACTTGTTGTTTGGTGAATATCAACAGGTAAAAGAAGAGTTTTATGCGCTTAGTCAGTTACATCAAATTTGGATGACAGAGGGCTTAGTTTTAGATAATAAAAGAGCTAAAAATGAGATTCTCCTTTCGATTTTCTATTTGCAAGGAGTCATTGATATTACTAATAGCAATGAAAAAGCACAATTGGATTTGGCTGATTTAGACATACCTAGCTTTTTAATTCCAAAGAAAAATTAATTTACCGAATAAAGTCAAAATTTTAGGATAAAAAATGAAAACAAAAGATGTTCCATACATAAAAGATATTGTTACCGAGGTTGCTGATATTCAAGCTCCTCAAAATATCGACCCTTATAATTTAGACTTGAACGGGCCAGAGATTAGCCCACTATTAACTCCCAGTGATAATAATGCTATCGAAAATCTAAAGGACATCATAAATAACACTCGAATGACAGGTACGGGGGACATTCATCAGCAAGACAAAAACACTTGTAGATCTGCGGGGCTAGATCTAAAAGTAACTCTAAATCCTGATAAGTCAGATTTCGTTTCTGTAACTGCGAACATCCAAACAACTGAAGATAAAAGTATGCCAGATAACTATGGTACTCACACAATTACTGTAGAGAGATATATCGAAAGCTACACATAAGGTATTCAATAGTGGGCGAGATTTGGTCTTTCTAAATAACCGCCCGATTAATTAAACTGCTACAACATTGCTTATTACTAACTTATGTGTCGGGTTTTGCAGAGTTTGGTTGTAATTTAAATACAGCCACGTTTCTTGTATTCGGCTTCCCAGCTTTTGAAGCGATTTTCAATTATTTCCAAGGCCTTTTCAGTCATAGGCTTTTCTTTTTTAGGCTGCTTTTTAAACTTAACACCTGACAGCTCTTCCTCAAACATTGAAGGTACAACATGACTGTAATGTTGTTCAATCATGGCAACACTGGTGCCACACTGTTTAGCTAAAATGTCTAAACGTAAATCACGGCGAAGTAATTGCCAAGTGATGTATGAGTGCCTAAGTGAGTAGAGTGTTCGAGGTCCATCAGATGAATCTTTTAAATTGCATTCTTCCAATGCTTTACGGAAGGCCACACCTAATTCATTGGTACTTTCGCCGTCCTCAAGGCGAAATAACTTATCATTTGGTCTACGATCTGGAAAGCGTTGACGTAACTCTTCTAGGCAATCCCATATTTGATCACGAGCTATAACTGTTCTAGTGCCTGTATGTTTAGTTGTTTTACCTTTACGGACTTTAACTTTAAAGCGAACATTATGATCTTGGCGTGTCATTTCAATATCACCCCAAGTTATTCCTTCCATTTCAGTACCGGGACGAATGCCAGTATTAACACAAAATTCCATATAGCTAAGGAGTAACTCACGTATTTGCTTTGTTTTTTCTTTACGGCTGTTTTCAACTAAGTCGAGAATAGTGTCATAAACTTTATCGTAATCTTCTTGACTGAAAGCAGCACGCCTTTTACCGCTTTCACCTTTGGTATGTAATACAGGCACTTGTGCCGCAATCATCCATTTATGTTCAATCGCTTCTTTAAAGACTAAATTCATTGCGGAGTTATGAGTAAGTAACGTTGATTTAGCTGGTATGCGATTAAATTTTTCAATACGCCATTTGTTAAAAGCATTGATACTTTCTTGGTCGATACTAGTTATATAGGTACGGTCAAAGTAGGGGATATGGTATTTATTCAATGCTTGAATATAGTCGCGGTAAGTAACTTTACCACCGCCGTTATCAAGTTCATTTTGAAGATTCTTAATGACTCGGTCAGCAACATCTTTGAAGCGTTTGCTATCAACCAATAGATTGTTTTCAGCTTTGACTTTGTACTCCATCAAAATTAGATGGGCACGAGCAACAGCGTTACCTAGCTCTTTTTCTTTGGTGGCTTTACTGTACCATTTACCATAGAGTACAAAGCGAGAGTACCAACGTTCGCTGTTATTTTGTTTGTAAACGTACAATCCGTCTTGGATGTCGTGGCGTTCTATTTGAGTCGTCATGAATGCTAGTATTCATTAAAACGTGATAATTTGCAAAGAATTTGCAAAGTGTTTAAATTTTATTTTAAGTTGTTGATTTTTAATATTAGTTTTAGGCGTGTTACATTCAAAATCCGTTGCTTTCGAGCGTGACGGTTCAAGTCCGTCCTCCGGTACCATTTAAAGCCTTGTTCATACAAGGTTTTTTTATGCCTGAAATAAACTAGCTCTACTTTTAAATTACTCTACAAAGTCAGTAGTTCCTACGCAAAATACCATTCATAGCTTATTAATTGTTCTTGTTCCTAGCGTGGTTGTTATCCTCTTTATTAATTATTTGTTCAATATTTTGTAAGGAGAATTCTAAATGCCATTAATGCTTTATTGGAAGTACAAAACAACAATAAAATATTTTTTGCAGGGATGAATTACTCATGTATGCTTGACATTGCTTGGAGCAAATTTGTCGTCAATTAACGTTGTAATTAGCTTCAGATTTAATGCATTGCGATTTTAAGGAAATGAAATGAGTTGGATGAAAGATAACTGGTATTTAGTATTTCTCTCTATTGCTATACTTTACATGATGAACGAAAAGTATAAATGGTTTGATATTAATAAAAATACTATTAAAAAGTATGGGCTGGAATATAGTTCTCCGAAAAAACCAACATTACAAAAAGTTCAACTTATGAACAAAACTGTTCGTGTTAAAGATACGGAGTGGCAATCTAAGTGCTTTCATACTCATAAGCTTGAATATACAAATTTGTTGATGGATGTAAAATCTATTAATGGAACACCCGTTGATATTTTCCTCTCTCAACGAGAAGACTTTAATATAGTATTACATAAAAGACCTGGGTATTTTAATAAAGCCCTTTATTCACAAAGAGAAATTATTTCAATATCTGACACAAAGCGTTTAGCTCCAAATCAAACTTTATGTTTTGGTATTCACCATGCAGATGGACCGGTTAATAAGGTTCAAAGTTTATTTGTCGCAGAAAAGCCGGCTGCTGCTATACAGGTTAAGTTAGAAGTTTACTAAAGATATTTAATTTCAAAGATTTAAGTTTGTTGCTTTCTTTTTTACTAAACGCCAATTCACATAGATTTCATGATAGTAGACTGAGCAAATAACAATTTGTTCAGTCCATTAAGCCGTTTATATCAGATGCTAAATATAGGTAACGGAAAGTGTTATTCAAGTAAGTTTATGTGTTTGATTAAACCGTTATTTATTTAAAGTGAATTTAGACGGTAAGTGTTGTTCTTGCCATTTTTGTTCAAACTTAATAGCTTCCTCTTCTTTATGTTGCATGCATTTAGCGAATACTTGGGTGCTTTTAGGTGAATGGCAATATTCAGGTCGTTGATAAAATTTTAACCATTGATTCTGTTTCTCTCCTTCAAAGTAACCTTTAATCGTTATCGCTTTGTTGCCGACCAATTGTCTGTTTATTCTTTTGTTTAAGATATGAGAAGGTCTCTTATTAGGGGATTGCACTGTCGAATTTTTTGTTATTTTTGTTGTTTTTGTTTTACTGTTATTAGCATTTTTATTCTTTCGACAGTTTTGGTAATCGGTATGTTTTTCATGTTCTTGCTTTCTTAAAAATTCAGTGCTTTTATGCCTTAATTGCGTTTGAACTGATTTAAGGGCTTGCCATTGGTTTTCACATTTTGATGCTGAAAATGAATCTGTTGAAAACAAAATAAAGGTAAACAGAGAAATAATCTTGATCATAAATATCCTTATTTATTCTAAAAATGTTTGTATTGAACGTGCCTAAAATGTGTTGCTTTTAAAGCGACTAAAACTTGTGAAGTATAATAATACGGTTACTATTAATTTACCCTTTTATTTGAAAATATTATTTAAAATGAGAGAGAATTGCGCAAGTTGTCAAGAAAGCTATTTAACTGAACATATTCACCATTGTGAATGCGGACGTTATTTGTGCTTTAAATGTATTCAAGTGCACAAACAAGTAGATTGTGTCAAAAACGCCAATGAAATAGTTTATCCAACGAATTCATTACCAGGCACTTTTAGCAAACAATTTCTTCAAAAGTTAGATAGTCATACAGAGTCTACTTATGAAATTGTTTATGTTTGGAGTAAAGCAACCGCCGACTTTATTAAAACGGAAGTGTCTTTTAAGTATGGCTTAGCCATTGGTGAAAATTTTTCAATTAGCCTAGAAAGTGATGAGTTTAAAAAGCTTCATCAGGTTCATAATGGCGATAGTCAAGCAGTTAAAAATGCTTATATAGACAAAGTAAAAACTACGGTTGAAAAAAATCTTAAGAGGCTTGATCAAAATAAATTAGTTAAAAGCCATTCTGCAACTAATGCCAATACATACTCTTTTGGTTATACACCTGAAATTGCAAATGATATGTCGAGATTTTTTGATGGATTATCAAACGACGAGCAAACATTAGTTAAAATCGCTTACCAAAAAAATAATATAAGAACCATTAATGGTTTTATTGAGTATATAAAGCAAAACAAAGTTAAATAATGAAGTGTTTTTTGGTAAATTAATTATTCGTATAAAAAAACGTCAGCATTTTTGAAAATATAAATATTAATTAAAGGTTTATTGTTAACTAAAAGGGAAAAAATATGTGGTTAATTATTATAGGAGTTCTAATTGTTATTGGTATTTTTTCGGTAGCAAGTGAAAAAAATGAAGCAAATGAAGTTGAGATGAAAAAATATGCTTTTAAGGAAATAAAAGAGCATGTTAATAAGCGAGTTTCTGCTTATGCTGATTATTTACGGAGAACCTCATCTGACAGAGTTGGTGCAATGACTGATAATGAATTACATGATTTAATTGAAAGAGCAATGGCAGGCTACGAAAAAGATGTAGCTAAGTCAAAATGGCTTTCTAACATCTCATTTGCTCTTGGTGGACTTTGCTTTATCGCCTTTATTTCGGGAGATAAATCTGCAGAAGCATTTGGCCCAATTTTCATAGCGGGTGGATTTGTATTTAGATCATGGAAAAAAGCACGAGTTGATAAAAAATATATCGCGAATGGTTGGGAGCCTGAACGATTGAAGATAGATTAAATCTATTGGTAATAAAAAGTCGAGCAAAGTTATAATTATGTATATATCAATAGCAAAGTCTTTATTATGTTATTTGTTTATTTTGAGTGTTCTACTTTGCTCAAATGAAGCATTTTCTCGCCCTAATGACAGAACTTGCACTGCTGATATTAATCAGTATGGTTTCCCTTCTAATTGTAGCTGTCCACAGTTTCAACGCTATGATTTTCATACGGGAAAATGTCTATTGATTAGCTCTTCTGACATGTTATTAGACTTACAGTTTTTATTAACTAATGCCGAATCTGAAATAACTACCTTACAGTCGTTAGGTGGAAAAGAGAGTAAAAAAGTGGCAATAGAAAAATTACCGCAATATTTTTCTGGTATTGCTCAATATGTGGAGCATTTAGCAGATGCTTATCAGTTTTCTTATCAACTCATCCGAAAAGCTCGACAGGCAACAGATTTGGTTACATTAGATATAGAGTTTTGCTCAAATGATATGGCTAGTGAATGTACTGAAATACTTGAACAGCTGAAACTTACCATTGTAGAGATTAATAATGTGTTGACTGCTAAAGGTTTAGATAATGTAAATTATATTGATTCAGTAAACGTAAATGAAGACAGTCTGGCACAGTAGAATGGTTAAGTATTTTAGATATATAAGTATGCAAAATTTATCTAATAATAATTAAGTTAACTTTACTTCTAATCGAAAAGGTAAAGCGCTGCAAATATCTTTGCTTGTTATTAAAACGACTTTACCTGTTGGAAAAATTTCCATTTCTACAATACTTATACGGCAATCAAAATACATTGTCGCTTGATAAATAGATGAGTTTTTACCTCTGCTTATAACTTTTGGAGTTTTATACTTCTCTAATAGTTTTAGCGATTGGTTGTTATGGATAAATTGCTCATCCCAAATGACAGGGGGAATAATTGAGTCGTTAACTTTTGGTATTATATAAAAAGATCCACCCTCCGATTGGATGAAAAAACAAAAAAAGCAAAGATAATCTATAACATTATGTGTGGTCAGTTCGATAGGAATAAGAGTATTACAATCATGAATAGGCGCACTTAAACCATTTAAAGTGTAATAGTTATAGCGATTCGGTATATCTGTTTGAACTTCGATAAAATATAGCCATTTTTGCTGATTATTAAAATCCGATTGATGAAAGCTAATCAACTTACTTCGTTTGTAAAAGTTAAGTTCAACACTATAAAATTTTAATGCTAAATGGTTGTCAATTTTATCTACGAAATGATGCAATGAATTAGCCAGTTCAGATGCTTTACCTTGTTCTACAACCTGCCAGTTTGAATTTGGCAGTGTAAATAGCGGTAGCTGGTATGCTTGCTCTTGATGGTTTTTCGTGACAATTAATTGCTGTATTTTGACTATTTCTGTTTGTAATAATTGCTCAATATTATTCTGCTTTTCTTTAGTTGAAACTCGTTTAGCTGAATCTTGTTTAGTGGCGAGTTGTTCAGCGCTAATCATAAACTCATAGCGTCTCCAGTCTGGTTGTAAGAATACATAACCAAGATAATCACCATCCCTTATTTTGCTCGTATAATTAGCGACAAAAGGTAAAGCCGTGATGGCTTTAGTAAATAATGTATCAACTTCTATATTCATTGTGACTCACGGCTATTTTTTTCTTCTGGTGTATTTACTCGTTGTTTGAGTTTACTCGAGTATTTGTCGTATAAATTAGCAAGGCCGCCATTGTTTTTAGTAATAGCAAGTACCTTCTCTGTACCTTCGATATGACTTTTGAGCAGCTCTAACGCTTGTGGAAATGTATACTTGCTTTGTTTTATTTGATTATTAAGCTGATGCACAAGATCATTCAATAATTTTGCATTTTCACGGTCAATTTTGTGCAAAGCACCAAAAAGACTTTCACCGCATAACTGACAAAAGTTAAATTTAGCATCATTAGGTTGATGACAATGACGACATTTAACGCGCTGAAATTTAAACATTTTCATTGATTGTGCTGCCATGTCGATCACTATTGGTACTAGCGTCAATAACACTACCGCTGGAGTGAAAAGTGCTCCTTGTGTCGTACTAAAATCGTCGGCAGTAAACGTTTGGTTATAGGCAGTTATGGCAAAAAAAGTGATCAAGGTTAAACATTGCAATATAATGCGGTTGAACTGTTTCGTTGACCACGCCGCGAGAATATAAACTATTTGTATTAATATCAAAAAGGCATAAAACACGCCTTCAAATTGAGTAAGTAATACCTCATTTGATACCCAAGTATTTAATGCGATATAAAAATTAGGGAAAAATCCATTAGAAAAATAAGCGGACTCTAAATACCACTGGGTTATGGAACAAAAAATAAAAAATGATAGTTGAAAAAATAAAGTCCAAATAATGAGTGCCCAGAATAAATAGTGGAACATAATTTTGAGCATTAAGAAGTATTTAATACCTTCAAGTGAAGACACGTAACGACTAAACCTAAGGCAAATAGGAAAGAATGCTAATAATAGCCAACCTACCGTTAATTCTCTGATATCAATATAATTAGACAAGGCAAAGAGCAATGGTGAGCAAAGTATGGCGATAAAGAGTTGCTGCTCAATGATATAACCAAAGAAGTGCTCAAGGTCGAATAGTGCTAGGCGTGATGAAGGCTCACCATTTGACGTTAGCTTATACTCAGTGGCTAAACGTTGGACTAAGCGCCATATTACCTTATAGAAAAAATGAGCCGATGCGGTAATCGCCATGACAATAAATATTGCAATGACACTGAGAGGGAACGAGAGAAAAAAGTGAAAAAAACTTTGATTTGAAACGCCTAGGCTCAATTCAAACAAATAGGTTAGATATAAAAAAATTACTAATATAAAAATACTTAAAGCAAAAGACACCGCACCAGAAAGTTTTGCAGGTATCAGTCTATTGATATTTCTTACAAGCGCCAAGCTGACAATTATAGCTAAAATAAAATACACGCCTTCTATCAATAGCTCATTATTACTTATATAAATTACATAATAAATGCCTGCGATCGCCAATGATAAAGAAAAACTATCTCTATTGAATTGAAAGTATTGAGATAAGGTTTCATGAGAAAAATCATTGTCGTTGTTATTTATGTCATGCTGGTTGGCCTTGTTTTTGATCCTAAATACAATAAACACCAGATAAGCGATTGCTGGAATCAAGACCATGATATTGACTATTTCTGAATGAGTAAATTGAGTCGTTTCAGCCAATAAAACGCTATATTTTACACCTGAAGCAATTAAACATAGGGTGAAAAAATACCCCACCCATATCATAATGTTTTTACTTTTCATTTTTTTTACTCTGCTTAGCCAACCGAGCATCTTCAATTTGTTTTACTTGTTTAGATAAACCAAGCGATAAAATTGTTTTCAGTATACCGAATCGTTTATATGTTGTTATCGGTATATCATGGTCATTATGAGCGGCTTTATCGCTAATCTTCTGTTCATCAATATATGCGTCTAATAAACGATGCTTCATTGGTTTTGAAATGACTAAATAACTACCACAACAGGGACAGTATTTGGAAAATTTAGGTGCTCTAAATTGGCATGCGTGGCATTTACGGTTAATCCGATATGGGCCAACCACTGAATTAATAATAAAGTGTATTAGTAAAGGAAAGGCAGTAAATATAAATATTTCAGGGGGTAAAATCCAAGGAACAATTTCTGTCACTTTTTCAGGAGTAACTTGGTTATCGTAGTAAACAGTTACGCTAAAAACCAACACAGTAAAAGCGAACCAAAATAATCTATAACGCTCTTTGCGAATAAAAATGGCGTACAACCAAACAATAATGATTAAGCATAATACGCCATAAATAACACCTTCTACATATGACAAAAGGAAGCTTAACGACAGCGTATTATTGACAAAATAAAATAAAAAACCTGGAAATAAACTTAATGATGTTGCCGGATCGCTGGTGTTTATCCAAGAACTCATATGATTTAGTAACAAATAAACCACTAAATAAACAGCATGAGAACAGATTATTGAGGCGGCAATTGTCGACAAAACACTCTTGAACAGGATAAAGAAGTACTCGATAGTTAAGTGCTCTAAAAATTTTGCGATTTTGATCAAAAAAGGCAGGTTTAATGCAACGATAATAAATAGCAATGTTGACTGCGTATTAAAGGTATAAAGACTGTAAAAATAAAGCGGAATGAAAAATAAATTTATCAGATAATTCGAGTTGGCAAACATCATAAGTAAATATTGCAGCCCTTTCACTATATTGGCATTTCGTTGACCTGTGGCATTGATATGCAGTACATCGGCATTGCGATTAAGCAGCCTATCGATAAAGTGCCAAATACTGACAGAACCAATCATGTAGGCAATATAAAAAATAGCTAAGGTCAACAACATGACTAAAGGGTCTAAAGCGACATTAATTGCCTGAGGCTTTAACGAAATTTCTAACCAAAATTCGAGTAACTCTAATGAAGCGAAATAGCCAAAAATGTTGATTAAGAGGATAAAACCAATCAAACGTTTGTAATTTGGTTGTATGCTTTTTATTAACTTGGTACTTAATAAAATAAATGGTGCCAATAATATCAACGACAACAAGAAAAATATTGCCGCGTCTTGTATTGAAATATGAGTGTTAATTAACGCAAAAAGTGAATAAGTAAATAGGAGCGAGAGACACCAAGTAATAACTGATTGTCGCCCTAGATATTGGAAAAGCACCTGGTACGTGTCTTTGTTTAGTATGTTTTCAGTTTGAATAGCTTCTCTAAAAGGAATGACTTTTTCATGAGAATTGAACAAGGATGTCACTAGGTAATAAAGTGAAAAAATAAGAGTGCAGCAGCCAAAATAAGCATCGTGAGAAAGTGGGAAAATTCGTTCAACAAAAAAAGGATAACTAATAATACAAACAATTATGTAAGCAAATAGTGAAAGTGTCGTTATCGCCATTCCCAGCGATTGCTTCAATGTAGTAAATGACATAATAGCGTTCATCCTTTTTACCTCAGTTATCAACACCTATGGAGCAAATAACTCGACGTAATAAACTATTGCCTAAGATGCTAATTTGTACCAAATATTTTACTTTTTTGCAAAACTTCCGGCTTTGTCTTTTTTAAAACTAAACAGCATTATTAGTGAATTTAGTCTAATTGAATGTTACTTAAATCGATATGGAAGGGGGTTCAGGGAGAATGGTTTATGTTTAATGCAGTTAGTTATTTAGTTAGTTGTCCAGAACAAATCTATCAGTATCTTTAGTTGAAGTACTAATAGGTTTATTCTGGACAAAGTCTAAACAGAAAGTGTTTGAGGAGTTAACCGGTATTTCTCATCCCGGTTGCTATTCCAGCCATCGAAATCATTAATAATTGTTCATTATCAGGATGTTCAGGTTGTTGACGCAAACGTTTTAATGCCTCGATTTGGATTAAATGCAATGGCGCTAAATATTCACGACGTAATTCAAAAGAATTAAAATTCCACTGATCATTTTTTAGTAAGCTGTCTTGCGCTAATAAGTTGAGCAAGGTTTTTTTATCTTTTGCTAACTGGTCACGTAACTCTTCACCCATATATTTTAAATCATCATCGACTAATGCTTCATCATATAAAGCAGCAATCTGATCATCTGATTTGGTATACACCATTTCAGTTAATGAAATACGAGATTTGAAATAAGGCCAAGTTGCTAACATATCATGCATCAATGCTTGATTTTCTTGATAGGCTTGCTCTATTGCGCTACCTAAACCTAACCAACTAGGCACTACTAATCTGTTTTGGCTCCAAGCAAATATCCAAGGTATGGCTCGAAGTGATTCAATACCACCATCTGATTTTCGTTTGCTTGGACGAGAGCCTAATGGTAACGATGCTAGCTCTTGTTCTGGCGTTGCTTGGCGAAAATACTTAACAAAATTTTCATTGGTTTGCACATATGAGCGGTACAGTGCACAACTTGATTCTGCCATTTCATCCATCAGCTTGCGCCATTGTGCTTTTGGTGCCGGAGGCGGCGTCACTAAACACTCTAAAATAGCGGAAGCATATAAATGCAAGCTGCGGGTGGCAAGATTTGGTAAGCCAAATTTATAACGAATAGTTTCACCTTGTTCCGTCACTCGAAGGCCGCCGTCTAATGTGCCCGGTGGTTGTGAAGCAATCGCGTTATGTGCTGGACCGCCACCTCGACCAATTGTACCGCCTCGTCCATGAAATAATTTTAAAACAATATCTTGCTCTTTAAACACTTCCACTAATTGTTCTTGGCATTGATATTGTCCCCAAGTTGCTGCTAAAACGCCGGCATCTTTCGACGAATCACTATAACCAATCATTACATGGTGTTGTTTATCGCAATACGTTTTGTAGCTGTCAATTTCTAGCAGTTGTTTCATTACCTCTGGGGCATTGTTTAAGTCGTCTAACGTTTCAAAAAGCGGTGCGATAGGCATTTTCCAGCTGACACCGGCGGCTTTCAGTAATAAGTTTACCGTCAGAATGTCGCTAACTTTACTTGCCATAGAGATAATATAAATGCCAAATAACTCAGCTGGTTGCTTGGCAATTAAAGCATAAGTATCAAGTACTTCTTGTGTGTCCGCGCTCCATGTTCTATTGGGTAATAATGGTCGTGGGTTTTGTAATTCTTTAATAAGAAACTGTTGGCGGGTTGATTCGTCCCAACTTGCAAAATCACCCATGTTAAGTGCTTGAGTAATTTCTGTTAGGGCTCCTTCATGACGTTCACTGTGCTGACGAATATCTAATTTAACTAAAGAGATACCAAAGCAGTTTACTTTGCGGATCATATCTAACACTAATGAATTGGCAATTTTATCTAAACCAACGGCTAGAAGGCTGTCGCGACAGGCAATTAGTGGTGCTCTTAGTTGCTCCGAATGGTTTAACACACCTTTGGTTTCGCCATCTTTTAATTGCTCGATACTATATTTTAATAATTTTATGGTTGCTTGAAGCTGACAACGATATGGCCCAATGTTATCGGTATCTGCTTCTAGTAAAGCATCAGTGGCTTTGTGCATTGATAGCTCTAAAAACAGTTGTTCAAAATCAACTAAGTAGAGTTTTGCTGCCATTAAGCGCGCATTGATTAGCGCTTGCTCGCTGAGCTTTGCGGTAACAAACGGATTACCGTCTCTATCGCCCGCCATCCAGCTTGCCATTGTTATCGGGTTATAATCGACAGGTAAATCGCTATTGGTCATTTTTTGCGACAACTCATTTAGCTCTTTTAAAAACTTTGGAACCGCAAACCAAAAGCTATCAGCAATGGTGTTTAATCCCCAGTATGACTCGTTTAGTGGCGTTGGGCGTTGTTGGCGAATTTCGTCAGTGTGCCATGCTTGTTGCACTAATTCATTGATGCGAGGGTTTGAAGCATCATTGGTTTGGTCGAGGGTCTGTGCTATTTGATTATATTTGTGAATAAAAGTACGACGGTTCACTTCCGTTGGATGAGCCGTTAATACCAATTCAATATGCAGTTTATTCAAAGCCTGTTGAAATTTTTCTGGAGAAACATGGCTTAACTTTTCACTCAAATCTTCTAAAGGATGAGGTAGATCTAATTCATCCAGTCCTTGAGGGCTAGTAGTGTATTGCTGCTCAGCGACATTGGCTAAGTTTAAAAACTGGCTAAATGCGCGGGCATAAATTAATAATTCTGCTTCTGTCGAGTTGGCAATTTTATCTTGTAATTGCTTAATAATTTCAGGGTTATTTGGTGAGATCTCTCTACTTGAAAGACGCATTTCTTCAATGTTATCAATCCATTTAGCACCCTGTTCGTCGGCAATGGTTTGACCCAATAAGGTACCTAATTCACGTACGTTCTGTTGAATATTCTCTAGCATATGAATAACTTTACGCCGTTTCTGGCGCTAATATTGATTAATGGTGACAAGATAGTAATAAACTGCTTTAATAATTAAAAATATATATATTTAATAGTTTGTATAGATAAATTTATATAGGTTGTTGTCTTCATTGTTTCTAGTGATGAAAGTTAAGTGGAATAATAAAATAAACGATGAAAGGTTAATTGATGGCAAAACGCTTACCGACATTGCGGCAAATGCAAATATTACTTGCACTTGCCGAGCATAAAAACATCTCTCGCGTTGCTGAAATCTTACATATTTCACAACCTTCAGTATCTATTCAATTAAAAAATCTTACTGAGGTTTTTGATAGTCCGCTTTACCATGTTAATGGTCGTAGCCTTGAATTTACTGAAGCGGGTATTGCTGCAGTTAATACCGCGCAAGAAATGTTTTTTTCTTTAGATAAGTTACATATAGAATTAGAAGATCTAAAAGGGGCAAAATCTGGTGTGTTAAAATTGGCTGTTGTTTCCACAGCAAAATATTTTTTACCCATTTTACTTGGCCCGTTTTGTAAGCGTTATCCTTTGATTGATGTACAACTAGATATTGGCAATCGTGAGCAAATTATTCAACGCTTTAACCAAAACAAAGATGATTACTATATTTTCAGTCAGTACCCCAAAGCCGATAATTTAGTTGCAGAGCCTTTTTTAGAAAATCCATTAGTAGTAGTTGCCCCCGTCAATCATGAGCTGACTAAAAAAATGCCTATCAGCTTGAATCGCCTCTCTCATTATCCATTCCTTTTACGAGAGCATGGTTCAGGTACTCGACACTCTATTGAAGGTTTTTGTCAGCAGCATAATGTTTCATTTAAAGCAAAAATGACTATCGAAAGCAATCAAGCAATCAAGCATTCGGTCGCAGCGGGATTAGGCTTAGCTATTTTAAGTAGCCATACTTTAGACTACATGCAAGATGATAATTTAGTAAAGTTGGATGTTGAACATTTCCCCATCCAAAGTCAGTGGTATTTAGTGCGTAATAAAAAGCGACATCAAACTATTTTAGCGGAATTGTTTTATCAATATCTGCAAGAAGAAGGCTTAGCCAAACTGAAAAATATCGCGAAAAATCAGCGTAACCTATAAAAGCATTTAGCGGCAACTGAATTCATAGTGAGCATAACGTCATGCAAGGTTAGTGTTTCAATTGTTGTGGTAATTTTTCAGGCTAATGACAGCCTAACGATTTACTTTAAGCGTCCTCGATTACCGCGTTGTTCATTTTTTGCCATTTTAAGTAATAGCGCTTTTTCCATATCAATGCCTTGCCAATGTGCTAGATCAAGTACTCTCAGAACGATATCAGCTAATTCTTCAGAAAAATGTTCACTAGGCGTTTCGTGTCGACATTCGTTAATGGCTTCACCTACTTCTGAAGCCACAAGAGCAAGTGCTTCAAGCGGCGTTTTATTATGCCAGCCCATTTTCTCTACCCATAAATAGTTTTGCTCGGCTATTTCATTAATTGTCATGTTTATTCACTCATCATTAAGTTGAGAATACGGTAACACAAAAAAGTAGATGGCGAGTGCCAATCAAGCTGCTCATATTTAATTATCTATTGAGCGTAAAGCGACAACCTACACAATATTAGCAGTAAATAAAATTGAATTAGTAAGCTTAATTAGCAAGATGTTTAAGGTATTTACTGGGTAATTTAATTTAGTTAAAAAAGTAATAAACTCAGCATTGCAAATGATAATTATTTTTATTAGTATTGCGTTTTTATTTTTCCCCTCTACCTTTATCGGAGTACTAATGTTTAAAACTAAGTTGAGCGTACTTACCCTGTTACTTGCTCAAAGCACACAATTTACCACTTTTGCAAATGATGAAATGTCGTCGATTGACGAAGTAGAACGCATTGTTGTTACTGGGAGTCGTATCGTTGAAAGTATTGATGAAGTTCCAGCTTCAATTACTGTGATCAGTCGTCAACAAATTGAACAACATTTGAAAGTGTCGTCAGAGTTACAAACATTATTGTCAACATTAGTACCAGGCTTAGCGCCAAGTACAGGTACTTCAAGTAATTCAGGGCAAACTTTACGTGGTCGTTCACCGCTAGTGATGATTGACGGCGTACCTCAATCTACCCCATTACGTAATGGCGCATTAGGTATTAGAACCATTGATCCTAATTCACTTGAACGTATTGAAGTGATTAAAGGCGCGACTTCCATTTATGGAAATGGTGCGGCTGGTGGCATTATTAATTACATCACTAAACGTGCTGATGCTAATTCTGCTTTCCAAGGCAAAGTAGGTTTATCGACCCGTTTTAGTACCGTTAAATTAGAGGATAGTGCAGGGCAACGCATTGAAGCAGCTATCAATGGCCAATTAGATAAGTTTAGTTATGTTGTGACCGGCAGTTATGAAGAAAATGGCGTGCAGCGTGATGCCGAAGGTGATGTGTTAGGTTTAAAATATGGTCTTTCAGACGCGACAATGCAAAACTATTTTACCAAATTAGCTTATCAAATAGATGAAGATAAGACGGTGCAGTTTGTTTATAACTATTATGAATCAGAACAAAAAAGTGATCTGATAGATGTGGTAGGCAGCGTTAATACTGGGGTAAAAACTTATGCTATTCAAGCGCCAGAAGGCACCAGTATTTTAGGTAAACCACAAGGCCCTAATAATAGTAATGCAATGTTTAAATATACTGACGAAGCATTATTTTCCAATACTCAATTAGTGATTGATGCTTATGCACAAGAAGTTGAAAACATCTTTTTCTACTCTCCGACTTTAGCAAACCAAAGTGAAGGTTATTCAGGTGGTCAGTCGGTGATCAAATCAGATAAAAAAGGCTTGAGAGTTACCCTAAATAGCCAGTTTGAATGGGATAATGTTGAAGCCACATTTATCTATGGGATAGACGCGTTAAATGATATTACTTCGCAACCGCTTGTTGATGGTCGCCTGTGGGTGCCTGAAATGGACATGGAAAATTTAGCAGGTTTTGTACAAAGTAAATGGGTTATTAATGATGACTTGATTATAAAAGCCGGTATTAGACGTGAAGAAATCGATTTAGGAGTGGCTGACTATAGCACCTTAAAGTTATGTAAAACGCCAACCTTATGTTCCATTCCTGTTGATGTGACGGGTGATACTTTAAATTATCGAGCAACCACGTATAACTTTGCTATTCGATATAACCTTAATGAATATTTTCAACCGTTTGCAAGTTACTCACAAGGCGCTGATATTTCAGATATTGGTCGATTGTTACGTACCGCAACCGTCACCGATATTGCCGATATTCAAACAGAAGCGTCAATTATTGATAACTATGAACTTGGTTTTAATTCGAACTTTGACCAACTAAGGTTGGAGTTTTCTGCTTATCGCAGTACATCTGAGCTTGGCACTACCAATAGTTATGATCCAACAACCGGTGTATATATGCCTGTCAGAGCTCCGCAAGAAATTTATGGTTATGAAGCCTTAGCGGTTTATAACGTCAATGATGCCGTAGATTTTAGTGCCTCTTATTCTTGGGTTGAAGGTAAAGATAAAGCAAATGACGCTTACTTAGGTATTAAGCAAATCAGCCCGCCGAAAGCGGTGATTAATATCAATTGGCGACCGCTTGATAACGCTAACCTAGCGTTAACGTATTTATATGTTGCTGAACGAAATAAGTTTACGCCTGAAAATGGAAGTTATGTCGGCGATTTAGGTAATATTGATGCTTACAATGTGATAAATCTAAGTGGAAAATATACCTTCAATAATGACTGGTCAGCATTTTTTGGCATTGAAAACTTATTAAATAAAGATTATTACCCTGCTAAATCGCAAGGTTATACCTACAGTGGTTACAATGTTAAAGGCTTAGGTACTACAGCGAATATTGGTGTTAATTATCATTTTTAGTAGTCAGTGTTTTTAACAAGTATTCGTTTAACGTTTCATAGTTAGAAAAGATAACGTTAAACGATAAAAAATATATAAAAAGCAGAGCAATCTAATCCATGCTTTGCTTTTTTAGCTTATTGATTTGAGTTATTTGTGCTGAGAAGAAATTCGGTTAAATCCGGTAAAAGGAAAGTGTCTTGAAAATTTGGTTTCGCCGAATTCATTTAGTATTAGCATTGTTAAGCGGGTTATTTCTCGTGAGTTTAAGTATCTCTGGCGGATTGTTATTGTATGCTAAAGATATTCAAGCGTGGATAAATCCACAATATTGGCTAGTGGAAACTGAGCCTAACTTGTCAAATCAAGTTTACTTACCGTTAAGTGAACTCGTTGAGAGAATTGAAAACCAAACTCAACAAAAAGTGCATATTATTGAACGTGCAGAGCAAGTTAACCATAGTTGGCAAGTGCGTTTAGCCAATAAAAGCTATTTAAATATTAACCCTTATACTGCGGAAATATTACTAACTCATCGTTTTTACGATACTTTTTATGGTTTTGTTATGTCTTGGCATCGTTGGCTGTTATACACCGACGAACAAGATAAAACCCCGATGAAAGTGTGGATGTCTATTGCGAGCTTGATCTTAGTAATTGAGGTGGCTTTTGGTGTTTATTTATGGCTAAAACCGAAACATCGACTCAAACGTTTAAAGATTAAATGGCGTGCGAACAATAGAATATTGCTTCATCAATTACACGGTACTTTAGGGATTTTACTGGCGGTACCATTAATGTTAATTGCGTTTACTGGCATGACTTTTCAATGGCCAGACCAAACTAAAGCGATTGTACAATGGGTAACGTTGGGTCAAGTTGAGCAGCATGGGTTTAATGAAAAAGTGGATGTACTAAATATTAACTATCAGTTAGATAAAGCCTATATAAAAGCAAAATCTGCTTTAGCTAACGGCAGTGTTTATCGCATCTATTTACCTAAAACAGATGAGCAACCATTGGCTTTGCGAATGAAAATGCCTAATGAAAGTCATGGCTATAGTTGGAGCTGGTCAAACCCATATTCAGGCAAGGCATTAGCGACTTTTAATGCCGGAGAAGCGTCTTATACCACGCAAGTGTGGAACTTTAGATATAAGTTTCATATTGGCGAGTTTATAGGCTGGCCTGTAAAGGTATTATGGTTATTTATCAGTATATTGCCTGTGTTTTTTGTTTTTTCAGGCACCTATTTGTGGCTGAAACGTATTAAGAAAAAGCCAAACAAGCATGTCATCTAAAAAATAATAAAAGGGATACTCTCTCAGCCTTATTACTATACTCGCTGGTGTCGCTTTTATTGAATTTTTATACGCTATTTTATTAAGGTTTAAGCGGAAAATGTCGTGATTATCTCACTGAACATCGGGTATAAAGATGTTAATAAAATAAGCGCCATAATACGGTTAAACCGTTTAACGTAAACGTCATGAGTTAAAATGTTTTGCAGCCATTTTCCGACCATTAACCATGCAAATGAGCACGGAAGTCCAAAGATAAAGTAAAAAACAGAGATGATAAGCACCTGCTCGACAACGTTATTATTCGTGGATGAAAAAGCGACTATCGCACTGACACACATTACCCAAGCTTTAGGGTTTACCCATTGAAAAGCGGCTGCTTGTAAAAAACTAAAAGGCTTTTTATCAGAATTTATTTCATTATTAACGGGCATAGTGGCAATTTTAAAGGCGAGATAAAGTAAGTAGCATATACCAATTATTTGTATCAATTTATGAAGAAAAGGCCATTGTTGGAAGAGCGACATAATGCCTAAACCCACGCAAATTATCATCACCAAAAAACCAATGTTCACTCCAAAAACATGCGGTAGGCTATTGCGAATTCCATGATTAACCCCTGAGGTTAAAATCATAATATTATTGGGCCCGGGAGTTCCTGAGGTAGAAAAAATGAATAAAATAAGTGCAATAAACTCCATGATACTCTCTTATTAATTGGCTTTTGTGAGCGGTTAGATTGATAGCAGCTAGTTTATTGCGTTTATCCACGTTGAAACATAAACAATCATTAAGAAATAAAACCTATACAGTTTGATGAGTCGTCATTGATGCATTGCGAGTGAAAAGCTAGTCGTTGGAAAGTAAAACGCCCTTAATAAGATAACTAATTATTAAGGGCGTTTATGAGCAGGTTTTTTGCTAATTAAAATTAAATGTTAGATGTTTTTCGCAATGTGTTGGTGAAATCTAACTTTTAATTCTTCTTTATCATTTACGTATTCAAGTTTTTCAGCCATTGAACGTAAGGCGCTTTCTACTTGAGATAAAAACTTACCATGGCCATGGCTGGTAATATTTTTATTTGAAGCGATAAAAATTAATTGAGCTGAATCTACTAATTTATCGGCAGACCATTTACAGGTATAACCACAATTTGTTTTTTCAGGGTTGTAACCTAATTTTTGTAACTCGCCGTTAGTGACAACAATTTCGTCTTCACTGGTTCGTACAAAAGGTACTAGACCATTAGCGATAACGGCGCCATTGTTTAAATTATGTTGTTTAGCGGCATGAATAAAGGCATCGGCAATAAAATTGTATAACGCATTGTATGGCTCAGAAGCTGTTTCATCTATTTCAACCAGTTGCTTAATACGTTTGCTAATGGGTAATTCAACCGTAACATAACTTAAGCTGTCAGACTCTGGTGCCACTTCAACGTTTGACGCTTTATAACGAACCGCTATCGGTCTAAGTTTATGGGTTTGCGTTCCTGAGATGCCTTTTTCTTTCGCGAATAAATCGTAGGTTAAGTGTTGGTGATCACATAATCTTACACTGCCTTTAGCTAAACCTGTTTGCTCGATAAATTGTTTGATAGCTTTATTTACTTTTTCGTAAAGTGCTGGTGCGTCAGCGCGAATATCATCACTGTTCGTTAAAAATACTAGGTTGATTTTGCGTGCTTTTTTACTGCCATCAAAATAAGCATTTTGACTATGGTGATAACGCGGGTTATACAGAAAAACAATTTGTTGATCCGTTTGAGCAGTTAATTTTTCAGGTGAATAACGCACACGAGTGAATTTGTCATTGCCGACAAAGTGACAGCTTTCAATATTTAAGTCGTGGCAAATTTTGAAAAATATATCAGAAAGTTTCTGGTAAAAATCTTGATAAGGTTGCTCTGCTTTCTCATCAATTTTACCTGATACTTTTTTAATTAAGTTATCGGTAAGGGTAAACTTTGCCAATAAATATTGGTTTTCTCGCACTGAAGCGGGAATATATACTTTATGTTGCGAACTTCTAATACGTGATATTGACATTATTCTTCCTGTTTGATTAATTTAAATATTACGAGTTAATTCTATGCTATTTTAAGCTGAGGAAAAGTGATATTAATCAATATAATATTCGTTTAAAGACTATAGACAAGGTGATTTATTATTTAAACGTGATAATTTCATTATTAAAGAATAGTTTAGCGATGTTATTGATTGACTTGTCTTTATTGAACTGTAAGCGGGCGCTCACTTCTTTCACAAGTAATATAAAAAAATCTACAAGGGAAATAATATGAAAAAGTTAACCAAAAGATTACTCATTACATCACTAGCGTTTTTGTGTGTGCAAGCTCAGGCGAGCGATATAAAGGCTGAAATAGCAAAAGACTACCAACAGCATTTGGCTCCGTTATGGGATCACTTTCATCGTAATCCCGAATTATCGTTAATGGAATTTAAAACCGCAAAACGCTTGGCAAAAGAAATAAGAGCGGTAGGTTTTGATGTGACTGAAAATGTTGGCGGAACAGGCATTGTCGCTATCATGAAAAACGGTAGTGGTCCCACTGTGATGATGCGTGCTGATATGGATGGATTACCTGTGACTGAACAATCAGGTTTAAAAAACGCTTCAAAAGTGGTGATGAAAGATTGGGATGGCGAAGAAGTTGGGGTTATGCACGCCTGTGGACATGATGTTCATATCACAAGTTTAGTGGGTACTGCTCGCTATATGGCTTCAATTAAAGATCAATGGTCAGGAACCTTAATGTTGATTGGACAACCTGCTGAAGAACGTGGCCCTGGTGCATCCGCTATGATGGATGATAATTTATGGCAGCGTTTCCCGAAACCTGATTATGCGTTTGCGTTTCATGTAAGCTCTGGCGATGTAGCAGGTAAAGTGACAGTTGATGAAGGCTCACCATATGCAGGTGCTGATACCGTCGATATTATTGTTCATGGAGTAGGCTCACACGGTGCGTATCCACATCAAGGTAAAGATCCTATTATGATCGGTAGCCAAATAGTGACCAACCTACAAACGATTGTTAGTCGTGAATTAGCACCAAGAGATGCAGGTGTGATAACCGTGGGGGCGTTTCATTCTGGTACTAAGCACAACATTATTTCTGATAAAGCTCATTTACAATTAACCGTTCGTAGTCTTAATTCTCGAGTACGTGATCAACTACTGACAGCGATAGAACGTGTTGCTATAGGTACGGCTAAAACTGCGGGTATGCCAGACGATAAGCTGCCTGAAGTGATTGTTAGTGAATTTGCTTTTCCTCCTACTCAAAATGATAAAGCTTTAGCACAACGAGTGAAGCAAACTTTAGTGAATAAAATGGGAGCTGATGCCTTAACACCGCCAAATAATTCAGGCATGGGAGCAGAAGACTTTGGTTTCTTTACCACAGCCCCTTATATCCCAAGTGTTTATTTTTCTGTTGGTGGTACACCTAAAGCTGATTTCGACCGTGCTAAAGCAGGGGGCCCACAAGTGGCAAGTCATCATAGCCCGTTATTTAAAATTAGCCCAGAGCCTGCGGTTAAATCTGGTGTTGAAGCGACAGTACATATACTGTTAGACATCATGAAAAAGTAATCATCGTAAATTAGGTGATGAACAACTTAAGAGAAGAAGTAAAATACGCCTATTTTTTAATAAGTCTTAACTTAATCTGTCAGATATGATTTTTAGGTTTTGATCAAATCTGACAGGCAGTAAAGTGCCTAACTCGGGCACTGACTACTTAATTAAATAGGCAACTTTGATATGTTAGCTGCCGTTTCAATCTTCGCAGCCAACATTAGTTGTTCATACAACTCATTGCCGACCTTAATCACTATGAATAAAGTGCTCGTACAAAAATTTCAACCCTCAGGTTGTATAAATAACAGACTACATCTATAGTTAGCCATTGATTAAAATGGATTTAAAATGTTGTACTAGGATGGCTCCTTTCTATTTCTAATCCTCTTTAACTGACGGTAAGGTCGCACAGAGTTAATTTAACATTGACGTTAATGACTGGAGAAAGAAATGTCTAAACCTGTACTTATATTAATGCATGGGGTCGGTGTCCACACATCAGATTCATTCAAAGCCGAAGTCGTTGAAGCAGCTAAAAAAGCGTTAAAACGATACCCATCATATCAACAATTAGACTTTGAAGCTGAATTTGAGGCAATTCATAGTATTAGCTATGACAGCGAATTTGAAGCCATGCGCGAAGCAATATCAAATAGCGCTAGCACCATAGAAAACTACATTAAACAACATTTAGGCGGTGTGGACATCCCCAACTTAGCCAGCCAGCTCATAAATATCGATGCGAGTTTAGGTCAAGACAGGTTTATCAATACTCATGCTTTGGATGTTTTGTTGTATTTGTCGCTCTTTGGAGAAAAAGTTCGAGGTTATGTTAACACCGAGCTATTAACAATATTCAAAAGGTACCCAATAGGCACACCTATACATCTCGTTTGTCATTCGTTAGGAACTTCAGTGGCACATGATGCTCTTAATGAACTGTTTACGTTCGGTGAACCCGATGATACGCAATTACGTGCTCAAGATTATCGCTTACATTCTTATTGGACGTTTGCAAATGTTAGTAACTTAGTTACATCCGTTTCAGGTTTAACTTCTGGATTAAACTCAAAGATTAAGCCGGGTAGCGAGGGGGTCATCAGTGAGTTTTATAATATATACCACGAACTTGACCCAATTTGCTTTGACATATTTAAACGATTCGATCCGCCAAACAATAATTCATGGATTGATAATAATACGTACAGTAGCTCGTACCGAAAAATCGTGAATAAAGACGTTAGTCGAAAAGACACACACTCGATTCAAGGGTACATTGAAGATCCAAATGTCTCCTATCCTTTTTTCTATACGCTTATCGAAAGTTTCGACCCTTCACAAGAGGAACGTGACGAAGCAGATACTAAATTTGTCCACTTAGCTTCATTAGTTCAGGCAATAAAAAATTATCAATCAACTGGTAATTTTTCTAGCGACCTCAAAGGATTTATAAAAGCTATCAAAGCACTAGGAACGTTTACCGAAGGAGATGGTTAATGAATAAATTACTTTTATGTTTAATGCTACTTTTTGTGATTCCTCATACTATGGTTGCTCAAGAGTTTGAATGCGCTGAAGGTACATTACAAAAGCACAGCGTATTTGAAAATATGTATGTTGGCGTTAACAGTTTTGCAAAAAAGCTCTGTGAATCTATGATCGACGGTAGTGACTATGATGAACCTATGAAGTTATTTATTATAGATTGGAAAGAAAAGCTGACTCTAAACCTACAAGCTTTAGATAAACTAAAATTTGATAAAGACCTTGTAGTGAATTCATCTTATCAAGCACTACTAGCATTTAAGCAACCTCTAAACATCCGTGCTACTAACGTAAACAACGGACCAGAAGCCGATTTACAACTTAATGGTTCATCAATTGCTACATTGAAAACAATTGATTGTAAACCTTATAAAAAGAAAAACTGTAAATTGCTGTTCAATGATATAAACCAAGCTATTTTAGCACCTTATGACGCGATTCAGAAAAACACGCTTGCTCGAAAAATTAGTGCTCATGAATTCAAAAACAAGGCATGGACTAATTATTTCAGTAATTCTCGCTCACAAACCTCTTTAGATTTATTTATTAATACTTGGTATTACAAAAAAGATTTGCAAAAGGAGACTTATGTTGGCCCTCCTAATAAACAATACTTTTTTATTCACCCATCGGTGATAATGCATTACAGTGATGATGCTGATAAAGGTGAGCGCATGAAAGAAGCGCTAGCAATCGAATGGTTCGGTGTAAATTATTGGAACCGTTCAACACCATTGGGTTGGTCTGTGATTTCTGCGTATGCTGACCGTGCATCTGTTAAATCGGTTTCGCATGGCTTAATGCTACATGTCAATAACAGCTACTCGTTTGGATTTACTACTAATAGTGATAATGAGCATGGGGTATTTGTAACTTTTGATTTATTAAAACTATTTGAAGATTCAAAATCCAACTATAAAAACTATATTAATTCGGCAAAAGGTTACTTGAACTAAGGTTATCTCCTCGGTATCTATTACCCCACTTAATCGTGGGGTTCATATTGTATGAATAAATATGTCACTACTTGAACAGTAATTAAAAAAGGCTAACAGCACGCAGTAACTATCATTAGTTATGTGTTACCTAATAGGTATTTTAATAAAAAACATGGATTTCTCGTAATTAATATTAAAAGAAAAAGACTTAACTAGAACTGTCAGATTCTATTATTAGTATTCAATTAAACCTGAAAGTCCCAAGTTTGCTATTCAGAGCCGTTCGGCTAATAAACCATTAATATTATTGGTTCGTGAGAGTGGACACTCAGTAACACCTAAAGCACAGGACAGCTTTGCTGCGTTCTATGACATTACTTGTTAGATTCATTGTTCGCTCGCTCTTCAATATTACTCAGTGCATTGGGCACAAGCGTCTCGCTGAACCCTGCAAGAAAGCCAAAAACTAGAATTCCGTAAATACTATTATCAAGATCACTTATAAATCCAAATAGAAGATTCGATCCAATAAGGAAATATACAAAGACTCCGCCAACAATTGAGAAAATGCTTCTTTCAATTCCATATATAAAATATGGTATCTTACCAAGCCCTTTATCAACACTTATTGAGTTGATATTCTTTGAGATAGATATTATTCCGCCAAGAGTTGACATTGCAGCAGTTAAAACAAGCTCATAAAAAATAGTCCTATCTTGTACAATAAATGGTGGCTGGCATAGATAGAGGTACAAACTGAGACTGCAAACTATAAAGGCCAATAAAAATGTACCCGACATATATATTAGCTTCCCTATTACTCTCTCTTTATATGAGTCTTCTATATTTTTGTATATCTCTTGGAGTATTCTTTTTGCCTCTTCAGGGTCGCCATATATAGCAACTGATATAGCATGTGCAGCTCTGGCGGCATATGATGGATCAGTGCACCTATCTGAAACATGCTTTAGTTTATCAAATTCTCCTTTTATAGACTGAAAATTCATAATAGGCTCATCATCATTAGGATCCTTGGTATCTATACGAACCCTAATTCCTTTTATAGTATTTAGGGAGTCAGTAGAGTAGATAGCAAATTCATCTCCCTTTGTATAAACACCATAAACTGTATTGCCATTAGGATCCTTTTTTCCGATAGCAATCATATCGAAATTTTCTTGTCTTTTTGCTTCGATTTCTTCAGGTGTCATAGTTATACTTCCTTATACCGACCTCAGAATCTAACTTTTATTATGTAAACGATTCAACAATGTCGGCTTACGTAGTTAATTTCAAGTTAGCATAAATAACTGTCAGTTCAAGGTGTTTAATAATCAAGCTGTGAAAGTACATCTTCATAGATAGTTTATGTAGAGTTCTACAATTAGGTTTTTACTGTAGTGTTATCTCTTATCTCTGAGGCGTCTTTATGAAGGTCTGCTTTAAATAATTTAAATCTTGGTTTATAAATAAGGTGACCGTCTCAAATTCGCTCATAGTTGTCTATAAGATGAAATCTAAACCTAATAGACAAAAATGTAAGATCAAATATGAGCTACTACAGCCTATTTACTTCTTCTTTTTATTTCTATTTCTAACTCTATTTTTTTACTTATATCACTTGAAATTACAGCTCTGGACGAAATCACTCGTCGTCTTCTTTTTTCTCTTCTCTGAACGATTCTGCCTGTAAATGATGCTTATTTAATAATTTATAAAATTCTGTTCTATTTCTTTGGGCAATCCGAGCCGCTTGTGAAACATTACCGGCGGTAATATCTAAGAGTTTGGCAAGATAATCGCGTTCAAAATGATCACGGGCTTCTTGAAAAGACGGTAATTGCGACGTTTTATCACGTAAAGCGTTTCGAATTAATGCTTCACTAATTAGCGGCTCAGAAGACAGCGCAACACTTTGTTCAATCACATTTTCTAATTGGCGAATATTTCCCGGCCATGGCGCACTAATTAATAACTCCATGGCTTCTTTAGAAAAGCCATTAATTAAATGACCGCTTTTGTCTTTGCATTTTGACAGAAAGTGCTGAGCTAATAAGGGAATATCTTCTCTTCGGTCGGAAAGCGGAGGTAATTCAAGTTCAACGACATTCAAACGATAATATAAATCTTCTCTAAATGACTTGTTAATGATCGCTTTTTGTAAATTTTGATGTGTCGCGGCAATAATTCTAACATCTACTTTTACGGCAACTGTACTGCCTAGCGGACGTACTTCTTTTTCTTGTAAAGCGCGTAAAAGTTTAACTTGAAAGTTCATCGGCATATCACCTATTTCATCGAGAAATAAGGTGCCACCATTTGCAGCTTCAAATAAACCAACATGATTTTTTTCAGCGCCGGTAAACGCACCTTTACGATGACCAAAAAGCTCTGACTCTAACAACTGTTCGGGAATTGCCGCACAGTTAATCGCGATAAAAGGCTTTTTATGTCGATGACTCGCTAAGTGAATGGCTTTGGCTAATAATTCTTTACCTGTGCCGCTCTCACTTTGTATTAACAAACTAAAATCACTTTTTGCCACTTGTTTTGCTTGTTGTAACAAGGTTGACATCACCGCACTGCGACTAATGATTTTTTCTCGCCATAGGTTTTCGTCGGCTTGTTGCTGACCTATTTCATTTTGTGGTTGTAAACGAATAGCTTGTTCAACTGTATCGAGTAACTCTTGGCTTTGAAACGGCTTGGTTAAAAAGCTAAAAACGCCTTGTTTGGTGGCATTTATTGCATCGGGTATCGTGCCATGTGCGGTCATAATAATCACTGGCAGGTTAGGCTGCTGTTGGCGAATTTTTTCAAATAGCGCCATGCCGTCCATGCCGTCCATTTTTAAATCACTGATCACTAATTGGGGTTGAGAGCTTTTTAATAACCCCAATGCTTCTTTAGCATTTTTAGCGGGTAGTACATCATAGCCAGCGGCTGAAAGACGAATACCTAGTAATCGTAATAAGCTTGGGTCGTCATCAACAATGAGTATGGTTTCATTTATCGAAGAGGATTGTGCCGCGTTAATCATGATGATGGCTCTTGATTGTTGATATCAATTTCAATTTTTTTCAATTGATTGATTTGTTGTTTAAGTTTTTGAATTTGTGACATTAATGAAGCTCGTTCAGATACTTTGCTTTGTAATAAACTTTGGTTTTCTTGCGATAGTTGCTCGGTTAATATTAACTTGTTCAAGGTTAATATTTGTTGGTTGAGTTGATCTTTCATCATACTGATAAAGCCAAAGTCGGCCGCTGACATTTGTACTGCTTGCTCAGGGGCAATCGTCAGTTTATTTAACGTGGTTTTTGCTGTATATGGATTGTAAATAGGCGAGTTTGGTAACGCGTAAAGTAAGGCTAAATTTACTTCTGCTTCATAAAATCCGCCGGTGATATTGTGTTTTTGTTTGTCTGTTTCTTTGAGTAGTTCTTGATTAGATAAACTTTTTAACCATAAGTAATAATGACTATATTGCGAATCATTAGTACTTTTTTCGGTAAGTTGACAGCCAGTCAAATGAGCCAAAACTAGTATTGTCAGCGGCACTATTCTTAAGCGTGAAAAGCTAATCATTTTTATAAAATGAGTCATCATCTTTATTTTCCTTGATTATGATAAGGAAAGCGTAAGGTTACTATTAACCCATGCTTCGGGGCGGCTAAAGAGGTTAACTCGATATCACCACTTAATCGCATTAATAATTCTTTTACAATGGTTAAACCCAGACCACTACTTTTTATATTGCTATCGCTAGGGGGCGTCCCTTGATAAAAAGCGTCGAATACTTGTTGTTGAGCTTTTGGGTCTATTCCCGGTCCTTGATCGGTAATTTTCAGTATGATTTCATGGTTTTCTAAATAAGAGTGAATATGAATCTCTCCGCCTTGAGGTGAGTATTTTATCGCGTTCGAGAGAATATTATCTAAAATGACAGACAGCTGTTTTACATTGGTTTGAACATTCAGCGGACTTAAATCAGACTGTACAGATAGTTGCTTACTTTGAATATCTAACTTTCTGTCGTTGATACTTTGCTCAATAATTGGTGTTAACTGTGATTTTTCAGCATCTTGCAAACTCGTTGAGTCTAAAACGATATTAAAATCTAATAAATCTTCAATTAAGTTTTGTAAACGAGAGACACTGATTTTAAGAATATTAGTGATTTCTTGTTGATCATCGTTAAGTGCTCCAACACTGTTGTCATATAGTAATTCGGTACCTTCACGTATCGCCGCTAACGGCGTTTTCAATTCGTGAGAAATATGGCGAATAAAACTCGATTTTTGTAATTCTAAAGCGTGTAGTCTTGCCCGCATTAATTCTAACGCGTCGGCAATTTCTTTAATTTCTTTTGAACCTGAAAAAGTGATTTTTTGCTGGAAATGGCCTTGCTCAAGCCGATAAATTTTAGCCGATAATTGTCTTAATGGACGAATTATCAAGAGAATAAATACCACCGCAATAACAATAGTCAGTGGAATGCTCACCAAACTATTTAACATGGTAGTTCTTAAACTATCAGCAGAGTTTTTCATGTTTTGAGCATGCGAGCTAATTAACTCGTTACTACGAAAATTAATCATTTGACTAACCGACGCTAATGCTTTGAACTCCTCTTGCAGCATGTCTAAAGAATGCTTATTTAGGTTTTCTGAGTTTGGTTGATATAAGTGTAACTGCTTTATTTCTGTTAATAGTTGTTGGCTCAATTGATTGAGCTGTTCGTCTTGGTAAATCACTATGTCTGTTGTAATGATGTCAGTCAGTTTATTTTTTTGCTGGACAAACTGAGCATACAAGCTTTGATCTTCTAAAACGACGTATTGACTGGCAAAACGTTGTAGCTTGTTTATTTCAATACTGAGTTGTCGATTTATTTTTACTAACTCAGCCACGTTGATAATCGCGGAACTTCCTTGTTGTGAAAGTTTATTCACTTGATTTGCACCATATAGCAAGGCAAATGTTAGCGGCAAAACAACTAAACTAAAACCGATAAGAGTGAGTGATTTTATTGAAAATTGGCGAACACTTGAAAATCTTAACGCGTTCTCTAATTCCCATTTTTTTATCGGCTTTTTCAATCGACAACCTTAATATAAGTAGTTTATTGGTATTAATTATATAGCTGCACTTTTACGGCATTTCAGCGATAAAAACAACACTGTCTCTAATTGGTGACAGTGTTATCATCTTATGTTTTTAAATATTACTTGTTGATTTTTAAGATAAATATTTTCTTCTTTATCAAGGTGTTCAAGAAAAAAATTTATCAATATTTTTAACTGTCTCATATTAACGACAGTGTTGTTGTGTTTTGTATTGTTAATTCCTTTTTAATCAATGAGTTAAACACTTGGTACGCTGTGTGCAATGCCTGTTGTGTATGTCTCATGTTAGAGGCTGACGTTGATAATAAAATTAAGGATAAAATAATGAATACAATTAGTTTAAAAAAAGTAACTGCAGTAGTTTTAACATGTGCAATCGGTTCATATGTGGCAAATGCTAACGAAGGTGATGCTAAATTAGATGTGAAAACTAACGTTGAAGCCGCTGTTAAAACGAGTGAAGTTGCTATGATCTCTGAGTCAAAAACACCAAGTAAATTTGCTATGTTAGTTGAAAAATTTGACTTAGATAAAGATGGCTTATTAAGTAAAGCTGAAATTCTATCAAGCAAAAGTGAAAAGTTGGTCAAACTTTTTGCCAAGATGGATCTCAATACTGATGCCGGTATTAGTGAAGCAGAATTTAACCAATACATAGCGCAAGTAAAGTAATTTTTTGATTTAAAACATCAAGTAAGTTTTGCTTATTCCCCTATTTAAGCCGGCTGTATCTCCCAACCTCAGTCGGCTCTTTTTCCAAGGTAAGACGAATGAACGACATGCAACGTTATATAAAAATAGACGATTGGTTTTTTGAAATAAAAACGGTCAGAGCGCTGAGATCAAAAAACTATGGCGATAAATATAGCGCCATTGCCAATATTAATTGTAACGGTGATGCAATATATGTTGATGGCTTGATGACGGCAGAAGATAACCCGTATACCTTTCAAGATTTTCAAACATTTAAAAAATTCTGCAGCAAAATGGGCGTTAAAACAGCGCATTTTGATCGCTTTAAAAATGATGAATTAAGATCGCAAAGCGTGATTATTCAACCAGAAAAGCGACAATCGATATTACAGTTAGTGAAATAACTTGGTAAACTTTCGCTAATTTTTCAGTGCTATTTTCCAATTATGTCAATTTCACATACTCGCTTAGATCGCTTTATTGGTGAGCATCTGCAGATTAGTCGCCGTGATGTAAGATTAATGCTTGCGCAAAGGCGAATCTCAGTTGATGGTCAAGCAGTTAACGAAATTGGTTTTATTATTAATAAATTTTCACATGTTCAGTTAGACGGTGAAACGCTACAAAACCATCAAGCGTATTATGTAATGTTACATAAACCGGTTGGTGTCGTGAGCGCCACCGTTGATGCGCAGCATCGAACTGTTATTGATTTACTCTCTCATCCCGCCAAAAATGAATTACACATTGTTGGTCGTTTAGATCTGAATACCTCAGGACTCGTATTATTAACCAATGATAGCCGTTGGTCAGAACGATTAATGTCACCCGAGCATAAAGTCGCTAAAAAATATTTAGTTACCGTTGAGCATCCAATTAGCAAAGAGCAGGAGCGAGATTATATCGATGCTTTCGCCAAAGGCATGTATTTTCAATATGAAGATATTACCACCATGCCCGCCAGTTTAATGATGATTGATCCCCACCTATTGGAAGTTCAGTTATTTGAAGGTAAATATCATCAAATTAAACGTATGTTTGGTCGTTTTCAAAACCCTGTTATAGGACTACATCGCAAGTCAGTAGGCGCACTGGAATTAGATGCCGAACTCGCAGTTGGAGAAAGCCGCATGTTAACGAGCGAAGAAGTGAGCAGTATTTTTAATTAGTGCCGCAACGACTTTTTACCGAAAATTACTGCAAAGCAGAGCATATGATGAGTTTGCTATTTATCTGTTATTTGCGACTACTTTGTCTAAAATCAGACGGTAATACGCCAAAAAATAACCGAAATTGTTTACTGAAATAACTGTGATCAGTAAACCCCGTTTCTTCACCGACTTGAGAAATAGGTGTATTGCTTTCAACTAATAAGCGTCGCGCATTTTCTAAACGCACTTCATTAATAAATTGCTTAGGGGTTTTTGCTAAGTACTTTTTAAAGCGGCGTTCTAATGCACTAACGGATAAATGGGCAACTTCTGCTAATTCATCTATAGTGAAATGTTGATGATAGTGGCTGCGAATGTAATCAACAGGTACTTTTACTGCATCAACGCCAGACAGCGCGATGGTTTGTTTTTGTAAATGCCGAGTGATGCCGTAAGAGCCGATTATTTCCCCTTGCTTGTTTGTTATAGGTCTTTTGGAAGTTGCATACCAAGCCGCGTCTCCTGTTTCTGTCATATTCATTTCTAGTCGTTCAGTTACGCTTTGTCCGGCTAAAATCTTATTATCATCTCGAATAAATTGTTTCGCTAAGTGAGGAGGAGAAAAATCGAAATCTGTTTTTCCGACGATTTTTTGTAAACCTTTAACACTTTTGTGGTCGATAAAAGCTTGGTTTGCATGAATAAAGTTGTGATTTTTATCTTTTATCCAAAATAATACTCCAGGCAGAAGATCAAACATTGAGATCAGTTGCTCGCCGCCCATTTGGGCAATAAACCGTGAGACATTTTGCTCAGTCATCAATTTATTATCCTGTAAATTAAATTAACAATAAAAATTTAAACGCCGAATTTGTTGCATTTAAAACCGATTTATTAATAACACATTTTTCCGACAAGCTCCTATAGTAAATAACAAGTATTTGATCATTGAATTGGATTTATCTAGTGAAAAAAGTTCGTATGGGCATGGTTGGTGGTGGTGAAGGAGCCTTTATTGGCGCCGTTCATCGTATTGCTGCTGCAATTGATGGCGAAATAGCATTGGTTTGCGGGGCGTTTAGCTCAACTAAAGAAAAGAGTTTGTCCTCCGGTTTAGGCTTATATCTCGATAAATCAAGATGCTATGAAAGTTATCAAGAAATGTTTAAGCAAGAGGCCATGTTACCTGAAAATGAACGTATGGATTTTGTCGCCATTGTAACGCCTAATCATTTACATTTTCCGGTTGCTAAACTCGCCATGGAGTATGGCTTTCACGTGATGTCGGATAAACCTGCCACGTTAAGCTTAGCGCAGGCTTACGAGTTAAAAAATGTTATTGATAAACATGCCATGCTTTACGGATTAACTCACACCTATACGGGGTATCCACTCATAAAACAAGCTAAGCACCTCATTGAACAAGGCGATTTAGGCAATATTGTTAAAGTAGTTGTTGAGTATAGCCAAGGCTGGTTGGCATCAAAATCAGATGAAAGTAGTAAACAAGCAAGTTGGCGGTTAGATCCTGAAAAATCAGGTATTAGCTGCTGTATTGGGGATATTGGCGTGCATGCGGCAAACCTTGCTGAGTATGTTTCTGGATTAACCATCGATAATATTTGCGCTGATATTTCCTCCACAATTGCCGGTAGAACATTAGATGATGATGGCACGGTGATGTTGAAATTTTCAAATGGTGCGAAAGGGGTTTTACTTGCCAGTCAAATTTCAATCGGTGATGAAAATAATTTAACCCTACGTATTTATGGCGATAAAAAAAGTATTGAATGGTCGCATTTAACGCCTAACACTTTATTGCTTAAATCGAATGATGAGCCTACCCAGCAAATAAGAGCAGGTGTTGGAAAATTGTGTGATGCTGCACAAGGTGCAATGAGAACGCCAGCCGGACACCCCGAAGGTTATTTAGAGGCTTTCGCGAATCTTTATCTTAATTTTGCTCAGCAAATTCGCGCTTTCCAAGCAAATCAAACCTGTGATAACCAAACGTTTGATGTTCCGGGTATCGATGAAGCAATACGCGGTATGGCATTTATTGAAGGTGTCGTCGCTGCTAGTCAATCTGAAACTAAGTGGCACCCGTTACTGTCACCAATAGCTAAATAAGGAAGCGAATAAAATGGAAAACAATACATCAAGTTTGCTTACTTCAAAGCAAGAAAGCTCAACTTATCGTACTCAATCTCATACTACTCAAATTAAAGGGCCAGGTATTTTTCTTGCACAATTTTGTCAAGATAAGGCACCTTTTAATAATTTAGCAGCGATTTGTGCTTGGGTTGCTAGTTTAGGGTACAAAGCGGTACAAATACCTACATGGGATAAACGATTATTTGATTTAAAGCTCGCTTATGAAAGTAAAACCTATTGTGACGAAATACAGTGCATTGTCAGTGATGCAGGGTTAAGCATTAGTGAATTATCAACGCATTTACAAGGGCAGCTGGTTGCGGTTCATCCTGCTTATGATAAGCAATTTGATGGTTTTGCGGTTGAAGAAGTAAAAAATAATCCACAAGCTAGAACCGACTGGGCTATTGACCAAGTCTCGATGGCGGCCAAAGTAAGTGCTAACTTTGGTTTGGCGGCTCATGCCTCATTTTCTGGCTCTTTGTTGTGGCAAACGGTATATCCGTGGCCGCAACGACCTGCCGGCTTGGTCGAAGACGGCTTTAAAGAATTAGCCAAGCGTTGGTTACCTATTCTCAATAAGTTTGACGAAGCCGGTGTCGATATTTGTTATGAATTACACCCTGGTGAAGATTTACATGACGGGGTAACTTTTGAACGTTTTCTGCAAGCAACCGGCAATCATCAGCGGGTGAATATTCTTTACGATCCAAGTCATTTTATTTTACAACAACTGGATTATTTGGCGTTTATTGATATTTATCATCAGCATATTAAAGCCTTTCATGTGAAAGATGCTGAATTTAGACCAAACGGGAGAAGTGGTGTTTATGGGGGCTACCAAGATTGGCAAAACCGTCCAGGCCGTTTTCGTTCTTTAGGCGATGGTCAAATTGACTTTAAACAAATATTTAGCAAATTAACCCAATATGGTTACCAAGGTTGGGCTGTATTGGAATGGGAATGTTGTTTAAAACATCCCGAAGATGGAGCGAAAGAAGGTGCGCCATTTATTGAGCAGCATCTAATCAGAACCCCAGAGCATGCCTTCGATGATTTTGCCTCAAGTGGTGAAGATGCCGCGTTAAATCGTCAAATTTTAGGGCTTTAAATGTTAACTGTTCATGCAGTTGAAATTAAAATAGGAATGAAAAATGTCAGAACAAATAAATAAAAATAAGCTTTTTATTGCGAGTTGTTTAGCGCTCACAGTAACAGCGATGACTTTTGCTATTCGCGCAGGAATTTTAGGCCAACTTAGCCAAGATTTTGCTTTATCAGATACTCAGTTAGGCTGGATTAATGCCATGGCGTTTTTAGGGTTTCCTATCGCCACTATGTTAGGCGGCTTATTGTATAACTTCTTTGGCGCTAAAAAATTGGTCACTATCGCTTTTGTTGGTCATATCCTTGGTTTGATTTTAACCATTAGCGCGGACGGGTTTTGGTCGTTATTAATATCAAGTTTCTGTATTGGTTTTGCTAATGGCGCCGTGGAAGCAGGTTGTAACCCATTAATTGCTGATATGTATCATAAAAACAAAACCACTATGCTTAATAGATTTCACGTTTGGTTTCCTGGCGGCATAGTTGTTGGCGCATTAATCTCAAAAATGATGACAGACATGAGCTTTGGCTGGCAAGCGCAAATTGCCGTAATGTTAGTGCCTACGGTTATCTATGGTTATTTAATTCTGTCGCAAAGCTTTCCTAAAACCGACAACATTGAAACGTCAACGAGTAAAAATATCAAAGCGTTATTTTCGCCTTTATTCCTCTTCATGGCTGTTTGTATGACGCTCACAACGACGAGTGAATTAGGAACGCAACAATGGATTGAACGTATTTTAGGTTCATCTGGTGCTTCGCCAATGTTAATTATGGCGATGATCACCGGCGTTATGGCTGTAGGTCGTTATTTTGCCGGCCCTATTGTTCACAAATTTAACCCTTCGGGGGTGTTACTTTATTCAGCGGTTGTCACCACCATTGGTATTTATTCAATGAGTGTTGCTACCGGTAATATGGTGTATGTATCAGCGCTTTTATTTGCCTTAGGGGTTACGTATTTTTGGCCAACAATGGTGGGATTTGTCGCAGAAAACATTCCTGATTCAGGCGCTTTAGGTATGTCTTTATTGGGTGGGATCGGGATGTTTGCCGTAAGTATGTGGAACCCTGTGATCGGCAAATGGATAGATGAAGCTCGTCAACAAGCACTAACGCTTAATAGTGATCCTGCGCTTGCTGAATTAGCGGCAGGTCAAGCAACTCTCGCTAACCTAAGTATCTTTCCGTTTGTACTGATTTTTGCCTTTACTGGTTTAGTATTGGTCATGCGAAAAGCTGCGGCTACACAAGTATCAACAGACACTGAGGAGGCGAACATTGAAAAATAATCGTAATTATTCAACTTTGCCATTTTCAATGAATAAAGCAGACGTTCAAAACTCTGACGTCAAAAGTACTGAAATGAAACCGCAAGTTGAACAAAGTAAACGACAATTTTTACGTGGCTTAACGGCGTTAATGGGCGCGGCTGCAGTTACACCATTTATCAGCGGTGATGCCTTAGCAGTAGCCTTTAGTTATCAGCCTAACAGCCATAGTGCTTTGCAAGCAGGTAAACTTTTTACATTAAAACAAATGCAAATATTACATGATATTTGTGCGGTGGTGTTACCTAGAACAGATACGCCAAGTGCGGCTGAGTTGGACGTTCATGGCTTTTTAGATCATCAATTATCTGTGTGCTATGACCAAGAAAACCAACAACAAGCTGTTGCACTTGTTGAAAAAATTAACGTTCAGAGCAACGCGAACTTTAACAAAGCGTTTATTGAGTTAAATAACATAAACCAACAGGATTTATTGGTTGCTTTAGAAGCAGAAAAACTTGGATTTACCTCGCAAGATAAACACGCATTTAAAGCATTAAAGTCACTATTAGTGTTTGGATTTTTCACCACTGAAATTGGTGCAACTCAAGCGTTAAATTATCAAGCTGTTCCAGGTGGCTTTGAAGGCTCAGTAGCCTATTCATCGTTTAAAAAATCATGGGGTTCTTTGGCGTATTACTAAGTTAGTAATTGCTAAGTGAGAGATAGTTATGGATCAAGAATTATATATTAATAACAGCACTGAAGAATATGATGCCTTAGTGATTGGCTCTGGCATTTCAGGTGGTTGGGCAGCCAAAGAATTTTGCGAGCGAGGCTTGAAAACCTTAATGGTAGAGCGTGGCCGTGTTGTTGAGCATCGCAAAGATTATATTGGTGAAGGAAAAGGTCCTTGGGAATTTGCCAATCGAATGAAAGTAGATAATTTACTTGTTGAAGAACAGTATAAAGTACAGAAAAAATGTTACGCGTTTCATGATGCAACCAAACACTTTTTTGGTAATGACAAAGATTTACCTTATTCAACGGAAAAGGGCACTGATTTTACTTGGATCAGAGCGAATCAACTCGGTGGAAAGTCATTGTTATGGCATCGTCAATCGTACCGGTTTAGTGATAATGAATTTAATGCCAATAAAGCCGATGGTGTTGGCAACGATTGGCCGATTCGTTATAAAGATCTTGAAGCGTGGTATAGCCATGTTGAAAAGCATGCTGGGATAAGCGGTAACTATGACAACTTGCCACAAATTCCAGATAGTGAATTTTTACCTCCTTTCGAGTGGATGAAACCTGAAAAAGATTTACAAAAAAAGTTTGCCCGTCTTTTTCCTGAACGTCCGATGATTATGGGGCGTACGGCTCATTTAACTCAGCCGACCGCGCTCCATATTTCACAAGGGCGAGTACAATGCCAAGCAAGAAATGAATGTCAAAAAGGTTGTTCATTCGGCGCTTATTTTTCTACGCAAAGCTCTACTTTACCGGCTGCAGCTAAAACAGGTAATTTACATATTGCCCCTAATAGCGTAGTTCATAGCTTAATTTACGATGAAAAAACCAATCGCGTGAAAGGCGTTAAAGTTATTGATAATGACAATTTAACGACCCGTGAATACTTTGCCAAAGTGGTGTTTTTATGTGCTTCAACCCTTGGTTCAACGCAAATTATGCTGAACTCAACATCGAAAAAGTTCCCGAATGGCATTGCCAATAGCTCGGGCGTGTTAGGTCATTATTTAATGGATCATGTATACAATGCGGGCGCGAGTGGTCGATTAGAAGGTTATGAAAATGAATATTATTCAGGCCGTCGTCCTACCGCAGCATATATCCCAAATTTTCAATTTGAGCCTTCCAAATATAAGAAAAACTATAAACGCGGCTATGCTTTAGCGGGCGGTGCCGGTCGAAGTAATTGGCAAGGAAATCGTTTTCAAGACGGTATTGGTGCTGACTTTAAACAGCAGCTAACTCAAGCCGGAGATTGGTATTTTGGCTTGCATGCTCAAGGTGAAATGTTACCCCGATATGAAAATCAGGTGTCATTACATGCGACCAAAAAAGATAAATGGGGGATCCCTCAATTACACATAAATTGTCAGTGGTCAGAGAATGAAAGACTAATGATGGCTGATGCGGCGGAAACGGCGAAAGATATGCTCGTAAAAGCGGGGGTAAAAGACGTTACTAGTTATACATCACTGGATAAAAATGCCCCAGGATTAGCGATTCATGAAGTTGGTACGGCTCGCATGGGACGCGATCCGGCTGATTCAGTGTTAAATGCTTATAATCAAACCCATGATATTCCTAATTTATTTGTTACTGATGGCTCAAGTTTTTGCTCGACAGCTGTTGTTAACCCATCATTAACATTTATGGCGCTTACCGTTAGGGCGGTTGATTACGCGGTAAAAGAGATGAACGCAAAACGAATTTAGTCGTTGTATAAACCTTGGATAAACTAAACCGAAATGTAAGAGAAAATAATGAAAAAATTTAAAGATATCTTAAGTATGCTTGTAGCGAGCAGTAGTTTGCTTTTCGCCACGTTAGCGACAGCTCATGATAATCACGAAAAATCTAATTTTACTACTTCACCACAATTGAGTGTGCAACTTTGGTCTGTTAAAGATGAAGTTAAAGCAGACTTCAAAGGAACCCTTAAAACGTTAGCGGAAATGGGCTTTGAAGGGGTGGAGTTTGCTAATGAATTTGGTGAATTTTCAGGCAATGCAACCGCAATAAAACAAGTGTTAGATTCACTTTCGTTAAAAGGCAGCGGTGCGCATGTCTCTTTTGAGCAACTCAATGATGAAAATTTTGCTGACACCGTTAAGTTTTATCAAACACTCGAAGTTGATATGTTGATTGTCGGTTGGGATGAACGTGCTTGGCACCCAGAAGGCATAAAAGAAGTAGTGGCGTTATTAAACAAGCTTGCAAAAAAATTAGCGCCATTTGGCATGAAAACTGGTTTTCATAATCATGATCATGAATTTAATGACTATGCAGGAACAACTTACTGGGATTATCTAGCGATGAACACGCCTGAAAATGTAGTACTTCAGCAAGATGTTGGTTGGACAACGTATGCAGGAAAAGACCCTATTGCTTACGTTGAAAAATACCCTGGCAGAACGATAACCACTCATTACAAAGTTAAACTCCCTAAAGGTACTCACGGAAAACTGCCTATTATTGGTCAAGATACTATTGATTGGTTGAATTTAACGAAAGCTAATATGACGGTTGGCGGTACAATATGGTTAGTCGTTGAACAAGAAGAGTACCCTAATGGCTTAACCCCACTGCAAGCGGTAGCTGAATCAAAGCGTGGCTTAGATAAGGTTTTAGAAAAGTTATAATAAGTAAACGATAAAGTATTTTAGACGTCTATATAGCTAAAATGTAGTCAACGTTATTTAGCTATGATAAAGTAGCGCAAATTTTATGGTGTCTGTGTGTTTATTCAACAGAATTAAAAACACAGCTTAAAAGGGAATGTGGTGCATACCAACTATTTTCATAGAGGTATAATTCCGCAACTGTTCCCGCAACTGTAAGTAGAGCTGAATTTTATTACCACTGGCATAACTGCTGGGAAGGATAAATTTGGGTTATCTCTATAAGTCAGGAGACCTGCCATAAAATAATACGAATATACTGTGCGGGTAACATGGTAGGTATTTTGTTGCACTATCTCCTTACATTCCTGCACAAAATTTCCTTACCAATACCACGCTGATTTAACCTTGTGGTATTTATGACGATTATTCATTTACAAGCTGAAAATGTTTCTTGGCAGATTAATAACAAACACATTATTAATGATGTTAGTTTTACCGCTATTAAAGGCGAAACCGTCGGGATTGTTGGTCCAAACGGCGCCGGTAAAACGTCGCTATTAAAATGCTTGTATCAAGAAAATAAAATGACCTCAGGTAAGGTTACTCTTTCGGATACATCATTAGATTTATTCGATCGAAAAGACATCGCAAAAAAAGTCGCCGTGGTTGCCCAGCAACATGAAGCCGTTTTCAACTTAACGGTTTTTGACATAGTTCATATGGGCTTGATCCCGCATAAAGCATTCTTTGAAAGTAATACCGACTCAGATATCGAATTAATTGATAAGGCATTATCGCAAGTTAATTTACAAGATAAAAAGTATCAAGTGTTTAATACTTTATCGGGTGGTGAGCAGCAGCGGTGTTTAATTGCTAGAGCAATAGTCCAGCGTCCCGAAATTCTTATTATGGATGAGCCAACGAATCACTTAGATATTTACTATCAACATCAAATATTATCGATTGTTAAACAGCTTGGTTTAACCTTAATTATGACCATTCATGATTTAAATTTAGCCGCACAATATTGCGATCGTTTATTGTTGCTCTCCCAAGGCGAAGTGAAAGCATTTGATGATACAGAAAACGTGCTGACTGCCGCTTTAATTAAAGATACGTTTAGCATTGATTGTTTGGTTGATAAAAACCCGCTTACTGAAAAAATGCGAGTGACTTACGGAGGCGCTTCGCATGACTAAGCAAGGGAAGTCGTTTAGCAAAATTGGCGTACTTATCATCTTGGTAATGCTTTCAATATTGTTATCAATGGGCTTTGGCACCGCAGAATTGGGTTACCAAAAAGTATGGCAGTGTTTGACAGATGAATGCCAACGACCTATTTATCAAACTATTTTATGGGATATTCGATTTCCGCGAGTTCTGATGGGATTTCTAGCCGGTTTTGCTTTAGCAGCAGCGGGTGCTTTAATGCAAAATGTGACTCGTAATCCGTTAGCCGATCCTTATCTATTTGGCATTGTTGCAGGCGCAGGCTTAGGCGCTACCTTATCAGGGCTACTTCCTGAACACTTGCAAGCCATTTCATTACCATTAGCGGCATTTATCGGCGCATTGACCGCTGTTTCAATCGTGGTCGTTGTCTTAATGGGCAATAATTGGCGGCGCGTTGAGCATTTGTTGTTAGCCGGTGTTGCTGTGTCCTTTTTACTCAGTGCCTTTACCAGTTTTATTTTATATTTTGGTGAGGCCTTTGCGAGTAATAGAGTGATTTTTTGGATGATGGGCTCACTTGCACGTGCAGATTACTACGCCTTATCTTGGGTGATCCCCGTTATTAGCGTATGCATTATTTTAGCCTTGGTGTTTGCCAGACAATTAGATGCCTTATTACTAAGTGATGAAAGTGCAAGAACGCTAGGGGTTAATGTTGATAAATTACGACTATTAGCGCTGATTGTTTGTGCCGCTATGACCGCCGTTATTGTTTCTTATTGTGGTGGCATTGGCTTTGTAGGCTTGATGATCCCACATATTGTTCGGCCATTTTTTGGTTTAACTACGGCAAAGTTATTATTAAGTTCAGGCTTAGTCGGCGGCTGTTTTTTAATTTGGGTTGATGTGGTTGCCAGAACGATTGTTCCAGGACAAGAGATCCCTATAGGGGTGATAACTTCGGTTATTGGTAGTTTATTTTTCCTCTTTATCATGCGAAAGGTGTAAGTCGTGTTTTCAATAAAGCCATTAAATAACCATAATTCAGCAGCCATTCAACAGGTTATTGACAGTAAAACTAAGCCGTTAGGCGCGCTAGGTCAACTTGAATATTTGGCGAAACAACTCATGTTAATTCAAAGCCAACAGCGTGATCTTGCTACGACAAAACTGACTATCTCAGCGCCAAGCATGTTAGTGTTTGCTGCTGATCATTGTATGGCTCAACAAGGTATCAGTATTGCGCCAAGTGAAGTGACACGGCAAATGGTGTTGAATTTTTTACAGGGCGGCGCAGCAATTAATTGCTTTTGTCGCAGTAATAATATCGCCATGAAAGTGATTGATGCCGGAATCAATACCTCTTTAACGTCTGAAGAAAAGTCCTTAAGCGGGCAATTTATCGAGCAACGCTTAGGGGCTGGTATCAATGATATTTCTAAAACCAGTGCCATGAGTGATTCTCAAGTACAACAAGGGCTGTTATACGGTAAAAAAGTCACCACAGATACCATTAATCAAGGCTGTAATATATTATTACTGGGTGAAATGGGAATAGGCAATACCAGTTCAGCGTCAGCTATTTTAGCTGCGTATTCTCAACAACCTGTTGAACAATGTGTTGGCAATGGCACAGGGATAAATGCACAACAACTCTCGGTTAAAAAACAACTCATTGCACAAGCGATATCAAGATTAGCGCCAGAGCAAGTATTGTCGGATCCATATTATGTATTAAAAGAATTAGCCGGCTTTGAAATAGTGCAAATGGTTGGTGCTATTTTAACGGCAGCAGAGCAAGGCATAGCGGTGTTAATTGATGGTTTTATTGTCACTAGTGCAGCTTTGGTTGCTACTAAAATCAACCCAATTGTTCGCGATTATTTAATCTTTGCTCATCAATCAAATGAATACGCTCATCAATTAATGTTAACCATACTTGAAGCAAAACCATTATTAAATTTAGGTCTGCGTTTAGGTGAGGGCACAGGTGCTGCCTTAGCTTTACCTTTATTAAAAGCGGCGGCTAGCTTTTATAATGATATGGCGAGTTTTGAAAGTGCTGGAGTCACAGTTTAATGCCAGCGCTTTTGTCAAAAAGGCACTTAGTGAAAATCCGCTACCAATGGCAGCTGTTTTGTCTTGCCTTAATGTTTTTTAGCCAAATACCGGTTGCTAAAAATTTACCTTATTCTGAAAAGCGGATGAACAGTGCCAATCGATATTTTTCATTAGTCGGTATTGTTATTGGTTTACTGGTTGCTTTGAGTTTTTACCTTTTCGACAGCTTATTTTCTATTGATGTCGCAATTTTACTGACCATGATCACCAGTGTGTTTATCACAGGGGCTTTTCATGAAGATGGTTTAGCTGATATGGCCGATGGCATGGGGGGCGGTTATAGTCCTGCGAAACGGTTAACTATTATGAAAGACAGTCGTATCGGCACGTATGGCGCAGTTACATTAATTTTATCTTTATTACTTAAATTTCAGTTGCTTGTTGAACTTGAACAGTTTTCGTTACTGATAGTTGCAGTGATTTTTTCCTACTCGATGTCTAGAGCTTTTGCGGCAAGTTTAATCTTTGATACGCCTTATGTGGTAGATGATGACACCAGTAAAAGTAAGCCGATTGCCTCACAACAATCTCGTCGTGACCTTGTTATTTTAATTGCAGTGGCATTACTACCTTGCGCGTTGTTCCCTTGGTATTTTGATGATTTTTGGACGTTACTTATCTCAATTTTCGTTGTTTTATGTCTCTTGCGTATTGCATATAGACACTGGTTAATGCGCAAAATTTCTGGCTTTACCGGTGATTGTTTAGGTGCAGCACAACAAATAAGTGAGTTGGTGATTTATTTAGTTATGATTCACCATGTCTCAAATACGGGAGCCTTCTAATGTTGCATTTAGTATTAGGTGGCGCGCGTTCTGGTAAATCATCATTTAGCGAGCAATGGCTACAAGCACAAAAAGAAGTAGCTCAACAACCTCCTTTTTATGTAGCTACCGCCCAAGCATTAGATGAAGAAATGCAACAACGTATCGCACACCATCAACAGCTGAGAGCCGCGTCAAAATGGCGGTTAATTGAATGTCCACTGCACTTGAGTAAATTTTTAACAGGGCTAAATGATAAGCGAATTAATCACCCCCCTGAAACTCAATATGTTTTAGTGGATTGCCTGACGTTATGGTTGACGAATCATTTAATGGTGGCGCTTGAACAAAAGCAAGATGATCGTCAAAGCAGTGATTATTTAGCCGAAAAGATAGCTGAGTTAATTAATGCGTTAACTTATGCGTCAACTGAACATTTAGCAACAATCGTGTTAGTGGCAAATGAAGTGGGATTAGGTGTTGTACCACTGGGAAAACCTTCACGTTTATTTGTCGATCACGCAGGTTGGCTGAATCAACAATTAGCAAAAATTGCTGAGCAAGTCACTTTAGTAACGGCAGGAATTCCATTGACCTTAAAGTCGCCAAAAAACGGTGAGGTGAATTATCGTGGCTAATATTTATTTACTGCGTCATGGTAAAGTCAGTGGCGAAGCGGCTTTATATGGTAAAACCGATGTAGAGGTGCTACCTGAAATAAATTTACAAATTGCTAAGCAGTTTGCCGCATTGAACTTACCTATTGATGCCGTGATCACCTCTCCATTAATTCGCTGTGCGAGCCTTGCTCAACTTATCGGCACTACATTACAACGACCAGTTTCAGCCATGGCGCAATTGAAAGAAATGGACTTTGGTCTTTATGACGGCATTGCTTTTGATCAATTGCATCAAGATAAAGGTATTTGGCAACAACTTGAGCGCTTTTGGCAAAATCCCGTGCAACACCCTTTACCTAACGCAGAGTTGCTCACCGGTTTCTCTTATCGGGTAATAAATGCATGGCAAGCCATAATTGCTGATGTGATTAAGCCGACTGTTGCGGGTGAACAATCAACAGATAATATTTTATTGGTTTGTCACGGCGGTGTTATTCGCATGATTTTAGCGCATTTATTAAATATCGATTTTAGAAACCCGCTTTGGTACACCAATTTATCTATTGCCAATGCCAGCTTAACTGCAATTGACATAAACCAACAACAACCAAGAGTAAAGCAAATTGCCAAGCCATTATTAAAGGTAAATAGCGAGCTGAGCCCGGCAACGAACGATAGCGTTTCTCGCCGTGATTTTCCTTATAATTTGTTAGAGCAATCACACACCGATTATTTACGGGAGCTTAACTAATGGCTGCGAAAACCTTGATGGTACAAGGCACAACAAGCGATGCTGGAAAAACCACCTTAGTGGCGGCTTTGTGTCGTATTTATGCCAAACAAGGTTTGAAGGTTGCGCCTTTTAAACCACAAAATATGGCATTAAATAGTGCGGTTACAGCATGTGGTGGCGAAATAGGCCGAGCTCAGGCGGTGCAAGCTCAAGCTGCAAAGGTTGAATTGTCGGTTGATTTTAATCCGATACTTTTAAAACCACAATCAGATAAAAATGCCCAAGTGATCATTCACGGCAAAGTGTTTTCCAGTATGGATGCTCAGGATTATCACGACTATAAAACCATAGCGAAACAAGCGGTCTTTGCATCTCATCAGCGTTTAGAACAAAGCTTTCAACGTATTATTGTTGAAGGAGCAGGCAGCCCTGCAGAAATTAATTTGCGTGCTGGTGATATTGCTAACATGGGATTTGCTGAACAAGCCGATTGTCCGGTGATCATTATTGCCGATATCGATAAAGGGGGCGTTTTTGCTCATCTTGTGGGTACTTTAGCCTTGTTATCAGAAACCGAGCAAGCTCGCGTGGTGGGCTTTGTCATCAATCGTTTTCGTGGTGATATTAAATTACTTGAATCAGGACTCACTTGGCTTGAAGAAAGAACCCAAAAGCCGGTGTTAGGCGTTATTCCTTATATTCACGGGTTACATATTGCGGCAGAAGATGCGGTATCTGAGCAGCAACAAGTGACCCAAGCAAAACTAAAAGTTATTGTGCCGGTAACGCCTCGCATGAGTAATCATAACGATTTTGATGCTTTGCGGGTTCATCACGAAATAGATTTTCAATTTATATATGCGTCAGAATTAAAGGCAACGACGTTGCCACCCGCCGATTTGATCATATTAGCAGGCAGTAAAAACACTCGTGCTGATGTCGCATTTTTAAAGCAACAAGGTTGGGATCAACAAATTCAAAAACATTTGCGTTACGGTGGTAAGGTTTTTGGTATTTGTGGTGGCTATCAAATGTTAGGCCAAACCATTGCTGACCCTTTTGGTATTGAAGGGGATAAAGGTGAAACATCAGGACTGAATATTTTACCGATGAGCACTGTTTTATCAGCAGATAAAACCCTTAAAAATCAACAAGGAACATTAACCTTAGCAGGAAAAAATATTACTGTGCAAGGGTATGAAATTCACCTAGGGATCACAGAACATTTTTCCGCAATGACGCCTTTATTATCGATAAACAATCAAACGCAAGGTGCTATCAGTGAGGATGGACAAGTAGCAGGTTGTTATTTGCATGGCGTATTTGATCAAGCCGATGCCATTGATACGTTAGCGCTTTGGTGTGGTGCCAGTTTACAGAACAGTCAAAATTTAGAAGAAATACAAGAACAAGCGATAGAAAAATTAGCTTACGTTTGCCAAGCACATATGGATATCGACAAGCTAGAACACATTTTACAACAGTGGAGAAATTCATGAACGAACAAGATAAAAAAGCAAAACATCAACAACGCCAACAAAAACTCAAAGAAAAAGTTGATGAGCGAATAGCCGCCGCTACAGACGATAAAGGCTTGTTATTGGTTATCACCGGCAATGGTAAAGGAAAATCTACCGCAGGTTTTGGCGTAGTCACCCGTTCGGTTGGCCACGGATTAAAAGCCGCGGTTTGTCAGTTTATTAAAGGCACTTGGGATTGCGGAGAGCGAAACTTACTGGAAAGTCATGGCGTGCCTTTTTATGTAATGAATACAGGATTTACTTGGGAAACGCAGAATAAAGAACAAGATATCGCCGCGGCGGAAAAAATTTGGCAAGAAGCCAAAAAACTCCTTCAAGATCCAAGTATTAATACGATTTTACTTGATGAGCTGACTTATATGCTCAGTTATAAATACCTAGATCTAGATGAAGTGCTTGATGCCATTAAAAACCGCCCTGAAGGACAACATGTTGTTGTGACCGGTAGAGCAGCGCACCGCCAATTAGTGGAAATGGCCGACACAGTGTCTGAAGTGCAATCGTTAAAACATGCTTTTGAAAACGGCATTAAAGTGCAAAAAGGTATCGACTGGTAAGTGAGTCGCTTAAAAAATACCAAGATCTAAACGAATGTAGTTATAGAGAGTTCAAGATGAAAATCAAGACGATCATTATCCTGTTTATTACCTTATTGAGTGTGAATAGTTTCGGGAATGAAAACGAAAAACCGCTGGGTAAAGCGGCAAAACGAATCATAGCATTAGCGCCACATATTGTTGAAAATCTTTATGCGATTGGCGCGGGAGACCTTATTGTTGGTACCACAGAACACGCTGATTTTCCTGAGCAGGCTAATAGTATTCCTCGTATTGGCAATTACGCCAAGTTGAATATAGAGCAAGTACTAGCGATGGATCCTGACTTAATTATTGCTTGGAAAAGTGGTAATCCCAGCGATGACTTAGCACGCCTAAAAAAACTAGGCTTGAATATTGTTTATTCTCAACCGGAAACTTTGGAGTCTGTCGCTCAAGAGTTGCGTTATTTTGGCGAGTTAACCGGTAATACTGTGTTAGGCGAACAAAAAGCCACTGAGTTTTTACAGCAACTTGCCGATATTCGAGATCGATATAAGAATAAAACGGCAATCAGTGTGTTTTATGAGTTATGGCCTAGGCCGTTAACCACAGTGGCAAATGACGCCTGGCCACAGCAGCAACTTAATGTTTGCCAAGCGAGTAATCCGTTTATTAATAGTGAAACCGATTATCCGCAAATTAATGTAGAAAATGTGATTTTAAAAGCACCACAAATCATTATTCAACCGAGTTCTCATGGGATGAGCTCGCCTGATAAAGTGAATTGGCCACAATGGCCGGCAATACCAGCCGTGAAAAACAAGGCTTTTTTACACCCAGATGCTGATCAATTACATCGTATGACATCACGTTCATTAGATGAATTATCACTGCTTTGTCAGCAAATAGATCGATTTAGACAGTAAGTTTAAAAAGAAAACCAACGTGCTATTTTCTTGAAAAAGTGAATAGTAAATTACGAATTTAAGTGTTTGGCGCCAAACCGAACATTTGGGAAACAAGTGAAAATCTTGTACTGCCCCCGCAACGGTAATTCAACCTTGGGTTGATCAGTCCGGAGACCGACTTAAATTCATTATTTTGTTTAACTGATGCGGGTGGCATTGGTGGCGAGGAGATTATGAAAAAAACACTTTTAGCGTCGTCGATTATCGCGACATGTACTTTGAATGCCCACTTAGTTTTAGCAGATGAACTCATTGCAGATGACGTTCAAGCCGACGAACAAATGTTAGTGACGGCAAATCGTTCTCAACAAGACAGTTTTTTAGCCTTATCGGCTAATGAAATTATTACGCGAGAAGCGATTGAACAACTGCAAGTAACTAGCGTGAGTGACATTTTGAAAACAGTTGCGGGTATTCATGTAGCGAATCAAGGCGGCGCAGGGCAAGCAAGCTCAGTTTATACTCGAGGAACGAATAGTAACCATACGTTAATACTCATTGATGGAGTAAGAGTTGGCTCGGCTACGTTAGGTACAGTAAATTTATCGGCTATTTCAGCTCAGCAAATTGAGCGAATCGAAATAGTTAAAGGTCCACGCGCGGCATTATGGGGATCAGATGCCATTGGTGGGGTAATACAACTGTTTACCAAGCAGCATAACCAAGGTGAAGGGAGCGTAAGTTTTGGTTTAGGCAGTAATGGCTTAATGCAAGGTTCGGCTTCAATGGGGTTTGGCAATGAAAATCACCGATACACCTTAAATGTTTCTTCAGAGAAGTCAGACGGTTTTAATGCTTATGTTTCTGATCCGGATAACCCATACGATATCAATGAACCTGATGATGACGGTTATAAGCGTCAATCTGTATCACTTATCGGTAATAGTCAATTTACTGATTCGGTGTCGATGAAATTAGTTGGCCGTTTTGAAGAAAGTAATAGTGATTATGATGCTTCATACCCTGATTCACCTTGTTGGGACGATTACACGAAAGTGTGCCCTAGTTTTTATGCGAATAAACAAACCGCTGAAAATTATCATGTGAAAGTTGCCGGTGTTTATCAAACTGAAAAATTGTCACTTGAAGCGTCTATCGCGAAAAACCAAGATCAAGGGGCTACATACGGGAACGGTATACTCAAAGGCGATGCTGACGAAATTAAAACAGAGCGTGAGCAATTTTCATTAGTGGGTAATTATCAATTATCAGAGCAAACAGGTTTTGCATTTGGTACCGATTGGTATGAAGAGTCGGTTTCAACCAATACAGATAAAGTTTCTTGGCAACCGGGTTTTCAAGCTTGGGAACTTGATAAACGCGCGGTTAGTGCGGTTTTCGTGCAAGCGAGACATCAAGCCAATCAATTTATTTTTGAATTAGCAGGTCGCTATGACGATATTGAAAAGATTGGCAATGAATCAAACTATAACGCTTCAATTGGTTATCAGTTACCTAAAAATTGGCTGATTAGTCTTAATAGCGGCACGGCTTTTAAAGCGCCAACCTTTAATGACTTATATTGGCCAGGTTCGGGTAACCCTGATTTACGCCCAGAAAGTTCAACCACTAACGAAGTATTATTAAGAAAGAGTGCTGAAAATTCGTTAATTGAAATTAGTATTTACGATACTGAAGTAGAAGATTTGATTGCATGGAGTCCAAATGAATTTGGACAATGGCAACCAGCTAATATCAACAAAGCGAATATGAAAGGGGTTGATATTAATTATTCGGGTGATTATCTTGATTTTGATTACCAAATAGCGCTGACCTATGTAGAAACTGAAGATAAATCTACCGGCGAAGACTTACTAAGACGTCCTAAATTTAATGTGAATATGGTATTGAATTATCATTGGCAAGATTGGTTATTCGGCACTGTCGTGAGTTATCGAGATGAAGCAAAAGATAGTGGAAATGTTGATTTAGACGATTACTGGATAGTTGATTTAACCACTAGCTACCAAGTGAATGACGCGTTAACAATTGCTGGTAAAATATCAAATGCATTCGATAAAAATTATCAGTCAGCGTTAAATTATCAAGCTGACGATACAAACTATAGTGTTAACGTTTCTTATAGTTTTTAAACGACTTTTTTATAAAAGATCTCATACTTTTACCAAAAAGTAGACAGCTATTAAAGCCACTTATAAATAATAAATAAGTGGCTTTTTTTATTAAATGGCGAGCCAAAATAATATCTTAGATATCTCAACTCTCGTTTTCAACAAAGTTAATATCAATTGTTTTTAAAGAAAAACATTGTTAGCTTACTGATATTAATTAAATAAATTCGTGTATTTTGATATAAGTTTGTATGAGATTTATAGGGACTTATCGGGAATTCACGTTAATAAACTGTTAGGTGTTACATGAAAATATCGAACATTTTACTTATTTTGGCTATTGTAACTGCTCTAGCGGCCGGAGTTTTCTACCAATTTCAAATAGGTTATTCATTTTTTAGTGAAATTGGCATATTTATATTGGTTGGTTTCTCTTCATTAGTTATTTCAGCTGTTTTGACTTGCAGAGTCGGCTACACGCTAGATGTATTTGACTTAAAGGGACGCTTAGCTTGTTTAACCTTATTTATATGGCTAACGTTCGAGTTCGATTTCATTTTTAACTTACCTTACATGTACAATGGCATTGGTATCCAGAAGGTCAATTATATAATGTTGTTTGGTTTGTCGCCGATACTTATTCTGTACTATAAAAAAGGTAAACAAATTTTAGCTGAAGGTGAAACCTAACAAGCGCATTAACCAACGGATTGCTAACAGTTTTCTCGGTTCCGATCCGCTTCACATTTTAGCAAACTATTATCACCCCTTAAATGGGCGTTAGGCAAAAGGGATAAATTTCAGACATGATGAACTTTTTAAAATGGACTTTTATTAAAGCATGGCCAGTTTTTATGTTTATTCCTATTTTAGTCATTCACTTAATATTAATGTTCTCGCCATGCTTTAATAGTAACTTTCTTTGTTATGATAACTCTCAAATTAACAAATTGATCTCATTTTTAATGCAGTTGTCAGGCGGTTTATTAATATTAATATCTATAGATTCAAACATTGAACTATTTAAAAAAAATTCTTTAGCTGGGATGATAAAATCATGGTATGAAATACGTCCTTAGAAGAAGCAAGAAAAGCCAAAAGGAGCGGAAGGGAATTTATCATTTACAATACCAAAACCTCTATTTAAGTTCAGAGGCAGCCAGCAACCAAGTACTATTGAAGATAAACTTGAGCTACTTAAAACAAAGTTAGATTGGTTAAATGAAGATTTCAAAAATTATCAAGATGTAACAGTTGAAAAGCTACAAAGCTTAGAGTCAGCATTAAGTCAAAAAAATAATATTCAGATGTACTAGCTCAGACTTGATCTGACAGTTACCCGTTTTTTAATCGGTGACTGTCAGTTTAAATTTGAGCTAAATTCT